>NZ_JBFBGU010000002.1:0-671170 GCF_040684855.1 Actinoplanes sp. NPDC089786
GCTCGCCGAGGCCCGCCAGGCTGCCGCCGCCGCGCTCGCCGAAGCCCGTCAGGCCGCGGCCTCCTCGCTGGCCGAGGCCGGCCGCGCCGCCGAAGCCGAGCTGGCCAAGGTCCGCGGCACCGCCGAGATCGCCCAGGCCGGCCTGGCCGACACCCGCGCCGCCCTGACCGCCGCCACCGCCGAGCGGGACGACGCGAAGCGTGCTCTGGCCGACGTGACCGCCTCGGCCGACCGCGACCGCCGCACCGCCGCCCAGGACCTGGCCGACCTGGAACGCCGGCTGGCCGCCTCCCGGGCCGAGGCCGACGCCGCCGGCGAACGAGCCGCACAGCTCTCGGCCCAGATCAGCGACCTGGCCTCGGCGCTCGCCGCGCTGGGCGGCCGGCCCCGCTCCGCCCCGCCCCCACGGGCCGCCGCCAACGCCTGACCTGAGCCGCGTGGATCTGGACCGGGACATCACGATCACCTTCAGTCGCGACCAGGCCCTGGTGATGTCCGACTGGCTCCACGACCGGCTGGGCACGACCGAGTTCGACGGCCTGGTCGACCGCACCGATCGGGCCGCCTGGTCGCCGATCTACGCGATCAAGGGCGCCCTGGAGCACGAGCTGACCGAGATCTTCATGCCCGACTACACCCAGCGGCTCGCCGCCGCCCGGGAGCGTCTGCTCGACAGCCTGGGCTCGATCGGAAGGCCGGAGATCGACGACGATTGATCGCCGTGTCCAGATCGCAACCCGGCCGACCGGCCGCCCCGGAAAGGCCGTCGGGTGTGAGCGGCCGGGACAACGGGAAAGTCGAGGCAGATGAAGTCACCGCGAGAGTGATGCCGATCGGATCACCGGACGCCGAGTGAGCAATATCGCAGGATGTGGAGAGTGCTCATAGTGGCGTAAAGTGGACCAAGGTCCACTTCCGGGGCGTCGCTGAGTGACAGGTAAGGGGTGCGGGCCGCTACGCTCGTAGCGTTAACACCTCCGACACACGACGACTTCTGGACGGGCGCGTCGGGCGGAATCGCGCGACCGTCCCTTTCGTTACACCAACGGAAGCAGCACCACGAGCGAGGGGAATGCCGATCATGGGCGAACGCATGCTGCGCGGCAGCCGTCTTGGCGCAGTCAGCTACGAGTCCGACCGTAACACCGAGCTGGCTCCCCGGCAGACCCGCGAGTACCTGTGCGTGAAGGGCCACCAGTTCGAGGTGCCGTTCGCCGTCGACGCCGAGGTCCCGATGACCTGGGAGTGCAAGTTCGACGGGAGCATCGCCCGGCTGGTGGACGGCAACGAGCCGGAGCAGAAGAAGGCGAAACCGCCGCGCACCCACTGGGACATGCTGCTGGAGCGGCGGTCCATCTCCGAGCTCGAGGACATCCTCAACGAGCGGCTCGAAGAGGTACGCACCCGGCGCGGCCGGTAGCGAAGCACCAACACGGAAAACGCCCCCTGCGACGAAGCAGGGGGCGTTTTCGCTGTCCGGGGCGGGCCGTGTTTCATGACCCGGCCGAGTGCGAGGCGCGGCCTAGCGGATGACCTCGCCCTCGATAACGCCGGTCGGGGACGCGGGCGGCGGGCTGGGCGGGGACGAGACCGGGTCGCCCTGCTGGACACGCACGTGGCGGGGGCCGAAGAAGTCGCCGGCGACCGCGGACGAGACCTGACGCTCGGCGATGCGCCGCACCCCGTGGCGGGCCAGCGCCCGGAACGGCGGCAGCACCAGCAGCAGCCCGGCCACCGAGCTGATGAACCCGGGCACCGCCAGCAGCAGCGCCCCGAGCAGCCCGACCAGCGAGTTGGTGACCTGTTCGCCGGGCGGGCGGCCGGCCTCGGCGGCCGCCCGGAACGCACGCCACCCGCGGATTCCCTCGCGGCGCAGCAGCGTCAGGCCGGTGATGGTGGCGGCGGCGAGCACGACCATCGCCCAGAACGCGCCGACCCAGTGGACCATGCCGACGAACGCCGCGATCTCGGCGATCGCGAGCAGGAACAGACCGAGGGGGAGAAAGGCGAGCACCGGGCGTCTCATACCTCCAGCATGACACGCCCTCGTGCGGTCACGGCCAGCTCGCACCCTGCTTGGGGCGCCGGCCGAGCCGGTTCATCAGCCCCTCCTTGCGCGACTGCAGGCCCCATGTGGTGACCCTGAGCAGCTGTTCCCGGAAAACGTTGGAGCTCATCTTGCTGTCGCCGCGTTCGCGCTCGGTGAACGTGATCGGCACCTCGACCAGCTTGAAGCCCTTGCGGTACGCCCGCCAGGCCAGCTCGACCTGGAACGAGTAGCCCTGCGAGGCGACGGACGGCACGTCGATGGCGTCGAGAACCTCCATCTTGTACGCCCGGTAGCCGCCGGTCGCGTCCCGGAACGGCATGCCCAGCGCCATCCGGATGTAGATGTTGCCGCAGCGCGACAGCAGCAGCCGGTGCATCGGCCAGTTGTGCACCGAGCCGCCGGGGATGTAGCGGGTGCCGAGCACCGCGTCGTTCTCGCGCAGCCGGTCGAGCAGCTTGTGCAGCTCCTCGGGGGCGTGCGAGCCGTCCGCGTCCATCTCGACGACGACGTCGTACCCTTTGTTCTTGGCCCAGGCGAAGCCGGCGACGTACGCCGCGCCGAGCCCTTCCTTGCCGGCCCGGTGGAGCACGAACACGTGGTCGTCGGCGGCGGCCAGCTCGTCGGCGATGGCGCCGGTGCCGTCCGGGGAGTTGTCGTCGGCGACCAGAATGTCGACCGAGGGGACCGCCTTGCGCACCCGGTCGGCGATCAACCGGATGTTCTCCGCCTCGTTGTAGGTCGGGATGATCACGAGGACCCTTCCGATCCCCGGATATCCTTCGGCCTCGGTCACCGTTCCTCCGCGTTCGTCGACTCCGGGCTGGTCGCCGAGGCGACCACCACCCGCCGACGTCGGCGCAACGGCAGCGCCCCGGCCAGGGCAATGACGGCCAGCACACAGACCGCCATCTCGGGCCAGTGGCCCGAGCGCGTGGCTAGCGTAGTCGTATCGCTCAGGCGCATGTCACGCAGCACCACTGCGGGCACGTTGAAACCGGTGTCGGCCTGCACGTGCCCGGCGGTGTCGACGAAGGCGGAGACCCCGACGGTGGACACCATCAGGGCGGGCCGGCCGTGCTCGACCGCCCGCAGCTGCACCATGGCCAGCTGCTGGCGGGCCTCGGCCTCGTTGAAGGTGGCGTTGTTGGTCTGCACGGCGAGGATCTGCCCGCCGCCGGTGACCACGTCACGCACCACGCTGTCGTACGCGACCTCGAAGCAGATCACGTCGCCGACCGTGACCGAACCGGTGTCGATGACCCCGGCGTGGTCGCCGGCGACCATGTCGCGGACCAGGTCGACCTTCTCGCCGGCGACGAACCGGGCGATCGGGCGCAGCGGCATGTACTCGGCGAACGGCACCGGGTGCCGTTTGATGTAGGTCTGGGCCTGGTCGGGCCCGGTGACCGGCTGCCACAGGATGCCGGCGTTCTTGACCTCGTTGGGCTTGTCGCCGCGCAGCACCGCCCCGACCAGGATGGGCACGCCGATGGCGGCGGCCGCGCTCGCGATCTGCTGGGCGGCGTCCTGGTTGCGCAGCGGGTCGATGTCGCTGGAGTTCTCGGGCCACACCACCAGCTCGGGGCGGCGCTGCCGGCCCTCGGCCACCTGGTTGGCCAGCTCGATGGTGGCGCGCACGTGATTGTCGAGCACGGCGCGGCGCTGGGCGTTGAAGTCGAGGCCGAGACGGGGCACGTTGCCCTGCACGACGGCCACCAGCTTGGCCGGGCCGTCGGCCTCGGCCACCGGCGCCAGGGCCGGACCGCCGACGATCAGACCCCCGGCGATGAGGTACGCGACGACGGGCGCCACGGTCACCTTGCGGCGCCACAGCAGGGCCACCAGCACGCCACCGGCGGCGGCCACGGCGAAGGTGACCAGCGGGGCGCCACCCCAGGCGGCCAGGCGCAGCGCGGGGGCGTCGCCCTGGCTGAACGCGAGCCGGCCCCACGGGAACCCGCCGAACGGCGCCCGGTCGCGGAACGCCTCCATGGCCGTCCACAGCACCGCGGTCAGCACCGGCCACAGCCCACGCCACCGGTCCACGAGGGGGCTGGTCCAGGCCGACGCCAGGCCCAGCAGGCCGACGAAGCCCGCCTGCGAGGTGGACAGGATCACCCAGGGCAGCCAGCCGCCGGCGAAGGTGGTCCACCACAGCAGCGGGAGGAACAGCACCGCGCCGGCGAGCAGGCCGACGCCGAAACCGCCGCGCAACCGGCGGCGGTGGGTGGCCGCCGCGAGCAGGGCGACACCGACGGGCGCGAGCGGCCACAGGTCGTACGGGGGCAGGGCCAGCAGGATCGAGGCCCCGGCCAGCACCGCGAGCACCACCGACACCCACAGCCGCAGGGGTCCCGCGGCCGGGTCGGCCACCGGTGGCACGGGCGCCCGGGGAACAGGTGGTTGCAGCGTCAACTCCACGCCGGAAGGCTACATGCAGGAATCGGGGCGTGGCCGCCACGACCACGCCCCAATGGATCCCTTGGTCCTCGCCGCGGACGACGTGGCAGGAAGGTGTCGCGGGAACCTTCGGACCGACGTGCCGCCGAGCTGGCTGCCCGCGCCGCGCCGTTGTCTACTGGTCCCCCGTTCCACCCCCTGGCCCACGCCGGAACAACGGCTTGTCCGCGCCGCCCCGCCGACCCCCACCCCCTGGACCTGGCGTGCGCCTGACCCCTGGAGGAGGGCCCTGGGCGCGGCCAGTGGGCGAAGGAACGGAGCGAACAACAACCGCTTCCCGCGTTGGGACCTGACGACGGTACGTCCGACCCCCGCCCGCCTGTCAACACCGTGTCCCGCGCCTGGGCGTGTCGCGTTCGTCGGCGTGTCATCCCCCGGTACCCGAATGGTTCACCACGGGTTCAGCAGACCGGCGGCCGCCTGCGGATGATCGGCCGCCAGCAGGCCCGCCGCGGCCAGCACATAGGCACTGTCGATCATCCGACGGGCCCGGTCCGGCGGGGCCCAGCCCCCGGCCAGATCACCGAGGACGGCGGCCAGGACCCGTTGACCTCCACCGTGTCGCAGGAC
Organism: Actinoplanes sp. NPDC089786; assembly: GCF_040684855.1. NCBI lineage: Bacteria > Bacillati > Actinomycetota > Actinomycetes > Micromonosporales > Micromonosporaceae > Actinoplanes > Actinoplanes sp. NPDC089786. Next base: position 5,081 of record NZ_JBFBGU010000002.1, read on the forward strand.
CCCACCCGATCCGATGACGAGACGGACGTCACGCAGCGCCCGCCCGCGGGCGTGCCGGCGTACCGCGACCGTGGCCGCCGCCGACGCCAGCGCGACCGGATCGCCGGGATCGACCGGATCGAGTCTTTCCGCCTCGGCCGCGGCGACCGTGCCCGGGGCCGACACGGCCACCCCGAGGTCGCCCTCGACGGTCCGCAGCCGCCACATCGTGCCGGCCACGTCCCGGCGCGGCCCGGTCTCCTCCTCGGCGTCCGGCACCAGCGCCGAGTAGACGTCGGTGGTCGCCCCGCCCACGTCCACCACCAGCACACCCCCGGCGGTCATGTCGGCGAGCACCTCCACGCCGGCCAGGACCGCGTCCGGGGTCGCCGCGCGGACCAGCGACGCGAACCGCGGGCCGCGGGACAGCCGCTTGCCGCCGATCACGTGGCGCAGGAAGACCTCGCGGATCGCCGCCCGGGCCGGGCCCGGCTCCAGGACGCCGATGCGGGGCAGGACGTTGCCGGTGACGGTCACCGGGATCCCGCGTCCGGTCAGCCGGGCGGCGGCGGCCGGGCTCACCTCGGCGTTGCCGGCCACCACGACCGGGCGGCGCAGACGCGCGGTGGCCAGCCGGCCGGCGTTGTGGAGCAGCACCTCGCCGTCGCCGCCGTCGGTGCCGCCGACGAGCAGGATCACATCCGGACGGGACTTCCTCAGCGCGGCCACGGCGGCGCCGTCGAGCCGCCCCGCCGCCACGTGCACCACCTGGGCGCCCGCGGACAGCCCGGCACGATGGCCGGCCGAGGCGGTGACCAGGTGCTCGTACCCGACGACGGCCAGCCTCAGCCCCCCACCGGCGGAGGAGCACACGTAGAGCTCGCCCGGGCCGGGCAACTGCGCGACGGCGGCATCGAGCCCGGACAGCACATCGGTCGACGCGGTGGTCGGCACCTCCGCCCGCGCGATCAGCCCGCCGCCGGCCAGATCGACCAGACAGGCCTTCGTGTACGTCGAGCCGACATCCACGCAGACGGCCGCGGTCACGGTTTCGGCGGCACGACCACGGTGCCCGTGGCGGTCACGGCGACGATGGGCTCAGGCAGGACCGCCGCCGCCGAACCGCCGGTGCCACGGCACACCACGGCCGCGACGAAGTCGATCGTGCGCGACCGCGTACCCATCCTGATGACCGTCGCGGTGACCTCCAGGACGTCGCCGGCCTGCACCGGCGCCCGGAACTGCACGTCGGCATAGGAGGCGAACAGCCCCTCGTCGCCGTCCAGCCGGATGCACACCTCGGTCGCCACATCACCGAACAGACCGAGCGAGTACGCCCCGTCGACCAGGTTCCCGGCGTAGTGCGCGTGCGCGTACGGCACATACCGGCGATGGGTCACAGTGATCATCGAGCACCCTCCACGACGGCGTGCACCAGATAGGACGCCACTTCCCGCGGCGTGGTCCCCCGGCCGAAGATCCGGTCGACACCCAGCTCGCCCGCCATCATCTCGTCGAACCGCGGCCCGCCGGCGATCAGCAGCGGCCGCCGCCCGGCCGGCAGCGCCTCCCGGAACGCCGCCGACAACGCCCGGGTGTTCTGCAGGTGCGCGTCGCGCTGGGTGACCACCTGCGACACCAGCACCGCGTCCGCCTTGGCCGCCCGGGCCGTCTCCACCAGCTCGGGCACCGACACCTGCGCGCCCATGTTCAGCACCGCCATCTCCCGGTACGACTCCAGCCCCTTCTCCCCCGCGATCCCCTTGAGGTTGAGAATGGCGTCGATGCCCACGGTGTGCGCGTCGGTCCCGATGCACGCACCCACCACCGACAGCCGCCGCCGCAGGCCCCGCTTGATCGCCGCGTTCACCTCCTTGGCCGACAGCAGCGGGAAGTCCCGCTCGACCACCTGCACCTGCTCGGTGTCCACGAGGTGCCGCACCCGCCCGTACACGACGAAGAACGTGAAACCGTCCCCCATCTGCCGGCTGTGCACCAGCATCGCCGGCTCCATCCCCATCTTCCCGGCGAGCTGGAGCGCGGCCCCCTCGGCCCGCTTGTCATGCGGGACCGGCAGCGTGAACGACAACTGCACCATCCCGTCCCCGGTGGTGTCCCCGTACGGTCGGACGATCGTCATGACGCTTCCAGGAGCTCGGTGACCGGGTTGAAGTAATCAGCGGCGTGGGCGGCCACGCCGGACAGGCCCTTGCCTCGGTCGGCGGGGCGGCGCATGATCCCGAACGTTCCGTCGGCGATCGCGTTGAGCAGGGTGTCGTCGGCGATGCGGGACAGCAGGTCGATGGCCTCGTCGAGGACCCGGTGGGCGCGCTGCTGGATGAAGCCGTTTTGCGCCGGGACGAAGTCTTCGTGCAGGCCGCCGGCCGCGCCCAGCACGTAGCGGACGTTCTGCAACGCGATGTCCCGGTCGGACAGCCACGGCGTGACCACCGCCTCGGTCATCATGCCGACCAGCAGGATGCCCTGGCCGGTCATCGCGCCGGCCAGGTTGAAGAAGCCGTCGAGCAGGTTGCCGCGGAACACGTCGCCGGTCATGTGCTTGGTCGGCGGCATCCACTTCAGCGGCGCGTCGGGGAACAGCTCCCGCGCCAGCAGGGCGTGCGCCAGTTCGAGCCGGAACGACTCGGGCACGTCGGGGTTGATCTCGAAGGCGTGCCCGATGCCGAGCTGCCAGTCGGCCAGGCCCGCCTCGTGCGCGAAGAACTCGTTCAGCAGCTGAGACACGGTCACCGTGTGGGCGGCGTCGACCGCGTCGGCCGTGGTCAGGTAGTTGTCCTCGCCGGTGTTGATGATGATCCCGGCCCGGGCGTGCACCTGCCGGGAGAACCGCTGGTCGACGAAGGTGCGGATCGGGTTGATGTCGCGGAACAGGATGCCGTACATCGAGTCGTTGAGCATCATGTCGAGGCGCTCCAGGCCGGCCATCACCGCCATCTCCGGCATGCACAGCCCGCTCGCATAGTTGGTCAGCCGGACATAACGGCCCAGTTCCCGGCTCACGTCGTCCAGCGCCGCCCGCATCAGCCGGAAGTTCTCCTGCGTGGCGTACGTGCCGGCGAAGCCCTCCCGGGTCGCGCCCTCGGGCACGTAGTCGAGCAGCGACTGCCCGGTCGACCGGATCACCGCGATCACGTCCGCCCCGGCCCGCGCCGCCGCCTGCGCCTGCGGGATGTCCTCGTGGATGTCCCCGGTCGCCACGATCAGATAGATCCACGGCCGCTGCTCGGGGTCGCCCAGCCGCTTCACCATCCGCTCCCGCTCGGCGCGGCGCCGGTCGACCCGCGCGAGCCCGGCCCGCGCGGCCTTCAACGCCGACCGTCGAGCCACGCCCGACTTGTCGGGAAGGGAGAATCGCACGGCGCCGGCGGCCGCCTTCTGCGCCAGCACCGTGATGTCGTCGAAGTCCTTGAGCGCGTGGAAGACCGGCAGGGACACGCCGTGCGAAAGGCCGACGTCGGCGATCACCGCGTCGACCAGCCGGTTCACCCAGGGGATGCCGTCCGGGTCGGCGCCACGCACCCCGGCCAGCCGCAACACCGCCCGCTCCACCGACACCGTGGTGTGCGACCGCGCCAGGTCGACGACCGGCTGACCGGCGCGGGCGGCCAGGCGTCGCGCCTTCCGCACCACCCGCGGATCCAGATCCAGCTTCCCCGTCACGTACCCCTACCTCTCGAAGATCGTCGAACCGTCCAGCACCGTACGAAGGCAGACCGGAGAGGCGTCCAGCGAAGGCAACCCGTCCCGCACCCCGCCCGGCGTCTCCCACACCGCGAACGTCGCCGACTGCCCCGGCGCCAGCACCCCCACACCGTCCTGCCCGGCCGCCCGCCACCCGCCCCGGCTCGACGCCGCGAACGCCGCCCGCACACTCATCCGGTACACCGGGTTGCGGGGCGCCGCCGCGGCCGCCACCACCGCCCACGGGTCCAGCGCCGTCACCGGCGAGTCCGACCCGAACGCCAGCGCCACCCCGGTCGCGTGCATCTGCCCGATCGGGTTCGTCGCCATCGCCCGGGCCACACCCAGCCGCTGCGCGTACATCCGCTCCGGACCACCCCAGAGTGCGTCGAACACCGGCTGCACGCTGGCGACCACCCCGAACTCCACCATCCGGGCGATCATCGCCTTGTCGGCCAGCTCGACATGCTCGATCCGGTGCCGGCCCGCCCGCAGCCGATCCACCCCGAGCGCCTTGGCCGCGATCGCGAACCCGTCCAGCACCGTGGCGATCGCCGCGTCCCCGATCGCGTGGAAACCGCCCTGCATCCCCTCGTTCACGCAGTCGATCAGGTGCTCGCCGGCCTGCTCGGCGGTCAGGAACCCGAGGCCGCAGCCGTCACCGTCGGCGTACGGATCCCGGACCGCGGCCGTACGCGACCCGAGCGCCCCGTCCGCGTACAGATCGCCCCCGGCACCCACCGCGCCCAGCTCCCGAGCCTTCGCCGCGCCGCCCAGCTCGCCCCAATAGCCGAACACCCGCGGCAGCCCCTGCCCGGACAGCGCGAGCACCGAAAGGAAATCCGCCTCGCTGGACGTGCCCGGGCCACCGCACTCGTGCACCGCCGCGATCCCCAGCGACGCCGCCCGCGACAGCGCGCTCCGCTGAGCCGCCGTCCGCTGCTCCGGCGTCAGCGCGCCCAGCGCCACCGCCCGCACCGCATGGTGCGCGTGCTCCCGCACCCAGCCCGAAACGTCGTACCCGTCAACGCCCTCCGCCGCACCCAGCAGCGACGTCGACACCAGCGCCGAGTGCACCGAAGCCTGCGACAGATAGACCCGGCGGCCACCCGCGGCGCGGTCGAGCTCGCCAGCCGACGGCGGGACCTGCGAGGCCCACATCGACTCGTCCCAGCCGTGCCCGTGCACCACCGCGTCCGACGGCTTAGCCGCCGCGAACGCCGCCACCGCGTCCAGCACCTCCGCCGCCGACCGGGTGCCCGACAGGTCGAGCCCGTCCAGCGCCAGCCCGGTGTCCGTGGCGTGCACATGGGCGTCCACGAACGCGGGTGTCACCAACGCGCCGGCCAGATCTGTCACCCGATCCGCGGCGGGCGCGTCGGCCGAGGTGCCGAGCCACGTGATCCGGGAGTCATCGACCAGCATCGCGGTCGCCCGAGGGTCGGCGGCGGAGTAGAAACGGCCGTTGGTGTAGAGCGCAGTCATGCCGGTCAGTGTCCCGCGATCCGGCTTTCGAACAACCCGCGCACCGCTGGGACGCTCCTCACCAGATCGATCGCGAACGCCGCGTGCCCCGGCACGTACCCGTTGCCGATCAGCATCGTCACATCCGCCGCCAGCCCCTCCGCACCCAGCGCGGCGGCCGGGAAACTCGTCGCCATCGAGAAGAAGATCACCGTGCCGCGCTCGGCCGTCGCCAGGATCGCCCCGTGCTCACAGCCCGGCACGTCCACGCACACCACGGTCACCGTCGCCGGCCCACCGAGCGCCTCGGCCACCGCGCCGGAGACGGCCACCGGATCGCGGGCGTCGGCGACCGCGACCACGTCGGCCAGGCCGGCCTCGGTCAGCGCGTCACGCTCGGTCGCCGAGACCACGATTCCGGCCGTACGCGCACCAGCACGCCTCGCCGCGGCCAGCGCCAGCGAACCGGACTTCCCGGCGCCGCCCAGCACCGCCACGGTCGGCCGGTCGTAGCCGCGCACCACACGATCGGTCAGCGCCGGGGCGCCGCACACGTCGAACACCGCCAGCGCCAGCTCGGCCGGCAGATCGTCGGGCAGCACCGCGACCACCGAACGGCCGAACAGGATGGCATGCCCGCGCGCCGGCACCTGCTCGCTCAGCCCGTCCCAGCCTTCCAGCGAATCCGTCACGGCCAGCGGCGTGAGGGTCAACGACACCAGGGTCGCCACCCGGTCCCCCGGCTTCACCGGCAGCGGCGAATCCGGGCCGACCTGCTCGACCACGCCGATCAGCATGCCGCCCGAACCGGTCACCGGGTTCTGCATCTTCCCGCGCGTACCGATGATGTCGAGCACCTCGGCCCGCACCGCCGCACCGTCACCGCCGTGCTTGACCGACAACTGCCGGAAGCTGGCCGCGTCCAGATTGAGCCGCTGCAGCCCGATCCGCACCTCATCGGCGGCGATCTCCGCGCGCGCGTCGAGCCGCCAGGCCGCCTGCGGCAGCACACCGGCCGGCTCGAGCACCCGATTCAGACCCACCTTCACCACGCGCCTCCTGTGAAACATGTTGTGTTCAAGCTTCCATACCGTAAATCCTTCGCCCGGCCAGTTTCTAGACCGCAGATTCTCCAGTACGGTCGGAGGACGATCTTTCTTCGTCGCCCGGGGAGGCAATGCAGTGCAGCCGTACGAGTACCGGCGCCACGAGCTCGTCGAGCCCGACTGGACCCGCTTCCCCGGCTGGCGCGACGTCACCAGAGCCCAGTGGGAGTCCGCGCAGTGGCAACGCGTCCACTGCGTCAAGAACGTCAAGCAGCTCCGCGCCGTCCTCGGCGACCTGGTCGACGAGAGCTTCTACGCCGACCTCGAGACCGACCAGCAGCGCCTGGCCACCATGTCGATGCTCATCCCACCCCAGATGATCAACACCATGGTGCCCGGCCGGGTGCCCGACACCGCCTCGTTCTACGAGGACCCGGTCCGGCGCTACATGATCCCGGTGGCCACCGACCGCCACCTCGACTGGCCGTCACACCCGCACGCCACCCGCGACTCCCTGCACGAACACGACATGTGGGTCGCCGAGGGCCTCACCCACCGCTACCCCACCAAGGTGCTCGCCGAGCTGCTGTCCACCTGCCCCCAGTACTGCGGCCACTGCACCCGCATGGACCTGGTCGGCAACAGCACCCCCACCGTCGACAAGCTCAAGCTGTCCCTCAAGCCGGTCGACCGGTACGAGGCACACCTGGCCTACCTCCGGTCCCACCCGGGCGTACGAGACGTCGTGGTCAGCGGCGGCGACGTGGCCAACGTCCCCTGGAAACAGCTCGAGGCGTACCTCATGGGCCTGCTCTCGGTGCCGACCGTGCGCGACATCCGCCTCGCCACCAAGGCCCTGATGGGCCTGCCCCAGCACTGGCTCCAGGGCGACGTCGTCGAAGGCCTGAACCGGGTCGCCATCACCGCCGAGCGCCGCGGCGTCAACCTGGCCGTGCACACCCACATCAACCACGTGAACTCGCTGACCCCGCTGGTCGCGCGGGCGGCCCGGATGCTGCTCGAGGTCGGCGTCCGCGACGTGCGCAACCAGGGCGTGCTCATGCGCGGCGTCAACGCCACCACGCCCGACCTGCTCGACCTGTGTTTCGCCATGCAGGGCGAGGCCGGCATCCTGCCGTACTACTTCTACATGTGCGACATGATCCCCAACGCCGAGCACTGGCGGGTCCCGGTCTGGCACGCCCAGCAGCTCCAGCACGACATGATGGGCTACCTGCCCGGGTACGCGACCCCGCGGATCGTCTGCGACGTGCCGTTCGTCGGCAAGCGCTGGGTCCACATGATCGCCGACTACGACCGTGAACACGGCATCTCGTACTGGACGAAGAATTACCGCACGTCCATCGAGGAGGGCTCGGCCGAGGATGTCGCCGGCAAGCTCTACGCGTACTACGACCCGATCGACACCCTGCCCGAGTCCGGGCAGAAGTGGTGGCGCAAGCAGATCGCCGAATAGAAAAGGGGGCCCCTCGGGCCCCCTTTTCAGTGCTGCGTCGTCTAGGACATGTCTCAAATTCAGCCCCAGTCGTTTCGCCCCGGATGCGAATTTGAGACATGTCCTAGCTGAGCGCGCGCTTCACGTCGGTCGCGGCGTCCTTGACGTGCTCACCGGCCTGCTTGGCGTGCGCGTCGGTCTGGTCGGCCTGGCCCTCGGCCTCGAGACGCGGGTTGTCGGTCGCGTCGCCGGCCTCTTCCTTGCCCTTGCCGGTCAGTTCCTCGGCCTTGTTCTTGATCTTGTCGGTGAAGCTCATCTGTAAGACCTCCTTGGCTCGTTCAAGGAGGTTCCCGGTCCGGTGATTGCTCAAACGCAAGCAACCCCACTCACATCGTGTAGAGCATCCTAGGATACTGGTATATATGATCGCCTCGTGGATGATCGCTCCGTTCAGGCGCACTCGTTCGGCCCCGTCGCTCGCACCTACGAGCGGGGCCGGCCCGGCTACCCCACCGAAGCCCTCGACTGGCTCCTGCCCGGCGGGCGGCCCCGGGTCCTCGACCTGGGCGCCGGCACCGGCAAACTCACCCGCGGCCTGACCGAGCGCGGGCTCCCGGTGACCGCCGTCGACCCCTCCGAGGGCATGCTCGCCGAGCTGCGCCGCGTCCTGCCGGCCGTGGACACCCACCAGGGATCGGCCGAGCACATCCCCCTCCCCGACAACGCGGTCGACGTCGTGCTCATCGCCCAGGCCTGGCACTGGGTCGACCGCGAACGGGCCGTGCCCGAGATCGCCCGAGTGCTCGCCCCCGGCGGGCGCCTCGGCATCCTGTGGAACGTCCGCGACACCGCCGCCGCCGAATGGGTGGACCGCCTCGGCACCATCATCGGCGGCGAAGAGGGCCGCGAACCCGCCGTCGGGCCGCCCTTCGGCCCGGTCGAGACGGCCGAGTTCCGCTGGACCGACCGCGTCACCCCCGAGGCGCTGCTCGACCTGGTCGCCTCCCGCAGCCGGGTGATCCTGCTGCCGGCCGACGTGCGGGCCGCCGTGCTGGCCCAGGTGCGCCAGCTCGCGGCGACCCATCCCGCGCTGGTCGGGCGCACCGGCTTCGACCTGCCGTACGTCACCGAGTGCGCCCGCGCCCAGCTCCCCTGACCTCGTCGCGACCTGTCCGTCAGAAAGGGACATGCCCACCCGGAAGCAGATCCAGCAGCACGAGGCCGAGCAGGCCGTCGCCGGCTGGCAGTCGATGACCCTGCTCCTCGAGCACCTCCGCGCCGGCCGGCGCCTCACCCCCGTCACCCCGACGATCATGTGCCGGGCCGGCGAGGAACAGTACGGCGCGCTCCCCGTCGACACCCAGATCTACTGCGGCGCCGACGTCGAATACTCCAGCAGCATGTACGCCAGCGGCGGCCTGCTCTTCACCGCCGCGTCACTGGCCGCCTCGGCCGCGATCAACTCCAGCAACCGGCGCCGGGCCGAGGCGGCCGCCGCCCCGCGGTGGCGCCACGGCGGACGGTTCCATGCCATCGTCACCAACCAGCGGTTGCTGCTGATGACCGACCAGTGGACGTCGTACCACTACAACGCCCTGCTCCTGATCCAGCCGAACCCGCTCGACTACTCGGTGGAACTGCACTTCGAGGGCGCGTACCCGATCAGGCTCCGCGGCCCCTGGGTCCCGTGGGCCACCGTCACGATCTGCAAGACCCTGTTCGACGCCCCCTGGCCGCCCGGCTTCCAGCCACCCGCCCACGCCCTGCAACTCACCGCGGGCTGAGCCGTGGGCCCGCTGCTCTTCCCCGTCTTCGCGTTCATCCTGTGGGAGTTCCCCAGCATGGTGCTGATGGCGCTGCACAAGGCGACCTGCGCCCTGACCGGGATCGCCCTGCTGATCTGGGCCCGCGTCTCCCACCGCGGCGCCTGAACACCCCGCCGCCTCATTCGTGCCAGACGGGCCGCAATCATGGCCGCCGCCGTGGTGATCCCGGGCCGCAACGACGACCTCGACGTCACCGTGACGCCGAGCGCCGCCAGGACCAGGCCGGACCATTTGCTCCCGACCTGGCTCAGCACGTCACCGCCGCAGGGCGCAGAGGCGGTCAGACGCTGATGAAGCCGATGCCGAGGAGGCTGGCCGCGGCCCGGTAGTCGGCGGCGCGGTGGCCGAGGGAGAGGGACCAGTGGTGGCCGACGCCGCTGGCGCTCCACTCGTCCACCCACTCGCCCGGGTCACGGCCGAAGGACACCCGGCTGGTGGTGTTGCCGATGGCCAGCAGGGGTCCGGGCACGACCGTCCCCTCGGAGGCGACGAACATCAGGCTCCCGTCCCGGTCCTGACCCAGGCCGAGCAGGGTGACCGGACCCTCCCGTACGTCGAACTCGACGCTGACGCCCCACCCGCGCTTGCCGTGGTAGACGCCGAGCCCGCGCAGCAGTGGGTCCCGTGCGCTGACCGCCAGGTGGGCGGGACCGTCGTGGCCCATCTCGACCACCTGGTCCTCGAAGTTGAGCGCCTGGATCTCGCAGAACGACCCGCCCGCGCCGACGACCTGGGTGGCCAGCTGGGCCACGGTGGTGCGGAGCTCGTACTCGCCGGTCGTCGGAATGCCCCGGGCGGTCAGCAGCGACGCACCGAGGATCATGCCGGCGCCGAGGCGTTCGTGCTGCTCACCGGCCAGGCCCCGGTGGTAGTAGGCGATCGAGTCGAGCGCGAAGTCCTCGACGAGCTGGTCGAGGCCGACCGACACCTGGGCGCCCCACGCGAAGTCGTCCTGCTGCACGGTGTCGTCCAGGGTGAAGATCTTGCGCGCGAGTTCCATCCGCTCGGTGACCTGGGACGGGGAGACCGCGAGCACCCGCTCGCGCAGGTCGTCGAACTCGAGGACCTCGACGTGCGAGCCGAACGTCACCGGCAGCAGGGTCAGGTCGGTCGAGACGTCCAGCATGCCCGGGTAGACGTGGCCCATCAGCCCGTGCCGGGCGTGGCGCAGGGCCGCCCGCACGTGCGCCGCGCGGATCCAGGTGCCGATGCGCTCCCACGCCGACTCCTGGCGCAGCCAGCCGGACACCGACCGGAACGGGATGCCGGCGCGGCGGAACGTGTTGCCGACCTCGGGCACCGGGCACTGGCCGCAGTAGGCCAGCCAGGCCCCGGTGTCGAAGGACGCGTGGTCCATCTTCTCGGTCGGTTGCAGGTCGATGACCAGGATCGGCGTGTTGGACCGCTGGGCGATCGGCAGGACCATCGAGGCGGTCAGGTAGGTGGCCAGGAACATGACGATCAGGTCGCAGTCGGCCTGCCGGAGCTTCTCGGCGGCGATCGCGCCTTCCTGGGCGTCGGAGACGAACCCGGCGTCGGTCACCTCGGCGTCCATCTCCTGGAAGCGCGCCGAGACGTAGCGCGCGGACTCCTGGAGTTGCGGCAGCAGCGCGGGGAACTGCGGCCAGTAGGTGCCGAGCCCGCCGGCGACGAGGCCGATCCGGGTCTTACGGCGGGTTTTGGGTTCTAAGAGCATTACTCCTCCAGGAGGATCACGTGCAGGTTCCGGGGACCGTGCACCCCTTCGACGCGGTTCAGTTCGATGTCGCTGGTCGCCGACGGGCCGCTGATCCAGGTGAGCGGGCGTCCGGGCGTCAGCCGCGCGACGGCGTCCGGCACCCCGGCCACCACCTGGGCCGGCCGCAGCACGCAGATGTGCAGGTCGGGCAGCAGCGAGATGATGCGGCGGCCCTGGTCGGGCGAGGCGTCCAGCACGATGGTCCCGGTCTCGGCGATGGCGATGGCCGCGGCCGTGAGCACGCCGTCCGCGGCGGCGATGGCCGAGGCCGGCAGCCCGTCGTCGACCAAGGCCGACACCGAGGAGGGGACCCAAGAAAGATCAAGTCCGGGGGGTACGACCAGAGCGCCGCTGACGATCTCGGCGACGACCGGCGCGACCGCGGCGGCCCGATGCACGACCGCCTTGTAGTCGGCGAGCCGCTCCACCAGCAGGTCCAGCGACGCGGCCGCACCCAGCGCGGGCCGGTAGTCGCGCGGCACATCAACCGCCGGGGCGGAGCCCGCGAGGGAGGCGCGGATCCGGCCGAGGACGACGTCACGGCTACTCATCGCGGCTCTCCCACCAATCGCGGAAGGTCTCGGACGGCGGGGCGGGCAGGTCGCGCGAGGCGGTCCAGCCGGAGAGCGGCGGTGGCAGGCGCTTGCCCGCGTACTTGGACAGCTTGGCGGCGTGCTGCGCGGCTTCGTACAGGGCGGGGTGGTCCATGGTGTACGCCGCGGCCGCCATCGCCGCGCGCTCGGTCCGCGGATGTGGCGCCTGGTTCCGCAGGTGGACCAGGATCTCCGGGATGTCGATCCGCACCGGGCAGGCGTCGAAGCACGCCCCGCACAGCGACGACGCGTACGGCAGCGACGCGTTGTCCTCGACCCCGGTCAGCTGCGGCGACAGCACCGCCCCGATCGGCCCCGGATACACCGAGCCGTACGCGTGCCCGCCCGTCCGTTCGTACACCGGGCAGACGTTGAGGCAGGCCGAGCACCGGATGCAGTGCAGCGCCTGCCGGCCCACCTCGTCGGCCAGCACCGCCGTGCGCCCGTTGTCGAGCAGCACGAGATGGAAGTCCTGGGGGCCGTCGCCGGGCGTGACCCCGGTCCACATCGACGTGTACGGGTTCATCCGCTCGCCGGTCGACGCCCGCGGCAGCAGCTGCAGGAACACCTCCAGGTCCTGCCAGGTCGGCAGCACCTTCTCGATGCCCATCACGGTGATCAGCGTGTCGGGCAGGGTCAGGCACATCCGGCCGTTGCCCTCCGACTCGACGACCGACAGCGTGCCGGTCTCGGCGATGCCGAAGTTGGCCCCGGACACGGCCACCTTGGTGCTGAGGAACGTCTCCCTCAGGTAGCGCCGGGCCGCCGCGGCCAGCACCGGCGGGTCGTCGGTCAGCGCGGGGTCCACGCCGGGCATCTCGCGCAGGAAGATGTCCCGGATCTCGGTGCGGTTGCGGTGGATCGCCGGTACCAGGATGTGGCTGGGCTGATCATGGCCGAGCTGCACGATCAGCTCGGCCAGGTCGGTCTCGACCGGCTGGATCCCGGCCGCCTCGAGGGCCTCGTTGAGCCCGATCTCCTGGGTGGCCATCGACTTGATCTTGATGACGCGTTCCGAGCCGGTCGCCCGCACCAGGTCGGTGACGATCGTGTTGGCCTCGTTGGCGTCCGCCGCCCAGTGCACGACCCCGCCGGCCGCGGTGACCCGTTCTTCCAGCTGTTCGAGAAGTTCAGGCAGGCGGGCCATGGTGTCGGCCTTGATCGCCGACCCGGCCACGCGCAGCTCCTCCCAGTCGGGCAGCTCGGCGATCACCCGGCCGGACTTCTCCCGGATCGTGGTCGTGGCGTGCCGCAGGTTGCGCCGGAGCTGGTCGTTGGCCAGCGCCTTGTGCGCGGCCCGGGGGAACGATTCGTCGCCACGGAGGTGGCCGACCCCGCGCGGGGCGGGCATGCCCAGGAAGGTGGTCATGGGGTCGCCGCCAGGATCTCGGCCAGGTGCAGCGTGCGTACCCCGGACTTCAACCGGGACAGCCCGCCGCCGATGTGCATGAGGCAGGACGAGTCACCGGCCGTGCAGACCGACGCGCCGGTGTCGAGGACGTGGCCCATCTTGTCGGCGAGCATCGCGGCCGAGGTGTCGGCGTTCTTCAGCGCGAACGTGCCCCCGAACCCGCAGCACTGCTCGGCCGCCGGCAGCTCGACCAGGTCGATGCCCCGCACGTTGCGCAGCAGCCGCATCGGCTTGTCGCCGACCCGCAGCACCCGCAGCGAGTGGCAGGTCGGGTGGTAGGTCACCCGGTGCGGGAAGTACGCCCCCACGTCCTCGACCTTCAGAACATCGATCAAGAGCTCCGACAATTCGTACGTACGCTCCGCCACCGCCGCGGCCCGGGACGCGAGCCGCTCGTCGCCGGCCGCCGAGGCCACCATGGCGTGCTGGTGCCGGACCGACCCGACACACGATCCGGACGGCGCGACCACCACGTCGTACGGCAGAAAGGTCTTGACGTGCCTTTTCACCAGGGGCAGCGCGTCCTTCTGGTAGCCGGTGTTGATGTGCATCTGGCCGCAGCAGGTCTGGCCGGGCGGGAACACCACCTCGTGCCCGAGCCGCTCGAGCAACTGGACGGTGGCCTTCGCCGCCTGCGGAAACATGGTGTCCGCCAGGCAGGTCACGAAGAGCGCGATGCGCACCTCTGCCTCACCCCCACAACCGGTCCTCCAGCGCCTGCCAGCGGTCCGGATCGCCGCGGGGCTCGTACCGCCGGATCTGCTGAGTCTCCCGCAACACCGACCGCAACGCCGGTAGGCCGCCGTCCAGCACCCCCGCGGCGCGGGCCTGCACCAGGACGTTGCCCAGCGCGGTGGCCTCGACCGGCCCGGCCAGCACCGGCTTGCCGCACGCGTCGGCGGTGAGCTGGCACAGCAGTTCGTTGCGGGCGCCGCCGCCGACGATGTGAACCACGTCGACGTTCTTGCCGGAGAGTTCCGACGCCTGCCGGATCGCTCGCCGGTGCGCGAGCGCGAGGCTGTCCAGGATGCAGCGCACGATCGCGCCGCGCCCCGATCTCTTCGTCGGCAAGGCGTCGGCGATCCGGCCGGGCATGTCGCCGGGCGGCAGGAAAACCGGCTGGTCGACGTCGATCACCCCGGCGAACGGCTCGGCCTCGGCGGCGTCGAGCAGCTCGCGCACATCCGGCACGTTCCATTCGCGCTGACACTCCTGGAGCAGCCAGAGCCCCATCACGTTGCGCAGGTAGCGGATCGTGCCGTCGACGCCGCCCTCGTTGGTGAAGTTGGCCGTCCGGCTCTCATCGCTGAGCACCGGCTCGTCCAGCTCGACGCCGACCAGCGACCACGTCCCGCAGGAGATGTAGGCGAAGTTCGCATCGGCGGCGGGCACTCCGACCACGGCCGATGCGGTGTCGTGTGAACCGACCGCGAACACCGGCGTGCCCTGGTACGAGCCGATCACCGAGCCGGGCGCCCGCAGTGGCGGGAGCAGCCGGCCGGGGATCCCCGCCTGGTCGATCAGGCCGGCGGCCCACCTGCCCGTCCGCACGTCCAGGAGCTGGGTGGTGGAGGCGTTGGTGAGTTCGGCGCCGACCTCACCGGTCAGCCAGTACGCGATCAGGTCGGGAATGAGCAGCATCCGGTGGGCGAGCGGCGCCAGCGGCTCGGCCAGCAGCTGGTAGATCGTGTTGAACGGCAGCTTCTGGAGGCCGGTCAGCGCGTAGAGCTTGTCCTCCCCGAGCTTTCGCAAGGTCGGTTCGAAGACGCCGTCGGTGCGCGAGTCACGGTAGTGCACCGGGTTGCCGAGCAGCCGCCCGTCCGCGTCGATCAGGCCGTAGTCGACGGCCCAGCTGTCGATGCCGATGCCGTCGACCGGGCCGGCGGCGCGCAGGCCCTCCAGGACGCCGCGGTAGAGCGCGAGCACGTCCCAGTGCAGCGTGTCGCGTACCCGGACGGGCTCGTTGGGGAAGCGGTGCACCTCGGTCAGGTCGAGGCGCCCGTCCCCTCCGATGGCGCCGACCATCACCCGCCCGGAGGACGCGCCCAGGTCGACCGCGGCGAACCGTTTCACCGGAGGAACGCTGCCGCGACGCCGGCGTCGACCGGGACGTGCAGGCCGGTGGTGTGCGACAGCTCGCCGGCGGTCAGCACGAAGACCGCGTTGGCCACGTGCTCCGGCAGCACCTCGCGTTTGAGCAGGGTGCGCTGCGCGTAGTAGGCGCCCAGCTCCTCCTCGGGCACGCCGTAGACCGCCGCCCGCTTGGCGCCCCAGCCGCCGGCGAAGATGCCGGAGCCGCGGACCACGCCGTCGGGGTTGATGCCGTTCACCCGGATGCCGTGGCCGCCCAGTTCGGCCGCGAGCAGCCGGACCTGGTGGGCCTGGTCGGCCTTGGTGGCGCCGTAGGCGACGTTGTTGGGCCCGGCGAACAACGAGTTCTTGCTGGAGATGTAGACGATGTCGCCGCCCAGGCCCTGGGCGACGAGCACCCGGGCGGTCTCCCGGGAGACCAGGAACGAGCCCTTGGCCATCACGTCGTGCTGCAGGTCCCAGTCGGCCTCGGTGGTCTCCAGCAGCGGCTTGGAGATGGACAGCCCGGCGTTGTTGACGACCAGGTCGACGCCGCCGAAGGCGAGCACCGCCTCGCGCACCGCCGCCGCGACCGCCTCGCCCGAGGTGACGTCGGCGGTCACCGCGACCGCCTTGTCCGGGCCGCCGATCTCCTCGGCCACCGCGGCGGCCGTCTCGGCGTCCCGGTCGGCGACGACCACGCAGGCGCCCTCGGCGGCCAGCCGCAGCGCGATGGCCCGGCCGATGCCGGAGCCGCCGCCGGTGACGAACGCGATCCGGGTGGCCAGCGGGGCCGGCTTCGGCATCCGCCGGAGCTTGGCCTCCTCGAGGGCCCAGTACTCGATGCGGAACTTCTCCGACTCGTCGATCGGGGCGTACGTCGAGACGGCCGAGGCGCCGGCCATCACGTTGATCGCGTTGACGTAGAACTCGCCGGCCACCCGGGCGGTCTGCTTGTTGGCGCCGAACGAGAACATGCCGACGCCGGGGACCAGCACGATGGCCGGGTCGGCGCCGCGGATGGCGGGGCTGTCCGGGGTCGCGTACCGGTTGTAGTAGGCCTGGTAGTCCTCGCGGTAGGCGGCGTGCAGCTCGCGCAGCCGGGCCTCCACCTGCTCCAGCGGCGCGTCCGGCGCGGTGTCCAGGACCAAGGGCTTCACCTTGGTACGCAGGAAGTGGTCGGGGCACGAGGTGCCCTTTGCCGCGAGCGTGGACATCTCCTCGCGGCCGACGAAGTCGAGGACGACGTCGGTGTCGGTGTAGTGGCCGAGCTGCGGGCGGTCGGTGGAGGCGAGGCCGCGGATCAGCGGGAAGAGGGCGGCGGCCCGCTCCCGTCGTGTGTCGGCGGGCAGCGGCGGGTGCAGCAGCGCCCCGAAGGGATCGGGCCGGCCGTTGGCGGCGATCCAGGCGGCGGCGGTGTCGATGATGAAGCGGGAGTTGGCCTCGCACTCGTCGCTGGTGGCGCCCCAGGCGGTGACGCCGTGGCCGCCGAGGACAACGCCGATGGCCTGCGGGTTGGCGCGGTGCACGGCGGCGATGTCGAGGCCGAGCTGGAAGCCGGGCCGGCGCCACGGCACCCACAGCACCTTGTCGCCGAAGATCTCCTTGGTGAGCGGCGGGCCGTCGGCTGCGGTGGCCAGGGCGATGCCGGCGTCCGGATGCAGGTGGTCCACGTGCGGGGCGTCGACCAGGCCGTGCATGGCGGTGTCGATCGACGGGGCCGCGCCGCCCCGGCCGTGCAGGCAGTAGTCGAAGGCGGCGACCATCTCGTCCTCGCGGTCGACCCCCGGGTAGACCCCGGGCAGCGCGCGCAGGCGGTCGAGGCGGAGCGCGGCCAGGCCCTTCGCGGTCAGCGTGCCCAGGTCGCCGCCGGAGCCCTTGACCCAGAGCAGCTCGACCGGGCCGCCGGTGACCGGGTCGGTCTCGCTGCCCTTGGCCGACGTGTTGCCGCCGGCGTAGTTCGTGGTCCTCGGGTCGGCGCCCAGGCGGTTGCTGCGCGCGAGCAAGTCGTCGACGACCGTCATCGATGCCCCATCCGTGAAACGTTTCATGATGTTGCGCCCACGTTACGTCCCGCGCCGACGAGAGGTCAAGGCCCGAACCCAGTGGTAGGCCGGAGCGGTATCCGGACCACGGATGCCGCTCTGGCCTACCACTGGCCTCTAGTGAACGGCGGTCGAGGCTCGCGCTATCAACTCGGGCGTGAAGATGGCCTGCTCGTGGACGTGCGCCGGGTTGGTCGCCTCGTCCAGGACGAGCTGCGCGGCGGCCCGGCCCAGCTCCTGCCGCGGCTGCCGGACCGAGGTCAGCGGCACCGCGGCCGCGGCCGCGAACTCGATGTCGTCGAAACCGACGATGGCCAGGTCTTCCGGCACCCGCCGGCCGGAGCCGATCGCCTGCTGGAGCAGCCCGAGCGCGACCAGGTCGTTGGCGCAGAACGCGGCGGTCGGGCGGCGGCGGACGGGCAGGCCGGCCAGCCGCTCCCCCGCCTCACGGCCGTCGGCCACGGTCAGCGCGTCGGTCGGCAGGAAGACCAGATCTTCCGGCGGCAGGCCGTTGTCGGCCCAGACCTCACGGGCGCCCTGCAGACGCTCCCGCACCTGGCCCAGCGCCTCGGGGCCACCGGCGAAGGCGACCCGGGTGTGACCATTCTCGATCAGGTGCTCCACCGCGATCCGGCCGCCGTACACGTCGTCGACCGCCACCGAACAGAAGTTGCTGTCGCGTACCCGGTCGACCACGACCACCGGGATGCCGCGCCGGCTGACCTCGCCCAGGAAGGCCGAGTCGGGGTCGACCGGGGTGATCAGGATGCCCTGCACGCGCTGCTGGACCAGCCGGTCGAGGTGCACCTCCTCGCGGGCCGCGCGGCCGTTGCTGTTGCAGATGAACAGCGACAGGTCGGCGTCCTCGGCGGCCAGCTCGATGCCCTGCGCCACGTCGTGGAAGAACGGATTGCTGCCGTCCAGCATCACGTAGGCCAGGGTCCGGCTGGTTCCCGCGCGCAGCTGACGGGCCGACTCGTTGCGCACGAAGCCCAGGTCGGCCATCGCCCGCTCGACCCGCTCACGGGTCGCCGTGGCCACCATCTCGGGCCGGTTCATCACGTTGGACACCGTGCCCAGCGAGACGCCCGCGGCGGCCGCCACGTCCTTCACCGACGGTGCCTTGCCTACGACCACCAGTTGCTACCTCGAACTTCCTCTGCGTTTCAGACAAGTTACGGGTTCGTTCTTGACACGTGTGATGCGGGCCACCTACGTTCGACCCTACGCCGACTGAAACATTTCAACAACTACCCGGAGGTGGCTGTGGCGGCTACCGAAGCCGTGCTCGACGTCGTCGATGTGACCAAGTCCTTCGGGGCGGTCGCCGCGGTCCAGGGCGTCAGTTTCCCCCTCTACCCCGGCGAGGCGCACGCCCTGGTCGGTGAGAACGGCGCCGGCAAGTCCACCATCGTGAAGATGCTGGCGGGCGTGCACCGGCCGGACACCGGCCGGCTCGTGGTCAACGGCTCACCGGTCGACTTCGCCGGCCCGGCCGACGCCAAGGCGGCCGGCATCGCGGTCATCTACCAGGAGCCCACGCTCTTCCCCGACCTGTCGGTGGCCGAGAACATCGCGATGGGCAACCAGCCGCTGACCCGCCTGCGCCAGATCGATCGCAAGGCGATGCGCGCGGCGGCGACCCGGCTGTTCCAGCGGCTCGGCGTGCAGCTCGACCCGGACCGGCCGGCCCGCGGCCTGTCCATCGCCGACCAGCAGATCGTCGAGATCGCCAAGGCGCTGTCCAGCGAGGCGCGGATCCTGGTGATGGACGAGCCGACCGCGGCGCTCTCCGGCGTCGAGGTCGAGCGGCTGTTCGCCGTGGTGCGGTCGCTGCGCGAGGAAGGCGCGGCGATCCTGTTCATCTCGCACCGGTTCGAGGAGATCACCCGGCTCTGCCAGCGGATCACCATCATGCGCGACGGCAAGCACGTGTGCACCGAGCCGGTGGCCGACCTCAGCGTCGACGACATGATCCGCCGGATGGTCGGCCGTGACCTGAGCGCGCTCTTCCCCAAGCTGGACGTGCCGGCCGGCGACGTGGTGCTCGAGGTCGAGAACCTGTCCCGGGCGGGCGTGTTCAAGGACGTGTCCTTCACCGTACGGTCGGGCGAGATCGTCGCCCTGGCCGGTCTGGTCGGCGCCGGCCGCTCCGAGGTCATGCAGGCCGTCTTCGGGGTCGACCCGTACGACTCGGGCACCGTGCGCTTCCTCGGCAAGCGGCTCAAGCCCGGCTCGCCGCGCGCCGCGATGGCCGCCGGGCTGGCCCTGGTCCCCGAGGACCGCCGCCAGCAGGGCCTGGTCATGGAGCTGTCGATCGAGCGCAACGTGACGCTGCCCCGGGCCCGCAAGCTCGCCCGGCTCGGGCTGCTGCTGGGCACGACCGAGCGCGACGAGGCGTACGCCTGGACCCGGAAGCTGCAGACCAAGCTGGGCCGGCTCACCGACCCGGTGGGCACCCTGTCCGGCGGCAACCAGCAGAAGGTCGTGCTGGCCAAGTGGCTGTCCACCGCGCCCCGGCTGCTGATCGTCGACGAGCCCACCCGCGGCATCGACGTCGGCACCAAGGCCGAGGTGCACCGGCTGATGTCCCAGCTGGCCGCCGACGGGATGGCCGTCGTCATGGTCTCGTCCGAACTGCCCGAGGTGCTCGGCATGGCCGACCGTGTGGTGGTGCTCCGCGAGGGGCACGTGGCCGCCGAGCTGACCCGGGCCGAAGCCACCGAGGAGACGGTCATGTACGCGGCCATGGGGCAGAAGGTCGCATCATGACCACTCTCGCCGTGAAGACCCCGAGGATCGGTTCGCTGTTCAAGGCGCGCGAGCTTGGCATCGTCATCGCGCTCGTGCTGCTGGTCGCGTACACCGCGATCGGGAACCCGCGCTTCCTCTCCGGGCAGAGCATCCGGGACA
The DNA here is from genome assembly GCF_040684855.1 of Actinoplanes sp. NPDC089786. Lineage (NCBI taxonomy): Bacteria > Bacillati > Actinomycetota > Actinomycetes > Micromonosporales > Micromonosporaceae > Actinoplanes > Actinoplanes sp. NPDC089786. Next base: position 25,324 of record NZ_JBFBGU010000002.1, read on the forward strand.
TCCTGCTCAACACCGCGATCCTGGCCGTGATGGCGGCCGGGCAGGCGGTCGTGGTCATCACCCGCAACATCGACCTGTCGGTCGGCTCGGTGCTCGGCGTCAGCGCCTTCACCGTGGCGACCATGATGAGCGCCCGCCCCGGCCTGCCGATGATCGTGGCGCTGCTCGTGGGCATCGCCGTGGGCGCGGTCTGCGGCCTGCTCAACGGCGTCCTGGTCCGGTACGGCCGGGTGCCCGCGCTGGTGGTCACGCTGGGCACGCTCTACATCTACCGGGGCGTCACCTACTCGTGGGCCGGTGGCTCGCAGGTCAACGCCGACGAGTTGCCGCCCCACTTCCTCAGCTTCGCCAACGACTCGCTGCTCGGCGTCCCCTGGCTGGTGCTGATCGCGATCGTGGTGGTCGGTGGTGTGTCGCTGATGATGCGCAACTACCGGGCCGGCCGCGAGCTCTACGCGATGGGCTCCAGCCCGCAGGCGGCCGAGCTGGCCGGCATCAAGGTCGCCCGCAACCTGCTGGGCGCGTTCCTGCTCAGCGGGGCGCTGGCCGGCCTGGCCGGGGTGCTGTTCGCGGCCCGGTTCGGCACCGTGGACGCCTCCGCCGGCACCGGCTACGAGCTGAACGTGGTGGCCGCGGTGGTGGTCGGCGGGGTGGCCGTGTTCGGCGGCTCCGGCTCGGTCTGGGGCGCCGGCCTCGGCGCGCTGCTGCTGACGGTGATCGGCAGCGCTCTGGCGGTGCTGGACATCAACCAGTTCTGGCAGCAGGCCATCGTCGGCGCGCTGATCGTCCTGGCCATCGGCGCCGACCGCCTGGTCGCGGTCCGGCTCGCCCGCTCGCTCCGGAAGAGGGACTCGCATGTCTGAGCAGACGACGGCGCCGGCCCCGGCGCCCGCGGCGGAGGCTCCGGCCGCCGCCCCGGACCGCCTCCGCCGGCGGATCGGCTGGGACGCGATCATCGTCACCCTGACCGTCGTGGTCCTGGTCGTGGCCTCCCTCAGCGTCGAGAACTTCGGGACCAGCCGGAACTTCACCTTCCTGGTCCTCGACCTGCTCCCGATCGCGCTGGTCGCGCTGCCGATGACGTTCATCATCGTGACCGGCGAGATCGACCTGTCGGTGGCCAGCACCCTGGGCTTCACCAGCGCGCTGATGGGCGCCTTCTGGACGCAGGGCCTGAGCATCGAGACGATCATCCCGCTCTGCGTGGTGATCGGGGCGATCCTCGGCGCGGTCAACGGCTTCCTGGTCACCGGCCTCGGCCTGCCGTCGCTGGCGGTCACCATCGGCACGCTGGCGCTCTACCGCGGTCTGGCGCTGGTGGTGCTGGGCGACAGCGCGGTGGCCGACTTCCCGGCCGCCTACACCGGCTGGGTCACCGGCACCATCGGCGGTGGCAGCGTCCCGAACGTCCTCATCCTGCTCGTGATCCTGGCCTTGATCTTCGGGGTCGTCCTGCACGCCACGCCGTTCGGCCGCTCGCTCTACGCGATCGGCGCCAACGCCCAGGCCGCGCACTTCTCCGGCATCCGGGTGGCCCGGACCAAATTCTGGTTGTACGTGGTCAGCGGCGCCGTGGCCGGCCTGGTCGGGGTGCTGTGGACGTTGCGTTACTCCAGCGCCCGCGCCGACAACGGCGCCGGGCTCGAACTGGCCGTCGTCGCGGCCGTCCTGCTCGGCGGCGTCTCCATCTTCGGCGGCAAGGGCACCCTGCCCGGCGTACTCGCCGGTGTGGTCCTGCTCGCCGCGCTGCAGAACGCGCTTCGTCTGGAGGACGTCTCCGGCCAGGCGCTCAACATCGTCACCGGCGTCCTGCTGGTGGCCTCGGTCCTGCTGCCCAACATCGTCACCTCGATCCGCACCACCTGGCAGCGGCGTCGTCTCCGATCCGCCGCCGCCCGATGAGATATCCCCCTCCAGTCAGGAGCCTGAAAATGAGCAACTCCACCCGCCGGCGCGTGCTCGCGGCGGCCGCGGCCTCGGTCGCGCTGTTCAGCGCCGCCGCCTGCAGCGGCACCACCCGGGACAACCAGAGTGACGCCGGCGCCTCGGCCCCGGCCGGCGGCGCCAGCGCCGACCCGAACGCGAAGCTGAAGGAGGGCGTCAAGATGGCCTTCCTGCCCAAGCAGCTGAACAACCCGTACACCGACGTCGAGGTCAGTGGCGGCAAGGTCGCCCTGGGCGAGCTGAAGGGCGAGTACAAGCTGGTCGGCCCGAACGACGCCGCCGCCTCCTCGCAGGTCAGCTACATCAACACGCTGATCCAGCAGCAGCAGGACGTGATCGCGATCGCGGCCAACGACCCGAACGCGGTCTGCCCGTCGCTCAAGCAGGCCCGGCAGGCGAAGATCAAGATCGTCGGCTTCGACTCGGACGCGTCCAAGGACTGCCGCGACGTCTTCATCAACCAGGCCACCACCCAGGGCATCGGTGAGAGCCTGGTCAAGATGGCCAGCGAGCTGGCCGGCGGCGAGGGCGAGATCGCCATCCTGTCCGCCACCCCGAACGCCACGAACCAGAACGCCTGGATCGACGTGATGAAGACCGAGCTCGCCAAGCCCGCGAACAGCAAGCTCAAGCTGGTCAAGACCGCGTACGGCAACGACGACGACCAGAAGTCGTTCCAGGAGGCCCAGGGCCTGCTCCAGTCGTACCCGAACCTCAAGGTGATCGTCGCGCCGACCACGGTCGGCATCGCCGCCGCGGGCCGCTACGTGTCGAGCTCCAGCTTCAAGGGCAAGGTTCAGGTCACCGGGCTCGGCCTGCCGAACCAGATGCGTCAGTACGTCAAGGACGGCACGGTGAAGAAGTTCGCCCTGTGGAACCCGGCCGACATCGGCTACCTGGCCGCGTACGCGGGCGTCGCGCTCTCCTCGGGCCAGATCACCGGGGCCGAGGGCGACAAGTTCAAGGCCGGCAAGCTCGGCGACTACACCGTCGGCAAGGATGGTGAGATCGTGCTCGGCCCGCCGACCGAGTTCACCCCCGAGAACATCGACCAGTTCAACTTCTAGGTTTCGATCGGCTCAGCACATGCCCCGATACTGCTTCGAACTCCGGGTCCGCCCCGAGCTGATCCCGGAGTATGTGGAGCGGCACCAAGCCGTGTGGCCCGAGATGCAGGACGCGCTTCGGGCCACCGGCTGGCGTAACTACTCGCTTTTCCTCCGCGCCGACGGGTTGCTCATCGGTTACGTCGAGGCGGACGATCTGACGGCGTCCCAGGCGGCGATGGAGGCGCTGGACGTCAACACCCGCTGGCAGGCTGAGATGGCGGAGTTCTTCGGCGGCGCCACGCCGGCCGAGGGGCTCCCCCTGCTCACCGAGGTATTTCATTTGGAGTCGTCATGACCGACGTCAAGCGCTCGCTCGCCGCCCAGCGGATCGAGACGCCGTCCTGGGCCTTCGGCAACTCGGGCACCCGCTTCAAGGTGTTCGCCCAGGCCGGCGTGCCCCGCTCGCCCGAGGAGAAGATCGCGGACGCGGCGGTCGTGCACCAGTTCACCGGGGTCGCGCCGACGGTCGCGCTGCACATCCCGTGGGACAAGGTGGCGGACTACGCGGCGCTGTCCGCGTACGCGCAGGAGAAGGGCATCAAGCTCGGCGCGATCAACGCCAACGTGTTCCAGGACGACGACTACAAGCTCGGCTCGGTGACCAACCCCGATCCGGGGGTACGCCGTAAGGCCACCGACCACATGCTCGAGTGTGTGGACATCATGGACGCCACCGGGTCACGTGACCTGAAGCTGTGGTTCTCCGACGGCATCAACTACCCCGGCCAGGACGACCTGCGCAACCGGCAGGACCGGCTGCACGCGGCGCTCCGCGAGGCCTACGACCGGCTCACCGGCGACCAGCGCCTCCTGCTGGAGTACAAGCTGTTCGAACCGGCCTTCTACGCCACCGACGTCCCCGACTGGGGCACGTCCTATGCCCACTGCATCGAGCTGGGCGAGCGGGCCACGGTCTGCATCGACACCGGCCACCACGCCCCGGGCACCAACATCGAGTTCATCGTCGCGTTCCTGCTGCGGCAGAACAAGCTCGGCGCGTTCGACTTCAACAGCCGCTTCTACGCCGACGACGACCTGATGGCCGGGGCCGCCGACCCGTTCCAGCTGTTCCGCATCATGTACGAGATCGTCCGCGGCGACGCGCTCGACCCGGCGTACGGCATCAATTTCATGCTCGACCAGTGCCACAACATCGAGGCGAAGATCCCGGCCATCATCCGCTCGGTGATGAACGTGCAGGAGGCGACGGCCAAGGCGCTGCTGGTCGACCGGGACGCGCTGACCAAGGCGCAGAACGACGGCGACGTCCTCGAGGCCAACGCGGTCATCATGGACGCCTACAACACCGACGTGCGGCCGCTGCTCGGCGAGGTCCGCGCCGACGCCGGCCTCGACCCCGACCCGATCGCCGCCTACAAGCGCAGCGGCTACCAGGAGAAGATCGTCGCCGAGCGCGTGGGCGGCGAGCAGGCCGGGTGGGGGGCCTGACCCTATTCGACCGGGATCGAATGGGGTTGTGCGGAAACCACCCCAGGTATTGACTTGTACCTATGCGTGGGAATCGCGTCGTCGCCGCCGTCAGCGCACTCCTCCTGGTCTCGATCACCGCCTGCGGTAACGATGAGCCCGAGGCCGGCAACGGGTTGGAGAAGAAGACGATCACGGTCGCCGCGCTTCCGCTGCTCGACGTCGTGGCCCTGCACATCGCCCAGGAGCGCAAGCTCTTCGAGGCCGAAGGGCTCGAGGTCACCGTCGAGCCGGTCGCGCAGAGCCTGGCCGCCCTGCCGGCGCTCAAGAACGGCCAGGTCGACGTGATCGCGGGCGGCAACTACGTGACCTTCCTGCAGGCCCACCAGCAGGGCACGATGAAACTGCGCGTGCTGGCCCCGGCGGCCGCCGTCGCGCCGCGGTTCCTGCAGCTCGTGGTGCTGCCCGGCTCCCCCATCCGGTCGGTGTCCGACCTGGCCGGCAAGAACGTCGCGGTGAACATCCTGAACAACATCCAGTCGCTGACGTTCAACGAGGTGCTCCGGGCCGGCAACGTCGACCCGGCGACCGTCAAGTACCGCGCGGTGCCGTTCCCGCAGATGGACAAGGCGCTCGCCAACGGCGACGTCGACGCGGCCCTGACCGCCGAACCGTTCGGCACCGCGATCACCGCGACGCTGCCCGCCCGGATGGCCCTCGACGCGGGCACCGGCGCCGTCGACGGGCTGCCGATCAGCGGCTACCTCTCCACCGACGAGTGGACGGCGAAGAACCCGAAGACCGCGGCCGCGTTCCAGCGGGCCATCCTCAAGGGGCAGGCGCTGGCCTCCGGCGACCGGGCGCTGGTCGAACGGGTGCTGCCCGGGTACGCCAAGGTGGACGCCACCACCGCCAAGAACGCGCAACTGCCCGCGTACCCGACCGCCGGCGACCCCACCGGGCTGCAGAAGCTGGCCGACCTGATGACGTCGCAGAAGCTGCTGCCCGGCCCGTTCGACGTGAAGACCGTGGTGTTCACGGCCGCATGACCCCGACACCGGGCCGGTGGCTCCGCGGGCCGGCCGGGGTGGCCGCCGCGGTCGCGCTCAGCGAGATCCTCGCCGCGACCGGCGCGATCCCCCGCGACTTCCTGCCGCCGGCCTCGGCCGTGCTGGCCCGGGCGGCCCGACTGCCCGCCGAACCCGGCTTCCTCGGCGACCTCGCGACCACGGTCACCGCCTGGGCCGCCGGGCTGGCCCTGGCCGTGCTGATCGGGGTGACGCTCGGGCTGCTGCTCGGCGGCGTCCCGGCGGTCGGCGCGGCGCTGCGGCCGGTGCTGGAGTTCCTCCGGCCGATCCCGTCGGTGGCGCTGATCCCGCTGGTCAGCCTGATCCTCGGCGCCGGGCTGACCACCGAGGTCACGCTGATCGTCTACGCCGCGGTGTGGCCGGTGCTGTTCAACACGATCTACGGGCTGAGCGAGGTCGACCCGGTGCCCCGGGACACGCTGCGGGTCTTCGGGTTCGGGCGGGCCGAGGTGATGTGGCGGGTGTCGCTGCCCGCCGCGGCGCCGTTCATAGCCACCGGGGTACGCCTGGCCGCCGCGGTCGGGCTCATCCTGGCCGTCGGGACCGAGATCCTGGCCGGGTTCGGCGACGGGCTGGGCGTGTTCATCGCCCAGGCGCAGCAGGCGGTGGCCGGCACCCTGGACGTGCTCGCCGGCACGGTCTGGGCGGGGACGCTCGGGCTGCTGGTGAACGCCGTGCTGGTGGTTTTCTCCCGGCGCGCCTTCGGGTGGCACGGGCGATGAGGATCGCGGTTCGCTGGGCGGTGCCGCTGCTCGTCGCCGGGCTCTGGGAGCTGGCGGCCCGGCGTACCCAGGACGTGTTCTTCCCACCGCCCTCGGCGACCGTGAAGCGGATGTACGAGCTGTGGTTCAGCGGCCCCTTCGTCCTCACCCCGGATGCCGTGGACAACCTGCTGCCCAGCCTGGGCCGGATGGCCGCCGGGCTGGCCGTGGCCACGCTCGCCGGGGTCGGGCTAGGGCTGGCGCTGGGCCGGTCGGCGCGGCTGATGGACTACCTGGACCCGCTGCTGCAGTTCGCCCGGGCGATCCCGCCGCCGACGCTGGTCCCGGTGTTCATCGTGCTGATGCACCTGGGGTCGGCCATGCAGATCGTGTCGATCGCGGTCAGCGCGGTCTGGCCGATCCTGCTCAACACCGCCGACGGCGCCCGAACGGTCGACCCGGTGCAGATCGCCACCGCGCGGGTCTTCCGGATCGGCCCGGCCGACCGGCTGCGCCGGATCATCCTGCCGTCGTCACTGCCGAAGATCTTCGCCGGGCTGCGGCTCAGCCTGTCGCTGGCGTTGATCCTGATGGTCTTCTCCGAGCTGCTGCCCGGCGCCGCCGACGGCATCGGCTTCCAGCTCACCGACGCGCAGAGCCGCTCCGACCTGCCGACCGTGTGGTCGGCCATCGTGCTGCTCGGCGTGCTCGGGTACCTGCTCAATACGCTGCTGCTCGTGGTGGAACGTCGCGCGTTGCGGCGGCATCGGACCGGAGGTCTCTGATGGACCAGCTCACCGTACGCGACGCGGTCTTCGACTTCTTGCGCCGGCAGGGCGTGGACACGGTGTTCGGCAACCCCGGCTCGACCGAGATCCGGATGCTGCGGGACTGGCCGGCCGATTTCACGTACGTGCTGGCGTTGCAGGAGTCGATCGCGGTGGCCGGGGCGGCCGGGCACGCCATCGGCACCGGCGTCGCCGGGGTGGTCCAGCTGCACTCGGCCGGCGGGGTGGGGCACGGGCTGGGCGCGGTGTTCAACGCGTACCGGGACCGGGTGCCGCTGCTCGTGATCGCCGGCCAGCAGACCCGGGCCATGCTGACCACCCGCCCGTTCCTCGCCGCCGACGAGCCGGCCCAGTTCCCCCGGCCGTACGTGAAGCTCGCCGTCCAGCCCGACCGCGCCGAGGACGTGCCGGCCGCGGTGGCCGAGGCGTACCGGGTGGCCATGACCCCGCCGCGCGGCCCGGTCTTCGTCTCGGTCCCGGAGGACGACTGGGACCACCCCGCCGCCCCGGTGCCCGACCGCGACCTGCACACCGACTTCACCGCGAGCCCGGCTGCGCTGGCCGAGGTGGCGGCGGCGCTGAACGGGGCCCGCCGCCCGGCGATGGTCATCGGCGCCGGGGTGGACGAGGACGACGCCCAGGACCTCGCGGTCGAACTGGCCGAACGGGTCACCGCCGCGGTCTGGCTCACGCCGCTGTCGGCCCGCTCCGGCTTCCCCGAGGACCACCGGCTCTTCCAAGGCTTCCTCCCGCCCGTACGCGACCAGATCACCCGCGCCCTCGACGGCCACGACGTGGTGTTCGCCGTGGGCGGCCCGATCTTCAAGTACCACGTGCACACCGACGGGCCGATGCTGCCGCCGGACGCGCGGCTGTTCACCATGGACTGCGACCCCGCGCAGGCCGCATGGGCGCCCGCCGGGACGAACATCCTCTCCACGGTGAACACCGGGCTGAGCGTGCTGCTCGACCTGGTGGAGAAGCGATACCGGGCGTCACCGCCGGTCCGGGTCCGCCCGGGCGCCGTGCCGCGCCTCGACCCGATCGAGCCGGCGCTGGCCATCGACACCCTGCGGGCGCTGGTCCCCGGCGAGGCGATCGTGGTCGAGGAGATCCCGAGCCACCGCGAACTGTTCCACGCCCGCTTCCCGATCACCCGCCCCGGCGGCTTCCTCACCACCGGCAGCGGCGCGCTGGGCTGGGGCCTGCCGCTGGCGGTCGGCCGGGCCCTCGCCGCCGGCCGCGACGAACGCGTGGTGTGCGTGGTCGGCGACGGCTCGAGCATGTACTCGATCCAGGCCCTGTGGACGGCCGCGCGTCACCGGGCGCCAGTCACCTTCGTAGTGCTCAACAACCGCGGGTACGAGGCGGTGAAGGCGCTCGGCCGCCGGCTCGGCGCCGCGGACCTGGTCGGCACCGACATCCATCAGATCGATTTCGTGAGCGTCGCCCAGGGTCTTGGCTGCGCCGCGGCCCGGGTCGCCGACGCCGCCTCGCTCACCCGCGAGCTGAACACGGCCCTGGCCGCCGACGGCCCGTACCTGCTCGAGGTTCCCGTCGCCGCCGGGTCCGCCGCGGCCTACCAGCCGGAAGCCTGAGCCCGTGCTGGAGATCAACGGCTTCGGTCACGCGTACGCCGGCCACACCGTCCTGCGCGACGTGCACCTGAGCGTGGCCGACGGCGAGCTGGTCAGCATCGTCGGCCCGTCCGGCTGCGGGAAGTCCACCCTCCTCCGATGCGTGGCCGGCCTCCTCCCACCCGGCGAGGGCACCATCCGAGCCGACGGCGTACCCCACAACGTGGCGATCGTCCTCCAGGAGTACGGCCGTTCCCTGCTGCCCTGGCTGACCGTCACCGACAACGTGGCGCTGCCCCTGCGCCACAAGGGCGGCACCCGAGCCTCCCGCCACGAAGCCGCCCTGGCCGCCCTGGCCCAGGTAGGCCTGTCCGACGCCGCCCGCAAACACCCGTGGCAACTCTCCGGCGGCATGCAGCAGCGCGTCTCGATCGCCCGGGCCCTCGCCTACCGCCCCGCCCTGCTCCTGATGGACGAGCCGTTCGGCTCGGTCGACGCCCAGACCCGCGAGGACCTGGAGGACCTGCTCCTGGCCGTCCGAGGCAACGACATGACCATCCTGTTCGTCACCCACGACATCGACGAGAGCGTCTACGTCGCCGACCGGGTGGTGGTCCTGGGCGGCGCCCCCGCCTCGATCCGGGCCGACCTCCCGGTCCGCCTGGGCCCCGACCGCGACCAGATCACCACCCGCGAGCAGCCCGACTTCGTCAAGCTGAGAGCCGAGGTGGGCCGCCTCGTCCGCGGCCGCACATAGCCCCTGCCCATCGCTGCGACCGCTCCCGGCACAGCACCTCTCGCCACAGCCCTTCCCGCCACAGCTCCCTCGCCACGGCTGTCTCGCCGCAGCCCGCCCTCGCGGCAGCCGACCTTGCTGCAGCACATCTCGCCGCAGCACATCTCGCCGCGGCCAGCCTCGCCGGGGCACGGCCCTTCTCGCGCGCTCATCCCGACGTTGGGTGGGCAGCCGTCGCGAAGCGCTCATCGGCTGCGCCCGGGACCACACCGCGCCTTGATGTTTCGCGAGATGCGACTGAGCGGGTGGCCATGCCGGCGGACACCGCCTCCCCGCCACTCCCTCCCGTGGCCCCTTTGCTCTGCGCACATATATATGTGCGCAGAGCAAAGGGCTGGGCGCGGAGACGGCGCCGGTGGCCGAACTGGGCATTTGCTTACTGCGTACGAGATCGGGATTTGATCTTGGGGCGTCTCGGGCCGCTGGGTACCACGTGGGCGTGGTCGATCATGGCCAGGCGGCGGCCGGGGTGGGGCTGGGGTTGAATGGCGGGATGACTACCTGGTTGATCACGGGATGTTCGAGTGGGCTGGGGCGGGCGCTTGCGGGGGCCGTGCTTGCTCGCGGTGACAACGCTGTGGTGACGGCTCGTGATGTGGGGGCGGTTGCCGGGCTTGTTGACGGCTATCCGGAGACTGCGCTCGCTGTGGCGCTGGATGTGACCGACGGGGGTCAGGTCGCCGGCGCTGTCGCGCGGGCCGAAGAGCGGTTCGGCGGGGTGGATGTGCTGGTCAACAACGCTGGGTATGGGTATCGGGCCGCGGTTGAGGAAGGGGACGACGCGGATGTGCAGCGGTTGTTCGCCACCAACTTCTTCGGGGCGGTTGCGTTGATCAAGGCGGTGCTGCCGGGGATGCGGGAGCGGCGGCGCGGGACGATTGTGAACATCTCGTCGATCGGGGCGCGGATCTCGCCGGCTGGGTCGGGGTACTACGCCGCGGTCAAGGCCGCGCTCGAAGGGCTGACCGGGTCGCTGCGTGCGGAGCTGGAGCCGCTGGGGATCAGGGCGTTCGCGGTCGAGCCGGGGCTCTTCCGGACGGACTTCGCCGGGCGGTCGCTGACGCAGTCGGCTGATGCCATCGGGGACTACGCGAGCACGGCCGGGCCGCGGCGCAAGGAGAACGACCGGGTGCACGGGACCCAACCCGGCGACCCGGACAAGGCGGCACGGGTGATGATCGCCGCGGTGGAGTCGGCGGCGCCGCCCTCGGTGCTGGTGCTCGGGGCGGATGCGGTGGAGGCGTTCGGCGGGGTGCTCGACCGGCAACGTGCCGAGCTCGAGCAATGGCGTGAGCTCGGCACGTCCACCGATTTCGACTGAACCACGAACTCGGCACGTCAAGCCGTTCCCGCTGAACCCCGAGCACGGCACGTCGAACTACTTCGACTGATCAACGCCGAGCGTCGTCGGGGGGCGTGTCAGGCCGTCGTGCAGGTGGAGCCGTTGAGGGTGAACTGTGACGGGGAGGTGTAGGAGCCGGCGTGGGTGCCCTGGAAGCCGAAGGTCGCGTTGCCGCCGGGTGGGATGGTGCCGTTCCAGGAGATGTTGCGGGCGGTCAGCGGGCCGCTGCTGCCGGTCAGGGTGGCGTTCCATGAGCTGGTGACGGCCTGGTTGGGCGGGAGGGTGAAGCCCAGCGTCCAGCCGTTGACGGGGGTGCTGCCGGTGTTGGTGACGGTCACGTTCGCGGTGAAGCCGTTGTTCCACGAGTCGGCGGCGTAGGTGACGCGGCACGAGGACGTGGGCGTGGGGTCGGGCGGGGGTGTTCCGCCGGAGTTGATCGTGGTGGAGAAGGACTCTACGGCCAGTCCGGCGCCGCCGATCCAGGGCTCGAAGCCGGCCTGGAGGCTGGTCAGGTACCACGACGAGGTGATGGCGCCGCGGTTGCGGACGTCGGTGATGAAGTCGAGGACGCTGAAGTTCCAGCTGGTGATCGCGGACGGTGCGACGTACGAGATGACGTTGTTCGAGCCGTTGCTGCCCTGCCACACCTGCCACGAACGGCCGCCGATGGTGGTGTTGCCGACCGGGGAACCGATGGGCTGGATGTTGCCCTGGCGGTTGAACCAGATCATGATCTCCATGGCGTTGACGCCGTCGGTGCGCGGTGCCGGGTCGAGCCAGATGTCGTACGCGGCGTCGTAGGTCGCCCCGCTCACGTACCGGTAGGTGATGTTGCTGGTCAGACTGCTGATGTCGCTGACCCGGCGGGGCAGGACGGTGCCGGGTGAGCAGTTCGTGTAGTGGCACCCGTAGAAGACGGCGGGGTACGAGACCGGCGCGCCGCTGGTGTTGCCGACGCCCTGCTGGCTGGTGATCGCGAATCCGGTGGCGGTGACGTTGATACACTGCTCGGCGCTGGTGCCCCAGCGGTTGTTCATGACGACGTACCGGCCTTGGATCGTGGTGCTGCCGTACTGCTCGCAGATCCGGGTGTCGGCCTGCGCCGGCCCGGTGGCGACGACCATGGCGGTGACGGAGCCGGCGACCAGGACGAGGGCCGCGGCGAGGAAGCGTTTCATCGGTACTCCTCACGAGGACGAGATGGGAGCGCTCCCATCGACGGTACGCTATCTCTCGTGAGGCGTCCTCTCAGAGGGCCGGAAAGTCGTAGTCGAACCAGACGCGGTGGGTGCCGTCGGGCTCGACGGTCAGGCCGCCGGCGCCGGTGATGCCGGCCAGTGCCTCGGTGCCGCTGCCGGGCACGATCACGAAGAACTCGGCCGCCCGGTCGGCGCCGGTGGTGGTGGCCGAGTGGGCGAAGTTCAGGGCCCCGGACCGGCCGGCCACGGTGCCGCGGAAGGACTCCATCGCCACGTACGTCCCGGCGCCGGTCGTCTGGTCGTACGCGGATGTGAACAGCGTGGCCGACTCCCCCGCGATCTCGCCGGTGTAGAGCTTGCGCATGGTCGCCACGCCGACCGGGACCGCCGTCGCGATGGACGGTGGCGGCACCGGGGCGGCGTCGAAGGCGGCCACCTCGAACGTTCCTGTTGCTCGCATCGGGACAACGTAGGCCAGATCACTGACAAGCTGTGTCAGGTTGGCCAACCGTCAGGCCGCGAGGCAGCGCCCGCCGGCGTCGGCAAAGCCCTGGGCGACCGGGAACGGGCTGGGCGACCGGGAGCGGGCTGAGCGATCGCCCTCCACCCGCCCGCTGACCGCCGCGACCTGGCGGCAGATCGTCGGGCGAGCGAGGTCAGTGCTTGATCCTGGACAGTTCGTCCAGGAGGCGGTCGATCTCGGGCTCGGTGTTGTAGTGGTAAATGCTCGCACGGACCGCTCCGCCGGTGGCTCGCAGGCCGGCCGCCTCGAAGTACTCGACCGCGTAGTAGTCGCCGTGGGAGACGCAGATGCGCTGTTCGCCGAGGATGCGGGCGGTGTCGGCCGGAGGCTGGTCGCCGAGGCGGAACGACACCGTGGGACAGCGGCCGGCCGGCGCGGCGCACAGGGTGACGCCGTCGATCTCGGTCAGGCCGGTCAGGAGGCGGCCGGCCAGGGTGTTCTCGTAGGCGGCGACGGCGGTCATGCTCGCGGTCAGCCGGGCTCGGCGGTCGAGGGCGGCGGGAGCCAGCGCCGACAGGCCGGCCAGGTGGTCGACGGCCGCGGTGACACCGGCCAGGAGCTCGAAGCTGAGCGTGCCGTACTCGAAGCGGTCGGGGGCCTGGGCCGGTGACGGGACGAGCTTGACCGGCTCCAGCGGCGCCCAGGTGGACGGGTCGGCGATCACCGCGGCGTAGTGCGGGCCGGACCACTTGTAGGCGCTGGTCACGTAGAAGTCGGCGCCCAGCATGACCACGTCGGTCGGGCGGTGGGCGGTGGCGTGCACGCCGTCGACGTAGACCAGGGCGCCGGCCGCGTGGGCGAGGTCCGCGATCTCACGAACGGGGGGTACGGCGCCGGTCGCGTTGCTGGCGGCGGTCACGGCGACCAGGCGGGTACGCGGGCCGATCAGGTCCTGGTACTGCCCGACCGGCAGCGAGCCGGTGGCCACGTCGACGTCGGCCCAGCGCACCGTGGCACCGGCCGAGGCGGCCGCCTGCACCCACGGGCGGACGTTGCCGTCGTGGTCGAGGCGGGACACCACCACCTCGTCGCCCGGGCCCCAGCCCTGGGCCAGGGTGCGCGCCACCAGGTAGGTGAGCGCGGTCGCGGACGGGCCGAACACCACCCCGTCGGGGCGGCCGCCGAGCAGGTCGGCCACCGCGCTCCGGGCCGCGGCGACAATCTCGCCGGAGCGGCGCGCCGGCGCGGAGGCGGTGCCACGGTTGGCCACGGCCGTACTCATCGTGGCCGTGATGGCGGCGATCACCGGGGCGGCCGGCTGGGTTCCCCCGGCGCCGTCGAAGTGGACGAAACCCTCGGCCAGGGCGGGGTAGGCGGACCGGATCCGGTCGACGTCGAGCTCCATACGCCTGACCCTATTTGTTCGCGAACGGCTGCGGACAATTCGCTGACCTGCCCGGACAAAGCTGATTGTTCGGCGATGGGCCGCACCGGTTCCGCCGGGACCGGGTGGCCGCCGACGCTGGTGCCGAACACAGCGAGAACGTCGTGGCCCGGCGTTCTTGGTAGGGGCAGGTGGATGGGGCCGTACACGGGGGCGGCCCCATCCACCGACCGGTCAGAACCAGACCGGGCCGCACCACTCGGGCTGTTCCTTGCGCGGGCGGCTGGCCGGGACCTTGCTCCACGGCAGCAGCGACACCGGGCGGCGGGCGGCGACGTCTTCCACCCAGCCCAGCAGCGCCACGAACACCGCCACCAGGCCCAGCGCCAGCACGAACAGCGCCGCCATCTCCAGGTTGTCGCCGATCCGTTCCAGCTCGTACCGCTCGGCGGCCGCGAAGACCAGCGCGATCGCGGCGTTGTGCCACAGGTAGATCGTCACCGCGCGGGCGTTGCAGAAGTTGACCAGCCCGTTCAGCGGCCGGACCCGCTTCAGCCAGGCCATCTGCGGGTGGACGCGGAACAGCAGCAGGACGAAGCCGGCCGAGTAGATCGCGTACGTCACCGGCTCGTTGGCCAGGTCGATGCCCTCCTCCCCCGGGTGCGTGATCGTCCACGCCAAGCCCGCGCCAACCAGCACCGCCGCGATCGGGCCCAGCACCGCCCATCGGATCCGCCTCAGCACGCCGGCCTGGTGGGCGAAGCCGAGGATCCAGCAGCCGGCGAAGGTCAGCACGTCGGTCACCGCCGACTCCGCCCGGGCCGGCACCGGCCACTCCAGGTAGTCCCAGAAGAACACCGCGACCACCGGCAGCACGGCCGCGACCAGCCCGATCCGGCGATAGATCCGCCGCAGCAGCGGAGAGAGCAGAACCAGCCAGAGGTACGCGACCAGGTACCAGAGCACGCCCTCGACGGGTGCCGCCCACCGCGCCGCGGGTGGCTCGACGATCGGCAAGACCCACAGCGCCAGGTGGGTGAGGTCGGGGCGGCCCGGCCACGGCAGCAGGAGCATCGCCGGCACCACGAGGGCGGCCATCGCCCACAGCCCCGGCAGCAGACGGCGCAGCCGGCCGGTGATCGCCTGCTCCACCGACCGCTGCATCGACGTGGCCATCAGCGAGCCGCCCAGCGCGAACATCACGCCCATCGACGGGAAGATCATCGCCAGCCAGGCGGCCGGGAACATGTGGTACAGAAACACCCGGACCAGCGCGGCGGCGCGCAGGAAGTCGAAGTAGCGGCTGCGTTCCTTCCTCGGCGGGACGGGCGTCGTGTCGGGCGCGGTGTCCGCGCGATAAACGGCAGGCATCGCACGAGGATAGGAAGACTCAAGGTCCTCGTTCCCCCGTTCGTAAGCCGTCCGGGGGACGCCGTACGGTCAGACCTGTCCCAGGCCCTTCCGGAGCATCGGCACGAAGGTCTCGATCGAGTTGGCGTGTCCCTCGACCGGGGACTTGCCCTCGTCACCGCCGATGTTGATGCCGACCACGCGGCCGTCCGAGTTCAGCACCGGGGCGCCGCTGGTGGCCTTCAGGGCCACCTCGTCGTCGTACTCGAACTGGAGAAAGGGCACGGAGCCCCGGGCGGTCTCGACGGCCGGGTAGATCCGCGAGCCCGGCTGGTCGGTCTCGGCCAGCAGGTAGACCCGGTCGCCGGGTGCCGGCGGGCTCTCGGCCAGTTCCAGCACGGCGGCGCCGGCCGCGTCGGTGACCTCGAAGGCGGCAAGGTCACGCCGGATGTCCACGTCGCCGGACACCGCACCGGGCAGGTCGACCATCCGGTTCGAGGCGATCACGATGTTCTCGTCGTCCACGCTGGCCGCGGTCATTCCGGTGACCACGCCGCCGCTCAGCTCGGCGCCGGTGTACTCACGGCTCATCCCGCCGGCCGTGCCGAGCAGGTGATGGGCGGTGAGCAGCAGGACCCGCCCGTCGGGCCAGCGCACCAGGAAACCCGAGCCGGCGTCGATCTCGCCCTCGGTGGTGGTGAACGAGGGCCGGAAGACGGCGTCCAGGTCGGCCGACGGCGGCACGGCGTCCTCGATGGTGTCGTCGAGCGGCTCGCCGCCGGGGTTCACCGAGAACGTGGGCTCGGGGCCCGCGCTGCCGGCCTCGTCGGGACGCAGAAGGCCGCAGCCCAGGAGAAGGACCGCGGCCAGGCCCGCCGCCACGGTCTTCGGAAGACGCATGGCGGCGAGCATAGCGTCACTGCTCTATGTCAGAGGGTCAGTTGTCGTGGGCTCGACGTGCTCGCGCAGGTGCCGGTTGTGGCGGGGCTCCTGACGGGTCTTCTGGTCGTCGAGCCGGCGTCGCAGATCGTCGCGTACATCGTGCAGCGCCGCGTTCAGATCTTCCTCCGAGGAGGTCGTGACGATCTTGTCGCGGCCGGCGATCCAGCACTCCAGCGTGACCTTCTGTCCTCGGGCCTCCCGATCCTTCACCGAGACCTCGAGTTCCGTCGCGTCCGCGTGGAACCCGGCGAGCCGGGCGTCCAACGTCGCGAACTGCTCGGCGATCCAGATGCGGTCTCCCTGCGAGAATCCGGCGCCGACGCGCAGACACTCCTGCACGGTGGCTGGATCAGCGACAGCAGTCATGCCAAATCTCCTCAAAACCGGCGGATGAGACCTGAAGTTACCTACCCAGTCCGGCCGAGACGAAACTGATCACGGTTTGCGGGCCACTCCTCCGTAGAGGGCGACCTGCGCGTCGGTCAGCGTGGCCGGCCCCTCCGGGCGCCAGCCGAGGATCGGGACCACACCGGGCTCGACCAGCTCGAGGCCGTCGAAGAACCGCGCCACCCCGGCCCGGTCACGCAGGTGCGACTCGATCCCCTGGCGCCGCATCACCGCCGTGAACCGCGCCCAGCCCTCCGGGTCATGGTCGCCGGTCACATGGGAGATCGCCACGTAACTGCCGCTGGGCAGGCCGGCCATGATCGTCGGCACAAGGTCGTACGCGTCGTCGTCCGGGAAGAAGTGCAGAACCCCCATCAGCAGTACGGCCACCGGCCGGCCGAGGTCAAGGGTGTCCCGCGCCTCCGGGGCCGGCAGGATCCGGTCCGCCTCCCGCAGGTCGGCGTCGACGTAGGCGGTGCGGCCCTCGGGGGTGCTGGTGAGCAGGGCGCGCGCGTGGGTCAGGACGAGCGGGTCGTTGTCCACATAGACGACGCGAGCCGCCGGGTCGGCCGCCTGGGCCGTCTCGTGGACGTTGGGCGAGGTGGGCAGGCCGCTGCCGATGTCGAGGAACTGGGTGACGCCCGCCTCGCCGGCGAGGTGTCGCACGACCCGGCCCATGAAGGCCCGGTTCTCGCGCGGCGCGGTCGCGACGTTGGGGTTGGCTTTGAGGCCCTCGGCGGCCGCGGCCCGATCGGCGGCGAAGTTGTCCTTGCCACCGAGCAGGAAGTCGTAGACGCGGGCCGGGTGCGGGCGCCCGGTGTCGAACGGTTCGGCCACAGTGTCCCCTCGGTCGATCGATCGGCGCGCCCAGCATAGGCCGGGTTCAGCGGTCGGCCGATCCCAGTCGGATCTCCGCCGTCGCGGCATGCAGGGCCGGGGCCGCGCGGTCGAAGAAGTCGAAGAGGAGGTCGAGCTGGTCGGGGGTGTAGGACTCCAGGACCGCGGCCAGGTGGCGGCGGGCCGGGCCGACGATGGCGTCGATGTCGAGGTTGGGCACGTGTTCGACCAGGACACGGCGGCGGTCGGACGGGTCGGCGGTCCGGCGGGCGTGGCCGGTGCGTTCCAGGCGGTCGATCAGGCGGGTGGTGGCGCCCGTGGTCAGGCCGGTGCGCTCGGCCAGCAGGCCCGAGGTCACGGGGCCCTCCTGCTCCAGGACGCTCAGCGCGTACCAGTCGGTGGTGTTCAGGCCGGCGGCCTCGGCGAGGGCGACGCCGTTCAGGCCGACCGCGTCGAGGTAGCGGCGGAAAACCTCGTGAGCGTCTGGTCGCATTCATCTTCCCATGGTAAGAATCTGCATGAGAGCAGAGAATAACCCATGGGGAGGGCACTGTGACCACCGAGGACCGCCGCGCCGTCGAAGAGACGATCGCCGCGCTGGTGCGGGCCTGGGCCGCGCATGACGATCGGGCCTATGCCGCGCTGTTCACCGCCGACGCCACCTATGTGACCTGGGTCGGCACCCGCTATCAGGGCCGCGCCGACATCGGCGGCAGTCACCGGGTGCTCTGGCAGAAGTTCCTGAAGGGCTCGACGCTGGCCGACGAGATCACCGACGTCCGGTTCACCGGGCCCGACACGGCCATCGTGACCAGCCGGGGCGAGGTGCTGCGGGGCCGGCCCCGAAAGCTCGGCAAGGTGCAGACGTACGTGGTGGTGCGCGAGCCGGACGGCCACTGGCGCATCGCGGCGTTCCAGAACACCAAGCACAAGGCGATGGCCGAGGCGGTGTCGTTCCGCTTCGCGCCGGGGTTGCGGCCGGGCGCCTAGGAGTCCTTGCGGCCGCCGTCGGCAGGTGGGCCAGGATGCCGGAGAGGATCAGGGTCACCGGCCGGGACAGGTCGAGAGCCAGGCGGCCGGTGCGAGGTTGCGGCCGGTCGCGTCGTGATCGTGAGGTCCCGGCCGATATTGCGGAACGTGCCAATTTGGCTTCAGGGGGTTAACCGGAGCCCGCGGTCACACCATGCTGATCGAGGGGGCACGATGAGTGAACGCAGCGGCTTGCCACCGCACGTGATGTCCGGGATCGACAGCCCGATCCGGGAGACCCGCCTCAAGGGTGTGGGCGAGCTGGCCCGGGTGGTCGTCGGCGCCGATCTCGCGATGGCCGCCGCCGCCCGCCGGGCGCTGGGCCGGATGGCCGGCGACGAGAGCCGCGCGGTCGCGGCCGCGGCGGCCGGCATGCTGGAGCGTACGGCGATCCGCCTCGACCCCGACCGCATCGACTTCGGGACCGTTCCCCGGGTGACCGCCCAGCTCACCGCCGACATCGCGGTGCACGGGCCGCCGCTCGCCGCGGTCAGTTCGGTGACCACCTCCGGCCCCGGGCTGGACGCCACGCTCGACGGTGACCGGCTGCGGATCACCTGGCAGCCACGGTCCGACTGGCTGGACGGGACGGTCACGGTGCACGGGCCGTGCGGGTGGGCCGATGTCCGGGTCACCGGCGCCATCGAACCCGAGCCGCTCACCCGGATGCTGATCGAGGAGCTGGCCGCCGCCGACATCGACCCGAACGCGGCCCGGGTGACCGTGCTGGTGTCGCAGCCGCGGCGCCGGGCCGGGGCGGGAGCGCTCATCTCCGTACTCGTCGCCCTGGTTCTGCTCGGCGGAGCCGGCGTGGCCTTCGCCCTCACCAACGGTGAGCAACCGCCGGCCCAGGGAATCGCCCTGCCGGTGGAGAGCCCGACCCCCACGGTCACCGTGGCGCCGACCGTCAAGGCCACCACCGCCGTGCCCAAGGTGCGGCTCGCCCGGCAGGTGGCCAGCGTGGACAAGCCCACGGCGCTGCGGACGATCAAGGTCGGCCGGGAACCCGAGGGGATCGCGGCGGCGCCGGACGGGCGGACGGTCTACGTGGCCAACCAGGGCGCGCGCGAACTCTCCGTTATCGACGCCCGCAGCGGCCGGGTCAGCACGGTGAAGCTGCGCACCACGCCGCGCTTCGTGGCCGTGTCCCGGGACTCGCAGCTGGTCTTCGTGTCGATGTACGAGAACGACAAGTCGGGCAGCGGGGTGGCCGTGGTCGACGCGGCCCGGCGCAAGGTCACCCGGAACCTGAGCACCGGGGAACAGCCGTACACGCTGGCCGTGGGGCCGGACGGGCGGCTGTGGGTGCCGATCCACGGCAAGGGCCGGCTCGAGGTGTACGACGCCGACGGCCGCAGCCAGCACAACGAGATCGAGGTGCCGCCGAACCCGCACGCGATCGCCTTCTCGGCGCCACGCCGGCGGGCCTTCACCGCCAGCCACGAGTCCAACGCCGTCGGCGTCGTCGACACCCGCACCGGCAAGCTCTACCGGTCGATCCCGGTGAGCCGCGCCCCGCACAGCGTCGCGGTCTCGCCGGACGGCTCCAAGGTCCTGTCGGCGGGGTACGAGGCGGACAGCGCCGACCTGATCGACGCGGCGACGCTGAAGCGCACCGGCCCGCTGAAGGTCGGCCGGGACCCGCAGTTCGTGGCGTTCGCGCGGGACGGGAAGCACGCGTACGTGGTGAACGAGGGCGATGACACGGTGTCGGTGCTGGACGCGCGCACCGGTCGGGTGACCGCGACCGTGAAGGTGGGCGGCAGCCCGCGGACCGTCGCGGTCGCGCCGGACGGCCGGCTCGCGTACGTCACCAACGGCGCCGACAACACGGTCAGCGTGCTGCGGATCGGCGCGTGATGACCACCGCCGGCCTGGTCGCCCTGGCGATCGTGATCGGCGGCGCGTTCAGCTACGCCGCGGCGTCGATCCTCCAGGCGGTGGCGGCCCGGCGCAGCTCGGGCACGGTCAAGACGATGGGCCACCCGTTCTACCTGGCCGGCATCGCCTGCGACATGCTGGCCTGGGTGGGCGCGATGGTCGCGCTGCAGAGCCTGGCCGTGTACGTCGTGGAGTCGGTGCTGGCCGGCTCGCTGGCGCTGACCGTGATCGGCGCGCGGATCTTCCTGAAGTCGCGCCTGCGCCCACGGGACGTGGCGGCCATCGTGGTCACCCTGGCCGCGCTGGCCGTGCTGGCCATGTCGGCCGGCCCGCAGGAAGACGTCCCCCCCTCGGCCCGGCTGCGCCTCTGGCTCTGCGCGGCGGCGGTCGCGGTGGTGGCCACCGGGTGGGGCGCGGCGAAGGCGGGCGCTCCCGGCGGGGTGGTCGCGGCGCT
This sequence comes from Actinoplanes sp. NPDC089786, assembly GCF_040684855.1. NCBI lineage: Bacteria > Bacillati > Actinomycetota > Actinomycetes > Micromonosporales > Micromonosporaceae > Actinoplanes > Actinoplanes sp. NPDC089786. The sequence goes on from NZ_JBFBGU010000002.1 coordinate 46,023, forward strand.
GGCCGGCCTCTGCCTGGGCGGGGCCGCACTGGTCGGCCGGGCGCTGCCGGTGCCCTCGTCCGGCACCGTCCTGGACAAGGCCCTGGCCATCGTGACCGAGCCGCTGACCGCGGCGCTGCTGATCTTCGCGGCCACCGGCATGATGCTGTACGCCCACGCGCTCCAGCGCGGCGAGGTCGGTCCGGTGACCGCGGTGCACTGGACCTTCGAGGTGCTGACCCCGTCGCTGGTGGCCGTCGCGTTCCTCGGCGACACGGTGCGCGCCGGCTGGGAGGTCCCGGCGGCGGTGGCGGCGCTGGTCACGGTCGCCTCGGCCGCCCTGCTGGCCACGGCGCCGGCCACCGGCATGACCCACGCGGGCGAGCTGACGGCCGCGCCGTCGTCGGCCCTGGTCGCCGCGTCGCGCCCGCGCGAGCGGATCATCTGGTGGGGACCGCCCCCGATCTGGCGCCCGCCCAGCCGGGCCCAATCCGCCCTGTTCACCCCGCGCCTGGTCGCAACGGGCGAGCTGACCTGGACCGCGGCCTTCGCCGAGCCGTCCTGGGCGACCGAGCTGCGCGAGAAGGTGGCCACCGAACGGGAGAAGGCCCGGCCCTGGCACGACCTCTAAATCTCTTGATGTTCGGGCGCGAGAAGGGTCTCCTGAACGGCATGACGATGATCTGGGACGTCACCCCGGCGGGGTGGGCCGAACCGCGCTCGCCGTCCCGGTGGGCCCGCTACCAGCCGGCGCCGAGGTGTGGCCCCGGCCCGGGCCGCCGGCGTGGACGCCGCTGGTCGCCGACCGGCTGGCCGCTGACGCCCCGGGCCGGCCGCCGCACCCGGACCTTCCCGGGTAAGCGCTAAAGCGGGAGCCACTCCGTGCTCGTGGTGATCTCGGCCAGGACTTCCGGTAAGGGTTCGATGCCGATGCCGGGGCCGGTCGGGACCGGCAGGTGGCCGTGGTCGAGGACGAAGGGCTCGGTCACGTCGGTGCGGTAGTAGCGTCCGGACGCCGACGTGTCGCCGGGCAGGGTGAAGCCGGGCAGGGCGGCCAGCGCCACGTTGGCCGCCCGGCCGAGGCCGGTCTCGAGCATGCCGCCGCACCAGACCGGGATGCCGGCCGCCACGCAGACGTCGTGGATGCGGCGGGCCTCCAGGTAACCGCCGACCCGGCCGGGCTTGATGTTGACGATGGAGCAGGCGCCCAGCCGGATCGCGTCCGCCGCCGCCTTGGCCGAGACGATCGACTCGTCCAGGCAGATCGGGGTACGGACCCGCTTGGCCAGGTCGGCGTGGCCGAGGATGTCCTCCTCGTCGAGGGGCTGTTCGATCAGCAGCAGGTCGAACGGGTCGAGCGCGGCCAGCACGGGCGCGTCGGCCCGGGTGTAGGCGGTGTTGGCGTCGACCTGCAGCAGGATCTCGTCGCCGAAGCGGTCCCGGACCGCCCGCACCGGTTCGACGTCCCAGCCGGGCTCGATCTTGAGCTTGATGCGGACGTAACCCTCGTCGAGGTAACCGCCGACCGCCTCCAGGAGCTCCGGGATCGAGTTCATGATGCCGACCGAGACGCCGCAGGGCACGCGGTCGTGCACGGCCCCCAGCTCGCGGGCGAAGGTGCGGCCCTCGGCGCGCAGCTCGGCGTCGAGGATCGCGGTCTCCAGGGCGGCCTTGGCCATCCGGTGGCCCTTGAAGCGGTGCAGCGCCGGCGCCACGGCGGTCGCGTCGGCCTCGGGGCGGGCGCCCAGCGCCGGGACCAGGTAGCGGCGCAGGACGTCGGCCGCGCCCTCGACGTACTCGCTGGAGTAGAGGGGGTCGCTCATCGCCACGCACTCGCCCCAGCCCGCGGCGTCGTCGCCGACCGCGCGGAGCAGCAGGATGTCGCGCTCGGTCTCGGTGCCGAACGAGGTGCGGAACGGCGCCACCAGCGGCATCCGGATGCGGCGCAGCTCGATACCGGTGAGTTTCACTCGTGCTCTCCCCTACGGACGACGTACCAGCCCGACCGGTCGAAGCCGGGCACCGCGGCGCCTTCGGCGAACAGCGGCACGAGCACGTCTCGGACGGCCGTACGCCACAGCTTCGCGCACCGCGGGTCGGTCTTGCGCAACCCTTCGATGTCCGGCGGCGCCGCCACCAGCACCGTATCGCCGTCGACCCGGCCGGGCAGCGGTTCCCCGGACGCCGACCGGCCCAGGCCCACCACCGCGCCGGCCGCACGCAGCGACGCTACGTCCCAGCGGGGGCCTTCGGCGGCCACCGCCCGGTCGACGCGGGGCGCGGTCAGCTCCCAGCGCAGCAGCAGCCGGTCGGTGTCGTCGTCGCCGTTGATGCCGTCGCGCATGCTGCCGTAGAAGTTCGGCAGGTACTGCACCGGCAGCCCGCCCAGCTTGATCAGGTTGAAGTAGGCGTTGCGGCTGACCAGCGGGTCGAAGGTCCAGGTGATCACGTCCACGCCGTGGCGCAGGCACCAGGCGCGCTGGTGCAGCTTCAGGGCCAGGCCCACACTGCGGCCCATCGCCCGGCCGGCCACCCCGGCGATATGGCTGTGCAGTTCGCGCCGGGCGGGCGGCGCGAAGAAGCCGGCACAGGCGCCGACCAGGCCCGTCTCGTCGTAGGCGCCGGACACGTAGTTGCCGGCCTTGGTCAGGGCGCGCAGGATCTCGGCGGTGACCGGCGGGTTGGTCGGGTCGGGGTGCCAGATGTCGTCGAAGAGCCGCTGCACGGCGTGCAGGTCGGGCAGCTCGGTCAGCGTGCGGACGGTGACACCGGCCGCGGCGGCCGCGGATTCGGCGGCGTCCTCCGAGCGAAGGCGCAGGTCCATGCCGGTCACCAGCCCGGGGACGCGGCGCGCACCGGGCGCAGCGGCGTCAGGATCTCGGCGGTCAGGGCAGCGACCAGGGCGGCCCGGCGGGGCATCTCGGCCACGACCACGTGTTCGTGGTCGGCGTGCGCTCCCCCGCCGACGGCGCCCAGGCCGTCCAGGGTCGGCGTGCCCACGCCCGCGGTGAAGTTGCCGTCCGAAGCGCCACCCACCGAGGCCTGGCCGGGAGCGTCCAGCCCGAGCCGCCCGGCGACGGCCACCGCCTGGTCGTACAGGGCCTGGCTCTTCGACAGGGGCGGCCGGTTCGGGCCACCCTCGATGATCAGCCGCGATCCGGGTACGGCCGGGCTGAGCAGGCGCATCGCCGCGTCGACCCGCTGCTGCTCGCCGAGCGTGCGGATGCGGACGTCGACCGCGAAGTCACCGGCCGCCGGGACCGTGTTGGTGGTCGTGCCGGAGGTCATCCGGGTGGGCACGACCGTGGTGCCCTCGCCCGCGTCGGCGAGCGCCCGCACGGCCAGGATCTGGTGGGCCAGCTCGACCGAGGCGTTGACACCGCGCTCGGGTTCCAGGCCGGCGTGCGCGGCGCGGCCCTCCGCGCGTACGCGATAGAGCGACACCCCTTTGCGCTCGGTCTTGAGCGCGCCGCCGTCCGCCGACGCCTCCAGCACCAGGGCGGCGGCGCAGCCGGCCGCCTCCGCCTCGATCAGCTCGCGCGAATCGGGCGAGCCCAGCTCCTCGTCGCCGGTGACCAGGATCGTGATGCCGGTGCGGTCGGGCAGCTCGGCCACCGCGTGGATCGCCTGGACCAGGCCGGCCTTCATGTCGAAACAGCCCGGGCCGCGGAGCACGCCGCCCTCGACCGTGACGGGATGGGTGGCCAGGGAACCGATCGGCCACACCGTGTCGTGGTGGCCGAGCAGCAGCACGCGGGCCGGGCCGTCGCCGAACCGCCAGCGGAGGCACCCGTGGGGCAGGCGCTCCGGCTCGGCGCCCAGCCGGGCCGCGCCCACCGCGGCCAGGACGTCGGCGCTGCGGGCCACGGCGTCCGGGTCGTGCGACGGTGACTCGCAGCGGACCAGGGTCTCCAGGTCGGCGAGCATCCGCGGGAGGCGCTCGTTCATGCGGTTGAGCATCAGGCCACCTTGGGCGTGGCGCGGACGCCGAAGTGCAGGTAGCGCTCGCCGGTGGCCAGCCGGTAGAAGACCAGCGGGATCCAGTGCCGGCTGTTCGGCAGGCGTACGGCGTAGCGGTCCTGGTCGATCGCGACCATCGGCAGCTCCTGGACCGGGTCGGGGACAAGCTCGGCCAGGGGGCCGGTGGTGGTGATCCGGAAGGTCCCGGGCAGCACCTCCTGACGGCTGCCGGCCCGCTCGTACACCCCCAGGTGCGGGGTGAGGTCGACCTCGGGCTCGTCGGCCGGCGGCTGGATCGGCGCGGGCAGGGCGACGCCGGCCACCTCGGCGAAGATCTCGGTGAGCAGCTCCTGGAACAGGTCGCGACCGTTCTCGGCGTTGGTCAGCAGGGTGACCGCCAGCCCCTGCTCGGGCAGCAGCCGCAGGAACGCCTGCTGGCCGATGGTGGTGCCGTCGTGGCCGATCAGCCGCCGCCCGTCCCACCCGAACCGGATCCAGCCCAGCCCCCACGAGTCGCCGAGCGTGTCCTTCTCGGGCAGCTCGACCTGCTGGGCGGCCATCTGCTCCCGGCTACCCTCGGACAGGATGTCGCCGCCGGTCAGGTGCAGCTTCGCGAACGTCAGCAGGTCGGCCACCGACGAGTTGATCAGCCCGGCCGGCCCGAGCGCCCGCGACAGCATCCACACCGGCGCCGTCTTCCCGTCCACGTGCCCGATCGCGGCGCGGTGCCGCAGCGCCTCCTCGGGCAGCGTCGACGTGCGGGTCAGACCCAGGGGCCGCACGAGCCGTTCCCGTACGGCCGCGTCCCACGTCCCGCCGGTCAGCCGCTCGATCACCAGCCCGGCCAGCACGAACCCGGCGTTGCAGTAGGACCAGGTCGCGCCGAGCGGATGGTTCTGGGCCACGTCGGCGAGCAGGTCGACGTACTTCTCGACGCAGTCGTCGCCCCGGCCGGTGTCGGTGAACACGTCGCCGTCGATGCCGCTGGTGTGGGTCAGCAGGTGCCGCATCGTCAGGCCCGGCCGCTTGAACTCCGGCAGCACGTCGGTCAGCGGCGCGTCCAGGTCGAGCTTGCCCTCGTCGACCAGCTGCATGGCCAGGGTGGCCGTCCACACCTTGCTGATCGAGCCGATCTGGAACACCGAGTCGGGCGTGGCCGTGACGCCGGTGTCCACATTGAGCACACCGTGGGCGACGGTGACCGGCTCCTCGCCGACCCGCAGGATGCCGAGGGCCGCGCCCGGAACCCGGTGACGCTCGGCCAGCGCGGTCAGCCGGCGCTGCCAGTGCGCGGCGTCCAGGGGCGCCCGGCCCGAACCGGTGTGGCGCTTCACCCACTCGGCGACCCGGCGGCCGTAGTCCATCCGCTGCGACGGCGGGCCGTCCACGATGAACAGGTGCGAGGCGCCGGGATAGAGCACCAGCTCGGTGGGGACGCCGCGCTCACGCAGGGCGGTGTGCCACTGCTGGGCCTGGCCGGCCGGGCAGCGCGCGTCCGCCTCACCATGCAGGACCAGCGTGGGGGTGCCCACGTCGGCGACCCGGGTGATCGGCGACATCGCGGCGTAGCGGTCCGGATCGTCCCACGGGTGCAGGTTCAGCTCGTACGACGACATGAACGACCCGAAGTCCGACGTGCCGGCCATCGAGGTCAGGTCGGCGACCAGTCCCCCGGCGACCGCGGCCGCGAACGGCTGGTCCTGCGCGGTCAGGTAGCAGGTCATGTAGCCGCCGTAGCTGTAGCCGGTGACGGCCAGCCGTTCCGGGTCGGCGAGGCCCTCGGTGACCAGGGTGTCCACCGGCTCCAGGAAGTCCTTGGCGTCGGACACGCCCCACGCGCCGGTGGTGGCGGTGAAGAACTCCCGGCCGTACCCGTCGCTGGCCCTCGGGTTGACCACCAGGACCGTCCAGCCGTCGGCGACCAGTTCCTGGTGGTAGAGGTGGATCTCGTCGGCGGCGCCGTCCCACGCGTTGTGCGGGCCGCCGTGGATGTCGAGCAGCAGCGGACCGCGTCCGGTGACCTCCGGGTCGCGCGTCACCCAGCCGTGCACGGTGGTGCCGTCGGAGATGGTGAACTCGCGCTCGACGCGGGGGAACAGTTCCAGGTCCTCGATGCCGTGGCTGGTGAGCACGGTCTCCACGCCCGTGGTCAGATCGACCTCGACCACCTCGCCGAACGAGTTCGGGGTGCTCAGCACGATCACCGCGGTGTCGCCGGCCACCGACAGCCCGCTGACCAGGCGACCGGCGCCGGCCACGACCGGGCGGGGCTCACCGCCGGCCAGATCGGCCGAATAGAGGTGGGTGTAACCGCGATCGCGTACGCAGAACAGCACGGTCTTGTCGTCGGTGAACCGCGGCAGCGCGCCCGGGTAGCCCGGTCCGCCGGGCATCACATTGCGGTCCAGCGGGGCGGCCAGGTCGGTCACCGCGCCGTCCTCCAGTTGCACGCGGAGCAGGCCGGAGAGCCCGACGGGCGGACCGTCCATGCCCACGACCAGCAGCGACTCGCCGTCCGGGGCCCAGGTGACCGCTCCGCCGTACCCGTCGGCCAGGCCCTTGATCTCGGGTTTGGCGTGCGGGTCGGTGATGTCCAGCAGGTGGATCGGCGCGTGCGCGACCAGATCGGCGTCGGGCGCGGTGGCCGCGGCGAAGGCCAGCGTGGTCGAGTCCGGCGACCAGGCCGGCTCCCCCGCGTGCCAGTCGCCCTCGGTGACCTGCCTCGGTTTCCGATCATCAAGATCAACGACAAACAGATGCTTGCGTACGCCGCGCAGCAGTCCCGCGCCGTCGGCCTGGTAGTCGACCCGCCGGGTGACCATCGGTGCGTTGGAACTGTCTTCCGGCGCGCGATCGACCGGGGCGGCGAAGGCGATCTTCGTGCCGTCCGGGCTCCAGAGCGGCGCGCCCGCCCCGAGCGGGAGGTCGGTGAGCGCCTCGGGCTCGCCACCGTCCGCCGGGAGCAGCCAGACCTGCTTGTCCCGGACGAAGGCCAGCCAGGCGCCGTCCGGGGACCACGCCGGCGACGTGTCGTTCTCGCCGCGGGTCAGGCGCCGCGGCGGAACTCCCGCTCCGGTGATCCAGATCGCGCGGGCGGTGCGGTCGGCCTCCACGTCCGCGGTACGCAGGACGTAGGCGATCCGGCCGTCCGGTCCGAGCGCGGGCTGCTCCGGCACCGCGACGTCCCGCAGATCCTCGATGCGCAGTCTCCGTACCACCGCGGACTCCTCTCCTTGGTCGTAGTGCAGCCTGCCCGCCGCGGTCCGCCGGTGTCTTGGTGCGACCGGACGAGAGCGGGCCGCCGTACTCGTCGGGTCAGTCACTTGCATCATGAAAGTCACTCGGCGTACGGTCGCCGTCATGTCGCATCAGACCTTCGGCCGCCTGCGGGTTTCCGCGTACGCCGGCTCATGAGGCGCACCAGCTTCGCCGGGTCCGAGTGCCCGATCGCCGGCAGCCTCGAACTGGTCGGCGAATGGTGGTCGATGCTGATCCTGCGCGACGCATTCGACGGCCACACCCGCTTCGACGCCTTCCAGCGCAACCTGGGCATCGCCCCCACCATGCTGACCCGCCGGCTCCGGACGCTGGTGTCGGCCGGCCTGCTGGCCAAACGGCAGTACCAGGACCGGCCGCCACGCCACGAATACGTGCTCACCGACCTGGGCCGCGACTTCCGCCCGGTGATCCTGGCCCTCTACGCCTGGGGCGACCGCCACCTGACGTCCGCCGGCCGCAACCGGGTGCTGATCAACCGTGCCACCGGCGCCGAGATCACCCCGGTCCTGGTCGACTCGTCCACCGGCCGCCCGGTCGCCGAGCTGGACGCGGTCTTCACGGCCGGCCCGGGCACGCGGGAACCCGCCTAAGCTCGTGGCCGGCCGGCGCCCGCGCCACCACTGATCGGGCACACGCCGGCGCCAGGCCGCTGCAGGCTGCGCGCCGCGACCCTCGACAATGGAGATGGTCAATGAATCGCGGTTCCGCCGCACGGGCCCTGCTGGCGGCGCGGGGGCTACGACGGCGCGGGCCGCTACGACGGGCCGAAGACGCGCAGCTGGAGCATGGCGCCCAGGCGGGCGTCGGGGTCGGTCAGGTCGATCTCGCCCAGTTCGGCCAGCCGGCGCAGGCGGTAGCGGAACGTGTTGGGGTGCACGTGCAGGGCGGCCGCGGCGGCGACCACGTCGCCGAAGGCGTCCAGCCACGCCGCCAGGGTCTCGACCAGGTTGGCGTGGTGTTCGGTGTCGTAGGCCATCAGCCGGGCCACCGGGCCGCTCGGGGTGTCGCCGCGGGCGGCGACCGTGTCGCGCAGTTCCAGGAGCATGGCTTCGGTGTGCACGTCGGTCAGGCGGGCCACCCGGCGCGGGCCGCCACGGCCGCTGCGCAGGACGCGGAGGGCCCGGTCGGCGCTGGTGCGGGCCGAGGCCAGCGAGGACACCGTGGCCGCCACCGGGCTCACCCCGATCAGCGCCGGCGCCCGGTCGCCGATGCGGTCGAGGAAGGCCGCGGCCAGGCGTACGGCCCGGGTGTCGGCGTCGGTCGGCAGCAGGCCGTACGTGACGTCGCCGAGCAGGGCCACCGCCGAGCTGGCCTGGACCGCGCTGAGGTGCATGGCCAGCGCGTCGGTGAGGCGCTGCCGTTCGGCCGCCATGCCGGAGCGGTCGTCGGCGCCGTCCAGGGCGGGCGCCAGCGCCAGCACGACCAGCGGCTGGTCGGCCAGCCCGAGCCGGGCCAGCGAGTCGCGGGCGCCGGCGCCACCTTCCAGCGCCGTCCCGACCAGCTCGGTGCGCAGCCGCCGCTCGACGTCGGCGCCGGCCCGCAGCCGCAGCATGTGCAGCGCGACCAGCTTGGCCGCGTCGCAGAACGCCCGGGACCGGTCGGGGGTCAGCGGCTTGCGGACGGCCGCCCAGATCGAGCCGAGGAACTCGTCGCCGGCCCGGACCGCGACGGCCACCCGTGGCACCGAGAAGTCGCTGAGCTCGGCCGGCGGCGCCACGAACACCGGCTGCTCGCTGCGGTGCAGGTTGCGCATCACGCCCTGGGAGGACAGCAGCCGCGCGTAGCGTTCGGGCACCTGGCGGCCGAGGATGGTCTCCACGCGGGACTCGTCGGCCTCCTCCTGGCGGCCCGAGAAGGCCAGCACCCGGGAGTCGGGGTCTTCGATCGTGACCGGCGCGTCGACCAGCGCGGCGACCGCGTTGGCCAGCGCGAACAGGTCGCCGGAGGGCATGCCGCCGAGCATCTCGGGCCCGGTGTCGCCGACGTCGCCCTGGCTGAGCATCGAGCGGAGCAGGGCGGCCAGCTGGGCCCAGGAGGCGCCCCGGGTGAGCGAGAGCAGGGCGACGCCGCTCTGCGACGCGGCGTCCCGGAGGGCGTCGGAGGCGGGCACCGGAGCCCGGACGACGAGGCCGGTCGCGCCCTGGCCGCCGAGGGATCGGAGCAGCTCGGCGATGTCGGACGCGTCGCGCAGGCCGACGCCGAGAACCAGGGCGTCGGGCGGCAGACCCGGTTCGTCGTACGGGTCGTGGAAGGCGACGCCGCCGATCGGAGCGGCCGACCCGGGGTTCCCGTGCACCAGGTCGAGCAGCGTCGCGCCGAGATCCTCGAGGACCCGGCCGAGGCTCGCGCGCGGCAGCTGGCTCATGATCGCCCAGCCTAGTGAGCCGGGCGCGGCACCGCGGCCAGAAGTTCCCGGGTGTACTCGTGGCGCGGGTCGCCGAGCACCTCGTCGACCGGGCCGTACTCGACGATCCGGCCGTCCTTCATCACCGCGACGATGTCGCTGACGTAGCGCACCACGGCCAGGTTGTGCGAGATGAACAACATGGTCAGGTTCATCCGGCGCTGGAGCTCGCGGACCACGTTGAGGACCGCGCCCTGGATCGACACGTCCAGGGCCGAGGTGATCTCGTCGGCGATGATCACCTCGGGGTCGCCGGCCAGCGCGCGGGCCAGCGCCACCCGCTGCCGCTGGCCGCCGGAGAGCAGGTGCGGCCGGTCGCCGGCCCGGTCACCGGGCAGCCCGACCAGCTCGAGCAGGCCGGCCACGTCGACCGCCCTGCGCCCGGCCTCGGCGATCGACTCGCCGACGGACATCCGCGGGTCGAGGGCGGAGTACGGGTCCTGGAAGACCATCTGGACGTGCCGCTCGTGCGGGGCCGGCGAGATCCGGCCGGACGCCAGCGGCGCCAGGCCGACCGCCGCGCGGGCCAGCGTGGACTTGCCCGACCCGGACTCACCGACCAGCCCGACCACCTGGCCGGCCGGCACCCGCAGGGACACGTCGTCGACCGCGACCGTGCCGCGCCGGCGGGAGCCGAAGCGGACGGTCACGTTCTCGAACGTCAACTCACGCACGCGGCGTCGCCCGGGCGCCGAAGTGCACGTACCGCTCGCCGGTGGGCAGCTCGTAGAACGTGGCCGGGATCCAGTTGCCGGTCTCCGGGTCCTGGCACACGAACAGGCCGGGCGCGACGCCCACCATCCGGTAGTGCGAGTCCTGCTCCTGGAGCACCTCGGCCAGCGGCCCGGTGATCTGGACGGTCATCACCGGCTTGCCGTCGACCTCGTGCACCTCCTGCCGGATGCTGGCCCGCTCGTAGACGCCCAGGTACGGCGTGATGTCGACGTCAACCGGCGGCGAGGGCGGGCCGAGCCGCTCAGGCATGGTCACGCCGGCCAGGTCGGCGAAGATCTCCCGGTACAGCTCCTCGTACAGCTTGGCGCCGTTGCCGCCGTTCGTGAGCAGCGCGACCGACAATGACGAAGAGGGGAGCACGCGCCAGAACGCCGCCTGGCCGATCGTGTTGCCGTCGTGGCCGATGACCCGCTCGCCGTCCCACTCCATCCGCTCGAAGCCGAGGCCCCAGGAGTCGCCGAGGGTGTGCTTGTCGGGCAGCTCGACCTGGAACTCGGCCATCTGCGAACGGCCGGCGTCGGACAGGGTCTCGCCGCCGTCCAGGTGCAGCTTGGCGAAGGTCAGCAGGTCGGCGACGGTCGCGGTGATCGCGCCGGCCGGTCCGGCCGAGCGCGGGATGCCCCAGACCGGCGCCACGGTGTTCTTGCCGTCCTCGTAGAGGTGCCCGACCGCGGCCCGGTGCATGATGGCCTCCTCGGCCAGCGTGACCGTGCGGGTCAGACCCAGCGGTCCGACCAGGCGCGAGCGTACGGCCGCATCCCACGTGTCGCCGGTCAGCTTCTCGATCACCCGCCCGGCCAGCGAGTAGCCGGAGTTGCAGTAGGACCAGGTCGCCTCGAGCGGATGGTTCTGCCGGGCCTCGGCCAGCAGGGCGGCGTACTTCTCCAGGCAGTCGTCGCCCCGGCCGGTGTCGGTGAAGATGTCGCCGTCGATGCCGCTGGTGTGGGTCAGCAGGTGGCGCATGGTCAGCCGCTTGGTGACCTCGGGGTCGGCCAGCTTCAGCTCGGGCAGCACCTCGATCAGCGGCGCGTCCAGGGTCAGCTTGCCCTCGTCGACCAGCTGCATGACCAGGGTCGCGGTCCACACCTTGCTGATCGAGCCGAGCTGGAACAGCGTGTCCGTGGTGACCGGGACGTCGGTGCGGAGGTTGGTGACGCCGTACGCGGCCTCGGCCACCTCGCCGTCCTTGAGGATGCCGAGGGCGGCGCCGGGGACGTGGTGGAGCGCGGCCAGCTCAGCCAGTCGTCGCCCCCAATGTGCAGTGTCCAGACTCATGACTGTTCTCCTTTCAGGAGCGCGGGGACCACGGCGGGTGCGAGGTCGGAGTGCCAGCAGGCGACGCGCCGGCCGTCGTGGGTGGCCAGCGGCGGGTCCTCGGTGCGGCACCGGTCGGTGGCGAGCGGGCAGCGCGGGGCGAAAGCACACCCCGGCGGCAGGTCGCGTGGGTCCGGCGGCCGGCCGGGGATCACCGCGAGCGGCTGCGACCGGTCGGTCTCCATGTCGGGCACGGCGGCCACCAGGGCCCGGGTGTACGGGTGCCGGGCGTCCGACCGCAACGCCGTGGCCGGCAGGTCCTCGACGATCCGCCCGGCGTACATGACCAGCACCCGCGAGCACATCTGCCCGACCACCGTGACGTCGTGGCTGATGAAGAGCAGCCCGACGTCCTCGGCGGCCCGGATGTTCTGCAGGAGCTGGAGCACCTGCTTCTGCACGGTGACGTCGAGCGCGGTGGTCGGCTCGTCGGCGATGATCAGCGACGGGCTGGCCATCACGCCCATGCCGATCATGGCCCGCTGGCGCATGCCGCCGGAGAACTCGTGCGGCAGCTGGGCGGCGCGGCGGGCGGCGTCCGGGATGCGCACCGCGCTCAGCCGGTCGACGGCCCGTTCCCAGGCCGTACGCCTGCTGGCGCCGCTGTGGGTACGCACGACCTCGGCGAGCTGGCGGCCGACCCGCTGGACCGGGTTCAGCGAGGTCATCGGGTCCTGGAAGACCATGGCGAGCGAGGTGCCCAGCAGGCGGCGGTGCGCTCGAACGTCGTCGCCTCGGAGGTCCTGGCCCAGGAAGGACAGCCGGTCGGCGGTGACCTCGCCGGGCGGCTCGATCAGCCGGGCGATGGCCAGCGCGGTCAGGCTCTTGCCCGACCCGGACTCGCCGACGATGCCGACCGCCTCACCGCGCCGCAGCGACAGGCTGACGCCCCGGACCGGGCGTACCCCGGGGAACGACACCTGGAGGTTGTGCACGGCGAGCAGAGCGTCCGGCACCTCCGGCATCGGTGACTCGAGCGCGGGAGGCGGCGGGCCGCCGAGCGTACCCGTCTGGGTGGAGCGCAAGCCGATCGCCCGCGCGACCACCTCTCCGCTCAGGTTGAACGCCATCGCCGCGAGCACCACCGCGAGACCCGCGACCAGCGCGCCCGCCGGGTGGATGTAGATCTGCTGGAGGCCCTCGCCGAGCAGCCGGCCCCAGTCGTAGCTGGGCGCCTGCACGCCGAGGCCGAGGAAGGACAGGCTGGCGAAGGCCAGCGTCGCGTTGCCGGCGGCGATGGTGGCCGTGATCACCATGGAGTCGGCGATGTTGGGCAGCACGTGGCGGACCAGGATGCGGAACCGTCCGACGCCGGCGATGCGGGCGGCGGAGATGAAGTCCCGGCCGGCGATCGTGGCCGACAGCGTCTGGGCGATGCGGGCGAAGTTCGGCGCGGTGGCCAGGCCGATGGCCAGCACCGCGCCCTTCGCGCCGACACCGAAGATGACCGCGAAGAACAGGGCGAGCAGCAGGCTCGGGAAGGCCACGGCGATGTTGATCAGGGTGCCGATCCAGCGGCCGACGCGCCGGCCGAGCACCGCGGTCGACGTGCCCAGCACCAGGCCGGCGAGCACGCCGAGGCCGGTCGCCAGCAGCGCCAGGCCGACCGACAGCCGGGTCGCCACCAGCACCCGGGCCAGGACGTCGCGGCCGAGCGGATCGGTGCCGGCCAGGTGCGCCGCCGACGGGCCCCGCAGGATGTCGGCCGGGTTGACCGCGTCGGCGCGCTCCTGCCAGATGAACGGGGCGAACAGAGCCAGGGCCAGGACGAGGACGAGCAGAGCGAACGCGCTGACCCCCAGCGGACCGAAGCGGCGCATCAGCTCTCCCGGATCGTCGAACGGGGGTCGACCACGGCCAGGGCGACGTCGACGGCCAGGTTCGCCAGCAGCACACCGATGCCGTAGACCAGCACCACACCCTGCACGGTCGGGTAGTCCTTGGCCAGGATCGAGCCGACGATCGTGCCGCCCAGGCCGGGCCAGGCGAACACGTTCTCGACCAGCACCGTCCCGGCGACCAGCGAGCCGAGCAGCAGGCCACCGAGGGTGAGCGTGGTGGTCAGGGCGTTCGGCAGGGCGTGCCGCAGGTAGACCACCCGCTCCGGGAGGCGCTTGGCCCGGGCGGTACGCAGGTAGTCGGTCTGCAGCACGGCCAGCATCTCCACCCGGACGATCCGGGCCAGCACGAACGCCGGGCCGATGGCCAGGGCGAGTACCGGCAGCACGTACGAGTCGGGGCCGGCCTTGCCCGCGACCGGCAGCCAGCCGAGCTGGACGCTGAACACGAAGACCAGCCCGACCGCCATCAGGAACTCGGGGATCGTCGCGAGCACCACGCTGGCCGAGGTGAACGCCAGGTCACCACCGCGCCGGCGGCCGTGCCGCACGAGCACCGCCATCAGCGTGCCCACCGGCACCGACACCACCACGGCCACCACGAACGCGAGCCCCGCCATCTGCACGGTGGAGCCGAGCCGGGCCGAGATGACGTCCGACACCGGCAGGCCGGACGTCATCGAGGTGCCCAGGTCGCCGGTGAACAGGCCGGCCAGGTAGTGCAGGTACTGCTGCCAGAGCGGGTCGTCCAGGCCCATCGCGGCGCGGCGGGCCTGGACCAGCTCGAGCGGCGCGGTCGGGCCGAGCGCCGCCCGGACCGGGTCGCCGGGCAGCGCGTGCATCATCGCGAACGCGGCGGTCACCAACACCCACAGCGACAGCACCAGCCGTCCGGTCCTGCGCGTCGCGAACCTGACCCAGACGTTCATCGGCCGGCCCGGTCAGCCGAGCATCCGGATGGTGGCCGGCCCGACATCACCATCGGAGAGGTCGAGCGTCGCGCCCTTGACGAAGTACGGGTTGTTGGAGCTGGCGAACGGAACCAGGTCGAGCCGCTTGATCAGCTCGGTCTCGGCCGCCAGCCACTGGGCGCAGCCGCCCTCGCCGGCCGTCTTCTGGGCCTCGGTCACCGCGGCCTGGTAGGCCTTGTTGTCGATGCTGGCGAAGTTGGTGCCGTTCGGCGGGGTCGGCCCGGAGAGGTAGGCGACCAGCTGGCTGGGCAGGGTGACGCCGATCGGGAACATCGCCACGTCCCAGGACAGCTCGCCGGCCGCGATCTGGCCGACCTGCACGGCCGTCACGTTCTTCAGCGTCACCTTGACGCCGGCCGCGGTCCACTGCTGCTGGAGCAGCTCGGCCGCGGGCTGGGCGCCCGGGCTGGCCGACGCGGCGAAGGCCACAGTCAGCGAGAGCGGCTTGGCGGCCAGGGCGGCCTTGCCCGCGGCGGCGTCGAACGGCGGCTGGTTACCGGAGATCGTGTTCCCCTTGCACGGGGTCATCGCCGGCGCCACCAGCCCGGTCGGGTCGGCGCCCCGGCCCGAGGTGAAGACCTGCTGGATCTGCTTGAGGTCGACCGACTGGACCAGCGCCTTGCGAACCGCCTCGTCGGCGGTGGGCAGGCCCGGCTTCTGGTTGAACCACAGCTCGCCGGTGGGCGCCAGGATGTCCCGTTTGAGGTAGCCGTCGCCGGTCAGCCGCTGGCTGTCCGGGCCGCTGAACCGGGCGGCGTTGAGCTCGCCGGTGAGCATCAGGTTGGCCGCGGTGGCCTCGTTCGCGACCACCCGGATGATCACCTTGTCGGGCAGTCCGACCGTGTCGGCCTTGACGTCGCCCGGGCCCCACGCGTACTCCTTGCGCCGGGTCAGCGTGTAGTGGTCGTCCGGCACCGCCTCGGTCACCGTGAACATGCCGGTGCCGTCGGAGCTCTGCTTGAGCTTCGTCCGGTCCTTCATGCCCTGGTCACAGACGATCGGCAGACCGCCCAGGTTGCGGTCGAGGAAGGCGTCCGGGGCGGGTGAGGTGACCGTGATGACGCCCGTGGCCTCGTCCGCGGTGGCCTTGGCGCCGGCCGGGACGTAGGTGCCGACCCGGGTCGACGCGTTCTTCACGTCGCCCACGAAACTGATGTTGCCGGCCACCGTCTTAGCGGTCAGCGGGGTGCCGTTCGCGCAGGTCACGCCCTTGCGAAGGGTGAACTTGGCCTCGGTGGTGGTGGCTTCCCACTTCTCGGCCAGGCCGGGCAGCATCTTGCCGTCCGCCGAGAAGCCGAGCAGGGAGTCGTAGAGGAAGCGGTCCACCTGGCCGGCGATCGTCAGCGAGGTGA
Source organism: Actinoplanes sp. NPDC089786 (assembly GCF_040684855.1). NCBI lineage: Bacteria > Bacillati > Actinomycetota > Actinomycetes > Micromonosporales > Micromonosporaceae > Actinoplanes > Actinoplanes sp. NPDC089786. The sequence goes on from NZ_JBFBGU010000002.1 coordinate 61,855, forward strand.
AATGTGGGTCCAGGTTCCCCGGGTCGGAGGGCACGGACATGGTGAACGTCTTACCGTTCACCGGCTGCCCACCGCCCGCGCCCCCGGCCGAGTCATTGCCGCAAGCGGCGGTCAGCAGTGCCACCGCGCCGAGCGCGGCCGCCGATCGTAGAGCCTTCATCGCGCCCTCCACGTGCTACGTGAAGGCAAAGACTGCCGATCTCGCCGAACAATGTCTTTGGCGTGACCGACAACACTCCCCTGGTCTGGTTGTCGGCCCGGACGAGCGCCGGTCCGTTCACCTCCGGGTCGGTTGCCGTCCATTTTGGATCCGTAGGGTCACGAATCGCGCACGGCGATCCCGACGCTAGGAGTTCCGGTGGCACGGCATTCGCAGGCCCGGTCCGAGGACAGCGAGCCGGAACGCCGGCCCGGCGCGTTCCGGGGCGGCGTTCACCTCCCGCCCGGGGCCGCCGCGATCCTCGCCCTGCAGCGTGCGGCCGGGAACACGGCCGTCTCCCGGGTTCTCGGCGACCCGACACGATCCATGCCCGGCGCCTTCCCGGACGAGGTCGAGGCGCCCTCCCGGCCCGCTTCTCCGGTCCCGTCGCTGGACAGCCTGCCCGAGACCGAGGTGAGCGAGGCGGAGATCCCCCAGCCGCCCAGCCCGGCCTCGACGCGGTTCACCGACGCCCACACGGGCGAGAACCCGGTCCCGTCGCCGCCGACCACCCGTCCGAGCTCGCGGGCCTCCTCGGGCCGTGAGGAAGAGTTCCACGACGCCGTCGAGAGACAGCCGAGGTGGTGGCACGTGCCGCCGACCAAGGGCGACTACCCCAAGACCCTCGGCGCGGCCGGCGCGATCGCCTTCCCCGCCCAGAACTACGGCCTGCTGCCCGGGGCGCCGACCGCGCCCAACCTCAGCTCCGGCGCCACCGGCATGGCCGCGGCCAGTTCCACCGGCGACGCGCTCAGCGAGGTCATCAAGTTCTGTCAGGGCCGGGGCTTCAACACCGGCAAGTTCATCGCCGGGGTGGCGATCACCGGCGGGCTGATCACCAACTCGGTCGCCCAGACCAAGGGACCGGCGGGCGACGCGGCCCGGTTCGGCGGCCTCTACGCGCAGACCGCCGGGCTCGCGGTCAAGATCTACGGCGAGGGCTGGAAGTCGGAGACCGGCTTCCGGATGTTCCCGGACGGCGACTGGAACAAGGCGATCGGCGCGTTCGCCGCGGCCGCGGCGCCGGCCCTCCAGGCGTACGCGATCAAGCATCAAAGGCACTTCGAACAGCTCGTCGAGCAGGGCCGGCACAAGGGTGACATCCCGGTCTCGAGCTATGCGATCGCGGCGGCCATCCTCTCCGGCGGCACCGCGGCCGGCGACTTCGGCAGCGAGTTCCTCAAGATGGTCCGCGACCGCAAGGTGAACGTGCCGAAGATGGTCGGCGGGCTGTTCGGCGCGGTCGGCGCGGTGGCGCTCACCGTCGGCGTGGCCGGGAACAACGACACGGCCAGGAGCGTCGGGTACGGCTTCCAGACCGCCGGCCTGGCCACCAAGAGCCTCGGCGAGTCCTACCCCTGGGAGGACAAGTGGCCGCGACTGCCACAGAAGGAGCGGCCGGAGGAACTGGAGATGCACGACCGCGGCGCTCGGACGTAGGCTGTCGCACCGAGGGGGTATCGACGATGACGCTCCGCGACACCCCGCCCTTCCGGGCGGATCACGTCGGCAGTCTGCTCCGGCCCGCGCGCCTGCTCCGGGCCCGCGAGGAGCACGCCGCCGGAACCATCAAGGACGACGAACTGCGCGCGGTCGAGGACGACGCGATCCGCGAGGTGGTCGCCATGCAGCGCGACGTCGGGCTGCGGTCGGCGACCGACGGCGAGTTCCGGCGTACGTCCTGGCACATGGACTTCATCTATCAGCTCGGTGGCATCAGCCGCACCGACGAGAAGATCCAGGTGCACTTCCGCAACGCCGAGGGCGAACTCGACTTCGAGTCGGCCGCGCTGACCGTGGACGCGCCGGTCCGGCTCACCGAGACGATCTTCGGGGACGCCTTCTCGTTCCTGGCTTCGACGGTCGGCGAGGGCGTGACGGCCAAGCTGACCATCCCGTCGCCGAGCATGGTCCACTACCGCGGCGGGCGGGCGGCCATCGATCCGGCGGTCTACCCCGACGAGAACCAGTTCTGGGCCGACCTCAGTTCCGCGTACGCCGAGCAGGTCCGCCGGGTTTTTGATCTGGGTTGCCGTTACCTCCAGCTCGACGACACCAGCCTGGCCTACCTGAACGACCCGGCCCAGCGCGCCCTGCTCACCTCCCGTGGTGACGACGCCGAGCACCAGCACCTGCGTTACATCAAGCAGATCAACGCGGCGATCCAGGACCGCCCGGCCGGCCTGGCCGTGACCACCCACATGTGCCGGGGCAACTTCCGGTCGTCGTGGGCGGCCGAGGGCGGTTACGACTTCGTCGCCGAGGCGCTGTTCAGCGAGCTGGCGGTGGACGGCTTCTTCCTCGAGTACGACGACGACCGCTCCGGCGGCTTCGCCCCGCTGCGGTTCGTGCCGCCCGGCAAGATGGTCGTGCTCGGCCTGGTCACCACCAAGCGGGGCGAGCTCGAGTCGAAGGACACGCTGAAGCGCCGCATCGACGAGGCCGCCAAGTACGTCCCGCTCGAACAGCTCTGCCTCTCGCCCCAGTGCGGGTTCTCGTCGACCGTCGAGGGCAACGTGCTCTCCTACGATCAAGAGGTCGCCAAGCTGCGGCTGATCGCCGAAACCGCCCAGGAGGTCTGGGGCTGAACTCGCGATCATGCGTACGGTCCGGACGGTCGAACGCGCCCTCTGGCTGCTCCGGACCATCGCCGCGACCCCGGCCCCGATGACCTTCGGCGAGCTGCACAAGGTCTCCGACCTGCCCAGGGCGAGCGTGCACAACCTGCTGGCCACGCTCGAGGAGACCGGCTTCGTGGTCCGCGACGGGAACGGCCGCTACAGCGTGGGCCTGGCCGCGTTCGAGGTGGGTTCGGCCCACCAGGTCCGTACCGGCCTGCTCCGCCTGGCCGAGCCGATCCTGCGCGACCTGGTCCGCCGCCACAACGAGACGTGCCACCTGGGCATCCTCGACGGCTCCGACGTCCTCTACGTCGAGCGCCTGGAGTCGACCCAGCCGGTCCGCCTGACCACGGCCACCGGCCGCCGCGTCCCCGCCCACGCCACCGGCATCGGCAAGGCCCTGCTGGCCCTGCGCCCCGACGCCGAGGTGGCCGCCCTCTACCCCACCGGCCTGCCGTCCCTGACCCCGTCGACCCTGACGGCCGTGCCCACCCTGCTCCGCGACCTGACCGAGACCCGCCGCCGGGGCTGGGCGATCGACAACGAGGAATCCACCCCCGGCGTACGCTGCGCGGCCGCCGCGGTGGCCGTCCCCGGCTGGCCCGCGACGGGCATCAGCCTCGCGGTCCCGTTGCAGCGCGCCGCCGACGACCGCATCGCCGAGCTGGGCGCCGACGTCCGGGCGGCGGCCGACACATTGGCGGCCCGCCTCCAAGAATTCCGCATCCCCGCCTGACCCTGCCGCCGACGCACCCATCGAAAAGTAGTTCGGCTGACCCAGATCATGACGGTTCGAGAGCGGCACGTCGAGTTGGTCAAACTCGCGATCGACGATCCAAGCCTCTGGCTCTCGGCACCGCCGGGTGTGTCCATCCAGGAGCGCGGCAATGGCCGGGCATCGCGGGTCTGAAGCCGCGGGTGGCCAGGCGTCGGCTCAGTCGAGGCAGAACTCGTTGCCCTCGAGGTCCTGCATCACGATGCAGGACTCGTTCTCCTCGTCGGCGAGCAGGGTCTGCACGTGGGTCGCACCCAGGGCGATCAGGCGGGCGCACTCCGCCTGGAGGGTGGCCAGGCGTTCCTCGCCGACCAGGCCGGTGCCGGCCCGCACGTCGAGATGGACGCGGTTCTTGGCGACCTTGCCCTCGGGGACGCGCTGGAAGTACAGGCGCGGGCCCACGCCCGTGGGGTCGACGCAGGCGAAGGCCGAACCCTGGCGCTCGGGTGGCAATGCGCGGTCCCACCCGGCCCAGCTCGTGAAGCCCGGCGGGGGCGGCGGCACCTCGTACCCGAGCACTTCGCACCAGAACCGGGCGACGCGCTCGGGCTCGGCACAGTCGAAGGTGACCTGGAACTGCTTGACCGATGCCATCCGGCCAGCTTAAACGGGCGACTCGCCGTGGTGACGAGGGTGGTAGTCGGTCGGCTTCTCGGACTCGCTCCACGGGTCGGCCATCGGGATGTTCGCCGAGTGAGGGGTCTGGTCGACCACCGGGGGGCCGAAGGCGGGACCGCCGAACGGTGGGGGTGGTGGCGGCGGGGCGGGGGCGGCGGGGACCCAGGTGACCGTGAACTCGACCTTCTTGCGGCTGTGGAAGAAGCGGGTCGACGGGGGCAGGACCAGCAGGACCAGGGCGATCAGGGTGGAGAGCAGGACCAGGCCGTCGAGGATGGTGACGGTCAGGCCGTAGGTGGCGGGCAGGACCCGGGCGGCGGCGCCGCTGCCGGCGGAACCGGTGGGGTTGTGGAAGCCGCCGGCCAGGCTGCCGACGCCGCCGCAGACCATGAAGAGGCCGCCCAGCACCAGGGTGGTGACCCGGGACTTCTCGTTGCCGTGGCTGTTGAGGATGGCCAGGATGCAGACGCCGGCCCCGATCAGCAGGACGAAGGTGGCCCACGCGAGGCTGCCGAAGGCCGAACCGGTGTCGCCGGTGTACGCGTCCTTGTAGACGCTCAGGTCGGTGTTGGTGAAGACCAGCTCGACGAGGGCGTTCAGCAACAGGAGCCCGGCCGTGCCGAACAGCAGGCCGGTCGAGAGCCGCATGGTCAGCGGCGGCGGCGCCGGCATCTGCAGGCCTGGATGCATGGGGCCCAAGGCTACCGGGCGTGCACCAGCACCGCCGGGCGCGGCCGTACTGGCCCACCTCTGGGCCTGAGGAGCGCCTTCGTCACGGAGCGGCCGGCCACCGCGGTGCCGGCACCGCCCCAGATCAGAGCGTCCACCGGTCAACCTCCTCGGCCGCGGCGAGCACGACGCGCAGATCGGCGAAGGCGGAAGCGGCGTCGACCAGCGGCGTGCGCCCTTCGCGGATCGCTCCGACCCAGTCGGCGACGATCGCGCGGTGGCTGTCGTAGTAGTCCTCGCCCTCGACGAGGACCTCGCCAGACCTGAGCACGGCCGATCCGCCCGTTCCCTCGTAGTCGACCCGGATGTCGATGCGCCCGCCGGTCCCGTACGCGGTGGCCTCGATCTCCGGCCCGAACGCCGGGGTGACCCAGGTGTAGAGCGACTGGCCGATGACGCCGGAGGCGAACCGCAGGGTGAGCCCCACGGTGTCCGCTCCGCCGGACGCGGTCACCGCCGCGATCGGCCCGGCGAGGTGCCGCAGCAGGCTGGTGTGGTGGGTGCCCTGGTCGAGCAGGATGCCCGCGGCCGGCCCGCCGTCCTGGCGCCAGCCGTCCCGCAGCCACACGCCGTCCAGCCGGTAGGCCCGCGTGGTCCGCACCGCGACCAGCTCGCCGATCCGCCCGGCCTCGATCGCCCGGGCGGCGGCCTGGACGGTCGCCAGGTGCGGGTAGTTCTCGGCCACGGCGACCACCCGGTCCGACGCGCCGGCCGCCTCGACCAGGGCGCGGCCGTCGGCCTCGGTGGTGGCCAGCGGCTTCTCCACGAGCACGTGCAGGCCCGCGTCGAGCGCGTGGAGAACGGCCGCGGCGTGGGCGTCGTGCGGCAGCCGGATGTCCACCGCGTCGACCGCCGGGACCTCGGCGAGGTCGGTGAAGGCGGGCACCCCGAGGAGCGCCCCGACCTCGGCGGCACGGTGGGCGACACGGTCCACGACGGCCACCACCCGGGCGCCCGGCGGGGGCGACGCGTACACCCGGCGGGCCACCAGCTCACCGATCGCCCCACAGCCGACGAGGGCGATCCGCACACCTTCACTCATCGATGAACGCCTATTGACACGCGTAGCTCCATACGTGGATATTCACCCTGCGAACCCGAGATGTAAATGGCGTTCGCATATACGAACCCGTGGAGTCCAACGTCGTCGATCGGGCACGCCGCCTTCCACAACGTGACCGTACGCATCCCTTGATCAGACTCCCGTTGGTGGCCGGTTCCTACCCTGGAGCCGCGCCACCAACGGGGAGGGACCATGAATCGCCGGCTCGGCATGGGCATCGCCATCTTCGTCGTGCTGGGGGCCGGCATGGCCTGGCTGGTGGTCAGCGAGTGGCGGTCCGACTCCGCGCTCGACCGGCGTGGCCGCGGCGCCGACGCGACGCTGGTCGAGATCCGCGACAACGGCAAACGCCCCGACCTCTACATCGTCCAGTTCACCACCGCCGAGGGTGAGCCCTTCCGCACCAAACTCTGGCAGCCGCCCGCCGACCCGAAGCCGGCCGTGGGCGACACGTTCCGGGTCATCTACGACCCGCGCGACCCGGAACTGGTCCGCGACGCCCGGAGCGGCCACGGGGAGGGCCGATGAGCGTACGAGGCCGGATGGTCCTCTATGTGGTTCTCGCGCTGGGGGTCAGCGGCGGGGTCGCCGGGGCCGCGGCCTACAACCTCCGGGACGACCTGGCTCTCGATCGTCGTGGTGAGAAGGCGACGGGCTGATGACTACCGACCCGGACCAAGGGTCGTCAACCACGTGGTCAGGATCGGCAGGGCCGTAGTGGTCCGCATGGCGGTCATGTGGTCGCCCGGCACCACCTCGACGGTCCAGCCCTGTTGCTCCAGCTCGGCGCGATGGTGGGCCAGGGGCGGGCCGAGCTCGACCCGGACGTTGCCCCACTGCGGGCCGTAGTCGATCGCGTCGTCCTGGCCGGCGAAGGCCAGCCGCGGAATCTTCAGGCCGTCGAGGGCGGCGCGCTCGTCGAAGTCCCGCAAGGACTCGTAGAGGGTCACGTACTGCCGGGTCTGCTCCGGGGTCTGGGTGACCACGGCCGCGTCCCAGTCGCCGGGCTCGATCTCGGACTGGTCGGGCCGCACCCGGCCGGCGTTCTCGGTCGCCATCCGGTGTGCGGCCCGGGTGACCGCGAGCATCGGGCCGTACGGGCCGCCGAGCGGCGGGAAACCGCCCATGGCCAGGCCGGTCAGCCGGTCGGTGCGGATCGCCAGCTGGAGGCCGGACAGGGCCAGCCACGAGTAGCCGTAGTAGGCGAACTCGTGCGCCCCGGCCGCGTCGGCGATCGCCAGCAGGTCGGTGGCCACCGCGTCGGCGGTCAGCGTCGGGCCCGCCGGGTGGGCGGCGCGGTGGCCCTCGTAGTCGGCCACGATCACCCGGTGGCCGGCGTCGGCCAGACCGTGCGCCAGGGCCGGCCCGAGGTCGGGCTGGGCGCCCCAGGCCCGCATCTGCTCGGCCGTGGCCTCGTCGACCACGGCCAGGCTGACCGGCAGCAGCACCGCGGGGCCCTCGCCGAGGACCGTGACTTCGAGATCGGAACCGTCGTGTAGCTTCGCCGTCGTCGTCATGACTAACACTATACACTGTAAGGACTATGAGCGCAGAAGAGCATGTCCGCCGGCTCTGGCGGGGCCGCGGCACCACGCTGCCCACCCCGCGACGCGGCCCGCGGCAGCAACTCGGCCTCGACGAGATCCTGGCCGCGGGGATCGAGATCGCCGACGCGTCCGGGCTCGCGGCGGTGTCCACCCGGGCCGTCGCCGCCCGGTTCGACAAGACCGCGATGGCCCTCTACCCGTACGTGGGCGCCAAGGAGAACCTGATCGCCCTCATGCAGGACCACGCGGTGGCCATGCCGGCCTGGGACGACCCGGGCACCGGGCTCGGCGACGACCTGCTCGCCTGGGCCACGGCGCTGTTCGACGTCCACCTGGCGCACCCGTGGCTGACCGACCTCTCGTGGGCGCAGAGCGGGCAGGGGCCGAACGAGCAGGACTGGCTGGAGCGGCTGCTCGGCATCCTGGGTGACCGGCCGGAGCCCGCGATCGTCACGATGCTGTACGCGACCGTCCGGGCCACCGCGGCCACGGCGGCGGCCTACCGGCGGATGGGCACGGACGACGCCGAGGGGTGGCTGGAGCGGGCCCGGGCCACCGCGCGGCTCATCCCCGACCTGCGCGATCGTTACCCGCTGTCGACCAGCCTGCCGCCGCTCGACCCGGACTGGCGCGAGACGCCCCGCGCCGGACTGGTCCGGGCGGTCAGGATCCTGGCCGCGGCAGCGGCGACGAGGTGAACATCCACAGGGTCGCGCCGCCGCGGTCCGCGTCGAACCAGCGGGTCACCTCGCGACCGTGGCGCTCGCCCAGCTCGACCAGGGTGTGGTGGCGAGCGGACCAACCGTGGTCGATCAGCCAGTCGTGCGGCGGGATCGGCGGGCCCTCCCGCAGCAGGGTCTCCAGGCGGCGGGTGCCGTTGTCGGCCACCTCCTCGTCGGCCAGGCCGGCGTCGAAACGGGAGGCGATCTCCAGGCAGAGGCGGCTGCCCGGCGCGGACAGGTCGCGGACCCGGGTCAGCAGGCCGTCCAGCTCGGAGCGGTCGAGGTAGATGGTCAGCCCCTCGCCGATCCACGCGGTCGGCCGGGACGGGTCGAAACCGGCGGCGAGCAGCGCGGACGCCCACTCCCCGGCCAGGTCGGCCGGCACCGCCGTACGCCGCATCAGGGTTTGCAGACCGGCCGCCCGGGCCGCCTCCTCCTTGAGCGCCAGGCCCGGCGCCAGGTCGAGCTCGAAGATCCGCCCGGCCCCCGGCAGCCGGTAGGCCCGGCCGTCCAGCCCGGCGCCCAGCAGCACCACCTGCTCCACCCCGGACTCGGTGATCACCCGGTCGTTGTGCAGCGTCCGCAGGACCACCAGGTCGCCCATCATCGTGGTCAGGCCGGCCATGTCGCCGGGCATGGCGTCGAAGCGCGGCTGCTCACCGGGCCCGGCCAGGCCCAGGTGGACGACGATCGCCTCGGCCAGCGGGTCGCGGAAGGCCGGGGCGCCGGACAGCGACTCGGCGGCCCGCTGCGCGGCCACGAGCACGGCGGTCCAGCCGACGCCGTCGGGCAGGGTGGGTGCGTTGGTCATGGTGCGGACGACGTTGCCGGGGCCGGTTCGTTCGATATTCGGGTGTCCCGGCGTGATCGTTGCCCGTACGCTCCTTCGCAGAGGCCTAGCCCGGGCATACTTCGACAAACTTCTTTGGGTGAACCGCCCGGGCACTCTCCTCACGATCGGCGCCGCGTCGCGGCGCCGTTCTCGTTTCGTCGGGGGTTTCTCGGTTCGTCGGGGGTGCAGACACGTGGACGCGCTGGAGCGCATCGCATTCGACCGGCTGGGACTGGTCGTGACGCCGGCCGGGCCGGCCACCCCGGCGGTGGCCGCGCCGCTGCTCGCCGAGTTCGCGCACGCCGGGGTGCGGTTCGCCAACCCCGGCGCGGTCACCGACGGGCTCGCCGGGCCGCACCACGCCCTGATCGCGCATGTCCGCGAGAAGCGGGGCGAGAAGGGCCGGTACGCGCCGCTGTTCGCCGGCTTCCCCGACCGGCTGCCCGAGTTCGACGACGCCTCCTTTCGGTTCGTCGTCGCCCGGGCGCGGATGGCCGGCGAGGAGCACACCGACGAGCGCTGGCGCCGGGCCCTCGACTTCAGCGACCTCGGCTGGTGGCCGGCGTCGTCGATCCCGCAGGACCAGGAGCGGGCCGACGCGGCGCGCCGGGCGCAGGCGGCGCTCCCCCGCGACCGCCGCGTCGAGTGGCTCACCGTTCGGCTGGTGAGCCCGGCCGAGCTGGAGGCGGGGCTGCGCGAGTGGATGCGGGACTGCTTCGGCAGCGCGGCGTCGCTGCGTGAGGACGTGCGCGCCGATCTCGGCGTACTCGTCAAGCGCCTCGGGGTGGACGGCCTGGACCCGGCCGAGGTCCGCTTCCGTGAGAACCGCACGCTGCTGTTCGAGCTGATCTGGGCGTTCGAGCGCGGGCGGCTGCCGTCGACCGGCGCCACCCCCGACGACCTGCTGCGCCTGTTCGCCGCGCTGACCGGTGGCGACGCCAGCCTGTTCGAGCCGATCCGCTACCCGCGGCTGTCCCGGTCCGACCGCCGCGTCGTGGTGAACACGCTCGAGGCGAGCGAGCGGCTCGGCGACGTCTTCCGGCGGCGCGGGCTGTGGCTGGCGATCGACCGCGGGCTGCACGTCGGCGAGTTCCGCGCGCCCCGGGTGCGTGAGACCTTCGCCCGGCTGCGCGAGACCCGGCACGACCGGTCGTCGTTCCCGTCCCGCTTCGAGCGGCTGCTCGCCACCGACTACCCGGCCGCCGTCCGGCTGGCCGCGGCCGAATCGCCCGGCCTGCTCGGTCGTGGCCTGCGGTACGCCGGGCCGGAGTTCGACGCGCTGGCCGAGGCGTACACCGGCTGGATGCTGCGCGACGACGCCACCAGCAAGCACGCCGCGTTCGACCCGGCCACGGTGGTCAACGCGTTCGCGCTCACCGGCCGCAAGCGCTACGTGGTGCCGATGCTGCTCGACCTGGACACGCACGAGATCCTCTACGTCGACGTCCACCTCAACGGCGCCCCGCGGGCCCACGTCGAGCGCGAGGGCCACGACATCGCCACGCTGGTGTCCGCGGTCGCCGCCCGCCGCAACACCAAGCTCAGCGTGGCCGCCCTGGCCCGCCGCCACGTCCGGGTCCGGGGCGCGGCGCTGGTCACCGACCCGGCCCAGGCGACCATCACCTTCGGCACGACCGCCGGCCACACCTACGACGCCCTCAACCCGTCGAAGCTCCTGGCCGACCTCCTGTAGCCGTACGCGGAGCTCCGGACGGCGGCCGGCCTGGAGCCGGCCAAGGCGCAGAGCCGGCGCAGCAGGCCCGCGCTTCCTGACGAGCGTCCTTGACAGGCGACGAGGGGCGGGCCTACGTTGCTCGCTAATTGTTAGTCAGTCTGTCAAATAATTAGGGAGCGGTGGGTGGCTCGGCCGGCCGGCTCGTCGAAGCTGCTGCGGGCGATGAACGAGAGCGCCGCGCTGGCGCACCTCATCGACCCGGGCAGGCTGACCCGCGCCGATCTTCGCCGGCTCACCGCCCTGAGCACGCCGACCATCTCCGAGGTGCTCCGCCGGCTCACCGACGCGGGGCTCGTCGGGGTGGTCGCCCATCAGCCCCGGCGCCGGCCGGGACCCAACGCCGAGATCTACGCGGCCAACCCGGACGCCGCCTACGCCGCGGCGGTGTCGATCCGGGACGTCGGCTCGGGCGATGGCCCGTCCGTGTCGGCGGCCCTCTGCGATCTCGCCGGCGAGACCCGGGCCCGCTTCGAGTGCGACGTGGACTTCCGGAACACCGATCCGGGAACCGCTCTGGCCGGGGTGCTGAAACGGCTCCAGGGAGACCAGGAACGACTGAGGTACGTCCAGCTCGGCATCTCCGGCTCGTACGACCGCCGCACCGAGACCATCGGCCACACCGAGGTGCCGGGCTTCCAGAAGCCGGGGCTCCTCCCTGAGCTGATCAAGGAGCTCGGCGTGCCGATCGGGGTGGACAACGACGTCAACCTGGCCGCCATCGCCGAGCGACGGCACGGCGTGGCCAGGAACTCCGACGGTTTCGCGCTGCTGTGGCTCGGCGACGAGGGGCTCGGCCTCGCCATCGACATCGGCGGCACCCTGCTGCGCGGCGCCCGGGGCGGGGCCGGCGAGATCGGCTACATGCCGCTGTTCGCCGCCGACGGCCGGCGGGACCTGCAGGATCTGGTCGGCGGCCCGGCGGTCCTCGCGCTGGGCCACGAGCACGGCATCTCCGGGCGTACTCCCGGTGAAGTGGTCTCGAACGCCGGCGGCGCCTTCTTCACCGAGCTGGCCGACCGGGTCGCGGTCGGGCTGGCCGCGGTGATCGCCGTGCTCGACCCCTCCCTGGTCGTGCTGGCGGGACAGGTGGCCCAGGCGGGCGGACGCCCACTCCGCGACGCGGTCGACCAGGCGATGCTGCGGGCCGCCCCGCTCGAGAGCGCCATCGAGGTCACCTCCATCGACGACGACGCGGTGCTGCTCGGCGCGCTGGACGCCGGGCTCGGCACCGTACGCGAAGCCCTCATCTCCGACATCCGCGACAGCTGATTGGACCCCCGACATGCGTAGAGCAGCCCTGGCCCTGGGCGCCGCCGCAGTGATGCTCGCGGCCGCCTGCACCCCGGCCCCCAAGGAGAACAAGATCGCCGATCCGGGTACGGAGGTGAGCGGCTCGGTCGAGCTGTGGCACTTCTTCACCGACCGGGAGGCCGCCGCGATCGACACCGTGATCAAGGACTTCACCGCGTCGCACCCGAAGATCACCGTGAACGTCAAGTCGGGGCAGGACGACGGCAAGGTCACCCAGGCGGTCGGCGCCGGCAGCGGCCCGGACGTCGGCCTCTCGTACTCCACCGACATCGTCGGGAAGTTCTGCTCGTCCGGCGCCTGGGTCGACCTGAACCAGTACCTCCGGCGGGACAAGATCGACCTGACCAAGCTCAACGCGACCACCCGGCAGTACACCGAGTACGCCGGCAAGCGCTGCGCGATGCCGTTCCTGGCCGACGCGTACGGCATCTTCTACAACAAGGACCTGTTCGCCAAGGCCGGCATCGCCGGGCCGCCGAAGACCCTGGACGAGCTGACCGAGGACGCCAAGAAGCTGACCGTCCGGAACGCCGACGGCTCGCTCAAGACGGTCGGTTTCCTGCCGCTGTCCGACTTCTACGAGAACTCGGCCGCGCACCTGGCGCCGATGGTCGGCGCCAAGTGGCTGACCGCGGACGGCAAGTCGGCGATCGGCGCCGACCCGACCTGGAAGACGCTGCTGACCTGGCAGAAGCAGCTGGTCGACTTCTACGGGTACGCCAACCTGGTCAAGTTCAAGGCCAGCCTGGGTGACGAGTTCAGCGCCGACAACGCGTTCCAGAAGGGCCAGGTGGCGATCAACATCGACGCCGAGTTCCGCCTCGCGTTCCTCGCCGACCAGGCCAAGAACCTGAATTTCGGGGTCGCTCCCCTGCCGGTCAGCGACCCGGCCCGGTACGGCGGCGGCTACGTCACCGGCAATATCCTCGGCATCTCCAAGAACGCCAAGAACCCCGAGGCCGCCTGGGAGCTGATCAAGTACCTGACCACCGACGACGCGGCCATCGCCAAGCTTGCCGAGCTGATCAAGAACGTGCCGACGACCACGGCCACGCTGGCCGACCCGAAGCTGACCGCCGACCCGAACTTCAAGGTGTTCCTGGACATCTTCGCCAACCCGAACTCGTCGACCACGCCGCCGTCGTCGTCCGGTCCGGCGTACCAGGAGACCTTCGCGCAGTTCATGACCGAGTGGCAGTCGGGCAAGGTGGCCGACCTGGACGCCGGCCTGGCCGGCGCCGACCAGAAGGTCAACGGCGTCATGCAGCTCGGCGGCTAGACCGATGCGGCTCCGGAGGAACCTGACCACGCTGTCGTTCCTGGCCCCGATGCTGATCGGCATCGCCGTGTTCTTCCTCTACCCGCTGGTGTCCGCGGTCTACTTCTCGTTCACGAAGTTCGACCTGCTGTCGGTGCCCGAGTGGGTCGGGCTGGACAACTACCAGAAGATGGCCGACGACCCGTTCCTGCTCCAGTCCGTACGCAACACGCTCTGGATGGTGTTGATCTTCGTGCCGCTGCGGATCATCAGCGCGATCGGGCTGTCCATGTTGCTGGCGCGGCTCAAGCGGGGTGCGGGCTTCTTCCGTACGGTGTTCTACCTGCCCGCCCTGGCCCCGCCGGTGGCCGCCACCATCGCGTTCGTCTACCTGCTCAAGCCCGGCACCGGGCCGGTGAACACGTTCCTGGAACACATCGGGATCGACGGCCCGCTGTGGTTCAACTCCCCCGCCTGGGCCAAGCCGTCGCTGGTGCTGCTGGGCCTGTGGGGCATCGGCGACATCATGGTCATCTTCCTGGCCGCGGTGCTCGGCGTGCCGGAGAGCCTGTACGAGGCGGCGGCGCTGGACGGGGCCAACGCGTGGCACCGGTTCCGCTACGTCACGCTGCCGACGATCCGGCCGGTGTTCTTGTTCGCGGCGGTCACCGGCGTCATCTACACGCTGCAGTACTTCGACCAGGCGGCGGTGGCCGGCGCGATCGCCAGCGGCAGCGCCACCACCGGCGGCGGCCTCTCGTCGACGCTCGGCTATCCGGAGGGCTCCACGTTCACCTATCCGCTGTGGCTCTACACGGTGGGCTTCCAGTACGGCGCCCTGGGCTACGCGAACGCGATGGCCATCGCCCTGTTTGTGGTGGCGCTCGGCGTAACGGTCTTCCTGCTGCGCCGATCGAAAGCCTTCGCGGGAGAGGAGATGGCGTGACCGTCGTCGCGGAACGGCCGCCGGTGCTGCCGACAACCAAGGAGCATCGACGGGTACGCAGGCAGAACCGGCTGGCGTGGGTCGCCCGGCACAGCATCGCGATCGCCCTGTCGATCATGTTCCTGGCGCCGGTGGTCTACCTGATCCTGCTCTCGCTGATGACCAGCAGCCAGGCGCTGACCAGCGACTACTGGCCGAACACGTGGCACCCGGAGAACTACCTGCGGGTGTTCCAGGTGACCCCGCTGCCGCACTATCTGCTGAACACGGTCATCTACGCGGTCGCGGCCACCGCCTTCATGCTGATCTCGAGCATCCCGGCGGCGTACGCGCTGGCCAAGCTGAGGTTCCGCGGCCGCAACGCGCTGTTCCTGACGGTCATCTGCGTGATGATGCTGCCGCCGCAGGTGGTGACCGTCCCGCTCTACCTGATGTGGGCGCGGTACGGCCTGACCGGCACGCTCTGGCCGCTGATCGTCCCGATGCTGTTCGGCGACGCGTTCAGCATCTTCCTGCTGCGCCAGTTCCTTCTCACCATCCCGGCGGAGTACCTGGACGCGGCCCGGGTGGACGGTTGTGGCGAGTGGCGGGTGCTGCTGCGCGTGGTGCTGCCGATGGCCCGGCCGGGGATCGCGGCGGCCGGCCTGTTCCAGTTCTTCTACGCCTGGAACGACTACTACGGCCCGCTGCTCTACACCAGCGAGAACGAGAACGCCTGGACGCTGTCGCTGGGGCTGGCGTCGTTCCACAGCGTGCACCACGTGGACTGGAACCTGGTGACCGCGGCCACAGTGTTGACCATGGCGCCCATCATCATCGTGTTCTTCTTCGCGCAGCGGGCGTTCGTCCAAGGAGTGACCTTGACCGGAGTGAAGGGCTGACCGCAGTGAAGGGACCAACTCAGTGAGGATCGCCGTCGTGGGTGGCGGGTCGACGTACACGCCGGAGCTGGTCGACGGCTTCGCCCGGCTCGGGTCGATGGTGTCCGAGCTGGTGCTGATCGACCCGGCCGCCGACCGCCTGGAGGTGGTCGGAAAGTTCGCGCGGCGGATCTTCCGGCAGCACGGGCACCCCGGCCGGGTGGTCTGGACCAGCGACCTGGACGCGGGCGTGACCGACGCCGACGCCGCGGTGATCCAGCTGCGGGTCGGCGGGCAGGCGGCCCGGATCAGCGACGAGACGTTCCCGCTGTCCTGCGGGTGTGTCGGCCAGGAGACCACCGGCGCGGGCGGGCTGGCCAAGGCGTTGCGTACGGTGCCCGTGGTGCTCGACGTGGCCGAGCGCATCCGGCGGCGGGCCCGGCCGGGGGCCTGGATCGTCGACTTCACCAACCCGGTCGGCATCGTCACCCGGGCCCTGCTCGACGCCGGCCACCGGGCGGTCGGCCTGTGCAACGTGGCCATCGGGTTCCAGCGGCGCTTCGCCGGGCTGCTCGGCGTACCCCCGGAGAAGGTTCTGCTCGATCACGTCGGCCTCAACCATCTGACCTGGGAACGAGCCGCCCACGTGGACGGCGTCGACCGGCTGCCGCAGCTGCTCGCCCAGCGCCTGCCCGAGCTGGCGGCCGAGGTGGAGATCGACGAGGAGGTGCTGCGGACGCTGAACAACGTGCCGTCGTACTACCTGAGCTACTACTACCACCACGACCGGGTGGTGCGGGCGTCGCGGGACGCGCCGACCCGGGGCGAGCGGGTGGCCGAGATCGAGGCGACGCTGCTGGCGATGTACCGGGACCCGGCGCTGGTGGAGAAGCCGGCGCTGCTCGGCGAGCGCGGCGGCGCGTACTACTCGGAGGCGGCGGTCGGCCTGCTCGCCGCCCTGCACGGGCACGACCCCGACGGGGTGCACTCGGTGAACGTACGCAACGACGGGTTCTTCCCGTTCCTGCCCGACCGGGCGGTCATCGAGGTGTCGGCGCGGGTCGGGCCGGACGGCTTCACACCGCTGCCGACCGGCGCGGTCCCGCCCGGGATGGCCGGGCTCATCAGCCACGTCTCCGGGTACGAGGACCTCGCGCTCCAGGCGGCCCTGCGCGGCGGCCAGCACCGGGTCTATCGGTCGCTGCTGGCGCACCCGCTGGTCGCCCAGCACGAGATCGCCGACGCGCTCACCGACAAGCTCATCGCGGCCGGGCGCCGGCACCTGGCCTGGGCTCGATGAGTGAGACCTTCCTCGCGGCCGACGGGGGCAATTCCAAGACCGACGTCGTGCTGGGTACGGCGGACGGACAGATCCTCGGCCGGGTCCGCGGGCCGAGCATCTCCCCGCATGTGGTGGGCCTGCCCCGGGCCATGGACACCCTCGGTGACCTGATCGTCTCGCTGACCGGCGGAACCCCGGTCGACGTGATCGCCGCCTACCTGGCCGGCGCCGACCTGCCCGCCGAGGTTCTTCTCCTCGAGGAGGCGGTCGCCGCCCGGAACTGGGCCACCCGGTCGATCGTGGACAACGACTGCTTCGCGCTGATGCGGGCGGGGACATCGTTGCCCGACGCGGTGGCCGTGGTCTGCGGCGCCGGCACCAACTGTGTGGGCCGGGCGGCGGACGGCCGGACCGCCCGGTTCCCGGCCCTCGGCCCGATCTCCGGCGACTGGGGCGGCGGCCACGACCTGGCCGAACACACGCTGCGGCTGGCCGTCCGCGGCGAGGACGGCCGGGGCGACCCGACGGACCTGTCCGCGGCCGTGGCGGCCCACTTCGACCGGCCCACCGTCGAGGCGGTGAGCATCGCTCTGCACCTGGGCGAGCTGCCGATGACCGCGATCCACGAGCTGTCCCCGCTGCTGTTCGAGGTGGCCGCCACCGGCGACGAGGTGGCCGGTGGCCTCGTCCGCCGCCAGGCCGGGGAGATCCTGGCCCAGCACCGGGTGGCGGCCGGGCGGCTCGGGCTGCTCGACGCCCCGCACGCCCTGGTGCTGGGTGGCGGCGTGCTCCAGGCCCGGCACCCGCAACTGCACGACCAGGTCGTGGCGGGCGCCCGGGCCCAGGCGCCCCGGGTGGAGATCAGCGTGCTGGAGTCCCCGCCGGTGGTCGGCGCGGCGCTGCTCGCGGTCGACGCGCTCGGCACCGCGGCGGCCGCCGAACCGCTCCTGCGATCGCAATTTCTGTCCGATCGGCTCTGGTGACCATGCGGGTGCTTCGCTTTCCTGTACGGCATGGGGGAAAAGTTCAGAAAAACCGCAGTCGCGGCCATCGCGGGATTTTCCGCGCTCGCCGTGGCTATGCCGACCGCTGCGGTGGCCAAGCAGGCTGAACCGGCCACGCCGCACGTGATCGGCATCGATCCACTGTCCTACGACGACCCGGCAGCCATCCAGGCCGTCTACGCCCCACCGGCCCGGTCCGCCCGTGCGGCCGATCCGACCGCCGACGCCCGGTGCGGGAACCCCGCACCGGCCGCGGTGCCGGACGGCCAGCCGATCGTGGTCCAGATGCCGCCTGCCCCCGCGTTCACCGTCGGAAAGATCAACAACTCGACGTGGCGCAATCCGCCGGTCAGCGACCCGACCTGGCGGATGAACTACGAGGGTCTGATGTGGATGAAGCCGCTCGCACGGCGGGCCGCCCAGGACGGGCAGCTCAAGTCGCTGAACGCACTCGTGCTGCAGGCGATCGCCTTCCACCGCTACAACCCCGACCCGGGCACCAACGCGTACGGCTGGGACGAGGGCACCGCGCTGCGCAGGCTGGAGACGCTCAACTGTCTCTACGCCCTCACCCGTAACGACAACCTCCGGATCAGCATGGACATGAATGCCGCCGTGCTGCTCGGAAAGCGTTACTACGGCCCGCCGAACTACCCGGTGCACAACCACGGCCTGATGGCCAACCTGCAGTTGCTCCGGGCCGCCGAGATCCTCGGTGGCCGCACGGGCTGGCGAAGCGTGGCGATCACCCGGATCGTCAACGATGCTCCGCAGGCGTTCTCCAGGGAGGGGATCTCCTACGAGCAGTCGTCGGCCTACCAGGGCGGCAACGCGAGCCTGTGGGAGCAGGCCGCCGTCGCGCTGGAGAACACCTCGGGCCAGGCGGCCAACGCGCGGAAGATCCGCGCCACGGTCGACATGGCCTGGCGTAACTACAGCTTCATGACCGAGCCCGACGGGAAGATCTCCCAGGTCGGCGATTCGGACGAGATCAACGGGCGTCCGCTCGACCTGAAGTCGAACCGCGGGCTGGTCGACCCGCAGACCGGCTGGGCGATCGGCCGGTGGAGCTGGACCGACAAGAACTCGCCGCACTACACCATCCGCTTCGGCCCGGCGCGTCGCGCGCACGGGCACGAGGACCGGGCGGGCGGCGTGACCTGGTCGATCAAGGGGGTACGGGTGCTGGTCGGCCCGGGCCGCTACAGCTACGACAAGGACAACATGTACTCGCGCTACCAGACCCGCCCGGACGGACAGAACGTCGCGGTCCCGAACGGCGGCACGGTCAAGGGGGGTACCTCCACCCTGACCGCGAAGTACGCGGCCACCAGCCACGTCTTCACGGTCAGCGACACGGTGTACGGCCTCCGGCACAGCCGCGGGGTCACCGCCAACTCGGACTCGCCCCGGCTGGTCGTCTCCGACCAGTTCACCGGCGCGTCCAAGTGGCGGCAGCACTGGCACCTCGACCCGGACTGGGTGAAGTCATCCGGTTCGGTCGGCGGCGGCACGATGGTCTTCCGGCACCCGCCGACCGGGCGGATGCTGACCATCACCACCACCGGCACCATCGTCAGCGCACTGCGCGGCAGCAACGACACACGCGGCCCGTACGGCTGGCACTTCCCGAAGTTCCAGACGCGGGAGCCGGCCTGGCAACTCATGGTCGACAACAGGTCGACCTGGACCGTCACCACGTTCCGGGTCAGCTGACCGCACGTTCCCTCGTCCGCAGGTAGCGGGCAACGGCCGGGTCGTCGCTCAACGCGGCGGCCCGGCCGTACGCCGGCCTGGCCTCGGCCTTCCTCCCGGCGCGGGCGAGCAGGTCGGCGCGGGTCGCGTGGTACGGCTGGAAGTCCTCGGCGGCGACCTCGTCGAGCAGGGCCAGACCGGCGTCCGGGCCGTCGATCCGGCCGGTGACCGCGGCCAGCGCCACCCGGCTGCCGAGACTGGGCTCGATCAGGTTCAACGCCGTGTAGAGGATGCGCAGGGCCGGCCAGTCGGTGCGGCCGGTGCGGGCGCGGTCGCAGTGCACCGCCTGGATGGCCGCCTCCAGCTGGAACCGGCCCGGTGTGGCGGCCTTCTGGGCGCGGGCCAGGTAGGACTCGCCCTCGGCGATCATCTCGGCGTTCCAGCTCGCCGGATCCTGCTCGTCCAGCGGCACAAAAACGGCGCCTTCGCCGCCGGGTGGAGAGAAAGAACGTTCGTTCTTTCTCGACAGCGACAGCGTGACCAGGGCGGCCAGCCCCCAGGCCTCCGGCTCCTCGCCCAGCAGCGCCGCGAGCGTGACCGCCAGGTATTGCGCCTCGTCACACCGGTCGATCGCATAGGCGCCGTAGACCGCCTCCAGCACCGGCGGCAGGCGCTCCGGCATCGCCTGCCGGTCGGGCACCACGAACGGGATGCGCGCGTCCTTGATCTTGCGTTTGGCCCGGACCAGGCGTTGCGCCATGGCCTTCGGCGGGACGGCCAGCGCCGTGGCGATCCGCGCCGCCTCGAAGCCCAGCACGGTCTGGAGCATCAGCGGGGTGCGGATCGCGGCGTCGATGCCGGGGTGGGCGCAGACGAAGAGCAGGCCGAGCCGCTGGTCCGGGATCGCGTCGGGGTCGAGGGCGTCGAACGGGGCGTACGCGTCGGCGCCGGTGTCCGCGGCCGCCTCCAGCGGGGCGCTGGTGCGGTGGGCGGCGGACTTCCAGATGTCGCGCAGGCGGTTGCGGGCCACGGTGAGCAGCCACCCTTCGGGGTTGTCGGGCACACCCGCCTCGGGCCAGGTCGTGAGGGCACGCTCGAAGGCCGCGGCCAGGGCATCCTCGGCCAGGGCGAGATCGCCGGCGGGTGCGGCCAGGAGAGCCACGAGCCGGCCGTACGCGCCGCGGGCCACCCGCTCAGCCGCCCGGTTCGCCTGGTCCGCCGCGGCGGCGGCGGCCTTGTCCATGGCCGCCGGCCGCACCGCGTCGGGTGTCACTTGTTGGGATGCCACGTGCCGTCGACGACGTGGACCGCGCCGGGGCGGATCTCGACCGTGCCCCAGGCAACCGGAGGCGCCTGCTTGGCGTAGCCGATCGCGGCGTCCAGGTCGGGCACGTCGATCACGAAGGTGCCGCCGAGCTGTTCCTTCGTGTCGGCGTACGGGCCGTCCTGGATCTTGACCTGACCATCGACCGTGGTGACCGTGGTCGAGTTGGCCGACGGCTGGAGCACCTCGCCGGAGATCAGCACGCCGGCCTGGTGGAGGGTGGACGCGTAGCTGGCGAACGCGCGCCGGCCCTCGGCCAGCATCTCCTCGCCCAGCTCGGACGGGGACATCTCGGCGTAGTGCAGAAGCAGCGTGTAACGCATGGTCGTGATCCTCTCACCTCGGTGTTCGCCTACACCGTGATGACGAGTGACCCCGGGCCCGATCGACACCTGGTCAGGACAGAAGCCACGACAGCTTGTTGATCTTGAACGGTCGGGCCGCGGCCGGCGTCGCGCCCGCCTTGAGGATGCGGCCGCTGTAGCGGAACCAGGTGACCCGGCCGTCGGGGCCGCGGTCGAAGTCGGCCCGGAAGAACGTGTCGGCGCCGGACGGCTCCAGGATCCGCACGTAATCGCGGCGGTAGAACTCGAGGATCGCCAGCACCTGGCCCTCGACCCGCATGCTGAGCCGGCCGGCGTCGGGCACCAGATCGACGACCGTGCTCAGGAAGTTGCCGTCGAGGTCGGTCTGGGTGATCGTGTACGGGCCCGCGTACGGCGCGAGCTGGGCCGGCGTCAGCACCCGGGGCCGGGCCGGCAGGTTGTGCAGGCCGGCGAAGCGCGACAGTGCCCAGTCGTCGCCGTACAGCTCGGCGATCAGGCCGGGACCGCCCTCGGAGTTGGTCAGCACGGTCAGCGCCATGTCGCGGGCCGGAACCATGAGGAAGCCGGAGTGCTGGCCGGCCCAGTCGCCGCCGTGCTCGATCACCTTCGGGCCCTCGGCGGTCGGCCGGATCTGCCAGGTCACGCCCATGCCGTCGAGTTCGACCAGCAGCGTGCCGCCGGGGCCGGGCCGGGTCTGCATCTCGCGCAGCCCTCGCCGGCTGAGCAGCCGGCCGCCGTCGCCCAGGTGAAACTTGGCCCAGGCCAGCTGGTCGTGGGCGCTGGAGATCAGGCCGCCGGCGGCGTGCACCGACCGCGGCATGGCGAACGCCTCGGGCGACGCGACCAGCTCGCCGGTCGCCGGGTCGGGCACGTGCGACATGGCGACCTCGGCCCGCGGGATCTCGTCGAGGAAGAAGGCGCTGTGGCGCAGCCGCAGCGGGCGCAGGAGCAGGTCGCGCACCACGTCCTCGTACGTGCGGCCGGTCTTGACCTCGAGGATCCGCCCGGCCACCGAGATCGCGGCGTTGTTGTAGGCGAACGTCCGGCCCGGCGGGTTGAGCTGGGGCGTCACCGTCATCGACGCGACGAACCGGGCCAGCGCGTCGTCACCGGGGCCGGTGTCCTTGAAGTAGTCGCCCAGCCAGCCGGGGCTGTGGTTGAGCAGCTGGCGGAGGGTCACCCGGGCGGACTGCGCCGGGTCGGCGGTGCGGAAGGCCGGGAGATAGCTCTTCACCGTACGGTCGAGATCGAGCTTTCCGGCCTCGACCAGGCGCATGATCGCCGTACCGGTGAAGGTCTTGGTCGTCGACGCGACCCGGAAGACCGTATCGGCGTCGACCGGGCGCGGATCGGACAGATTCGTCACGCCGAAGCCGCGGTGGTAGTCGCGCCCGCGATAGCGCAGCGCGTAGGAGACGCCGGGGATGTCGTACCGCTCCATCGCGGCCCGGATCTTGTCGTCGAGCTCGCCGACCGCCCGCGGGACGGCGGGCCGGGTCGTGGGCAGCGTGGTGATCAGGGCCCCGGCGGCGCCGGCGCGAAGGAGATTGCGGCGGGTAACGGACATCGATGCACCCCCGTGGTCGACCGGAGACCCACCCTACGCCCGATTTGTGATCATGGGGCACCGCGATCCAGCGGCGTACGTCAACATGTATGCCCATGCGCGTCGTTGTCGTCCCGGCCCCGATCGTGGCGAGCGGCCACGGGGTTCCGCGCGTCTGCTGCCGGCACGGCGAGCCCGCCACCGAACATCACGACCTCACGTTCCGCTCGCGGGTGCCGTTCTGGCTGCTCCTGCTGACCCTGTTCATCGGGCTGCCGGCGCTGATCATCGCGGTGCTGATCCAGCGCAAGGTGCCTACGCCGGCCTGGCCGTTCTGCCCCCGCTGCGTCCGGTCGCTGACCGTCCGGCGGATCGTGATCGTGGCCGTCTTCGTGACCCTGCTGCTGTGTGCGGCCCTCAGCGTGATCGGCTGGGTCAGCACCCGCGACGAGCGGCCGGGTGCCTTCGTCGCCGGGTTCGTGTTCAGCGTGCTGCTGCTCATCTTCGCGGTCCAGGGCATCACGCTGGCCACCCCGAGCCGGGTCGCCAACGGGTACGTCGCCGAGAACGGGATGACGGTCGAGTTCCGCAACCCCGACCCTGACTTCCTCCGGCAGATCGTCGCGGCCAAGGCGGAGTTCCAGCACTACCTGCGGTCCGTCGGCCCGCAGCCGATGGCCCCGGCGCCGCCGCCCTTCTGACCTCCGAGGGCGGCGGCGGACAGAGAGCTAGCCGGCCAGGGCGGCGGCGACCATGCCGGGCTGGTACGAGCCGCCCTTCTGGTGTGTGATCACGGCCAGGCGGTTGGCCGCGTTGACCAGCGCCACCGTGCAGACCAGCGCGGCCACCTGCGGCCTCGTCAGCAACGCCACAGCAACGGGGTCTCCGCGCCCGCTCCGGTGGCTTGGCGGCCGACGATGACCCGGCCGTCGGCGCTCACCCCGGCCGCCTCGTCGGTGTCCCGGCGCTCGGTCAGATGGGGCAGCTCGCGCGCCTTGCCACCGACCAGGATCGACGCGTCACGGTACGGCGGCGCGGACCCGGCCGCGGCCGAGGTGCCGACCAGCGTCCCGGTCGTGGTGACGGCGGCCGGCTTGATCGCGGTCACCGGCTCGACCCGGTCGCGGGCCAGGTTCCAGACGACCGGGCGGTCACCGGGCCCGCTGGTGCCGACCACCCAGCCGCCGGCCAGGCCGAGAACGCCGCCCTCGGACCCCCCGCTCAGAGCGGGCAACGGCCGGCCGGCCTTGAAGGCGCTGTCCCACACGTACGGACGGGAGTCGGCGAACCCGACCACGACGCCGGCCTCGGAGATTGCCGTCGCCCCGGCCACGCCCGGCGCGCTCAGCGAGTGCACCGCTTCCGGCCGCCCGGCCGGCCACATCACCGCGTGGGAGATGTCACCGGGCCGGTTCACCACGCCGACCATGTCGCCGCGGCCGTTCACCCCGTTCGCCGTCGCGCCCTCGCCATCGTCGGCCAGGTTCACCACCTTCCCGCCGACGTAGGCCCAGGCGTGCAGCCGATGATCACGGGTCACGCCGCCGACCACCACGCCGGTCGAGCTGACCGCGAGCGGGGTCGGCGCGAACCCGGGCACGTCCAGCACCCGCAGCCTGCCGTTGTCCCAGAGCAGCGCCTTGCCCTGTTCCCCGGTCTCCTCCGAGCCGGCCACCGCGCCCACGGCGTACCGCCCGGACGGGTCGACCGCGAGCGCGCCGCCCTGGGTCTCGCCCGGCGGGAGCGGAAGCGCGGACACCCGACACGACAACCCCGGGGGCGCGCCGAGCGACGGTGGAGCGGGCTTCTCGCGGGTGCCGGCCATGACGCCGACGGCCACCGCGAGCGTGGTGAACGCGGCGGTGCCCGCGACGGCCACGGTCCGGCGGACCCGCACACGGCGCCGGCCGGTGGCCATGGCCCGGCCGAGGTCGACGTCGAGCGGGGGAACCGGCCGCTCGCGCAGCGGGGCGAAGATCTCGTCAGTGTTCATGTCAGCTCCTCAGAATCGGCTGGTCGGCATCCATCAGCCGGCGCATCGTGGCGAGCCCGCGCGAGGTCTGACTCTTGACCGTGCCCTCGCCGCAGCCCAGCATCGCGGCCACCTCACCGACCGGCAGGTCGTAGAGGAAGCGCAGCACCAGCACGGCGCGCTGCCGGGGTGGCAGCCGGCGCAGCGCGGCGACCAGGATCGGGCGGTCGTCGTCGGCCCGCTCGGGCGCCGGCGTCTCGGGCACCGTCGCGCCCAGCCGGATCCGCGACCACGGCCGCCGTCGCTCGGCCAGGAACTGCCGGAGCAACATCTTGTGCACGTACGCGTCGACGTGCTCGACGCCCCGCACCCTGGGCCACCGCTCGTAGAGCCGGACCAGGGTGCCCTGCACCAGGTCGGAGGCGTGATGCACGTCCCCGCACAACGTGTAGGCCAGGCGTTTCAGCCGCTCCATGCCGGCCATCGCATAGTCGACGTACTCGCGTTCCCACTCGGCGCGCATCGGCTCCCCTTTCGCTCGCCGTATGGGTAATGCGCCGGATCGCCGGACGGTTGCCTGACATCCTCAGTGGATTCTCGCTCCTACTGTGGGTGCATGCCTGACCGCTGGGAGCCGCGGAAGTTTCAATGGGGGCTACGCCAAGGAATCCTGTTCCTCGCGATCTGCCTCGTCATGATGATCGTCGCCGTCCTGTGCTTGTTCGGGATCCCCTTCCCTACGTAGGTGGTCCGTTGTTCGTACTGAGTGGAGTGGGCTGATCGTAAGACCGGGCTGACCGGGGGACGGACAGACAGGAGCCCGGCGCGGCCGCATCCTGAACCGACGGAGACAGGAGGCCGACGATGTCCGTGCCACCCGGAGTGCGGCTGTGGCCCGAGCACTGGGCGGTGCAGGCCGACCTCGAGGCCGATCGGGTCCAGCACCGGCTCAACGTCGCGACCGCCCGCGAGCTCACGCCGGCCGAGACCGAGGCCCAGGCCGCCGTCGAACACCATGTGACCGAGGCGCGCACGGCCTGCCGTTCGCGCGGCCGGTTCGGCAACCGTGGCCTGCTCAACCAGTGGCGCGGCACCTCGGTCGAACGCGCCTACCTGCACCTGCACACGGCGAAGATCTTCCTGGTCGAGGTGCTGCCGGAGCCCGAGTTCACCGCGCTCATCCCCGAGGTGTCGACCCGGCTGGGCCAGGCGCTCGACCGCAACGACCCGCGCCGGGTCGAGGGTGAGCGGGCGCTGCAGACCACGACCGGGCCCGCGCGCCGGGCCGCGGTGAAACAGGCCATGGAGATCGCGTACGACGCGTCCGACGAGGAATACACCCGGCTGCGCGACTTCCGGAACATCATCGTGCTCGCCGCCGCCGCGATCACCCTGCTGACCGGCCTGCTGATCTTCTTCGTGGCGCGGACCCCGGACGCCATCCCGATGTGCTTCGACCCGGCCGTCACCGGGCCGCCCGACCCCGGGTCGACCGCGGCGGCCGTCGCCCCGAACGTGTGCCCGCGCGGCGCCCCGCGCGCTCCGAGCGGCGACGACATCCTGATCATCGCCGGGCTGGGCGCGCTCGGCGGGGCGCTCGGCGCGCTGCTCGCCATCCGGCGGCTGCGCGGCACCTCCACCCCGTACTCGGTCTCCACCGCCCTGGCCGTCCTCAAGGTCCCGTCCGGCGCGCTCAGCGCCATCATCGGCATGGTCCTGCTGGCCGGCGGCTTCGTGCCCGGTCTGACCAACCTGGACAGCCAGCGGCAGATCCTGGCCTACGCGCTGCTCTTCGGCATCGCCCAGCACCTGGTCACCCGGGTCGCCGACAACCGGGCGCAGCAGCTGATGGACAACATCCCCAGCAAGGACCCGGAGGCGAAGTCGGCCGAGCCACCGGTCGTGATGCCGCCGGTGCAGACCACGCCCCCGGAAGTGCCGGCCGCGCCCGAGCCCGCGCCGGAGGCGGCCCCGGTCGAGGCCGATGATCAGTTCCTGCCCGCGCACGAGGTGGACGGGCTGGTCGACGAGCTCAAGGCCGACGACGAGGAGCTCGAGGTCGAGGCCTTCCCGCTGCGGCCCGAGGAGCCCGACGAGTTCCCGGACGACGACGGCGATCCCGAGGTCGGCGACGAGGAACGCGCCGAGACCGGAACCGACAAGGGGGTGGGCTGAGATGGCCCGGACCGCGGTGGACGTCCTCCGGATCGCGCGATCGCAGATCGGCTACCAGGAGGGGCACAACAACGACAACAAGTACGGCCGGGCGTACGGCATGAATCATGTCTTCTGGTGTCAGCAGTTCGTCTGGTGGGTGTTCCGCCAGGCCGGGGCCGGTGGCGAGATGCCCAAGACGGCCGTGACGCGCGTGGCGTACCCCTGGTACCGGCGGCACCGCGGTCTGGTCCGGGTGCGCGACGCGAAGCCCGGCGACGTGGTGTGGTTCGACTTCAGCGGCAAACTCAAGCCGGTCTCGCACGTCGGCATCGTGGAGAAGAACCTCGGCGGCGGGCGGCTGCAGACCATCGAGGGCAACACCAACGGCAAGGGGTCGCGCTCCGGCGGTGGCGTGCTGCGCAAGGTGCGCTCCGGCCGCATCGTGGCGATCGGCCGGCCCCGCTACGGCACCGTCGCGGCCACCAGGAAGCCCGCGCCCGGGTCGGCCGACCTGCGCTACCCCGGCCACTCGATCGGCCGTGGCAGCCGCGAGCGCGGGCCGGTGCGCTGGATCCAGGCCCGGCTCAACATGTGGGCCGGCAAGCCGCGGCTGACCGTGGACGGCGAGTTCGGTCCGCTCACCGAGAAGGTGCTCAAGGAGTTCCAGATCCGGCGCGGGCTCAAGGGTCTAGGCGTGGCCGGCCCGAAGACCTGGCCGCTCCTCAACGCGATCCGGTAGCCACCAGGCCGCCGCGGCCTCGGCCGGCACCGGGCGCGAGTAGAGGAAACCCTGCGCGTGCCGGTAGCCCAGGCTCCACAGCAGCTCCGCCTGCTCCGGCGTCTCCACGCCCTCGGCCACCAACCCGAGCTGGAGCACCTCGGCGATCTGGCTGACCGCGGTGGCCACCGCGGCCTGCCGGGTGGCCGTGGTGACCTGCTCGACGAACGACCGGTCCAGCTTCAGCGTGGACACCGGGCAGGTCAGCAACAGGCTGAGCGAGGACGCCGCGGTGCCGAAGTCGTCCAGCGCGATGCTGACGCCCATCGCCCGCAGCCGGTGCAGCGCCGCGATCGACTCGTCGTCGTCGACGACCACCGTCTCGGTGACCTCGACGGTCAGCGAACGCGGGGCCAGGCCGGCGTCGGCCAGCGCGCCGGCCACGTCCGCCGGGAACGACGGGGTCCGCAGCTGCTCGGCCGCCACGTTCACGTTGACGGTCAGCTCGGCCGCCGCGGGGTACTGGCGCTGCCAGGAGGCCGCCTGGCGGCACGCCTCGCGGAGCACCCAGAGGCCGATCGGCACGATCAGCCCGGTGCGCTCGGCCATCGGGATGAACTCGCCCGGCGACACCCGGCCGCGCACGGGGTGCTGCCACCGGACCAGCGCCTCGACACCGGTCACCCGGCCGGTGTCGATCAGCACCACCGGCTGGTACTCGACCACGAACTCGCCGGCCCGCACGGCCCGCCGGAGGTCTTGGGCCAGCTCGGCGTCCCGGCCGATCCGGGTGCCCATGTCGGCGCTGTACAGCACCACGGTGCCCTTGCCGCGGTCCTTCGCCTCGTACATCGCGATGTCCGCGTTGCGCAGCAGCAGCGCGGCCGGGGCGCCGGGCTCGGACACGGCCAGCCCGATGCTGGCCTTCGTGGCGATCGGGTGCTGCTCGATCTCGACCGGGTCGGCCAGCCGGTCGATCACCCGCCGGGCCAGCGCGTCGGCCTCGGCCGGGGTGGTGCCCGGCAGCAGCACCGCGAACTCGTCGCCGCCCAGCCGGGCCACCACGTCGCTCCCCCGGGTCATCTCGCGCAGCCGCTCCGCCACCGTGGTCAGCAGCACGTCGCCGGCGGCATGACCCAGGGTGTCGTTGACGGTCTTGAAGTCGTCCAGGTCGATCAGCATCAGCATCGGCGGCGGGCCCGGCGCGGCCAGCGCGTCGTCCAGCAGCTCGCCGAAGTGGGACCGGTTGGCCAGCCGGGTCAGCCCGTCGTAGCTGGCCTGCTCCCACAGCCGCGCCTCCTGCACGCGCAGCTCGGCCAGGGCGCCGTCCAGCCGCCGGATCAGCGAGGCGTTCTCGTGGAAGGCGACCAGCTGCCGCGCGGCCACCAGCACGGTGATCGCGGCCAGCCCGATCGCCGCCACCCACAGTCTTACCGACTGGTCGGTAGCCAGCAGCCGGAAGAACGCGGCCAGGATCAGGACCACCACGAAGTACGGGAGGATGCTGTACGGCTTGCGCTTGCGCTGGGCCCGGGCGGCGTGGATCGGGATCTGCAGCTCCTGCACGCGTGGGCCGAGCGCGACGAGC
The DNA here is from genome assembly GCF_040684855.1 of Actinoplanes sp. NPDC089786. Classification (NCBI taxonomy): domain Bacteria; kingdom Bacillati; phylum Actinomycetota; class Actinomycetes; order Micromonosporales; family Micromonosporaceae; genus Actinoplanes; species Actinoplanes sp. NPDC089786. Next base: position 90,683 of record NZ_JBFBGU010000002.1, read on the forward strand.
AGGGACGGCAGCAGGCGTACGGCCCACACGTACCCGTCGGCCACCCCATCCGCCCCGACCGGCAGGAACGACCCGGCCCCCTGGATGAGCGCCGCGCCGATCATCGTCCAGGCCGCGGCCCGGGTCATCGGCGGATGCGCGGCGAGCGCCACCCGGGTCGACGCGAACGCGGCCAGCAGCACCAGCGAGACCGAGACGCTGGTGTTGACCACGTCATCGGCCCCGGCCACGCCGAAACACCAGGCCAGCACGGCGCTGCAGATCAGCACCGTGGTCGCGTCGAGCCAGTAGACGAGTTGCTCACGCCGGGTCCGCCGGCCCTGCGGGAAGAGCAGGCAGGCGATCACCGTCGCGCTCATGCCGACCGCGAAGCAGCCGGTCTGCACCGCGTTGCCGGTCAGCGAGGCCGAGCCGGGCACGATCCAGGCGCAGACGCTCTGGTACGTGTCACCGATGGTGTACGCCAGCCCGCTGAACGCCAGCACCCGCCAGAACCGGCGGAACCGGGCCGCGGACGCCTGGCCGGCCCGCCAGGCCAGCAGGCCGAACGCGGCGTCCAGCGGCACCTGGAACATCCAGAACACCTGGCCCAGGCGCACCTGGTCACCGTCCAGCCCCAGCAGCAACAGACCGCCGGCGCACCAGAACACCAGCAGGCCCCGCACGACCGGATCGCGCAGCGGCGAGCGCGTGGACCTCACGAAGACTCGATCGGCAGGCGCCCGCGCGGTCTGACGGTTTCCATCCCACGGTCTTGCGATCCAGCCGGTATGGCCGCCCGGTATCGATGATCTTCGTTGGATTGATACGGTCGGGCTCCCCCGACCCTCTGGAGGAACCATGCTGCTACGCAGACTCGCGGCAACACTCCTCGCCGCCGTGTTCGTCACCGCCGGCCTACAGGTCGCCGGCGGATCCCCCGCATCGGCCGCGCCCCGCGTCCTGTACTACGACGCGTCCCAGGCCCAGGAGTTCGTCGCCGCCGTCAACCAGGGCGCCCAGATCTGGAACAGCCGGGCCACCAACGTCCGGCTGGAGCCCGTCCCCGCCGGGCGGACCCCCAACATCCGGGTGTACGCCGACAACGGCTGGCCGCGCACCTACACCACGTCGCTCGGCAACGGCCGCTGGTACATGGGCCGCGAGGCGGTCGACGACGGCTACTACGTGCCGCGCATCGCCGCCCACGAGTTCGGCCACATCCTCGGCCTGCCCGACCGGCGTACCGGCCTGTGCGCCGACCTGATGTCGGGCAGCAGCGCCCCCGTCTCGTGCACCAACCCGAACCCCAACACCCAGGAGACGGCCCAGGTCAACGCCAACTTCCGCACCCTCGCCACGGTTCCCGCGCGAACCTACGTCTGGGCCGGCTAGCCGGCGCGGCGGTCAGAGCTCCTCGCCGGAGACGAGCCAGAATCCCGGTAGCGTCCGGTTGTGGAGATTGACTTCTCGGATCCGGAGTTCATCCGGGACCCGTATCCGGCCCTGCGGCAGCTACCCGCGCTGAGCTGGCATGAGGGCACCGGCCGGTGGCTGGCGGCCCGGCACGCGACGGCCGACGCGGTGCTGCGCGACCGGAAGCTCGGGCGGCTGTGGCGCGATCGGGAGCCGGCCGACGTCTACGAGCCGTTCAACCTGCTGCACCGCAACCAGATGATGGAGAACGAGCCGCCCGTGCACACCCGGCTGCGCTCCCTCGTGGCGTCGGCGTTCGGGCGGGGTCACGTGGCCCGGCTCCGGCCCGCGGTCGCGACCACGGCGGCCGAGCTGCTGAACGCGGCCGGCGACGAGTTCGACCTGCTGGCCGACGTGGCCGAGCCGCTGGCCGTCACGGTCATCGCCGAGCTGCTCGGGGTGCCCGAGGCCGACCGGCACCGCCTGCGGCCGTGGTCGGCGGCGATCGTGCGCATGTACGAGGTCGAGCGCAACCCCGAGGTGGAGTCCGCGGCGCTCACCGCCTGCCAGGAGTTCGCCGACTACCTGCGTCGCCTGGCCGCGAAGCGCGAAACCGCGCCGCACGACGACCTGATCTCCCATCTGGTCGCCGTGCCCGACCTCACCGGCGACGAGCTGGTGGCCTCGGCCATCCTGCTGCTCAACGCCGGCCACGAGGCGTCGGTCAACGCCTTCGGCGGCGGCGTGGTGGCCCTGCTGCGGCACCCGGACCAGCTGGCCCGCTTGCGCGCCGACCGCACGCTGCTGCCGGCGGCGGCCGAGGAGATGATCCGCTACGACCCGCCGCTGCACATGTTCATCCGCACGGCGGCGGCCGAGGTCCGGCTCGGCGACGTGACGATCCCCGCGGGCGGCGAGGTCGCGGCGCTGCTGGGCGCGGCCAACCGCGACCCCGCGGTGTTCGCCGACCCCGACAGGTTCGACGCCGGCCGTACCCCCAACCCGCATCTGGGTTTCGGCGCCGGGCTGCACTTCTGCCTGGGCGCTCCGCTGGCCCGCATCGAACTCCAGGCCGGCCTGTCCGCTCTGCTCGACCACGCCCCCGAGCTCGCCCTGGCCGCCGAGCCGATCCAGCGCCCGACCTTCGTCCTCCGCGCCTACACGGCCGTCCCGATCACCACGCGGTCAACGCCCACTGCTCGAAGCTCCGGGCCGGACGGCCGAGAACAGCCGCGACATCGTCGGTGACCACGGCGTTGCCCCCGTCGCGGACGAAGCGGACGCCCGCCGCCACCGGTTCCGGCAGGGCCGCCGGGTCGAGGTCGACCGTCGCGATCGCCCGGTCCAGCACCTTGCCGATCACCGCGACCTGCGACGGCACCGTGATCAGCTCCGGGCCGGTCAGCGTGTACGTCCGCCCGGCGTGCCCGTCCTCGGTGAGAACGACCGCCGCCACCTCGGCCACGTCGGCGGGGTCGACGACACCCTGCGCGCCGTCGCCGAACGGGTTGGGAATCGCCTCGCCGGCCCGGATCGCCGGCGCCCAGGCCAGCGTGTTGGACGCGAAGGTGGACGGGCGCAGGATCGTCCAGTCCGCGAAGCCGTCCCGCAGCGCCTGCTCGCCCGGCCGGTGCCAGGCGCTGGTGAGGGTGGCCGGGTCGTCGGCCGCGATCGCCGACAGCTTCACCACCCGGCGCACTCCGGCCGCCGCCCGCAGCACGGCCGGCTCCCGCGCCGCCGTCTCCGGCCCGGGCGGCGACAGCAGGAACAGCGCGTCCACCCCCGCGAACAGCGCCGGATCGGGCCGGTCCAGGTCACCGGACACCACCTCGTCCGCCTCGATCCGGGCGGCGGCCGGGTCCCGGGTCATCGCCCGCACCCGCACGCCCCGCTCACGCAGCTCCGCGACGAGCCGCCGCCCGATGGTGCCCGTGGCACCGGTAACAAGAATCATGACCGCCACTGTCGCGCCGCCACCGGCCCGGAGGATTGGAGAAACCGGAAGCGGCCGCCGCCGGCCCGCCCCGCTACGGTGGTGGCGTGAGCGATCTGACCCGGATGGTGGAGTCGTCCGAGCTGCTGTCCGGCGACGGTGTGCACCCGCCCGACGTGGCCGCCACGCTCATCTACGGCCTGGGCGACGGCTGCGAGAACGTGCTCGTGGTGACCGGCCCGCGCAGCCGCGCCCGCTACCACCCGGCCTCCGCCCCGGGCGCCTGCCTGCGCCTGCGGATCCGCCCCGGGCACGCACGCCGGCTGCTCGGCGTCCCGCTGACCGAGCTCGCCGACCGCCCGGTGCTGGCCACCGACCTGTGGGGCCGGGCCGCCGGGCGCCTCATCGACGATGTCGCCGCCCTGGCCGGCACGCGGCGACCCGGGCCGCCCACCCGGCCCACGGCGCTCGACGCCGCCCTCGGCGAGCTGGCGGCGGGCCGTCCGGTCGGGGCGGCGGCCGACCGGCTCGGCGTCGGCGAGCGTCAGCTCCGCAACGTCTTCGCCCAGGAGGTCGGGCTGTCACCGAAGCAGGTGGCCCGAGTGGTCCGGCTGCGGCGGGTGCTCGGTCACCGGGGCCGGGACTGGGCCACGGTGGCGGACGAGGCCGGCTTCTTCGACCAGGCTCATCTGATCTCGGACTTCCGCTCGCTGATGGGCGTCTCACCGGGCCGGTACGCGGCCGGCCGGCTCCCGTCGCCCGCACCCTGCGCGATGAGCATGCGTAGCGCAGTCTGAAACCAGCCTGGGGTTGGCCGCCGCCTCGCGGGAAACATGGCGTTCATACGACAACGCCAATGGAGGCGACGATGCCAGCCAATCGAGCGGTGGTCTATCAGGGGCCGGGACAGGTCGAGGTCCGGGACATCGACTACCCGACGTACGAGATGAGGGACGGTCCCGGCGTCAACAAGGAGAACATCGGCCGCCGGGTGCCGCACGGGGCGATCCTGAAGACCGTGGCCAGCAACATCTGCGGCAGCGACCAGCACATGGTGCGCGGGCGCACAACCGCGCCGGAAGGTCTTGTGCTCGGGCATGAGATCACCGGGGAGATCGTCGACGTCGGGCCGGACGTCGAGTTCGCGAAGGTCGGCGACATCTGCTCGGTGCCGTTCAACATCGCGTGTGGACGGTGCCGCAACTGCAAGGAGGGCAAGACCGGGATCTGCCTGAACGTGAACCCGGACCGGCCGGGCTCGGCGTACGGCTACGTCGACATGGGCGGCTGGGTCGGCGGCCAGGCCGAGTACGTGCTGGTCCCGTACGCGGACTGGAACCTGCTCCGGTTCCCCGACCGCGACCAGGCCCTGGAGAAGATCCTCGACCTGGCCATGCTGACCGACATCTTCCCGACCGGCTACCACGGTTGTGTGAGCGCCGGCGTGACCACCGGCTCCACGGTGTACGTGGCCGGCGCGGGCCCGGTGGGCCTGGCCGCGGCGAGCTCGGCCTGGCTGCTCGGCGCGGCGGTGGTGATCGTCGGCGACCTCAACGAGGAGCGGCTGGCGCAGGCCCGGAGCTTCGGGTGCGAGACGGTCGACGTGTCCAAGGGCGACCCGGTCGATCAGGTGCGCCAGATCCTCGGCAAGGCGGCGCCGGCGATCGGCGAGCCGCTGGTCGACTCCGCGGTCGACGCGGTCGGCTTCGAGGCGCGCGGGCACGGCGAGGACGCGGCGACCGAGCAGCCCGCGACGGTGCTGAACTCGCTGATGGAGGTCACCCGGGCCGGCGGCGCGGTCGGCATTCCGGGGCTGTACGTCACCGGCGACCCGGGCGGGGTGGACGACGCGGCCAAGGTCGGCTCGCTGTCGCTGCGGCTGGGCCTGGGCTGGGCCAAGTCGCTGTCGTTCGTCACCGGCCAGTGCCCGGTGATGCGCTACAACCGGAACCTGATGATGGCGATCCTGCACGACCGGGTGCAGATCGCGAAGAACGTCAACGCGACGGCCATCCCCCTGGACCAGGCCCCGCAGGGCTACCAGGACTTCGATCAGGGCGCCGCGAAGAAGTACGTGCTCGACCCGCACGGCATGGTCCGAACCTAGGGCGCGGCGACCGGGGTGCGGTGGCGGCCGTCCCCGGAACGGCGGTCCCGGTTCGAGGTCTTCTCCGCGTACATCTCGCCGACGGCAGCCCGCACAGCGCGGCGAAAGCCGGTACGAGCGGGGCGGGCACGCGTCTCATGAAATGCTGTTCGCCCCCCGCGCGGTAGACCTAAGAACTTTGGGCGCAACAGGCGTCCCGCCCCGAGACAACCCAGTGCGGGTCATGCCACCAGTGCGGGTCGTCGACGCGCCGCACGGGCGCCGGAACGGACTTTTCGGTCAGAGGGGCGGAAGCGAAGGGCTCGATGAGCGACGGCACGTCGTGCAGCACGCCGTTCGCCACCACCGCGCGGACGTCGGCGGCCGCCTCGATGTCGGTGAGCGGATCACCGTTGAGAATCGTCAGGTCGGCGTAGTAGCCGGGCGCGATCCGGCCGAGCGGCTCGGCCAGGAACTCCCCCGCGGCCCGGGTCGCGGTGGTCAGCGCCTCGTGCGTGGTCATCCCGTAGCGGACCATCGCGCGGAGGTTGAGGTGGGTGCTGATCCCGTTGGACGCGATCGGCGAGTCGGTCCCGTTGACCACGTGACCTCCCGCCCGGATCAGCTCGGTCAGGTGGGCGACCTGGCGGGCCAGGTTCTGCCGGGCCGGCGTCTGGTCGGTGACCCGGCCGGCCGCGATCTGGGCCTGCAGGGCGGTGTACTCCCACGGCGGGTAGAGCGCCCGCACCCGCGGGTCGGTGGCCAGCGCGTCGTCCTCGATCAGCAGGACGGCCGCGTTGAACAGGGTCGGGGTGAGCCGGGCGCCGGCCGCCACGAACAGCTGCCGCACCTCGGGGTAGGCCGCGCCCAGCGTGGTGACGGTCCGCGAGTAGCCGAAGCGGCTCGTCGCGCCCACGTGCTCCATCTGGTCGCCGCCGAAGTTCAGCGCCGGGTAGTGGTAGTGCGAGGTGGCGGGGACGCCGTGCCGGTGGGCCCAGTCGATCACCCGCTTCTGCCAGACCGGTGGGAGCCGTACGTACGCCTTCATCAGGTCGTAGTCCAGGGCGCCGGCGCGTTCCAGCTCGAGCGCGAGCTGCGCCGGGTCGAACGTCGGCCGCATGAAGTTGTAGTAGATGCGGGGCCCGTCGACCGCCTCGCCGGTGCCGAAGTACCGTGGCCCGAGCCGCGCGCCGGACTGGATCGATTCCCGCTCCTCGACCATGTGGTAGGCCGGGCTGCCCGGCGACCGCGTGGTGGTGACGCCCAGCGACAGCCAGAGCCGGCCCTGCCGGGCGCCGTACGAGTAGCCCTGCATCTCCCGGTGGTGGTGCATGTCGATCAGCCCGGGGATGACCACCGCGTCACGGCCGTCGATCAGCCGGCCGTCGAGCCCCTCCCGCCAGGGCGTCACCTCGACGACGCGGTGCCCCTCGACGACCACGGCCACGTCCTGGTCCAGCCGGCGTGACGTACCGTCCCAGAGGCGGCCGGCGCGGATCACCGTACGGCCCCGGGATTGTGAATTGGTCCAGGTCAGCGGCATCGGCACGGGAGCGGGGCGGCCGCCCGACGCGGACACCCGCCGGAACGTGCCGTTGTGCAGGTAGATCAGCCCGCGTGAGTCGGCCGTCCACACCGGCGCGTCGGTGACCTCGCTGGTGATTTGCCGCGCCGGCCCGGCGAAGGTGCCGTCCGGCCGCACCGGTACCACCCAGAGGACGCTGGCCACCACGAACGCCAGATGGGTTCCGTCCGGCGACCACACCGGCCCGTCGTCGCCGCGGGTCTGGATCGACCGGGCGGGCAGCGGGTCGACGTACCGCCCGGCGCCGGTGGCCACGTCGACCAGCAGGATCTTGCTCAGCCCCTCGCGGTACCGGGCCGAGTACGGCACGATCGCGGCCAGCGCGATGGTCCGGCCGTCGGCCGACCAGGTCGGCTTGCCCGGCTCGAAGGTCGCGGTGAACAGCGGCCGCGTCGTGCCGGTGGCCACCTCGACCGTCCACAGCGCGCCGGTCTGGTCGAGGAACGCGAGCCACCGGCTGTCCCGTGACCAGGTGCCGGAGACCGCGGCCGCGTTCGGCCGGCGGGTGAGCTGCCGGTCCTCCCCCGTGGCCAGGTCACGCAGCCAGATGTCGAGCTTGCCGCCGCGGTCGGTGGAGTACGACAGGTATCTCCCGTCCGGCGAGAACGCCGGGTCGCTCTTCCACCACTGGTCGCGGGTCAGCGGCCGGGGCGGCCGGCCGATCGGCATCAGGTAGATGTCGTTCAGCGCGCGGAACGCCAGCGTGGTCCCGTCGGCCGAGAGCGCGGGGCTGCCGATGCCGCGGACGGGCCGGGGCCGGGGCGAGTCGAAGTCGCGCTGCCGGCGGCGGTAGCTGGGCCGGGTGACGCTCAGCGGCGCCACGAAGCCGATGCGGCCACCCGCGGAACGCCGGATCTCGCCGTCGGCCGTGTAGAGGAACTCGGTCGCGGATCTCCAGGACACCCGGAACGGGAAGACGTCCCGCCCGGTCACCACGGGCGTGGTGCCGCGCCACAGCTCGCTGACGCCGAGGCCGCTGACGTTGTGGGTCAGGTCGCGGCCGTCCGGGGTCCATTCCGGGGCGTGGATGATGCGGCCGGTCGGCACGGTCACGGCGGTTTCGCGTACGCCGGAAGCGAGGGTCACCACGTCGATGCGGGTGTTGTCCACCACGAACGCGACCTTCGAGCCGTCCGGCGACCAGGCCGGCTCGTACTCCTGCCCCGGCCCCTCGACCAGTGGCGTGAGCGTGCCGTCGCCCGGGTCGAGCAGGTGCAGCCCGTAGCTGCCGCCGCGGTCGCTGGAGACGACCAGCCGGCGCCCGTCCGGGGCCCAGCGGGGCTCGCGGTAGTCGTACGGCCCCTCGGTGAGCCGGCGCAGCCCACCGCCGTCCGGCCGGATGATCCAGATGCCGAAGGACCCCTCGCGGTACGACTGGAAGGCGATCGTGCGGCTGTCCGGCGACCAGTCGGGCTGTGCGATGTCGAAGAGGTCACCGGTGAGCCGGCGGGCCGGGCCGCCCGACGACGGCAGCACCCAGAGCACCCCGACCAGGTCGATCGCGATCAACCGCCGGTCCGGCGAGAGTCGCGCGCTGAAGTCGGTCCCGGTGCCCGCTTCGATCCGCCGTCCGGCGGAGACGGCCGCGGCCGGATCGGCGACCACCACCCCGGCGGCGGTCGTGGCGGCCACACCGGCCAGAAGGTTCCGTCGGCTGATCGGCATGTATCCGACATTAGTGTGAGCGGGCGGTCTCGGCGGCAGATCGTCGCTTCCACTTTGGATGTTCTCCCGCCTCCGGCCCGCCGCGGCGGCGGCGAGTGAACGCTTGACGACACGAACCAACAACAGCAAACATCGTTGAATGTCGATACTTGGAGGAACCGCGCGGAAGGTCGCCGCCGTCGCGGGAGTGCTCGCCGCCACCATGGCGAGCGCCCCGGCGTCCGCGGCGCTGCCCGACTACACCACCGCCGAGGCGGGCAACCCGTTCGTCGCCGGGTGGTACGCCGACCCGGACGTGGCCATCTACAACAACCGCTACTACGTGTTCCCGACGTCTTCCCGCCCGTACGCGGAACAGACCTATCTCGACGCCTTCTCCTCGACCGACCTGATCACCTGGACCAAGCACCCGAACGTCCTGACCACCGCGAACGTGAGCTGGGCCCGCCGCGCGGTCTGGGCGCCCGCCCCGATCACCCGCAACGGCAAGTACTACCTGTACTTCGGGGCCAACGACATCCAGAGCAACAGCGAGCTCGGCGGCATCGGGGTGGCCGTGGCCGACCGGCCCGAGGGCCCCTACACCGACGCGATCGGGCGGCCGCTGATCGCGCAGTTCGTGAACGGCGCCCAGCCGATCGACCAGGACGTGTTCATCGACGACGACGGGCAGGCGTACATCTACTACGGCGGCTGGGGGCACGCCAACGTGGCCAAGCTGAACGCGGACATGACCAGCCTCGGTACGTTCGCCGACGGCTCCACGTTCAAGGAGATCACGCCGAGCGGGTACGTCGAGGGCCCGCAGATGTTCAAGAAGAACGGCAAGTACTACCTGATGTGGTCGGAGGGCGGCTGGACCGGCCCGAACTACTCGGTGGCGTACGCGATCGCCGACTCACCGACCGGGCCCTTCACCCGCCTGGACCGGGTCCTCGCGCAGGACTCCGCGGTGGCACGCGGCGCCGGGCACAACTCGGTGCTGAACATCCCGGGCACCGACACCTGGTACATCTTCTACCACCGGCGGCCGCTGTCGGAGACCGACGGCAACGCGCGGCAGCTCGCCTACGACCGGATGAACTTCAACCCGGACGGCACCATCCAGCGGGTGACGATGCTGGTCAAGGACAACTTCGCGGACGGCAACGCGGTCGGCTGGCGAACCTTCGGCGGCGCCTGGTCGGTCAGCGGCGGGCAGTACCGCACCACCGCCTCGTACGGCGGGAAGTCCCTGCTCGACGACAACCACGTGAACGCGACCTACGACCTCGACGTCACGGTCACCTCGGGCGTGGGCGACGCCGGGCTGGTGTTCCGGGCGACCGGCCTGGGGACCGGCACCGACGCCTACCGCGGCTACTACGCCGGCATCACCCCGGCCGGCCGGGTCGTGCTGGGCCGGGCCGACAACAACTGGACCCAGCTCGGCGCGGCGGCGCTGCCGGTCGTCGCCGGGCAGCGCTACCACCTGCGCGTGACGGCCACCGGTTCGACGATCAAGGTGTACGTGGACAACCTGACCACGCCCAGGATCACCGTCACCGACGCCACCTTCGCCGCCGGGGCGTCCGGGGTCCGGGTGTTCAACGCGGCCGCCGCCTTCGACAACGTGGCGATCACGAACCAGTAGAACTGGCCCGGGGCCCGGCCGCCGGTGAGGCGGCCGGGCCCGGTCCGGCTCAGATGTTGAGTTCGCTGCCGGCCACCCACATGCCGTCGTACTCGCCGCCGAAGACCTGGTAGTACTGCGTGCCCTTGATCACGCCGTACATGCCGATCTGCACCGGTTCGCCCGTGCCCGGCTCGGCGGTGATGGTGGCGCCCGCGTTGCCATCCTTGTCGAAGGTGCGGTACTTGACCGACGCCGCCTTCGTGGTCGGCTTGAACGGGATGCGGAACACGAACAGGTCGGACGGCTTGTTGACGTACGCGGTGAAGGCCTTCTGCTGCACGTACAGGCCCTTGAGGACGCCCGCGCCGGCCAGCTGGTAGAAGCCGCTGTAGCCCTTGACCCGGCCACGCCAGCTCATCACGGTCAGCTGGTTGCTCGGCACGGCGACGTTCTTGTGGAACACCGGCTTGCCGTTGACCAGCTTGTACGTCGCCACGGTGCCCTTGGCGATGTACATCGCGTTGTTGGTGATCTCTTCCGGGTAGTCGAGCCACAGCATCAGGGCGGCCCGGTTGAAGCGCTGGTCACCGGTCATCTCGGCCAGGTAGCGCAGCTGCGACGTGTGGGTGAAGTGGTAACCCCGCGAGTCGCCGCGCCGGTAGTCGTCGTAGTACGACCGCCAGTTCACGTTCCGCAGCCGGCCGCCGTAGGTCAGGGCCGTCGCCAGCGAGGCCTTGAGCAGCTCACGCGCCCGCCGGTCCTGGGTGAGGACCCAGTAGTCGTAGACGCCGAAGGCCGCGAACATGTGCCCGTTGAGGATCCGGTCGCCGGTGGCCGAGGTGAACGTCGTCTCCTCGAACCACATGTAGTCGTACCAGGTCCAGGTGGCCCACGGCTTGCCCGCCTTGGGCGCGATGATCAGCGAGTTCAGCGTCATGTCGGCGGCCTGCTTGAACTCCGCCTGCTTGGTGGTCTCGTACAGCCGGACGAACAGGCTCAGCGACTCACCCTGCGCCATCGCCGAGTACCACGGCTTCTTCAGCACGACGGTCGGCTTGGTCGACGAGGCGGGCAGCGTGTGGTCCCACAGGTAGGGGTAGAACCAGGCCCCGGAATACACCTGCTTGAAGTTGATCAGCCACCGGGCCTGCAGCTTCGCCTTGGTCAGCCAGGCCGGATCATTGGTCAGCCGGTAGTTGTTCCACATCATCTGGCCGCAGTGCGCGGCGGCGACCGGGTGGGGCCGGGGCGGGTTGGTGCGCTTGTCCATGCACACGCCGCCGCTGGTCTCGTTCGGGAACGAGGTGATCACGCTGGCCGACACGTACCGCCGGTTCCACGGCAGGGTGGTCAGGTTGAACGGCTCCTTGACCGTACGGAGCAGGTTCATCTCGTCGGCCGTGCCCGGGCGCTGTTCCTCGGTCGGGATCTGCGGCGCCTTGAGCAGCGGGTCGCTGTCGGACGGGCCGAGGTCGGCGCCGGGCGCGTTCGGCCAGGCCGGGTCCTGGGGCTCCTGGTACTCCTTCGGCTTGAACACCGGTCTCGGCGCCGCGTCGCCCGGGATCACCGGGATCGCGTCGGCGTCCTGGGACACGACGGTCAGATAGCCGCCCCCGCCCAGGACGAGCAGGCCCGCGAACGCGCCCACCACCCATCGCCGAACTCTCTTACCGGTCCATGAACCGACGGCCACGCCGCCACCACCCGATCTACATAGGACACTACGAAATGGATCATCGACGCAGGTGCAAGCCTGCCGAATGGTTATATACGAGACAGCGGAGGTCGTGCTGCCCCGTTCGGTCAGAATTCGATGCCAACCGGATGGGTTCCCGATCTCGTCCATGTCGCGACGGCGGTCGGAGGGATGGGCGATGCGGGATGGTTCGGACGACGAGTATGTCGAATACGTCACGGCGCGGGTGCCCGCGCTGCGGCGGCTGGCGTACGTCCTGACCGGCGACGGACACCGCGCCGACGACCTGGTCCAGCAGACCATCACCACGCTGTACGTGAAGTGGCAGCCGCCGGAACCGTCAAGAGCCACACCTCCCGCGGGCTGACCACGCTGCGGGGCCAGCTCGGACTCCGCGAGCTCGCCGGCCGTACCCCGATCATCTAGGAGCAGACAGATGCCTTCCGAAGTGGACCTGCTGCGGTCACTGAGCGACGAGCCGGACACCCCCTCGACCGTGAACATCCGCAAGGCGATGGACGTCGGTCGCCGGCGCCGGGTACGCCGGAGCGCCGGGTACGCGGGCGCCGCCGCGCTGACCGCGATCGCGGTGACCGGCACCTCGGTCGCGATCAACCTGGCCGCCGGCGACCAGGCGGCACCCCCGGCGCCCGAGGCCGCGGCCGGCGGAAAGCCCAAGCCGTCCGCGTCGGCGCCCGCCGTGGCGCCGACCGCGAAGGCACCCGCCGGCTGCGTGATCCACCGGCTCAAGCCGCCCGACAACGCGCCGATGGCCCTGGTCAGCGGGGCCGACCCGACCGGGAAGTACGTCGTCGGGCGCTCCTACCCGAAGGCCGGCGGCTACCAGGCGGTGATCTGGAACGACGGCAAGGGCAAGAAGGTCATGCTGCCCGGCGACTCGGAGGAGTCGCTCCAGGACGTCAACTCGGCCGGCGACGCGGTCGGCTGGAGCTACCAGGGCGAGGCCGTCGGGCCGGTCCCGTACGCGTACGCGGGTGGCAAGGTGATCAAGATGCGCGGCCCGAAGTACGCGGAACCGCGCGCGATCAACAACGCCGGCGTGGTCGTCGGCGTCGCGAACGGCGCGAACCTGTCGGCCGGCGCCGGGCTGAGGTGGCCGTCGCCGACCGCCGAGCCGGTGCCGCTGCCGGTGCCGGCGGGCACGACGTCGACCCGGCCGATGGACATCGCCGAGGACGGGACGATCGTCGGTGGCCTGAACTTCGAGACGCCGGTGATGTGGACGGCGGACGGCGAGATGCGCGAACTGCCGATGCCCGAGATCGACGGCCGGCCGGCCGCGGTCGCGCAGGCGTTCGACGTCAGTGACGGCTGGGCGACCGGCATGGCGAGCACGGAGAAGATCGCGCCCGGCTCCGGTGGTGGCGCCAAGAGCGCGAGCGCCCCGATCTTCGCCGTGCGGTGGAACCTGCGCACCGGTCAGGCCCAGGTCGTCAAGCAGCTCAAGGATCCCGCCGACGAGGTCAACGCGCTGGGCTGGATGGTCGGCACCGACGCCAAGGGGTACGCCACGCTGGTCGCCGGCGGCACGGCGGTCCGGCTGCCCGACCTCGGCAAGAACCCCGGCGACGGGGTGACCACCATCGCCACCACGATCAGTGACGACGGGCGGTTCATCGCCGGCCAGTCCGACAACAAGGACGAGGTCATCCAGGCGGTGGTGTGGCGCTGCGAGTGAGCCTCCGGCCCGCTCCTCAAAGCTTTTAAGGCGGGACTGAACAGTCTTGTGGCGCCGGGAACGGAGCAGGGATCGTCCGGCGGATGGAATTCACCATCATTCCCCGCTCCGTCTGGGCGGAGTTCGTCGTGGAGGGCAAGCGGGCCCACGCGGCGGCGCCGCCGGCGCCGAGCGACAACCCGGCCTGGGATCCGGTCGGTGGGGTGTTCATCCACTACCGTGGCGCGGACTTCCCCCTGCCCGGATCCAACGAGTATTTCGATGAGACCGACTGCAAGCGCGACATCGCCGAGGTCTACGACCGGCACACCCGCAACGACGACTACAACTGGGACATCGGCTACAACTTCCTGATCTGCCCGCACGGCAACATCTACCAGGGCCGCGGCTACGAGCGGGGCGAGGCCAACGCGCCCGGCTACATCCCGGGCAGCGGTTACGGCCGCAACGCCGCCTTCTACTCGATCTGCGGCCTGCTCCGGGCGGGCAACCTCCCCACCGAGGCGATGCTGCGGTCGTACCGGTCGCTCATCGCCCATCTGCGGGACGAGGCGCCGAGGCGGACCGGTGGTCTGATCTTTCCGCACTCGCACGGCTACGCCACCGACTGCCCGGGCCACCTGCACATGTACGCCCAGCCCGGCTCGACCATCGATCCGGCCGTGCCGTGGAGCGGCCCGGCCGACATCTACGTCTACGCCGCGCAGAAGTGGGTCAACGCCACCTACGCCGGCTACGCACCGGGCTATCTCAGCTGCCCCGAGAACGGCCGCACCGGCTGGTCCACCGTGTACGCCCTGACCCAGGGCCTGCAGTACGAGCACGGCATCTCGCCCACTGTGCAGAGTTTCGGGCCGGCCACGTTCACCGCGGTGAAGAACCGCGGCAAGCTGCCCGAGGACGAGACCAACACCAATCTGATCCGACTCTACAACGCGGCTCTGTGGTGCAAGGGCTACTGGACGGCGACCGACCTGTCCGAGTGGAACATCGACTCGCGGACCGCACTCGTACGGCTCTACAGTGACGCCGGCTTCGACTACGGGGTCGTCGCCCGGCGGATGTGGCCGCACATCTGCCGCGGCCTGATGCGGATGGACCAGTTCAAGATGGTGCCGGGCGGCGACACCACCATCCGGCGGGTGCAGCAGCACCTCAACCAGCGCTGGGTGGGCGAGGTCGGCGTGCCCGCCATGAGCCTGGTGCCGTGCGACGGCTACTACTCGCGCGACGTCCAGCAGGGCTTCATGATGGCCCTGCAGTACGAGCTCGGCCTGGACCCGGGCGTCATCAACGGCAACTTCGGCCCGGGCACCCAAGCGGCGCTCAGGGGCCGTGGCTCGCAGGCGCTCAGCGGCGAGTTGCGGTACCTGTTCCGGTCGGCCTGCTATTTCAACTCGCCGACGCTGATGGCGGGCAGCCCCAGCCCGGTCTCGATCTCGTACGCGGCCGGTGACATCGACACCGACGCGCCGACCCCCTCCCACACCGCCTGGCTGCGCGCGTTCCAGGGCTTCTCGCAGATCCCGCCGACCGTGACCAACGACTTCACCACCTGGGCGCAGCTGCTGGTCTCGTGCGGCGACACGGCCAGGCCGGCCGCCGGCTGCGACGGCATCACCGAGATCACGGCGGCTCGCGGTCAGGCGCTGTACGCGGCCGGTTACCGGATCGTGGGGCGCTACCTCGACGAGCACATCGCGCCGGGCGACCCCTCCTACCTCGGCAAGGCGCTGAAGCCCGGGGAACCGCGGACGATCCTGAACGCCGGGCTCCGGCTCCTGCCGATCTTCCAGTGGAACGGCACCCAGCTCGCCAACTTCACCTACGACAAGGGCTACCAGCAGGCGCTGAAGGCCCACGAGAAGTCCGTCGAGCACGGCATCCCGCCCAACACCTGCATCTACTTCGCGGTCGACTACGACGCGCTGGACGTCGACATCGACAGCAGCGTCAAGCCCTACTTCCGGGGCGTGGCCGACGGCCTGGCGTCATCGGGCAACCGGTACGCGTACGGCGTCTACGGCTCGCGCAACGTGTGCACGCGGGTGAGCCGGGAGGTCGGCGCCCGCTGGTCGCTGGTCTCGGGCATGTCCTGGGGCTTCTCCGGCAACCTCGGGTTCCCGCTGCCGGAGAACTGGTCGCTCAATCAGATCCGCGAGTTCGACTTCCAGCCGGGATGGGGCCTCGACCACAACGTGTGGCGCGACGGTGGCGACCCCGGCGTCTCGTTCCTGGTCAGCTGAGGAGATCACCATGGTTACCCGACGTACTCTGCTCGGCGCCGTGGCCGGCGCCGGTGCGGTCAGCCTCGTGCCCTTCACCGGTGCGGAAGCGGCGACCCGCACCTCGGCCAACCGCTGGCCGATCGACCCGGACGCCGTGGCCACGTTCCGCGTGGCCGGCTCGGCCGCCTCCGTCGTGCTGCGCACCGGGGCGGCCGCCGCGGTCCTGCTGCACATCGCCCGCCGCTGGCACTACGAGATCGCCCCGCTCGACACCGGCGAGGGCGGCATCACCGGGCACCGGACCGACCGCGCGTCGGCCGCCGCATTCGAGTCCAACCACCTGTCCGGCACGGCCATCGCGCTGTACCCGCGGGCCTATCCGCTGGGCGGCATCGAGCCCCTCGCACCGCACCACGAGACGGTCGTCCGGGACATCCTGCTCAACTGCGAGGGCACCGTGTCCTGGGGCGGAGATCTCCAGCCGGTCAAGGCGTCGCACTTCCACCTGGCCGTGCCGGCCCACGACGCGACGCTGGCCCGGGTGGCGGCCCGCCTCGACACCAGCCGGCCCACCCGGACCGGGCGGCGCAGGCCGACCGCCGGCGTGGTGGCCGGCCCGGAAGGGGTCCGGCGGCGCTGAGGTCCGCTATCGCTGAGGCCCGGTATCCAGGAAAGCAGGGGCCCCTCCGCCTCGGAGGGGCCCCTGTCATCGGTTCGGTCAGCAGATGCCGTACGGGTCACACGGCAGGCCGGACGGCATGGGCCGGACCTTGAACAGGGTGTTGCCGTTGAGCCCGACCGCGCCGGCGCCGATCCAGCTGTCGGTCTGGCCGGTCACCCAGCCGTAGACCAACGGCGACCACAGGGTCTGCCAGTTGCCGTCGTACTGGCGGATGCGCAGCAGATTTCCGGTCCCGCTGATCGACGTGGCGTCGCCGTACAGCACATCGCCCCAGCCGACCCGCAGGTAGTGACCGGTGGCGTTGAAGTAGATGGCGTAGTCGCCCGCGCTCCAGGCGTTGTCCCGGCACAACAACACCCACGTGTTCCAGGGCTCGGTCTGCGGGTTGCCGTTGGTCCAGACCGGATACGAGTTGGTTTCCGGGTAGTGGCGCGGCACCATCATGCGGCCGGTGTCGCCCCACTGGATCGTGCCCCAGCTCGGGGTGCACTCGGTGCCCGCCGCCCGGGCCGAGGCGGGGGCGCGGGACCGGTCCGCCGCCTTGATCACCGCATCGATCGGCGCCACGCCGTCCGGGCCGGGCCGGGGCGCGACGTAGCCGGGATGGTTGCGGTGGAACAGCGCGATGCCGCGGGCAACCTGCTCGGCCGGCGCGTCACCCGACTTCCGGCGCTCGGCCGCGGCCCGCTGGGCGATGGCTCGTTCGGCATCGGTGTCGCGGGACGCCACGGTGGGGGCCGGCTTGTCCTGGGCCAGCGCCGCGCCCGGTGCGGTGAGCGCCACGGCGACGAAGGCGGCAGCCGCGAGGGCCCGCGAGGCCGTCGCTCGGAGAGTGGTACGTCGAATGGTCATGGATCTCTGTCTAACGGCGTACCGAATGGACCAACAAGACCTTTCAGGCACACCTGAAACGACGGCCCCTAGAGTGACGGTCATCATTGGGACGTCAACGGGGGTCGGCGTGTTGCGGATTCATTTCACACCGGACGACATGGGCCGGGTACGGATGGCCGGTGCGCCCGATCCGATGTGGGAGACCGTGTTCAGCGTGTTCCGGCTGCGTCAGCCGGGACCGGGACTGATCTTCGGGCAGTGGCGGGAGCACGCGCTCCGGGCGGTCCGGCGACCCGATCTCGACCTGTTGCTGCCGCTCGTGCAGCCGAGGTACTACCCCGACTTCCTCACACCGGCCGAGGCCGGCCAGGGCCTGTCGCAGGCCCTCGAGGCGCTGATGACCACGCCGGTGACCCGCCTGCGGGCCGAGATGACCGAACTCGCCGGGCTCGGGAAGCCGACCCCGTCCTGGATGCGAGGCCTCGCCGACGGCGACCCGGAGACCCTGGGCCGGGTCGCGGCGGCGGTCCGTTCGCAGTACGAGGCGGTGGTCGCGCCGTTCTGGCCGAAGGCGCAGGCGCAGATCGATGCCGAACGGGCCCGGCGCGCCCGCATTCTGCTGGACCGGGGCACCGAAGCGCTGCTGGACAGTTTCCGGCCGATGATGCGATGGAACCGGCCGGTGCTCGAGGTGGACATCCCCTTCGATCAGTCGGTGTGGCTCGACGGCCGTGGGCTGCGGCTGATCCCGTCCTACCTGTCCTGGGGCACGCCCGATGTGCTGCACGACACGACGCTGCCGCCGGTGCTCGTCTATCCGATCGAGCACGACCTGAGCCAGAGCCCGTGGTCCGGCCCGGGCGGCCCGACGGAGGCGCTCATCGGCCGCACCCGGACGGCGGTGCTGGAATGCATCGGTGACGGGCGGACCACGACGGAACTGGCCCGGCGGATCGGGGTGAGCGCGGCCTCCGTCAGTCAGCACACCGCGGTGCTGCGCGAGGCCCGGCTGATCCACACCAGCCGGGCCGGCAAGGCGGTTCTGCACACGATGACCCACTCGGGTCGGCTCTGCTGACCGGCGGGACACCCGGCTGAACGGGCGACGGAAGCTCTTCGACACGCGCGACCCGATGATGCGTTTCACGGTGACCCTCAACCACGTCAACCAGGAATCCGCCCAGCGCTACGGCGGCGACGAATACTACGACCGCGAGTACATCACCGAGGCGGACCTCCCGATCACGGCCGCGGGCCGGGTCGGCCCCGGCCGCGACCGGCTCGAACCGGGCCGCTGGGTGACCGGCACCGCCACCGCCGAGGTGGCCGCCCTGGGCCGGCACACCCTGATCGAGGTGCTCGCCTTCCTGGGCGGCGCGGCCGCCCTGTCCGGCCTGATCATCCTGCTGCTGTGGCTGCGCTGATCCCGCGGCACGGTTCCGCGGCCGGGCGGTGGCCGGCCGCGAAGGCGCCGCGACGCCACCGCGAGGCGTTCAGCCATTGGTGAGCGGCCGCGAAGCTGAAGATTTCCTGTGAGCCAGCTCACTAGAAGCTGAAACGGGGCAGCGGAGCCCGTACCCCCGGCCCTAAGGTCTGCCGCCTATCCACCGCGTATCCACCTTGGAGTTCTCGTGTCCGACGGCACCTTCTTCGCCTATATCGCCCTTCTCTTCGTCAGCGGCGCGATCCTCGCCGTGCTCGGCCTCGGCGGCTTCGGCCAGTCGAAGGGCGCCCGCATCCTCGACGGCGTGTTCGCGGCCGCGTTCGTGGTCTACGCCGGTTACCTGCTGTTCGTGTTCGACGGCGGCACCGTGATCATCTCGTACTACGCCTTCATCGTGCCGATCCTCGCGATCGTCCAGGTCTTCCGGGCGCGCAAGGCCCAGCGTGAGGCGGCGGCCGCCGAGGCCGTTCCCGCCGCTCAGGCCCCGCCTGCCGGCCAGGCGTGACCGACGCTCCTCGACGCGACCGCGGGCCCCGGCCCGCGGTCGCGTTTTTTGTTGCCCGGCGGCACAACAGATCGGCGCGGCACCGCGTTTGAATAGGGTCGGGACATACGGGGAAGGGGTCCTATTCGATGCGGTTCGAGGAGTTCGCCGCTGCTCGATTGCCCGCGCTGATGCGGTGTGCCACGCTGCTGTGCACCGACCGGGAGGAGGCCCAGGACCTGGTCCAGGAGTCGCTCACGCGGGCCCTCGTCAAGTGGGACCGGATCGTCAAGGTCGAAGAGCCGTACGCGTACGTCCGCAAGATCCTGACGAACCAGTTCCTCAGCTGGCGGCGCCGCCGGAAGTTCCAGACCGTCCCGCTCGGACCGGGCCACGAGCCGGCCCCGCCGCCGGACCCCGACCCCGAGCACGGTGACCGGCTCTGGCACCTGCTCGGCGACCTGCCCCGTCAGCAGCGGGCGGTGCTCGTGCTCCGCTACTACGAGGGCCTGACCGACGACGAGATCGCCGAGACGCTGCGTTGCCGGCCGGGCACGGTCCGCGGGTACGCCAGCCGGGCGCTTGCCACCCTCCGCATCGAGATCACCGACCACCGAGCCGCCGAAGGGGTGAGGTCATGACGAAGCTCGCCGACTTGCTGCGTACCCTGGACGATCGCGCCGCCCAGGCGCCGGACGGCCTCGGCCTGATCGAGGCGGCCCAGCGTGGGGCGACCCGCATCCGCAAGCGCCGCCGGGTCATCCGGCTGGCCGCGGCGGCGGCGGTCGTCGCCGTGGTCGCCGTGGGCGTGCCGACCGGCTTGCGGATGCAGGCCGCCCGGGTGATTCCCGCCGTGCCCGACCGGGCCCGCACCGCCCAGGACATGACGCTGGAGGTGGGCCCGGTCGAGGGCCTGGTCCTGGGCGACTTCGGGACGAGCGCCAGCGGCCAGTTCCAGTCCTTGTCGGTCAAGGCGGCGGGCGCGGAGTACTTCTTCGACGTCTACGCCTATCCACCGGGCAGCCCCGACCGGTACGGCAGCATCGTTGGTTCCCCGAAGCAGGCGATGAGCGTGCGGGGACGCGAGGCGTCCCTCCAGGACGACGGGTTCTTCCAGACCCTGAACTGGCGCTTCACCGACGGAACCCTGATCGCCGTCCGCTTCACGGCGCGCAAGAGTCCGTCCGCCGAGTCAATGGCCAGGCTGCCGCTCAACCCGTTGGCCGAGAACGACCGAGCCTTGTTGCTCAGCGTGGCCGAGGCGATCCAGATCGGTAAGCCCCGCCCGGTGCCGGCGCCGATCCGGTTCGGCTGGCTGCCGCCGGGTCTCACGTTCACCGGCATCACCAGCCGGGGCGAGCCGGGCAAGTTCACGTCCGGCAGCTACATCAACATGACCCTCACGTTCCCGACCAGCGCCGCCCACGACAAGCGCCAGGTCGACGTGAACGTCACGAAGCGGGCGGGCACGAAGATGTTCCGCGAGACCGCCGACATCAACGGGTTCCCCGGCTATTTCGGGCACCCGTCGGTGCGCCGTGATTCCCTCGTCGTCCGCACGCCCACGTGCGACATCGAGTTCCTCACCAGCCCGGGCATGACCGAGGCGGAGATCATCCGGATGGCCGAGGACGCCGAGTTCTACCCGTGCTCGCAACCTACCGACTGGAAGCCGCCGATGGGCTGAGCCGGCGCGACCCGGCCGTGGCCGCCACGATCAGCGGCACCGCCACGGCCGGGTCCAGCCGGGTCCGCAGCGTGGGCCGCCAACCGGCGTCGGGCGCCAGGTCCGGGTCGTACGCCGCGTTGTAGGCCGCGACCAGATCCACCCGCCGCGGCAGCCGGCCGGGCGTCGCGACCAGCGATCCGATCGCGGTGATCCGCGTGCCCTTCCAGTAGTGGATGACGTCGGCGGCGGGAGTCTCCAGGCCGAGCACGAAGAAGTTGTTCTCGGCATAGATGGCCGACTCGACGCCCACCCCCAGCGAGTACTGGTAGTCGTCGTCGGTGGCGACGAACAGGTTGTTGAACACGTCCACCTGTCCGAACCGGACGCGCGGCGCCCGCTGCAGCACGTTGCCGAAGCGGTTGTGGTGCACGGTCACGCGCAGCCGGCCCACGTCCACGCCCGGCGAGTCGGTCGAGCCGATCAGCATCGTCTTGTCGTGGTTGCCGTAGTCGTTGTAGGAGACCGTGACCAGGTCGGATCCGCGGATGATGTCGGTGGCGCCGTCGTGCACCTGGTACGGCCGCCCGAAGCGCTCGGGCTGGTCCGCGTCCGGGTTGTCGCCGTCGCCGAAGGTGTTGTGGTCGATCCAGACGCGCGTGGCGCCGCTGAGCGAGATCAGGTCGTAGAGCGAGTTCCAGTTGCCGCCGGCGCCGTCGGTCGGGTCCCAGGCCGGGAAGCAGTCGGCGGCGTCGGTGAACTCGATGCCCCGCACGATCACGTTGCTGACGTTGGTGAGCGCCAGGCTGCCGTGGTCGATGCGGGCGCCGCGGCCGCCGACGATCGTGGTGTTGGAGCCGACGTTGACCCGGATCTGCTCGCCCTGGGTCCGGGCGGACCGCACGCGGGCGTCCTCGAGCGGGCCGGCCGGCTTGGTCGCCCGGCCCCAGACCGCCGGGTCATAGGCGGCGAGAAAGGCGTCCAGGTCGTATTCCGGATCGGCGTAGGACGCGCAGTTCCGGCCCTCATTCAGGTCGATCCGACCGGCGACGACAACGATCTTCGGGGTGTCGCCGGCGACGGCCGCGAGGAGCTCGGCGCGGTTCCGCACGGTGGTCACATGCGTGGCGTCGGCGGTGGCCCCACCGGTGGTCCCGCCGCCCCAGCCGTCGTCCGGCGCGGCCGTCGCCCGGGCCGTCTGCGGTGCCGGCACGGCGAGGGCGGTTGCGGTCAGGAGGGCCACGACAAAGGACGACATGGGTACGAAGATGCGCCCGATTTTCGACGTACGTCAATGGCTGGGAATGTGCAGGAAATTTGCAATGACCGACTTGTCTGGCCATTGATGTCCTTCGAATCCTACGATTCCCGGTCATGTTCTCCTGGTTGGTGGCGGCCGTTCTGTTCGTGACGGCGCCGGGCACTCCCACCGCGGCCGGTGTTGTCGTCCGACGAGGCCGCCCGGTTCACGCCGGCGGCGTACCTGGCCTGGTCCGGCCCCTATGACGCGCCGGTGGCCGACCCGTGGCGGCCGGCGCCGATCCGGATGCGCCAGGCCGACTTCGTGGTCGGGCGGGGCGGTTTCGCCACCGTGCAGGAGGTGGTCGACGCGGCGTTCCGATCCGGCGGCGCCGACCGGCGGTGGATCGCGGTCCGCGCCGGCACGTACACGGGCACGGTTTTCATCCCGGCCGGCTCTCCTCCGCTGACCATCGTCGGCGTCGGCGACGCCCGGCTGGAGTTCACGGTCGACGCCACGCTCACCCCGGCGGCGTGGGCCGCGCTGGTCAATCCGGACGGCCGCCGCTACGCCCCCGGCGACCCGGCGTGGCCGATGTTCCAGTCCTGCGCGACCCGGACCAGCACCACCGCCGGCCTGTGCGCCACGGTCGTCTGGGCGCAGAGCACCGACCTTCAGCTGGCCAACCTGACGATCACCAACACCCTGCTGGACACCGTGGACGTCACCCTCAACCGCCTGTGGGAGTACCGCCTGAGCGCGGCGCGTTGACATTAGGCAGGTGTTTGCCTGCATAATGGCGCGGTGAACGAGATGGAGCAGCTGTTCAAGGCTCTCGCCGATCCGACGAGACTGCTCCTGCTCGACCGCCTGCGTGAACGCAACGGCCAGACGCTGCGCGAGCTCTGCGAGCACCTGGCCATGGCGCGGCAGTCGGCCACGCAGCACCTCGACATCCTCGTGCGGGTCAACCTGGTGACCGTCGTCCGGCGCGGACGCGAGCGGCTGCACTACCTGAATCCGGCGCCCATCCACGAGATCGAGGAGCGCTGGATCTCCGCCTTCGACCGGCCCCGCCTCGGGGCGCTCAGCGCGATCAAGCGCCAGGCAGAAAGGGAAGCCATGACCTCCGTGCCCACGTACGTCTACGTCACCTACATCCAGGCCGGCGCCGAGCAGGTCTGGCGGGCCCTCACCGACGCCGACCTGACGGCGCGGTTCTGGGGCCACGCCAACGTCTCCGACTGGCAGCCCGGCTCCTCATGGGAACACCGCCGCGTCGACGGCTCCGGCATCGCCGACGCGGCCGGCACCGTGATCACCGCCCAGCCGCCGACCCGGCTGGTCATCACCTTCGGGGACAGCGCGCCGGCGGACCGGGAACCGTCGGTCGTCACCTTCCTGATCGAGCCCTACCAGGACATCGTGCGCCTGACCGTGACCCACGAACGGCTGGCCACCATGGACGACTACCGCGACATCTCGGGCGGCTGGCCGGCCGTGCTCTCCAACCTGAAGTCCCTGCTCGAGACCGGCGCCGAGCTGCCGCAGGCCCCGTGGGAGATGTCCGGGGCTTGACCGGTAGGAAATCTCCTACCTATTGTGGGCGGCATGACGATCACTCACATCGACGTGGTGTCCCTGCCGGTCGGCGACCCGGAGCGGGCCCGCGACTTCTACGTCGGCACGCTCGGCTTCGAGCTGGTGCGCCAGACCCCGATGGGGCCGGCCCAGCAGTGGATCCAGGTCGCGCCCCCGGGCGGTCACACCTCGATCACGCTGGTCACCTGGTTCGACACGATGCCGGCCGGGTCGCTCCAGGGTCTGGTGCTGCGGGCCGACGACATCGACGCCGAGGTCGCGGCGCTGACCGGCAAGGGTGTGGCGATTCCGGAGGGTGTGCAGGACGCGCCGTGGGGGCGGTACGCGGTGTTCGCCGATCCGAACGGCAACCGCCTGGTGCTGCAGGGCGCGCCGCGTGCCTGAGGTCGACGTCTTCACCGCGATCGCCAACCCGGCCCGCCGCGAGGTGCTCCGGGTGCTGCGCGAGGGTGGCCCCCACCCGGTGGCGCGGCTGGCCGAGCGGTTCGAGATGAGCCGGCCGAGCCTGTCGGAACATCTGCGCCTGCTCAAGGACGCCGGCCTGGTCACCGAGCGCCGGGCCGGCCGCCAGCGGCTCTACTCCCTGCGGGCCGAGCCGTTGCACGAGCTCGCCGGGTGGCTGGCGCCGTACGAGCGCTTCTGGCAGGACCGCCTGCGCGACCTGGCCACCTTCCTGGACACCGACGACTTCCTGGACACCGACGACGAGAACGAGGCCGACGATGACGACTGAACGTACCTCGATCGAGGTCGACCAGTACCTGCCCCATCCGCCGGCCAAGGTGTGGCGGGCGCTGACCGATCCGGAACGGCTGGCCCGGTGGCTGATGCCCAGCGACTTCGCCCCGGTCGTCGGGCACGGCTTCACCTTCCGCACCGAGCCGCGGCCCGGTTTCGACGGCCTCGTGCACTGCCGGGTGCTCGACCTGGAGCCGGAGCGCCTGCTGCGGTGGTCATGGCAGAACGGTGCCCTGGACAGCACCGTGACCTGGACGCTGACCGGCGAGGGGCACGGCACCCGGCTGTTCCTGCGACACGACGGCTTCGACCCGGACGACCCCTTCCAGCAGCAGGCGATGCAGATCATGGGCGGCGGCTGGCGGACGAAGATCATGCGTGCGCTGGAGGCCGAGCTCGCCGCGATGTAGCAAGGCGGCGCCCCGGACGAACCGGGGCGCCGCCGTCGAGCTGGGGATCGTCAGTCGGTCAGGGTTCCGTTGACCACGCTCAGGGGTTCCAGCTCCCCGGTGTCGAAGTTGTAGACCGTGGCCTGCCAGCGGACGTTCTCGGCGCCCTCGGCCGCGTCGTCGGTCACCGTGGGCATGATCAGCTGGGCCGTGGTCGTGCCCGCCTCGACCTCGACGAACGGCTGGAGGCCGGTCGACGAGAGGGCCCGCGACGGCTCATAGCTCTCGCCGCTGTTGCCGGTGAACCATTCCGGGTCGACGTCGGTGCTGGACAGTTCGGCCTCGGTGGGCTGCGGGAGGAAGATCAGGTAGATCGGCACCTCGGCGGCCGCCGACAGGTTGATCGTCCAGGTCAGCGAGCCGCCCTCGGCCGCCGTGACCGACGCCGGCGTCACGGTGATGTCGGGGCGCGGGTCGTCCTCGCGTACGTCGACCCCGCCCTCGTAGTCACCCACCATCGTGTTGCGGACGGCCTTGGCCAGCACATACCAGCGTTCCGAACCGCCGTACGTGTCGTTGCCGGTGACCTCCACCGGGACGTCGATGCGCGACGATCCGGGCCGCACGTCGGCGACCCACGACCGGGCCGAGAAGGTGTCGGGGTCGACCAGGAACAGCCGGACCTTGCCGCCGGCCTTGCCCTTGACCGCGACCGGCACCTGGTAGGTCGCCGTGCCCGAGTCACCCTCGGTGGCCTCGATCTCGCCGACGTCGATGCGGGACAGGGCGGTCGCGGACGGCGCCGGGGTGCCGGGCCGGAAGCCCCAGGCGTCGATCAGCCAGGACGGCCCGGCCTGGCGCGGGGTCACCGACAGCGAGGCCAGCGACGTCAGGCCCTTCGGCCGCTCGACCCGCACCTCGCGGGCCCAGTACGACGAGGTGGACTCGCTGCCCGGGGCCCCCTCCACGGTCACGTCGCCGAGGTCGAAGGTCTTGCCGCCGGGCGACGACGCCGAGAGCCCGAACCGGCCGGTGGTGTTCGGCGGCACGATCAGGCGCACGGCCAGGTCGGACGCCCCGGCCAGGGACGCGGGCTTGGCCGGGCGGATGGTGGCCGGCCCGTCCACGCGTACGGCGTACCGCCCCTCCTCGGGGGAGACCACGAAGAACGGCGTGAAGTGCGGTGACCCGCCGGAGAAGTCCTCGTTGACCAGGCACGCGTCGGCCGGATCGGCCGCGACCTGGAGGCAGAGCTTGCCGCCGGTCACCGCGGGACGGGCGTCGGGCAGGATCGCGGGGGTACGCCCGGCGCCGACGGCGTGGCTCAGCACGCGCGCCGGGTCGGCCGACGGCGCCCGGACCCCGGTGCCGTCGAGCAGCGGCCGGGCCCGGTCGTCCCCGGCCACGAACAGCCGCGCGGCGGTGGCGATGTAGGTCGCCCCGGCGGTCTGCTGCTGACGCTCGGTGAGCCGGGTCGGCGTGCCGGGCGAACAGAGCGGGTCGGGCGCGCCGGGATCGGTGAAGAAGTCGTCGAAGGACGGCGCCGCCGACTGGCCGGGTGTCCACTCGGTGTTGAAGTAGTTGTGGTTGGCCCCGACAAACAGCAGCGCGCTGTGCAGGGCCTTGCCGTTGCCGACGCCACGGGTGCCGTCGACGAAGATCTGGCCCTGGAGGTCGGACACGTCGCCGTCGCAGCCGGGCAGGATGGTCGCCGACGGGACGTCCGGCACCGGGTCGTGCCCGAAGATCGTCGGCCCGATCAGCAGCGTGCCGCGGATCGTCCAGCCGACCTTGCCGTGGTAACCGTCCACCGCGGCGGGCGGCGGGTTCAGCGTGTCCATGGCGGCCCGGTTGACGCCCTCGCCACCACGCGAGTGGCCGACGAGGAAGACCTTGGACAGGTCGGCCTGGGGCGCGACCCGGGCGATGGCCGGGTTGCGCGCGGCCCACTGCGCGAGGTGCAGCCGGACCAGCGACGACCGGGCCTGGGCGCCGCCGTCGTCGGCCGCGAAGTCCTGCCCGTTGATGCCATTGGCCGAGATCGACACGGTGACGTAGCCCTGCGAGGCGAGCAGTTGCTGCGACTGGAGATAGCCGCGGTAGCTGGGCACCTCGGCCAGGCCTTCGGGGCAGGGCCAGTCGCCGGTGATCTTGTCCGGGTCGTCGCCCTGGTAGCAGGTGTAGTGCCGGCCGTGCAGGAACAACGCCAGCGGCCGGGGGCCGGGCGCGTTGGTGGGCGCGACGACGACGCCCCGCATCTCGACGTCGGCCGGGAAGTCGGGCAGCTTCGCCGAGGGCAGGTCGTACTCGCCGGTGGTGGTCGCGTACGGCCCGGGGGCGCCCGGGTCGAGCTCACCGGCCGGCGAGGGCGCGGGCCGGGCGGCGGGTGCGGCCCCCTTCCGGCGCTGCGGCGGGGCGGCGGCGTCGAGGCGCTTCCCCGCGGCGCGTACCGAGAGATCGTCGGTGTCGTCCGGCACCGGCATCCGGAACGTGCGCTGGTCGGCGGCCCCCCGGGCCCGGCCCAGCAGGCGGTCGCCGGACCAGAACTCGACCGCGGCGTCCCCCATGGGAACGGGCCGGGGCGCGGTCCAGACCAGCTTGTCGTCGTCGAGGGACCAGCC
This sequence comes from Actinoplanes sp. NPDC089786, assembly GCF_040684855.1. Lineage (NCBI taxonomy): Bacteria > Bacillati > Actinomycetota > Actinomycetes > Micromonosporales > Micromonosporaceae > Actinoplanes > Actinoplanes sp. NPDC089786. Next base: position 118,285 of record NZ_JBFBGU010000002.1, read on the forward strand.
CGAGGGCAGGCGGTCCGGAACCGGTGACGTCGGCGGGTCGGCCCACGCCGCACCGCCGGTCCCGATCAGCAGGGCCACCGCGGCGGCGGCGGCCGTCAAAACTCTACGCATCGCCCAGTTCTAATCGATGCGCGCAAATCAGTCGATCGAGGTCTAAGCAGTCATCCGCGGAGGGCGCGCTCGAGGATGTCGAGCAGCACCTCGCGGGTCGGGTCGATCGGGGCGATGGCGAGCAGCCGGGCCGAGCCGAGGGCCAGGTCGGCGATGCGTGGCAGCTGGTCACGCCGTACACCGATGTCGGACAGCGACGCGGGCACGCCGATGGCCCGGTTGATCTCGGCGATCCGGCCGACGGCGTCGTCGGTGCCGAGCGCCACGCCGAACTCGCTCACCCGGTCCGGGTCCAGCAACGGCAGGACGTACGGCAGCAGCAGACCCGTACCCAGGCCGTGCGGGGTCTTGGTCAGGGCGCCGATCGGATATTGCAGGGCGTGGCAGAGGTGCGTGCCGGTGGAGCCGAAGGCCAGGCCGGCCAGCAGGGACCCCTTCGCCACCTCCTCCCGGGCCCGGCGGTCCCCCGGCGCGCGCACGGCCACCGGCAGCCACGGCCCGAGGTGCGCGGCCGCCCGCAGCGCGAGCGGCTCGGCGAGCGCGTTGCGCCCGGTGAAGACCGGCAGCTCGGCCGACCAGTCCAGGTCGAGACGGCGGGCGGTGAAGGATTCGGCCGCGTGGACCAGGGCGTCGATCCCGGAGTACGCGGTGACGGTCGTGGGCGCGCCCATGGTGAGTTCCGGGTCGACGATGGCGACGGCCGGCACCAGGAACGGGCTGGAGATGCCGACCTTGAGCTCACGGTCCGGGTCGGAGACGACCGCGACCGGCGTCACCTCCGAGCCGGTTCCGGCCGTGGTCGGCAGGGCGATGACCGGCACGACCGGGCCGGGCACCAGGTTCTCGCCGTAGTAGCGGCTGAGCGGCCCGTCGTGGGTGGCGAGCAGCGCGATGAGCTTGGCCGCGTCGAGGGCGCTGCCCCCGCCGATGGCCACGATGACGTCCGGAGCGAAGGTCCGCGCGAGCGACCCGGCCTCGTCGAGCGTCCCGACCGGCAGCTCCGGTGTCACGTCGGAGTGGATCCGGGCGTCGCCCAGCAGGTCGAGGACCGGGTGACCCAGCAGGAACGGGTCCACCACGGCGAGGACGCGGCCGCTCAGCAGCACCGGCAGCTGCGACCGGGCGCCGAATCCGAAGTGCACCCTCGGGGCGACCCGGAGCGTGCCGGCGTCACGCAACGAAACCACCGTCGACCGGCAGGATCACGCCGCTGAGGTGGCTCGAGAGGTCGCTGAGCAGGAACGACACCACCTCGCCGACCTCGGCCCCAGTGCCCGCCTTCCGCAGCGGGGTCGCCGCGATCCGCGCCTCCACGCCGCCGGGGATGTTGATCCGGGTCTGGTCGAGCATCGGCGACTCGGTCGGGCCGGGGGCGATCACGTTGACCCGGATGCCGAGCGGGCCGACGTCGTGCGCCGCGGTGCGGGTGAGCCCGATGACCGCGTGCTTGGTGGCCTGGTAGGCGCCCATCCCGGAGCTGCCCCGCAACCCGCCGATGCTGCTCACGTTGACGATCGAGCCCCGGCCGGCCGGCTCCATGGCGCGGATCTCCTCGCGCAGGCAGAGCCAGGTGCCCTTGATGTTGACCTGGAGGATCCGGTCGAAGTCGGCCTCGGGCACCTGGTCGACGCGCCCGCCCTGGGTCATCGCGGCGTTGTTGAAGGCGCCGTCGAGCCGGCCGAACCTCGCCAGGCAGGCGTCCACGAACCGGGCGACGTCCGCGGCCGAGGCGATGTCGCCGGCGCAGTAGGCGGCGTCCAGCTCGGCGGCCAGCTTGGCCAGCGGCTCCTCGCTGCGGGCGACGAGCATGAGCCGGGCGCCGTGGGCGGCGAACACCCGCGCGGCGTCGGCCCCGATCCCGGTGCTCGCCCCGACGACGAGCACCACCTTGTCAGTCAGCATCAGTTTCCTCGGATGACGAAGGGGCCGGATAGTCGGCGGCGTTGAGGACCCAGCCCTGGGCGCTGAAGTCCGCCCGGGGCGGGCCGAAGATGTCGATCAGCTGCTGGTGGTCGCCGACGCCCTGGGTGGTGTGCACGGTCGGCGGCGGGATCACGCAGATCGACGGCGTGGCGATCTCGGCGTGCTCGTCCTCGCGCCAGCGCGTCGAGTCGGGCCCCCACGGGTAGCGGATGTGGTGCTGGAAGCGGCCCTTCACGGCCAGCGAGATCTGCTCGAAGTCGTCGTGGTGGTGCGGCGACAGCTTCAGCGGGTCGCGTGGTCGCGTCTCCTCGGCCAGGAAGTTCACCATCAGGTTGGTCGTGCGGAAGATGCGGCCGAAGCGGCCCTCGGTGATCGGGGTGTCGGCCAGGCGGTAGACGCGCAGGCGGAACCCGCCGACCGGGTCGGGCCAGGGAATCAGGGGCGCGGCTCGTTCGTCGGGCTCCGCGTACGACTCCGCGTTGAGCGCCACGGCGGTGAGGTCGCCGGCCACGGCCGAGAAGAGCCGGATGAGTACGCCGTCAGCGTCCACTTTCACCGAGCTGTCGCCCGGCGGCACGACCACGAAGGCTTCCTCCGCCACCGTCTCGGTCGTCCCGGAGGCGGTGACCGTGATCGGGGCGCTGCCGGAGTACTGGAGGATCGCGTACTCGTCGGGCTGGCCGGTCCGCTCGAACAGGTCGCCGGCCTTGGCCTCGGTGTAGGCGAGCACCAGGTTGGCCGCGCGGGCGATCCACGTGCGGCTGCCGTGCGTACCCGTCTGGGTCGGCTCGTGAGCGAGGAACTCGATCCACTGCGACTTCCGGATCGGGGTGCCCGGGTCGGGTCTGGTCGCGGGGGCCAGGCGCGAGCGGATGTCGTCGGCCGCGTACGTGGTCATGCCGGTGTGCTCCGATCAGAAGAGGCGCCGCGCAGGGCGAGCATCGCGCGGGCGTCGGCCGGGGTGGCGATCTCCTTGCCCAGGTCCTCGATCACCTCGCGGATCTTGGTGACCTGCTCGGCGTTGGTGGTGGCCAGGCGGCCCTTGCCGAGCCACAGGCTGTCCTCCAGCCCGACCCGCACGTGGCCGCCGAGCCAGGCGCTGTGCGTGCCGAACTGCATCTGGTCGCGCCCGGCGGCGAACGCGGAGAACCGGTAGTCGTCCCCGAACAGCTTGTCGGCGATCCGCACCATGTGTTCGAGGTTCTCGTGGTCGGCCCCGATCCCGCCGAGGATCCCGAAGACGCCCTGGATCAGCAGCGGCGCCGGGGCGAGGCCGCGGTCCACGAAATGGGCCAGCGAGTAGAGGTGCCCGATGTCGTAGCACTCGTACTCGAACCGCGTGCCGTGCTCGCCCAGCGCCCGCAGGGTGTGCTCGATCTGGTCGAACGAGTTGACGAAGGGATGCGCGTACGTGTTGAGCACGTACTGCTTCTCCCAGTCGTGCTTCCACTCGGTGACCCGGTCGGCGATCCCGGCGTACACGAAGTTCATCGAGCCCATGTTCAGCGAGGCGATCTCGGGCCGGATCCGCAGCGCGCCGGCCAGCCGTTCGTCCATGGTCATGGCCGAGGAGCCGCCGGTGGTGATGTTGACGACCACGTCGTCGGTGCCCGCGGTGACCTTCTCGACGATCTCCTCGAACAGGTCCGGTTCGAAGGCCGGCCGACCGTCCGGATGTCGCGCGTGCAGGTGGACGATCGCCGACCCGGCCGCCACCGCCTCGATCGCCGCCGTGGCCACCTCGTCGACGGTCAACGGCAGATAAGGGCTCTGCGAGGGTACGTTGACCGAGCCGGTGACCGCGGTCGTGATGATGACCTTCTCGGCGCGGCGCATCAGTTGGTCTCTTCCAGCCCGAGCAGGTAGGCGGTGTTGCGGCAGATCATCTGCCGGATGTCGGCCGCCTTGATCCCGTGGCCGAGCAGCTGCTCGACGATCAGCAGGTAGCCGTCGACCGGCAGCGGGTTGCCCTGCTGGCCGAGGTCGGAGTTGATCACCGTGCGCTCGGGCCCGATCCGGGTGATCCAATCGACCAGCCGCTCGATCTTCCAGCCGGTCGCCTTGACGTCCGGGTGGTACATGGCCAGCTCGTGCTCGACGAAGGCGCCGTAGGAGAGCATCTCCTCGATGTCGGTCTCGGCGGCGTTCACGATGTAGTCCGGGTGGTGCAGCAGCAGCCGCTTGACCCCGTTGCCGCTTGCGTTCTTGAACAGCGCCTTCATCGCCTCGCCGTGCAGGTGGCCACCGGTGAGCAGGATGCCGGCCTCGGCGACCAGGCGGGTCACGGTGTCGGTGTCGGCCGAGACGTCGCCGTGCTCGTCGAAGATCGACTCCTCCTTCTCGTACAGGTTGCCGGTGGCGCTCGGGAAGCCGTCGTCGTGGGTGTGCGCGCGGATGTGCTGACCGGCCGAGACCGTCGGTCCCCACACACATCGCCCGCCCATGGTGATGGCGACCGCGACGGCCGACGGGTTGATCCCGCCGACCTCGGAGTTCAGCGCGACGCCCCCGTACATCGGGGTGGGCGCGTCCTTCAGCGGGGTCTTCATGGCCAGCAGGTCCATCACGGTGTTGTGGTGATGCGACTTGACCAGGATCGCGCGCATGTTGATCCGGGCGCCGTCGTAGGACGCCTCCACGTGGTCGATCCGCCGCGGGAACGGGCTCGGGCCGGAGTGGCAGTGGAGGTCCACCGTGCCGTCCAGGACCTTCAGGAGCTCGGGGGTGGTCATCCAGCGCCTCCACTTGTTCGCATGTCGCACGTGTCGTTCACCATATGGACGCAGGATCGCACCTGTCCAGACTCGAAGGCCCGTTTGTTGCCGTCATATGTTCGCGATGTGACCGGCGCGGTTGCAATATGAACTTTCGGCTGCTCTACTTCTGCACCATGGCCCCTCGAAAGCACTGGCTGCTGGTGCTCCCGGCACTGGCGCTGCTGGTCGCCGTCCTGCTGGTGCCGCTGGGCCGGAGCATCGCCATGAGCCTCGGCTCGCCGGACCTGACCCTCGACCACTTCCGCGAGCTGTTCACCGACGGCGTGACGCTGCGGGTGCTCGGGCGCACGGCGGTGACCGCGCTCGCGGTGACCGTGATCGCGTTCCTGCTCGGCTACCCGTACGCGTACCTGATGACCCGGACCGGACCGCGGATGCGCGGGATCCTGCTGGTCGTCGTGCTGGTCCCGTTCTGGACCTCGGTGATGGCCCGCAACTTCGCGTGGATCATCATCCTGCAGCGCGAGGGGCCGGTGAACTCGTTCTTCAAGCTCTTCGGCCTCGACGTGGTGCTCTACCAGTCGACGGCCGGCGTGACCGTGGCCATGAGCCAGGTCCTGCTGCCGTTCATGGTGCTGCCGCTGTACAGCGCGCTCGGCGGCATCGACCGACGGCTGCTGCTGGCCGCCCGCGGGCTCGGCTCACACCCGGTGGCGGCCTTCTGGAAGATCTACTGGCCGCTGTCGCGTGGCGGCGTGGTCTCCGGGCTGATCCTGGTCTTCACGCTCAGCCTCGGCTTCTACGTCACGCCGGCGCTGCTCGGCTCGCCCCAGCAGAGCCTGGTCGCCCAGCTGCTCGGCCAGCGCACCACCCAGCTGCTCGACTTCGAGAGCGCCGGCGCCCTCGGGCTGCTCGTGCTCGTCATCACGCTGGTGCTGGTGGCCTGGGCCAACCGGGTCGGCGGCACCATCTCGGCGATCGGCGCGGTGGCGGCGACCCCGGAGGAGCGGCCATGACCGCTGTCCTGGAACGACCCGCCAAGGCCACGGCCAAGGTCGACCCGATCCCGTGGTGGCTCAAGCTGATCGGCGCCGTCGTCGCCGTCTACTTCATCCTGCCGACGCTGTTCGTCATCCCGATGAGCTTCAGCGAGGCGACCACCTTCCAGTTCCCGCCCCGCGGCTTCTCGCTGCGGCTGTACCAGAACTTCTTCACCAACCCGGTGTGGCTGGACGCGCTGAAGAACTCGGTGCTGGTCGCGCTGCTGGCGTCGGTGCTGGCCACGGTCGCCGGCACCGCCGCGGCGCTGGGCCTGCACAGTCTGCGCGGGAGGCCGGCGCGCTTCGCCCGTACCCTGCTGATGATCTCGATCGTCACCCCGGCGATCGTCATCGCGGTCGCGATCTACATCTCCTTCCTCCAGTGGCGGCTGGTCGGCACGTTCGGCGGGTTCGTGCTGGCGCACGCGGCGATCGGCGTGCCGTTCGTGCTCGTGTCGGTGACCAGCGCCCTCGGCGGCTTCGACCCCAAACTGCTGCGCGCCTCGGCCTCGCTGGGCGCGCCGCCGCTGCGCACCTTCGTCAACGTCACCGTGCCGCTGATCGCCCGCGGCATCGTGACCGGCGCCGTGTTCGCCTTCGTCACCTCGTTCGACGAGGTCGTCATCGCGCTGTTCCTGCGCTCGCCGACCCTCCAGACGCTGCCGGTGCAGATGTACAACAGCGTCACCGTCGAGATCGACCCGACCATCGCCGCGTCGTCCAGCGTGGTGGTCACCGCGGTCACCACCATCTGCCTCGTTCTGCAGTTCGTCCGCAAAGGCCGTTAGGGGTACGCATGGCAGCCACCGGCACCCAGATCCGGCTCGCCGAGGTCACCAAGGACTACGGGCTGGCCGCCCCGGCCGTCGACGACGTGTCGCTGACCATCGAGCCGGGCGAGTTCATGACCCTGCTGGGCCCGAGCGGCTCCGGCAAGACGACCACGCTCAACCTGATCGCCGGGTTCGAGACGCTGACCGCCGGCACCATCGCGTTCGACGGCCGGGACGTCGGCGCCCTGCCACCGCACAAGCGCAACCTGGGCATGCTGTTCCAGAACTACGCGCTCTTCCCGCACATGACCGTGGCCCAGAACGTCGCCTACCCGCTGCGGGAACGCAGGCTGGCCAAGGCCGAGATCACCCGCAAGGTCGCCTCGGTACTCGAACTGGTGCAGCTCACCGGCCGCGACGACCACTATCCGGCCCAGCTCTCCGGCGGCCAGCAACAGCGGGTCGCGCTGGCCCGGGCCATCGTCTTCGGCCCGACCGCGCTGCTGCTCGACGAGCCGCTGGGCGCGCTCGACCGCAACCTGCGCGGCACCCTCCAGGCCGAGATCCACCGCATCCACTCCGAGGTCGGCACCACGTTCGTCTTCGTGACGCACGACCAGGAGGAGGCGATGAACCTCTCCGACCGGATCGCGCTGTTCAACAACGGCCGGATCGAGCAGATCGGCACCCCGGAGGATCTCTACCAGAACCCGTCGACCCTGTTCACCGCCCGATTCCTGGGCGACTCCAACGTCTTCGCCCCGATCGCGGTCGACGACGGCAAGGTGATCTGGGACGACCGCATCTGGCCGATCGCCGCGCCCCCGCCCGCGTCCGAGGGCGTCGCCATGGTCGTCCGGCCCGAGGACGTCCACCTCGGCGAACCACCCGCCGGCGCCAACTCGGTGAACGCGACCGTCCGCGCGGTCGAGTACATGGGCGCCTACCGCACCGCCCTGCTCTCCCTCGGCCACACCGGCGTGCTGGGCCGCGCCCGGCTCGACGCCACCGCAAGCTCCCTCGCCCCCGGGCAGCCGGTCACCGCGTGGTGGCCGGTCGCCCAGCAACGCCTCGTCCTCACGTCGTCGTAAGGAACTCACATGATCAGGAAGCTTGTCCTCCCCGCCGTCCTCGCCTTATCCCTGCTCGCCGGCTGTGGCGGTGGCGAGGCCGCCGCCGACGACCCGAACGCCAAGGTCACCCTGACCTTCACCGCGTACGGCGGCGCCGGCCAGCAGGCCATGATCGACTCGTACCAGAAGCCCTACACCGCGGCCCACCCCAACGTCACCTTCGTGAACACCTCGCCGCCGGACGTCTCCCAGGTCAAGGCCCAGGTGATGAGCCGCTCGGTGAAGTGGGACCTGGTGTCGGTCGCCCCCGGCGTCGCCACCCAGCAGTGCGACAAACTCTTCGAACCGGTCGACGCCACCGGCATCGACACGTCGACCCTGGTCGAGGGCACCATCGGCAAGTGCTACATCGGCAACTTCATCAACGCCAACCCGATCGCCTACCGCACCGAGGCCTTCCCCGACCCGGCCAAGGCGCCCAAGAGCGTCGACGACTTCTTCGACCTGAAGAAGTTCCCCGGCCGGCGCGGCATCCTCAGCAACATCCAGAACGGCATCCTCGAGTTCCCGCTGCTCGCCGACGGCGTCGCGCCCAAGGACATGTACCCGCTGGACGTCGACCGGTCGCTGAAGAAGCTCGACACCATCCGCGACAAGACCACCTTCGCGCCCAACGTCGGCGCCCTCCAGCAGGCCGTCGGGGCCAAGCAGGTGGACATGTTCATCCTGCCCGACTCGCGGCTGGTGCCCCTGATGAACGACGGCACCGACATCACCGTCGTCTGGGACGTCACCGTGGCCGCCATGAACGGCTTCGCCATCCCCAAGGGCTCGCCGCACAAGGCCGCCGCCCTCGCCTTCGCCAAGACTTTGTGCGGGCCCGAGCAGGTGGCCGGCATCTCCGAGGCGCTGGGCACCCAGCCGGTGAACAAGGCGGCCAAGCCGGCGCTCTCGGCCAACGCCAAGAAGGTCGAGGCGTTCGGACCGGTCAACACCGGCGAGGTGCTGATGCAGGACATCAACTGGTACGCCGAGAACTTCGACGCCGCCAGCACCAAGCTCACCAACTGGCTGGTCGGATGACGCCCCCACTTACCAACTAGTTGGTCGGTAAGCGCCCCGCCGCTTACCGACTAGTTGGTCACTAAGCGCCCCGCCACTTACCAACTAGTTGGTCACTTAGCGCCCGCCACTTACCGACTAGTTGGTAGGTAGTGGCTCCACTTCGGTTGGTGCTCCACCAGGTGAACTAGGATTCCGTCATGGCGAACAATGAGCCCAGCGACGCCCTCACCAGCGACATCCGGGCGGTCGCGCGCGTCGGCCAGATCTGCGAGCTGTTCGGCCCGCGCGTCCTGGAGCTGAGCGCGGCCGACATCGCCGAGCGCACCGGCCTGAACCGCACCACCGCCTACCGGTACTGCGCGTCGATGGTCGCCGCGGGCATCCTCCGGCGCGGCGCCCGCCGCGGCGCGTTCGCCCTCGGCCCGCTCATGCTCGAACTCGGCACGCTCGCCCTGGGCCGGCAGCGGGTCGTCGAGATCGCCGGACCGTACCTTCGCAAGCTGAGCGCCGCCGTCCGCATGACGGCGGTCCTCAGCGTGATGGGCACCCACGGCCCGATCGTCGCCCTGACCGAGGAGGACACCAGCCGGATGGTCGTCGTCACCGTGCACCCCGGCACGAAACTCGACGTCACCGCGGCGCAGACCCGGTTCTTCCTGGCGTACGCCGACGACAGCTCGATGATGGCCGAGATGACCGCCGAGCTGTCACCGGCCGACCGCGCCCAGCTCGAGTCCGACATCGTGACCGCGCGGCAGCGGGGCTTCAGCTTCGTCCGCCCGCACGGCGGCCCGTTCGTGGTCGGCGCGCCGGTCTTCGACGAGGGCGGCCTGGCCGCGACCGTCGGCATCCTGGGCGCCGGCGACGTGCCCGACCTGACCCCGGCCGTCGAGCACCTGCTCGCCACCACCGGCGCCCTGAGCACCGAACTGGGAGGCAGCGTTGTTTGATTCCCTCGCATCGGCGTCCCCGCCGTACTCCAGCTGGTCGTTCTTCGGCCCCGACGACCGGCGCGGCACGATCAACTTCCTGACCCCGTCGCGGGTGGCGGCGGCCGCGGCCCTCATCCGCACCGGCACGCGGTTCGGGCTGGACTATCCGGTCAACGCGTTCGAGCCCTACCCCACCGGCACCCGCCCGCCGACGCGGCACCACGTGTTCGCCAACAACGAGTTCCACCGCGACGACTGGCTCGACTCGTTCTACCTCCAGTCCACCTCACAGCTCGACTCGCTGCGGCACATCGGCCACCCCACGCACGGCTTCTACAACCGACAGTCCCCCGACTCCACCGACCTCGGCATCCACCACTGGGCCGCGGACGGGATCGCGGGCCGCGGGGTGCTGCTGGACGTTCGTTCCCACCTCGAGTACGACGTCGAGACCACGGTCGTGCTCGACGCTCCCCTGCTCGACGAGATCGCCGCGGCCCAGGGCGTCGGCTTCCATGGCGGCGACATCCTTCTGCTCCGTACCGGATGGGCCGAGAACTATGTGGCCAAGAGCCCCGCCTCCCGGGCCGAGTTCAACCGGCGCAACCGATCGCCGGGCCTGGCCCAGCGCACGGCCACGCTCCGCTGGCTCTGGGACCACGAGATCGCCCTGGTCGCCGGCGACACTCCCGCGGTCGAGGCCGACCCGGTCATCGACTCCGACTTCCGGACGCCCGGCGAACGCCCGCCCGACCGCGGCGTCGACCACAGCGGCATGCTCCACCGCCCGCTGATCGCCCTGCTGGGCATGGCCATGGGGGAACTGTGGAAGCTCGACGAGCTGGCCGCCCACTGCGCCGCCACCGGCCGCTACGACTTCTTCCTGACCTGCAAGCCGCTGAACATTCCGGGCGGCGTCGGCTCCCCGCCCAACGCCATCGCGATCACTTAGCCAGGTTGGGAAACCCGCAGATCCGCCACTGTTCCTGCTTGTCCTCGTTCACGATGTACGACTCGACGCTGGTCGCGCCGTCCGGGTGCTTGATCTCGACGCTGACCGTGGCCTGCCCCCGCTCGTACTCCATGGCGGCGTCGAGGATCCGGTAGCCGGCCACCGGCTGCGGCGCCGCGACGTCCTGGAGCCGGTACTCCTCCTTCGCCTCGGCGCAGAAGGTGTCGTACTCGGCCTGGTCGATCCCGTTCTTGGCCGCCTCGATGTAGTCGGTGGTGGCCTGCTTCGCCGCGCTCTCCTTGTCGGTCACGCCCTTGACGCCGAGGTAGAGCCGGATCATGCCGAACACACACACCGCGGCGAGCACCAGGGGCACCGCGATGACGACGATGAGCCAGGTCCGGCGTTTGCGGACGGGCTGAGCGGGGTTGGTCACGGCGACCTACCCTAGGTGCTGATGATCTTCTGTGCTGCCCCGCACCACGCCTAGGCCATCCTAGGATCCTGGCCCACTCCTTCGGCCGTCAGACCTCCCGCGGGTCGGCCAGGAGCTGATCGGGGTACCCGCATCTTGGACCAGCGCGCCCTGGCCCGGGGCGAGCTCGTCGGCGCGCTGGACCACCGAGCCCATCGCGCTGCCCACCGCGGACGGCGTCGACCGCAGGGCGGCGCCGGTCACGTAGGCGGTGGTGCCGACCAGGGCCGGCCCTGAGCCCGGCCGCTACTTGACGGCCGTGGTGGTGTTCACGAACTCGGGGTGGCTCAGCAGGAACTCGTCGATCTTCTCGGCGCGGATCGCCGCGAACAGGTCGTCGGTGGCCGGCACCAGTTGCTCGCCCAGGTACTGACTGCCGCCACCGGAGTAGGTGCCGCCGATCAGCTTGATCGTGGTGATGTTGTCGGGGCGCATGCCCTTGAGGGCGAGGGCGTAGTCGAGCACCGACTTGCCGCGGCCGTTGAAGGTCAGGGACTTTCCGGCCGCGGTGAGCACCTTGTCCAGCTTGACCGGGTTCGTCACCACGTCGCCGCTGGCCGCCTTCTTGGCGATCGCCTTGAGGACCTGCTGCTGGTGCCGCTGGCGGGCGTAGTCGGTGCCCTTGAGGCCGTAGCGCTGCCGGGCGAAGTCGAGCGCCTGCCAGCCGACGAGGTGCTGGTTGCCGACCTCGTAGACCTTCTTCGGACCGACGTACGGGTGCTCGTCGCCCCGGGACGACGGCCGGAACGGGCGGCCCTTGCCGTTGGGCTGGAGGTGTTCGGACTCGGTGCGCTCGTCGACGTAGATGTCGATGCCGCCCATCGCGTCGACGACCTTCTTGAAGCCGTCGAAGTTGATGATCGCGCCGGCGTCGAACTTCTTGATGCCGGTGAGCTTCGACACCGTCTTGCTGAGCAGCTCGAAGCCCTGGGTCGCGCTGGGCAGCGGCTTGCCGGGCACGTGGCTGCCGATCGACATGGCGCCGTTGATCTTGCCGCGCTGCTCGCCGGTGCCGGACTTGGCGAAGGCCGGGATCGTGACGTAGGTGTCTCGTGGGACCGAGAAGATGTACGCCTTGTCGAGCGTCGCCGGGACATGCACGACCATGATCGAGTCGGCCAGCGGCGGGGTCTCCGGCTTCCGCGGGTCGATGCCGACCAGCAGCATGTTCAGCGGGCCCTTGATGTCGCTCTTGGCCTCTTCCTCGCTGACCCCGCCGGCGTCACCGAACAGGTCCTCGGTCTGCACCGCGCCGGCGTACCGCGCGGCCAGCGTCTGGCTCGCGATGGCACCGCCCCCGCCGACCACGGTCAGCAACCCACCGAACACGATGGTGACAACCGCCCAGACCGGCGACTTGCGTGGCTTTTTAGCCATCGATGCGACCCCAGTGAATCGGCGACATGGTCAACAACTCAGCCGCGGAGCGTACAGGGTCGGGTCTGTGTGTGCCCAGCCGCCGCGGCCGGCGGAGAATCGAATCATGTTGGTGATCAGGGAGAAGTTTTTCTCGATCGGTGACGACTTCGACGTTCTCGACGAGAACGGCCAGAAGGTCTACCGGGTCGATGGAAAGGTACTAAGCGTACGCAACAAGGTGGTGATCGAGGATCCGGCCGGCAACGAACTGGCCACGGTGCACCGCCACCTGGTCGCGATGCGGCCGACCTACGAGATCCGGATCGGCGGCGAGAAGGCGGCCGAGGTCCGCAAGAAACTGTTCACCCCGTTCCGGGACAGGTTCACCATCGACGTGCCCGGGCCGGACGACCTGGAGATGAAGGGCGACCTGCTCGACCACGAGTACGTCATCGAGCGCGGCGGGGCCGAGGTGGCCGCGGTCTCCAAGCGGTGGCTGACCATCCGTGACACCTACGCCGTCCAGGTCACCCCGGGCGAGGACCCGCTGCTGATCATCGGCAGCGTGCTCGCCCTCGACCTGGCCCTGGAACGCCAGGAGAAGAAGGAGGAGGAGAAGAAGAAGGACGACGACGACGACTGATCGTCAGCGCGACGTCGTCGGTCCAGTCCAGCGCGGCGGCATCCGACTCCGACGGGAACGGGATCGCGCCCTGGCCGGTGCGGATGCTGCGGACCCAGTGGCGATACGGCGAAGCCAGGCGGCGGGCGGTCTCGTCGTCGTCGGCCACCACCACGTCGGCCGAGACCATCACCTTCGGCTCGGCCAGCACGCCGGACGGCTTGAACGCGGCCCGGTAGGCCTCGACCGCCTCCAGCACGGCGGCCGGGGCCACGTGGTAGTTGGCCGCGAACGGCAGGCCGCGCTCCCCCGCCACTGGGCGCTGAGGCCACCGCTGGAGCCGAGGATCCAGATCTCGACGTCGGCGCCGAGGCCGGGAACGGCCCGTGCCTGGTTGCCCTCGTCGTCGGTGATCGGGCCGGCCAGCAGCGCCTGGATGTCGGCCAGGACCTCGGGCAGGTCGGGCGACTCGGCGCCGGGCTGCTGCAGCAGGCGGGCGAAGAGCGCGAACCGCGCCGAGGCCAGCAGCGGCGCGAACGAGAACGGGGCGGGGATCAGCAGGCCGTCGACGGTCCGCGCCGGCTCCGGCTCGGCCGCCGAGGCCGGCGGCGACGAAGCCGGCGACGACGACGACGTTCGCCGCTGACCGGACCGCCCCAGACCCAGGTCGAACCGGCCGGGATGAAGGGCGTCGAGCAGCCCGAACTGTTCGACGATGGTCAGCGGCGTCTGATGCCCGGCCTGCACCGCCCCGGGCCCGAGCCGGATCCGCGAGGTGTGCGCCGCGATCTGGCCGAGCAGCAGGGCCGGCTGGGACGAGGCCACCCCGGGCGTGAAGTGGTGCTCGGCCACCCAGTAGCGGGCGTACCCGAAGGCCTCGGCCCGTTGCGCGAGGTCGATGGTCCGGCGCAGCGCGTCCCCGGCGGTCCCGCCGGACACCAGCGGGGCCAGATCGAGGATCGACAGGGGTACGGGCATGCGGGCTGCCGACCAGGATGGACCTGCGGTCGATGGCGTCCTCCAGCGTCGGGAAGACCGGTTCCAGGCCGAGCCGCCGGAACATGGCCAGCCGCTTCTGGTAGATCGGCCGGTACGTCAGGCGCCCGCCCGAGAGGTTGTCCAGGGTGGAGTAGTCCTCGAAGGCGCGCACCGGGTCGAGCAGGCTGAGCGTGGTGACCCCGGTCCACAGTTCGATGCGCGAGGTCCGGGCGGCGATGTGGCTGAGCACGACCGGCCGCGAGGACGAGATGAACGGGCGCTCGTGACGCTCGCCCACGGCGTACCCGTCGAATCCCAGCTCTTCGCCCAGGACCGCGTTGTCGACCACCTCGCGGAACCGCTGTTCCGGCGACTGCGCCGGGTCGGTGTGCGTGATCAGCGTGAGCAGCAGGAACTTCATGACAGCCCCAGGTGTCCGCGCAGGGTCGACGAGGTGTACTCGGTGCGGAAGACGCCGCGCTCCTGGAGCAGCGGCACCACGGTGTCGACGAATTCGTCCAGGCCGGTCGGCGTCAGGTGCGGCACCAGGATGAAGCCGTCGCAGGCGTCGGTCTGCACGTACTCGTTGAGCAGCTCGGCGACCCGGGCGGGGGTGCCGATGAAGTTCTGCCGGCCGGTCACCTCGATGATGTCGAACTGGTCGCCGCGGTGGCGGAACTCGCCGCCGCCGGTGTCCCACAGCTCCTTGGCGGTCCGGATGAACTCGCCGGCCCGCTCGTACCGCTGCTCGTAGGGCAGGAAGCCGCCGCGGCGGAAGTTGGCGCCGAAGAACGGGCCCGACGAGGTGACCACGTTCCAGGCCGCCCGGCCGCCGCAGAGGTGGTCGAGGGTGGCCAGCTGACGGGCCAGCTCGTACGGCTCGTGGAAGGTGGCGTTGAGCGTGCCGGCCAGCCCGAGACGGGTGGTGACGCCGGCCAGCGCGGCCAGCACGGTCAGCGTGTCCGGCCGTCCGACCACGTCCAGATCGTGGATCCGGCCGCGCTGTTCCCGCAGCGCCAGCCCCTCGGCCAGGAAGAAGAAGTCGAACTTCCCGCGCTCGGCGGTGCGGGCCAGGTGTTCGAAGCTGGGGAACTCGATCTGGCTGCCGGCGTCGGGGTCGCTCCACACGGTCGTGTTGTTCACGCCCGGGAAGTGCGCGGCGAGGATCACCTGTTTAGGCAACGTGGGCCCCTGTTCGTAGCGGTTGATCGCGGGTGCGAGACCGAGGCGTTCCCGGAGCGTCCCGGCCTTCAGCTCGAACAGTCCTCGCCGGCGCAGCAGCGGCACCAGCTCGCGGGTGACCGGGTCGAGCTCGCCGCGCAGCCGGAAGCCCGGGACGCCGAGGGCGTGCCAGTCGGCGAGCAGGTCGGCCAGCTCGGTCACCGACCCGGTGTGCACGTACGCGTCGGATTCCACCGGGTTGCCGGGCGAGTAGACCAGGTCGACGTGACCGGGAAGGTCGAACGTGCCCGGCGTCGGTGTCACGAGCACGATGTCGGCGGCCCGGGCGGCGAACTCGTGCGCCTCCCAGGTGGATCCCGCGTCCGTCCGGACATTTTGGCCGGCTGAGCAGGCCGCCAGCATCAGGACCGAGGCCGTTGTCGCGATGCCTTTGCGCAGCATCAGGCGGCTTTCGGGTCGAGCTGGGCGTAGCGGCCGGCGTGGTAGACCAGCGGGGTCGCGTCCTCGTCGACCACGTGGTGACCGGTCTCCGGGGTGGCCAGCACGATCGAGTGGTCGCCGGCCTCGACCCGCTGGACCACGCGGCAGACCATGCGGGCCAGCACGCCGTTGAGCAGCGGCACGCCGTCCGGCCCGGCCTGCCAGTCGCCGTGCGTGGCGAACCGGTCGATGCCGCTGGTCGCGAAGGTCCGGGCGACCTTCTCCTGATCCTGGCCGAGCACGTGCACGGCGACGGTGCCGGCGGACGCGACGGCCGGCCAGGAGGACGCGTAGTGCGCCAGGCAGAACGACACCAGCGGCGGGTCGAGCGAGACGGACGTGAACGAGGTGGCGGTGAACCCGGCCGGCGGCGTCCCCGGGGCGGTCACGACGACGACAGCGGCGGCGTGGCGGCGCAGCAGCGCGCGGAACAGATCAGCGTCCACAGCGGGGTCCTGACGGATCGGAGCGATGGTCACGATGGCCCTCCTCAGTGCTTCTACCCCGATCTCCTATGGGAGAGATGGGGATTTGATCGATGCTAATTGCTGATCGGTCTGATCATGCGTCGGCCGGCTCAGGACGCGGCGCGCAACGGGGTGGCCAGGGTGCCGCGCAGCGCCTTGGCGACGGCGGCGCCCAGGGCCGGATCAGCGCCCCGGCGCGCCTGCCCGTCGGTGGTGAACGCGGCGTGCCGCGCCCGGCGCTCGACCAGCGGCCGGCCGACGACCTTCTCCAGCCGGCGGACGTGCGGGCTGATCGCCGACTGGCTGACCCGCAACACGTCGGCGGCGCGATGGAAGCCGCCGTAGTCGGCCACGCCGACCAGGCTCCTCAGGGCCACGATGTCCAGCGTCTGCTCCATGTCCGGACGCTAACAAGGCATTGATAAGAGAATGTTTTCGTTCCGTCATCTCCTATGGGTGCGATAGATTTCGACGCATGTCGCTCGACTTCCCGCGCCTCCCCCGGCGAGACCTGATCAAGCTGGCCGCCGCCGTGGGCGCCTTCGGCGGCGTGGCCGCCACCGCCTCCCCCGCCGCGGCCGCCGGGCCGATCATCAAGCCGCTGCCGCCCGAGTTCTTCACCGTGCTCGGCACCAACGCGGAGATGCGCTGGCCGGCCATGCGGGGCCAGGGCCACCTGGTGCCGATCGACCGGTTCTTCGTCCGCAACCACACCAGCACGCCGATCATCGACGCCGCGACCTGGCGGCTCGACGTGACCGGTTCCGGCCTGCGCGGTGGTCCGGTCTCCTTCACGTACGACCAGCTGCGGAAACTGCCGTCCGAGACGATCACCGCGGCGGTCGAGTGCGCCGGCAACGGCCGCGGCTACTTCACCGGCCAGCAGGGCCAGGCGGTCTCCGGCACGGCGTGGCACCTGGGCGCCGTCGGCGTGGCCCGGTGGCGCGGGGTGCGGCTGTCCACCGTCCTGCGGCTGGCCGGCCTGAGCAACCGGGCGGTCGACGTGCTGCCGATCGGCCTCGACCCCAACTTCGTGACCGGCGGCGTCGACCTGGGCCCGGTGCGGCGCCCGCTGCCCGTCGGCAAGGCGCTGCGCGACGTCATCCTGGCCTACGAGATGAACGGCGAGCCCCTGCCACCCGACCACGGCCATCCCGTGCGGGTGATCGTCCCCGGCTGGATCGGCATCGCGTCGATCAAGTGGCTGGGCCGCATCGAGGTCTCCGACACGCCCGTCCTCACCCCGTGGAACACCCAGTTCTACCGCCTGTTCGGCGACGCCTACCCCGCCGAGGGCCGCCCGTTCGACGAGCAGACCATCAAGAGCGCCTTCGAACTCGACGAGAACGCCACCCTGCCGGCCGGCCGCACCACCCGCCTGCGAGGCCGCTCGTGGTCGGCGCACGCCCCCATCCGCCGCGTCGAGGTCAGCACCGACGGCGGCGTGTCCTGGCGCCACGTCCGCAAAGTCGGCCCGTCCACGGCCTGGCAGCGCTGGGAGTTCGACTGGCGCCCGGCCACCGCCGGTCCCGCCGAGCTACGCGCCCGCGCCACCGACGCCCGCGGCAACACCCAGCCCGAGACCACGGTCCACAACACCCTCGGCTACCTCTTCGACGCCGTCGTCCGCCACCCGGTCCAGATCAGCGCGGCCTGACCAACCCCCGCTTCCGCCGCGCCGTCACACGGGCGCCCGTGTGACGGAATCGACGAGACGATGACCTGCGGGTCCGCTTGACTGAGGGGATGGCGCTGAAGGATCTTCCGCGGGCCATCGAGGCTCGCGGCGTACGGCACAACACGCTTCGTGATCTCGATGTTGACGTGCCGCTCTGGCAGGTTGTCGTGGTGGCGGGGGTGTCCGGGTCGGGCAAGACGTCACTGGCGATGGGCACGCTGTACGCCGAGGGTCTGCACCGGTTCCTGGCCGGCCTCAGCACGTACAGCCGCCGCAGGCTCACCCAGGCCGAACGCCCCGACGCCGACCGCATCGACCACCTGCCGCCGGCGCTCGCGCTGCGGCAGCGCCCGCCGGTCCCGGGGCCGCGCAGCACGGTCGGCACGATGAGCGAGGTCCTGAACGTGCTCCGGCTGATCATGTCGAGGCTCGGGACGCATCGCTGCCCCAACGGCCACGACGTCCCCCCGTCGATCACCACGCAGGCCATGGAGATCGCTTGCCCGGTCTGCGGCGTACGGTTCGAGATGCCCGGCGCCGAGTCGTTCGCGTTCAACTCGACGGGCGCCTGCCCGGCCTGCAACGGCATCGGCACCCGGTTCGAGGTCGACCCGGACACGCTCGTCCCCGACCCGGACAAGTCGATCGCCGACGGCGCGGTGCTGCCGTGGAACGTCGGCGGCCGGCGACTCAGCATGTACGCCGCCGGTGAGCTCGGTGTCCGCCTCGACGTGCCGTACCGGAAGCTGTCGGCCAAGGAGAAGAAGCTGGTCATGCACGGCAGGCCGGTGAAGCAGCCGGTCACCGTGTCGGGGCGCAACGGGCGGGCGGTCGAGCTGAACGTCACCTACGACAACGCGATCACCGCCGCCGAGAAGTCCGAGAGCGCCAAGTACCTGAACGCGCACACCTGCTCGGTCTGCCACGGGGCCCGGCTGCGCCCGGAGGCGCTCGCCTCCCGGCTGGACGGGCGGAACCTGGCCGAGATCAGCGCGCTCGACCTCGATCGCCTGGCCGCGTTCGCCGACGGCCTGCCGCCGCTGATGCCGGCCGAGCTGGACCGGATGACCAAGGGCCTGATCGGCGAGCTGACCGGGGCGATCGCCCCGCTGCTCGACCTCGGGCTCGGCTACCTGGGCCTGGACCGGGCGGGCGCCACCCTGTCGACCGGCGAGCGGCAGCGGATCGAGCTGACCTCGACCGTACGCGCGAACACCACCGGCATGCTCTACGTGCTCGACGAGCCGTCGGTCGGCCTGCATCCCAGCAATGTCGAGGGACTGCGCCGGACGATCGACGCGCTGGCCGCCAACGGCAACTCGGTGGTGATCGTCGAGCACGACCTGGACGTGATCCGCACCGCCGACTGGATCATCGAGATGGGCCCCGGCGCCGGGCGGCTCGGCGGCACGGTCATCGCCCAGGGCACGCCGGCCCAGATCGCCAAGAACAAGAAATCGATCATCGGGCCCTACCTGGCCGGCCGGCCCGCGGTGGAAAGGGCTTCGACCGGAAGCCCGAACCAGCACGCGACGATTGAGGTGACCAGCCTCTACAACGTGCGCGACGTGACGGCGAGCATCCCGATCAACCGGCTCACCGCGCTGGCCGGCCCGTCCGGCGCCGGCAAGACCGCGCTCGTGCTCGACAGCCTGGTCCCGGCCGCCCGCGCCCGCCTCGCCGGCCGGCCCCTGCCCGGCCACGTCCGGACGCTCGAACTGGGCTCGATCCGCCAGGTGGTCGAGATCGACGCGACCCCGATCGGTCTCAACGCCCGGTCCACGCCCAGCACCTACTCGGGCGCCTTCGACGCGATCCGCGCCCACTTCGCCGTCGCCTCCGGGATGACGGCCGGCCACTTCTCCTTCAACACCAGGCAGGGCCAGTGCCCGACCTGCCGCGGCCTCGGCTCCGTCGACCTCGACGTGCAATACCTGCCCGACATCAACGTCACCTGCCCCACCTGCCAAGGAGCCAGGTTCAAGGACGAGATTCTCGGCGTACGGGTGGACGGCGCGACCATCGCCGACGTGCTCGGCCTGACCGTGCGGGAGGCGCTCGACCGGTTCGCCGACGTGGCCGCGATCGCCCGCCCGCTGCGCCCCATCCTCGACGTCGGGCTCGGCTACCTGCGCCTCGGCGAGCCCACGCCCGCCCTGTCCGGCGGGGAGTCGCAGCGCCTGCGGATCGCCGCCCGCCTCCGGTCCAGCCAGCGGGACGTGCTCTACGTGCTCGACGAGCCGTCGACCGGCCTGCATCCGGTGGACATCCGTACCCTGGTCGAGGTCTTCGATCGGCTGCTGGCCGACGGCGCCACGATCGTCGTGATCGACCACGACCTGGACGTGCTGGCGGCGGCCGACCTGGTGATCGACATGGGCCCGGGCGGCGGCCCGGCCGGCGGTCGCATCGTCGCCCAGGGCACGCCGTCCGAGGTGGCCGCCGACCCGGCCAGCGTCACCGGCCCGTACCTCAGGGCCTGATCCCGGCCGACCAGCAGAACGCTGTGCGACGGCTGGACCCAGCGGTATTCTCCCGCCATGCGACCGCTCCGCTATTCCATCAACGTCACCCTCGACGGGTGCTGCGATCACCGGGCCGGCACGCCGGACGAGGAACTGCATCGCTACACCGCCGAGATCCTGGGCCGGGCCGATGCTCTCCTGTTCGGCCGGGTGACCTACGAGATGATGGAGGCGGGCTGGCGGCAACCGGCGGAGCCCGGAACCCGGCCCGACTGGATGGAGCCGTTCGCCCGGACGATCAACGCCACCAGGAAGTACGTCGTGTCGAGCACCCTGGACCAGGTCGACTGGAACGCCGAACTGGTGCGCGGCGACCTGGCGACGGCCGTTCAGCGGCTCAAGCAGGAGCCGGGCAAGGGGATCTACGTCGGAGGCGTGACGCTCCCGCTGGCGCTGGCCGAGCTGGGCCTGATCGACGAGTACGAGTTCCTGGTCCAGCCCAGGCTGGCGGGCCACGGACCGACGCCATTCGCGGGCCTGTCCAAGTACGTCGACCTGACGCTGGTGGGCCGCCACGAATTCCGCTCGGGCGCGGTGGCGTTGAGGTACCAGACCAGATGATCACCCGGCGGGTCGGGCAGCCCGGTCCCCGCCGACCTCTCAGGTGATCAGGGTCTTCTTAGGCCGGAGAACGCAGAACTCGTTGCCTTCGGGGTCGGCGAGCACCACCCAGGACTCGTCACCGGTCTGCCCGATCTCGACCCGGCGCGCGCCCAGCCCGACGATCCGGTCAACCTCGGCGTCCCGGCCGTCCGGGCCGGGCGCAAGGTCGAGGTGGAGGCGGTTCTTCACCACCTTGGGGCCGTCCGTCGGCATGAAGCAGATTCCGACCGGCGCGTTCTCCTCGGGCCCGATGACAACTTCGCGCTCGCGCTCGGAGAGGATCGGCCAGTCGAGCACACGCGACCAGAACCGAGCCTGAGCCGGCAGATCAATCGCGTCGATGACGATGTGGTGCAGTGACACGGTCATGCCCGTCAGTCTGCGGGAGACGTCCGACGTTGCGCGTGCGACCCATCCGCTCGACGCCTCGACTCGGCCGACTGTGTGAAGGCCTCGAAAAAGCGACTGGGCCGGCGTCGGCGGTCGCAGGGGCCCGTCCTTACAGGTTCGGGTTGAAGGTGGTCCGAATCTGAGCTACTTTCGATACGCAACGGTAGCGTAGCGGAAGTGGGTCGGCATGGCGGACGCGGCGCAAGCCCCGGAAAGCAGCGACATGATTCGGTACCCGGCGATGGGCCGGCCTCGGGATTCCCGACGTGACCAGGCCATCCTCGACGCGACGCTGTCCCTTCTGACGGAGGCGGGGTACGAGCAGCTATCGATGGAGGCGGTGGCCGGGCGCTCCGAGGTGGCCAAGACGACGATCTACCGCCGGTACCGCGACAAGGCGGCACTGGTCGCCGCCGCGGTGCGGCACCGCTCGCCCGCCACACCGGCCCAGCCCGCAGGCAAGAGTCTGCGGGAGGACCTTCTTTCCCTGGTGAAGTGGCTCGCGCGGAGCATCGCCGAACAGGAGGTCGGTCTGCTCGGGGCCTTGTTCGCCGGCATGCGCAACGACGCGCGGCTCGCCCAGGAGATGCGGCAGATCCTGCGGCGGGACGAGACCGCGATGACTGACGGGCTTCTTCGGCAAGCGGCCGAACCACTGGCGCCCGGGGCGGCAGCGCTGTTCGCCGAGGTCGCCCCGGCGGTGATCCTGCACCGCATCGTCGTAGCGGGCAAGCCCTGCGACGCTGCCTTCGTCGCGCATCTGGTCGACGACATCCTCCTCCCGCTGATGCGCAATACCTGAGCCCGAGGCGAGGAACCACTCACACCAGAGGAGAAGTATGAAGGTAGTACGCTATGACCGTTTTGCGGGCATCGACGGCATCTACCTCGCCGGCCTACCCGAACCCGTGCCCGGCCCGGGCGAGGTGGTCGTGCGGGTCGAGGCCGGCGCGCTCAACCCCGGGGCGCTGCCGGCGCTGCACGGCAGCTCGTACACACCGGGCCGCGATCTCGCCGGAGTGATCGTCGCGGCCGGCGCCGACGTGCACGGCTTCGCCGCCGGTGACGCCGTCCTCGGGAGGCTTCAGAGCTGGGACGCCCACGCTCAGCTCGTCGCCATCCCCGTGACCCAGCTCATCAGCAAGCCGGCCGCTCTGCCCTGGGACGTGGCCGGTTCGCTCGCCACCACACCCATGGCCGGCCTCGGCGCCATCCGGGCGGTGGAACCCCGGCCGGGCGAGACCGTGGTGATCTCGGGTGCGTCAGGTGGAGTCGGATTCACCGCCGCCCAGCTCGCGGTTCGTGCCGGGGCGACGGTCATCGGCCTGACCAGCGCCGCGCATTTCGACCTGCTCCGGCGCCATGGCATCGAACCCGTCCGGTACGGCGACGGCGAACACGAGCGGATCCGCACCGCCGCCGACCGAGTGGATGCGTTCATCGACGCCGTCGGTGGCGGCTACCTCGACCTCGCCCTCGACCTCGGCGTTCCGAAGGATCGCATCGACACCGTCGTCGACTATCGGGGAGCGAAGGAGAAAGGCGTCAAAGCCCTCGGCACGACCGATGCCGGCGGCAACCCGGCCCTGGCCGACCTGGCCGCCCTCGCCGCCGCCGGCGACCTGCACATCCCCATCGCCGCCGCCTACCCGCTCACCGCCGTTCAAGACGCCTACCGTGCCTTGGCCGACCGCAAACTCCACGGGCGCATCGTGCTGCACCCTCAAGACGCGGCAGGCGGGCTGACTGGCGAGGACGCTGGGGTCGAGTGTCAACGGCCATGACCTGATCGTTCAGGGCCAATTTTCGGAAATCGGCGACCGGCCGGACATCGGCGAGACCGAGTGCGGGCCCGAGCTACCCTGTCGCCGTGTGCGCTCACGTCCTCATCGCCGAAGACCATCCGATGCAGGCCGAGCTGGTGCGCCGTTACCTGGAGCACGACGGTCACACCACGATGCTGGCCCGGGACGGCTGGGCGGCGGTCGACGCCGCCCGCCAGCACCATCCCGATCTGATCGTGCTGGATGTGATGATGCCCGGCCTGGACGGCATGTCGGCGTGTCAGATGCTGCGCCGGGAGTCCGCGGTCCTGGTGCTGATGCTGACGGCCCGGTCGGCGGAGGCCGACCTGCTGCGCGGGCTCGACATGGGTGCCGACGACTACATGACCAAGCCGTACAGCGCTCGGGAACTGACCGCCCGGGTCCGCACGCTGCTACGCCGGGCACGACCCGCGAGCGAGCCGGACGCGGTGCTGACGGCCGGCCCGCTCCGGCTGGACCTGGGCCGCCGGGAGGTGTGGATGGACGGGCAACCCGTCACCTGCACCGGGGCGGAATTCGAGATTCTGGCGGCGCTGGCCGGCCGGCCGGGGCGCGTGTTCACCCGGCAGGAGCTTCTGAATCGGACGAGCGGCGCGGAACGGGAGAGCACCACCCGCACCATCGACGTACATGTACGGAATCTGCGCAAGAAGATCGAGCCGAGGTCCGATCGCCCGGTGCATCTCCTGACGGTGATCGGAGTGGGATACAAGTTGCGAGAGCGGGACAGTGCCGGCTAGGACGGCGCCGGCGCGGATGTCGTGGCGGCACAGCCTGTTCGTCCGTCTGGTGGCCATCTCGGTGTTGATCTCCATCGGGTCGATCGTGGCGGCCACCTGGTTGGCGGTCGGCCGGACCACGACAGCCATCCAGCAGGCGCAGGGCCGGGCGCTGGGGGACGGCGCCACGATCTACGACTCGCTGATGTACTACGCGGCGACGAATCACACCTGGAACGGGGCCGAGAATCTGGTCGCGGAGCTGGCCGGGCGTTCCGGTCGGCAACTGACGGTGACCGACCTGCGCCGCAAGGTCCTCCTTCGCTCCGGTACGGGCGAGAGCATCCTGCCCGCCGAGCCTTCGGTCCGGCTCGACCCGCTGCAGACGGATCCCACCCTGGATCCCGGCCGCTCCGGTATCGACTCCCGCGCCGTCGGCCCCTTCGCCTTGACCGACGCGGAGAAGGAGGTGACCCGCAAACGCGCGCTGGACGTGCAGGCCTGTATCGGTGCCCGAGGATCCGACCCTCCGCCGCTGAACAACGAGCCGAACGGCCGCGTGGTCGCGGCCTGGGCCGATCCGTCGCCGTTCCAAGCCGATCTCGCCAGCCGATGTCGGGCCGACGACAACTCGATCCCCGTGACGCCGACGGAGACCAAGGCCCTGGAAGCGCTGCAGACCATGGTCAACCGGTGCCTCGGCGAGCACGGGGTGACCGAGACGGTCAGGGTTTATCTCGACTTCACCTGGGAGGCCGGCGACCGCCGCAGCTCTGTCGACGGCGCTGCCCAGACCTGTGTCGCGTTGGCCCGGCGTGAACAGCTGCGACCGTACGTCGCTCCCCCGGCTCTCTTGTTCGTGACCGATCCCGACGGCCACAGCACCAGCTCATTTCGGCTGTCACGAGGCAATGTGGAACGGATCGCCGAGGTGACCGCGGCCGTGCTGGCCGTTTCCATCGCCGTGACGATGCTCCTCGCCGCACGGCTGGTGCGGCCGCTGCGCGCACTGACCGCCGCGGCGAGCAGCCCGAACGGCGACGCTCCCGCCGTCGCGGTTCGAAGGAAGGACGAGATCGGCATCCTCGCCGGGGCGTTCAACGAGCTGTCGCAGCGGCGGCGTCGAGCCGACGAGCAGCGGCAGGCCGTGGTTCGAGATGTCGCCCACGAACTGCGCACCCCGGTGACCAACATTCGCGGCTGGCTGGAGGCGATCGAGGACGGGCTCGCCAATCCGCTGTCCGATCCGGCGCTCGCCTCCGCCCTGCTGAACGAGACCCGACAACTCCAGCACATCATCGAGGACCTTCGCGACCTGGCCGCCGGGGATGCGGGTGAGCTGATGTTGCGGCCCGAGCCGGTGCCGGTCGCCGCACTTCTCGACCAGGTGGTGACGGCTCACGAGGGAATCGCCGGGGCGGCCGGCGTCACGCTGCGCGTGCGGGTGGTGGGGAGCCCGCTGCTTCCCGTCGACCCGGTGCGGCTGCGGCAGGCACTGGGCAATCTGCTGTCCAACGCGCTGCGGCACACCCCAGCCGGGGGAATTGTCACCCTTCGGGGCGCCGTGACTGGTGACTGGTTGTCGCTGGAGGTGGCCGACACCGGAACCGGCATCGCCGCGGACGACCTGCCTCATGTCTTCGACCGGTTCTGGCGGGCGGACTCCTCGCGCAGCCGGGACACCGGCGGCAGCGGGCTGGGCCTGGCGATCGTGCAGCAGATCGCCCGGCTGCACGGCGGACAGGTCAGCGTGACGAGCACACCGGGCCAGGGCAGCCGCTTCGTTCTGTCTCTGCCCTACCCGCCGGCCGCCGCCCGCGACGTCGAGGGCGGGCGTTAACCCGATCTTGACATCGGTCGAGCACAGTGCCCGGCATGCGAAAACACCTGCTCCTGGGCGCCGCGTTCTCGGTCGCCGTTGCGTTGGCCGTGGGCGGCTGCGGCAAGGACAAGACCGCCGACACGTCGGTGGCCACTCTCGCCAGCGGAAGTCCGACGGTCCAGACGTCGGCCGCGGCGGATGCGGCCGGTGGTCGCCCGCAGCTACGGCTTGACACGAGCGACGCCGAGCGGTGGCGGATAAACCAGGTCTGGTATCACTGCTTGAAAGATGCCGGAGCGCCGATGTACGAGGCGACGAAGGCCAAGGACGAGCCGGGCTGGCAGCCCGGCGACATCCTTCCGGACTCTTCCACCCGGGATCACAAACCGGACCCACGTTTCGCCGAGCCGAAGAAGAAATGCGCCGACAAGGAGCCGCTCGGGCCGCCGGAGGAAGACCCGAAGCGGAATCCGCACTACGCGGACGGCATGAAGGCCTGGGCCGACTGCCTGCGCGATGCCGGGATGAAGGTGACGGTGGAGAATCTGGACGGTGGTGAGATCAATCTGACGGTCAGCCCCGCCGACGGAAAGACCACGGACCAGGCCTTCGACAACACCTACAAGCAGTGCGAAATGAAGGCCTTCGCCAAATGAGCCATCGACGCGGCCGCCGCCTGATCGTGGCGGCGGCCACCGCGACAGTGCTGGTGGCATCGGCCGCGGTGGTCGTGGGGTGGCGGGGACGACACCACTCATCGTCCGGGCCGGTGGCCGTCGTCGCGGCCGCCACCACCAAGGTGACCAAGGCCGACCTGTCGACGAGCGTCGGACAGCACGGCACGGTCGGCTATGCGGCGCCGCACGTGGTGAAAGACCTGAGCGACGGCCGGGTCACCGGGCTGCCCCCGGTGGGCGCCACCATCGGCCGAGGCCAGCAGCTGCTCCGGGTCGGTGACCGGCCGGTCATCCTCCTGTACGGCTCGACCCCGCTGTTCCGCTCCCTGGACCAGGTCGGCCTGGTGGGCGCGGACGTCAAGGTTCTCCGGGACAATCTGTCGGCCCTCGGCTACCGTACGGGCCACCAGCCGGAGGTCGGCACCACGCTGCACCCGCCGGCCGGTGACCCTGCGACCTCGGCGGACGGCTCCGCCGATGCTATCGACCAGGGCAGCAAGGACGCCGCCGGGTCCAAGGGCAGCGGCCAGGGTGGGCCGCCGGCGAAGTCGAGTGACGCGTCCGGATCTCGGGGCGGCCCCGGGGCAGCCGTGGTCCTCCGGAAAGGCGCCGCCGAGTTGACGTTGGCCCTGGTGCAGGCCGTGAAGCGGTGGCAGCTGGATGTGGGCCTGCCCGCGACCGGAACGGTGGGGCCGGCCGACGTGGTCGTCGAGCCCCGCAAGGTCCGCGTCGCCGCCGTGACGGCCCGCGTCGGCGACCCGGCCAGCGGCAGCCTGCTCACCCTCGCCTCCACCGAGCGCGTGATCAACGTGTCGATGGACCCGGCCGCCGCCGCCGGCGTCAAGGCCGGCCAGAAGGTCAATCTGACCACCTCGGACAGTAGGTCGGCTCGCGGCACGGTACGCACGGTGACCCAGCCACCGCCCCCGGAGGACGGCGCCGATCAGGGCTCCGACGCGAAGGTGACCGTGACCGTCACCGCGGACGACCCGAACGCGGTGAAAGCCGCCGACGGCAGCAGCATCCAGGTCGGATTCACGGCCGAGGTTCGCAAGGGCGTGCTCACCGTCCCCGTCGGCGCGCTACTGGCGCTCCACGAGGGCGGCTACTGCCTGCAACTGCCGGACGGCCGGCTCATCGCCGTCCGGACGGGCCTGTTCGCCGGCGGCGACGTCGAGGTCAGCGGGGCCGGCGTGCGCGAAGGCATGACCGTGGTGACCGCATCATGACGACCGGCCTGGCCGATCCGGTCCTCGTCGTCTCCGACGCGATCATGGCGTACTCCGGTGGCGTCCGCGCGCTCGACGGGGTCTCGGTCACGATCCGGCCCGGCGAACTCATCGCGATCGTCGGCCCGTCCGGCTCCGGGAAGTCGACCCTGCTCAACGTCATGGGCACCCTCGACCGGCCGACCAGCGGCCGGGTGGAGCTCGGTGGTCGCGACGTCACCGCCCTGTCCGACCGGCAGCTCTCCGCCGTACGCAGCCGGTGGCTCGGCTTCATCTTCCAGCAGTTCCACCTCGCCGACGGGCTCACCGCCGCGGAGAACGTGGCCACCGGCCTGATCTACGCCGGCGTCACCCGGCGGGAGCGGCGCCGGCTCGCCGTGGCGGCGCTGGAGCGGGTCGGGCTCGGACACCGGGTCGAACATCGGCCCCACGAACTGTCCGGCGGGGAACGGCAGCGCGTCGCGATCGCCCGGGCTCTCGCCAACGGCCCCGCTCTCGTCCTGGCCGACGAACCGACGGGCGCCCTGGACACCGTCACCGGGCAGGCGGTGCTGGCATTGCTGCGCCGGCTGAACGAGGAGGGCACCACCATCGCCGTCATCACTCACGACCGTGACATCGCCGCGAGCCTGCCCCGCCGGATCGAACTGCGCGACGGTCGGGTCGTCTCCGACAGCCGGCTCACCGGGGGCGGCGCCGCGAGTCTCGACGAAACGGTCAGGATGCCGAGATGAGCGCTACGACATACCGGACGGTCGATGTGCGGCCGGTGCGGCTGCACCCGCTGGAGCTGGTGAGCCTCGGGCTGCTCGGCATCCGTACCCGCCCGATGCGCGCGGTGTTGTCCGCGCTCGGCATCGCGCTCGGCATCGCCACGCTGGTCGTCGTCACGGGAATTCCGGCCGCGAGCCAGCGCGCGCTCGATGCTGAGCTGGAAAGGCTGGGCCCGAACCTGCTGGAGGTGAGTGCGACCGCCGCCGATGCCGAGGACGCCTCATTCCCCCCGGAAGCGGTCAGCATGGCGGCCCGGATCAGGCCGGTGGAAGCCGCCGCAGGCGTCGCCAACACCCACAGCACCGTCTCGCGCAACGACCGCAACGGCGACGCCGACTATTCCGGCGTCGCCGTGCTCGCGAGCACCGACAATCTCCTCGACGCCGTCAACGCCGGACTGAGCTCCGGCCGGTTCCTCGACCCCGCCATGGACAAGCAGCCCACCGTGGTCCTCGGCTCGGTCGCCGCGACCCGGCTCGGCATCACCCGCATCGACCGCGGCGCGCCGTCCCCGCTGGTCTATATAGGACGTCACTGGTTCGCCGTCATCGGCGTCCTCAACCCGACGCCGCTGACCCCCGAACTGGATCGGGCCGCGTTCGTCGGCTGGGACGCCGCGCGGGCGAAGCTCGCCTTCGACGGCCGGTCCACCGTCGTCTACGTCCGCGCGCAAGAGTCGGAGATCGACGCCGTACGCGACGTGCTGCCCGCCACGCTGAACCCCCAGTTGCCCGGCCGAGCCCAGGTCAGCCGCCCCTCGGACGCGCTGGCCGCCAAACGCGCCACCCACCAGGTGTTCTCCTCGCTGCTGCTGGGTCTGGCCGCGATCGCCCTGCTGGTCGGCGGCGTCGGAGTCGCGAACACCATGATCGTCTCGGTCCTGGAGCGGCGCCGTGACATCGGCCTGCGCCGCGCCCTCGGCGCCAACCGGGGACAGATCCGTGGTCAGTTCCTCACCGAGTCCGTCGCCCTGTCCGGGCTCGGCGGGGTGGCCGGGACGCTACTGGGTGCCGCGGCGACGGCCGGCTACGCCCTCTACCAGGGGTGGCCGATCGTCGTTCCGCTTCCCACCATGGCGGCGGGCCTCGGCGGGGCGCTCGTGGTCGGCGCGGTCGCCGGGGTCTACCCGGCAGTCCACGCGGCCCGTCTCACCCCCACCCAAGCCCTCGCGACGACCTAGACGCTGTGCGTCCGGAACGAGAACAGCACCTACCTCGACGTGGTGCGCGCCCGCGCCGTGACGGCCGCCTGGCTCTACGGCAGCCACCCGGTGCCCGGCCCCACCCTCGGGGCGGCTGAGCTAACCGTCCGCGACACGATGTGGACGACCCTCATCGCCTTGCCGGCCGGTGAGCAGGAACGCCGTGTCGCCGGCCCTGCTCAGCGGCGAGGGTGTACAGCCGGACACTTCGGTTGAACCTTCATACCCGATCGTCCAGGCGGTCCGGGCAACGGCCGGCTGACCACTGTTGACTGTCGGCATGCACACCGATCCATCGACCGTCGTCGACCTGGACGGGCCGCGCGGCCTGCCTGGACTGGGCAACCTGCTCGGTTTCGCCCGGGGCGGCACGCCGCACCGGGCGCTGTACCGATGGCACGAGCGGTACGGCCCGACGTACCGGATGCGCCTGCCCGGGGTGACGGCCGTCGTCACGTCCGCGCCGGCGATCATCCGGACGGTGCTGCGGGACCGGCCGGAAATGTTCCGCCGGGGTCAGTTCGTGTCCGACCTGATCGACGAGCTCGGCGGCTACGGCCTGTTCAGCGCCGAGGGCGAGGACTGGCGACGGTTGCGCCGGGTAGCCACCCGTGGCCTGTCCACCCGCTACCTGCGGCAGTCGTTCGGGACGATCCTGCGGTCGGCCGGGCGGCTGACGGACCGGTGGGGCGCCGCTGCCGCTCGCGGCGAACGGATCGATGCCCTCGAGGACCTGACCCGCTACACGCTCGAGGTGGCCGTCGGTGTCACCATGAATCACGACCTCGGCGCCTCCGGCGGAGCCGATGGCGACCTGCGCCTGCCGCTGGTGTTCGAGACACTGCGGCGCCGGTTGAACAGCCCGGTGCCGTACTGGCGGTACGTACGGCTGCCGGCCGACCGCCGGGCCGACGCGGCCATCGCCCAGGCCCGCGCCCTGATCCTGGACCGCTACGCCGAGGCCAGGGACCTGATGGCGGCCGGCGGTGAACCCCACGACTACCTCACCGCCCTCGCCAAGGCCGACGGCGACGGCGAGGACCCGCTCGGCGAGGACGACGTGGTGGGCAGCGTGCTCACCATGATCGTGGCCGGTGAGGAACCCACCGCGGCCGCCGCCGCGTGGGCGCTTCACTACCTTGCTACCCATCCCGAGGCGCAGCAGCGGGTACGCGCCGAAACCGCCGCGGTGTTCGGACCCGACGGCGCCCCCGGCGACTTCTCGATGCTGGCCCGCCTGCCCTTCGCCGAGGCGGTGGTGCATGAGGCGATTCGGCTGCGGCCGCCGTCGCCGTTCGTCATCATGCAACCGCTGGCCGACACCACGGTCGGCGACGGCGACACCCGGTTGCATCTCGAGCGCGGCACCCCGATCTTCGTGCTGCAGACGTACGGCTCGGCCACCGACGCCGCCCGGTACCCTGAACCCGGCGCCTTCCGTCCGCAGCGGTGGCTCGCCCCGAATCCCGACGCAGAGTCGAACGCCCAGCCGTATGTGCCGTTCGGCAGCGGTCCCCGCTTCTGCCCGGGCCGCCAGCTCGGGCTCCTGGAGGCGACCTTGATCGTGGCGATGACCTGCCACGCGTACACCATCGAGCCCGACTCGTCCGCCGGACCGGTGGGTGAACGCGAGACGTTCGCACTGTTGCCCACCAACCTGGGTGTCCGCCTGCGCCCGGCCCCGCGGGAACCAGCCTCAGCGGGCCCGCTCCCTTCCGGGCCGGCCGCAGGCCCGAGCCCCGACGGGAATCCGTTGTAGAGCCTGCGGTTCGGCACCGGACGCGAGTAGGTCTCGGCGAGCCCGAGCGGGGTACGGACAGAACCTCCCAGCATCAAGGTCCGCGGACGTACCGTCGAACGCATGGACCACCGCAGCGAGACCCGCGACTTCCTCACCACCCGCCGCGCCCGGATCACCCCGGAGCAGGCCGGGCTGCCGTTCTACGGCGGGAACCGTCGCG
Organism: Actinoplanes sp. NPDC089786; assembly: GCF_040684855.1. NCBI lineage: Bacteria > Bacillati > Actinomycetota > Actinomycetes > Micromonosporales > Micromonosporaceae > Actinoplanes > Actinoplanes sp. NPDC089786. Next base: position 149,839 of record NZ_JBFBGU010000002.1, read on the forward strand.
TCGCCGGGCTGCGCCGCGAGGAAGTCGCCATGCTCGCCGGGGTCAGCGTCGACTACTACACGCGTCTCGAACGCGGCAACCTCGCCGGCGTCTCCGAGAGCGTGCTGGACTCGCTGGCCCGGGCCCTGCGCCTGGACGAGGCCGAACGCGAGCACCTGTACGACCTGGCCCGGCTGGCCAACGCCGGTCCCGGCCGCACGGCACGGGAGGCCCGGCGCCGACCGGCCCAGCGGATCCGGCCCGGCGTGCAGCACCTGCTCGACTCGATGACGGCGGCCCCGGCCTACGTACGCAACGGCCGGCTGGACATACAGCGCCGAACCGGGATCGGCCGACCGCGACGCGCTGAACCTGCTGGCCAACTGGGCCGCCCCGGCCGCGGACACGCGGCAGGCCTCCGACCGCGCCTGACCTGCGGCGGTTCCTCATCCCCTCGGCCGCGCTCCCGACGCCGGTGCCGCGCGGTCCTCGACCGGCCGGCCGACAAGTGGTCGGCGCCCGGCGGTTCGGCGATCTCCAGCGCACCCGGCGGGTCGAGCGGAACATCAACGCGCTCAGTCCTCCGCGACCCTGAGGACCAGCTTGCCCCGGGTGCGCCCGGTCTCGCCGCGCCGGTGTGCCTCGGCCGCGTCGGCCAGCGGGAACACCTCGTCGACCTCGGCGGCCACCGCGCCCGCGTCGATCAGGCGCGCGATGGTGGTCAGGGCCGCGCCGTCGGGCTCGACCAGGATGCCGGTGGCGCGCTTACCGGCCTGCTGCGCGGCCGTCGCCAGCTCGGCCGAGACCCCGCTGGGGTACGGCGATGACGAGCCCCCCGGGCCGCAGAGTTCGCAGCGACCGTACGCCGGTCTCCCCGCCCACCAGATCGAGCACGACGTCGACATCCTCGGCCACGTCTTCGAACCGGGTGGCGTGGTAGTCGATCATCTCGTCGGCGCCGAGGCTCGCGAGCCACTCGTGCCGGCGCGCGTCTTCCAGTCGACCGGGTTGATCCCCGCCGCGGTCACGCGCACCAGCACCTCGGTGGGCAACGGCTCCGGCCGCGGCGCCCGTTCCACGGTCAGCACCTCGGGTCCACCGAACTCGCGCTGGGTGACGGCCCGCATGGTGTTGTCGGCCATTGCTCCTCCTCGGCTCAGGTGCGGTCGACGTCAAAGAACCTTTACCCGGTTACCCGCAAGGCCCCCGGCTCACCTCAACGATGCTCCTCAGGCTTTCCTGCTGCCGAGAAAGCCGACCAGCGCCTCGTTCACGATCTCCGACGCCTCGAGCTGTGGCCAGTGACCCACACCCGCTATCGGCAGGAACCCCTTGAGGTTCGGCACGGTCCTGGCGACATCCTCCTCCTTGAACGCTCGCATCTTTACTGTGCCGTCCGCTGTGCCGAACGCGAAGAAGGCGGGCTGTTGGATTGTCGCCCCGGCGAAGGCTTTTGCCTCGTCGAAGTAGGGCTGCATGGCGCGGTAGATGTTGAGCGGGCCGTGGAAGCCGTCGCGTTCGAAGCCGGCGATCGCCGCCTCGACGTCCTCCCGGTTGGCGAAGGGCGGAATGCCGATCGGCGACGGCCGGTTGAGGCTCTTCTTCGGGTCCATCGGATCCCATGCCTCGGAAGCATCGGGCAGGCCCGATGTCCAGTAGAGCATGCCGGGCAGGGTCGTGGCGGCGTCCGCCCACTCCCTGTCGGCCTCCGGCCGCATCTGCCTGAACATGTAGAAGTCGTCCTCCTTGCCAGCGGACCTCAGCCGCTCGAGCATGCTGGGACCACCCGGTAGCACCGGCGGGACGCTGAGACAGAAGACCGCGTCGAACAGATCCGGCCGCATCATCGCCGCGCTCCAGCTCACCGTCGCCCCGAAGTCGTGCCCGACCAGGGTGGCGCGCTCGATCCCGAGTTCCGCGAGAACGCCGACGAGGTCCCCGACGTGGTAGAAGACCGTGTAGAGCGCGGGATCCTCGGGCTTGGATGTGCCGCCGTAGCCTCGCGTATCAAGCGATATCGCGCGGTAACCCGCGGCCGCGACCGCTGACATCTGCCGGCGCCAGCCCCGCCAACCGTCGGGGAAGCCGTGCACGAACAGCACTGCGGGGCCTTCGCCTTCCTCGACGACGTTCAGCGTGATGCCGTTGGACGCGATGTGCGCCTGCTTCATGGAGGTGCTCCGATCTGTAGCGGTGACTACAGAAGGACGCTACCAGAGATCTGTATTCGGTGTTATAGAATCGGCGCATGGCAGCGTTGGGGCGACCACGTGGATTCGACCGCACCGTCGCACTCGAGGATGCGCTGCAGGCGTTCTGGGAGCAGGGGTTCGAGTCGACCTCGATCGCCGATCTGACCCGCCGCCTGGGCATCAGACCGCCGAGCCTGTACGCGGCATTCGGGGACAAACGCGCCCTGTTTCTCGAGGTTCTGGACCTCTACTACGACCGCTTCGTCCGGTTCCTCGACCTGACGCTCGAGGCGCCGGGTGCCAGGCGGGACGCGATCGCCGCGATGCTGCTGGGCATCGCGCGGTTCTACTCGACGCCGGGACTGCCGAAGGGCTGCATGGTGAACACCATGGCGGTGCCGACCGGGGAACCTACGCTGCTCGCACGGCTCGCCGAGTTGCGGTCATCGGTGCAGGAACGCCTGCGACGCGAGATGCGCGCGGCGGCCGACGCCGGTGAACTGCCACGAGACATGGACCCGGATGCGCTGGCCGCGGTGATCTGGACCACCGTGCTGGGCATGTCCATGCGGTCCCGCGACGGCGCCGACCGGAACGAGCTCGAGGCGACCGCGCGGTCGATCATGACGATCTGGCCCCCGCCTGATGACTGCTGACTCCGCCAGGAGCGGCCGCGACCAGGGCGGCGAGCCGGGGCCGCTCATGTCGTGGTTGCCGAGGTGGTGGAGCACCGGTCCGGGAAGGTCGAGCAGGTCGCGGGCCGGCTCGTAGTCAGCGGATCAGCAGCCACAGAAGACCGCCGAAGCAACTGACGAGCATCAGGGCCGCGGCCAGGAAGAGCTGGCCGCAGCCTCGGTAGTCGGACTCGCCCCACTCGCTCATGACGTGAGGCCGGCCGCCACGGCGTTGTCCCACTGGTCGTCGACGTGGACCACGTGGTGGCCGGCGCGCAGCAGCAGGCTGGCGCCCGCGCCGACCAGGTAGGCCGCGCCGGTGACCCGGGCCAGGGCCAGACCGCCGGACACGTAGTCGTTGTGCAGGTGGGTCTCGGCGACGTGGGTGATGCGTACGCCCAGCCGGCCCGCGGCCGCGAGCACCCGGTCGATGTCGCGCTGGGGGTCGATCACGACCGCGACGTCACCGTGATGCAGCAGGTACGTCCGGTCGCCCAGGGACGAGGTCTCCACCACGGTCACGTTCATGAGGCCGCCGTGGGTTCGGGCTGCGCGATGCCCGCGAACGGCACGGACGTCAGGGTCTCGGTTCTGTCCGGATGGCGCCAGAGACCGCGGCGGGTCAGTTCGGGGAGCACACCCTCGCCGAACCAGTACGCCTCCTCGAGATGCGGGTAGCCGGAGAGGATGAACTCGTCGATGCCGAGCGCCGCGTACTCCTCGATCCGGTCGGCGACCTCGGTGTGGCTGCCGACCAGGGCGGTTCCCGCGCCGCCGCGGACCAGGCCGACGCCGGCCCACAGGTTCGGCGAGACCAGCAGGCCGTCGCGGGAGCCGCCGTGCAGGGCGAGCATGCGCTGTTGCCCGACCGACTCGCTGCGGCGCAGCCCGGCCTGCACCGCCGCGATCGCGTCCGGCGAGATGCCCTGGAGCAGGCGGTCGGCCTCGGCCCAGGCCTGCTCGGCGGTGTCCCGGGTGATCACGTGCAGGCGGATGCCGAAGCGCAGGTGGTCGCCGCCGAGGCCGCGGATCCAGGCCAGCTTCTCGGCCACCTGGGCCGGTGGTTCTCCCCACGTCAGATAAACGCCCGCATGATTCACGGCCACCGGGCCGGCGGCCGCCGAGGAACCGCCGAAGTAGATGGAAGGGATCGGGTCGGGTAGGCGGCTGAGCCGGGCGCCCTCGACGTGCAGGTGTTTGCCCTCGTGGGTGACGGTCTGGCCCTGCCACAGGGCCCGGATGATGCTGAGGAACTCGTCGGTGCGGGCGTACCGCTCGTCCTTGCTGAGGAAGTCGCCGTACGAGCGCTGCTCGGCCGCCTCGCCCCCGGTGACCACGTTGAGCAGGAGCCGCCCGCCGGACAGCCGCTGGAAGGTGGACGCCATCTGGGCGGCCAGGGTCGGCGAGATCAGTCCGGGGCGGAAGGCGACCAGGAACTTCAGGCGCTCGGTGACCTCGGTCAGCATGGCCGTGGCCAGCCACGCGTCCTCGCACCAGGCCCCGGTCGGCGTGAGCGCCCCGGTGAAGCCGAGCTGCTCGGCGCTGCGGGCGATCTGGCCGAGGTAACCGACGGTCAGCGGCCGGACGCCGCCGGCCGAACCGACCGGCGTGCCGTGGCCGCCGCCGACGATGTCCCGGCTGTCGCCGTTGGTCGGGAGAAACCAGTGGAAGTCCATACCTCACCCTACCCACAATCCCTATCTACTCGATAGGGTTAGTCCATGCTGACCCTACGGAATCGGCGCGGCCGCCCTGGCCGCCGCCTGCCGGGCCCTCGCCGGCGCCGACCGCAGCGGCGAGAACGCCCTGGTCAGCCTGTTCCGGTCGGCGCTGGCCGGGCTGCACCGGGTCGAGGAGCGTGGACCGCCTGATCAGCTGCCTGGCCTCACTCGGCTGAGATGGCGATGCCCAGCGCGCCGGCCAGAGCGCGGGACAACGCCGGCAGGTCGTCCGGGTGCACGATCGCGCCGGCCCAGCTCGTGATGCCGCCGACCCCGTCCAGCTCACAGTGCCGGAACCGGCAACCCGCCATCCGCGCCTGGTCGAACTGGGCCCCCGACAGGTCACAGTCGACGAAGGTCGCGCCGCGCAGGTCGGCCTGGCCGAAGTCGGCCCTGGACAGGTTGCACGTCTCGAAGGTCACCGCGGCGAAGCGGGTGAACCGCCAGTTGGCCAGGTCGATCTTGCAGTCGGTGAAGGTCGCGTCGATGACCACGCCGTCGTTCCAGGCCAGCCCGGTCAGTCGGGCGCCGGTCACCCGCACCCGCTCCATCGCGCTGCGTTTCGCCCGCAGGTTCGACAGGTCGGACGTCTCGACCAAGCAGTCGGCCATCCGCAACCGGTCGAGCTCCGACCCGGCGAGGCGCGCCTTGCGGAACCGGCACTGGAGGAACTCGACCCCCTCGGCCCGCACGCCGGAGAGGTCGCTCTCGTCGTAGGCGACCTGCTTGACCGTCTGCTCGTCGGCGAGATCGAGCTGGACGCCCTCGGCGAGCCGGAGATCGGCGGGCGCCTGGGGCCGTTTCGGCGGCCCCGGGCGTGGGGTACGGCGATTCACGCCGCCAGGTTAGCCGGTGGGACCCTTCGGGATGTCGCCGCGGAGGGTGATCCGGTGCATGACCCGGCGCTCGGTGCCGTAGTCGCGGTTGGCGTAGTGGGACGTGCTGCGGTTGTCCCACAGGGCCACGTCGCCGAGGCGCCAGCGGTGCCGGACGATGTGCTCGGGCTTGGTCAGGTGGGCGTAGAGCAGGTCGAGGATGGCGCGGCTCTCGAACTCGGACACACCGACGATGTGCGACGTGAAGCCCGGGTTGACGAAGATGCCCTTGCGGCCGGTCTCGGGATGCACCCGCACCACCGGATGTTCGACCGGGTCGAGCTTGGTGACGATCTCGCCGTCCCACTCGTTGCCCTGGCCGCCGCGGCGCTGGGCCAGGTAGTAGCCGAACTCGCGGGTGCCGTCGTGCACGGCGGTGAGCTGATCGGCCAGCCGCCGCACGGGCGCGGCCAGCGAGTCGTAGGCCAGCTGGGCGTCGGCCCAGTTGGTGTCGCCGCCGGTCGGCGGGAGGATCACCGAGCGCAGGATCGAGCCGAGCGGCGGACGCTTCATGAACGTGACGTCGGTGTGCCACACGTCGGCGAAGCCGTTGTCGGTGCTGTCCAGGGCGTACACCTCGGGGTGGGCCGCGTCGACGCCGCCGACCACCGGGTGCGAGGCGGTCAGCTCGCCGATCCGACGGCCCAGGTCGACCTGGGCGTCGTCGTCCAGCTTCTGGTCGCGCAGGAACAGCACCTTGCGGTCGACCAGGGCGGCCCGCAGCGCCTTGACGTCGTCGTCGGACGCGGTCAGCAGGTCGAGCCCGTGGACGATCGCACCGAAGTGCGGGCTCAGCGGTTCGAGGTCGCTCATACCGAGGTTCCTTCCAGACGGGCGGCGGCACGCACGGCGTGGCCGATCTCGGATCGCAGGGCGGCATAGGCCGGCAGGCCGCGCAGTTCGTCCGGGGCGACCCCGCTGCGGGGCAGCTCGATCGGCAGGTCGAGGACGACCCGGCCGGGCCGGGCGCTGAGCACCACGACCCGGCTGCCCAGGAACACCGCCTCGTCCACGCTGTGGGTGACGAAGACGGACGTCCGGCCGGTGGCCCCGCTGACGTTGCGCAGATCTTCCTGGAGACGCTCGCGGGTGAGCGCGTCCAGCGCCGCGAACGGCTCGTCAAGCAGCAGCAGCGGGTTCTCCACCGCGATGGCCCGGGCGATCGCCACCCGCTGCTGCTGCCCGCCGGAGATCTCCCAGACCCGCCGGTGGGCCACGTCGTGCAGGCCGACCCTGGTCAACAGCTCGTCGACCTGGGAACTCCCGGAGGAGAGGCCGGCGTAGCGCAACGCCAGGGCCACGTTGCCGCCCACGGTCTTCCAGGGGAACAGCCGCGGCTGCTGGAACACGATCCCGGCCCCGCGCCCGGGCACCGGCGGCTTCCCGGCGGTCACCACGGTTCCCCGGGTCGGCTGCTCGAAGCCGGCGATCAGCCGCAGCAGCGTGCTCTTGCCGCAGCCCGACGCCCCGACCAGGACCAGGAACTCGCCCTCGGGCACGGTCAGGTCGACCGGGCCGACCGCGGTGACGTCGCCGTAGGAGTGCTCGACGCCGGTGATCGCGACGGCCGGGTCAGCCGAGGACATCGGGCAGCCCCTTCACGTACACGGCCTTCTGGACGGTTTCGAGCGTCGGCACCGCGTCGATCTTCTGCTGGTCCTTGAGGAACTGGGCCGCGCTGACCAGGTTGTCGGCCAGCTTGCCGACCTTGGCGTCGGTGCCCAGCCACTCGGCGCTCGCCAGGTCGGCCGGCTTGAGGTAGACGCCCTGGCTGAGCTGCTTCTGCGCCTCCTCGGGGCTGAGGTTGAGCTCGGCCCCGATCGACTTCGACGCGGCCGCCGGGTCGCTCCCGATCAGGTTCAGCGCCTGGGCCTCGGCCTTGCGCCACGCGTCCACCGCCTCCGGGTGGGCCTGGATGAACGCGGTCGACACCACGCCCAGGTCGAGCGTCGGCTTGCCCGCGGTGGCGAGCTGGCGGCTGCTGATCAGCACCTTGCCGGTCTTCTTGAGCTCGTCCAGGGACGGCAGCCACGAGTACGCCGCGTCGATGTCGCCCCGGGTCCAGGCGGCCAGGATGTCCTGCGGCTCCAGGTCGACGATCGTGAGCTCGGACTCCTTGACCCCGGCCTGGTCGAGCGCGGCGAGCAGGCTGTAGTGCGAGGTCGAGGCGAACGGCGTGGCCACCTTCTTGCCGCGCAGCCCGGCGACGTCGGTGACGCCGCTGCCGTTGCGGGCGACCAGCGCCTCGTTGTCGCCCGCAACGTCGAGGACGAAGGCCACCTGGTACGGGATGTTCAACGGGGCGGACAGCCCGCGGGCGACCGGGCTGGACCCGATCGCGGCGATGTCCACGCTGCCGGCCACGAACGCCGTGTTGATGCTGGCCCCGGAGTCGAACTTGGTCCAGGTGATCTTGTAGTCGGGCAGTGCCTTCTCGAGCAGCCCCTGGTTCTTCACGACCAGGTCACCGCTGGGGAAGGCCTGGTAGGCGATCCGGATGGTCTTCGCGTCGGCGGCCGGGCCGCCACTGGCGGCGCCGTTGCCGCAGGCGGCCAGGAACAGGACCGTCAGAAGAGCGAGGGCTTTACGCACGGGAGGTTCCGTTTCTATGCACGGCCCCGCCACGGGATCAGCCGGTTCTCGGCCGTCCGCAGCAGGGCGTCGATCAGCAGGCCGGAGAGGCCGATGGCGAAGAGGCCGAGGACGACCACGTCGGTCTGTGAGTAACGCTGGGCGTCGCGGACCATGCCGCCGATGCCGGGGATGCCGTTGATGGTCTCGGCCGCGACCACCGACGAGTACGCGATGCCGACCGCCAGCCGGATGCCGGTGAAGATCTCGGGCAGGGCGCTGGGCAGCACCACGTCCCGGATCACCTGCCCCCGGCCGGCGCCCAGCGCGCGGGCCGCCTCGACCAGGCCGGTCGGCGCCGAGTAGACCGCCGAGGCGGTCGCCACCGCCACCGGCGGCATGGCGGCGATCGCCAGCAGCCACAGCTTGGGCGTCTCGTCGATGCCGAACCAGATGATGAAGAGGCTGAAGTACGCCAGCGGCGGCAGCGCCCGGACGAAGGTGACCACCGGCTCGGCGACCACCCGGATCCAGCTGACCGTGCCCATCACCACCCCGGCGACCAGGCCGGCCCCGACGCCGACGACCGAGCCGATCAGGATCCGGCGCAGGCTGACCCCGAGGTGCTCGATCAGCAGGTGACCGCTGTAGCCGCGGACGCCGTCATGGACGGTCGAGGTCTCGATCAGCTGGTGCCAGACGGCCGCGGGCGCCGGGATGAACGTCGGGTTCCGCATGACCCGCGCGGTGATCTCCCACAGGGTATAGAGGACGGCCAGCGACAGCAGCCGCAACAGGACGCGGCGTCGCCGGCCACCGCGCGGGGCCAGGGCGCCGGGTCGGGGGCCGGTGTCGGCCGGCGCGGGCGCCGTGAGGGTGGTGGTCACCCCCAATTCCTATGTTGCCGATGGACTTAATGGCAATGGGCTACACAGGTCTGTAACACATGTCAGCGCGAGCTGACCTCGACCGAGCCGCCGGTGACCCGGGTCCGCAGCAGCGGCTGGTCGTTCGCGGCCGGCCCGTGCACCACCTTGCCGTCGATCAGCCGGAACGTGCTGCCGTGCCACGGGCAGACCACGCAGGCGTCGCGGCCCTGGCCACGCACCTCGCCGTCGCCCAGCGGGCCGGTCTCGTGGCTGCACCGCTCGATCATCGCGGTGACCCGGTCGCCCAGCCGGTAGACGAGCAGGGGCACGTCGGCCACCGTCCGGACCACCGGCTTGCCGTCCGGCAGGTCGGCCAGGGAGCCGATCAGGGTCCACTCCTCGGGCACCCGGATGGTCTCCGGCGCGGCCTGGTTGGTGCCGCCGGCCTGCGCGTACGCCAGGTGGCCGCCGAGGTAGGCGCCGAGGCCGGCGGTGGACAGCCCGGCGAACCCGAGGAGTTTGCCCAGCCCCGCACGGCCCCGGAGGCGCGCGACCAGCGACCCGGCGTAGAGCCCGAGCGCGACGCTGTTGACCGCCGCGTGCACCAGGCCGACGCGGCGGCGCTCCGGGCCCATCTGCGACCAGTCCTGCAGCCCGGCCGCGATCGCCGGCGCCGAGCCCGCCAGCCCGGCCGCGATCAGCGTGGTGGCCGCCCGCCCGCTCCCCCGGCCCGGGAGCAGGTCGAGCAGGGCGGCCGACGCGAACGAGCCGACCGGGAACTGCACGAGCACCGGATGCAGCGGATGGCCCAGCCAGGCGCCGTGCAGGAAGTCCTTCAGACGCTGCGGCTTCGTCGCGGCCGTGACCGCGCTCTGCAGCTTGTCACCGGGAGCGTCCAGGAACCGGGCTTCTTCCACGCGGCGGAGGATCTGCATGACACACACATTCCCCCGATGCGCCGCCCCAATCGTGCCGGGGACTAATGTCGGCTCGTGATCAGATCTGTCCTGGCCGGCGTCGCCGCGCTGGCCCTGCTGACCGCCTGCTCCCCGGCCGGTGGCCGGGAGCAGGCCGCGGACGAGGTCGCCGAGCGGCTGTACGCCGCGCTCGGCGCGAGTGACGGCCGCGCCGCCTGTGACCTGCTGGCCCCGGACACCGCGGCGTCGGTCGCGGACGATCAGCCGTGCGCCGAGGCGATCCTGGACGAGGATCTCCCCGATCAGCCGGGCCGGGTCACCCGCACCGCGGTGTACGGCCAGCAGGCGCAGGTCAAGCTCGCCGGCGACACCGTGTTCCTGGCCGCCTTCCCCGGTGGCTGGCGGGTCGTCGCCGCCGGGTGCACCGCACGCGGCGGTGGCCGGCCCTACGACTGCGAGTTGGAGGGGTGACGCGATGCGCGCGTTGTTCGTGCTGACTCTCGTGGTCGTCGTGGTCGGACTGGTGTACTTCACCGCGCTGGGGGTGCTGCACCGATGAGGCGGCGGCTGCGGGACAACTCGCTCGGGCTGGTCTTCGGCGGCCTGTTCCTGCTCGTGCTCGGTCTGCAGGCGCTGGCCGGGCACGCCGACTTCAACCAGCGGCAGCTCACCGAGGGCCTGCCACCGATCAGCCTGGGCCGTTACGTGACCTCGGCCAGCTTCGGCGCCGACGTGGCCGAGAACTGGCAGTCCGAATACCTCCAGTTCTTCCTCTACGTGGTGCTGACCGTGTTCCTGATCCAGAAGGGGTCGCCCGAGTCCAAGGCGCCCGGCCAGTCCGGCCTCGAGTCGGACAAGGAGCAGAAGATCGGCGCGTACGCCGAGGAGCAGTCGCCCCGCTGGGCCCGCACCGGCGGCTGGCGCACCCGGCTCTACAGCAACTCGCTCGGCTTCGCGATGGGTGTGATCTTCCTGGGCTCGTGGCTGGCCCAGTCGATCGCCGGGGCGGCCGCCTTCAACGAGGAGCGCCTCGGTGACCAGCACGACCCGGTCTCGTGGGCGCGCTACCTGACCGAACCGGACTTCTGGAACCGCACGCTGCAGAACTGGCAGTCCGAGCTGCTCGCGGTCGCCTCCTTCGCCATCCTGGCGATCTACCTGCGCCAGCGCGGCTCCCCCGAGTCGAAGCCGGTCGGCACCCCGCACACCGCTACCGGGATCGAAGGATAGAACGGTGTTTAAGGGGCACGCGCGCGGGCACACGGTGGTGCGTGGTAAATCTTCGCATCGCAGCGGCCCGGGATGACGATCTCGATCTCGCCGCGGCAGAATACGCCGCCGGCGAGCGTGCCGCCCTTCGCGACGACTTCATCTACTACTGCCTGCCCTTCGCCGACCGGCTCGCGCACCGCTACGCCGGGCGCGGCGAGCCGCTCGACGACCTCGAACAGGTGTCGCGGATGGCGCTGGTCAAGGCCATCGACCGGTACGAGCCCGGCCGCGGGTCGTTCACCGCGTACGCCGCCCTCACCATGCACGGCGAGCTCAAGAAGCACTTCCGCGACCGGACCTGGGGCGTGCACGTCACCCGCCGGGTCCAGGATCTCGGCCTGGCCGTCGGCCGGGCCGCCCGCGACCTGACCGGCGAGCTGTCCCGGCCGCCCACGACGGCCGAGATCGCCGACCGGGTCGGTGCGACCGTGGCCGCGGTCGACGAGGCGCTCCTCTCGTCCGCCGGGCACACCACCGCCTCGCTCAACGCCCCGATCCGGGAAGGCGAGGCGGACGAGCTGGGCGACCTGTACGGCGGCGCCGACCCGGATCTCGCCTCGGCCGACGATCGGCTGACGCTGGACGTCCTGCTCCGCCGCCTGCCCGCCCGCGAGCAGCGCATGCTCGCCCTGCGCTTCCACGGCAACCGCACCCAGCAGGAGATCGCCGCCGAGTTCGGGGTCTCCCAGATGCACGTGTCGCGGCTGCTCGCCCGGGCCCTGACCTGGCTACGGGAGTCGATGCTGAGCGACGCGGCCCCGACCTGGCCGGGTGTCGAGGGGACGGCGTGGGACCTCACGGTCCGGCGGGCCGCCGGGGTGCCCACCGTGCGGGTGCGGGGCGAGGTCGACCGGGACACCGCCGGGTCGCTCCGGACCTGCCTGATCCGGGTCGTCGGCGCGGCCGGGCGGGGCGACACCGTCGTGCTCGACCTGACCGGGGTGCCGCTGATGGACGCGGCCGGCGTGGCGGTGCTGGCCGACGCCGCCCGGGCCGCCGGGATGGCCGGGGTGGACCTGCGGCTCGCCGGCGTGCAGCCGACGGTGCGAGCGGTGCTCGACGCCCTCAGGTCCACATTGCGCTGAACGGCCACCGCGGCCCGTTCAGAAGACCAGGCAGAACGGGTGACCGGCCGGGTCGGCGTACACCCGGAATCCTCGGTCGGGAGTGTCGTCGAGCAGCGTCGCGCCCAGGGCGAGCACCCGCTCCTGAGCCGCCTCGACGTCGTCGACCCGGATGTCGAGGTGCAGCTGCTGCGGGTGGTCCGGGTCGGGCCAGCTCGGCGGCACCCACTTCTCGGCGCGCTGGAACGCCAGCTGCCGGGCGCCCGGCTCGACGCCGATCACCACCCAGTCGGGGCTGTCCTCGTTGACCCGCATGCCGAGCACCGCGGCGTAGAAGGCGGCCAGCTCACGAGGGTCGGGGCAATCAATGACGGTCTTCTCCAGCACAGCCATCGTCCGTGCGTACCCGGCTCGGGACTGGGTATGTCACCGACATGGCTGGAAAGACGAAGAGCAACGAACTGGACGCGGCCGAACGGAACGCGATGCCGGACAGCACCTTCGCGTTCCCGCGGGTTCGCAAGGAGCCGCTCAACGACGCCCGGCACGTCCGGAACGCCATCGCGCGGTTCGATCAGGTGCGCGACGTGAGTGACGCCGAGCGCGAGGAAGCGTTCCGCCGGATCAAGCGGGCGGCCAAGAAGCACGGCGTCGAGATGACCGAGACGCGCTGGCAGGACCTCGGCAAGCCGAGCGCCGGCTAGTCGGCCGTACGCCGCACGGCCACCACCCCGGCCAGGCCGGCCACCTCGTCGGTCAGGGCCGGGAAGGTGGCCGTGTTCGACAGGTCCACATCGAAGTAGTACGGCAGCGTGGCGACCGCTTCGTCGGGCACCGGCCCGCCGCCGCAGTAGGTCTCCCGGAACCCGGACGAGCTCGGCTCCCAGACCAGCTCGCCCAGGCTGCCGGCGCGGCTGCGGAAGATCGCCGCGTCGATCAGCGCCCGCTCCTGCGGGGTGGACGTGTTGCTCACGAAGATCTTCACGTGGGTGCTGTCCCGGGCCTCGGCCGGCAGCCCGCTGGGTTCGCACGGCGGAACACCGGCCATCCGCAGCCCCCACGGCAGCACGGCGGCGAGCAGCGCGACCAGGGCCACCGCCCCGACGACGCGCGGCCGGCGGCCCAGGAATCGGACGGTCGCGCGGACGGCCGGTTCGCGGGTCAGCGCGTACAGCAGGATCGCGCCGCAGATGATCGCGGCCAGGACGGCCGGGCCGAGCCCGAAGTAGTAGAAGCCGCCCCACCAGGGACCGTCCATCGGGGTCTCCTGACCGGGGGTCAGGGTGCTCGGCAGCATCAGGGCCACCGAGACCAGGGCGCCGACGGTGAGCGGGCCCCGGGCGGCGGGTCGGGCCCGGCGGTAGACCCACATGGTCAGCAGCAGGACGATCGCCGCGCCGCCGATCGCGCCGCCCCAGGCCGCCGCGGGCATCCACGACGGTTCCTGGCGCCACAGGTCGAAGGCGGCGGCGCCGGTCGAGTCGTACGCCGGGCGCCCGGTCCAGAAGTGGTCGGAGAAGCTCAGGACCAGGCCGGGGCGGGTGGCCCAGAACGTGGCGTCGTACGCGTTGCCGCCGTCGACCAGGGCCTCGGGGGTGGCCACGTCGTAGTCGTGCACCGTCCAGCCCGCCGCGGTGAGCCGCTGCCGGACGCCGGCGCTGTACGCCGCCACGTCCTGGGTCGCGGTGGTGTGCTTGACCCAGTAGCCGACCGAGCCGTAGCGGATGCCCTCACCGTCGCCGTACGGCTCGATGATCTTCGCGTTCCCGCCCCCGTAGACCTGAAGCCCCGGGAACGCCGTCTCCTTGAGCCGCCCGGCCGCCGCCCCGGAGGGCAGGTCAGGGGCGAACTCCCAGGCCAGGCGGCTGCCGGCGAAGGCGCCGACCCACGCCCCCGCCAGCATCACCAGCATCGCGACCACGATGATACGCAACCGTTTCGTCATCAGGTCGAAGACGATAACTCATCCTTGCAATTGCTCTCCGTCGGTGGCGCCGCCCGGCTCGGCCATCTTCCGGTGCATGGCCGCCTTGGCGCTGTCCGGCATCACCTTGGACGCCGTACCCTGCACCTTGGTCTTCACCGAGCCCGCGACCACCTTCTCCTTGCCCTTCCGCATCGCCTCGAAGCCCTGCTTGGCGACCAGCGCCGGGTCGTCCTTCGAGCCGGCGCCGACCGGGGTGTCGTCCATCTCGGCGCGGTGGAAGAAGTTGGTGTCGGTCGGCCCGGGCATCAGCGCGGTCACCGAGACGTCGGTGTCCCGCAGCTCGTCCCGCAACGCCTCGGCGAACGACTGCACGAACGACTTGGACGCGTTGTAGACCGCCTGGTAGGTGCCCGGCATCATGGACGCGATCGACGACGTGAACAGCACCTGGCCGCCGTGCTCCAGCATCTCCGGGAGCAGGCGCTTGGCCAGGTGGACGGTCGACGTCACGTTCACGTCGATGATGTTGATCTCCTCGATCAGGTCGGTCTCGCGGACGAAGTCGCCGCCGAGGCCGCGACCGGCGTTGAGCGCCAGGGCGTCCAGCCGCCGCCCGGTGCCGATCACCGCGCGATAGACCTCCTCACAACCCTCGTAGGTGGCCAGGTCGGCCTGCACGGCGGTCGCGCCCAGCTCGGCCGCCTTCTCGTGGATTCCCGCGTCCTCGGCCACGACGAGCAGGTCGTAGTCGTGCTGGGCGAACTGCTTGGCCAGCTCGTACCCGATGCCGCTGGACGCGCCGGTGATCACGGCGAACTCTCGTGTGTCTGGTGTTGTCATGCTGACTGCATCCCCCGCGCGGGCCATGATTAACGCGTCGGCGTCCGGGCATCCGCCAGACATGCGAGCACTCACCTGGCAAGGCACCGGCAAGGTCGCCGTCGAAACCGTCCCCGACCCGAAGATCCAGGAGCCGACCGACGCGGTCGTACGCATCACCTCCACGGCGATCTGCGGGTCCGACCTGCACCTGTACGACGTGCTCGGGATGTACCTGGACAAGGGTGATGTCCTCGGGCACGAGCCGATGGGCATCGTCGAGGAGGTCGGCGCCGGGGTCACCCACATCAAACCCGGCGACCGGGTGGTGATCCCGTTCAACATCTCCTGCGGGCACTGCTGGATGTGCTCCCGCGGCTTCTACGCCCAGTGCGAGACCACCCAGGTCAAGGACCAGCACAAGGGCGCCTCGCTGTTCGGCTACACCAAGCTGTACGGGCAGGTGCCCGGCGGCCAGGCCGAGTACCTGCGGGTTCCGCAGGCGCAGTTCGGCCCGATCAAGGTGCCGGACGGGCACCCGGACGAGCGCTACCTGTTCCTCTCCGACGTGCTGACCACCTCGTGGCAGGCGGTCAAGTTCGCCGACGTCCAGCCGGGCGACACCGTGCTGGTCACCGGGCTCGGCCCGATCGGCCAGATGTGCGCCCGCATCGCCCGCCACCTGGGCGCCGGGCGGGTCATCGCGGTGGACAACGTCCGCGAGCGGATCACCATGGCCGAAAGGCACGGCATCGAGGTGCTGAACTTCGACTCGATCGACGACATCCCGGTCGCCGTGCTCGACCTCACCGACGGGCGCGGCGCCGACGGCGTGATCGAGGCGGTCGGCATGGAGGCGCACGGCACGCCGTTCCAGTCGGCCGCGATGAAGGCGGCCGGCCTGCTGCCGGACCCGCTGGCGCGCAAGGCCACCGAGACGTTCGGCGTCGACCGGATGGCCGCGCTGCGGACCGCTTTCGCGAGCGTACGGCGGGCCGGCACGATCTCGATCATCGGCGTCTACGGCGGTGAGGCCGACCCGTTCCCGATGATGGACCTGTTCGACAAGGGCGTGACCATGCGCATGGGCCAGGCCCACGTCAAGCGCTGGGTCGACGACATCATGCCGCTGCTGACCGGCGACGACGACCCGCTGGGCGTGGACGACCTGGTCACCCACCGGCTGCCGCTGGACGAGGCGCCGCACGCGTACGACATCTTCAAGAACAAGCAGGACGGCTGCGTCAAGGTCGTGCTCAAGCCGTGACGGCGAGCGTCGCCCAGACCACCTTGCCGCCCTCGGTGGGCAGCCAGCCCCAGCTGTGCGCCATGGCCTGAATCAGCAGCAGGCCCCGGCCGCGCACGGCACGCGGGTCGTCCGACGGCACCGGCGGCTCGGACGAGCCGTCCTCGACGGCCATCATCAGGAAGTTCGGACGCAGGGTCAGACGCAACGTCGCCATCGTGTTCGCATGATCGGCGACGTTGCTGACCATCTCGTCCACGATCAGGCTGGCCGGGCCGACCAGGCCGGGCAGCTCCCAGCGGAGGCAGGCCTCGGTGGCGAGGCCGCGCGCCTCCCGCACCGCGCCCGCGATCGGCAGCAGCTGATCAGAGATCGAGGGCAGGCTGTGCCGATAGTCGTCCACCTGGGCCGCCGCCCTCTCGATGGTCGGGAACACCGGGAGCCGGCGGTACGCCGGCCGGGCCAGCATCGCGCCGACCAGCGCCGCCGGAGCACACAGCAGCACCGGGATGCCGGGCCAGCGGGCGGCCTGCCGGGACACCGCGGCGAGCACCGTCAGCGCCAGCGGTTCCGCCACGGTCAGCTCGGACAACTCCACGAACAGGGCGTGCGGCTGCTCGGCCAGGCACTTGAACAGGCGCAGCCGCAACGAGCCCACGTCGGACATGGTCAGCGAGCCGCTCAGCGCGACCTGAAGACCGGCCTCGTGGTCCGTGACCACGCAGGTGACCGCCATATGTGCCCGCCTTCCCTACCGAGATCGCGTTCCCCGGGTTGTCCCGGTCAAACGCTTCTCGCCTCGGTGGACTCCATCGCGATGATCGCACCGTCCTTGCCCTCCGAGGCGTTGGCCGGTCCCAGCGGAACGCACGACACGCGGACGAGAACCGCGCGGCCGCGCCGGTTGACGGCCTCGATCTGGGCCTCCCCCGGCTCCCCGGCCAGCGCCCCGCGCAGCATCGGCCGCAGCCGCTCGAACGGCAGGCCGATGTCCAGGTTGAGGAAGTGCTGGCCGATCACCTCGTTGGGACGCAGGCCCCAGAGCTCCACGGCCTGCCGGTTCCACGTCCGGATCCGCAGGTCCTGGTCGACCACGGCGACGCCCGCGCGCAGGCTGGTCAGCACGGCATCGAGGAACGCGTTGGTCTCGTCCAGCTGGTCGGTGCTGAACCGGAGCTGGTCATTGATGGTCTGCAGCTCGTCGTTGGTGGACTGGAGCTCCTCGTTCATGGTCTCCAGCTCCTCGTTGGTCGACTGGAGCTCCTCGTTGGTGGTCTCCAGCTCCTCCACGGTCGACTGCAGTTCCTCGTTGGTGGTCTCCAGCTCCTCGTTGGTCGACTGCAGTTCCTCGTACGCGGTCTCGAGCTGCTGGTTGGCGTGCTCCAGGTCGTCCTGGAGGTGCCGCGCGACGGTGACGTCCTGGAAGACCACGTGCACGCCGAGCAGGCTGCCGTCGGCATCGGTGAGGGGACTGAGCTGCACCTCCAGGTGGGTGATGTCGCCACCCCGGTTCCATTCGACGCCGGTGACACGCACCGTCCGGCGCTCGACCTGGGCCTGCTCGATCGAGCGCCGCAGCTCGACCGGGCGGTACGACAGGTCGAGATCGCGGAACGGGCGACCGACGTCCCGGGTCGAGACGCCGAACACCTTCTCCAGCTGGCGGTTGGTGATCGCGATCAGCCCGTCGGCGGTGAGCACCATCTGGGCCAGCGGGTTCGCCGCGAACGCCTCGCCCCGCAGCTGATCGAGGTGGGTCATCGGGCCTGGTGGCAGTCGCGGGTAGTCGGCGGGATCGGACCCGGCCGGTGGCGTCGCCCGCGGCGTCCGGCGGAACACCCGGCGCTTGAGGTCGACCGGCGTGAACAACCGGCCGTGGCTGAGCAGCATCTCGGCCTTGCCCAGGAACAGGGCCCCGCCGTCGTTCAGGGCGAAGTGGAACCGGCGGAGGATCTTGGCCTGCGTCTCCGCGTTGAAGTACATCAGCGTGTTGCGGCAGGTCAGCAGGTCGATCCGGGAGATCGGCGCGTCCTGCACCAGGTCGTTGCGACCGAAGATCACGCAGCGCCGGATGTCCTTGCGGAACATGAAGCGGTCGCCGGCCGGCTCGAAATAGCGTTTCCGCAGCTCGGCCGGCACCGCCTCGATGTCCCGCGCGGTGTACACGGCCTGCCGCGCGTCGTTGAGCTGCTCCTCGTCGACGTCGGTGGCATAGATCTTGACGCGGTCCCGGAACGCCTCCGGCCCCATCGTCTCGGCCAGCACCATGGCCAGCGTGTAGGCCTCCTCGCCGGACGCGCAGCCGGCACACCAGATCCGGATCACCGCTTCCGGGGGCTTGGCCGCCAGCAGCGGGCCGAGCACCTCGGCCCGCAGGTAGTCCCACGCGTCCAGGTCGCGGAAGAAGCCGGTCACGTTGATCAGGATCGTGTTGAACAGCGCGGTGAACTCGTCCGGGTGAACCTGGAGGTGGTCGAGGTAGTCCGGGTAGCCGGCCACGTCGACCTGGCTGAGCCGCCGATCGACCCGGCGCACCAGGCTGGACCGCTTGTAGCCGGTGAAGTCGAAGCCCCGCACCTCTTTGAGATAGGTCAGCAGCGATTCGAAGCCGGGATCGGTGGGTTCCATGAGGCCTTCCGGTGCGTCAGCGGCGCGATGACGTTAGCGCACGCCGGGCGCCGGATCGGTCAGCGCGCCTGGACCGCCGGTCGGCGGCGCGGGATCGTCCGTCGCGGGCAGCGAGGAGCCCACCTGCGAGATCAGCTGACGGATGGTCCGGCCCGCCGCCTCGGCGTCGGCCGCGATCCGGCGGAACCGGTCGCCGCTGGACCCGTGCCGCCGCTGATCCCGCCCGGCCAGCCGCCGGCTGAGCGCCGACTTCTCCTCCAGGGCACGCAGCGCCATCCAGAGCGCGCCCTCGAGGGCGATCGCCTGCTCGTCCAGCAGGCTCTCCGGCGACCAGGCGTGTCCCACCCGGCAGCGGTACCGAGGCGTCGGGTCGACATCGATCTGGAACAACGCCCCGCCGCACGACGGACAGCCGTAGCCGGACGGCGGCAGAGCCAGCTCGTCGGAGGTGAGCGGGCCCAGCTCCGACATGCTGACCTCGGCGTCCAGCATGGCGTCGGACGGCCGGGCCGGCGTGTTCTCGGGCAGGTCCATGGCGGTGATCCCAGCGATCAGGCCGCCGAGCTTGGCGGCGGACTCGACGTGCTCGGTGTCCACCTCGGCGAGAGCGGCGCGCGGCATCCAGGGGTAGAGGGCGTCGTCCGGGTCCTGGACCACCGCGGTGCCGCCCCGCCCCACGATGCTGGACAGCCCGGCGGCCCCGTCGTCACGGGAGCCGGAGAGCACCACACCGACCGCCCGGGGGCCGACCGCCCGCGCCACCGACCGGAACAGCGGGTCGACCGCGGGCCGATGACCGTTCTCGGCCGGTCCGCGGGTCAGCCGGATGTGGCCGTCCAGCAGCAGCAGGTGGTGGTCGTTGGGGGCCACGTAGATCCGGCCCCCGCGCAGGTGCTCGCCGTCGACGGCGGTCGCCGCGGGCAGCGGGCCACTGCGGCTGAGGATGCCCGGGAGAGCGCTGGGAGCGTCGCGTGGCACGTGCAGCACCACCAGCACAGCGCCCGGATAGTTCGGCGGCAGACCGCCGACCAGCGCACGCAACGCCTCGACGCCTCCCGCGGAGGCGCCGACCGCGACCACATCTCGATGTTCCGCCATCGGTCAGTCATACCCCCAGACCCCGAGATTACGCCTCGTGTCGACCCGTGCCGCATCGACCCGGCCCGGGTAGGGTGAGAGCAGTTCCTCGACCCGGGAGTACGGGATGACACCTCGTCAGCTCTCCCCCGACTCGGTGGGCGAGCCGATCTTCCAGGTTGTCGAGCCGAGTCACGCCGGCCACGACGGTTCCGTCCTCGCCGTGACCGGTGAGCTCGACCGCGACACCGCCGGCCTGCTGCTCGATGCGCTGGTCCGGGCGCCGGGCGCCGGCGGCACGATCGCCCTCGACCTCGCCGACCTGACATTCATCGACGCCGCCGGCGCCCGTTCCCTGATCGCCTGCCGGTCCATCGCGGCCGGGCACGGCATGATCCTCACCGTGCGCAACCTGCGCCCCGCCGTCCGCCGGGTGCTCGAGATCCTCGACATCCTGGGCCGTCTCGAAACCCCCTGAGCGCGACCACGCACGCGGCGCGGCCGGGACTCCCCGGCCGCGCCGCTTCGTGTCACGCCGACTCGAACACCGTGTACTGCGTGCCGGCCGCCGTGCCCTCGATGACCGTGCCCTTGTCGTCGGCGCCGGCGTCCACCCGGACGTTGGCCTCGAACTCGGTCCACGCCGAGTCGGTGAGGAACGGGAAGGTCAGCGTGGCCGACGCCCCCGCGGCCAGCGGCTCGGCCTGGCACACCGTCTTGTCCCGCTGCCCGAACACCACCGGGCAGTCGCTCCACAGCGTGTGCTCCGGCGTGCCGGCGCTGCTCGGGAAGCTGATCAGCGGGTACGGGACGGCCCGCTTGGTCAGGTTGGTGATCGTGACGGTGGTGCTGCCCCGCCGGAACCCGTCCTCCTCCACCGGCCCGTACCGCAGGTCGGTGGCGGTGATGTCGAAGGCGCCGGTCAGCTTGGCGAACGACACCCGGTAGCTGGTCCGGCTGACGGTGCCGGCCTCGACGTTCCCGTCCCGGTCGAGACCCTTTTCGATGCGTACGTGAGCTACTCCGCCCGGCGGCCGCTGGTTGGTGCCCCACGGCAGCGTGAGCGTGGTGGTCTCCCCCGCCGCGATCGGCTCCGTGATGCAGACGAGCTCGTTGGAATGCCCGAACATCACCGGGCAGCCGCTCCAGTCGGCGTGCATGGCGTGGTCCCGCCCGTTCACCGGGAACGTCAGCACCGGGAACTCGATCGCCTCCGACGTGGTGTTGGTGAAGGTGACTGTGTTCTGAGCCGACCGCCACCCGTTGAGGTCGGGCTGCCCGTACTTCAGGTCGGTGGCCGAGATCGTGAACGGCCCGTCGGCCGGCGCCGCGACCGCGGCCCCTGCCCCACTCAGCGCCACGAACGCACCGACCAACGCCGCGACCACGCCGCGGCGAATCCCCCGTGTCATGTTGTGCCTTCCGCTTTCTCCCGCGGACCCCCGTGGTCCACTCCGGACCGAAATGCAACCAGACGCCGTCAAGCCCCGTGGTCGCGGGAGTCAGCAGGCCTTGACCCAGGCGCACTCGACGTCGTCATCGGCGGGGGCTGACGCGGGCGGCGCGATGCGGGCCGTGGCCGGTGTCGAGGCGCCGGCGTTGGCCAGGGTCACGGCGGCGGCGTCGAGGATGGGTGTGGCGCTCACCAGGGACGTGTTGACCAGCATGGCGAAGACCAGGCGGCGGCCCGAGGCGTCGGTGACGTAGCCGGACAGGGCGTTGACGCCGGTCAGGCTGCCGGTCTTGGCGTGCACGTTGCCGGCCGCGCGGGTGCCGGTCATGCGGCTGCGGAGGGTTCCGCCGACCAGGCGGTCGGGCTGGCCGGCGATCGGCAGGGCGGCGTACCAGGTGGTGAACCACGGGCGGGTCTGTGCGGCCAGCAGGGCGGTGGTGAGCTGGCGGGTGGTCAGCCAGTCGCGGCGGCTCAGGCCGGAGCCCTCCACCGAACGGATCACCGCGGTGTTGACGCCCAGCGCGGACACGGCGCCGTCGATCGCGCGCATGCCGGCCGGCCAGGAGCCCTCGCCGGAGGCCAGCCGGCCCATGGTCTTGACCAGCACCTCGGCGTGGATGTTGTTGGAGAGCTTGAGGAACGGGGTCAGCATCTCGCTCAGGGGCATCGACTGGTCGGTCGCCACGATCTTGGCGTCCGCCGGGGTGGCGCCCGTCGTCACGCGGCCGCGGAGTTTGACGCCGTGGCGGGCCAGGGCGTCGCGGAAGACCGAGGTCGCGTACGCCGTGGGGTCCTCGACCGACAGATAGTCCTGGCCGGCCGTGGTCGCGCCGGCCGGGACCGAGCCGGTCACCAGGATCGTGTTGGTGCCGTGCGACCGGACCGCCGACAAAGTGTTGGCGCTGCCGGGCGCGCCGGTGGTCGCCCGGTTGACGACCCGGACGTAATGGTTCGGCGGGACCAGGGTGATCGCGGCCCGCGCGCCGGCCGCCGGGCCGGGGCGGGACTCCACGATGACGGCGCCGCCGTCATAGTCGGTGTCGGGGGCCAGGGTCAGGGCCGAGATCGGGGCGGCGTACGAGTACGGCTCGTCGTCCCAGGCCCAGTCGGTGCCCAGCGGGACGTCGTCGAACCAGGTGTCGTCGGCCACCAGGTCGCCGCGGACCACCCGGACCCCGGAGCGTGCCACCTGGGTGGCCAGGGCGTCGAGGTCGCTCGCCAGCACGGTCGGGTCGCCGGTGCCGCGCAGGTAGAGGTCGCCGTGGTGGGTGAGCACGTCGGTGTGGAAGCGGTGGCCGGGGCCGAGGAGCTCGAGGGCGGCGATCGAGGTGAGGACCTTCTGGTTGGAGGCGGGGATCAGCCGCTGGTTGACGGCCCGTTCGTACAGTGAGGCGCCGGTCGCCGCGTCGCGGACCTCCACACCGGTCGTCGCGCCGGCCAGCCGGGCGTCGGCGAAGACCTGGTCGAGGGCGGCGGTGAGGGCCGGATCGCCGGGGGCGCCGGACACCTGGGACGCCGGGCCGACCGCGCCGACCAGCGCCACGACCGCACTCACGATGAGGATTCGCCTACCCTTGGTGACCATGGGGGTCAGCATAGGGGCAGCCTGGTCAGTTCCGCTGACCCACGGCGTGGAAACGATCCGGTGCGTCGTCGTAGCTGAGCAGGGACCAGCCGGTGCGGGACATCACCGCGGGCAGGACGTCGGCGGCGAGCAGTTCGGACGGATCGAGGGTGCGGCCGTGGCGGGCGGCCAGGGTGGCCCGGCCGGTCGGGTGGAAGAGGATCAGGCGGCCGCCGGGGCGGGTGATCCGGGCCAGTTCGGACAGCGCCTCGTCCTGGTCGGGCAGATGTGTCACCAGGCCCGCGGCGAACAGCGCGTCGGCCGTACCCGTCGCGAACGGCAGTTGACGGGCGTCGCCCTGCACCAGGGTGGCGGCGGAGGCTCGCGCCCGCCCGGCCGCGACCTGGAGCATCTCGGGCGTGTGGTCGACGCCGATGACCGTGCCGGCCGGCCCGACCGCGTCCCGCAGGGGCGGCAGCGCCCGGCCGGTGCCGCAGCCGATGTCGATGGCCACGCCGCCGGGCCGGACCGACGAGGACGAGACCGCCGCCGTGTACGCCGGGAGATCGTCGCCGAACTTGGCGTCCCAGCGCGCCGCCCGCACCGCGAAGAACGCCCGTGACTCGGTGCTGTACCAGCGCTCGGCCGGCAGCCGGGCCGGGTCGGCGTGGCTCAGGATCGGCCACGACGGGTCGGACAGGTCGACGACGGCGGCGACGTCGGCCCGGCGGCCGTCCGAGCGCGAGGTACGCGCCCGGACGACCACGTCACCGGACGGCGAGACGTCGATCGAGCGGGCGCGCAGCCGGGCGGCGAGCAGGCCGGCCGCCTCGGCCGGACCGTCCACCGCGATCACGCCGGTCGGTCCCGCGGCGGCGGCCAGGTAGGTCAGCACGGTGTCCCAGCGGCGGTCGCTCATCCGTACAGGATGTCACTGCTCCCGAAGGGTGATGGCGACCGCCGGGCAGAGGGCGGCGGCCTGGCGCACGTCCTCGGCCGACGAGGCGTCCGAGGCATCGACGAGCAGGAACGCCACGCCGTCCTCGTCGCGCTGGTCGAAGACCTCGGGGGCGGTCATCACGCACTGGCCGGAGGCAACACACTTGTCCTGATCGATGTCGATGTTCATCGGATCTACCACCTCACCGGGAGTTCGTGGACGCCGTAGATGACGCTGTCGTGCTTGAACGGGATGCGGTCGCGGTCGACGGCCAGCGCCAGCGTGGGAACGCGCCGGTAGAGCGTGCGGTAGACCACCTGGAGCTCGACCCGGGCGAGCGGCTGGCCGAGGCACTGGTGCACGCCGAACCCGAAGGCCACGTGCCGCCGGGCGTCCCGGGTGACGTCGAGGCGGTCGGGGTCGTCGAAGACCGACGGGTCGCGGTTGCCGATGTCGTTGGCCATGATCAGGCCCTCGCCGGCGCGGACCAGCCGACCGGCCACCTCGAGGTCTTCCAGCGCGACCCGGCGCCGTCCGTTGTGGGTGATGTTGAGGTACCTCAGCAGCTCCTCGACCGCGCCCGCGATCACCTTGGGGTCGTCGGTGTCACGCAGGAGGGCGAGTTGCGACGGGTTCTCCAGCAGCGCCATCGTGCCCAGCGCGATCATGTTGGCGGTGGTCTCGTGCCCGGCGATCAGCAGCAGCACGCCGATGCCGGCCGCGTCGCCGCGGGTCAGCTCGCCGGCCCGGACCCGCTCGAGCAGGCCCGAGAGCAGGTCGTCGCCGGGCCGCTCCAGCTTCTCGGCCAGCAGATCGTCGAGATAGTCGTGCAGCGCCTGGAACGCCGCCCCGCGCTGCTCGATCGGCGCCGACCGGCTGATCAGCTGTCTGCTGTTGTGCTGGAAGAGATCATGGTCGCGGTACGGGACCCCGAGCAGCTCACAGATCACCAGCGAGGGTACGGGCAGCGCGAACGCCTCGACCAGGTCCACCGGGTTCGGCCCGGCGAGCATGGCGTCGATGCGGTCGTCCACGATCCGCTGGATGGCCGGGCGCATCGCCTCGACCCGCTTGATCATGAACGGCGCGGTGACCATCTTCCGCAGGCGGGCGTGCTCCGGATCGTCCATCAGGATGAAGCCGATCTTGCCCGGGCCCTCGCGGACCGGGCCGCCACGCGGGTAGCCGGGGTGCGTCATGTCCGAGCTGACCCGGCGGTCGGCGAGCACGGCGCACTGGTCGGCGTGCCGGGTCACCACCCAGGCGGTGGCGCCGTCGGGCAGCCGTACCCGGGCGATCGGAGCCTCTTCCTGTAGTTCCTTGAGCGCCGGCGGCGGGTCGAACGGGCACCCGGCGGCCCGAGGCATCGGAAATTCACGGACATCTGTGTCGGGCATGGAGCGTCCTTCCCTAGCGGGGACGTATCACCGCGAATCAGCCAACCGCACCCGCCGCCCTCAATCAAGTGACTGACTTAGGCACAGAGCGCCTATTCTGACCATCACCATGAGTTCCCCGCCGCGTGTCAGCCGTACCGAACAGGTGTCGCACACGCGCGGGCTGATCCTGGCCGCCGCCGAGCGCCTGTTCGCCGAGCACGGTGTCATCGCGGTCTCCAACCGGCAGATCAGCGAGGCCGCCGGCCAGGGCAACAACACCGCCGTCGGCTACCACTTCGGCACCAAGGCCGACCTGGTCCGCGCCATCATCCAGCGCCACTCCGGCCCGATGGAGAAACAGCGGGAAGAGCTCCTTCGGCGGTACGCCCGGAGCACGGCCCTGCGCGACTGGGTCACCTGCGTGGTGCTGCCGTTCACCGCGCACCTGGCCTCGCTGGGAC
The DNA here is from genome assembly GCF_040684855.1 of Actinoplanes sp. NPDC089786. Taxonomy (NCBI): domain Bacteria; kingdom Bacillati; phylum Actinomycetota; class Actinomycetes; order Micromonosporales; family Micromonosporaceae; genus Actinoplanes; species Actinoplanes sp. NPDC089786. The sequence goes on from NZ_JBFBGU010000002.1 coordinate 175,467, forward strand.
CACCCACCTGGTACGCCCGCTTCGCCGCCCAGCTGCTCACCGAACCCCAGCTGCGCGAGCTGGCCAGCAACGAGATGCACGACGCCCCGACGCTGCACGCCGTCGTCGCCGGCCTGAACCGCTGCCTGCCCGGCCTGTCCCCGCCGGTCCGGGCCGACCGGGGCGAGATGGCCCACACGCTGCTGGTCCACCTGTGTGCCCAGCGCGAACGCACGCTGCCCGCCGACCCCGCGGCCGCCGCCGAGGTCTGGTCGGCGACGGCGGCCGGTCTCGTCGACGCGATCGAGGGTCTGTTCCGAGCCCCGGTCACCCGCTGATCCACAGTGGCGCGTAGGCTGCGCGATCGTTCGTGCCGCTTGCCCAACGGGGATTGTCGATTTGTCGCACTCACAGACGTTCTCCGAGGTCACCGCCGCTATTCCGGCGCAGCGGCGGCCTCCGGCACGCTCCACTGTGAGCATCGGCGTCCGCGCCGCCTGGCCCGCGGTCGCCCTCTACGCCGGACTCCGCCTGGTCGGCCTGGTGCTCGCCGCGCTCTTCGCCGCCGACCAGGGCAAGAGCTTGTGGACGATGCTCGGCCGGTACGACGCGATCTGGTACGCCGACATCGCCTCGAACGGCTACGACACCGCCATCCCGCTTAAACCGGACGGGTCCCTCGGGCTCACCGACCTGGCGTTCTTCCCGCTCTACCCCGGACTGACCGCGCTGCTCGACCCGGTCCTCCCCGGCGGCGCCCGCGGTGCCGGCATCCTGCTGTCCTGGCTGGCCGGCCTCGGCGCCGCCTGGGCCCTGTACGCGATCGGCGCCCACCTGCGCGACCGCGCCACCGGCATCATCCTGGCCGGCCTGTGGGCGGTGATCCCGCACGCGATCGTCCAGTCGATGGGCTACACCGAGACCCTGTTCACCGGCCTGACCGCCTGGGCCCTGTACGCCACCCTCCGTCGCAAGTGGCTGACCGCCGGCCTGCTCTGCCTGCTGGCCGGCCTGACCAGGCCGACCGCCGCCGCCGTGGTCCTGGTCGTCGGCCTCAGCGCCCTGCTGGCCGTGATCGGCCGCCGCGACGGCTGGCGTCCCTGGCTGGGCGGTCTGCTCGCGCCGCTGGGCCTGCTCGGCTACATGGCCTGGGTCGGCTACCGCCTGGGCCGCCCCGACGGCTACTTCCACGTCCAGAACGACGCCTGGAAGATGTCGTACGACGCCGGCTCGTACACCGTGAGCACCACCCACGGCCTGCTCACCAAGGCCAACCCGCTGGCCTTCTACACCGTCGTCCTGGTCCTGCTGGTGGCCGTGGCCCTCCTGGTCATCCTCCTGTTCGACCGCGTCCCGTGGCAGCTGACCGTCTACGCGGCCGCCATCGTGGCCATGTCCCTGTTCGGCGACGGCTACTACAACGCCAAGGCCCGTCTCCTGATCCCGGCCTTCCCCCTGCTCATCCCGATAGCGTTCGCCCTGGCCCAGGCCCGCCGCCACGTCACCATCACGGTCCTGGCCCTGCTGACCGTGATCTCGGCCGGCTACGGCGTCTACCTCATGATGGTCTGGGGCTACTCGCCGTAGGCCGGGGGCCGGCGCAGACGAAGGCGCCCATCACGATCGGGCTGGTCAGCCTGCCACCCTGCCGGTGGGCCCACTCGGCCGCGACCTGCGACGCGGCGCCATCGAGGTCGGCGCCCGTCTTCTCCACGGCGGCACGGAACCGCCCCGTCGTGCGGTAGGCCGCGACCAGCTCGGCGGCGTCCGCGAACACCTGCTGGTCGCGGAAGGTGTGCAGGGTGACGTCGTGGAACGACCGGCGCAGCACCGCCTCGCCGTTGCGCAGGGAGAACGTGGACGGTTCCGCCGGCTCGGCCGGGGCGCCGATCCGGTCCAGGGCCGCCCGGTGCAGGTCGATCACCGCCACCGGGATGTCGTCGGCGTTCGTGGTGGCCACGAGAACACCGGCCGGGCGGGTCACCCGGGCCAGCTCCCGGACGCCTCGATCGAGGTCGGGCAGGTGGTACAGCACGTGGTTGGCCAGCACCAGGTCGAAGCGGCCGGCCGGGAAGGGCAGCGCCTGGATGTCGGCCACCAGCGTCCCGACCGTCACACCCCGCTGGACGGCCGCCCGGGTGATCGTGCGGAGCATGCCGTCGAACAGGTCGGCCGCGACCACCCGGGCCGGCCGGTCGGCGAGGCGCTGCGCGACCGGCAGCGTGAAGCGGCCGACCCCCGCCCCCGCGTCGAGCACATCGCCGACCTTACGAAGATCGAGACGCTCGAGGACCCAGCCGGCGAAACCGGCGCCGGCGTAGGTCTGCTGCCGATCACGAAGGAGATCGGGGTCGGCGTAGAAGGTCCGGAGGTTCTCCGGCGCCGTTTCGGAAGTCACCCCGATGGCCTACCACACGCCGGACTTGACGGCGTCTGGCGGCTATTGTCCGTTTGTTCGACAAGTCACAGGAATGGACGTATCCCCGAAGTCCGCACAACGTTTCCTCCGGACACGGCATCTGACCGTTCGTGCGAATCACACATTGGAGAGTCGCGGCAGCCGCGGCCTCTCTCGTCGCGATCGTCGTCGTCACGGCGGCGCACGTGACGGACATGGGGGAAAAGCTGACGGGTGGGCCGGAACCGGCCTGGCCGACCATCCAGGCGTCCGATGCGCGATGCGGTCCACCGGCCGCCGACCGCGTCGCGGACACCGGCCGGGTCACGGTGAACCTGCCGCCGGCCAAGCCGTTCATCGTCGGCCGCATCCCGGCCGAGACCTGGCGCCGTACACCGATCGGGGATCTGAGCTGGAAACTGAAGTTCCTGGGCCTGTCCTGGATGCGGCCGATCGCCGGGCGCGCGCACGCCGACGGCCAGACCGCGGTGCTCGACGCGCTGGTCGCCCAGGCCGTCGCGTTCCACCAGGAGAACCCGGACACCGGCCGCCAGGCCGAGGGCTGGGACGAGGGCACGGCCATGCGCCGGCTGGAGGCCGAGAACTGCCTGTACACGCTGACCCGGTCGGCGGATCTGGTGCCGGGCATGGAGGCCGACGCGGCGGTGCAGTTCAGCGGCCGCTACTACGGCCCGCCACACCACACCGTGCACAACCACGGGCTGATGGCCAACCTTCAGCTGGTACGGGCGGCCGACCTGCTGCACCGCGCCGGCTGGAAGCGGAACGCGCTCGACCGGATCGCCCGGGAGGCGCCGCGAGCCTTCTCGCCGATGGGTACGTCACTCGAGCAGTCGGCGCAGTACCAGCACGTCAACGCGGTGCTGTGGGCGGAGGCGGCCGACCTGCTGGAGACCTCGCCGGGCAGCCGGGACACGGCCTCGAAGATCCGCCGGACGGTCGACGACGCGTACCGGATGCTGGCCTGGATGACCCAGCCGGACGGGAACCTGGTGCAGTTCGGCGACTCGGACGAGGGCAAGGGCCGGCCGCTTGATCTGGGCGCGACCCCGTCGGTACGCGACGACGTGGCCGGGTTCTTCGCCGGGCGGTGGAGCTGGACCGACCCGGAAACCACGCACTACACGGTCCGCTACGGTCCGGACCGCCGCGCGCACGGGCACCGCGACCAGGCCGGCGGCGTGACCTTCTGGGCCGACGGCGTCCGGGTGCTGGTCGGGGCGGGGCGGCACAGCTACAACCACGACGATCCCTTCCGTACGTATCAGCTGACGCCCCAGGGCGAGAACGTGGCCGTACCCGAACCGGGTTTTGTCGCCGGGGGCAAGGCCAAGCTCACCGAGGCGTCGATCACTCCGCAGAAGCACATCGTGACCGTGCGGGACGAGTTGTTCCTGGTGCCGCACACCCGCGCGATCGAGGTCGAGCCGGGCGGCATGACGGTGTCCGACTCGTTCGAGAACGCCGAGAAGTGGAGCCAGTCGTGGCACCTCGATCCGAAGTGGAAGCTGACCAGCCGCTCCGGTGACTGGATGGTGTTCAAGCACCCGGGCGGGCGCACGCTCACGGTCACCACGACCGGCCGGATCGCCAAGGTGCAGCGGGGCGCGGTCGGCACCGAGACGGCCGGCTGGCATTTCCCGTCGGCGGGGGTGAAGCAGCCCGCCTACCAGATCACCATCGCCAACAACGGCCGCGAGTGCACCACCCGCTTCCAGGTGCGTTAGACCATCGCCGACGGTTGCTTCGGCAGTTCCGCCGGCGGAGCTGCCGGGGCCGGGCGCCGCGTGGACAGCCAGCAGCCCACGGCGACCAACCCGAAACCCACCAGGGTGTGTACGCCGAACCTCTCGTTCAGCAGGACCACGCCGAGGAGCACGGCGACGACCGGGTTCGCGTACGTGACCAGGCCGGCCCGGCTGGGCCCGGCGATCGCGATCAGCTCGTAGAAGGCCAGCATCGCCAGCGCCGTGCAGAGCAGCCCGAGCGCGACCAGCGCGGCCCAGGACAGCGCGTGCACCGGGGCCGTGGGCAGGGTCAGCAGGCCGATCGGGGCCAGCAGCACCGCGGCGACCGAGGTGGTGCCGGCCGCGAGCGCCTCCGGCGGCAGGCCGGCCGCCCGGCGCTGCACCATGATCGTCGCCACCGCGTAGCTGAGCGCGGCGAGCAGCACCATCCCGGCGCCGAGCAGGCCGAGCCGGTCGCCGGAGACGTCCAGCCCGACCAGCACGGCCACGCCGGCGAAGCCGACCACGAGACCGGCCGCGCGGCCGGGGGTCAGGGGTTCGCGCCGGATCATCAGCAGGGCGATGGCCGCGGGCTCGATCGCGATGAGCAGGCCGGTCAGGGACGAGGAGATGTGCGTCTCGCCGTACGTGATCAGCAGGAACGGGATCACCACGTGGATCACCGCGATGGCGGCCACGGTGCCGTAGCGGCCGCGCAGGGCCCGCAACGAGCCCCGCCGCGCGGCGATCGGCACCAGCACCAGGGCGGCAATAGCGACCCGGCCGGCGACCACGAGGCCCGGCGACAGGTCTTCGATGGCGACCTTGATGAGCAGGTACGGGATGCCCCACAGGACGGAGACCAGGACGAAGAGGGACCAAGCTCGGCGATTCACAGGTCCAGCCTCTCGGCGTACGGTATTAAGCGGTAGTGGCGACTTGCTTGTGCCGTGTTAAGGAGCGCTAATGATCGACGTACGCCGCCTCCAGATCCTGGCCGAGGTCGCCCGGCACGGCAGCTTCAACCGGGCGGCGGCCGAACTCCGGCTCACCCCGTCGGCCGTGTCCCAGCGGATCAGCGCGCTCGAGCGGGCGGTCGGCTCGGCGGTGGTCGAGCGCAGCACCCGCGGTGTCGAGCTGACCGAGGCCGGGCGGCTGCTCGTCGCGTCGGCCGAGGCCGTGACCGCGGAGCTTTCGCGTACGCGGAAAGAGCTCGACCGCCTCGCCCACGCCCGCACCGACCGGATGACCGTCGCCACGTTCACCAGCGGCGGCCAGCGACTCCTGCCCGCCGCGCTCCGGCGCCTGGCCGCCGAGCGCCCCGGCGTCGAGTTCACCGTGCTCGAGCAGGAGCCGGAAGACAGCCTTCCGCAGGTCCGCTCGGGCGCCGCCGACCTGGCCCTGGTCTACCACTTCGACGGCCCGCCACCGGTCGGCCCCGACGACCGCACCGGCCTGATCTGGACCCCGCTGATGGACGACCCGATGTTCGTGGTGCTGCCCGCCGCCCACCCGCTGGCCGGTCGCGACACCCTGACCATCGCCGAGCTGGCCGGCGAGCGCTGGGTGCACGGCTGCCTGGAGATGGGCGACATGCTCGACCGCTACGCGGCGATGGCCGGCTACGAGCCGCGCGTGGCCTGCCGTGGCACCGACTACGTCTTCGCCCAGTCGCTGGTGCGGGCCGAGGTCGGCATCAGCATGATCCCGCAGGTGGCGCTGGTCGCCGACCAGGGCGGGCTGGTGCCGGTGCCGCTCACGCCGCCCGGCCCGACCCGCTACGTCGGCGTGGTGACGGCCCGGCGCCGCCGCCCCGACCCGCTGACCGAGGCGCTGCTGCAGTCGCTGCGCGACACGGTCGCCGCCCTTCCCGCCGCGGTGTAGCCGTAGCTGTTGAATGTCGGCATGAGGCATGAGCTCGCACGTCCGCGGAAGGCCCGTCCCGGGGACCAGATCGCCGTCATCTCGCCGTCCTTCGCCGCGGCAGGCGCCTTTCCCCAGCTTCACGAGCAGGCCATGCGACGGCTCGCCGACGTGACCGGCCTCGTTCCGGTCGAATACCCGACCACCCGGGTCGTCGGCGCGGCACCGGAGGCGCGAGCGGCGGACATCAACGCCGCCTTCGCCGACCCGCAGGTCCGCGGCGTTCTCGCCGTCATCGGAGGCGAGGATCAGATCACGGTCATCCCGCACCTGGACGCCGGCCTCGCCCGAGCCGATCCGAAACCGTTCCTCGGCACGAGCGACAACACCAACCTGCACCACTGGCTCTGGGCCCTGGGTCTCGCCAGTTTCTACGGCGGATCGTCGCAGGTTCACCTCGGTCCGGGCCCGGCCGTGGACGACATCCACGCGCGGTCGCTGCGGGCGGCGCTGCTCACCGGAGAGCGGTTGGAGATCACCGATCCGGGCGAATCCGAGGACTACGGAATCGACTGGGCCGATCCGCGGGCCCTCGAGTCCTTCGGGGAACGTGAGCCGACCGAGCCGTGGGGCTGGTTCGGGCCGCGGCGGTCCGTCACCGGCGCCACCTGGGGAGGCTGCCTCGAAGTCATCCAGTGGATTCTGACGGCCGGGCGGTTCCCGTTCCCCCCGGAGGTTCTGCGAGGCGGGGTGCTGATCATCGAGACGTCGGAGGAGCTGATGCCCGCCCGCGAGGTCGGCTGGATCGTCCGTTCCCTCGGCGAGCGTGGCCTCCTCGGCATGGTCGACGCGGTCGTGGTCGCACGTCCGCCGGTCTCGGATCCCACCCGGCGACCGGCCGCTGCGCATCGGGCGCGGTTGCGTGAACAACAGCGGGATGCGGTTGTCGAGGTGGTGACTCGCTACAACCCCGAGGCGGTCGTCTGCGTCGGGGTGCCGTTCGGCCACACCCGGCCGCAATGGATCCTGCCGCACGGTGGTCAGGTCACCGTTGACGGCGCGGAGCGCAGGATCTTCGCCGACTATCGCTAGGAATCGCCCCGATCCGGCGATTCTGCGCCCACGGCCACGTCATTTCTCACCCACTCCCAGGACCGACCCACCGACCGCCAGGACCGACTCCCCCACTGCCAGGACCGACGCAATCCTGACAGGACCGACGTGCTCGGTTCAGGTGGTGCGGTAGGCGGTGAAGGTCACCCGCATGCGCAGGGCGAAGCCGATCGACTCGTAGAGGCGGATCGCCGACAGGTTCCGGGCCGAGGCGTGCAGGAACGGGGTCTCGCCGCGGGCGTGGATGCCGTCGGCCACGGCCCGGACCAGCCGGGTGGCGTAGCCGCGCCCACGGAAGGCGGGATCGGTGCACACCGCGCTGATCTCGGTCCAGCCCGGCGGGTGCAGCCGCTCGCCGGCCATCGCCACGAGCCGGCCGCCGTGGCGCAGGCCCAGGTAGGTGCCCATCTCGATGGTCCGGGGCAGGAACGGGCCGGGCTCGGTGCGCCGGACCAGATCCAGCATCTCGGGCACGTCGGCCGGGCCGAGCAGCAGCGCCTCCGGGTCGGGTTCGGTGCGCAGCGCCACGTCGACCAGTTGGACGCCCTCGAAGGCGAGGCCGCGTTCCCAACCGGGATGCTCGGCCTCGCCCACCCCGGCCAGGGTGATCTCGGCGCCCGGCCCGATCAGTGCGGCCAGGTCGGCCCACGCCACGGGATCGCGCGAGTCGGCGAGGCCGTGCCAGGGCGCGACATCGGGCTGATAGCGCGCGGCTCTCCCGCGTACCTCGGCCAACTTGGCATGTGGGCCGTTCAGCGAGGCCCACGCCGGGTTGTCCAGCACGTCCCGGCCGACCGTCTCGGCGATGCTCATCGTCACTTCCCGTCGATCGTCCGGCCGGCCCGCACTATCGCAGGCTGGGGTAGGACGAACTGCTCGCGCCGGCGGTGTGCACCGCGCGGACCTCGATCAGGTCGCCGAGGATGGTCGCCCGGTCGAAGACGATCGGCGTGTCGCCGCCGGCGTAGGTGATGCGGTCGCTGTGGAGCACCGGAGTGCCCGCCGGGCGGTTCAGCAACGCGGAGAGGCTCTCCTCCAGCAGAGCCGGCGCCAGTCGCTCCTCGGCGCGGACGGGCGCCATCCCGGCCGAGGTCAGCGCGTCGTAGAGCGACGTCACGGTCAGGTCGGCCCCGGCCAGCAGCCGTGCGACCCGCTCGGGAAGCCACGACGTCTGGTGGATCGCCGGGGTGGCCCCGAGCCGGCGGAGGCGCTCGATGCGCAACCCGGACGCCCCGCCCTGGGCCGGCTCGCTCCCGGCAATGTCGCCACGTCTAGCGTGCACCGGGTCGCCATCGCCACGCCCGGCGGGCACGCCGGCGATGTCGCCGCGGCCGGTGGGCGGACCGGCTATGTCGCCACGGCCGGCGGACGGACCGGCGATCTCGCCACGCTCGGTGGGCAGGCCGAGTTGCTCGGCCACCCACTCAGGCAGGGGACCCTCCTGCCGGGCCAGCACGATGGTGTCGACCGTGTGGCCCTGGGCCCGCAGGTCGTCGGAGAGGCTCCGCAGCGGGCCCATCGTGTGCGCCGCCTTCGGGCCCGACACGAACGTTCCGCGGCCCGGCTCCTGGCTCACCAGCCCCTGGTCGGTGAGCAGCCCCAACGCCTGCCGCAGGGTCATCAGCGTGACGCCGTAGGAGGCGCTCAGCTCGCGCTGGGGCGGCAGGGCCTGGCCGGGGCGGAACTCGCCGATCGCGATGCGGCTCTGAAGATCGGCGGCGATCGTGGCGTACTTCGGCTCTCGCCGCTCGCCGTCTCGCACCGCCACGGGCTGCTCCGTCAATCATCGGGCCCGTCCAGCGCCGCGCGCATCTCGGCGACACGGACCCCGACATCGGCCGGCGAGGCGCCCTCGAGCACCTGCTGCATCAAGGTCGACGCCACGATAACACCGTCGGCCCGGGCAGCCGCGGCACGCGCGCCGGCCGGCGAGGACACGCCGAACCCGAGCAGCACCGGCAGATCGGTCACCGCCTTGACGTCCTGCGCCAGCTTCCCCGCCGTGGCCGGCAGCGCCTCCCGCGCGCCGGTGGTTCCCATCACGCTGACGGCGTACACGAAGCCCCGGCTCCGCCCGGCGATCTCGCGCCGGCGCCCGGGCGGGGTGGCCGGCGACACGAGCAGCACCAGGTCGAGCCCGGTGGCCGCCGCCGACAACTCGTCCACCTCGTCGATCGGCACGTCCGGCACGATGAGCCCGGCGACGCCGGCGTCCCGCAGGGCCGAGCAGAACCACTCGGCGCCCCGGCGGAAGACCAGGTTCGCGTAGGTCATCGCGACCAGCGGCACCCGCAGGTCGAGCCGCGCCACGTCGCGGAGGATGCCGTCGACCGTGGTCCCTCGGGCGAGCGCGGTGTCCGAGGCGCGCTGGATGGCCGGGCCGTCGAGCATCGCGTCGGAGAACGGCAGCCCGATCTCCACCACATCGGCCCCGGCATCGGCCGCGGCGTGCAGATAGTCGGTCCAGTTCGCGGTCAGCCCACCGGTCACATAGGGGACGAGCAGCTTCCGCCCCGAGTCGCGGACCCCGCGAGTGTGCTTCTCCAACGTGTTCATGCCAGCTCCATCAGGGTCGCCATGTCTTTGTCGCCTCGGCCGGACACCGTCACCAGCACGCTCGCCCCGGCCGGGATCTCGCCGGCGGCCACCGCGTTGATCAGCCAGGCGACGGCGTGGGCGGACTCGAGGGCGCAGATGATTCCCTCGGCGCGGGCGAGCCGGTGGACGGCCGCGACCACGTCGGTGTCGCCGACCGTGACGTAACGCGCCTGCCCGGTGCTCGCGAACCAGGCGTGTTCCGGGCCGACGCCGGGGTAGTCGAGTCCTGGCGCGATCGAGTGGGCCTCGGCGATCTGGCCCTCCGCGTCCTGCAGGAGGCGGGTGCGGAACCCGTGCAGGATGCCGTCCGAACCTCTGGTCACGGCCGCGCCGCCCTCGGCCTCGACGCCGATCAGGGCGGCGTCGGTGTCGAGGAAGCCGGCGAACGTGCCCGCCGCGTTGGACCCGCCACCGACACAGGCCACCACGAAGTCGGGCACGGCCGGGACCTGGCGGCGGGCCTCGTCGCCGATGACCCGCTGGAACTCACGCACCATCACCGGGTAGGGGTGTGGGCCCATCACCGAGCCGAGGCAGTAGTGGCTGTCGTCCACCGCACCCACCCAATGTCGTAGCGCCTCGGTGCAGGCGTCCTTGAGCGTGCGGCTGCCCGTGGTCACCGGGACGACCTCGGCCCCGAGCGTCCGCATGCGAAAGACGTTGAGCGCTTGCCGCTCGATGTCACGCTCACCCATGAAGACGGTCGTCGGCAGGCCGAGCAACGCACCGGCGGTGGCGGTGGCGACGCCGTGTGAGCCGGCGCCGGTCTCGGCGATGAGCCTTCGCTTGCCCATCCGCTCGGCGAGCAGCGCCTGACCGAGCACATTGTTGATCTTGTGGGACCCGGTGTGGGCCAGGTCTTCGCGCTTCAGCAGGACGGTGACGCCCAACTCGGCCGACAGCCGCAGAGCCGGCGTCAACGGCGTGGGCCGGCCCGCATAGTCGCCAAGGAAACCGGACAGCCGGTCGCGGAACTCGGTGTCGCCCCACGCCTCGTGGAACGCCCGCTCCAGCTCTTCGCAGGCCCCCACCAGCGACTCCGGGACGAAGCGCCCACCGTACCCACCGAACCGGCCGGGCCGGGCTTCCACTGTTCTAGAACTCATGGCAGTATGTGTAGCACATGGAAGGCCGGAGTTCTAGAACGGGGGAAATCGTGAGGCTGAGCGTTCAGATGCCGGTCCGTCCGCGGGTCGGTAACGTGACCGGCGTGGATGCACTGGCAGGGTTTCCGGACAGGTTCGAGGTCGGAGTGTCGACGGCGGCCTATCAGATCGAGGGTGCGGTCACCGAGGACGGGCGCGGGCCTTCGGTGTGGGACACGTTCGCGCACACGCCGGGGCGGGTGAAGAACGGCGACACCGGCGACGTTGCCTGCGACCACTACCACCGCTGGCCCGAAGACGTCGCCCTGATGGCCGACCTGGGCGTGGACGCCTACCGCTTCTCGATCTCCTGGCCGCGCGTGCAGCCCACCGGCAGCGGCGCGCTCAACATCCCCGGCCTCGACTTCTACGACCGGCTGGTCGACGCGTTGCTCCAGCGTGGGATCGCCCCGCTGCCGACGCTGTTCCACTGGGACCTGCCGCAGGCGCTCGAGGACGAGGGCGGGTGGCTGAGCCGGGCGACGGCCGAGCGGTTCGCCGAGTACGCCGGGCACGTCGCCGACCGCCTCGGCGACCGGGTGCGCCGGTGGATCACGCTGAACGAGCCGGTCGTGCACATGGCCGAGGGACACGCGTGGGGTGGCGGCGCCCCGGGGCACAGCCTGATGTTCGGCGCGTTGCCGGTGGCCCACCACCAGTTGCTCGGGCACGGCCTGGCGGCCCGGGTGCTGCGCGAGCGCGGCGCGACCCAGGTGATGATCACGAACAACTGCACTCCGGTGCTGCCGGCCAGCGACGACGAGGCCGACGTGATGGCGGCGGCCATGTACGACAGCTTCCACAACCGGCTCTTCAACGACCCGATCCTGCTCGGCGCCTACCCCGAGATGCTCGCCTCCTTCCTCGGCGACCTGGTGCAGGACGGTGACCTGGAGATCATCCACGCACCGCTGGACGCGCTCGGGATCAACTACTACAACCCGACCCGCATCGCGGCCGCGGCGCCCGACGCCGACCTGCCGTTCGACCCGCGGCCGATCGAGGGCGTGCCGATCACCGCCTTCGGCTGGCCCGTGGTGCCGGGCGGCCTGCGCGACCTGCTCGTCGGCCTGAAAGACACCTACGGCGAGGCGCTACCGCCGATCTACATCACCGAGAACGGCTGCTCGACCGCCGACGGCACCGACGACGCCTTCCGCATCGACTACCTGCGCGGCCACCTCGACGCCCTGAAGAGCGCCATCGACGCCGGCGTGGACGTGCGCGGGTACTTCATCTGGTCGCTGATGGACAACTTCGAGTGGTCCGAGGGCTACAGCCAGCGGTTCGGCCTGGTCCGCGTCGACTTCGAGACCCAGGAGCGCACTCCGAAGGACTCCTTCCGCTGGCTGCGCACCGCCCTGGCCGCGCGAAAGCCGGCGTAACGCGCGGAGTCGGCTGCGCGTTACGCCGGAGTCAGGACCGGCGTAACGGCCTCAGCCGCCCGGCGCGTGGTTCGGAGTCACGCCGGCGTAGCGGGCCTGAGCCGCCCCGCGCGCCGGCCGGAGCCACGCCGGCATCATGGCCTGAGCCGCCCGCCTTGTCGGCCGGGCGTCGAGCCGGCGCAACGCGGTGGGCCGACCGCGCGTTGCGCGGCGGCCGGAGGTCTGGACGGACGAGGCCGGGAACGAGCGGCCCGGCCGACTATGAGCGCCGTTCGGGCGATGCCGATCAAACGAGTGTGCACTGTGTACTGTTCCGTGGCGATGTAACCGAGATGCGCGCGGGCGCACCTCCTCTGTCGCCTCAGGACGGTCCTTCATGGTCAGCACGATCCCGGCGGGGACGATGCCCTCGGCGACCGAGTCGTGGGCCGAGCAGCGGCCGGGCTGGGACCGGCGGATCGTGTCGCTCTTCGCCGTCGTCGCCTTCCTGGTCGCCGTGTTCGGCTGGATGGCCTTCGCGATGGTCACGGCCGCGCGGGAGCAGTCGCCGTCCTCGGACGAGCCGGTCTATGTCGGGGCGGCGGTCGTCCAGGTCGAGCGGCACAGCCTGGCCTACAACTTCGAGCATCCACCGCTGGCCAAGCTGATCGTCGGGCTCGTCCTGGCCGACAACGACATCCACGCGCCGGCGAACCCGGACGGGAACCAATGGGTGCTCGGGCGCTCGGTCATCTATGGCCAGGGATACGGCGCCGAGCGGGTGCTGTTCCTGGCGCGGCTGCCGATCATCGTGCTGGCCATGCTGTTCGGGCTGGTGGTGTTCCACTTCGGGCGCGACCTCGGCGGGTTCTGGGGTGGGGTGGTGGCGCTGACGCTCTACGCCTTCACGCCGGACGTGCTGGCCCACGGGTCGCTGGTCGGACTCGACCTGCCGGTGGCCGGGTTTCTGCTGACCACGGTCTGGTTGCTGTGGCGGGCGCGGCTCCGGCCGTACGTCTATCTGCCGCTGGCCGGGGTGGCGCTGGGCGCGGCCATCGCCACCAAGATGAACGCGTTGGCGGCGGTGCCGCTGGTGGTGATCTGGTGGGCCGGGTGGCTGGTGGAACGGCGCCGGGGACGATGGTGGACCGCGATTCTCGGCGGCATGGCCGGAGCGATCGGCGTGGTGGCCGTCGCGGTCGGGGTCGTCTGGCTGTGTTACTACGCCGTCGATCCGGCGCTGCGGTGGAACCCGATCTTCGTCAAGGGGCTGAGCGATCCGCTGGTGGCGATGTTGCCGTTCCCGCGGCCGTTCCTGGACGGCATGAACTATCAGCTGAGCCTGGAGAGCCGGGACTTCAGCGGATTCCTGCTGGGCGAGTGGTACAGCGGTCATCGGTGGTACTACCTTCCGGCCGCGCTGCTGATCAAGGAACCGCTGGGGTTGCTGGGCCTGGGTCTGGCGGCGGTGTTCAGCCGGCGGGGATGGGTCGTGCTGGTTCCGGCGGTGGTCCTGCTCGGCGCGGCGATGACGGGCACGCGGGACTGGGGCGTCCGCTACGCGATCGTCGTGCCCATCCTGTTCGCCGTCGCCGCGGCCGGCCTCTTCCGGCGCAAGCCCCCCGAAGCGCCGACCAGGAAGGAAAAGCCGACCACGGCGAGGCCGGCCAGAAACGAAGCACCGACCAACGCGGAACCGGCGGAGCTGGACACCCCGGCCGGGAAGGAGGCGCTGGTCCAGGCCAGGAGAGGAGCCCTGGTCAAGGTGAGGGCGGTGCTGATTTCGGTGATCGTGTTGTCGGTCGTGGTCAGCACGGTCCGGGCGTTTCCGTATTACCTGCCGTACTCGAATGAGGCGTTCGGCGGGCCGGCGAAGACCTATCTGCGGCTGACCGACTCCAACGTCGATTGGGGGCAGGATCTGGGGCGGCTCGGCGAGAGGCTGCGGCGTGACTATCCCGGGGAGCCGGTGTGGCTGGTCTATCGGGGTAGCGGGGATCCCGGCTACTACGGGATCACCGCGCGGGACCCGATGAAGGTCCCGCCCGGTGAGGTCCGCGGTCTGCTGGTGGTGCCGGCTCGATTCCTGCCGGACGCGAAGCCTGAGCTCCGCGCCCTGATCGACACCAGCACCCCGGTCGGCGATGTCGGCCACTCGATCCTGATCTACCGCCGATAGAGGCCGGCGGCAGGGCCACGGGTAGAGCCGGCGGTGGGGGCAAAGGGCGAGGACAGCAGGCGGAGGCGGGAGGGCGAAAGCGGTAGGCGAAGGGGGAAGGGCGAAGGCGGCAGGGGTCAGGCCTACCGGCCGTAGGCCTCCAGTTCGTAGATGGAGAAGCCGTAGGACGTCGCGCGGGTCTGGCCGAACACCCGCAGGTAGCGGGCCGTTCGGGCGGGGAACGTGACGGTGTCCAGGCCGCCGTCGCCGGCGGTCACCGTGGCCGCGGTGGTCCAGGTGGTGCCGTCGGTTGAGGTTTCGATGCGGTACGTGGACGCGTACGCCGACTCCCACCGGATCAACGTCCTGGCCACCGTGCGGGACGCGCCCAGGTCGACGCGCAGCCACTGGTTGTCCGACCACGAGCTGGCCCACCGCGAGCCGGGGTTGCCGTCGACCGCGTTGGCCGCGGGATTGCCGAGCTGCGTGCTCGACGCGGTCGCCGGGCGGCCGACGGCCAGGTTCGTGATGTCGTCGCCGCGTCCGGCCGGGAACGAGATGACCTGCTGGTAGGTGGGACGGTTCTGCCAGGCGATCATCCGGTGCTTGATGCCGCCGAGCGGCGACTGCACGATCGCGTCGGCGCACCACTGGTCGCCGGCCGCGCAGAACGAGTCGGCCGGGTAGGTGGTGGCGGCCGGCTCGGCGAGCGCCCCGGACAGGCTCGACAGCAGCGCCGCCCGGCAGGCCGGCACGGCCCCGCCGCCGCAGAAGGACGTCGGCCAGCCGGGCACCGCGTCGCCCAGCACCGACCGCAGGTCCTTGTCGACCCAGCTCCACCAGCCGTACTGGAACGAGGATCCCTTGTGCCCCTGCGACTCGTTGGCCGAGGTGGGCAGCGTCGACACCGGCCCGGTCTGCCCGCCCGACGGCGACTCGTTGATCTGCAACGTGTCCACCAGCGAGGTGAACAGCGGGGAGCCGAGCGGCGCCTGGAACGCGGCCACCACCAGCCGCGGCCACCAGGCGTCGAAGAGCCGGATCGCCTCCGCGTCGCGATAGACGCGAGAGCCGGTCGCGGTCTCCTGCCGATGGGCCCCGGCGGCCAGCCAGGCCCGCAGTGTGGTGAGGGCGGCGGCCTGGGCCGGGTCGGTGACCGGCGCCGTGTCGATCACCCGCAGCAGCACCGGCAGCACGGAGGACCCCCGCAGGTCGACGGTCGCGGCGGATTGCACGAGGCGAAGAAGCGCCGCCCGGTCGTAGCGCTGCCCGGCGGCGATCCCGGCCGCCAGCGGCGCGTCCAGCAGGTCGCCCCGGTGCACGGAGCCGAAGCTGAAGTTGCCGTCCGCCGCCGAGTACCCCAGAGCCTGCTTGTTGTTCCAGCTGACGAAGTAGTCCTGGTTCACCGCCTGCGGATGCGCGGCGTTCGGCACATAGGAAGCGGTGTTGAGGGCCGGATCCCAGCCCTGCCATTCAAACAAGGGAACAGCCCGGGTCGGCAGGTTCGGATCGGCCCCGGCGGCCCGCACCGGCTGGGCGCCGGAGGTGAACATCGCCGCGTCGGTCGAGTTCACGTAGAACCAGTTGAAGGCGAACGAGATGGCCGAGGCGCTGTTCCGGAACGCGGCGGGCGTACCCATCTGGTCGGTCTCGTTGAACATCTGGAACCCGATCGCGGAGTCGGCCTCGTGCCGGTAGGTCGACCGGAGCTGGGTGAACGCGGTGGGCGCCCCGCCGACCAGCCCGCGCCACGAGACGAGGCCGTACCGGGTGCGTTGCACGGTCAGCCGGTAGGAGCCGGCCGCGGTGCCGTCGGCGGTGGTCGGCTTCCAGGAGTTGGTGCGGGTCAGGTTCTCCATCGGCAGGCACTGGCCGTGGTAGAGGTAGCTCGTCGAGTTGACCGTGGGCGCCGAGCCGTTGGCCTCGCACAGGGTCACCGCGAACGTGTCCGTGATGTCCTGGATGGACGAGGTGGCGCTCCACGCGTAATCGGTTCCGCGGCCGATCAGCGTGTAGAGGTTGAGGCCGCTGAACGCGATGCCCCGGGTGCGGATGCCCGGCCCGTTCAGCTCCTGGAGCATGAGCAGTTGCGGCGCGAAGTAGCCGGTCTGTGGTCCGAAGACCGCGACCGGGTGCCCGGTCGCGCTGTGTGCGGCGGAGACGATCGCCGCGTTGGACATGCCTTTATGAGAATCAAGGCTGAGGGTACGCAGGGAGTCCGCGATCGCCGAGGCTCCGGAGGCGCCGGTGGCCGCCGACCCGGTCCGGTCGAACACGATCGGGGCGGGCGTCGCGGTCCCGGCGTCCGGCATCGCCACCCCGGCCGCGTCCGGGTCGCCCCCGCCGTACGGGAAGGACTGCCCGTTGTGCAGGGTGAGCACGGTCTCGGGGTCGTTCTGCGACCGGAACTGCTGCCACACCTGATCGCCGGCGGTGGGGCCGTACTTGGCCCGCGCGGCGATCCGCACCAGCGCCGACTGCATCTCGTGCCCGCCGCCGCCACCGAAGAGCCCGCCGATGACGCCGCCGATCGCGATCAGGTCCTCGGGCACGAACGGTTCCGGCCCGCCCTCGTTGGTGATCGCGTCGAGGTGCCCGGTCAGCACGTACTCCCCCGGGCAGTCCCGGGCGGCCATGCAGTCGGCGATGTACTCGTTGATGCCGGCCAGGTAGCTCTGCACGTCGTCGTAGAGCTGCGCGCCGCGCGTACCCGTGTTGCGAAGGGTGTTGATCTGGGTGGTCAGGTCGCTCTCCAGGTAGGGCGAGGTACGCCAGACGCTCTGCTCGAGCTCGCGGTTGCCGTCGGCGCCACCGGCGAACGGGGTGAGCGTGCCCCGCCCGACGTGCCGCATCAGGTCCATCAGGAACAGCCGGTCCTGGGCGCCCGCATAGCCGGCGCCGAACATGGTCCCGGCCCGGGTGGTGCCGGTGATGTGCGGGATGCCGGCCTTCCGGTCGCGGACGATCGTGACGTCGGAGCGTGGCGCGATGGTCCGTTCGACGTCCCCGGCCGCGACACCGAAGGACCCGTCGTTGAAGAACGAGTTGATCTGGTCGCCGGTCAGGCCGGTGTATCGGTAGCCCAGGTCGGCGTACGGCGTGAGCTGGTCGTCGGAGTGCGGCGGCATGGTGCCGAACGCCTGGTTGGCGAGGATCTGGGCGAGATCGGCGTCACCGTTCTGGCCCGGCGGCAGGATGTCCGAGCACTCGCCGAGGCAGTAGTCGCCGGGGGAGAACGCGGCGGCGGCCGGTTCCGCGGGCAACGGGACGAGGAGGGAGGGTACGAGGAGGAGGACGAGGAGCGCGCGTCTGACCATGGGGACCTCGCAGAACACGAAGGTGTTTCACGAAGGTTAAGACTATGACGGCGGTTACGCCATAGACGACCGTGATATTGAACGCTCGTCCAACTCTCCGGTTACGGTGCCGGCATGGCTCCCGTCACCGCCGCAGAGGTCCGCGCCGTTGCCGCGGGGTACCACGCCGACCCCGCCCGGTCCCTGTCCCTGAACGCCGACGCCTACACCGATGACCGCTGGCACCAGGCCGACCTGACCGGCATCTTCGCCCGTACCTGGCAATGGGTCTGTCATGTCGAAAAGCTCGCCGCGCCCGGCAGCTACGTCTCGGCGACGATGGCCGGGATGCCGATCGTGGTCGTCCGCGACCGGGCCGGTGGGCTGCGCGCCTTCTACAACGTCTGCAAGCACCGGGCGCACGAGCTGCTCTCCGGGTCCGGGACGGCCACGAACATCGTCTGCCCCTACCACGCCTGGGTGTACGACCTGACCGGCCGGCTCACCGGCGCCCGCCGCGCCGACCGGATGGAGACCTTCGACAAGTCGCAGGTCTGCCTCGACCGGATCAAGGTGGAGGAGTTCGGCGGGTTCGTCTACGTCAACCTCGACCCGGGCGCGGCATCCATGGCCGATCAGGCGGGCGACCTGCTCGGCGAGATCCGGCACTGGGCGCCGGACGTCGAGAGGCTGACCCATGCCAAGCGGCTGACCTACGACATCCGGAGCAACTGGAAGAACGTCGTCGACAACTTCCTCGAGTGCTACCACTGCCACGTCGCCCACCCGGAGTTCGTCGACCTCGTGGACATGAGCACGTACGAGGTGCGGACGCACGGCATCTGGTCGAGCCACTTCGCGTCGGCGGGCACCCAGCCCAATGCGGCCTACGACGTGTCGGACGCGACCGTCAAGGAGCACGCGGTCTGGTGGCTGTGGCCCAACACCTGCCTGTTGCGCTACCCCGGCCGCGGCAACTTCATGGTGCTGCAGATCCTGCCCGCCGGCGTCGACCGCACCCTGGAGACCTGGGACTTCTACTTCGAGACGCCCGAGTTGCAGGAGGCCGAGGCGCAGTCGGTGCGGTACATCGACGAGGTCCTCCAGCCGCAGGACATCACCATCGTCGAGAGCGTGCAGCGCGGCATGCGTACGCCCGCCTTCACCCAGGGCCGCATCGTCTACGACCCGGCGGGCTCCGGCCTGTCCGAGCACGGCGTGCACCACTTCCACGGCCTGGTGCTGGAGGCGTACCGGTGGATCGCCCTCAGCCCTGGGGGTGGATGACCGTCTTGAGGCCGGTGCGGGCGACCGCGGTCTTGAGCGCGGCGTCCATCTCGGTGAGCGGGTACGCGCCGGTGACCAGCGACGGCAGGTCGAGGCGGCCGCTGGTGGCCAGGGCGATGGCGCGCGGGTAGACCTCGCCCATCCGGCGGGACATGACCAGGGTCAGGCCCTTGCGGCGGGCGATCGAGGCGGAGAACGAGGTGCGGTCGCCGTCGGGGATGCCGACCAGCACCACCCGCGCGCCGGCCCGGGCCAGCCGCAACGAGGCGTCCACCGATTTGTCGTTCCCACCGACCTCGAACACCACGTCGGCCGTGCCGTCATCGTCAGGTGAAGCCGGCGACGCGCCGAACGTCACGGCCGCCGCCAGACGGTGTGGCAGCGGGTCGACGGCCAGCACCCGGGTCGCGCCGGCCAGCCGGGCCAGCTGCACCAGGAACAGCCCGATCGGCCCGCAGCCGACCACGCCGACCGTGCCGGCCACGCGCAGGTGACCGAAGTCGAGCGCGTGCACAGCCACGCCGAGCGGTTCGAGCAGCGCGCCGTCGTCGTCGGAGAGCGCGTCGGGCAGCGGCACGAGCCGGTGGCTGGGCCAGGCCATCAGCTGCCGGAGGCCGCCGTCGGTCGCGCCGTGCCCGGCGAAGACGATGTTCCGGCAGAGGTTGACGTCGCCCCTCGCGCATTCGGGGCAGGCTTCGCAGGGTACGGCCGGATCGATCGCCACCCGCCGGCCGTCGTCGGGCCCGCCCCGGATGATCCCGGCCATCTCGTGACCCAGCACCAGCGGCCGGGACACCGTGGCGTCGCCGATGCCACCCTCGGTGAACCAGTGCAGGTCGGATCCGCACAGCCCGACCGAGGTCACCTCGACCAGCGACTCCCCCTGGCCCGGGGCCGGCGCCGCCTCGCGCCCGACCCGGACGTCACCGGCGCCGTGCAGCCTCGCGGCGAGCTGGTCAGACATGCGGACCTCCAGGTTGGGCTCGTTCCCACTCCCGGCGGGCCGCGGCGGTGGTGGTCAGGGCGGACAGCAGGGGCAGCGCCTGCTCGGCGGCGGAGCGGCCGGCCTGCTCGAACTCGGTGACCCGGGACAGCTCCCAGAAGGCGTACCCGTCGACCTCGGGCGCGAGGACCAGGTCGGCGTCCTCGGACAGCCGGTGGGTGCCGCCCGGCTGCAGGGCGGCGACCGCGACCATGACGTGCACCAGGGTGGTCGGCGGGCGGCGGGGCAGCGGGCCGGAGACGTCGACCGCGACCACGATGTCGGCGCCCAGCTCGCGGGCCAGCCGGGCCGGGACCATGTCGACCAGGCCGCCGTCGACCAGCATCCGGCCGTCCCGGTCGACCGGCGGGAAGACCCCGGGGATGGCCGCGCTGGCCAGGACCGCGGTGGACACCGGGCCGTCCCGCATGACCACCCGGTCACCCGTGGTCAGGTCGCAGGCGACCGCGGCGAACGGGCGGCTGAGCTCGGTGAACGCACGCCCGCCGAGCAGCTCGTCGAGGTAGGCCCCGAGGTGCCGGGTGTCGAACAGGGCCTTGCGGGTGCGGGCCGGGCGGACCAGCCGGGCCCAGCGCAGCGAATGCGCCTGGGCGCTGATCTCGGCGGCGCTCATCCCGGCCGCGTACAGCGCCCCGACCAGGGCCCCGGCGCTGGTGCCGGTGAGGATCGCCGGTTCCAGGCCGGCCTTCTCGAGCACCTCGAGCACGCCGATGTGTGCGGTTCCACGCACCGCGCCGCCACCCAGCGCGAGCCCGATGCGGATCGGTTCCTCCTCCGACGTGGTCACCAGGCCACGGTGTCACGATCCGCCCCGGGGATCCAGGCGAAGGCGGTCACGACCCGCCCCACGGGTCCAGCGGCAGGCGGACGGTGAAGGTCGAGCCCGAGCCCGGCGTGCTGGTCACCTCGATGCGGCCGCCGTGGTCGGTGACGATGCGGTGGGCGATGGTCAGGCCGAGGCCGCTGCCGCCGGTCGCCCGCTGCCGGGCCGGGTCGGCGCGCCAGAACCGGTCGAAGACCCGCGGCTGATCCTCGAGCGCGATGCCCACCCCGGTGTCGCGCACGATCAGCACCGCCTCGAACTTGTCCCGGCGCACGGTCAGCGTCACATGGCCGCCGTCGTCGGTGTAGCGGATCGCGTTGGTCAGCAGGTTGCCGATGACCTGGCGCATCCGGTCGGGGTCGGCGCGCACCCAGGTCCCGCCGGGGGCGTCCACCTCCAGCTCCACGCCCGCCTCGGCGGCCACCGCCCGGTGCGCGGTGCCGCTGGTCGAGGCCAGCTCGGCCAGGTCGAACGAGGTCCGGGTGTAGGTCAGGTCGCCCGCCTCGGCCAGCGCCAGCTCCTGGAGGTCGTCGAGGATGCGGCGCTGGAGCAGGGTCTCCTCGTGCAGCGACACGAACAGCTCGCGGCTGGGGTCGACCACCCCGTCGGAGAGGCCTTCGAGATAGCCGCGGAGGTTCGACAGCGGCGTACGCATCTCATGGGCGATGTCGGCGATCAGCCGGCGCTGGCGCTCCTCGCTGCTCTGCACCGCCTCGGCCATGGCGTTGAACGACGCGGACAGCAACGCCAGCTCCCCGCGGCCCCTGATCGGCACCCGCACGTCGAGCTTGCCGTCGGCCAGCCGCAGGGACGCCTCGGTGAGCAGCCACACCGGCCGGCTCACCCGGCGCGCGATCACCGCGGTGCCGATCAGCGCCACCACGATCAGGCCGGCCACCCCGATCAGGGCCGGCCGGCTGAGGTCGATGATCGAGGTGGTGTTGCGGAAGCCCAGGAAGAGCCGCAGGGGCGTGGCCGCGAACCCGCTGAGGCCCCGGTTGAAGGACTGCTGGAGGCAGCTCTCGATGCGCTCGCGGTCGTTGCGGCCGGGCACGCACGGCGAGAGCATCTCGACCATCTCGGTCAGCCACACCTTGTCGCGGTTGACCTTGTCCGTCCCGAATGTCACACACTTCGGGGAGTCCTGGATCTGCTGCCGGGTCAGGTAGGGCGCCCGGCTCGTCTGCAGCACCGGCTCGGCCGTGCCGTTGTCGGACATGCACCGCACCGCGAGCAGGGCGGCCCGATACTGCGCGGCCTGCCGCAACGCCCTCTCGGCGGGACCGGCGCCGGGACTGGGCCCGGAGCCGAAGAGGTCGGCCGGAAGCGCGAACGGCCGGCCGACCCGGACCGGGATCGGCTCGCCCGGCCGGACGGTCGGATCGAGCGCCGGCAGCGGGTCGATGGTGAGGGCAGCGCCGCGGACCGGGCCGGACGTGTTGCCCTCGAGCGTGTCCGAGTCGGTCAGCACCGTGCCGTCCGGGGTGCGCAGCTGGATGTGCAGGCCGGTCGACTCGGCCAGGCCCCGGACCACCTGGTCGACGCCGGGCCAGCGGCCGTGGCGCAGGCCGTACTCGCGGATCTCCTGTACGATCCGGTCCTGGTGCTGAGCTTCGGCCGCCTGCGAGCGGGTCACCTCGCGGGTGGTCAGGCTGAGCGTGAGCCAGGCGGTGGCCACGATCGCGCTCACCGCCACGAGCACCACCAGCGCGAAGATGCGCAGGCGGAAGCTCACTGCTCGGCCATGCGGTAGCCCCGGCCGTACACGGTCTGTACGTACTTGGGCGCGGCCGGGTTGGCCTCGATCTTGCGACGCAGGTTGACCACGTGGGCGTCGACCGTGCGCTCGGAGACGTCGTGCTCGAAGCCGAACGTCTTGTCGATGATCTGACCGCGGGTGAAGACCCGGCCCGGCTCGCGGGCCAGCAGTTCGAGGATGCCGAACTCCTTGGCGGTCAGGTTGATCGGGTCGCCGCCCACCCGCACCTCGAAGCGGCCGGTGTCCACCTCCAGGTCGCCGACCAGGACGATCGACGACGGCTCCTCACCGGCCCGGACCCGGCGGAGCAGGGCGCGGACCCGGGCCGTCAGCTCCCGCGGGCTCACCGGCTTGGCCAGGTAGTCGTCGGCGCCGATGTCCAGCCCGAGCAGCATGTCGTTCTCCGAGGACCGGGCGGTGACCAGCAGGATCGCGACGTTGGACTCGGCGCGCAGGATCCGGCACACGTCCAGCCCGTCGACCAGCGGCATCATGACATCGAGCACGATCAGGTCGGGGCGCCGGGACCGGGCCACCTCCAGAGCCGCCCGGCCATCACCGACAGTCATCACCTGATGTCCCTCCCGCTCCAGATACAAGCGGATGAGCTGGGCATGCTTCGGATCGTCGTCAGCTACCAGAACACGTGCGGTCACGACCGCGATTCTCGCTCACGGACGCAAACCCGGCCAAGAAATGCTGGATTCCTGTGAAGAAACAGACCGATTCCGATGAAGGTCGAGATCTCCCACGTTTCCACACAGGTTCTTCACATCGACGGCCTTAGTGTTCCGCTCGCACCTCTCCGCTACCCGACAGGAGTGACCCCCATGTGTGGCCTCAGCGTCTTTGTGAGCAGTCGCCCCGGCGCCGGCCCGCCCGACCCGGCGACCGCCGCGGCGTTCGCCGGCGCGCTGGAGACCATGCACCACCGGGGGCCGGACGACACCCGCGTCGAGTTCGCGGACGGGCTCGCCTTCGGCTTCAAGCGGCTGGCCATCGTCGACCGCGACGAGAGCGTCCAGCCGGTGCACTACGGCGACCGCTGGACCGTGGTGTTCAACGGCGAGATCTACAACTACAAGGAGCTGCGCGCCGAGCTGACCCAGGCGCACGGCGCCCAGTTCGCCACCGAGGGTGACAGCGAGGTGCTGGCGGCGGCGTTCCACCACTGGGGCGTGGCCGCCCTCCCCCGGCTGCGCGGCATGTTCGCGTTCGTCGCCTACGACACCCATACCGGGACGGTGCACGCGGCCCGGGACCAGTTCGGCATCAAGCCGCTGTACGTGCTGGAGACCACCAACGGCCTGTACCTGGCCAGCGAGCGCAAGGCCCTCGAGCCGTTCGCCGGTGACCCCGGGGCGGCGCTGGACACCGAGTCGCTGGCCCACTACCTGACCTTCCAGTTCGTGCCCGAGCCGGGGACGCTGCACCGGCACATCAAGCGGCTCGCGCCCGGCCACCGGGTGACCTGGACCGCCGCCGGTGGCCAGCGCATCGAGCGCTACTTCCAGCCGTCCCTGCGGCCGCTGAACGTGCAGCCGGAAGCGGCATACCACGCGATTCAGGACGCGCTGCGCGACAGCGTGCGAAAGCACCTGAACGCCGACGTTCCGGTCGGCGCCTTCCTGTCCAGCGGGGTCGACTCGTCGGCCGTGGTCGCGCTGGCCCGCGAGGTCAAGCCCGACCTGCAGGTGTTCACCGCCGGCTTCGACGACGCGGCCTACTCGGAGATCGAGATCGCCACGGACACGGCGGCCCAGCTCGGCGTGCGCCTGACCCCGACCGTGGTCACCGAGGACGACGTGCTGCGGGAGCTGCCCCGGATCGTGCACCTGCTCGACGACCCGGTGGCCGACCCGTCGCTCGTACCCCTGTATTTCCTCGCGCAGACCGCCTCGCGGAACGTGACCGTGGTGCTCTCCGGCGAGGGCGCGGACGAGCTGTTCGGCGGCTACACCATCTATCGCGAGCCGGCCTCGCTGTCGCGCATCGATCAGCTGCCGGACAGGATGAAGAAGGGTCTGCGTACGCTTTCGCACGCGATGCCCGAGGGCATGCGGGGCCGCAGCTTCCTGGACCGCGGGACCACCCCGATCGAGGAGCGCTACTACGGCAACGCGCGCATCTTCTCGCCGGCCGAGAAGCCGGCGCTGATGCGCTTCACCGCGCCGCCGCACACCACGGTCACCCAGCACCTGTACGCGGAGACCGCCGACGTCGACGACGTGGCCTCGATGCAGTACGTCGACCTGCACACCTGGCTGCCCGGCAACATCCTGGCCAAGGCCGACCGGATGTCGATGGCCCACTCGCTGGAGCTGCGGGTGCCGTTCCTGGACCAGGCCGTCTACGCCGCCGCGGCCGGCCTGCCGACCGAGCTCAAGCTGCCCGCGCACAGCCGGGAGACCAAGCACGCCCTGCGCGAGGCGATGCGCGGCATCGTGCCCGAGTCGGTGCGGGACCGCCGCAAGCTGGGCTTCCCGACCCCGACCCGGGTGTGGCTCAAGGGCAAGATCGGCGACTGGGTGAGCTGGCTGTTCTCCACCTCCCAGGCCGGCTACCTGCTCGACCTCAACTATGCCCAGCAGCTGCTCACCGCGCACCGGGCCGGCGAGGCCGACAACTCCCGCAAGGTGTGGACGGTGGCGATGTTCTGCCTGTGGCACGCCATCTTCATCGAGAAGACCATCAACCCGCAGCCCTTACAGGCCAACTACGCCCCGGCGCCAGCCCCGGCCTGGTGAAATCGATCACCCACAGTGGAGGGTGAATTACGCGTAGTGCATAAAGGTCTTTATTGATCGTCGTACGTCTATGGCTTCCGTGTATAAACCGGGGACGGTGACTCGGTTACGGGGGGACGGGCCATGGCGTTGATGCGCGCGGTGTCGAGTGCGGCGGCGGTGTCCCTCGCGATCAGCGGGGCAGTGCCGCTGCAACTCGCCGGAACGCTCGAACATCCGGCCCCGATCGGCGAGGTGCTCGCGTCGGTCCGGGCGGCGTACGGGTTCGCGATGCGCGATCCATCAGACGACGCGTTCCGCAAGCTGCCGAAACAGGCCGACGGCGGCAAGGCCAAGGTCACCCAGGACACCCGGGCCAACGGCGGCGCCGGCCGCAAACCGGGCAAGGGCCTGGGCGCGTTGCCCCCGGAGAGCTCGCCGCGGCGGGTGGTCGAGGAATCGACCACCCCACGCACGGTGGCCGGCCGCGCCCTGGTCGCCAATGTTCCGCCGCAGATCGACGCGCAATATCCGGCCACCGGCGCCCCGGTGCCGACGCTGACCCCGGAACTGCTGGCCGCGGGGCACGACCCGGACGGCGGCTCGCTCACCTACTCGTTCGTCGTCACCAACGCGGCCGGAACCGCGGTGGCCCAGTCCGGCGCCCGGTCCGCGCGCAGCTGGACCGTCCCGTCCGGGGTGCTCCGCTGGGGTCAGACCTACGCCTGGACGGTGACCGCGAGCGACGGTTCGGCCGTCAGCACCTCCCAGGAGAGCAACGCCCTGCTCCCCCGGTTCCCGCAGCCGCTGGTCGGCAGCGGCCTGTCGCAGAACGGCGACCGCGGCTTCGACCCGAACACCCGCAACTACACCACCACGGTCACCGACGTCACCGTGCCGACGGTCGGCCCGGCCCTGGCCATGGAACGCTTCTACAACACCCTCGACGTGCGGCGCGACACCGCGTTCGGGGCCGGCTGGTCGAGCATCCTGGACGCCAGGGCCACCGAGACCCGCGATCGGGCCGGAACGCTGCAGGGCGTCGTGGTCACCTACCCGAACGGGCAGGAGATCGGCTTCGGCCGCAACGCCGACGGGTCCTACGTGCCGCCGAGCGGCCGGTTCGCCACCTTCACCGCGGTCAGCGGCGGGTACCGGCTGGTCGACAAGGACGGCACCGCGTACGTGTTCACGGTCGCCGCCGGCACCGGCCGCTACCGGGTCACCTCCATCACCGACGTCCAGAACCGGGCCCTGACCTTCGCGTACGCCGACGGGCGCACCGAGTCGGTGACCGCCGCGTCCGGCCGGCGGCTGTGGATCGACTGGATGGCCACCGGCTCCGGCCGCTGGCACGTGCGGTACGTCAGCACCGAGCGCCTCGACCCGGACGACCCGGAGACCAGCTACACCCACGAGTACCGCTACGGCCCGGACGACGAGCTGACCCGGGTCTGCCCGCCCGGCAACGACGGCACCTGCACCGGATACCAGCACACCTCGGCCTCGCAGCACCCGTCGATCGTCGGCAACGCCGGGCCGGACGGGTACTGGCGGCTCACCGAGACCACCGGCGCCGCCGCGGCCAGCGCGGTCGTCACCAACCAGGGCGTCGACGCCGCCGGCTACGTCGACGTGGCGCTGGGGCAGCCGGGACCGCTGACCGGCGCCAGCGCCACGGCGGCCGGCTTCAACGGGACCTCGTCGCGGGTCGAGCTGCCGGCGCAGCTGGCCGACGCGGCCGGCGTGCAGTCCCTCTCCCTGTGGTTCAAGGCGGCCCCCGGCGACCGCGGCGTGCTCTACGGCTACTCCGCCGATCCGGTCACCAGGAGCACGACCAGCGCCCACTTCACCCCGGCGCTCTACATCGGGGCCAGCGGGAAGCTGCACGGCGGCCTCTGGGACGGCTCGCGGACCACGATCGCCACCGCCGCGGCGGTCAACGACGACCGGTGGCACCACGTGGTGCTCGTCGCCGGGGCCAGCCGGCAGTGGCTCTACCTGGACGGGGCCGAGGCGGGGAGCAAGACCGGCGCGGTGGCCATCTCCGCCCTGAGCGCCAAGAACCGCCGCTACCTCGGGGCCGGCTTCAACGGCGGCGGCTGGCCGGACCAGTCGTCGGGCACGGTCGCGCCGAGCTTCTTCAAGGGCGCGCTGGCCGAGGCGGCCCACTTCGACCGGCCGCTCGCCGCCGACGAGATCGCCACCCTGCACCGGTCGGGCACCACCGACTCGCACCCGGTGATCAAGATCCTCCGGCCCTCCGGCAGCACCACGGCGGCCATCGACTACGACCGCGGCGACGGCACGGTCAGCGCGGTCACCGACATCAACGGCGGGGTCTGGCGGCTGAACAAGCCGACCGTCTCCGGCTCGAGCAAGGTCTACCAGGCCGCGGTGCTCGCCGCCCGGCCGCAGGACTACTGGCGGTTCAGCGAGTCCGGCACCTGGCACGCGGTCAACCAGGTGATCGGCAACGACGCCTGGTACAGCGACGTCGGCCTGGGCCGCACCGGCGGCCCGTTCGAGGACGACAAGGTCGCCTCCTTCGACGGCGAGGCGTCACACGTCGGGCTCAGCGACGCCAACGTGCCACAGGCCGGGCCGGCCTCGGTCAGCCTCTGGTTCAAGATGGACGCCGGGTCGGCCACCGGCGGCGTGCTCTACTCGTTCCAGTCCCACGAGATCTGGAACGACCCGGACGAGGCGGCCGACAGCTGGATCCCGGCCCTCTACGTCGGGCGCGACGGCAAGCTGCGCGGCCAGTTCTGCTACTGCGACGGCGCCACGCCGACCACCACGTCCGGCACCGTCAACGACGGCCAGTGGCACCACGTCGCGCTGGCCGCCGGCACCGGAAGCCAGACGCTCTACCTGGACGGCGCCTCGGCCGGCACGGTCAACCGGGCGATCGAGCCGTCCGGCGCCTGGAACCCGTACGTGGGTGCGGGCACCACCCTGAACTGGCCGTCGGCGGCCACCGACACCACCAACGGCTTCTTCCCCGGGCACCTCGCCGAGTTCGCCTACTACCGCTCGCAACTGTCCGCGGCCCAGGTCAAGGCGCAGTTCGACGCGCGGGCCCGCACCTCCGGAAAGCCGGTCAAGCAGGTCATCACCGTCGACCCGAACGGCAAGTGGCTGACCGACACCTACGAGCTGCCCAGCGACCGCAAGGTCTCGTCCACCGACGCGCTGGGCAAGACCACCAGGTACGGGTACGACACGGCCGGCTTCCTGCGCACCACCACCGACCCGAACGGCAGCACAACCACCGAGGAGCACGACGTCCGCGGCAACGTGGTGTCGTCCACGACCTGCCAGGACCAGTCCGCCGGACGCTGCTCGACGGTCTACTACACCTACTACCCGGACGCGACCTCGGCCCAGCTCACCCCCGACCCGCGCAACGACGTCCTGCTCACCATGCGCGACGGGCGCTCGTCGTCGGCCGGCGACAACCGGTACCTGACCACCTTCAGCTACGACGCCAAGGGCAACCGGACCGCGGCCACCGACCCGCTCGGCCGGGTCACCCGCACCGTGTACTCCGACGGCGCCGGCGCGGCGACCGGCGGCGGGCTCGTCCCGGCCGGGCTGCCCGTCCAGATGACCACGCCGGCCGGCGCCCGGCAGACCGTCGGCTACTACCGCAACGGCGACGTCGCCACCAAGACCGAGCTGTCCGGCCGGACCACGTCCTACGTGTACGACCTGGCCGGCCGGGTCACCGACGAGACCATCACGACCTCGACCTTCCCGGGCGGCCGCACCACCTCCTACGGGTACGACGAGCTCAGCCGGATGATCTGGAAGGTCGAGCCGCGGGTCACCGACCGGGTCACCGGCGCCACGCACACGGCGAGCACGTCGATGGCCTACGACAACGACGGTTTCCTGGTCGAGCAGCACGTCCAGGACACCACCGGCGGCGACGCGGCCCGCACCGTCTTCTACCACTACAACGACCACGGGCAGCAGGCCGTCGCCACCGACTCGACCGGGCACGAGACCTCCTACACCTACGACGTGCTCGGCAACGTGGTCACCGAGACCGAGCCGGACGGCGACGTCGTCCACAACACCTACGACCTCAACGGGCAGCTGACCGCCACGGTGCTGGAGGACTGGACGGGCGACCCGAACAACCCGTCGCCCGCCCGCGACCTCACCGTCTCGGCCAAGACGTACGACCCGGCCGGGCGGGTGGCCACCGAGGCCGACGCGATGAACTGGGTGACCGCGTACACGTACACCGACAACGATCTGACCGCGACGATCACCCGCCGCGACCCGGCCACCGGCGCCTCGTTCGTCACCGAGCAGAACGGCTACGACGGCGACGGCAACCTGACCAGCCGCAAGACCAACAACGGCATCACCACCACCACGTACGCGGTGGACGCGGCCGGCCGGAACAGCTCGTCCGCCCTGGACCCGGACGGGGTCAACCGGGTGACCGAGTACGAGTACAACACCGACGACGCGCTGGTGGCGACCAACCGGCGGGCCGGGTCCGGCTCGGTCCTGGAGCGGATGAACTACGCGTACGACGCGGGCGGCAAACAGACCTCCGAGTGGCTCTGGCTGACCGGCGCCGACCGCACCGCCCGGTGGAAGCTGGACGGCCTGACCGGCGGCTCGGCGGCCGACGAGGTCGGCAACGGCAAGCTGACCCCGGCCTCGGCCGGCGTCACGTTCTCGGCCGAACGCGGCGGCGCGGCCGTCCTCAACGGCACCGACGGCCGCCTGACCAGCTCGGCCACCCCGGTCGACACCACCCGCAGCTTCACCGTGGCGACCTGGGTGAAGCTCGGCGCGACCGGGGCGACCCGCCAGGCGGTGAGCGCCGACGGCATCAAGCAGAGCCCGTTCCAGCTCCGCTACGACGGGCCCAGCAACCGGTGGCAGTTCATCACCAACCAGTCCGACTCCGGCACGCCCGGCGCGGTCGGCTCGACCTCCACGTCGGTGCCCTCGGCCGGCGCCTGGACCCACCTGGCCGGGGTGTACGACGCCGACGCACAGACCATGCGGCTCTACGTGAACGGCTCGCTGCAGGACACCGACACCGGCGCCCGCCCGTTCCCGTCCTCCGGCGGGATCACGGTCGGCGCCGGCCGGTGGAACGGTGGGGTGACCGACTTCTGGTCGGGGCAGATCGACGACGTCCAGCTCTACCAGAAGGCGCTGAGCACGTCCGAGGTCACCGCGGTCCGCGACGGTGGTGGTCCGGGTGGCGACGCGCGGGTGATCCGTACGTCGTACCGGGTCGACGAGGACGGCCTGGTGCTCGCCTCGACCGACCCGAACGGCGACACCACCGACTACGGCTACGACGAGGCCGCCCGGATGTCCGTGGTGACCGCGCCGGCCGTGCCGATCGAGTCCACCGGCGGCGCGCCACTGCTCACCCGCGCGGTGACCACGACCGGCTTCAACACCTTCGGCAACGCGGTCGAGGTCCGGAACGCGGCCGGCCACGTCACCGAGACCCGCTACGACGCCGGCGACCGGCCGGTCGAGACCATCCTGCCGCCGTACACCCCGCCCGGCGGCAGCCCGGTGACGCCGCGGTCCACCCGCGCCTACGACGCGCTGGGCCAGCTGACCACCGTCACCGACGCGCTGGGCCGGGCCACCACCTACACCTACGACCAACTCGGCCGGGTGGCGGCGACGACCGGCCCGGGCGGCACGGTCACCAAGCACACCTACGACCTGATCGGCGACCGGCTCTCCACCACCGACCCGACCGGCGCGGTCGACACGGCGACCTACGACTACCTCGGCCGCGTCCTCACCAGCACCGCCGTGGTCCGCCAGGACAACACCGGCCACACCACCCGGTACGGCTACAACAGCGGCGGCTGGCTCGGGTCGACCACCTCGCCGGGCGGGGTCACCCGGTCGCAGACCCACAACGCGACCGGCCAGCTGGTCACCAGCACCGACGAGGCCGGCAGCACCACCAAGCTCTTCTACGACGGGCTGGGCCGGCAGAACGTCACGATCCTGCCCAACGACACCGAGAAGGGCGTCGCCTTCGACAAGGCCGGTCGGCCGGTCGAGACCTGGGAGCTCGCGCCCGGCGGCGACTACCTGGCCGGCACGTTCAGCGAGTACGACCTGGAGGGCAAGACCACCGCCTCGATCGACGAGCGGGGCAGCCGGACGACGTTCACCTACGACGCCACCGGGCTGCTGACCTCGGAGAACCAGCCGGTCTCGGCGACCCGCTCGATCCAGACCAGTTTCGGGTACGACGCGCTGGGCAACCGGACGCGCTACACCAACGGCCGGGGCAACGCGTTTCTCACCACGTACAACAGCCAGAATCTGCCCGAGTCGGTGATCGAGCCGGCGACGGCGCGCCACCCCGCGCCCGCCGACCGCACCTTCACCCGGGTGTACGACGCCGCGGGGCAGATCGTCGCGGACCGCTCCCCCGGCGGGGTCGTGGTCGGCTACGAGTACGACGCCCGCGGCAACCTGGCCCGCCAGACCGGCGCCGGGGCCGAGGTGGCCACCACCGACCGGGTCTTCGGCTACGACGCCGCCGGTCGGATGACCTCGGTGTCCGCGCCCGGCGGCACCGACACGTTCAGCTACGACGACCGGGACATGCTCCGCGGCACCACCGGCCCGTCCGGCGCGTCCACCTTCACCTACACCGCGGACAGCCGGGTCGCCTCCCGGTCCGACGCCGCGGGCACGACCGCCTACACCTACGACAACGCCGGGCGCCTGCGCACGCTGAACAACCAGGCGGCCGGCCTGTCCGCCACCTACGGCTACAACGAGCTGTCCCAGCCGACGTCGATCGCCTACGCCGGCGGCAACACCCGGACCTTCGAGTACGACGAGTTCCGGCGGCCGTCACGCGACCAGCTGCACACGCGCACCGGCGCCGAGGTGGCCGCGATCGACTACCAGTACGACGTCAAGGGCAACCTGACCGACAAGACCACCACCGGCTTCGGCGGCACGACCGAGAACACCTACACGTACGACCTCGCCGACCAGCTCACCTCCTGGAACAACGGGGTCACCACGGTCGGCTACGAGTACGACCCGGCCGGCAACCGGACGAAGATCGGCGCCAAGACCCTCACCTACGACGCCCGTGACCAGCTGATGTCGGCGAGCGACGGGACCCAGTACGCGTACACCGCCCGTGGCACCCTGGCCCAGGCGGTGGTCAACGGCACCACCACGCTGACCCGCAGCGACGCGTTCGGGCAGACGATCAGCCAGCAGGCGCCCAACGGCGGGGCGACGCAGACGTACGCGTACGACGGTCTCGGCCGTGTCCTGCGCGCCGGCTTCAGCTACACCGGGCTCGGCAACAACCTGGCCTCGGACGGCACCACCGGGTACGTCCGCGACATCGCCGACGACCTGTTCGGCACCCTGAACGGCAGCACCGGCCTCTACTCGTGGGCCGACGAGCACAGCGACCACGTCGGGCAGTTCACCGGCGCCGGGACCACACTGACCGGCTCGAACACCTTCGACCCGCTGGGCAAGCCGCTGCGCTCCGCCGGGATGGCCGGTTCGCTGGGCTTCCAGCAGGAGTGGACGGACACCGCCACCGGCCGGGTCAACATGCACGCCCGCTGGTACAACCCGGACACCGGCCAGTTCGACTCGCGCGACTCGGTGTCCAACAACCCGGTCCCCGACCCGGTCAGCGCCAACCGCTTCGCCTACGCCGACAACTCGCCGCTGAGCGGCACCGACACCACCGGGCACTTCCTGGACGGCATCCGGAAGAAGGCCTCGGGCGCCTTCCGGAGCACGGTCAACGCGGTCAAGCAGATCCCGGTCGTGAAGCTCACCATCCAGGCGAGCAAGCCGCTCGTCGAGCGCACCAAGAAGATCGACCTGGCCAAGACCTACCAGGACGCGAAGAACAACCTCAAGAAGAGCTACGAGGACGGCAAGAAATGGGTCGGCGAGAAGGCGGCCCAGTCCAAGAAGGCGTACGACCAGGGCGTCAACTACGTCAAACAGAAGGGCAAGGCCGTCGCCAAGGCCGCCACGAAGGCGGTGACCAATCCGGCCGGGGCGATCCGCGACGCCAAGGCGTTCATCAAGAAACACAAGGACACCCTGATCGAGATCGCGGCCTTCGGCGGCGCGATCCTGGCCGGCCTGGCCTGCACGGCGGCGACCCTCGGGGCGGCCGCGGTGGCCTGCCTGGTCGGCACGGCGGCGATCATCAACCTGGCCAAGGACGCGGCCCAGGGCGACATCAAGAACTTCGGCGACGCGGCCCAATCCCTCGGCTCGGGCGCGCTGACCGGCCTGCTCGGCGGTCCGGTGGCCGGCAAGATCGTCGGCAAGCTGACCGCGCCCCTGGTCAGCCGGACCAGCTCGGCCTTCACCCGCACCGTATTCGACAAGGCCGGCGACGCCGTCTCCTCCGGCGTCGAGGACGCGGTCAACCAGTACCTGACCACCGGCGAGGTCAACTGGACCCAGACCTTGGTCTCCGCGGCCACCGACAGCCTGATCCCGATGCCCACCCGCATCGGCAAGGGCGGCAAGTCGAGCAAGGGCCCGACCCCCGACAAGACCTCGGCCACGGGCCCCAGCACACCGGCCCCACCCAGGGCCGCCGACGCCTCGGCGCCCCGGACGGCCCCCGCCAAGGTGAGCAAGCCATCGGTCGGCAAGGGCGACCCCGCACCCCGCGCCCCGGCCGGCCGGAAGCTGGCACCTGCGTCAGACGGACCGGACAAGAAGTGCCACAGCTTCACCCCGGACACGCGGGTGGTGATGGCCGACGGCACCAGCAAACCGATCAAGGACGTCAGGGTCGGCGACCGCGTCCGCGCCACCGACCCGGCGACCGGGCTCACCGGCTCCCGGAAGGTCACCGCGCTCCACCTGAACCGCGACCAGCTTTTCACCGACCTGACGGTGGCGACGAAGACCGGCAAGGCGGTCATCCGCACCACCCAGAACCATCAGTTCTGGAATACCGCCACCGGCTCCTGGACCGAAGCCGGAAAACTCGGGCCGCGCGGCCGACTGCACACCGGCGAGTCCGCCGCCACGATCGTGGCGGCCACGAACTCCACCGGCATCCGGGACATGCACGACCTCACGATCGACGAGTTCCACACCTACTACGTGCGCGCCGGCCACGCCGCGGTCCTCGTCCACAACTGCGACGATGTCATCGACTTCGCCCACGGCACCACGTCGACGCATGCCGACAACATCGAAACGAACGGGTTGAGCAGTGATGCGGCCGCAGCGAATCACCACAAGGGCACGCTGGGGCAACCAGGCAAGCTCTTCACCTACAAGGTGACATCGGATGACATCGAAACGCAGAATGCCGCAGCATCATGGGGCACTACCCGGAGTCGTCCCGGCGAGGGCTCGTCCCTGCTGATCTTCCAGATGTGCCGTTGCAAATATGATGAGCTGAAAGCGGCCGGCCACATCACCACTCGGGTCACCGACGAGGACAGCGGAAGAGTCGAGCACATCTTCGGCCCGGAGGCGATGAAAGAATTGACCCTGGCTCACCGCATGGACTTCCCATAAGTCTCGCTCGAAGTGAGTTGGCAAAGCATGGGTACTGCTGAAGGTGATGGCTACGGCGACGCCATGCCACAGGTCCGAGACCACGTGGCGAAATTCAAGACTGTCCTTGGCCGCGTCCGGACAACTCATCGCGGCAGGCCCCAGAGTGAAGTGCTGAGCGCTCTTGAGGCGGAAGCGGCGGCCGAAGGTATCGAGGTGTGGCGGGAAGTCGCCGAGGAGGCGGCCCGACTGATATCCAACAGCGAATTCGAAGCCTAGGTTCCTCGAGGCGAGTACCTGAACGTGCTGGACCGGTAAAGGGTCTTCCCTGGTCGAGCCTGGCTAAGGTCGGGGCCTCGGCGGCCGATTACCTGGACCGTGGTGGCTGTGGTCGAGGTTGGCGTGAGTGATGCGCTGGACTACGCCCAGGAGCGGCTGGACTGGTTCGACACCACGGCCGCCCTGGCTGTGGCCGAGCGGATCGTGGCCGAGGCGCGGACGGGACGGCATCCCGAGGCGGTGCTGGCTCGCGCGCTCACCGTGGTGGCCGGCGCGCGCCGGGGGCAGGACGAATACCCGGAGAGTATGAAGGCCGCCCTGGAGGCGCTGGAGATCTGGCAGCGGATCGGTGACCTGGCCGGCGAGGCGTTCGTGCGGTGTGTCGCGGCGCGGGTGCTGGTGGCGGTGGGCCAGGGTGATGAGGCGATCGCGGAGGCCGACCGGGCCCTGGTGACCGCCGACCAGGCCGGCGACCGGGCCGCCCGGATCCGGGCGCGGACCACCCTGGGCGCGGTGTGTGTCGGGATCCAGCAGTTCGAGCTGAGCGTCGAACACTGCCTGCGCGGGCTCGACCTGGCCCGCGGCTTCTCCGACGACATCGCCGTCGGGGCGCTGCTGGACACCATGGCCTGCGGGCACATCGGGCTGGCCGAGCACGCTCGGGCGGCCAAGGACGAGGGGACGGCCCAGGCCGAGCTGCGGCGGGCCGGTGAGCTGTCGTCCGAGGCGATGCGGATGGCCCGGAAGAACGGGCATC
Organism: Actinoplanes sp. NPDC089786; assembly: GCF_040684855.1. Taxonomy (NCBI): domain Bacteria; kingdom Bacillati; phylum Actinomycetota; class Actinomycetes; order Micromonosporales; family Micromonosporaceae; genus Actinoplanes; species Actinoplanes sp. NPDC089786. The sequence continues at coordinate 211,306 of NZ_JBFBGU010000002.1, forward strand.
GGCGCCACGAGGCCGTCGCGGTCGCCAACCTGGCCGAAGGCGTGGCCCTGGCCGGGCGGCCGGAGGAAGCGCTGGAGCTGCTGGAGGGGTTCTTCCTCGACCCCGGGCAGGACGCCCGCGCCGTGGTGACCCACCACCTGGACAGCCGGGGCTGGATCTACCTGACGCTGGGCCGCTACGACGAGGCCATCGCCCTGTTCGCCGAGGCGGTTGCCCTGGCCGAAGGCGACACGGCCGCCATGATCTCGCACGACCACCTCGCCCAGGCGTACGAGAAGGCGGGTGACCTGCGTAAGGCCCTGGACCACTTCAGGGAGTGGCGGGCGCTGTTCGAGCGGATCGCCTCGGACGCCGCCCAGCGCAACGCGAACGTGGCCGCCGTCCGCTTCGAGACCGCCCAGCTGCGCCGGGAGAGCCGGCACGACTCGCTGACCGGGCTGGCCAACCGCCGCTCGCTGGACGAGGTCCTCGCCGCGTGGACCACCGAGCGGGCCGTGCTGCTGGTCGACGTCGACCGGTTCAAGCAGGTCAACGACACGTTCTCGCACATGGTGGGCGACGAGGTGCTGCGCCGCCTCGGGATGCTGCTGGGCATCGCCTGCCGGGCGTCGGACACCCCGGCGCGGTTCGGCGGCGAAGAGTTTGCGGTGGTGCTGGAGCAGATGGACCGGGAGGCGGCCCGGGACACGGCCGAGCGGTTGCGCTCGGCGGTGGAGACCTACGACTGGGGTACGGTCGCCGACGGGCTCGCGATCACGATCAGCGTCGGGGTCGCTCACGCCGGCGACGTGCCCGACGTACCCGCGCTGCTCACCCTGGCCGACCGCAACCTCTACTGCGCCAAGCACGGCGGCCGCAACCGGGTCTGCGCGTAGAAAGAGCAGGTTCGTCCTTGGGGATGGAAAGGACGAACCCGCCGTACTCAGCCCCCGCCCCCGCCCATATCCGACTGAAGGCTGAGCTGAAGCCGTTCAGCCGTTCAGCATCGTCAGGAGCTGCTTGACCTGATCGGTGCGCGACTCCCGGACCCGTTCGGCGAACGCCTTGGTCTCGTCGTTGGCGCCGCCGGCGCGTTCCATGTTCGCCATCTCGACCGCGTTGTGCTGGTGGGCGACGAACAGGTTGATGAACGTGCTTTCGAACGCGCTGCCCTTGGCCTCGCGCAGCGCCTTCATCTCCTCGGGACCGGTCGCCGGCAGGCCGCCGTGGTCGGCGTGCGCGCTGGGCGCGTGGTCGACGGTGACCGGCTTGGCCCAGCCGTCGAGCCAGCCCTTCATCAGGGTGACCTCGTCGGCCTGGGTGACGTCGACCGCCTTGACCAGGGTGACCAGCTCGGGCTTGGTGGCCTGGCCCTCGGCGATGCGGACCATCTCCAGGCCCTGCTCGTGATGGGCGACCATCATCTGCAGGTACATGACATCCGTGTCGTTGAACGTCGCCCCGGCCTGGACGGCGGCGGTCACCTTGGTGTCGTCGTCCGCACCGGCGTCGGTGCCGCAGCCGCCGAGGGCGAGCGCCGCCACCACGATCAGAACCCGGAACTTCACAGCGGCAGCCACAGCGCGAGGGTGAAGATCGACGGCTCCCAGCTGCTCAGCGAGGTGTGGCCCTGCCGGCACTCGTACGTCTTCCCCTTGAACTTGACCTTGTCACCGGTCTTGTAGGTGACGTCGGCGGCCCAGTCACCCTTGGCCGGCTTCGGCGGCTCGGCGGGCTCGGCCGGCTTCGTCGGCTCCTGGGCGGGCGGCGTCGCGGGCGGCTTGGTCGGGGTGTCCGTCGCAGGCGGCGGGGAGGACGGGGTGGAAGGAACCGTCCCCCCGCCGCCTCCGACGTTCAGGTCGACACAGCTGTAGAACGCCATAGGTGTGTCGCCGATGTTCCACACGGCCAGCAACTTCTGGCGCCCGGGGAAGGCGCTGACGTCGACCGTGTGGTTGACCACCGCGTCCGGCTGCGCATTCCCGCCGTCCACAGTGGCGATCTTCTTGCCCCCGATGAAGTATTCCCAGTTGCTGGTGCGGTGCCGCGCGGTCATCACCCAGGTGAAGGTGACCTGGCCGGCCACCGACTTGGCGGGCCAGGTGCGGCTGTCGTCGTTCAGCACCGAGAACTGGCCGAGCCCGCCGTTGCAGCTCTTCTGGCCCTTGGCGCCCTCGACGCTCTGCGGTTCGAACTGGATCGGTCCACAGTCCTTGACCTGGCCGGTGGCGCACAGGGACTGCCGGCTGGGCGGGGACGACACGTAGCCGTGCGCGAGAGCGGGCGACGCGACCACGATGGTCGAGGCGGCGGCGGCCCCGAGTGCCACCAACGGATAGGTGATCGCTCTGCGCATTGCTGGGTTCTCCTGACGTTCGTCCCGTGCTGACGGAACAGAACGTAGGGGGCCTTCCCATAACGCAGCCTTAAAGGCTCATGAACTACCCAACAGCATCGCGACGCGGGCGCCGCCCAGGGGGCTGCGGCCGATCGCCAGCCGGCCGCCGGTCTGCTCGGCCACCCGCCGCACGATGTCCAGGCCCAGGCCGCTCGACCCGGCGCCGCTGACCCCACGTTGCGCGGACCGGCCCGGGTCGGCGATGCCCGGCCCGGCGTCGTCGAGGTAGACGCCGCCCGGTGACACGCTGAGCCGGAACGCGGTGCCCTCCGGCGTGTGCGCGAACACGTTGCCCAGCATGGCGTCCACGGCCAGGATGAGCTCGCTGCGGGCCACCGGCACCCACACCGGACGCTCGCCGCCGCGCACGTCGTACCGCCGGCCCTGGTCCTCGGCCAGCGCCGACCAGAACGCCAGCCGGTCGGCCAGCACCTCGACCAGGTCGGTGTGCTCGGCCCTGGTGGTCCGTGCCGCGGTGCCCGCCCGGGCCGTCGAGATGATCTGCTCCAGCTCGTCGTCGAGCATGTCGCAGGCCTGACGCATCCGGTCGGCCACCGGCCCCGGCGGCATCGAGTCGGCGTCCAGGCGCAGTGCGGTCAGCGGCGTACGCAACCGGTGTGACAGGTCGGCGGCCAGCTCGCGCTCGTTGTCGAGCAGGCGCTTCAGGTCGCCGGCCATCGAGTTGAAGGCCAGCGCCGCGTCCTGGAACTCCGGCGGCCCGGACGGCTCCACGCGCACCGACAGGTCACCGGCGCCCAGCTTGCGGCTCGACTCGGACAGCTCACGGGTGGCGCGCACCAGCCGCCCGCCCATCCGGTCGAACAGCAGCAGCGACCCGGCCACCAGCACGAGGGCGAGCCCGGTCAGCGCCAGCCAGGCCGGCCACACGCCGCGGGTCATCTCGCCGTCCGGCACGTACACCTCGATCACCACCGCGCTGCCGTCGCTGAGCACGCTGGGCTGCAGGTAGGCGACGCCGCCCACGGCCGTGGCGGTGATCGGCCGGCGCGCGCGGTCGGCCAGCGAGACGTCGGCCGCGGCCACGTGGGTGGTCCCGATGGGTGACAGACCAGGCAGGTGTACGGCCAGCCGGCCGGCGCTGCCCGCGGGGGTGCTGGCGACGGCCACCGTGAGCAGACCCGGGTCGGACTGCACGGCCAGCGCGGCGACCATGGCCGAGGCCTGCTGGCGGGCCTCGCCGATGGCCCGGTCGTGGGCGATCTGCCGGGTCACCACGGTCAGCGGCACCAGGAAGGCCAGCGCCACCATCGCCGTGATGGCCAGGGCCAGCCAGTTCAGCGTGCGCCTCACCTCGGTGCCGCCCTCACCGCTTGGTTGTCCTCCGCCTGGCCGTCCTGGCCGGCCTCGTGGCCCGTACGCCTCACTTCGGGGCCTGCATCATCACGCCGACCCCGCGCACCGTGTGCAGGTAGCGCGGCGCCGCCGCCGTCTCGCCCAGCTTGCGCCTCAGCCAGGAGATGTGGACGTCGATCGTCTGCTCCTCGCCGACCCGGGCCTGGTCCCACACCTCGGCCAGCAGTTCCCGGCGGCTGACCACCACGCCGACCCGCTCGGCCAGATAGGTGAGCACGTCGAACTCGCGCCGGGTGAGCTGGAGCGGGTTGCCGTCGAGGACGACCTGACGCTGCCGCGGGCTGATCTCCAGACCGCCGACCGAGATCACGTTCGGTGTCGACTCGGGCGCGGTGCGTGCTCGGCGGAGGACCGCGGAGATGCGGGCCAGGATGTGGCCGGCCGAGAACGGCTTGGTCACGTAGTCGTCGGCGCCGGCCTCCAGCAGGGTGATGATGTTCTGCTCGGAGCGCCGCGCGGTGGCGATGATGACGGGTACGGAGGACACCTGCCGCATCATCCGCAGCGCGTCGGCGCCGTCGATGTCCGGCAGCCCCAGGTCGAGGATGACCAGATCGGGCTGGTCCTCGGTGAGGATCTTCAACGCCGCGCCGGCCTGGGCGACCGGGCGCACGACATGGCCGGCGTCGCGCAGCGCCCGGACGAGCGCGGCCGTGATGTACCGGTCGTCCTCGACCAACAGGATCAGCGCCATGGCTACACACCCTAGATCGACGCCCGGCGGGAGTCGCCGGCCGTCGTGCGATCATTGCGCGGTGCGTAGTCCCCGGAGCTGGTTCCCGCTGCTCGGCTGGCTGGCCGCGACGCTGAGCAGCATCGTGCTGGCGTCGGTGGCCATGCTGCCGGTGCTGCGGACCGCGACCGGCGACGACGGCGGCCTGATCTCGGCCGACCAGTTGCGCCGCTCGGGCGACCGCGCCCCGCTGCCGCTCCCCTCCGTACCCTCAGCCTCGCCGTCTTCTCCCGCACCCGCCGCGACCACGCCCTCGCCGCGCGCGACGCCGGACGACCCGGCCGACGACGAGGAGGAGCCGGAGTCGCCGCCGACGACCACCCCGCCGGCCTCGAAACCGTCCTCGAAGCCGCCGGCCACCAAGCCCACCACTCCCTCGCGGGTAGTGGACGGCTGGACGGTGACCACCGACAGCGGTGGCGTCGACACCTACGTGCAGGCGTTCCGGGTCGACGGCGGGCAGGCCGTGGTCCGCATCCGCGGCGGCAGGGTCCAGCTGGTCAGCGCCACCCCGAACAACGGCTTCGAGGTGGCGGTCGTCCAGAACCGGCCGGAGGATCTGGCGGTCTACTTCAACGAGACCAACCACAGCTTCATCATTCACGCGGTCTGGAACGTCGACCGGCCGAACGTGCAGATCGACGAGATCGGCGGCTAAGACTTCAGCCCGAACTTCGCCCTCGCCGCCTCGGTGACGGGGGTGAAGAAGTTGACCAGGTTGCCGTCCGGGTCGCGGAACAGCAGCGAGCGGTTGCCCCACGGCATCGTGACGGGCTCCTCGGCCAGCCCCAGGTCGCGGTGGACGGCGTCGACGTCGTCGACCAGGAACTCGATGATCACGCTGCGGTTCGACGCCGGCTCGATGCCGGAATCCTGGAACAGCCCGAGCGTCCGGGTGCTGCCGATGGCCAGGGTGCCGTTCGGCGTACCCAGCTCGGCGAAGTCGTCGGTGAACCAAACGGCTGCCACCCCGGTGACCTTCTCGTAGAAGCCGACCAGCCGGGCGATGTCGTCGGTGATGACGCGGATCGAAACAAGATTCATACCCGCAGGCTAGAAGCAATACCGGACAGTTACGGTCCAGTATTCCGGGTAGGTTCGGAAGCATGTCGCGACCGACCGCACAGGTGCTCACGCTGCTGGAACTCCTCCAGTCCGGTGGCCTCCGGACGATGACCGAGCTGGCCGACCGCCTCGGCGTCGACCCGCGTACCGTGCGGCGCTACATCGACCACCTGATCGACCTCGACGTGCCGGTCGAGTCGGTGCGCGGCCGGCACGGGGGCTACCGGCTGGCCGGCGGTTACCGGCTGCCGCCGCTCATGCTCGGCGACGACGAGGCGGTCGCCGTGCTGCTCGGCCTGATCGCCGGGCGCGGTCTGTTCGCCGCGGGCGCCGCCGCCGAGACGGCCACCGCGAAGATCCGGCGCGTCCTGCCGCAGCGGCTCGCCTCGCGGCTCGACGCCCTGCTCGAATCCCTCGCCTTCACCGCCGCCCCCGCCGAGACCCCGGCGCCGTCGTCCGGGGTTCTGCTCACCATCTCCGACGCCGTCCGCCACCACCGTCCGGTGACGATCCGCTACCAGGGCCGCCACCGCACCGTGCACCCGTACGGCCTGGTCGCACACGCCGGCAAGTGGTACGTGACCGCCCTCGACACCGGCATCGGCGAGGAGCGTGCGTTCCGCCTCGACCGCATGGCCGACGCCCGCACGCTGCCCGGCACCTTCGAGCCCCCGCCCGACCTGGATCCGGCCCAGCGCGTGCTCGACTCCCTGGCGTCGGCGCCGTACCGCCACGAGGTGACCCTGCACATCCGGGGCAGCGTCCCGGAGATCCGAACCCGCCTCCCGGCCAGCGTGGCCATCATCGCGGAGGGAGACCCGTGGCACCGCGTCGACATCCGGGCCGAGAGCCTCGACTGGATCCCGCGGGTGCTCGCCTCGCTCGACCTGCCGTTCACCATCGAGCGTCCCGCAGAGCTCCGCGACCTGGTTCGCGCCCTGGCCGACCGCCTCACCACCTCGGCCGACCGCCTCACCACCTCGGCCGCCGACCCGTTCTCCACCTCGGCCGCCGACCCCGCTCTTCGCCTCGGCTGACCGCGACCCGGCGGTTATCGACGATGCTGATCCGGCGATGGGTCGGCTGCCGTCATGATCCAAGGGGATGCGGCCGTCGGCAGTGATAGACCGTGGCCGGCGGCAGGTTCGCCCAGATCGCGCGCTCGCGCACCACCTCGTCGAAGCGGGCGTGCAGCGCGGCACGGAGGCGGCGGGCCGGCGGGCTCCACAGCGCGTGCAGGTAGGCGAACGTCGTGAACACGCCGTTCGTGGTGAGCCCGGCGGCGACCGCGTCGAGGATGCGACCCTGACGATCCGGTGTGAACAGTGCCCACGGCAGCCCGCTGATGATCACGTCGGCCGCGGTCAGGTCACGTTCGCGGAGGATCTCACGAATGCCCGAGGCATCGCCGATGACCACGTCGACGGCGTGGTGGCGCTGCGCGATCTGCCGTGCGAACCGGTCGTTGAGTTCGACCGCAAGATGTCGGCCGCGGCCGTTCAGCCGGTGCTGGATGTGCGCGGTGAACGCGCCGGTGCCCGGACCGAGTTCGAGGATCGTGGGTTCACCGGTACGCGGAACCGGCGCGATGATGCTGCGGCTGAGCGCGTTCCCGCTGGGCGCGACCGCCCCGACCGTCTGCGGGTGACGGGCGAACTCGACGAGGAACCGGGTGCTGTCGTTGATCATGCCGTCGACGCTAGGGACGCGGAACAGCGCCGGGATCCTGCCATGGGCCGCGTCGGGCGGCCACAAGAAGGAGCCGCCCCGCGCGACCTCGCACTACGGTGTGGAAATGCCGCGCAGACATCTCTGGGACGCGGCCGCGGTGGTGGCGGCCGGCCTGTTCGCGTTCGCCGACACCGTCCTCGGCATCGACCTGCCCCGACCGGCCTGGTCCTGGATCCTCCTCGTCGCCGCCGTCCTGACGGTGGGCGTCGTCCGCCACGTTCCGTTGCCGGCGCTGGTCGTCGAGGCCACGATGTTCACGATCAGCTACGTCTGGGTGCCGACCGCGACCGCGTCGCCGGCGCTGTTCGGCCTGGTCGCGCTGACCCTGGTCGCGTATCGGCACCGATGGCAGGTGGCGGCCGGGGCGGCGGCGGCGGTCCTCGCGCTGCAGCTGGTCGTGTTGTCCCACTCCAGCAACGCGCTGCTCGACGGCCCCGGCGGCGGGCTGCGCACGATCGTCCTGGCGATGACCGCGGCCACGCCGGTGATCCTCGGCTGCTACCTGCGCGGGCTCCGGGAGGCGGCGCGCCTGGCCACCGAACGCGCCGACGACGCCGAACACCGCCGCCGCGCCGAGGCGGGCCACGCCCGCCTGGCCGAACGCGCCCGCATCGCCGGCGACCTGCACGACATCGTCGCCCACCACGTCTCGGCCATCGCGTTGCAGGCGGGCAGCGGACATTACGCGGCCACCCAGGCGGCCGATCGCGATCAGCGGCTCGACGAGGCGGTGCTGGCGCTGAGCACGATCCGCGACGATGCGATACAGACACTGAGCGAGCTTCGTGCGCTGCTGCGGGTCCTTCGCGACCCGCTCGACAATGATGCCGCCGACCCCGAGACCATGATCGTCGAGGCCGTCCGCCGCACCCGCTCGGCGGGCCTCCATGTCGAGGCCAAGATCGACGAGGGTACGGCCGGAACGACGCCGGTGGTCCGCATGGCCGCCGCGCGGGCGGTGCAGGAGGCGCTGACGAACGCCCTGAAACACGCGGGTCCCGGCGCCGACGTGCTCGCGGTGGTCCGGGTCGACGACGCCTGCGTTCGGGTGGACGTCACCGACTCGGGCGCGGTCGGCAACCGGCCGTCGTTGCCGTCCTCCGGGCACGGCCTGGCCGGCATGCGCGAGCGCGTGGACGAATTGGGCGGCACCCTGGCCGCGGGCCCGACCCCGTACGGCGGCTGGCGCCTGGCCGTCTCCCTCCCTTTGGGAGTTCCCACGTGACCCGCTTCCCTCTACCGGCGAACTCCCTCGTCACCCGCCCCTCTCCCCGCGCGGATCCCGGCCCGGCCCATCCCCGTACCGGTGCCCGCGCGAACCACCCCTCTCCCCCTCCGAGCCTTGGGTTCGCCGACAACCGTTCCGATGGGTGTCCCGGCGTGGCTGGCGCTGGTTCGGTCGGGAGCGTGGCGTGATCAGGGTGCTGGTGGTTGATGACCAGGTTCTGGTCCGGGCCGGGGTCGCGCAGTTGTTGCGGACCGCCGGTCACGAGGTCGTGGGTGAGGCCGCGGACGGCCGGGACGCGACGCGGCTGGCCCTGGAGGTGCGACCGGATGTGGTGCTGATGGACATCCGGATGCCCCGGATGGACGGCATCGAGGCGACGCGGCGGATCCTGCGTGACGTGCCGGCGACCCGGATCGTCATGCTGACCACGTTCGCGGACGACGCCGAGGTCTACGGCGCTCTGCAGGCCGGCGCGGTGGGATACCTGGTGAAGGACAGCGAGCCGGCGGCGCTGATCGACGCCGTGCGGCGGGCCGCCCGGGGCGAGCCGATGCTCGACCCGCGGATCCTGAGCCGGGTGGTCGCGGACGCGGTCGAGGCACGCACCTCGGCCGTCGAGCCGGCGGATCCGCCGGCGCCCGAGCTGACCGCCCGCGAGCGCGAGGTGCTGAGCCTGCTGGGCGCGGGCCTCCCCAACGCCGAGATCGCGGAACGCCTGCATCTCGGCATCACCACCGTGAAGACCCACGTCTCGGCGGTCATGGACAAGCTGAATCTCCGCAACCGGGTTCAGGCGGCGGTGGTCGCCCATCGGCTCGGACTGGTCGACGACGACTTCCGGCCGACGCCCGGTGCAGGGAATCCTTGACCAGGCGACCTGGCCGACCACTCAGGCGTGACGAGGCAGACCGTGAACGCAATCAAGGCTCCAAGGCCGGGGGCGGCCAGGATGGAGCCGCGCGCCCTTCATTTTGCGTGGGTGGTCGCTCTTCGGGCCCGTGCTCAGTTCACCCCGGTGTAGGGCGCACGAGGTCGCTTCTCCTGATCGCCCGCATTGTCGGCCTGCCGTGAGGAGATCTTCCCGTTCCCCGCGCTGCCCGTGGCCGCACGCATCAGGATGGACCGATGAACCTGGCACCGACACCGCCGATGGGCTGGAACAGCTGGGACAGCTACGGCACCTCGGTCACCGAGGCCGAGGTGCTGGCCAACGCCGACTTCATGGCCCGCCACCTGCTGCCGCACGGCTGGAACACCATCGTCGTCGACATCCAGTGGCACGACCCCACGGCCCGCGCCGGCGGCTACAACCCCGCCGCCCCTCTACACCTCGACGACTGCGGCCGCCCCTACCCCGCGGTGAACCGCTTCCCGTCCGCCGCCAACGGGGAGGGTTTCCGCCCCTTGGCCGACCGCATCCACGCCCTGGACCTGAAATTCGGCCTGCACATCATGCGCGGCGTTCCTCGGCTGGCAGCAGACGCTCCCACCACGACCACGACCACGACCACGACCACCGGGGGGCGGCGATCGGGCGGCGGCTTGGCCGGGCTTGGTGACATTGCGGATCGGGACGCGGTGTGCCCGTGGAACACGGACAACTACGGCCTGGACCATGACCGTGCCGGGGCGCAGGAGTACTACGACTCGCTGGGCACGCTGTTCGCCGGCTGGGGTGTCGACTTCGTCAAGGCGGACGACATGCTGTGGCCGTACCACGAGCGTGAGATCGAGTCGTTCGCGACGGCGTTGCGCCGCTCAGGCCGGGACATCGCGCTCAGCCTCTCGCCCGGCAAGGCCATGTCGCTGGAACGTCTGGATCACTTGCGTGCCAACGCCTCCATGTGGCGCATCTCCGACGATCTCTGGGATCGCTGGGAGGACGTCGAGGCGCAATTCGCCCGGCTCGCCACCTGGGCGCCGCACGCCCGCCCCGGCGGGTGGCCGGACGCCGACATGCTGCCCCTGGGCCACATCGGCATCCGGGCCGAACGTGGCACCGACCGCATGTCCCTCCTCACCCCGGATGAGCAACGCACCCTGATGTCCCTGTGGTGCCTGGCGCGCTCCCCGCTGATGATGGGCGGCGACCTGCCGACCTCACCCGCCGACACGATCTCCCTTCTCACCAACGACTCCGTCCTGACCCTTCTCAGCAACAGCCACCACAACCGCCAGGTGATCCGCGACGGCGCCCTGATCGCCTGGACCGCCGAGGCCACCGACCGCGACGCCCGCTACGCCGGCCTCTTCAACCTCGCCTCCCACCCCACGACCGTCCGGGTACGAACCGCCGACCTCGGCTTCCGCCAGGCCGAGTCGATCACCGACCTCTGGACCAACGAGTCACTGCCCCTCACCCCACCCGACCTCACCACCGACATCCCCGCCCACGGCTGCCGCCTCCTCCGCATCAACCAACCGGCGACCTAGCCTCCAGCAGCCAAACACCGCCGCTCGGAGACCGCCGCCACCATCACCACCGCCGAGGCCCGTCGCAGTGTTCGCGCACGTCGCACGTCGCACGTCGCACGTCGCACGCCGGGCGTCGCAGGTCGCACGCCGCACCTCGCACGCCGCACCTCGCACGCCGCAGCTCGCCGTCGCGCGTCAGCATGAATCGCGAAGCGGCGCTGCGGTTCCCGATATCCGCGCTCCATGGCCTAGCGAGCGTGGGGGCGGCTTCAAACCGGGTCGATCTGGGGCTATGGGACGAGGACGGTTCGGGTGCCGGGCTTTTCGGGAGTTGACCAGAGCTTCTCGATGTCGGCCAGCCGGCTCTCGGCTGCGGTGACCTCGATGGCGCCGGTGTTGATCTCTTGGATCAGGGCGGGGAGTTCCTCAAGGTAGGCGCGGGTTGAGACGGCGCCCTGGCCGTTGCCCTGGAGGCGGAAGTTGGCTGAGCGCAGGGCCACGGAGGGCAGGGTGATGGTGGGACCGGCCACGGAGCCGATCTGGATCCAGTTCATGGCTCGGCTGCGGTCGGGGCGGGCTCGCAGGACGGCCATGATCGCGTCGGTCGCCGGCTGGCCCCAGAGGTAGTCGAGGACGATGTCGACCTCGGCGGCGGCCTCGGCCAAGGCGTAGGGAGACCCGTCCAGCGGCACGGTGGTGTCGGCGCCCAGGGCGGGCAAGGTGGCCAGGCGGGCGCTGTTGCGGCCGGCGGCGACCACCCGGGCCGCACCCAGCCGCTTGGCGACCTGGATGGCCAACTGGCCGGCGTTGCCCGTCGCACCCAGGACCAGCACGGACTGGCCGGGCTCGAGGGGCACGCGGCGGCGCAGCGCGACCCAGGAGGACATGGCGGGGTTCAGGCCGGCGGCGATCTTGGCGAGATCGACGTCGGGCGGGATCGGGACCGTGCGGCGGGGGTCGAGGACCGTGTGGCTGGCCAGCGAGCCGGGCAGGTGGTCGTCGGCCACGAAGTAGACAATGTGACCGTCGGCCAGGCGCGCGACGCCGTCGATGCCGGGGATCATGGGCAGGACACCCGTGCTCGTGTAGTGGTTTCCGGCGGCGGCGCTGCGCACTCGCGGATGGAGGCCGGCCACCAGCACCTCGGCCGCGACCTGGTCGTCGCCGGCCGGATCGGGGATGTCGAACGCCTCGTAGCGGGGCGCCTCGCTGAACGAATGAACCACGGCCGCGTCGACTCGCATGGATCCTCCTCGGTTGGTTGGTGACACGTACTAATTTAGTTTGTGGCACGTACCACTGCAAGATGGTTTGCGTCACGTACTAAACTGGCCGCATGCCCCTGAACACCGTGGATGCCTTGGTTCAGCTGTCGTTCGTCGTGCAGCGTGCGCTGGCCACCGTGGGCGCCGAGCATGATCTGTCGGTCGTCCAGATCCGCATGCTCGGCATCCTGCGCGACCGCGAGCCGGGCATGCTGGAGCTCGGGGCCTACCTGGGCCTCGACAAGTCGTCGATCACGGGGCTGGTGAGCCGGGCCGAGAGGCGCGGGCTGGTGCGGCGCTCGGCCTCGCCACACGACGGCCGCGTGGTGCTGGTGTCGCTCACGCCCGCCGGCCGCGAGCTGACCGCGGCCGGCGAGGTGGCGATCCGCGACCGCGTCCTGGCCCTGACCGAACACCTGACAAGCCGGCAGCGGGCCGAGCTCACCATGCTCGCCGGCACGATCGTCGGGGAGGATTAGGTGGCCCCTCGTGGATGAGCCAGGTGCGGGGCGCGGCCTATGCCGCGAAGACGCGCTCGAAGATCTGGTCGATGACGGTGTTCTTGGCGAGGTTGTAGTCGCCGGGGTTGTCGCGGGTCGATCGGGCCAGGTCGAGTTTGGTACGGGCGTAGAGCGCCCGGTCGTCCGGATGGGTGCGCAGCCAGTCGCGGAACAGGCGGTGCCGGATCGGCTCCGGGGCGTTGCGGGACCAGACGTGCAGGTGCAGCTCCTCGACGTCGTCGATGAGCATGCGGTGTCCATGCCACCAGGGCTCGCGCAGGATCAGGCGATAGCCCAGCGCCTCGAGCGGCGGCAGGTAACGCGACTCGTCCTCGGTGTCGTCGAGGAGCACGTCGATGTCGATGATCGGCTTGGCCGGCAGGCCGGGCACCGAGGTGGAGCCGACGTGCTCGATCCCGACGATCCGCGACCCCAGCGCCCCCGCGATCCGGGCGCGGAAGTCCTCGTATCGGCCGGGCCACGCCGGGTCGTACTCCTGGACGACGATCGGCCGGTCGCCGCGGGGCCACTCCCCCACCAGCCCGGCGGCCATCTGTTCGGGCGTGGCGTGCGAACGTTCCAGCACCTCACGCGGATACTCGGCCAAGGTCAACCTCCTAGAAGAAGCAAAGTCTTCCAGCGTACGAGAGCAGCCATCGACCGACATCCGATTTTTCCGGACGCCCGCCGGGCCGAAGGAGAGGCAGCTCCGGCCGGGCGGGCGGCAACCGAGGCCACGGCGGCGGCGCGGGACGTCGGGGTGAGCAGCTCAGCCCAGCCGGGACGCCGCGGTCACCAGGTCGGTGGAGACCTGCCAGAGGCGGGCTGCCCGCTCCGGGTCGAGGGCGTATGCGGCCACTCCGCGACGGACGCCGGGCACGTAGGGCACAGCCTCCTGGCAGTCCTCGAAGTAGCGCCCGGTCACCCCCTCGACCAGCGGGGACGCCGCCAGCAGGACGGATGTGGCAGCGCCCTGCTCGATGTCCTTGACCGACACGCCGGTCGTGCCGGACGGGTCGAACGACGCCGGGGGCGCGGCCAGGTGGCGGCCCAGTGCGGTGGAGGCGATCCGGCCGGGGTTGAGGGCGTTCACCGCGATGTGGTCGGGCGCCCAGCGCTTGGCCGCCTCGACGGCGAAGAGCACGTTGGCCGTCTTCGACTGGCTGTAGGCGGCCCACGGGTCGTACGGACGGTGGTTGAACATCAGGTCGTCGAAGGTGACGTCGCCGTTGATGTGGCCGACGGAGCTGACCGAGACCACGCGGGCGTTGCCGGCGGCGGCCAGGGCGTCGTGCAGGCCGAGCGCCAGCGTGAAGTGGCCGAGGTGGTTGGTGGCGAACTGGAGCTCCCAGCCCTGTGGCGTGCGGGTCTCGGGGGTGGCCATCACGCCGGCGTTGTTGACCAGGATGTGCAGCGGGCCGGTCCAATCCGTGGTGAAACGGCGCACCGATGCCTGGTCGGCGAGGTCGAGGGGCGCCACCACGACGCCGTGGCCGATCTCGGTGGCGACCCGATGGCCCGCCGTGAGATCGCGGACGGCCAGGGTGACCGACGCGCCGGCGAGGGCCAGGGTGCGGGCCGTGGCGACCCCGATGCCCGAGGCGCCCCCGGTGACGACGGCTCGACGACCGCGCAGGTCGACACCGTTGATCACCTGGGCGGCGGTTGACGTGGCGCCGAAGGGAACGGGGCCGAAGGGAACGGGGCCGAGGGAAACGGGGCCGAAGGGAACGGGGCCGAAGGAAACGGGGCCGAAGGAAACGGGCATGACGCCCTCCTTGCTAGAGTCGAATAAGCGGACCACGGTCCGCTTAAGCCGACACTAAACGGACCGTGGTCCGGTTAGCAACGAATCGCGGAGGTGAGGTGAGCGACATGCGGGCCGACGCGCGCGACAACCACGACCGGGTGCTCGAGGTCGCGGCGCGAGCCTTCGCCCGCGAGGGCACCGGCGCCTCGATGAAGGCGATCGCCCGCGAGGCCGGCGTGGGCATCGGCACCGTCTACCGCCGCTTCCCGACCCGGGAGGCGCTGGTCGAGGCGGTCTACCGCCAGGAGGTCGAGCGCCTCTGCGCCGCCGCCGACGACCTGGCCCGTGACCAGCCGGGGGCCGAAGGGCTGCGCACCTGGATGGAGATGTTCGTCGACTTCATGGCGGCCAAACGGGGGCTCGGCGAGGCGCTCCGGGCCGTCCTGACCTCGGAGGCGGACATCCAGCTGACCCGCGACCGCCTCCGCGCCGCGATCGCGACGCTGCAGGAGGCCGGCGGGGTGAGGGCCGGCGTCGACCCGAACGACCTGCTGATGTCGCTGGGCGGGATCACCCTGATCGCCGCCGAGGAGCACCAGCGTGACCTGGCCTCCCGCCTGCTCGACCTCCTGATGACGGGCGTCCGCAGATAACGAACTGCACAGTGGACATGCGTACGGCGCTACATGCGTGTTATATCTCTGCAACCGGCTGTTCGCCGGGGTCGGGGAGGCACTCGTGGGTGTGGCGGTGGCGGTCGAGGGACTGTCCAAGAGGTTCGGTCGCCAGGTGATCTGGGAGGACGTCACCCTCACCCTGCCCGCCGGGGAGATCTCGGTCCTGCTCGGACCGTCCGGGACCGGGAAGTCGGTGTTCCTCAAGACGCTGGTCGGGCTGCTCCGGCCGGACAGCGGGTCGATCTGGATCGACGGGCAGGACCTGCCCCGGTTGAAGGAGCGGCAGCTGTACGCCGTACGCAAGCTGTTCGGGGTGCTCTTCCAGGACGGCGCCCTCTTCGGCTCGATGAACATCTACGACAACGTGGCGTTCCCGCTGCGTGAGCACACCCGGAAGTCGGAGTCCGAGGTGCGGGCGATCGTCGGCGAGAAGCTGGACATGGTCGGGCTCAACGGCGCCGAGCGGAAGCTGCCGGGTGAGATCTCCGGTGGCATGCGGAAGCGGGCCGGGCTGGCCCGGGCGCTGGTGCTCGACCCCGAGATCATTCTGTTCGACGAGCCGGATTCGGGGCTCGATCCGGTGCGTACGGCGTACCTCAATCAGTTGATCATTGATTTGAACCAGCAGACCGGGGCGACCTTCCTGATCGTCACGCATGACATCAACACCGCGCGGACCGTGCCCGACAACATCGGCCTGCTGCACAAGGGGCATCTGGCCATGTTCGGGCCGCGGGAGATGCTGCTGTCGAGCACCGAGCCGGTGGTGCGCCAGTTCCTGAACGCCCAGCGGGTCGGGCCGATCGGGATGTCCGAGGAGAAGGACGAGGCCGATCTGGCCGCCGAGGCCGAGTCGGGCGAGGAGCTGGGCCAGCTGCCTCCGATCCCCATCCAGCTGCAGCCGTCGAACAAGAAGCCGCGGGAGGCCGAGCGCCCGCCCGGCCAGTGGTGCAACGAGAACAACGTCACGCCGCCCAGCGGGTCGTTCGCGGCATGAACGTCCTGGAGAGCACCGGCCAGTTCGTGGCGTTCAGCCTGGACACGGCGCGGAAGACGGTGAGACGGCCGTTCCAGGTGCGGGAGCTGATCCAGCAGGCATGGTTCATCAGCTCGGTGTCGATCCTGCCGGCGGCGCTGGTGTCGATCCCGTTCGGGGCGGTGATCGCGCTGCAGCTCGGGTCGCTGGTCCGCCAGCTCGGCGCGCAGTCGTTCACCGGCGCGGCGTCGGTGCTGGCCGTGGTGCGGGAGTCGGGGCCGATCGTGACCGCGCTGATCATCGCGGGAGCGGGCGGCTCGGCGATCTGCGCCGACCTGGGCGCGCGCAAGATCCGCGAGGAGATCGACGCGATGCGGGTGCTGGGCATCGACCCGGTGCAGCGGCTCGTGGTGCCCCGGGTGATCGCCTCGATGCTGGTCGCGGTGCTGCTGAACGGGCTGGTCAGCGTGGTCGGGGTGGCCGGCGGCTACGTCTTCAACGTGCTGGTGCAAGGGGGTACGACGGGGGCGTACATCGCCAGCTTCCAGGCCCTGGGGCAGCTGCCCGACCTGGTCGCGGGCGAGTTCAAGGCGCTGGTGTTCGGTGCGGCGGCGGCGCTCGTGGCGTCGTACAAGGGGCTGAACGCGGGTGGCGGGCCGAAGGGCGTGGGCGACGCGGTGAACCAGAGCGTGGTGATCACCTTCATGCTGCTGTTCGCCCTGAATTTCCTGATCACGGCGATCTACTTCCAGGTCGTACCCCAGAAGGGCACCTGAGGTGATTCTCGACGACCTCGGCGCCCAGCTGGCCTTCCACGCCCGCACGTTCGCGGCCGTGCCCCGGGTCCTGAAGAACTACAAGAAGGAGGTCCTGCGACTGCTGGCCGAGGTCAGCTTCGGGTCGGGCGCCCTGGCCGTGGTCGGCGGCACGGTCGGCGTGATCGCGTTCATGACCTTCTTCACCGGCACCGAGGTGGGCCTGCAGGGCTACCAGGCGCTCAACCAGCTCGGCAGCAGCGCGTTCACCGGCTTCGTCTCGGCGTACTTCAACACCCGTGAGATCTCCCCACTGGTCGCCGCCATCGCGCTCTCGGCGACCGTCGGGTGTGGGTTCACCGCGCAGCTCGGCGCGATGCGGATCAGCGACGAGGTGGACGCGCTCGAGGTGATGGCCGTGCCGTCGCTGCCGTTCCTGGTCACCACCAGGATGATCGCCGGCTTCGTCGCGGTCATCCCGCTGTACGTGATCGGGCTGCTCTCCAGCTACCTCGCCACCCGGACGATGGCCACCGCCTACTTCGGGCAGTCCCCGGGCACGTACGACTACTACTTCCACCTGTTCCTGCCGCCGTCCGACGTGCTCTGGTCGTTCGGCAAGACGCTCGTCTTCAGCGTGGTCGTGGTGCTGGTGCACTGCTACTACGGCTACACGGCCAGCGGTGGGCCGGCCGGCGTGGGTGTGGCGGTGGGCCGGGCCGTACGGACGGCGATCGTCGCGGTGAACATCATCGACTTCTTCCTCTCGCTGGCGATCTGGGGCGCCACCACCACGGTGAGGATCGCGGGATGAGGCTCAAACTCATCGGTGCGAGCTTCGTCGTCCTGCTGCTGGCGGCGGTCTCGCTGAGCGTGCTCGTCTACCGGAAGGCGTTCACGCCGGTCGTCACCGTGACCCTGCTGGCCGACCACACCGGGCTCCAGCTGAACCCGGGCGCCGACGTGAAGGTGCGGGACGTGATCGTCGGCGAGGTGCGGTCGATCACCGCCGACGGGACGGCCGCGCGGATGAAGCTCGCGCTCCGGCCCGGGGACAGCGCCTGGATCCCGGCCGACGTCACCGCGCGGCTGCTGCCCAAGACCCTCTTCGGGGAGCGGTACGTGTCCCTCGAGATCCCCGCCGCGCCGCACGACACGATCAAGGACGGCGCCGTGATCGGCCAGGACCGCAGCAGCAGCGCCCTGGAACTGGAACGGGTGCTCGACGACGTGCTGCCGCTGCTGCGCACGATCGCCCCGGAGCAGCTCGCGACCACGCTCGGCGTGCTGGCCGGGGCGTTGCGGGGCCGCGGCGACCAGCTCGGCGGCAACCTGGAACAGCTCGACGACTACCTGGTCCGGCTCAACCCGCACGTGCCCAACCTGCGCACCGACATCAAACGGCTGGCAGACACCCTGGAGGCGTACCACGGCGCCGCCGACGACCTGCTCACCCTGCTGCGCAACGCCACGGTCACCATGACCACGATCGCCGACCAACGGCAGCAGCTGGCCGCGCTGCTGACCGACACGACCGACGCCGCCGAGTACGCGACCGGCTTCCTCGACCGGCACGGCGACCGGATCATCCAGGTCGGCAAGGTCAGCGAGCCGGTGCTCGGCCTGCTGGCCACGTACGCGCCGGAATACCCCTGTGTCCTCGACGGCCTGGTCACCCTCCAGCCCCGCATCGAGCAGGTGTTCCGCGACGGCCGGATGCACATCACCCTGGAGGCCACCCGTGACCAGGGCAAATACGTCATGGGCAGAGACGATCCGCGGTACGACGCGAGCGGCGGCCCGAAATGCTACGGGCTGCCCGACCCGCCGGTGCCCCTGAAACCGCCCGGCCTGGACGACGGCACCGAGGGCGATCAGGGCGGGCCGATCCCGATCACCACGACCGCGGCCATGGGCTACTCGGGGACGGCCGAGGAGCGCGGCGTGATCGACGTGCTGGCCGGCCAGGCCACCGGCACGCCGCCCGAGCAGGTCCCGGACGCGGCCGCGCTGCTGTGGGGCCCGGTGCTGCGTGGAACGGTGGTGTCCGGGGGATGAACCGCAACGTCGCGCCGCCGCTGATCAAGCTGATTGTCTTCGCCGCGATCACGCTCGTGCTGACCGGCCTGCTCGCCGGGTCGCTGGGCGCGTTCGCGCCGGACGGCACCGAGTACCGCGCCCGATTCACCGACGTCACCTCGGTGCTGCCCGGCGACGACGTCCGCATCGCCGGGGTCAAGGTCGGGCAGGTCAGCGAGGTACGCCTGATCGACGGCGCCACCGCCGAGCTCGCACTCACGGTCGACCAGGCGATCCCGATCCCGGCCAACGTGCACGCCGCCGTCCGCTACCGCAACCTGGTCGGCCAGCGCTACGTGGCCCTGACCAACCAGCCGGGCGCGTCGGAGAATCTGCGTCAAGGTGGGCTGATCCCGCTGGCCCAGACCTCGCCCGCCCTCGATCTCACGGTGCTGTTCAACGGCTTCGGCCCGCTGTTCACGGCGCTGAGCCCCGACGACGTCAACACCCTGGCGTACGAGATCATCCAGGTCTTCCAGGGCGAGGCCGGCACCGTCTCCGGGCTGCTGGAGCACACCGCCTCGCTGACCTCCACGCTGGCCGACCGCGACGCCGTGATCACTCGGGTCATCGACAATCTGAACACCGTGCTGGCCACCCTGGACGAGCACCGCGACCAGCTCTCCGGCAGCGTGGCCGCGTTACAGCAGTTCGTCTCCGGGCTGGCCGCCGACCGCGAGGCCATCGGCGACGCGGTCACCAACATCTCCGGCGTCACCAGCGCCACCGCCGGACTGCTCCGCGACGCCCGCCCCGACCTGCGCGCCGACATCGACCAGCTCGGCCGGCTCAGCGACACGCTGGCCGACAACGGCGGCGTGCTCGACCAGACGCTGTCCCGGCTGCCCGGCCAGTACCGTGACCTGACCACCACCGCGTCCGACGGCTCGTGGTTCAACTTCTTCATGTGCGACTTCGACGGGCACATCGCGCTGCCGGTCGCCGGTCGGACGCCGGTGGGGCCGTTCAGCTCGGACCAGGCCCGCTGCCGGACCGGCGGTGACCGATGAGGAAGCTCGGCGCCCTCGCCATCGTGGTCGCGGCCCTGCTCATGTACGGCGCGTTCCACCTGGAAGACCTCGGCCGGCTGTTCGGCGGGGCGACCTATCACGCCGCCTTCCGCGACGCGAGCGGCCTGGCCGAGGGCAACGAGGTACGCATCGCCGGCGTCAAGGTGGGCAAGGTGACCGGCGTCGAGCTGGCCTCGTCGGCGAGCCAGACGTACGTCAAGGTGTCCTTCGGGATCGACGACGACGAGGTACGGCTGGGCGACACGACCAGCGCCACCATCCGGATCAAGACCGTGCTCGGGCAGAAGTACCTGGCGCTGGGCCCGGCGGGCGACGGCCGGCTGGCCGA
Organism: Actinoplanes sp. NPDC089786; assembly: GCF_040684855.1. NCBI lineage: Bacteria > Bacillati > Actinomycetota > Actinomycetes > Micromonosporales > Micromonosporaceae > Actinoplanes > Actinoplanes sp. NPDC089786. The sequence continues at coordinate 231,590 of NZ_JBFBGU010000002.1, forward strand.
GGACGGCGAGATCCCGCTGTCCCGCACGGCGTCGCCGTTCGACGTGGTGCAGGCGGTCACCGGGCTGGCCGACCGGTTCCAGCAGATCGACACCAAGCAGCTCGCCACCGCGTTCGACGCGCTGTCGGCGGCCTTCGCGGACACCCCGGACAGCGTCCGCACCTCGCTGGACGGGCTGTCCCGGCTCACCCGCACGCTGTCGTCCCGGGACGCGCAGCTCCGGGAGCTGCTCGAACACGCGCACGGGGTGAGCAGCGTGCTGGCCGAACGGGACGAGGAGTTCCGGAAGCTGATCGCCGACGGCGACCTGCTGCTGGCCGAGGTGATCAAGCGCCGGGACGCGATCCACCAGCTGCTGGTCACCACGACCGCGCTCGCCGGTCAGCTGTCCGGGCTGGTCAAGGACAACCGGGCCCGGCTGGCGCCGGCGCTGACCGACCTGCGGAGGGCGCTGGCCGTGCTGCAACGCAACCGGGACAATTTGAGCGACACCATCGCGACGTTCGCGCCGTTCCTGGACGCGTTCACCAACGTGCTGGGCAACGGGCGCTGGTTCGACTCGTACCTCGACGGCCTGATCCAGCCGTTCCAGCCGGGGCCGGTCCGATGAGGGCCCGGCTCTTCACCATCGCGGCCGGCGCGCTGGTCGTCGTCCTGGCCGGGGTGGCCGCGTTCGTCGTGTTCGGCGGCGGCTCGGACGACCGGCGGCTGGTGGCCCACTTCACCAGCGCCGTCGGGATCACGCCCGGGTCGAGCGTGCGGGTGCTGGGCGTCGCGGTCGGCACGGTCACCGAGGTGGTCCCGCAGGGTGACACGGTGCGGGTCGTCATGGAGTACGACGCTGAGCAGCCCGTTCCGGCGGACGCGATGGCCGTGATCATCCCACCCAGTGTGGTCAGCGATCGGTACGTGCAGCTCTCCCCCGCGTACACCAAGGGCCCGGTCCTGAACGACAACGCCGAACTGCCCACCTCGCGCACGGCGGTGCCCCTCGAACTCGACGAGGTCTATCGCGCGCTCGACGAGTTCAACCGGGCGCTCGGCCCCACCGGCGCCAACCGGGACGGCTCGCTGAGCGACCTCGTCGACACCGGCGCGGCCAACCTCGACGGCAACGGCGAGAACCTGCACGACACCATCGACGGCGCGAGCACAACGCTGAAGACGCTCTCCGACGGCCGCAACGACCTCTTCGGAACGGTCGCCGACCTGCAGGAGTTCACCACCATGCTGGCCAAGAGCGACCGGCTGGTCCGCCAGTTCAACGGCCGGCTGGCCACCGCGAGCGAGCAACTCGCCGGCGAGGGCCCCGAACTGGAGGCCACGCTGCGGAGCCTGTCGGTGGCGCTGGCCCAGGTGGCGACGTTCGTGCGGGACAACCGCGAGCTGCTGAGCCAGGACGTCGCCGCGCTCACCGACGTCACCACCGTGCTGGTCCGGCAGCAGCAGGCGCTGATCGAGGTGCTCGACGTGGCGCCGCTGGCGCTGGCCAACCTGAACCTGGTCTACAACCCGCGCTCCGGCACCCTGGACACCCGCGACAACCTGCTCGGCCCGTACGGCCCGGCCACCTACGTCTGCTCGCTGCTGGTCAACCTGGTGCCGGCCGCGCAGGTGCCGGACGTGTGCATGGCGCTCGCGCGGGACCTGGTGGAGCGCGGCCTCCCCCTGCCGGACCCGCTGCGCAAGCTGCTCGGCCTGCCGCCTTCGTCGCCCGCGGTCAAGAAGCCGGTCATGGTCGCGCCCCCTTCGGTCGGTAGCGATCCCACCCTCGCCGGCATTCTGCCGCTGCCTGGGAGGCGATGATGAAGCGCCTCCTGTCGCTCCTGCTCGTCGTCGTGGCCGCCGGCGCCGGCTGCTCCCGGTCCGACTCGACCTACGTGGTCACCGCCGCGTTCGCCGACGTGCTCGACCTGGTGCCGCGCTCGGCCGTCCGGGTCAACGACGTGACCGTGGGCAGCGTCGACAAGGTCTGGCTGGACGGCTGGCAGGCCCGGGTGCGGATGACCATCGACGACGGGGTACGCCTGCCGGCCAACGCCACGGCCGAGCTGCGGCAGAGCAGCCTGCTCGGGGAGAAGTTCGTGTCGCTGTCGCCGCCGGTCGGCGAACCGGGCACCGGCACGCTCACCGACGGCGCCCTGATCCCGCTGGAGCGCACCGGCCGCACCGCCGAGGTCGAGGAGGTGCTCGCGGCGCTCGGCCTGCTGCTCAACGGAGGCGGGCTGGCCCAGCTGCGCACGATCAACGCCGAACTGGGCAAGGCCCTGAAGGGCCGCTCCCCCGCGGTCAACGACCTGCTCGGACAGCTCGAGACGCTGATCGGCGGGCTGGACGCGCAGAAGGCCGACATCACCCGGGCCATCGACGCCCTCGACGCGCTCTCCGGCAAGCTCGCCGACGAGAAGGAGACCATCGGGACGGCGCTGGACGCGCTCGACCCCGGGCTGAAGGTGCTCGCCGACCAGCGGGTGCAGCTCACCTCGGCGCTGACCTCGCTCAGCGACCTGTCGACGGTCGGCACGCGGGTGATCAACGAGAGCCGGGACGCGACGCTGGCCACCCTGGCCGACCTGCGTCCGATCCTGTCCCAGCTGGTCAAGGCCGGCGACGACCTGCCGCACGCGCTCAACTTCATGCTGACCTACCCGTTCCCGCCGAACGTGCGCGGGGCGATCAAGGCCAGGTTCGTCAACCTGTACGCCACCCTGGATCTGGACGCGGCCGTCGTCCTGTCGAACCTGCTCGTCAACCCGGACACCGCGGCGATGGAGCCATCCACACCGGCGCCCCCCTCTTCTGCCCCTTCTCCTTCTTCGCCGCGGCGCACACCCAAGCCGTCGAAGACTCCCGTCGTCCCCGGCGCGCCGGAGCTCCCGGACGTGCCCCTGCCCAGCATCTCGGTCAGCGTCCCCGGCCTCCCGCTGCCCCAGCTGCCCCAGCTCCCGCTGCCGTTGCCCACCCGCGACTGCGGGCCGCTCGGCCTGCTCACCGGATGTGACCAGCCATGATCCTGACCCGGATGGCCAAGCTCCAGGTCCTGGTGTTCCTGGTGATCAGCGCGCTCGGCGTCAGCTACGTCGGGCTCGAGTACGTGGGCATCGCGAGGCGGGACTACGTGGTGCACCTGGACCTCGCCCGCGGCGGCGGGATCTTCGTGAACGCACCGGTCACGTACCGCGGGGTGCCGGTCGGGCGGGTGTCGTCCCTACGGCTCACACCGTCCGGGGCCCGGGCCGACCTGTCCCTCGAGCGGGACGTGAAGGTGCCCGCCGACCTGCGCGCGGTCATCGGGCTGCGGTCGGCCGTCGGCGAGCAGTACGTCGACCTGCGCCCCGAGCGCGCCGGAGGGCCGTACCTCGGCAACGGGTCGGTGATTCCCGCATCCCGCACAGGCACCCCCCTGCCGGTGGAGTTGCTCCTGACCAACCTCGACGAGCTGGTCCGATCGGTCGACGGCGACAAGCTCACCGTGGTCATCACCGAACTGGGCACCGCGTTCGAAGGCAACGCCGCCGCACTCCAGCTGCTGCTCGACTCGTCGGACACCCTGCTGGACACCGGCGGCGCCTACCTTCCGCAGACCGAACGGCTGATCGACGACGCCACCGTCGTGCTCACCACACAGGCGTCCCAGTCGGCGGCGCTGCGGCGGTGGGCGGCCGGGCTGGCCTCGCTGAGCGGCACCCTCCGCAAGGCCGACCCCGACCTGCGCCGGCTGCTGGCCAACGGGCCGCCCGCGGCCACCGAACTGACCCTGCTGCTGCGCGGCCTCGACCCGGCTATCGGCACCCTGCTCGGCAACCTGATCACGGTCAACGGCATCGCGGTACGCCGGCTCCCCGGCATCGAACAGATCCTGGTCACGTACCCCCTGGTCATCGCCGGCGGTTACACGGTCGCACCCGGCGACGGCACCGCCCACTTCGGCCTCGTGGTCAACGCCAACGACCCGCCGCCCTGCCAGTACACCGACACCGGGGCGCAGACCTGCACCGACGCCGAGCTCGCGGCCGGATCCGGGGTCCGCAGCGAACGCAACGCGCCCCGGCCGGACGGGCGAGGCACGGTCGCGCCCGCCCCGGATGGTGGAGCGGCGCCGGCCGCCGCGTCGCCTCCGGTGGCCGGGTACGACCCCGCGAGCGGGCTGGTGGTCGGGCCGGACGGGCTGCCGATGCGGTTCGGCGGGACCGGCGGGCAGGAAGCCGTGGCCGGAGCGCAGTCCTGGAAGCAGCTTCTTCTGTCGGGAGTGACGCCGTGAACGAGCCTTCGCGCAGCGTGCGGCGCCGCCAGGTGTCCCGGACACAGAGGGTGCGGCCGGTGACGCCGCGCGTCCCTGACCCGCCGATTGACCCTTCGGCCGGATCTGGCCCGGAGTTGTCCACAATCTCCGACCCTGTGGATGACGTCGCAGAATCGTCACAGCCCGCTGCTACATTCCCGCCCACCCATAGGGGTGGGGGCGGTGGCGGTGCGCGCGAAGCTTCAAGATCAACTCCTTCGCGAGCAGACGTCAGCTCGGGCGGAAACGCGGACTCGGGCTCGGGCGCAGTTGCGGACGCGGGTGCGGGTACGGATACGGCCTTGGACGGCACGGACGCAGGCGCGGGCTCGGATGCGGATCCGGAAGCACTGGCGCGCCGGTGGCGCTACGTCGTGGTTGGGCTCTGTGTGTTGCTGGCGGCCGTGCTGGTCGGCGGCGGGCTGGTGGGGCGAGACGTTTATGACCAGCGCTGGACTGAGGAGGCGCATCAGCAGGCGACCGCGGCGGCTCGGCAGGCGGCGGTTGACTTCATGTCGATCAGTGCCACCACTGTGGACGCCGATATCGAGCGGATCAGCGGCCGGGCCACCGGCGACTTCCGGGAGGAGTTCACCCGGGGCTCGGCGCAGGTGCGGAAGGCGGTGCTCGAGAACAAGGTCGACTCCAAGGGCACGGTTCTGCGTACCGGATGGGTGTCGGGCGATCTTCGCAGCGCCGTCGTGCTGGTGGCGGTGGATGCGACCGTGAAGAACAAAGGGGCGCCGGACGGGCGGCTCTCGCACTACCGGGTTCGGGTGGGACTGGCCAAGGACGGAGCCAGCGGCCGCTGGCTCGTCTCCCAGCTCCAGTTCGTCGGGTGAAACCGGATGCAGGCGGGTGCGGCAGGTGAAGGCGAGTGCGGCAGGTGAAGCGATGACGCGGCGGAAGAGGGTGGCGCTGGTTCTGGCCGTTGTGACTGCGGTCGCCGGTGGGGCGGGGGGCTGGCTGTGGTGGCAGCGTGACGCGGGAGCCGCGCGGGCCACGGCGGCCAAGGCCTCGGTGGCCGACGCGAGCACGGCGGCGCAGGCGATCTTCTCGTACGACTACCGGAGCTGGGACGCGAGCGTGGCCAACGGCAGCCGCTACACGACCGGCGGCTTCTCCGGCGAGTACGTGAAGATGACCGCCGGACTCAAGCCCCTGGCCACCACCGAGAAGGCGATCGTGCAGGCCCAGGTGTCGGCGATCGGGGTCGAGGAGGTCGGCGGTGACACCGTGACCGTGCTGGTCTACCTCAACCAGTACCGGCGCAACGCCAAGATCAGCGGGGAGAAGGTCGACCAGAACCGGGTCGTGCTCACCATGCGCCGCGCCGACGGCACCTGGAAGGTCGCGGCGGCGGCCGCGGTCTAGGGCTCGGTCGATCGGCAGGACGAACGCTGGGCGGTCAAGGCTAGGACCAACGCTAGGCAGTCAAGGCTAGGACCATGCGGCGGGCGGCGGCCAGGACGTCGGCGGGGTTGACGTCGGCGGCGCCGTAGGTGGCGGCCAGCACCGAGCCGACCGTGTTGAAGACGGCGCGGATGTAGAGGACGTCGGCGGCGGGGGCGCCGGGGCCGGCGAAGTGGGCGACCACCCGTTCGAAGGCGGCCGGCACGCTCAGCTCGGGGCCGCCCAGCCGCCGCTGGATGGCCTGGTTGGCCAGGGCGAAGCGTTGGGCGTACACGTGCTCCTCGCCGGTGTTGTCGAGCCAGCGCAACGCCGCCTCGCGCAGCAGGCCGGGCGTCCGCGGCCGCGTCTCGAGCCACTCCAGGAACGTGTCGACGTCGCGCCGGCGCTGCTCCAGCAGGCTGCGGAGGATCTCTTCCTTGCCCGCGAAGTGGTAGTAGAGCGACGACTGGTTCATGCCCAGGGCGGCGGCGATGTCGCGGGTCGTGGTGGCGTCGAAGCCCTTCTCGGTGAACAGCTCCAGCGCGACCCGGTGGATCTCGGCGCGGGTGTCGGCGGCGCTGCGGCGGGCTCTGGGCGGCATGGGTCACATCCTACTTGATTACCAATCGCTTGATTGGCTATGGTCAGCACCACCGATCAATCGATTGATTGGTAACGAGGGAGGAACCTCCATGACCATGACCATCGCCATCGTCGGCGCCGGGCCCGGCGGCCTGCTCTGCGCCCTGGTGCTGCAACAGCACGGCATCGCCGCCACCGTCTACGACACCGACGCCTCGGCCGACGCCCGTGACGCGGGCGGCTCGCTCGACCTGCACGCCGACACCGGCCAGATCGCGCTGGCCGACGCGGGGCTGCTCGACGAGTTCATGACCGTGGCCCGGGCCGAGGACCAGTCCAAGCGCATGATCGACATGCACGGCGCCGAGCGGGGCTCGTTCCAGCACGACGAGGACGACACCGCGGCGCCCGAGATCGACCGCGGTCAGCTGCGCGCGCTCATCGCCGGGCATGTGCGCCCGGAGAACGTCCGCTGGGGCCACCGGCTGACCGGCGCCGCGGCCCTCGGCGACGGGCGGCACCGCCTGGCCTTCGCGAACGGCACGACCACCGACGCCGACCTGGTGATCGGGGCGGACGGCGTGTGGTCCCGGGTGCGGCCGCTGGTCAGCGACGTGGTTCCGGAATACTCGGGCGTCACCTTCCTCGACGTCCGGTACGACGACGCGGACCGCCGCCACCCGGCGCTCGCGGCCGTGATGGGCGGCAAGGGCCACATGTTCGCCCGCGGCGACGACGGCAACGCGATCATCGCCCAGCGCAACAGCAACGGCGTGATCCGCGGGTACCTCGCCATGCGCACCGAGGCCGACTGGGCGCGGCGGGCCGGCGTACACGTGGATGATCGTCCCGGCCTGCACGCCTACCTGCGTGAGCGGTACGCGGCCTGGTCGCCCGGCCTGCAACCGTTCCTCACCGACAGCGACGACTACGTCGAGCGAGGCATCTGGTTCCTGCCCACGCCGATGACCTGGCCGCACCGGCCCGGCGTGACCCTGCTCGGCGACGCCGCCCACGCGATGGGACCGTTCGGTGGCTACGGCGTCAATCTGGCCCTGCTCGACGCGGCCGAACTGGCCCGGGCCCTCGCCAAGGAGCAGACCCTCGACGACGCGGTACGCCGTTACGAGCACGCCATGCAGATCCGCGCGGCCGGGTACGCCGCCTCGTCCAACCTGGCCACCCGGCGCTTCTCCGGCATCGTCGCCGGCGCCGAGGCATCAGCCGCCGCCGAGGCATCAGCCGGCCCCGCGGCATCAGCCACCGACGAGCAGCCGGAGCCCGACCACGCCGAGTCGCACCGCGCCTATCGGGCGGGCGCCGACCGCTACCGGCTGGCCCGCGAGGCGACCGGCGACTGGCGGATCAGGTTCGACACCCCGGGCGGCACTCGTACCGCCGAGCTGATCCTCCAGGCCGTCGACCAGGAGCTGACCGGCTCGCTGGACGGCCGCCCGTTCGACCGCGCCCGCGTCGACGGCGGCCGGCTCCGGTTCCGCGCCCGGATCAGCTCGCCCTTCCCGGCCACGCTCGACTGTGAGGCCACCGTGGACGGCGACACGATCACCGGCGTGGCCCGGCACACGATGATGACCCTGGCGTTCAGCGGCGATCGCATCAGCGAAGTCACCGGTCCGGCCGCGCCGCCAGCCTGATCAGCTCGGCCCGGGACGCCACGTCCAGCTTGGTGAAGATCTTGCGCAGGTGGTAGTCGACGGTACGGGGACTGAGGAAGAGCTGCGCCGCCACCTCACGGTTGGTCGCGCCCTCCCCCACGATCCGGACGATCTGCGTCTCCTGCGGCGTGAGCTCGCCGGTGGTGCTCGGGTCGCGCTTGCGGGCGGTCTCGCCGGTGGCCCGCAGCTCGTTCGCGGCCAGCTCGGCCCACCCGGCCAGCCCGAGCCGCTCGAACGATTCGTGTGCGGCCCGCAGGTGGGTGCGGGCCTCGGTCCGCTTCCGGCGCCGGCGCAGGGCTTCGCCGAAGAGCAGCCGGGTACGCGCGGAGTCGAACGGCCGCCCGCCGGTCGCGTGCCGATCGAGTGCCTCGGCGAAGTCCCGGTCGTCGTCGGACAGCAGCCCCCGGCTGCGGGCCACCAGCGCCGCGCCCCACGCCGACCCGGTGTCCGCGGTCCAGGTGGACAGCCGGGTCAGCGCGGCCTCGGCCGTGGCCCGGTCGCCGGTGCGGACGGCGGCCTCGACCAGGTCGGCGGCCGAGAAGACGCCGACCATCGGGTGGGACTCCCCCGGCCCGGCCACGGCCAGCGCCACCAGCCGGTCGCGGGCCTGACCGGGACGGCCGGCGGTGAGATCGAGCAGGCCCAGGGCCCACGACGCGATGCCCGCGGCGGGACCGAGCCGATGTCCGATCGCGTGCGTCAGGGCGGCCGCCGCGTGGTCCCGGCACTCCCGATCCCGGCCGTGCGCCGCGTCGATCCAGGCCAGCACCGCGCGCAGGTGCGCGGCCGGGTTGTCCTGGCCGGTCTCGGTCGCGATACGCAGGCCCTCGGTGGCGTCGGCCGTGCCCGCGGCGAACCGGCCGGTCCAGCCTTCCAGCGAGGACAGCGGCGCGAGCAGCGCGGGCAACATCGACGCGGCGCCGGCCGACCGCGCCCGGGCCACCGCGGAGGTGAACAACCCGACCGCCACCGCGTCATCCCCGAGGAACATCGCCCCGGCCGCGGTGATCATCATCGCCCGCAGATCCGCGCCGCCGGCCGCGAGCTGAGGAGCCGCGCGCTGAGGAGCCGCGGGTGAAGGAGCCGCGGTGACAATGCCCGGCAGCGCGGGTGCGGAAAAGCCGGAGAAGGTGGCCGCGGCGGCACGCAGGTGCCGGGCGGCGGCCGCCGTGTCCCCGCTGAGCAGGCCGTCCAAGCCCTGCACGAGCTGGGCGCTGAGCGGGATCGCGGCGTCCGGCATCGGCAGGGCGGCCAGCCGGCGACCGGCCTCGCGCAGTCCGGCGGCGTCACCGGCCAGCCACGCCGCCTGCCCGGCCTCGGTGAGCATCTGCGCGGCGGCCACCGGGCCGGCATCGGCGGCGGCGCCGGTCAGGATCGCGTACGCCGCGGTCAGCTCGCCGCAGACCGACTCGATCGACCCGCGCAGGTGGTCGGCCCGGCACCGCAGGGCCGGCGAGGCGGCGACCACGCGGTCGAGCAGCCCGGTCGCGCGTTCCGGGGCGCCCGCCTGCCAGGCCGACGCGGCCGCGAGGACCAGCCGTTCGCCCCGCAGCGCCGCGTCGGCGGTCAACGTCGCCGCCCGTTCGAGAGCCGTCGCCGCGGCGGCGTGCCCGCCCCGGGAGCGGGCCCGGTCGGCGGTGCGGTGCAGTTCGGCGGCGACCTCGTCGTCCGGGCCGAGCGCGGCCGCGGCCAGGTGCCAGGCCCGGCGGTCGGCGTTCTCGTCGCCGTCCAGCGCCGAGGCCAGGGCCAGCCGCGCGTCGCGGCGCTGCCAGAAGGTCGCGCCCCGGTAGACGGCCGAACGGACCAGCGGGTGGCCGAACACGACCGTCCCGGCGTCGACCCGGACCAGGCCCGCCTTCTCGGCGGCGTCCAGCGCGCCGGACGGGACGCCGAGCCGGTCGGCGGCGCGCAGCACCGGCGCCAGCTCGCCGCTGTCCTCGGCCGCCGCGACCAGGAGCAGCGTCTGCGTGGACGGGTGCTCACGGCGTACCCGATCGAGAAAGACCTGCTCCACCCCCGCGCCCACCGGCAGACGCTCGGGCAGCGACTCGCGGCCGGAGAGCTGGTCGGCCGACAGCGAGCCGGGCAGCTCGAGCAGGGCCAGGGGGTTCCCGGCGGTGCTGGCCACCAGGCGGTCGCGGACCGCGGCGGAGAGCCCGGCGCCGAGCAACGCGCCGGCCGCCGGCTCGTCGAGGCCGGTGAGCGTGTGTGAGGGCAGCCCGGCGGCGTCGAAGTGGTCACGGGCCGCGAACAGGATCACCACGCCCTCCGAGCCGAGCCGCCGGGCGGCGAAGGTCAGCGCGCCGGCCGAGGCGCCGTCGAGCCAGTGCGCGTCGTCGACCAGGCAGAGCAGCGGGCGTTCCTCGGCCGCCTCGGCCAGCACGCTGAGCACCGCGAGCGAGACCAGGAAGCGGTCCGGGCCGGTCACCGGGCCGAGGCCGAACGCGCCGCGGAGGGCCGCGCCGAGCCGTTCCGGTATCACCTCGATCAGCTCGGCGACCGGCCGCAACACCTGGTGGATGGCGGCGAACGGGAACTCCGACTCGGACTCGATGCCGGTGCCGCGCAGGACGCGCATGCCGGTGGCCTGCTCTTCGGCGTACCGGAGAAGGGCCGACTTGCCGATGCCCGCCTCACCGCGCAGGACGAGCGAACCGCTCTGCCCATCGGCGGCCGCGGCGAGCAGGCCATCGATGAGCGTGCACTCGTCGCGCCGCCCGTGCAGCATGCCGCCGATGCTACGGGACCGGTGACATCACCGATTCGATCGACGTACGCCCACCCGCAGGCTGGGTCCATCCGAACAACGAGAAGAGGAACCGCCATGAACTCGGCCGATGTGATCGTCGTCGGGGCCGGACCCACCGGACTCGCCCTGGCCGGGGAGCTCGCGCTCGCCGGTGTCCACGTGCGCCTGCTGGAGAGGCGGCGCGAGGACCCCAACATCACCCGGGCGTTCGCGCTGCACGCCCGTACGCTCGAACTGCTCGACGCCCGAGGCCTGGCCGACGAGGTGCTCCAGCACGGCGTACCCGTCACCCGCATCGCGCCCCTGCCCGGCGCGGCCCTCGACCTGAACATCCTCGACACCCGCTACCCGATGATCTTCATCGCGCCGCAGAGCGGCACCGAGAAGGCGCTGCGGGCCCGGGCCGAGCGGCTCGGCGTGGAGATCGTCACCGGCGCCGAGGTGCTCGGCCTGCGCCAGGACGACGACGGCGTGATCCTGGAGGTGGGCGGCGAGAACCCGCACACCGAGCGGGCCCGCTTCGTGGCCGGCTGCGACGGCGCGCACAGCGCCGTGCGGCGGATGGCCGGCATCGACTTCGCCGGGAAGCAGTACGAGACCCACATCCTGCTCGCCGACGTGCACCTCTCCGAGCCGCCGGCCGAGGCGATGTTCGCCCGGACCGGCGAGGACGGCGCGGTGATCATCGTGCCGTTCGGCGACGGCTGGTTCCGGGCCATCGCCTGGGACCGCCGGCGTGACCGGACGCCGCTGAGCGAGCCGGTCACCTACGACGAGATGCGCGACGCCTTCCGGCGCATCGCCGGCAGCGACCTGGGCATGAGCGAGCCGCGCTGGACCAGCCGGTTCCTCAGCGAGCGCCGCCAGGCGTCCCGCTACCGCTCGGGCCGGGTCTTCCTGGCCGGCGACGCCGCGCACGTCCACTCCCCGCTGGGCGGCCAGGGCATGAACACCGGCATCCAGGATGCGATGAACCTGGGCTGGAAACTGGCCGCGGCGGTGCACGGAACGGCGGCCCCGTGGCTGCTGGACAGCTACGAGTCCGAACGGCACCCGGTCGGCGAGCAGGTTCTGCGGCTCACCGACGCCTTCAACGGCATGGTCCTCGGCCGCAAGCACCCGCGCACCATCGCCCAGGCGCTGGTGATGCGCGCGATCTTCCGGTTCCACCGCACCCGCCGCATGATCGCCGGCCGGATCAGCGGCGTCGGCATCGCGTACCCGGCCCGCACGTCCGGCGCCCACCGGTGGACCGGCCGCCGGATGCCCGACGTCGACCGGCTCTACACCGAGCTTCGCGACGGCCGGTTCGTGCTGGTCACCCGCTCGCCGCTGGCCCTGGGCGAGGTGCCGGGGGTCAAGGTGGTCCGGCGCGAGGCGCTGCCGGGTCCGGCGATGGTTCTGGTACGCCCGGACGGCTACGTCGCCTGGGCGTCCGACCGCATGCTCCCGGCCGACGAGACCCTCGCCGCCGTCCGGGAGTGGTGCGGGCAGCCGCTACCTCTCAGCCGGTGAGCTGGTACCGGCGGATCACCGACTCCGCCTCCAGCTCGAGGCCGAACCGCTGATAGGCCCAGACCAGGAAGCCGGCGCATTCGCGGGCCACCCAGAAGGTGTGATCCTGACAAAGGTCATTCTCACGGATGGCGAGAGCCTGCCTCAGCAGCGTCACACCCTGCCGATCGCGGGTCGCGGCCAACGACCAGCCGTGGCGCATCAGGGCGATCGCCCGGGAGGCGGGCAACGCGCCGGCCCGAAGCTCTAGGACGGCCGCGGTCTCACCGGCCGCGCGCCGGTACAGGTCAGCGGCCACCTCCTCGTCACCCCGCTTCTCGGCCGACAGGCCCTGCTGCTGCCACACGCGGGCCCGGATGAGCCGAGCCATGCACGACCTGCCGGTGGTCATCCCGTACACCCTTGACCAGGTGGCGAGCACCGCCTCCGCGTGCTCCTCCGCCTCGGCCAGGTGCTGGTCATCCCCTAGCCGGGCCAGGACACTCGCGAGGTTGTGCTGGGCCAGGGCGGCGGGCATCCGGCCGGTCACCGGGATGGTGTCGATACGTCGGCTCAGGACCGCCCGGCGTACGCGGACGGCCTCGTCGAGGTCGTTGCACCGGACCGCCTGGAACGCCGTCTGCTCCATCGAGTCGAGCGTCCACCGGTTGTGGGTGCCCAGGTGCTCCTCGCAGAACGCCACCAGCTCCCCGGCCCGCCGGCGGGCGTCCTCGTGGGCGCCTTCGAGGCTGAGCACGTTGCGCTGCGCCGCCCAGAGGCTACGGACCAGCAACGGCGACGGTTCCTGCGGCAGGTTGGCCTCGATCTCGTGCAGCAGATCGATGGCCCGCTGGAACACCTCCGGGTCATCCCGGCGGAGCCAGGCCCGGAAGACGGCGAGCTGGGCGTGCAGGCGGACCTCGTCGTGCGGCCCGAGGCCGGCGGTGGCGATCTCCCGGGCCCTGAGGGCGGCGGGCTCGCTCCTGGCCCGGCTCAGCTCGAGCACCTGGTTCTCGGCCAGCGCGGTGTAGAAGCCGGCCAGCATCGACGGCTCGACGTCGTCGCCCTTCTCCAGCCATTCGATGGCGCGGTCCAGGTAGCGGATGGCTTCCGCACGGCGGTGCTGTTCCCGGGCGATGTCGGCCAGTTCGCCGGCGCTCTGCGCGGCCCGCACCAGATCGGGCTCGGCGCCGTCCTGGGCCAGGCCGACGTGCAGGGCGAGCAGCGTCTGCCGGTACTCCTTGTCCGAGCTGTCCAGCAGGCGGCGTACGGTCCGCAACGCCGCGTGCAGCATCAGCTCGCGGACCTTGGGCGAGAGCACGTTGACGACGGCGTCGCGGGCGAGCTCGTAGCGGATGCGCTCGATGAACTCGATGACCCGGACAGGTTCACCGGCGGGCCGGATCCAGGCGCTGGCGAGCGCCTCGGCCAGGCCGCTGCCGGACTCCGTGTCGAGCGCTTCGAGGGCCGACAGCAGGACGTCGTCGACGAACGACTGCCCCAGCATGGCCGCCGTGGCCAGGGTCTGCTGCACGCCGGCCGTCAGCCGGGCCCAGTGCTCGCGCAGCAGGCTGTCGAGACCACCGTTGATCGATTCGATCTCGTCGGCGTCCAGCACGATGCGGCCGTTGCCGGTCGCCGACCGGACCCGCGGCGTGTCGAGGAGCAGCCGCAGGGCGTAGGGGTTGCCGTCGGCCCGCTGGGCGAGCCGGAACGCGACCCCGGGGTCGGTCTCCGGGAATTGGGCCCGGACGTAGTCCACCAGATCGTCGGGGTCGAGCCGGGCGAGCACCTCGCGATGCACCCGTTCGGCGTCGGCCGCCTCGGCGAGGTACGCGGTGAAGGGCGACGGCATGGCGTCACCGCCCGGTGGGTCCGGCCAGGTCGTCGCGACGAAGAGCACCGGCACGCTGCCGCTGAGGATCTCGGTGACGAAGTCGACGGTGGCCCGGTCGAGGTCGTGGGCGTCGTCCAGCACGACGACGACGCCGAGCCGGTCGCCACCGAGCCCGTCCGCGGCGGCCCGGAGCAGGGCGGCGAAGGCGTTGCCCAGACCGGCGGTCAGCTCCGCGGTGCCAGGGACGATGCGGTCGACCGACAGCCGGAGGAGGCGCTGGGACAGCTCGGGAGTGATCGGGCTCAGGTTGACCAGATGTCTCAGGGGCACGGCCGCGGCCACCGCCGCCAGGATCGAGTCGTCGAGCGCGCCGCGCGCGGCGATCGCCTGCAGCACCGTCCCGAGATGCGGCGCCAACTGGTCGGCCACCGACTCCAGAGCCGGGCCGCACGAGCCGTCGCCGAGCCGGCTGCTGGCCGGGGCGAGCCACAACCAGGGCGGGACCGTGTCGGCCGGCACGGTCAGCCGCCGGTGCCGGACGACCTTGCGGCTGGTGGTGACGTCCACAAAGGTGGCCGAAGCGGCGTCGGGGCTGTCCACCAGGGAGGGCGACCAGTAGCCGGGCGCCGGCTGCACGGCGGCGAGCCGGGCGTAGAACTCCTGGACGATCCGGGTCTTGCCCCAGCCGGGTGAGGCGACGAGGGCGATCATCCGCGGCGTGCAGGTGTGGCGAAGCTCGTCGAACGTCGTGACGAGCCGGTCCACCACGGACAGTCGTTCCGAACCGACAAACACCGCGGATTCCTCCAGGCTATCGACTTGGCGTGAGCTGTCCGTCAGCTCAACACGAAGCGAGCAGCAGGCAAATCCGATGATCGGCCGGTTTGTCCGGCTCGGCGTCGACCGATACGGTCCGATCACGCCACACCTCAGGGAGGACCACCTGATCACGCCACTGTCCGACAACCCGGTCCCGGCGGTCGACGGCGACCTGTTCGGTTTCCGGACGTACGTCGAGGAACTGCACGACGTCGTCGCCCGGGCGGACTCCCTCCCGCTGACGGTCGGGGTCTTCGGCTCCTGGGGTTCCGGCAAGTCCAGCTTCATGCGCATGTGGCAGGACCTGCTGACCGGTGCGCCCACCGACCGGGCCGTGTGGTTCAACCCGTGGAAGTACGACCAGAAGGTCGAGGTCTGGGCCGCGCTGCTCCAGTCCCTGCTGGCCGAGGTGGCCTTCGAGGAGGAGCGCGGCGGCGAGCGGGTCACCCGGATGGCCCGGGCCGTGTCCTGGCTGGGGTTGCGGGCCGGTGCCGGGATCGCGGCCAACCTGGCCAGCGGCGGGCTCGTGCCCGCCGCCGACGTGACGTCGGTGATCGACGCCGTGACGGCCGAGAACCGGCAGCACTACGCCGAGATCAACCGTTTCGAGGCCGACTTCGCGGCCGCCGTCGACGCCATGCTCCCGCCCGGGGGAAAACTGTTCGTCTTCGTCGACGACCTGGACCGCTGTACGCCGGAGTCCGCCCTGAGCGTGCTGGAGGCGATGAAGCTCTTCATCGGCGACGCCCGCTGCGTCTTCGTGCTGGCGATGGACATCGACCTCCTCGGCTCGATCGCCTCGACGAAGTTCGGCTCCGAGGTGGCGGCGGACGGCGGCGCCTACCTCGAGAAGATCATCCAGCTTCCGTTCCACCTGCCGCGGATCCAGTTCGCCGCCGTGCGACGTGCCTTCGGCCCGGCCCTGGGCGACCTCGGGGCGGATCCGGTCCTCTGGAAACTGATCGAGACCGGTCTCGGGCACAATCCGCGGCGGGTCAAGCGGTTCGTCAACGTGCTCAACCTGGCCCTCGCCATCCGCCGGCGGGACACCTTGGTGTCGCCCCGGCCGAGCCGCGCCCAGGAGATCCAGCTGGCCGCCCTTCTGATCATCCAGAGCGAGTTCCGGCCGACCTTCCACGCCCTGGCCCGTGATGCCTCCCTGTGGTCGGCCGACCGGCCGGAACAGGTCCCCGACGAGCGGGCTCGCGCGGTGCTGTTCCATCCCGGCCTGGCCTGGCCCGGCCGAGCCCGGCCGAGGTCATCCGCATGCTGGATGTGGCCCGGCTCTCGGGCCCCGGCCTGGAACGCTGATCACCCCCGGGTCGTCGCGGCCGCGTTCCGCCGGTGCGGGGCCCGGGACGGGCAGGCCGGCCAGTGCGGGGCCGGGCGGCGGCGGGACCGGCCCGGGGCGGCGGCGAGGACGCGGCGGTGGGCGGCCTGGGCCTCCGGGCCCGGTTCGATGCCCAGCTCGTCGGCCAGGAGGCGGTAGAGGCGCTGGTAGGCGGCCAGGGCGTCGGCTCGGCGGCCGGTTCGGTGCAGGGTCGTGATCAGGTGGGCCCAGAAGGTCTCGCGCAGGGGGTGGCGCGCGGTCAGGGCACGCAGCTCGGCGCTCAGGCCGTCGTGGTGGTGCCCGGCCAGGTCCAGGGTGATGCGGCGGTCCAGGGCGGACAGCCGCAGGTCGGTCAGCCGGGTCGCCTCGACGTCGGCCAGCCAGGCGGAAGGCATGTCGGCCAGGGCCGGCCCGCGCCACAGATCCAGGGCTAGGCCGAGGATCTTTCGTTCGGTACGGGCGTCACCCGCCCCGGCGGCCTCGTCGAGGAGCCGGGCGAAGCGCAGCGCGTCCACCCGGTCCGGGTCGGCCACCAGCGTGTAGCCGGCCGGTCCGGTGTGGATCGACGCCGCGCCGAGCAGCCGCCGCAGCCGGGTCAGGTAGACGGTCAGCGTGCGGCGGGTGCTGGCCGGCAGGTCCTCGTCCCAGACGGCGGCGGCCAGGCGGCCGGCCGACACGGGGGTGCCGGCCGACAATGCCAGGACGGCCAGGACGGTCCGCAGCCGGGCGGCGCTCGGTGTGACGTCCCGCCCGTCCACGGTCACGGTCAGCGGACCCAGAATGCCGACGGAAACCATGACCACAGCACACCGCAGGACCGGGCCGCGTGTCCGAGCCATTCGATCCAGGTCGAACAACGCGTGGCGAGGCTAGGACGAGCGGCGGATGATCGCCACGCCGAGGCCGGCCGTGAGGAGGAGGAGGGCCGCCGCGGGCCACCAGAGGCGGGACCTGCTCTCGTCGCCGGCCGGTGACGCGGCCGAGGCGCCGGCGTCCGCGGCGGCGCGGTCGGCCTGGGCGCGGTCGCCGAGCGGGGCCGAGCCGGAGGCGCCGGGGGTGCCGAGCCGGGCGTGCCCGGGCGCCGGCGAGGTGTCGAGCGGGTTGCCCTCCACCGCCGGGACCTCCGCGGTCAGCGCGCCGGTCGGGTCGACCAGGCCGAAGCCGTACTTCTCGTCGCGGCCCTCGGGACCCCGGTCGCGGGCGGTCCGGAGGATCCGGTTGACCACCTCGCCGGCCGGCATCGACGGCCAGCGGGACCGGACCAGCGCCACGGTGCCGGCGACGATCGGCGCGGCGAAGCTGGTGCCGCTGGCCTTGTTGTAGCCGTCGGGATAGATGCCGACGATGTGGGCCGCGGGGGCGGTGACCGCCGTCTCGCGACCGTAGTTCGAGCCGGACCAGAGCGCGTCGCCGGAACGGTCCACCCCGGACACGGCGATCACGCCGGGCTCCCGGGCCGGGTACCACACCGCGTTCGTGGTCGACGCGCTCACGTTGCCGGTGCAGGCGACCACCACGACGTCCTTGGCGAAGGCGTAGTCGATGGCCGCGGCCAGGGCCGCGCTGCCGGCGCCGCCGCCGAGCGACAGGTTGATCACCTTCGCCCCGTGGTCGACCGCCCACCGGACGCCCTCGGCCACCACCAGCGCGTCGTTGTACCGGTTGGTCTGGTCGAGCACGCGTACCGGAAGGATTCTGGCCTTGGGGGCGATGCCGGCCACACCCGCGGCGTCGTCCTTGCCCGCGATGATCGCCGCCACCGTGGTGCCGTGCCCGACCAGGTCGGTGTCGCCGTCGCCCTCGGTGTCGACCAGGTCGAGGCCGGGCAGCACCTGGCCGCGCAGATCGACCTGGCGGGCGTCCACCCCGGAGTCGATCACCGCGACCGTGACACCGGCGCCCTGCGACCAGGTCCAGGCCCCGGCCACGTTCAGCGTACGGAGATGCCACTGCTCGGACCGGACGGTGTCGCCGGCCCGCGCCGCTGTGGCGGGCACCCCGAGCACGGCGACCACGCCGGCGGACAACCCGGCCACCACACGCCGGCAGAGCCTCTTCCATCCGCTCACGGGTCGACGATGCCCATCTGCCGGGACCGGACGGGGACGCCGATCGATGCGGGCAGATTACCCCTTTGACGAGGACCCTGGGAAAGGCCTCAGCCCGGGAAGTTCGCGCAGATGCCGGGCCAGGCCGCCTTGCCCTCGTTCTTCCACGGCGAGGCGGTGGTCAGGTCGAGCGTGGGCGAGCCGGTCAGGTCGACGTAGCCCAGGGACGGGGTGCCGCCGCAGGCCCTCGCGCCGGTCTCGGCCAGGTACTTGGCCTGCAGGGCGCTCAGCCTCGGCGCCGCGAACGAGCTGCCGAAGCTGCCGGGCAGCAGGGCCGCGGGACCGGTGGCGTCGAGCTTGACCTCGCCCGAGTTGAAGCGGGCGGCGATCGACGGTTCGGCGTCCACACTGGCGCTGACCACGAAGTCCCACAGCGCGGGCGCGAACGGGAACGGCAGGCCGATGCGGTTGCCCTTGGCGTCCTTCACGCCGTTGCCGGCGGCGCCGACCGGTACGACGGTCAGCGGGCCGTCGGGCTCGATCAGGTCGTGGCGGAAGCTGGTCCAGGCCTGGTCGTGGATGATGCCGGCCAGCGGGCGCTTGCCGGGGTTGAACTCGCGGACGTCGACGGTGCGGTAGAACGCGCCGGTCAGCGGCGAGCGCAGCACGGCCAGGCGGTCGTCGCGCAGCACCCGGGTGGTGAAGGCGCCGCCGCGGACCAGCGCGGGGTCGAGCCGGCCGGACCCGTCCAGGTAGTCCCGCAGCGCGTCCTTCAGGTCGCCGGTCGCGTCGTTGCTCACCATCTCGTCGTAGGCGGCCAGCAGCTCGTTCAGGGACTTCTCGTCGAGCCAGCCGACCACGTCGCACGGGACGACCACGAAGCTGAGGTTGAGCACGATGCGGTCGAAGCCGTCCTTGCGCAGCGCCTCGATCTGGGTGCGCAGGCCGGCCAGCAACTCGTCGACCCGGTAACGGTCGGCGTGCACCGGCACCTCACGCAGCGCGTACTTCTCACCGCCGATGACGTACGTCCACTGTGTCATCGCCGCCGTGTCGACGTCCGGCGCCGTCCCCGCCACCACGGAAAGATCGTCCTTGAGTACGCGGTACACGAGATCGCCGTGCGAATAGCCGGACGGCGGGAGGTCGTCCCCGGCGCCGGTGGAGCCGACCTCGTTGGCGCCGACCGTGCAGTTGTCGGTCCGCGTACCCGTGCGGGCCTTGGGGTTCCTGCCCAGACCGAAGTCGTCGACCACGACCACGGCGACGTTCCCGGGTACCGGCCGGACGGGCACCTTCGCGACGGCCGGTGAGGCCGGAGCGGTCACGATCAGCAGGGCCAGCGCGGCCCCCAGGAGACGTCTCATGGAACAGCAATCTGGCCGGACGGACCGGCGAGCACAACGGAAGTGACGGAAAGCGGATCCGCGGCGTACGCGCGGAGTCCGTTGTCGTCCGGATTGCCGGCCTGGAGGCGATCCAGCGCGGTGATCACGTCGCGGGTGCGGCCCAGGGCGCGACCGGCGGCGACCAGCGCGCGGCAGGCCCGGTCGCGCAGCCGGACCAGCCGGTCCACGTGCTCGGTGACGAACGGCTTCTCCGGCAGGCCGAGCAGCGGCGGCTCGGTCCACATGGCCAGGGCCGCGATCAGCAGGTCGACGGCGATCTCGTCCGGCGCCACGGCGGCCCGGAACACCAGGTCGGCGAAGACGTAGAGGTCCACCTCGTCGCCGTCGAGCAGCAGGCGGTAGCCGGTGCGGGCCGCGCGTTCGGTGACCAGCAGGCCGGGCGGGAGGCAGCGGCGAAGCTCGCCGATGCGCTTGTGGACGCCGACGCGCTGCTCGCGCCGGATCTGCCCGGCCGGGTCGGGCCAGGCGTCGCGGTGCAGGTCGTCGGCGTAGACCAGGGCGCCGCGGGCCAGGACCAGGCGGGCCAGGACGGTACGGGTGATGGGCGGCAGGTCGGCGGGCAGTCCGTCCACTTCGGCGGAGAAGATCCCGAACCCCGCGATCCGTAAGCGTGATTGCATGTGGGCCAGCGTGCGCGGACCCGGTACAACCGGAACAGGGTTGCTGCGGAACTGCTGACGTTCTGCTGACGGACGGGAGGCGCCGGTGGCCGGGTTCAGCAAGCACCGGTGGCCGACCGGCGGACCGGAACGCGACCTGCTGGAATATCTGGACGACCTGCACCGGGCGCACGGACAGCCGTCGATGGCCCGGATCGGCAAGGCGGTCGGGCTGGTCGCGGCCACCGTGTCGGCGTTCTTCACCGGCGCCCGCCCGATCGGCCCGGAACGGCTGCGCGAGATCGTGACCTATCTGGACGGCGACCCGGCGCGGGCCGAATCGTTGCGGCGCGCGGCTGCGACCGTACGCAACGATCGCCGGTCTTCGAACCCGGAACCGCGGTGGGCCGCCGACACGTCGCGGCTGGACGTGCTCCTGTTCGACCGCGCGGCCAACCGGCTGCACCGGCCCGAGCTGATGGTCGGCCGTCAGCGGGTGATCGAGACGGTGAGCGCCCGGCTCGACGAGGGCGGACGGGTGCTGCTGCACGGGCTGGGCGGCGCCGGGAAGACCGCGATCGCGGCCACCGTCGCCGACCGGTCGGTGGACGCGCGCAAGGGGCCGTACCTGTGGCTCCGCACCGGGGACGCGGACTCCGACGTGCTGCTCGACGGGCTGGCCCGGTGCCTGGCCACGGCGCTC
The DNA here is from genome assembly GCF_040684855.1 of Actinoplanes sp. NPDC089786. Classification (NCBI taxonomy): domain Bacteria; kingdom Bacillati; phylum Actinomycetota; class Actinomycetes; order Micromonosporales; family Micromonosporaceae; genus Actinoplanes; species Actinoplanes sp. NPDC089786. The sequence goes on from NZ_JBFBGU010000002.1 coordinate 252,510, forward strand.
GGCCTCGGCGGCGGCGGGCCCGAGGGCGACGCGCGGCTTCTCATGATCGGCCACCAGCTCGAGGAGCTCGGCGTACGGCTGTGCGTGCTCGACGACGTCTGGAACGCGTCCGCCCTGCACACCGTGCTGCGGGCGATCCCGGCCGGCATCGCGGTCCTGGTCACGTCCCGGCTCAAGCTGGGCGTGGAGCATCAGGTCGAGGTGGACGGGCTCGACCCGGCCGAGGCGGCCAGGCTGCTGGCCCATCACGCGCACGACGACACGTACGCCTCGCATCCCGACGCCGCCGCCCTGTGCCGCGACCTGCGGCACCACCCGTACCTGATCGAGATCGCCGGGCACCGCCTGCGCCAGTACGCGCTCACCCCGGCCGACCTGCGCAAGGAGGTCGACGGCGCGCCGCACGACCTGGCCATGCCCGCCGGGTTCGCCGCGCCCGGCCGGGAGAACGCGCGGCGGCTGCTCGACACCACGATCGACGCCCTCCCCCAGGCCGACGCCCGTGCCGCCCTCGGCGCGATCGGGTCGCTGGCCAGCGGAACGGTCACGCCGGAGCTGCTGTCGTGCTGCCTCGGCATCAGCCTCAACCGGTCCCGGGCGGCGCTCAACGCGCTGGTCGACGTGAGTTTCGCGAAGCGCTCGGCGGGCGTCTACGTGCTGCACGACCTGACGGTCGCCTACGCGCGGTCGGTGCTGCCGCCGGCGCCGGCCCGGGTGCGGGACTTCGTCCTGGCGTACGCGTCGGATCATGATCTTCTGGCCCGCGAGCTGGACAACATCGTGGCCGAGGCGGCGCTCGACCCGACCATCGTCGAGCAGCTGGCCTCCTGCGGCTACCTGGACACGCACGGTCACACCCTCCCGCTGCTGCGGCTGCTCGACCGGGCCGTCGAGTCCGGCCTCGGCGACCGGCATCTGTTGCTGAGCAAGCGCGGCAACGCCAGCTTCCACGAGGAGGACTTCGCGGCCGCGGTGACCCACTACCGGGCCGCGCTGGAACTCGCGCCGACACCGCAGCGCCGAGTGATCCTGCTGAGCGTGATCGCCAAGGCCCTGGCCGAGGATGGCCGGCACGACGAGGCGGAGCAGACCTTCGCTTCGGCGTACGCGCTGGCCCGGGTCAACTCCGACGAGGTCGGCACGATGCGCACCCTGGAGGCGCACAGTGTGGCGGCGTTCCGGCAGCGCGACTTCGACCGCGTCCTCGCGCTGACCCAGCAGGGCGTCGAGCTGAGCCGGAAGCTGGGCGACCGGGCCCGCGAGGCGATCTTCCTCAACAACCTCGGATCGGCCCACTTCGAGATCGGCGTCTCCACCGCCCTGCGCTACCACCGGTCGGCGATGGAGATCGCGGAGGGTAACGAGCACATCCTCGCGCTCACCCACCGTTGCGTCGGCGCCGACTACCACGCGCAGGAGGAGTTCGAGCCGGCGCACGAGCACTTCGGCACGGCCCTGCGGCTCTACGAGCGGCTCGGCCAGTCCGGATCGGAGGCGAAACTGCGCCGGCTCATGCGACGTTTCGGGTATCCGACATAGCCTCTACAGCACTTCTGGCGTTGTTTCGGAAGCAGCCGAAGCCGTCTCCTTTGCACGACCATTTCGTGGCTTGTGTTGGGGGAGGAACGGCCATGAGGAAAGTTCTGGGCACGCTGTGTGCCCTCATCGTCGTGTTAGCCGGCGCCACTGCGGCTCACGCGGCTCCAACTCCGGGCATCGGGGACTGGCAGAATTCGGTCTCCAAGGTGGCCCGGCCGGCGTCCAAGGGGTGCTTCACCACCGAGTACCCGAGCACCAACTGGCGGCCGGCCGCGTGTGCCGCGCCACCGGCCATCCCGATGCCGCCCAAGGCCGGCGCCCGGCCGCTCGTGATCGGCAACGGCACCGACCTGTCGGCGCAGGTGCCGGCCGGGAACTTCATCCAGACCTCGATCGGCACGTTCGAGGACGTCAACGTCACCGGCGGCCGGGGACCGATCGGCAACGCGGGCGCGCTGATCGAGGACGCGTACACGCTGCAGATGAACACGAACTTCTTCGCCAGCACGGCCTGCGCCGGGTCGCCGAACCCGGGCTGCCGGGGGTGGGAGCAGTTCGTCCACGCCAACGACGGGTCGAACGGCTTCGTCTTCATCCAGTACTGGCTGCTCAACTTCAACACCACCTGCCCCGGCGGCTGGAACCAGTTCCAGTTCGGCGGCGTCGGTGACATCTACTGCTTCCGCAACAACAGCGGGGGCGCCACCCTGGTGCCGAACCAGCCGATCGACAACCTGGCCAACCTGAGCCTGGCCGGCCAGGTCAGCGCGACGGCGGACAGCGCGACGCTGTTCGTCGGGACGACCGCTTTCACCCGGACCGGCGACAACTCGGTCAACGCGGCGGCCGGCTGGGACACCTCCGAGTTCAACGTCTTCGGCCTCGGTGGCAACGAGGACGGCGGCGGCATGTTCAGCTTCGACCTCGGCAACTCGATGACCGTGCGGAACCGGGTCCTCTACGGCGGCCGGGACAAGCCGACCTGCGTGGCGACCGGGTTCACCGGCGAGACCAACAACCTCAACTTCGGCCCCGACGCGCCGGCCGAGAGCGGAGCCGGACCGGCCCTGATCTTCAAGCAGCACGACGGCGCCAACGTTCCGGGCTGCGCGGCCGGCGTCACCATCGGCGACGTGCACGCGCACACCCTCGCCGGCCTGTACTACGACTTCCAGGGCGTGGGCGACTACACGCTCGCCGAGGTCGGCACCGGCTTCGAGGTGCAGGCGCGGCACATCTCCGGCGCCCCGACCTGGCCGAACGCGTCGGTCAACCAGGCCATCGGCACCCGGATGGGCAAGTCCGAGGTTGCGGTCTGCGGCGGCAGGTCGCTGATCGTCGACGGCGAGAAGGTCGAACTCAAGGACGAGCCCCTGGTCCTGAAGTCCGGCGTGAACGTCACTCTTACGTCGGGCGGCGCGTACGTGGTGACCGACGAAAGTGGCAACAGCGTCGTCGTCACGCCGCGCGGCGCGTACCTCGACGTGGAGGTCGGCCTGGGCACCTGGCCGGCGAAGGTCCGTGGCCTGCTCGGCAACCCCGACAACAACATCAAGCTGCTCGAGGCGCGCGACGGGACGATCTTCCAGGTGCCGCTGTCGTTCGGCGACCTGTACCACAAGTTCGGCGACAGCTGGCGGGTGAAGCCGTCCGAGTCGCTGCTCTCGGTCTGCGGTGAGAAGACCGAGGAGAGCAACCCGGACAAGCCGTTCTTCGCCCGCGACCTGGACCCGAAGATCCGTGACCGGGCCCTGTCGATCTGCCGGCAGAAGGAGATCGCCGCCGGGTGGCTCGAGGCGTGCACGCTCGACGTCGCGGTCCTCGGCAAGGAGGCCGCCGGGGTCTACGTCGGCAAGAAGCCGCCGCTCCTGGACGGCAACTGACCCACATCCGACAGCCGGCCCGGTGGCGGTCACCCGCCGCCGGGCCGGCGTCCGTAATCGAGTGTCGCCGTCGCTCGACGAGGGCTATAACCACGGCATGACCGAAGAGGCCTTGGCCGGCGGGAACACCGTCGGCGCCGCGCGGATCGGCGACGTCGTCCACAAGCAGACCTTCCCGTGGACACCCACGGTGCACGCGTTGCTGCGACATCTGGAGGACGCCGGCTTCGACGGTGCTCCCCGGGTGCTCGGCTTCGACGACCAGGGCCGCGAGATGCTCACCTTCCTGCCCGGCGAGACGGCCGCCGGCCAGGTCCCCTGGCCGGTCTGGTCGTTCACCGACGTGCTGCTCACCCAGGTCGGCCGATGGATGCGACGCCTCCACGACGTGACGGCCGGCTTTGTGCCACCGGCGGACGCTCAGTGGTTCACCGGGCGGACGATGGAACCGGGTCTGGTCATCGGTCATCAGGACGTGGCCCCGTACAACGCGGCGGTCCTCGACGGCGACCGGCTGGTCGGCTTCTTCGACTGGGACTCGGCGTTCCCGTCGACGCGGGAGTTCGACCTGGCGCTCGCCGCGCTCTGGTGGGTGCCGCTGTGCCCGCCGGAGATCGCGGAGGGGATCGGCTTCCACCACAGCGCGGACCGGTCGCGCCGTCTTCATCTCCTGCTCGACGCGTACGGCTACGACGGTGACCGGCACGCCTTCGGCGCCACCGTGGTGGGGCGCGCCCGGCGGCAGGCCGCGACCATGCGTGAGATGGCCGAGGCCGGCGATCCGGCCGCGACCGCGCTGGCGTCGGTCGCGGGCTACATGGAACAGTCCGCCGCCCACATCGAGGCGCTGCCAACGGACTTCTGGGTCAGGTGAGCAGCGCGTTCAGCTCCGGGTAGTCGAGGTTCGGGTTCAGCGCGGCAAAGGTGCCGGTGGTCAGCAGCTCACGGGCGGCGCGGTCGGCCACGGCGTAGGCGGCCTGCGCCACCGCGGTGCCCACGCTGATCCGGCGTACGCCGGCGGCGGTCAGCTCGGCCACGGTCGGCCCGCCCGGGCCGGTCATCGCGTTGACCGGCAGCGGCGACGCCTCGGTGAGCCGGCCCAACGTTCCCAGGTCGAGCAGGCCCGGGACGAACAGGCAGTCGGCGCCGGCCTTGGCATAACCGCCGGCCCGGGCCAGGACGTCGTCCAGGCGCCCAGCCGGGTCGCCGACCTGGCGGAGGTAGACGTCCGTGCGCACGTTGATCACGAACTCCGGGATGGCGGCCTCCCGGGCGGCCCGGACGCGTCGCGACTGCTCGGCGACGGAACGCAGGGTGCCGTCCGACGAGCGGGCATCCTCGAGGTTGACGCCGGCCGCACCGGCGGCCAGCACCGCGCGGACCGTCTCGGCCACGTCCTCCGGGCTGTCGCCGTAGCCGCCCTCGACGTCGGCCGTCACCGGCACCTCGACCGCGGCGACGATCCGGGCCACCGCGGCCACCATCTCGTCCCTGGTCAGGCCCTCACCGTCGCCCCGGCCCAGCGCCCAGGCCACCCCGCCGCTGGTGGTCGCGACCGCCGCCGCGCCGGCCCGCGCCACCAGGGCCGCGCTGGCCGCGTCCCAGGCGTTCGGCAGCACCAGCACCGACCGCTCGTGCAGCTCCCGCAGAACCCGCGCCCGCTGGATCGTTCTCTCGTCAGTCATTTCGAGGAGTCTGGTCGGCGGGGCGCACCGACGCTGGCCGGATTCGGACATCAACGTCAGGCGAAGGTCCGGCCTGCCTTCGACGCGCTGGACAAGTACTCCTGCCCGAAGTAGACGATCGCGACCGGATCAGGCGAGCTGGCCGATCGCGTCGATGAGCAGCCAGACGCCGAAGATCGCGAAGAGGGCGGCGGCGCCGTACTTGATGGCCCTCTCGGGGAGGCGCTTGCCGAGGAAGCGGCCGAGCAGGATGGCCAGGGCGTCGGCGGCGACCATGCCGAGCGTGGAGCCGAGCCAGGTGCCGAACCAGCCGTGCTGGGTGGCCAGGGTGATCGTGGCGAGCATGGTCTTGTCGCCCAGCTCGGCCAGGAAGAAGGCGACGCTCACGGCGACGATGGCCGAGCGTCTGGTCTGCTCGGCCTTGCCCTTCTCGTCCTCGGTGAGCGAGTCGCCGCGCAGCGTCCAGGCGCCGAAGGCCAGGAAGGCGAGGCCGGCCACGAGCGCGATCCAGCCGGTCGGCAAGGACGCGCCCAGCCCGTACCCGATGCCCACCGAGACGGCGTGGACGACGGCGGTGGCCACGGTGATGCCGATGAGGACCGGCAGCGGTTTGAAGCGGGTGGCGAACGTCATCGCCATGAGCTGCGATTTATCGCCCAGCTCGGCGACGAAGATGACACCGAAACTGAGCGCCAGGGCGGCCAGGAACCCGTCCATGAAAAAAGCCTCTCCACGTCAGACCGGGGCGGGCACGAACGACCTCGACCCGGCAATGTCTCAGCCAGATCGAAGGTCTCGCCCGCCTCACCCGTGGATGAGGCCGTGTGGCCGGGCGCAGACCGCACGCCAGCATGTCGACCACAGCATTGGGAGCTACTCCCCTTCGCGTGACCAACCTATCGGCCGGTTTGCCGACCCGGCAAAGAACCTGGCCTGTGATCTCGGCGTCAGTAAGCCTAGGGATCATGGACGCCGAGTACTGGGACGAGCGATATCAGAGCCGGCAGCGGCTGTTCAGCGGTAACCCGAACGGCGTACTCGTCGACGAGGTGAGCGGGCTGACACCCGGGCGGGCGCTGGACATCGGGTGTGGCGAGGGTGGTGACGCGCTGTGGCTGGCGAGGCGTGGGTGGCGGGTGACCGCGGTCGACATCTCGCGGATCGCGCTCGACCGGGCCGCGGCCGCGGGCGCCGATGTCGCCGGGCGGGTCGACTGGATCCTGGGCGACCTGACCAGCGGGCCGCCGCCGGCCGGCCCCTTCGACCTGGTGTCGGCCCAGTACTTCCCGCTGCCGCGCCGCGAGGGTCACGCCGGCCTGCGGGGCCTGCTGGACGCCGTGGCGCCGGGCGGAACCCTGCTGTTCGTCGGCCATGACCTGGCCGGCCTGCCCGCGGACATGGACCCCGACCCGCGGAGCTTCTACCAGCCGTCCGAGGTCGCGTCCCTCCTCGACGACTCGTGGAGCGTCGAGGTCGGCGAGACCCGCCCTCGCCCGCCCGGCGGCCACCACACCCACGACACCGTTCTGCGGGCGCGGCTGACTACGAGGCGCGCTCCAGGCGGACGATGACCGACTTCGAGGTCGGGGTGCCGCTCTCGACCGCCTGGGAATCGAGCGGCACCAGCGGGTTCGTCTCGGGGTAGTAGGCGGCCACGCAGCCCTTGGGCGTCGAGTATTCGACCAGCCGGAACCGGGCCGCGCGACGGGCGACGCCGTCGGTGAAGACCGAGACGATGTCGACGTGGTCGCCGTCGGCGAAGCCCAGCTCGGAGAGGTCTTCGGCGCTGATGAAGAGCACGCGACGGCCCGCCTTGATGCCGCGGTAGCGGTCGTCCAGCCCGTACACCGTGGTGTTGAACTGGTCGTGGCTGCGCAGGGTCTGCAGGATGAGGTGGCCGGGCGGGACCTGGAGCACCTCGATCGGGCTGACCGTGAAGACGGCCTTGCCCTCGGGGGTCGGGAACGTGCGCGAGTCGCGCGGCGGGTGGGGCATGGTGAAGCCGCCATTGCTGATCCGTTCGGTGTATCCGGCGCAGCCGGGCACGACCCCGCCGATGCGGTCACGGATCCGGTCGTAGTCGGTGGTGAACCCGGCCCAGTCGATGCCGTGCCGGTCGCCGAGCGTGGCCGCCGCGATGCCGCAGATGATGTCGATCTCGGAGCGCAGCAGCGGCCCGGCCGGCTTCGAGCGGCCGCGGGAGGCGTGCACCTCGGACATCGAGTCTTCCACGGTGATCCGCTGGACCCGGCCACCGGTCAGGTCCTGCTCGGTGCGGCCCAGGGTGGGCAGGATCAGCGCGGTACGCCCGGCCTCGAGGTGGCTGCGGTTGAGCTTGGTCGAGATCTGCACGGTCAGCTCGGCGCCACGCATCGCCTCCGCCACCACCGAGGTGTCGGACATGGCGGCCACGAAGTTGCCGCCCAGCGCCACGAACACGTTCGCCTTGCGGTCGCGGAAGGCGCGCACCGCGTCGGCGGCGTCGTAGCCGGGGTGGCGGGGCGGCTCGAAGCCGAACTCGGTGCCCAGCGCGTCGAGGAAGAACTGTGGCGGCTTCTCCCAGATGCCCATCGACCGGTCGCCCTGGACGTTGGAGTGGCCGCGGACCGGGCAGAGGCCGGCGCCGGGCCGGCCGATCATGCCCTGGGCCAGGGCGACGTTGACGAACTCCTTGATCGTGGCGACCGAGTTGTGGTGCTGGGTGATGCCCATGGCCCAGCAGTGCACGATCCGCTTCGCGCCGGCCAGCATCGCCGCCGCGGCCTCGATCTCGGCCCAGGTGAGGCCGGTCGCGGCGAGGATGGCGTCGCGGTCGATGTCGCGTACGTGCTCGGCCCAGGCCTCGAAGCCGGTGGTGCTCGACGCGATGAACTCGTGGTCGAGCGCGTCGGCCTTCAGGAGCAGGTGGCCGATCGCCTGCCACAGCGCGAGGTCGCCGTTGGAGCGGATCTGCAGCAGCTGGTCGGCCAGGGCGGTGCCGCGGCCGGCCAGCCCGCTCGCCTTCTGCGGGTTGTCGAAGCGCAGCAGCCCGGCCTCGGGCAGCGGGTTGATGGCCAGGATCTTCGCGCCGTCCCGCTTGGCGATCTCGAGCGCGGTGAGCATGCGGGGGTGGTTGGTGCCCGGGTTCTGGCCGGAGACCACGATCAGGTCGGCCCGGTGCAGGTCGTCGAGGGAGACCGAGCCCTTGCCGATGCCGATCGTGCGGGCCAGGGCCGCGCTGGTGGACTCGTGGCACATGTTGGAGCAGTCCGGGAGGTTGTTCGTCCCGTACGCCCGGGCCAGCAGCTGGTAGAGGAAGGCGGCCTCGTTGCTCGCCCGGCCCGAGGTGTAGAAGACCGCCGCGTCGGGGCCGGCCAGGGCGTTCAGGTGCTCGCCGATCAGGGCGAACGCGTCCTTCCAGGAGATCGGCTCGTAATGGGTGCCGCCGTCGCGGCGCACCATCGGGTGGATCAGCCGGCCCTGCTTCTCGAGCCAGTGGTCGGTCTGCCCGGCCAGCTCGGCGATCGGGTGGTCGGCGAAGAACAGCGGGCCGACCGTGTCGCGCTGACCCTCCCACGAGACGGCCTTGGCGCCGTTCTCACAGAACTCGGCGGTGTGCCGATGGCCCTTCGGATCGGGCCAGGCGCAGCTCATGCAGTCGAAGCCGTCGACCTGGTTGAGGTGGAGCAGGTTGCGGGCGGTCTTGACCACGCCCATCTGCTTGACCGCCTTGCCCATGCTGACCTGGACCGCCTTGAGCCCCGCGGCGTGGTCGGCGGGCGGTCCGACGGTCAGGCGGGAGTCTTCATCGGGCGTGGTCGACATCGGCGCTCCAGACATTGATCAACGCTGTACTGCCCCACGGTGCCCGGAGGAAACACCGATCGGCCAGCGCCTGTCTGTGATGTCACAGGTGGTAGACCCGAGTGGCGGTCCGGCCGAAAATGTCCGGGTCGGTCCCGCCGACCAGGTCGACCGTCGTGGTGTAGACCTGCTCGTAGGTGGCCGCCACCTCGAGGACCGGCCAGTCCGAGCCGAACATCAGCCGCTCCGGCCCGAACAGGTCGAGCGCGGCGGTCACGAAGGGCGCCAGGTCGGCCGGCGTCCACGTCTCCCAGTTCGCCTCGGAGACCAGGCCGGACAGCTTGGCCACCACGTTGGGCCGGGCCGCCACCGGGGCGATCAGGTCACGCCACTCCCCCAGCGCGCCGGCCGCGATCCCCGGCTTGCCCAGGTGGTCGAGCACGAAGGTGGCGCCGGGCAGCGCGGCCGCCGCCCGGGCCACCGACGGGAGCTGCGTCGCGCGGACCACCAGCTCGTTGACCAGCCCCGCCTCGGCCACCGCGGCCAGCCCGGCGCGGACCGGCGCCCGGTCGAGGAAGTCGTCCGGCTGGGCCTGGACCTGGTCGCGGATGCCGGCCAGCAGCTCGCCGCCGGGACCGGCGCGATGCGCGGCGATCGTGCCGGCCAGCGCGGGATCGGCGATCGAGGCCCACCCGACCACGGCCGCGATCTCGGGCGTCGCCGCGGCGGTCCGCAGGAACAGGTCGGTCTCGGCCGACGTGCAGCTGCCGGCCTCGACCAGCACCGTGCGTTCGACGCCGGTCGTGGCGATCGCGGCCCGCAGGTCGGCCACCGTGTAGTCGCGCCGGATCCGGGACAGCGAAGGATCCTGGAGCCACTCGTACGCAGCGGTCCACAGGTGTTGGTGGGTGTCGATGATCATGGTGCCGTCCCCGCGTCGATCAGCCGGATGACCTTGCTCATCGGAGCCTAGTTCGCCGGGGCCGGCCGTCGGGCCCATCCGCCCCCGCCCGGCTGGAGCGGACGGGGGCGGCCGGGCAGCGGCCTAGCTGAGCTTCTTCCAGGGGCCCCACGGTGAGCCGGGCGCCTGGTTGCGCGTCCACCACTGGGCCTGGAACCGGTGGCCCTGGTAGGTGACGATGTCGCCGGTGGTGAAGACGCGCGACGGGGTCCACAGGATCGAGCCGTCGGCGGCCGTGGCGATCTGCTCCCACGGGCCGTACGGGTCGCCCGGCGGCTGGGCCAGCGTCCACCACAGCGCCCGCCAGACCTGGCCCTGGTAGGCCACCGTGTCACCGCTGTCGTAGATCTTCTTGGCCGACCACTCCGGCAGCGCCGGCAGGGTCAGGCCGACGATCTCCGGGTTGTGGTCCGACGCGGCGAACGGGTCGTCCGGGTTGAACAGCAGCGTGACGTTGTAGTTGTAGCGGCTGTAGTTGTACGCCACCGACTCCTGGGCGTTGATCGGCCAGATGTCGGCGCCGGTGACCATCTTCAGCGCCGCCGGGTTGGCCAGGACGTGGTCGAGCGAGCCGGCCTTCCCGTCGAACGAGTAGGTGTGCTCGGACGGGCTGAACCGGCTCCCGAGGTCGGTGTAGCCGAACCCGTAGAGCTCCTGCATCGGGTCCTCGTGGGTGTACGCGTTCAGGTCACCCAGCAGGAAGATCCGGTCGGTGCCGAGGGCGGCCGCCCGCTGGGTGGCGAAGGCATGCGTCTCCCGCGCCTCACGGACCCGGGTCGCGTTGAACGAGCCCTGGTCGTACGCGGGCCGGGTGTCCTGCTCGTCGCCCGGGTAGAGCGCCGCGCCGGCGCCCTTCGACTTCCAGTGGTTGGCCACGACCAGGAACGCGTCGGCCTCGGTGGCGCCCTTCTTCTTGAAGCCCTGCGCCAGCGGCTCGCGGGCGATCGAGAACGGCTCGCCGGGGTCGGACGCGGTGGTCAGCACGCTCGGCGGGCCGACCAGCGAGACGTCGGCCGGCTTGTAGATGAAGGCGGTGCGGATGACGTCCTGCTGGGCCAGCGGCGGCAGGCCGTCGGCGGCCGGGGACGGCGCGTACGCCCAGGTGCCCGCGCCCGCCTTGGCGTTGAGCGCGTCGACCAGCCCGGCCAGGGCGGTGTCCCGCGCCTCGCCGAACCACACCGAGTTCTCGACCTCCTCCAACGAGACGATCGAGGCGCCGAGCCGGTTGATGCCGGTGACGATCTTGCCCTGCTGCCGCTGGAAGCTCTCCTCGGTGGCGGCGCCGCGCGGTCCCGAGCCGGTGCACTCGTCCACCCCGATCGGGGTGCCGGCCCGGTCATTGAAGTACTTGCAGGTGCCGAGGCCCTTGGCGACGTACTCCTGGCCGGTGGTCGGGAAGTAGTTCTCCACGTTGAACGTGGCCAGCTTGGCCCCCTTGAGCGTGGCCGGCTGCTGGTTGGCGGCCCGGGTGTCGGTGAACGTCGCGACCGCCGCGCCGTCGTCGGTGACCTGCTGCCGGGGCTGCAGGTTCCAGCCCCCGTTGCGGAAGTCGAGGATCAACGGCTGATGGAAGGACACCTTCGCTCCGGTACGCACGGAGCGCGCGGCCGTCAGCCAGGGCAGCGGCTTGCCGCTGTTGGCGGCCGAGCTGTAGTTCAGGCTCGACCCGTCGTCCAGGACGATCGCGCGGGCGGCGTTGTCGGCCGCGGCGGCCTGCGCCTCGGCACTGCCGGCCCGGCCCACGTCGGTCGGCTGGCGCAGCGGCTCGTCGCCCGCGGCCAGGGTGAACACGCCGAACCAGTTGGCGTCGAAGGTGTCGCTGACCGTGAAGTCGCCCCCCGGCGCGATCAGCTCGCCCTCGTGCGCCTCCTTCTCGGCCGCGGTGTCCAGCTCGGACCACGGCAGCGCGGCCGGTGTGACCGCCGGGAGCGGCGTGGCCAGCCGGGTGACGGTCGGGGCGCTGAGCTCGGTCAGGCCCTGGAACTCGGTGACCTTGGCCGCGACCCGGACGCTGTCGCCGACGGCCACCTGTGCGGCCGAGATCGAGCCGAAGACGAAGACCGCGTCGGAGGCGCCCGGTGTGGTGTCCGGACCGCCGGTCTGCAGGGAGAAACCATTGAAACCGCCGACCGGGTACGCCGCGGTGACGACGCCCTCGGTGATCACGTTCTGCCCGTTGAGCGGGGACGTGTCGGTGTCCGTGCCCTGGATCTCGGCGATCGTCCTCGCCGTGGGCTCGGGATCCGGGTCGGGCGGGACCGAGCCGGCGTTCTGTGGCGCCGGGGTGGCCACCGGGAAGTCGGCGGCGTTGTTGTCGGTGTCGGCGCCGGCGGCGGAGCGCTGGTAGCTCAGGATCACCGAGTTGCCGCTCGCGGCCGTGCCTTCCGGCGAGTTGCTCGTACCCCAGCCGATCTTGTCGATGACCGACGCGTCGGTCGGCAGCACGCCGGACGGGCCGTCGACGATGTAGAGGGTGCCACCGCCCGCGCCCGGGTTGACCGACGTGCCGGTGGTGAGGTCCGCGGTGGGCAGCGGGGCGCCGTTGGCGCCGTTGCTGGGCAGCTGGACCAGGAAGTGGCCGCGGGCCGGAACCGTGCCGGACAGCGCGAAGACCTGCGACCCGCTCGGCACGACCGTGCTGGTGGGGGCGCGGTACTGCAGTGAGTCGCCGCCCAACGGGATCGGGTTCGTGGTGGGGTTGTAGAACTCGACGAACTTGTTGGTGAAGGTCGCGCCGGCCGAACCGCCGTTGACGTACGCCTCACTGATGACAAGGCCGGTGCCGCCCGGGTTCGCGGCGGCCGGGGTGGCGGACAGCAGACCGGCGGCACCGGCGAGAGACAGCGACAAGGCCGCGGCGGCTAATCGGGACACGAACCCTCCAGGGGTGGGAGCGAGCAGCTCAGGGCACGATAGGGCGTCCAGCGTGGATCCACGGCGGACGCGAGCTGAACGCTATCTGAAGGCGCCTCGCGTGGCTGTCGTCCTTCAGCCATCCGTCCTGGACGATGCGCCGATGGCATGCGACCGCAGAATGCCCTCGACGGCGGCGAGGAAGGTCTCGCCGACCTCCGCCTTGTCCGAGATGCAACCAGCGGTCATCGCGCCGTCCCGCAGCATGACGAACTGCCGCGCGGTGGGCTCGTCGCCGAACAGACCCGTGAGGACCCCAGGAACCAGTCACGATGCCGGACGACGATCTGGTGCACGGATGGGCGGGGTCGGGGTACTCGGCCACCGCGTTGAGGAACGCGCAGCCGCGGAACCCCGGCCCGCTGATCTGACCGACGATGGAGGTGGCGATCGCCCGGACCGCGTCGACGGCGGGCAGATCGCCGGTCGGCCCGTCGACGTGCCCGCGGATCTGCTGGTCTGGGGCGTCTGGGCGGTCGTGGCCGGCGTGATCCAGCTCGCCGTCGGGCTGAGCCGCCGCAGGCTCGGCGGCCAATGGGCGATGATCGTGAGTGGCGCGGGTTCGGTCCTCGCCGGTTCGGGCTTCGCCATCATGTCCGGGCAGAACGGGGCCGGCCTCACCAACCTCGCCGGGTACGCCGTGGTCGGCGGGGTGTTCTTCCTCATCTCCGCCCTGCGTCTCGGCCGGGCGGCCCGCACCGCGAAGGCAGTCTGACATGACAGAGAGCAACACCTATGACGTCGTGGTCATCGGCGCCGGCCCGGTCGGCGAGAACGTCGCCGACCGGGCGGTCAAGGGCGGCCTCACCGCCGTCATCGTCGAGAAGGAGCTGGTCGGCGGCGAATGCTCGTACTGGGCCTGCATGCCGACCAAGGCACTGCTGCGCAGCAACTCGGCTCTGCGCGCGGCCCGGGCGGTGGGCGGCGCGCGCGAGGCGGTGACCGGCCGGCTCGACGTGGCGGCCGTGCTGCGCCGGCGGGACGGGTTCGCGTCCGACTGGAAGGACGACGGGCAGGTCGAGTGGCTCGGCAGCGCCGGCATCGACCTGGTCCGCGGGCACGGGCGGCTCGCCGGGCCACGCCGGGTCGACGTCGGCGGCACCGTGCTCACCGCCCGGCACGCCGTGGTCGTCGCGACCGGCAGCGACGCGCTGCTGCCGGACATCCCGGGGCTGGCCGGCAGCGATCCGTGGACCAGCCGGGACGCCGCGTCGGCCAAGGAGGTGCCGGAGCGGCTGGCGATCATCGGCGGCGGGGTGGTCGCGACCGAGATGGCCACCGCGTACGCCTCGCTCGGGGCGCGGGTCACGCTGCTGGCCCGGAGCGGGCTGCTGGCCGGGAACGAACCCTTCGCCGGCGAGCTGGTGGCCAAGGCCCTGACCGAGGCCGGCGCCGACGTGCGGACGGGCACGAGCGCCACCGAGGTGCGCCGCGACGACGACGGTGTCGTGCACCTGACGCTGCCGGGCGGCGAGGAGATCCTGGCCGACGAGGTTCTGGTGGCGGTCGGGCGTACGCCTCGCACCGATGATCTTGGTCTGGAGACCGTGGGGCTGAAGCCGGGTGCGTGGCTGGAGGCCGACGACACGATGCTGGTCCACGAGGACTGGCTGTACGCGGCGGGCGACGTCAACCACCGGGCGCTGCTCACCCACCAGGGCAAGTACCAGGCGCGGGCGTGCGGGGACGTGATCGCGGCCCGGGCCGGCGGCAAGCCCGTCGACGACCAGCCGTGGGGCAAGCATGTCGCGACCGCCGACCATCAGGCCGTACCCCAGGTGACCTTCACCGAGCCGGAGGTCGCCTCGGTCGGCCTGACCGCCGCGGCCGCCGAGAAGGCCGGCTACCGCACCCGCGTGGTCGACTACGAGATCGGCAACGTGGCCGGCGCGAGCCTGTACGCGGACGGCTACCTGGGCAAGGCGCGGATGGTGGTCGACGAGGAGCGCAAGGTGCTGCTCGGGGTGACCTTCGTCGGGCCGGACGTCGCCGAGCTGCTGCACTCGGCCACGATCGCCGTGGTCGGCGAGGTCCCGCTGGACCGCTTGTGGCACGCGGTTCCCTCCTACCCCACCGTCAGCGAGGTCTGGCTGCGCCTGCTCGAAACATACGGGAGGTAGGTGTTTTGTAACTCGCTGCGGGATCTCGGTCCGGCTGCCGATCTTTCCAGCAGACGGACCTGGATCGCGAGCCGACCAGGCATCCATTTATCCCGATCTGCGACACTTGACCAGTGGAACGCAGTGTGTCCGCTCCTCGCCTCACCGTCCGTCCTCGACCGGGCTTCTGGACCCACCGCCTGCGAATCTGGTTCGCGGTGGCCGCCTCGGTCGGCACCCTCGGGCTCGTCGTGCTCCTCGTCACCGGCAACGCGCTGCTCCCGTTCCGCGAGCCGGTCCTGTTGCGCGGCAAGAGCGGCTCCGCGGGCGACCTCTTCCTCGACCCGACGATGCAGCAGATCCTGCTGAAGCGGCACTTCCGGGTGGAGGTCACCCAGACCGGTTCCGGCGAAACCGCGACCGGCTCGTTCGACGGGTACAACTTTCTGTTCCCGTCCGGCCGACCCACGGCGTCCACCATCAGGAGCCGGCTCGCCGAGCGGAACATCTCGCCGAAGGTCACCCATCCGTTCGCCAGCCCGCTGGTGCTCGCGTCTTTCCGGCAGTACGCCGAGACCCTGGTCGCGGCCGGTGTCGCCCGGCCACAGGCCAACCGGCTCGGCGGCCCGCCGATGTATTACACCCTCGACACCGCGAAGTTCCTGGGCCTGACGGAGGCCGGGACGACCTGGGACGGCCTCGACCTCGGAAGCCAGAAGGACGCGGACGGAGGGACCGTCACCAACGGGAACCGGGTGCTCGCCCACACCGCGAACATGTGCTTCGCCAACTCGGGTCAGACGTATCTCGCCCTGGCCGCATGGGTGATCGGCGGCCGCAACGCGCCGCACAGGGAACAGGACGCGCTCCGGATCGCCGCCCGGATCAAGCCGATGCTCACCCTCGAAGGGCTGCAAGACGCCGACCTGTTCAACTCCTACCGATCGCCGGAAGGCAAGGGCAAGGCGCCGATCGTGGTGGTCTACGAACACCAGTACTTCGCCTACCAGTTGGACATCGTGCGGGACCGGGCCGTGCCGGACACTGACCGGGTCCCGCTCTATCCGGCCCAGCAGATGCTCGCCGACCCGGAGTTCATCCCGACCAACGCGAAGCTGGCCGCCGACCTGTACGGCTTCGTCGCGGAGGCGGAACGGGGCGTGAACCAGCAGGTCGCCACCAAGTACGTGGACAACGCCGACCCGGTCGCCGTCATCAAGATCGTGATGGACGTGCTGGAGGACAAGGGCGACGTCATCTACGTCGACCTGCTGGACGGCGTCGTCGAACCGGACCGCACCCTGCGCGAGCGGGTGTCGTCCCGGGGTGGCGGCTCGCTGCCGTTCGCCGAGCTCGCCCGGCCCGGCGCCTACGTCTCGGTCTGGGGCAGCTTCGACCTGTTCGAGCGGACCGGCGAGCACGTGCTCTTCGCGGCCTCCCCACCCGGGGGCGACAAGGCGGCGCGGGTTGTTTTCCGCTGCCCGATCGGCGAGATCAGCACCGAGGACATGCTCGCCGGCCCCTTCATGGCCCGGTGCCTGGGCCGCGTCCGGTCCTGGGACTCCACGGACCGGGAGCTGTCGATCCGCCCGGTCGCCGTCTTCAACTGACCGAGGCGGAATCTGTCGTACCCGTCCGGCATGATCCCGCCGTACACGGAGGACGGGGGTTTTCATGGCCGAGGTGATCGTGCGCGACGAGACGATGGCGGGCCGGGCCATCGACGAGTGGGTGCTGCCAGATCTGCCCGACCAGATCACCGCGCGCGAGCTGGTGCGTCTGCGGGTGCGCGAAGAGGTGGCGCGGTTCAACGCCACGCCGGCGGGGCACGACACGTTCCGGGGGCTGGTCCGACCGGCCGATCCCCGGCGGCCCAAGGTCGACTGGGAGAAGCAGGCCGACGCCGCGTGTGCCGGCTTCGGGCACAACGCGTTCGTGATGATCGCGGGCGACCGGCAGGTGGACGATCTCGACGAGGTCATCGACCTGGGCCGGGCCCACGCGGTGGCCTTCATCCGGCTGATGCCGCTGGTCGGTGGCTGATGGCCGAGGTCTTCCGCGAGTTCATCGGCAGCGGCGATCCCCGTCTGCTGGCGGCGCTGTCCCCGGCCGAGCGTCGCGACGCCGTTCTGCACGCACACGCCTACCTCACCGCCGAGGACAGCACGGCGCGGGCCTGGCTGTCGCCCGCGATGGCCGCGCTCCAGGAGATGCCGACGCACTACTCCCGCAATGACCTCGAGTGGGCGCTCCAGGTCCTGCTCGACGACCTGCCGAGCCACACCGAGACGCCGTTCTGGGTGCCCGTGCTGATCGCCCTCTCGCTGGACCCGGCCGACCTGTCCGGCCTCGGCGACCGGCTGTCCGCGGCCCTGGCCGCGCTGCACACCGGCTGGGAGTTCTCGACCGAGGGGATGCGCCTGCTCACGCCCCTCTACGGCCGGGCCATCGCCCGCGTGAGTGGCATCCCGGGTGACCTGCTGATGGCCGTCGGCCAGGCGCGGCGGCCCTCGGCCGAGCTCGAGACGCTCCTCACCGACCCACAGGTCCACGAGGCGTTCTGGTTCGCCGCCGAACTGCCCAAGCTCGCACCGACCAAGGCGTGGCTGCGCGAGGCCGACGCCCGGCTGGCCGCGTCACCCCGGGTCAAGGAGGCCGTCGCGGCGATGCTCGGCGCCTACCGCGCCGGGGCCGGTGAGGTGTGGGACTACATCGACGGGTTGCTTCGCGGGCTGGTCTGGTTCCAGTCGCGGACGCCGGGGGAAGAGAGCACCAAGCTGATCAGCGACCTCGCGGTCGTGGCCGGGTCGCCGCAGCGCCGGGGTGGTGCCCGGGTGGTCGCTCCGAAGGCCGCGACGGCGGCGATCGAGGTGCTGGGCGACCGGCCGGGCGACGCGCCGGTGCGCGCCCTCGCGGTGCTGAGCCTGACCACGCGCAGCCGCACGCTGCTGCCCCGCGTGCAGGCCGCGCTGGAACGCATCGGACGGGCGCGTGGCTGGGCGCCGGGTGAGGCGCTGGAACTGTCGGTCGACGACCACGGGCTCGACGCGTCCGGCCGGCGCACCTGGTCGCTGGGCGACGACGAGGCCGGCGTCGTCGAGATCATCGGCGGCAAGGCGCGGCTGCGGGCCTACCGGGGCGGTGAGGTGCTGCGGGCGGTGCCGCCGGCCTGGAAGGACGCGCTGGCCGAGGCCCGGGCCGCGGTCACCGAGCTCAACAAGGCGCTGGGCGTGGAGCGCCGGCGGGTGGAAGACCTGCTGAGCCAGGAACGGGTCTGGGAGCGGGACACCTGGGTCGCCCGCTACCTCGACCATCCGGTGACGGGCGCCTTCGCGCGGCCGCTGATCTGGCAGGCGTCGGCCGACGGCACGAGCTGGGTCTCCGGCCTGCCCGTGCCGACCGGCGACGGGTGGACCCTGTCCGATCAGGACGCCGCGCCCGGCCCCGGCTGGCGGGTGCGACTCTGGCATCCGGCGCTGGCCGGACCGGCCGAGGTCGCCCGGTGGCGCGACCGGATGGTCGAGGCCGGCCTGCGGCAGCCGATCAAGCAGGCGTTCCGCGAGGTCTATCTGCTGACCCCGGCCGAGTCCGAGACCCGGCTCTACTCCAACCGATTCGCCGCGCACGTCCTGCACTACCGGCAGGCCAACGCGCTGATGCGCGAGCGCGGGTGGGCCGCCAACTATCTCGGCGGCTGGAGCGACGGCTACCACGGCGAGGCGAAGAAAGAGGTCGCGGCCGGCCAGTGGCAGGCCGTGTTCTACCACGACTGGGTCGACGGCAGCACCTGGGAGCAGGCGTTCTGTACCACCGATCAGGTGCGGTTCGAGCGGCGCGACGGGCGGGGCTGGGAAGCGGCGCCGCTGACCGAGGTGCCGCCGCTGGTCCTCAGCGAGGCGATGCGCGACGTCGACCTCTTCGTCGGCCTGACCTCGATCGCGGCCGACGACACCTGGCGTGACCGCGGCGAGGACCGGTTCCAGGCCTACTGGAGCGGCACGGCGTTCGGCGAGCTGACCCCGCGTGCCGAGATCCGCCGCGACGTGCTGGCGCGCCTGCTCCCCCGGCTCACCGTGGGCAAGCACTGCGAGCTGAGCGAACGGTTCCTGCGGGTGCGGGGCAAGCTCGGGGCGTACCGCATCCACCTGGGCTCCGGGAACATCCGGATGGAGCCCGACGACGCCTACCTCTGCATCGTCCCCAACCGCGCCCCGGCCGGCCGGTTCAGCCTGCCGTTCGACGACGACGTGGTGCTGTCGGTGATCCTCTCCAAGGCGATCATGCTGGCCGCCGACGACCGGATCACCGACGAGACGATCGTCAGCCAGATCCGCCGGGGCCGCCCCTGAACCAGGGGCTGGACCGCCGATGCGATATTGGTGCGATGATGCCGCGCCCGCCTCGCGTCTTCGAGGCCGATGACATTCTCTCCGGCCGCGTCGCGCTGGATCAGTACCCCTTCAACCTGATCTACCTGGTGATCGCGTTCTCATCGTTCTACGCCGACGTGAAGATCCACCCGAGCGACCTGCCCCGGGTCGACGTCCTGCTCTCGGCGGCCGAGATGCTCGAGGACCAGGGCTGGGAGATCGTCGCCGTCGACGCCGGCGGCAAGCTGGTCTGCCTGCGCCGCAAGCGCTGACCCGGCCGCGCTGACCCAGCTGACACCGGGGCAGCGCGGTCCGCCGATACGTCGTATTCTCCGTGTCTGTTGGACACGGGGGCGGGTGACAGATCGTGACATATTCGCTGAACGGGTACGGGTCGGCCACACAGGACGACGACGACCCGCTCGTCCGGTTGCGCCGGATCAGCGCCGAGCTCGACGCCGTAAGCCGGGCCGCCCGGGCGGCGAGCCGGCCCGACGCGCACTACGAGGGCAGCGACCCGACCGGCACGATCACGGTCGTGCTCGACGGCCGCCAACAGGTCCGCGACATCCGGATCGACATGCGGTGGGACCAGCGGCTGGCCCGCACCGAGCTGGGCGAGGCGCTGTCCTCGGCCTACTCGCAGGCGATCATCGAGCTCTTCGACGCCGACAGCGCCGCCTACGACGAGGCCGAGGCCGTGGCCCGCGCCGAGCCGGCCCGGGTGGAACCGCCGGCCCGCCGGCCCGCCGCCGACGACGTGGACATGGACGAGCTGCGCTACCGGCTGTCCCGCCAGCTCGAACAGAACGAGATGCTGCTGCGCTACGCCGACGACCCGCGGG
This sequence comes from Actinoplanes sp. NPDC089786, assembly GCF_040684855.1. Classification (NCBI taxonomy): domain Bacteria; kingdom Bacillati; phylum Actinomycetota; class Actinomycetes; order Micromonosporales; family Micromonosporaceae; genus Actinoplanes; species Actinoplanes sp. NPDC089786. The sequence goes on from NZ_JBFBGU010000002.1 coordinate 272,588, forward strand.
CCACGCCCCGGCCGGCGGGCGAGCACGAGGTGGCCGGCCCGGGCGAGTTCGTGCTGATCACCGTGCGGAACGGACGGATCGCCGACATCCGAGTGATGGCCAGCCGGCTTCCGGCCGACAGCACCAACGGCATGATCGCCCGCGAGGCCATGGCCGCGTTCGACGCGGCCGCCGGCCTGATCGGCTGAGCGAGAACAGGGGAGATTTCGTGGCTGGGAACGACGAGGTCAAGATCGTCAGGGATGCCCTGCTCGACGAGGCCGAGAAGTGGCGCAAGCTGTCGCTGGACATGGCCGAGGTGAAGAACGGCATCAGCGACCTCGCGCTGTACGTGACCGCGTTCTTCTGCGGCCCGATCGCCACCGCGCAGATGGCCAAGAACGCCTACGACCCGACCCTGGCGCTGGTGCAGAAGCACGCGACCGAGGCCGAGCAGGAGTTCCTGCAGATCAACGAGGCCCTGAAGCGCGCACACGACGACTACGACGCCGTGGAGGGCAAGAACGCCACGGACCTGTCCAAGATCTACGGCAACTGACGGGAGGGACTCCGATGCCACCGCCCGACGGTTCCGGCCAGGTCAACGAGTCGGAAGCACAGCTCAAGAAGGCAACCCAGCAGGTCGGCGAGCAGAAGGGCAAGGTGCACGACGAGCTCAACCGGCTCATCGACGCGGTCAACGGCGCGATGAACAGCCTGAGCGACTGGTCGTGGATCGGCGGCCTGGGCGGCATGTACGCCGCCCACAAGTACGCCGGCAAGGTGCACGACCTGATGGAGAAGATCAAGAAATCGGTCGAGGAGATCCTCAAGGTCGTCCAGGAGATCCTGGACAAGGGCGTGCCGGTGATCTCCCTGATCAACAAGGCGTTCGCCTGGCTGAACACGGTGCAGGCGCCGGTCGGCGCGATGTCCGACACCGCGGCCCAGTTCACGTCCAACCTCAACAACTGGGACGGCCCGGCCCAGCGCGCGTACGCGCAGCGGGTGCCGATCCAGGTCAAGGCGATCGACGGGCTGGCCGGCGCGGGCGGTGAGCTGGCGACGTGGCTGTCCGACATGGCCGCGACCAACGCCGCGTACATCGTGTCGCTGTTCAAGCCGCTGTTCGACATGGCCGGCGTGATCGCCGCCGCGGTTGTCGACGCGGGGACGATCGCGGGCGCGCTGGAGGCCCTGGGCAAGTGCGGCGAGCTGGTGCAGACGGCGATCAACTCGATCTACGAGGGTCTGGAGAACGGCGTCAACCAGATGACCGCCACGATCAACAAGATGGTCGACGCCAAGAAGGTCCGCGGCGAGCTGGGCGACGGCTGGCCCCAGATGGTCACGCTGTGACGATGCCGCTCCGCCGCGGGTGGGCCGCCCTGGCGGCGGTCGCCACGGTCACGTCCGCGGCGCTCGCGCCCGCCTCACCGGCCCTGGCCGGACCCCGCGACCAGCAGTGGTACCTGGACGCGATGCACGTGCCCGCCGCCCAGCAGGTCGCCCGCGGCGACGGCGTGACGATCGGCCTGATCACCAACGCCATGCCCACCGAGCATCCGGACATCGCCGGCACCGTGCTGCCGGTCAAGCGGCTCAAGGTCGGTGTCAAGGACAGCGTCGTCGACGCGCCCAAGGACTATCCGCTGGCCGACGAGGTGGCGACCGCCCGCATCGGACTGATGGTGGCCAAGGGCGGCGACGGCCTGCTCGGCGTGGCGCCGGGCGCGAAGGTGCAGCCGATCATCTGCTCCGGGCTGGCCGACTCGACCGCGACCTGCCTGCGCTGGCTGGTCGACCAGGGCGCCAAGGTGATCAACCTGTCGCAGGCAATCTTCACCGACTTCGACCCCGACTTCGACGGCTTCCGGTACGCCCTGTCCAAGAACGTCGTGGTGGTCGTGCCCCTGGAGTACGGCAAGGACCTGCCGCAGGAGCTGCGTACCGGCATCCTCCTGGTCGGCGGCACCAACAAGGATCATCAACCGGCCGGGTACGGCCCGCCGGACAGCCGCGTCACCGTGCGCGCCCCCGGCGGCGACGTCGTCTACAGCAAACCGGCCGACCAGATCATCACCATCGACCCGAAATCCACCAGCGGGTACGGCCACCCGATCATCCTCAACGGCGACAGCTCGGCCACCGCCCTGGTCGCCGGCGTGGTCGCCCTGGTCCAGTCCAAGGACCCGGCCGCCACCGCCCCGACGGTGATCGACCGCGTCCTGAAGGGCGCCACCGACCTGGGCGACCCGGGCCGCGACAACGTCTACGGCTACGGCGAGGTCGACGCCGAGAAGGCGGTCACCGCGACCACTCCCCCGGCCGCCGTGAACCCGCTCGGCGACCCGGGCGAGCCGCGGTCGACCTGGCTCAGCTGGTGGCTGATCGCCCTGGTCGGCGTGATCGTCCTGATCCTGGCGGCCGTCCTGCTGGCCATCGTGATGATCCGCACCCGCCGGCGCCGCTCAGTTCCGGCCTGACTTCTTCGCCCCCGGCCCGTGTCCGGCGGCGAGGAAGGCAGCGAAGGCGGTCCGCTTCCCGGCGGTCGTCCCGGTCAGACCTGATGGCCCTTGACCCGGCGGGCCAGCGGCTCGCGGCCGGCCGGCTGGTGGACCGGCTCGACCTCGGGACGGGGCGGGATCGGGTGGGCCGTGGAGCCGTCCTTGGGGACGGTGATCAGCTCGCCGTGATGGCGTAGCTCCAGCTCCTCGCCCTCGACCAGCCGGTAGGTCGCCTCGCGGGGCGTGATCGTCACCTGCAGGCGGCGGCCGCGCCAGCGGAGCCGAAAAGCGATCCTGGTCAGCGCCTCGGGCAGCCGCGGCGCGAGGGCCAGCCCGGTGGACAGGTGGCGCAGCCCGCCGAACCCGCCGACCACCCCGTTCCAGGCTCCGGCCAGCGCGGCGATGTGCAGGCCGTGCTCGGTGTTGCCGGCCAGGTCGCCCAGGTCGAGCAGGGCGGTCTCGCACAGATAGTCGTACGCCAGCTCCAGATGCCCGGTCTCGGCCGCGAGCACCGCCTGCGTGGCGGCCGACAGCGACGAGTCCCGCACCGTGATCCGCTCGTAGTAGGCGAAGTTGCGGGCCTTCTGCTCGGCCGTGAACGCCTCGGGGCAGAGCTGCATCGCCAGCACCAGGTCGGCCTGCTTGACCACCTGCTTGCGGTAGATGTCGAAGTACGGGAAGTGCAGCATCAGCGGGTACTTGTCGGCCGCGGTGCCGGCGAAGTCCCACGGCGCGTGGCTGGTGAAACCCTCGGACTGCGCGTGTACGCCGAGCTTCAGGTCGAACGGGATCACCATCTCGTCGGCCGCGTCCCGCCAGTCGGCCAGCTCCTCCTGGTCGACGCCGAGCTCCTCGGCCTGGCCGGGGTGCCGGTCGGCGGCCGCGACGGCGCCGCGCAGGTTCCGCTGGGCCAGCAGGTTGGTGTAGAGGTTGTTGTCGGCGACCGCGCTGTACTCGTCGGGGCCGGTCACGCCGTCGATGCGGAACGAGCCGCCGGGGCCGTGCTGGCCGACCGACATCCACAGCCGGGCCGTCTCGACCAGCAGTTCCAGCCCGACCTCACGCTCGAAGTCGTCGTCGCCGGTGGCCTGGATGTGCCGGATCACCGCGTCGGCGATGTCGGCGTTGATGTGGAACGCGGCCGTGCCGGCCGGCCAGTAGCCGGAACACTCCTGGCCGCGGACCGTACGCCAGGGGAACGCCGCGCCCTTCAGGCCGAGCTGTTCCGCGCGTTCCCGGGCCAGCGGGAGGATGCTCTGCCGCCAGCGCAGCGCGTCGGCCGCGGCGTCCGGGACGGTGTGGCTGAGCATCGGCAGCACGAAGGTCTCGGTGTCCCAGAACGTGTGCCCGTCGTACCCGGGCCCGCTGAGGCCCTTGGCCGCGATCGCGCGCCGTTCCGCCCGGGCGCCGGCCTGGAGCACCTCGAACAGCGCGAACCGGACCGCCTGCTGGAGCTGCGCGTCGCCGTCGATCTCGACGTCGGCGCTGGCCCAGTAGTCGGCCAGGAACCGGCGCTGCTCGTCGAGCAGGCCCTGGAAGCCGTGGTAACGCGCGACCGAGCGGGCGGCCCGGACCTGGTCGTTCAGGGCGGGCATGGAGCGCTGCGAGGACCAGCCGTACGCCAGGTGCTTGACGATGCGCAGCTGCTGGCCGGGCTGGATGCGGCAGATGATCGTGGTCCGGCCGATGTCCTCGTGGGCCGACGAGTGCACCTGGACGCCGTCCGGCCCGTCGATGTCGTGCGCCATCGTGGCCGCCATCCGCAGCCCGGACTGCTCGACGCGGTGCAGCAGCGTGACACCGGAGTCGTCGAGGAAGTGCCCCTCGGGGCGCAGCGGGTTGGCCAGCGCCGCCTCGACGCGCGGGTCGTCGCCGCCGCCCGGCAGGTCCTCGTTGGCCACCAGCTCGGATTGCACCACGACCAGGATCGGCTGGTCGACCGCGCTGACCGTGTACCGGATCGCGGCGACCGCCCGTTGTGCCAGGGAGACCAGACGTTCGCTGCGTACGCGGACCACCTTGCCGGCCGGCGAGACCCACTCGAACTCCCGGGTCAGCGTGCCGCCCCGGAAGTCGAGCACGCGCTCGTGGTGGCGCAGTTCGCCGTACCGGATGTCCAGCGGCTCGTCGTCGACCATCAGCCGGAAGACCTTGCCGTTGGTGACGTTGAGGATGGCCTGACCGGATTCCGGGTAGCCGTAGCCGCCCTCGGCGTAGGGCAGCGGCCGGTGCTCGAAGAACGAGTTCAGGTACGTGCCGGGCAGGCCGTGCGGCTCACCCTCGTCGAGGTTGCCGCGCAGGCCGATGTGACCGTTCGCCAGCGCGAAGACCGACTCCGCGTGACCCAGGTTGTCGAGGTCGAGGCCGGTTTCCCGGATCGCCCACGGTTCGATACCGAAGTTTCGCTGTTCCAGCACCCACCAAGACTCACCCAACCCGATGAATTCCGCATGGCCGGGGTGTCAACGCCGGTTCAGCACGCAGTCGCCGCAGGTGCCGCCGCCCGGGATGCGGTAGTACAGGCAGCAGTTGTTGCGTACCAAAAACCTCTGGGGCCGGATCAGCTCGGCGTGCCCCTCGAGCGGCGGCGCGGCGAGCTGTTCGTCGAGCAGGGCGTAGGCACGGTCGGCGTGGGCGGGCGCGTGGGTGGCGATCATCTTCGCGGCGCCGCCCAGCGCGGACGCGACGTTGCCCCACAGCACCCGGGTCGACAGCGCGAACCGGAGGCGGTAGACCTCGAGGATCGGCGCGACCAGGTCGGTGGTCAGGGTCGCGGTCACGGCCGGTTCGGCGTACGCGAACGGGATCGGCCCACCCTCGACCGGCCGCCACCAGAGCCGGGCGGTGACCGGGCGACCCGTGAGGGCGGCGGCGGCCAGGGGCGGCGAGAGCAGGCGGGACGCCAGCCCGAGGAAGGTGATCGACGCGGTTTCGCGCTCCCCGATCTGGTCCCGGCCCAGCCCCGACATCCGCATCAACGTCTGCCGGCCGGCCTCGACCCGCCCGGCGACCACGTCCGGGTCGTGCAGATCGTCGAGCGGTCGCCAGGCCGGGTCGCCGTCCCAGCGTTCCCAGCGGAAATAGGGTCCGAGCGCCGCGGCGGCGTCGAGGGCGGCGGACATGCCCCAACCCTACGATGTGGCGCGCCCATCACTGTCCGCAGTCGTCCGGGCGTGCCGTTCGGCAACGATCTGACCCGGCATCTGAACCTGGGGTACCTGCCATGCGTTGGAAACGGCATGACGAGCGAGACCGGCGAGACAGGGCTCGACTCGTTACTGTCCGTAGCGGCGGGCTTCATGGCGGCGCGGACCTTGCTGGCCGCGGTCGAGCTGGGGGTCTTCACCGTGCTCGGGGACGGTGCGCGCAGCGGGGCGCGGATCGCCGCCGAGGCCGGGCTGCACGCGCGGGCCACGCCGGACTTCCTGGACGCGCTGGTGGCGCTGAAGCTGCTGGTCCGGGACGGGGACGCGTACCGGAACAGCGCGGACGCCGACCTCTACCTGGACCGGGGGAAGCCGACCTACGCGGGCGGGGTGCTCGAGCGGATGGGCGGCCACGACTATCCGATGTGGGGGTCGCTGACCGGGGCGCTGCGCAGCGGGGAACCGCAGGTCGCGACGCCGGTCGCGTCGTCGCCGGCCTCGTCGCCGGCCGGGGCGGGCCGCGACTATCAGGACGGCCGGGCGTGGGCGCTCGCCCCGGTCGTCGAGGAGCTGATCGCGCGGGTCGACTGGAGTGGCGTCGAGACGGTGGTCGAGGTGGGCGGGGCCGGGCTGCTGACCGTACGGCTGGCCCAGGCGTACCCGGGGATCAGCGGCGGGGTCGTGCACGCGACGCCGGAGTACGCCGAGAACGTCGAGCGGCTCTTCCTTACCGACCAGTTGGTAACTTACGACGACCTGCCGCCGGCCGACGTGTACGTGCTGAGCGAGGTGCTGGCCCGGCTCGACCCCGCGGCCCGCGACGCGATGCTGGCCCGGGCCCACGCGTCCCTGCCGCCCGGCGGGATGCTGGTCGTGCAGGACCGGATGGTCGACGACGGCCGCCGCCGGAACACCGCGGCGCTGCTCTCCTCGCTCGGCCTGCTGCTGGAGACCCCGGCCGGGCGGCAGAGCACCACGGCCGAGGCCGGGGCCTGGCTGGCCGCGGCCGGCTTCCGGGACGTCGCCACCGAGGAGCTCGGGCACGGCTGGTCGGCGGTGGTGGGACGCCGATGAGCAGCGAACCCACCTTCGCCCTGCTCGGGCCGCTCCGGGCCTGGCGGGACGGCGCCGAGGTCGACCTGGGCGCGCGCCAGCAGCGGCTGATGCTGGCCCTGCTGCTCGCCCACCCGACCGGCCCGGTCGGCGTGCACGACTTCGTCGAGCTGCTCTGGGGTGACGACGCGCCGACCAGCGCCGTGAACAGCGTCCACCGCTACATCGGCGTGCTGCGCCGGGTGCTCGAACCGGACCTGCCGACCCGCTCGGAGGGCCGGTGGCTGGTCCGGTCCCGCTCCGGCTACCGGCTGACCGTGGCGCCGGGCGCCTCCGACCTGCTGGCCTTCCGCGGGCACGCCGCCGACGCCCGGGACGCCGCCCGGCGGGGCGACCACCCGGCCGCCGCCCGGCACTTCGCCGACGCGTTGCGGCTGGTCCACGGGCCGTGCGCGGCCGGCGAGCTGAGCGGCGGACGACGGCCGACGGCGTTCGCCGCGATCGATCACGAGGTGGCCGGCACGGCGCGGGCCGCCGCCGAGGCCGCGCTGCGGGCCGGGCAGGGCGGCGCGATGCTCACCGCGTTGCGGCCGATCGCCGACCTCCATCCCCTCGACGAGGCGCTCCAGGCCCAGCTGATGCTCACCCTGGCCGCGGACGGCCGGCAGAGCGAGGCGTTCGCGCTGTACGAGGAGAAGCGCGAGACCCTGGCCGACGAGCTGGGCGTCGACCCCGGTCCGGAGCTGCAGGCGGCGTACCTCTCGGTGTTGAAGCCGCAGGCCGTGACGACCACGACCGTGCGCCCGGCCCAGCTCCCACCCGACCTGGGCCTGTTCACCGGGCGGGCGCACGAGCTGGACGCCGCCCGCGAGGCGTTGACGGCCGGCGTGCTCGCCATCGACGGGATGCCCGGCGTCGGCAAGACCACGTTCGCCATCCACCTCGCCCACCTGCTCGCCCCGCGCTTCCCGGACGGCCAGCTGCACATCGACCTGAACGGCTTCGACGTGGCCGCCGCCCCGATCGGCACCGGCGAGGCGATCCGCGGGTTCCTCAACGCGCTCGGCGTGCGGGACGACGCGGTGCCGTCCGGGATCGGGCCGCAGACCGGCCTGTTCCGCAGCCTGCTGGCCGGGCGGCGGGTGCTGATCGTGCTGGACAACGCCTACGACGCCGACCAGGTGCGCCCGCTGCTGCCGGGCACCGCGGGCTGTGCCGTCATCGTGACCAGCCGGCGGCGGCTGACCGGGCTGGCCACGACCGGTGGCGCCCGGCTGCTGACGCTGGGCGTGCCGACGGCCGAGGAGGCCGGCGAGTTCCTGGCCCGGCGGCTGGGGGCCGAGCGGGCGGCCGAGGACCGGTCGGCGATGGACGAGATCGTGGCGGCCTGCGCCCGGCTGCCGCTGGCTCTGGCCGTGGTCGCCGCCCGGGCCGCGGCCGAACCGCGCTTCCCGCTGCGGGCGATCGCCGACGAGTTGCGCGACGCCGACACCGACCTGGGCGTGTTCGCCGACGGCGGGGTGGATGTCCGGGCGGCGTTCTCCTGGTCGTACCGGGTGCTCGGCGATCCGGCGGCCGCGTTGTTCCGGCTGCTCGCGATGCACATCGGCCCGGACATCTCGTTGTCCGCGGCGGCCAGCCTGGCCGGGTTGCCCCGGCGCGAGGTCCGGGGGCTGCTCGCCGATCTCACCCAGGCGCATCTGGTCGTCGAGCACCAGCCCCGCCGCTACCGTTTTCACGATCTGGTCCGCGCGTACGCCACGGAGCAGCTCACCGATGACGAACGGGCCGACCGGCAGGCCGCCTTCGCGCGCCTGCTCGCCCACTACCACCATTCGGCGTACCGGATCCATCTCCTGCTCGCCCCGCACCGCGAGCCGATCCCACCGGGCGAGCCCCCACCCGGCGTCGTGCCCGAGGTGGCCGAGGACCGGACCGCGGCGCTGGCCTGGTTCGCGGCCGAGCACGCGGTGCTGAGCGCGGCGGTGCGGCGGGCCACCGACGAGGAGGCGGACACGTCGGCCTGGCAGCTCGCGCTGACCCTGGAGCCGTTCTACCGCAGCCGCGGGCTCTGGCACGACTGGGCCGGCACGATGCGGACGGCCCTGCGCGCGGCGCAGTCCAGCCCGATCCTGACCGGACAGGGTCACGCTCACCGCAGCCTGGCCGCCGCCTACCACCACCTCGGGCACCTGGACCGTGCCCGGGTCCACCTGGAGAACGCCCGGCGCATCTTCACGCTGCTGGAGAATGCCGGCGAGGTCGCCTCGGTGCACTGCGGCCTGGCCTCGATCCTGCGCGACGCCGGCGATTTCAGCCTGGCCGTCGACGAGGAGCGGCAGGCGCTGCGGATGCACGTCCGCACCGGCCACCGCCGCGGCCAGGCCGACGCCCTGCACGGCCTGGCCACCTGCGCCGGCCGGCTGGGGCAGCGGGCCACCGCGGTCCGGCTCTTCGGCGATTCCCTGGCGATCGGCCAGGCCTGCGGCGACCCGGTCATCCAGGCCGACTGCTGGCGGGGCCTGGGCGACCTGTACCACCGGGCGGGCGAGAACGGCCGGGCCGCCGGATGCCTGACCCGGGCCGCCGACCTCTACCGCACCGCCGACAACGACGCCGGCGCCGCGGCCGCGCTGCTCTCGCTGGGCCACGCCCGGCTCGACGAGGGCCGGGCCGAGCAGGCCCGGGACGCCTGGACCGAGAGCCTGCGCATCCACGAGGAGACCCGGTCGGCCACCGCCGCCGAGCTGCGCGAGCGGCTCCGGCGGCTTCCACCGGTCCTCCACGAATTCGGCACTCGTGATGGTTAGCCTCGGGTCGCCGGACCGCCAGGGAGTTGCCGTGACACCACCAGATCGTCCGCTCGGGATGATGGAGCAAGCCCTGAGAGCGCTTGCTCGGCGGGCCCAGCCGCTGCACTTCGCCCTGGCCGCGGTGGTGTCCGGCGCGCCCGGCGAGGCCGGCTGGGGTGCCGCGCTGGCCCAGGTGCAGCGGCGCCACCCGCTGCTGCGCGCCGCCGTGGTGCCCGGTCCGGACGGGCCGTGTTTCGCCGGTCGGCCCGGCACGCCGATCCCGCTCCAGGTCACCGAGGCCGCTGACTGGACCGACTCGTTGGTGACCGAGATGACCGAGCCGTTCCCGGCCGGCCCGGCGCCGCTGCTGCGGGTCCGGCTGCTGCCCGGCCCCCGCCGCACCACGATCATCCTGACCGGGCACACCGCCATCGACGGGCTGTCGCTGGCCGTCGTGCTGCGGGACCTGCTGCGGACGCTGGCCGGCCGGGACCTGTCGGGCGGCACCCGGGCCCTGCCGATGGAGCACTACCTGCTCAACGGCGCGCGGGTCGAGGTAGGGCCGCACCCGTACCCGGTCGGCGCCCCACCGCAGATGATCGACGCCGCGCTGCCGCCGCGGGTCGACCGGATCGCGTTCGGGCGCGAGCTGACCGAGCTGGTCTGCGACCGCGCCCACCAGGAGGGCGTCACCGTGCACACCGTGCTGGCCGCCGCCCTGGCCGCGGCCATGCACCGGCTAGGGCCCGGCGCCGACGGTCGCGACCTGCGGTTCGGCAGCCAGGTGAACCTGCGCCGGACGCTGCCGGAGATCGGCGACAGCGTGGGCTTCTACTCGATCCCGGTGGTCAGGCCGAGCCCGCGGCGTGACGGCGGGCTGTGGGCGTCGGCCCGGCGGTTCAAGGACGACCTGGACATCTTCCGGCAGCCGGGGCGGATCGCCGAGGCGATGGCCCGGCTGGGCGAGATCAGGCGGGCGCTGCCGGACGGCGAGGATCCGGCCGGCTGGGCGCGGGCCATCTCGCAGACCCTGTCGTACGACATCCTGCTGACCAACCTGGGCGCGCTGCCGATCCCGCTGCGCTACGGACCACTGCGGCTGGAGGAGCTCTGGGGGCCGGCCGGGCTGGTCGGTTTCGCCGACGAGCACGTCGTCGGGGCGAGCACGGTCGGCGGCGACCTGACCATGCTCTACACCAGCCGGGACCCGGTGCCCGGGCTGCTGAGCACGGCCCGGGAGATCATCGGGAAAGGCATGTGAGGTGCCCGCCACCCAGCCCCCCAGCGGGTGGCGGGCACCCTGTGCCCGTTCCACCTCCGCCGCCCGGCGAAGCGCCCCGGACGCGCAGGTGGAACGAGTCATCACCCCGCGTCGAGCGCGAGCCGCAGCGAGCGCATCGCGTAGTGGGCGCGGGACTTGACCGTGCCGACCGGGACGCCGAGCCGCTCGGCCACCTCGTCGAGGCCGATGCCGCGCACGTACACCTCGGTCAGCACGGTGCGGTGGGTGGGCGTCAGCGCCCGGAAGGCCCGGCCGATCGCCTCGGCCGCGTCCGCGGTCTCGATCGAGTCGACGCGGTCCGGCACCCAGGTCAGGTCGATCAGTCCGATCTCGACCGGCCGGGTCTGCCGCCGCCGGACCGTGTCGATGGCGATCCGGCGGGCGACGGTGAACAGCCAGCGGCGGGCGTCGTCCCGCTCGGCGGGCAACGAGTCGAGGTGGCGCCAGGCCCGCAGCATCGTCTCTTGCAGCATGTCCTCCGCGGCCGGCCGCTCGCCCCGGTTGAGGCGCAGCAGGAACCGGAGCAGGGCCGGCGCGTGCTCGTCGTGCAGGGCGGTCATCCGCGCCTCCGCGTCGAGCCGACCGTCACACGCTGTGATTGTCATCCGATACCTCAGGTTGGCCCGGCCCCTGAGTGGACCGGCTGAGGATGAGTCAAATGCCCCGCTGTGGCGATCGAGTGGAGGAACTGTGGGCTCAGCCCTGGGGCCGCGCCTCGATCGCCTGCAGTGACCAGCTGTTGCCGTCCGGGTCACGGAAGTACACGAAGGTCCCCCACGGCTGCTGGTCGACGTCGCCGGCCTCGACCCCGGCGTCCAGCAGGTGCTGCCGCGCCTCGTGGGCGTCCGGCACCACGATCTGGATCTCCTGGCTGCCCGGCGTCTTCTCGGTGATGCCGTCGCCGAGCACGATCGAGCAGGCCGACCCGGGCGGCGTGAGCTGGACGAACCGCAGCCCGTCGTGCACCTTGTGGTCGTGGTCCGCGGTGAACCCGATCTTCTCGTAGAACGCCTTGGCCCGGTCGACGTCGGTGACCGGCACGGGGATGAGTTCGATCTTCCAGGTCGCTGTCATGCGCCCATCCTGGCGGTCATTGCGGCCAGTTTCCGTCCGGTTGACGACTTTCTCGTCATCGATGCAACCCGGGACGCCGAGCACTTCCTCTAGCTCTCGACGAGAGGAGACCGGCGCGTGGATGCCGAGTCAGAAGAGGGGTTCCGGCAGTTCGCCCGGGCCCGGTTCCAGCCGCTGCGGGCGCTCGCCTATGTGACCTGCGGTGACTGGCAGACCGCCGAGGACGCGGTGTCCGGGGCGCTGTCCCGGCTCTACCTCAAGTGGGACCGGGTGACCTCGCCCGAGGCGTACGCCCGGACCGCGGTGGTCCGGGCGGCGATCGGCGAGAAACGGCGCCCCTGGCACCGGGAACACGCGGTCGGCGAGGCGTTCCCGGACGTGCCGGCCCCGGACCGGTCCGGCGACGTCGACGAACGGCTGCGGATGCGCGCCGCCCTGCGCCGCGTGCCGCCCCGCCAGCGGGCCGCCCTGGTCCTGAGGTTCCTGGAAGGCCTGAGCATCGACGAGACGGCCGAGGTGCTCGGCTGCTCGCCGGGCACCGTCAAGAGCCAGACCAGCCGGGGCCTCGACACCCTGCGCGCCGTCCTGGCGACCGAGATCACCGAGAAGGGAGATGACCATGTCGTATCGCATCGAGGACGTGCTTGAGTCCGTGCAGGAAGGCGCCCCGGCGCCCCGGACCGACACCGACGCCATCATCGCGGGCGCGCGCCGGATCCAGGCCCGGCGCCGGTGGGCCGCCGTCGGTGGCGCGGGCGGCGCCGCCGTCGTGGCGGTCGCGGTGGTCGTCGGCCTCACGGGCGGCGTCCCACGCGCCTCGTCGCCGGGCACGCCCACGGCGGCCAGCCCCTCGGCCGCGCCCTCGAAGGCCGCCGAGCCGAAGACCTACACCCAGCCGAAGAAGCTCGAGTTCTCGATCGGCGAGTCGCGGACGGGCCGGTTCCACCTCGGCCCGGTCCGCTCGGTGAGCTACGGCTACCAGGAGGTCCCGGTGTACCGGGACGGCAACACGATGGAGACGGACGGCGTTCCGTACCCGTTCCCGGACGGCATGATCTTCCTGTACCGGCCGGGCGCCTACGACATCAAGCAGTTCGGCGTCCCCGAGCTCGAACGCGACAAGTTCGGCCCGCCGAAGGACATCACGATCAGTGGCCGGCCCGGCATCGAGCGCACGCTCTCCTACACGGTGCCCGACCTCACGGACATGAGGGCCAAGCTCCGGAACAACCCGCGGATGAAGCCGAACGACCCCAGCATCAAGACGCTGTCGCGCACCAAGACTGCCGTCGCCTGGAAGTACGACGGCGAGGCCTGGGCCACCTTCGTGCCGTGGACCACCCGCGAGGAGCTCAGCCGGGACGAGACGCTCAAGATCGTCGAGGCGCTGAACCCTCAGCAGGCCGTCGAGCCGATCCGGGCGCCGTACACGTTCGGCTGGTTGCCGGTCGGCTGGCGGCCGATCGCCGCGGAGCAGAACGCCGCCGGGACCAGCGAGTTCCTCTCCACGGTGAAACTCGACCGGAAGGTGCCGACCGGCGGGGAGCTGAGCCTCTCGTTCGACAACTACCCGTTCGGCGGGGAGCTGAGGATCTTCCACGGCAAGCCCAAGGACGGCAACGCGCCGGCCCAGGGCAAGAACGTGACGTGCACCGACGTCAACGGCTACTGCAGGATGACCATCGACAGCGAGCATTTCGCCGAGTTCCAGAAGGTCGGCCCGGGGCTGTCGATGGACGACGTCCGGCACATCCTGCGCGAGCTGACGTTCACCACGCTCGCCGATCAGAGCACCTGGAAGCCGCTGAGCTAGCGTTTTGATCATGCATGACGTGGACTCCCGGGAATTCGCCAGCGACAACTACTCGGGAGTCCACCCGGACATCCTGGCCGCGATCGTCGCGGCCAACGGCGGCCATCAGGTCAGCTACGGCCGAGACGTCTACACCGAGCACCTGCAAGAGGTGTTCCGGTCACACTTCGGCGCCGACGCACGGGCCTACCCGGTGCTCAACGGCACCGGCGCCAACGTGGTCGCGCTCCAGGCCGCGGCCGACCGCTGGGCGTCGGTGATCTGCGCCGACACCGCGCACATCCACGTCGACGAGTGCGGCGCCCCCGAGAGGGTGGCCGGGCTCAAGCTGCTGACGGTGCCGGCCGTGCACGGCAAGCTGACGATCGAGGCCATCCGGCGGGAGGCGCGCGGCTTCGACGACGAGCACCGCGCCCAGCCCCAGGTGGTGTCCCTGTCCCAGGATCGCCGAACTGGTTGCGGCCGCAACTCGGTGAACCAGGGGATCCACCGCCGTCGTTGAAGGCATGATTCTGGTTCATGGATTCGGACACGCCAGCTGGTGCTGGAGCCCGGTGACGGAACGACTGGCCGGGCGGGGCGTCGCCTCGGTGGCGATCGACCTCGACGGGCACGGCCTCAAGAGCACCATGCCGGCCACCTCGGTGACCGCCAGCTCGGCGGCGGCGACGCTGGTCGAGCAGATCCGCCGGATCGGGCAGGGTGAGCCGGCCGTGGTCGTCGCGCACAGCATGGGCGGCATCGTCGCGACCGCGGCCGCCGAACTGGAGCCCGCACTGTTCGCGCGGATCGTCTACGTGGCGGCGTTCGCGCCGGCGGCCGGCCGATCGGCCTTCACCTACCTGGGCGAGCCGGAGTTCGCCGGCTCGCTGGTCGCCGGCCTGCTGACCGGCGACCCGGCGCAGACCGGCCGGTTGGAGATCGACCTGACCAACCGGCCGGCGATCCGGGAGGCGTTCTACGGCGACGTCGACCCGCAGACCGCGGACGCGGCCATCGACCTGCTCTCCCCCGGTGCCCCGATCGGCATCCCGGCCGAGGCCTTCCCGGTCACCCGGGACCGTTACGGCCGGGTCCCGCACAGCTTCGTGACCTGCGCCAAGGACAACGCCGTCCCGGTCGCGGCGCAGCGCCGCTTCATCGGCGAGATCGACGCGATCGCGACGGCGCCGACCAGGGTCGCCGAGCTGGACACGGCCCATTCGCCGTTCCTGTCCCGGCCCGACGACCTGGTCGGCGCCATCCTCGATCTCTGCTAGGCGTGGTGCGTCAGCTCGGTTCGATCCAGATGTTGCGGTAGCGGACGTTGGCGCCGGCGTCGCCGTGGTCCTGGAGGCGGATGGGCAGGGCGGTCGGGCCCTCGGCGGCGCCGGCGCCGGTCGGACCGTCGATCTCGACGTTGTTGTGCACGGTGACGCCGTTCCACACGACGGTGGCGCGGGCGTTCTCGGTCTTGGTGGACCCGTTGTAGCGGGCCGCCCGGAACGTCACGTCGTAGCTCTGCCAGGTCTCCGGCGCGGTGCCGGCGTTCGAGGACGGCGCCCGTTTCTGATAGATCGCCGCGCTGTCGTCGTTGGCCAGGGTCGCCTTGCCGAACGTGTCGAGCACCTGGAGTTCGTAGCGGTCCTGCAGGTAGACACCGCTGTTGGCGCGTTGCTGGCCGGTCACGTCGCTGGGCAGGTTGGGCAGCCAGAACTCGACGTGCAGCTTGAAGTCGCGGTACGTCTGCTTGGTGCGGATGTCCCCGCCGAGCACCTCGGCCGAGCCGCCGGAGATCGGCCAGGTGACCGCGCTGCCGTCGGCGTTCTGGAAGGCGCCCAGGTTCCCGCCGTCGAACAGGGTGACCCGGCTGGTCCCGTTGTGCGTCCAGCGCTGCTGGGCCACGTCGGCCCAACCGTAGATCTGCAGCTGGGCACCGTCTGCGGTGGACCCGCCGGCCACGTCGAGCACCTTGCCCGACTGCGGGTTGAGCAACGAGCCGTTGGCCTGCTGGAGCCACACCTGGGCGGCGCTGTTGTTACAGGTGTAGAGCTGCACCTTGGTGCCGTCGGCGGTGCCGCTGTTGTCGATGTCCAGGCACTTGCCGAGCGCCCGGAGCGTGTCGCCGTCCCGGGTCCAGCTCTGCGCCGTCGAGTTGTTGCAGGTATAGAGCTGGATCTTGGTCTTGTCGGCGGTCTTCGCGCCGTCCACGTCGACGCACTTCCCGCCGATCCCGGTCAGGGTCCCGGTCTTCGGCGTGGCCGCGGCGGTGGTGCCGCCGACAGTCAGGCTGTCCAGGTTGACGTGCCCGACGTCGCCACTGTCCACCTTGAAGGCGATCGTGTTGCCGCCGGCCCGCAGGGTGACCGACTCGGCCTTGGCCGCCCAGGTGTCCCAGTTGCCGGTGTCGGCCAGGCTGATCTGCCGCAGCTTGGTCCCGTTGACGTACAGGCTGATCGTCTTGGCCCCCGGCGAGGGGTTCGGGCCGTTGCTGAACCGCAGCGAGATCGGGTACGCGCCGGCCGCCGGCACGTTCGCCGTGAAGGTCGCGGCCGCGCCGGCCGAGCCGAGGCCGGCCACGAAGCCCGAGCCGGTGTACCCGGTGTGGTCGGAGGCGACGCCCGCGCTGCCACTGAGCCCGGAGTTCTCCGCCTCGGCCAGGTCGGTCTTCAGGGTGGTGCCGTTGGCCAGGCTGTTCAGCGTGTACCAGGCCTCGGTGCTCCACAGCGACGCGCCGGAGGTCGAGGTGAACGGCCGCGGCGAGCGGACGTGCACGACCCGGCCCGGCTTGAGCCCGCTCAGTTTCAGCGTCACCTTGAGCCGGTCACTCGACAGCGTGGCCGAGGCGACCGGCAGGTTCTCCTCGTCGACCTTCGGGCCGCCGTAGGCCGGGGTGGAGACGTACCGCCACTGCTCGGCGCGGTAGCGGGCGGCCAGCTGGGTGGCGGTCGCCTCGGACACCGGCTGGGTGTACTCCAGCTCGAAACCGTCGGCGATCGCCCGCATGGCCTTGATGTCGAAGACGCTGGTGCTGTTCGGCGTCAGCTTCTGCAGGCCGTACGTCAGCTTGCCCTCCTGGCCCCAGTTGCCGCCGGCGCCGAGCCCGCCCACGTAGAGCGCGCCGTCCGGGCCTTGGCTGAGCCGCAGCACGCCCACCTCCAGGCCCTGGGTCAGCCGGAAGACCGCGCCCTGGTACTGGCCGTTGACCTTCTCCAGGTACGCGCGCTGGATACCGCCGTACGTGACGTCGCCGAAGAGCATCTGCCCCGAGTACGGCCCGGAGTTGAGCATCAGCGGGGTGCTCGGCGAGTTGGCGATCTCGTTCTGCGGCAGCCACAGCACCGGCTGGGCAACCGGCTGGTTGTCGAACGGGCCGTCCGGGTTGGTGTAGTGGCCGAAGAACCGGTCCTGCTTGATCTGCACCAGCTTGCTCGCCGGGAGCCAGCCGCCCTGGTTGTCGGTGACGAAGATGTCGCCCTCGGGACCCCAGCCGATGCCGTCCGGGGTGCGCAGGCCGCCGGCGACGTACTGGACCGCGCCGGTCGACCGGTTGATCTTCAGGGTGGTGCCGCGGTTGGCCGACCCCTGCGGCTCGGTGGTCGCGCCACCCAGGTTGATCGAGACCGACAGGTTCAGGTAGAAGAACCCGTCCTGGTAGAGCAGGCCGAACGCGAACTCGTGGAAGTTGCCGTCGAACGGCCAGGTGGCGACCCGGCGGAACTGGTCGATCGTGCCGTCGCCGTTGGTGTCGTTAAGCTCGGTCAGCTCGTGCTTCTGCGAGACGTAGATCTTCCCGTCGACGATCTTCAGGCCCATCGGCTCGCGCAGCCCGGTGGCGATCCGGCGGTACGTGACCTGGCTCGGCGAGGTGCTCCCGGTGACGCCGCTGAGGATGTAGACCTCACCGACGGTGGTCTCCTGGCCGCCCCAGGTGGCGATCGCGAGCCGCCCGTCCGGGAACCAGTCCATGGCGCTGACCTGCGGCTGAAAACCGCTGGGACGCAGGTTGGTGAGGGTGAAGCCGGGGTGCACCGAGGTCAGCGGCAGGCCGTCGCCCGGGCTGTCGGCGGCGCCCTCGCACTCCTTCTTGCCCGGCGCGGTCACCCGCACGACACCGGAGTCGGTGCTGAGGACGGTGTTCGGCACGACGGCGTACGCGCTCGCGCCCGGCGGCCGCCATTCCAGGGTGAGCTGCTGGCCGCCGTCCCGCTCGAAGAAGTCGATGCGCAGCGAGTGGTAGCCGGTCGTCAGGTTGGCGGCGCCCTCCACCGCGGTCGCGCCGTGCAGGCCGTCGTTGTTGATCACGAGGGCGTCGTCGATCCGCAGCCGCGAACCGTCGTCGCTGGTCAGCCGGAAGCCGTAGGTGCCGGCCGAGGTGATGTTGATGTTGCCGATCGCCTCGGCCTGGAACCGGTCCTCGAGGCCGAACTCGCCGGCCGTCGTCCAGTTGACCGTCGGCATCAGCTTGTCGATGTTCGGCGTCTGACCGGGCTTCAGCGTGCAGATCGCGTCACGCGCCGCCTGGAGGTCGTAGGTTCGCAGCGTGACACCGGGTTCCTGAGGTGGAACGGCGGCGTGGGCCGGCAGGGCGGGAAGTAGGGCTGCGGCAACGGCCGCCACGGACAGCAGCACCAGTCTCTTCATGGGCGCTCCAGACATCGCGCGAATCGACTTGTGTCGATGTCCCGAGACGCTAGGCCGCTTTGGAAACAAAGTAAACAACTTTTCGGTCGGAGATCGAAACTTCGGTATGCTCCGGACGAAAGTTAACCGGCTTTCCTAACGGCGCGGCCGGGCCTGAGGAGTTCCGGCGGTCAGCCCGCCTTCCACTGGGTCGTCAGGTCGGGGGCGATGGTTTGGGCCGCGCCCAGCAGCAGGGCCAGCTGGAAACGGTTCTCGACGCCCAGCCGGTCCATCAGCCCGCGCATCGCGTAGAGCACCGTCCGCCGGCTCAGACCCAGCTCGGCGGCCGCCTCCTCGTCGCTGGCGCCGCCCGCGAGCAGGGTCAGGATGCCCCGCTCGCGTTCGGTCAGCACACTCGGTGGGCCACTGTCGGGCGCCGGCGCCACGGCCGGGCGTACCGCCATCGCCACCGGGACGCGGCGGTCGCGCACCAGCGCGTTCACCTCGGCCACGGCGCGGGCCCGCCACAGCGTCCGGCCGCCGGCCCGGCCCAGCCGGCGGACCGCGTCGAGCGCGACCAGTTCGTCCAGCCCCCGGCCGACCCGGGTCGCCTCGACACCCAGCTCACGGCCGAGCCGGGCGCTGCTCGCCGGGCCGACCAGGACCAGCGTTCGATAGATCACTTCCGCCAGCGGGGTCAGACCCCAGCGCCCCACCGGCGCGGCCAACGCTTCAGTTGTCATGTGACCGTTCCCCCGTGCGCGCCCACGGACAGTGCCGTGGGCGCTACCGATCGATCCGGGTCGATTATGGACTGAGCGGGATCAGACGCGCCAGACGATCACCGGCGCGGTTTCGGAAGGGAATGCCCGACCAGGCGCGGCACGGAGCCGGTCGACCTGGCGGCGCCGGTGGGCACCTGCCGGGTGTACACCCTGGTGACCTCGTTCTGGTTGCGGAAGGCCACCATCCAGGACTGGCCGGCCGATCCGGTGTACTCGGCCAGTGTCGGATCGGTGACCGAGGGGTCGGAGACGTCGGGATTCAGCCGCTCCCAGGTGCCCCAGGTGTCCGATCCGGCCTCGGTCTCGAAGATCCGGTAGATCTCGTTGTCCTCGCCCCGGGCCACCACGGCCACCCGGCCGGACGGATCAAGCACCGCGACCGGCGTACCCACCGCGGTGAAGCCGGAACCCACGGCGCTCTCCGGTGTGGTGAAGCGCCCGTCCGCGTCGGTCTGGCGGGTGACGATCTCACCGGTCCGCGTCCGGCCGAAGACCCGGAGCGCCTGGCCCGGCATCACGACCACGGCCGGCGTCGCGTCCACCGCCGCGAAGACCGTGCTCGGCGCCTGCAGACGGCCGTCGACGTACCGGCTCAGCTCGACCCCGGCGCCGGTCCGCCGGGAGAACACGGTCGCCGTACGGTCGGCGCCGGCCACCGCGGTGACCTCCGGGTCGAGGCCGGAGATATCGCCGTCCCGCCAGGCCAGCAGGTCGCCGGACGAACCGTCCTGCGGACGGAGCCACAGGTGGCCGTCCACGTCGACGGCCAGCGCGAGCAGGCTGCCGTCGGAGAGCCGGACCGCGGCCGGACGCGAGGCCATCCGCCCGCCCAGGCTCTGTCCGGCCTGCCAGGAGGTGCTCGGCGCGGCGGCGCGGGTGAACGACCACACCTCGCCGGTGGTGCTCAGCGCCAGCGCCTGCAGGACGGACTGGCCGTTGGGCAGGAGCGCCGTCCGGCCGGTGAGGGCCGCGCCGCTGCTCACGGTCGAGAACTGCACCGTGGTGAAGCTGTCCGGGTTGGGCTGGTAGGCGTGCCGCAGCCGGCCGATGTTGTCGTTGTAGAGGTACTCGATCGGGCCGAGCGCGGTGCCGCTGGCCTGACCCTGCACCACCGACAGCGGCGCCGACCGCTGGATCGGGACCGACGTCAGCGGGGGGACGTGCCGATCGGTCAGGGAGCAGCTGCTGGTCGTCGCGATCACGGTGGTGAAGTTCCAGCCGGTGCCGATCCGCGTACCGCCGATCGGCCAGCTGAGCGTGTCCTCGCGGAAGCGGTAGTGGTTCAGGTCGCCGTTCGTCTTGCGGCCGAGCAGCACGTCGCCGCCCACCGAGAAGACATCCTGGGGGAAGATGCCCCAGCCGTCGCCGACCAGCCGGTTCCGGAGCCCCACCCAACGCTGGCTGGTCGACTCGTAGCGGCTCCGGAACAGGTCGCCGTCCGGCTCCCGGCCGAACAGCACACCCGGGCCGGCGGCCACGATCAGGTTGTAGCGGTTCCAGCCGGTGTCGATCACCCGGCCGTTGATCGGCCAGGTCTTGGTGGCCTCGTCGAACCGCCACTGGCGCAGCTTGCCGGCGCCGTCGACGCCGTAGAAGTCGCCGATCTCGTCCACCGTGATCTTGTTGCGGTTGGCCGGGTTGGCGTAGTCGGCCAGGTTGGTGCCCATCGCGACGCTCTCACTGCCGTCGACGATCTCCCAGGCCGTCCCGGTGTAGCGGTAGCGGAAGGCGCCGCTCGAGTTGATGCCGTAGATCCGGCCGTCGGGGCCGCCGAGCACCCGGTTGAAGCCGTTCCAGCCGATCCCGATGTTGATGCTGGTCGTACCCTGCGCCTGATCGGTGCCCGGCTTGTTGTAGACGTGCTTGTACAACTTGCCGTCCGCGGCCACCCCGAACAGCGTGGTCTGCGGCGCGCATTGGAAGGTGTCGGCGGCCTGCGCCGGGCTCACGGCCACGGCCACACCCACCGGCACGACGGCGGCGGCCGCGAGCACGGCCCCGCCCAGTCGTCGCCGAGTAGTCCTCATCATCGTCGATCTCCCCCGTGAACGTCTGATTGCCGCCCGCGCAAACACGGCCGGACAAGAATCCTGATCAGACGGCACACACACACGGGCGGCGATGCGGAACCGGTGAGCTGAAACTAGTCAGCGCTCCACACCGGAATCAACGACCTTGCGCAACTGCGCAACGACGCCGCTACCGAACGGGTTCCAGGATGACGTGCTTGACGTCCTCGTCGGGTTCGTCGATGGCCGGGGAGTACAGGCTCATCCCCAGTCCGCCGAACTTCAGCGACTCCGATTCGAACTCGTCCGGCCGGAAACCAGCATCCGCCATCTCTCGCAACACGTCGCCGAGAGGCCGGCCGACCAAGGAGATCCCGTTCCACACCACGTCGAACGAGTCGGACATGTCTATCGACACCAACCTGTCCTCCGCGTCGTACATCAGAACGAGGGTCATGTCGTAGTACGAGTCCAGGACGCCGCCACCGAATCGTTCGAACGGGACGTGATCACCCAGCCGCTCACGATGGACAGCACGTGGTTCGCCGAAGCGCGCCTCACGAATACCTTCGGCGGTGATCACCTCGAAGGGCTCACTCCTGCTGTACACAATTCACCCCGGTCAATCGGTGATCAGCCGAACGTGCCCCCATCTAGGCTCCCCAGCATCTCGAGAATCGCCCCGTCGTACTTCGTTCCGAACCTGCTTCTGACATCGTTGATGTCGTTCCACATCGCGCCCGCCACATCGCCTCGGGCGATGAAGTCCCGCTGCATCTCCCGGTAGGCCGCCTGGACCGAACCGGGCCCGCCGCTCGTACTGTACAACTGGGCATGATCCGCCCTGTCCATCTGGATCGCCGGACCGCGTGGGAACGAGAGACCGGGGCCGGTGGTCGAGTGCGGCGGCATGTGGTTGATCTCGATCCCGGGCGGATTGACCCGCCTGCCGTCGGACGTCGTCATCTTCAGATCACCGTGCCGGCCACCACGGTAGACGTGTCCGGGATCGGCCCGGGGCTGCCGGCTGGAGCAGGAACAGGCCTGCCCGTTGGCGTTGGTGCCACCGCCACAGTTGTGAACCAGGACCGGTTCCGTGCCGGCGAGCACGTAGTACGTATGCAGACCGTCGACGGTCAGGTTGTAGACGCGTTCGTACTGCGTCCGAGAACGCGTCGAGACAACCTCGGCGGAGCGGTGGTCCGCCGTTTCGAACCGGTAGCCCGATTGGAGATCCGCCGCGTTGACCCATCGGCCGACGCTCTCGACCCAGAACGGATGTCCCTCGGTAGCGGTCAGCTCGGCCGTCGACGAACCCTCGGCGGCGTCCACCTCGACCGTGACGTCGACCAGGTTCTTCGATCCCTCGCCGACGATGACGTCCGTGACCATCCGGTCCTCGGTGCGCCCGGTGGTCGGGTCGGTGGCTTTCACGGTGTCGCCGGCCTCGACCTCGGTGATCGGTTTCGCTTCTCCGTCGGCCAGAAGCACCGCGGTGTCGCCCGTGAAGCTGTTCCCTCCGCAGCTCTTGGCACGGCCACCGCTGACCGCGCCGAGGCCGGCGGCCAGGGCAACACCCCCGAGATCGACCCGACCGGTAGTGGCGTACTGCGTCACCGCGTCAGTCACGCCACCGGTCACCGCGCCGGCCGCCGCCCGGCCGATCGCTCCGACTCCCTTCGCCGCCAGCCCTCCGACGACCTTGGCGCCGATCGCGCCCGCGCCGGCACCGAGGAGGCCGGTGACCGCTCCGGTGCCTGCCGAGAAGGCGGCGTCCTTCCAGCTGTGAATGTTGCCCTGCGCGGCGTCCTTGGCCAGGTTGACCAGCGCGGCCGCGCCGACCATGCAGGCGAGCGCCCCGGCCCCGGCAGTGATCGCGGTGCAGGCCAGACCGGCCGCGATACCACCCACGATGGCCAGGCCCTCGATGATCAGGTTCTTGTGTTCGGCGACGAACTCGCCCACCGCCGCCGCGGCTTTCGACACCGTCTCGATGACCGCGCCGACCTTGGCCGCCGCCGCCTGGTAGAGGGTGGTGGCGAACTTCTTCGGGTCGGTGATCGCCGTGACCGCGACCGACACGACGCTCGCCGCCAGCTTGGCCGTCGTGGAGACGACCTTCCCGATGGTCTTCAACAGCGGTTTGGTGACCGCCGCCAGGACCGGCAGCGGCGTGTACTTGACCGCCTGGGCAACCGCCTTCTTCGCCGCGGCGGTGACCGCCTTGGCCGCGGCCTGGGCTCTGGCCGCGGCTGCGGCCGCGGTCTGTTTGGCCCAGTTGACGGCGCTCTTCACACCGTTCTTGACCGCGTTGACAACCGTCGACACGGCGCTGGCGGCCTTGTTGTACAACCACTCCGCACCGCGCATCAGCGCGCTGCCGAGGGCGCTGATCGCCGACGACGCGTAGTTCCAGGCCGTGCTGGCGACGCTCTTGACCGTGTTCCAGGCCGAGCTGGCGGCGTTGGAGACCGCACCGGCGGCCTTCTTGACCCAGTTGGGCCAGTGGCCGTCGGGGTCGTCGAAGTCCAGGGGCGCCCCCGCGCCGTAGGTGTACTTGTTGGCGAGGATCGAGTCGCCGCCGGTGTACATCGCGTTGTCCCGGGAGGTGAACGTGCCGGTGCCGGGTTGGTACCAGCGGGCGCCCATGTCCACCTGGCCGGTGGCCGGGTCGGTCCAGTCACCCTGGAAGCCGATGGCGCTGGTCCGCTGCTCGGTGGCGGTCCGTTCGCCCCACGGGCTGTAGGCGGTGGAGCCGGCCGGCTTGGTCGCGTTCGGGTCGGCGGGGTCGAGCTCGGCCACGATGTCGCCGTGCCCGTCGGCCAGGGTCAGCCGTTTGACCGTGCCGACCTGGGTGGCGACCAGGTCGTCGCCGGGGCCATGGGCATACTTCTCGTTGGCGTAGGCGACCGGGGAAGCGCTCGCGCCGGCATAGGTGAAGGCGATGCTGTTGCGGGCCGAGACACGGTCCAGGCCGTCATAGGTGTAGTTCTGCCCCTGCGACGAGATCAGCCGGTCGAAGGCGTCGAACGAGTACTGCTCGGACAATCCGGAGCTGGTCCTGGTCCTGAGGGTGCCACGAGCGGTGTAGGCGTAGGTGAAGTCTCCGTCCGACAGCAGCCGGTTGCGCTCGTCGTAGGTGGCGGTCTTGGCCCCGGCACGGATCCGGTTGCCGGAGTCGTCCCAGGCGTAGGGGACCCGCCCCGCCGACCCGGTCCAGGCGGTGAGGCGGCCCGCCCAGTCGTACTCGTAGGTATTGGTGCCGCTGCCCGCCGTGCCGGCCGTGGTCTTGCTGGTCACGTGGCCGTTGCGGTCGTATCCGTAGGCGACCGAGGCGACCACCGTGTTGCCGGTCTGACGCAGCGTGTCCGACGCGAGGTGGCCGTAGTCGTCGTAGGCGTAGGTGCGCACCCGACCGGCGCCGTAGTCGATCGTCTTGACCGCACCCGCCGCGTCGTACCCGAAGGTCTGGGTGGTCGAGGTCAGCCCGTCGGTGACCGTCTTGAGGCGGCCGCGGTCGTAGCCGAAGGTGGCCGTACCGGCGGCGTCGGTGCGGGTGGCGAGGTTCCCGTCCGCGTCATAGCCGAACGTCGCCGTGCCGGACGGCCCGGAGGAGCCGAGCAGCGCGCCGCGGTCGTTGTAGCTGAACGTGTCCGTGCCGGTTGGGGCGTTGACGCTGGCGAGCCGCCCGGCCAGGTCGTAGCCGAGGGTGCGGGTGCCGGTGGCCGCCTCGGCACCGGCGCCACTCTCGGTGCGCATTCGTCCGGCCGCGTCGTAGGTGCGGGTGCGGGTGACGTTGCCCGGGGCGGTGAGCGTGGTCGGGAGGCCGTCCCGGTCGTAGGCGACGGTCCAGGTGCGGTCGGCGGGCGTGGTGTGCGCGGCGGTGGCCGGCTCGACCACCGACTCCTTCCGGCCCAGGCTGTTGTACGTGTAGCGGGTGACGTTGCCGCGGCCGTCGGTGTATCGGGTGCGGTTGCCGGCAACGTCGTAGCCGAACGAGGTGGTGATGCTCTTGTCGGCGCTCACCGGCTCGATCTGGCTCGAGAGCTGGCCGGCTCCGTCGAACACGTAGGTCGTGGTGTGGTTGTCCGGGTCGGTCGACGTGGTCAGGTTGCCTCCGGCGTCGTAGCCGTAGGTCTGGGTGCGCAGGACCTCCTCGGTGCCCGGCTTCAAGTCACTCTCTGACGTCTTGTCGCCGAACTGGTTGTAGACGGCCCGGGTGGCCCGGCCCACGGCGTCCACCTCGCGCACCTGGCGGCCGCGGTAGTCGTACCCGAACTGCTGAACCTCGCCGGTGGGCTCGGTCTTCTTGACGACCTGGCCGAGAGTGTCGAAATCGGCGCGCAGGACGGTGCCACCGGCCCCGGTGATCGAGCGTGCGTTGCCCGCGTCGTCGTAGGCGATTCTGCTGGTGAAGGCGCCGGGCTGCGGGTACCGCTCGATCTGGGTCGTGGTCACGGCCCGGTCGAGGTCGTCGTAGGTGGACTCGGCGCGCGCTCCGGTCGGCCCGGTGGTGGAAAGCAGCTGGCCGGTCCGGGTGTACGTCATCCGGGTCAGCCGTCGCTGTTCCTCGGTGTCCCCCGGCTCGTCCCGCACGACCAGCCGGTTCAGCTGGTCGTAGGTGAATCGGGTGGTGGATCCGCCAGGGGTGGTGACGGCGATGACGTTGCCCAGCGGGTCGTAGGAGGTCAGCGAGACCGGCGTGATCGTCTGGGACGCGCCGGGCGCCACATACGACGGCTGAACGGTTCGCACGGCCCGGCCGAGCTTGTCGTACTCGTTCCTGGTGACGTTGCCGAGCGGATCACGGTCGGTGGTCTGCCCGCCGAAGGTGTCGTAGCCGACGACCGCCACCGGGCGGACCGTGCTGGTCGTGCCGTCCGGGTTCTCCGCCGTG
The DNA here is from genome assembly GCF_040684855.1 of Actinoplanes sp. NPDC089786. NCBI lineage: Bacteria > Bacillati > Actinomycetota > Actinomycetes > Micromonosporales > Micromonosporaceae > Actinoplanes > Actinoplanes sp. NPDC089786. Next base: position 298,527 of record NZ_JBFBGU010000002.1, read on the forward strand.
ACCGCCGGCGCGGTGGTCCGCACCTGCCGGCCGGCCTCGTCGTAGTCGTAGTTGGTGACCAGGCCGCGCGGGTCGGTCTCGGTGAGTCGCAGGCCGCGCCGGTCATAGGTGTACGAGGTCACGCGCGTCTGCGTCCCCGCGGTGACCGTCTCCTTGAGCGCGTTGCCCGCGTCGTCGTAGTCGAAGGTGACCAGGTCGGTGGGCTGGGTCTCGAAGCCGGGGATGTTGGAGCCCCGGCCGGTCGAGCGGGCCGTCCGGGTGTTGCCGTTCTCGTCGTAGGTGAACGTGGTGGTCCGGGCGATCCCGCCCGGGTCCTGGACGGTGGTCAGCACCTTGCCGACCCGGTCCACCGTGTTCGTGGTGACCCGGGTGCCGTTGCCCTCGGCCTTCCTGGTCAGGTGGCCGGCGCCGTTGTAGGTGTTCTCCTCGATGACGTGCTCGCGGGTGGCGCCGGTCGCCGGGTCGCGGTAGTTGACCAGGGTGACCTTCTGGAGCAGGTCGTCGCCGTAGTAGCGGTACTCGAGGCGGCGGCCCATCGCGTCGGTGTCGCTGGCCAGGCGGCCGGCGAAGTCGTACGAGTACTTGTGCAGCACCAGGTAGTCGCCGGTGCCGGGACTCGGGGTGCCCTCGGGGTCGCTGCGCCAGGCGCGGAGCCGGACCTCGGCCTGCTTGTTGCGCGCGGTGTACGCGTAGTCGTACCGGTTGCCGCAGGCGTCCACCTCGGACACCTTGTTGCCGAACCGGTCGTACGCGTAGGTGGTCTCGCCGCCCTCGGGGTCGGTGACCAGCGTGGCGTGGCCGTGCTCGTCGTACTCGGTGGTGGTCACCCGGGCGGTGTCGCCGCCGAGCAGGTCACCGATGGTGACCTTGGTGACGTTGCCGTCCGCGTCGAACTCGTTGACCACCTGCTGCTGGTGCTTGACGCCGGTGACCGCGTCGGTGGTGACCGGCCGTGTCACCGACTTGATCTTGCTGTTCGTCTCGTAGGTGTACGTGCTGGTCAGCCCGGCCGGGAAGGTGTCCGTGGTCTCCTTCTCGGTGAGCCGGCGGCCGATCGGGTCGTAGGTGTACTCGGTGAACATCCCGGACGGCGTGGTCACCTTGGCCAGGTCGCCGTTCTGGAAGTACGAGTAGCGGGTCTGCTTGCCCCGCGCGTCCTTGGTGCTGGTGATCAGCCCGGGCGGGATCTGGCCGCCGCCGGCCGCCGGTTCGGTGCCGTTGGAGTAGTCGTGGTCGACCCGGCTGCCGTCGGGGTTGGTCTGGACGTCGGGCTGGCCGGTGAAGTCGTAGGTGTACGTGGTCAGGTAGGTGTCGTCGGTCTTGCTCGCCGACCGGCCGTCCCGGGTCTGGATCACCAGGTCGCCGCGCGGGTCGTACGGGTCGGCCGTGGCCGGGTAGACCGACCACGTGGTGAAGCAGTGGTCCTTGTCCTCCCGGCAGGTGGTGCGTGACTCGACGTTGCCGCGGGCGTCGTAGCCCATCGTCACCGTGTCGCCGTTCTCGTTGACGATGCGCTTCTGGTTGCCCTTCTCGTCGTACTCGAAGCTGCGCACCGACAGCCCGTCCAGCGTGTGCCGGACGAAGACCGGGCCGCCCGCGTCGCCCGGGATCACCGTGCAGAACGCCGGGTCCTGCGGGTCGGGCTGCGGGCAGGTGGTGGTGGGCGGCGGGTCCGGCGGGGTCTCGGTGGGCAGGCCGGTGTCCTCGGGCCGGGTCTCCAGGCCGACCGGCAGGCCGGTACGCAGCAGGCGGCCGGCCAGCGCGTCGTACTCGAACAGCTGGGGCCGGTTGGCCGGGTCCAGCACCTGCACGCTGCGCCGCAGGTCGGAATCATTGCCGTAGACCAGCGGCGCGCCGATCTTCCAGGTGCCGCCGTTGTCGTCGGTGTACTCCTTGATCCGGTCGATCGCGACGTCGTAGGTGATCTCGGCGCCGATCCGGCCACTGGGCAGGGTGACCCGGGACATCTGCGACGCGGGCGTGGTGGCGGCCCGGTAGTGGGCCAGGACCGCGGCCGGGCCGAGCGGGTGGCTGTAGACCGCGACCTCGTCGATGCCGCCCTGGAAGTGCCGCTGGGCGTTGCCGCCCCAGCCCGTCCAGGTGGCCGGCGAGGTGGCGTAGGCGGCGCCGATCTGGTTGACGGTCAGGTCGGAGTGCTCGATCGCGGCGCCGGCCCGTTCGGCGACCTTCGCGCCGTCCAGGTAGAGCGTCTGGGTGCTGCCCATGACCGACAGCACCGCGTGGTGCCACCGGTCGTCCCAGACCGTGGCGGTGGAGGCGAGCGGCGCGGGCGTGCCGGTGCCGAACTGGCCGCGGAGCCGGCCGTCGGTGCCGGTGTAGAGCACCGGGACGCCGGCGCCGGAGGCCGTGCCCAGCGCCTTGTCCTGGTAGCCGATCAGCGGGCCGCCGGTCTGCGTCGGCCCGACCTTGAACCACACCTCGACGGCCGCGTCCCGGCTCTTCTTGACCGTGCCCTTGGGCAGCTCGACCGCTGAGTTCGTGCCGTTGAAGGTGGCCGCGGTGTCGGTCACCCCGGCGATCGCCCCGGCCGCCTTGACCGTGACGTTGCGGTACGTGCCGGCGTCCTTGCCCAGGTTGACCGCGATCGAGCTGGCCGCCGCGGTGGCCTCGCCGTCACCCAGCCGCCAGTAGCCCTCGGGCTTGCCGTCCAGGACCATGCTGCGGTAGTGCGAGCCGGCGGCGTAGTCGTACACCGTGCAGGCGGTCGCGCCGGCCGGTGGGCAGACCTTGGTGAGCAGATCCCCGGTGTACGTGTACGTCCAGGTCAGCGCGGCGCCGTCGACCTTGTCGGTGCTGACCGTGGCGACGTGGTTGCCGTTCCAGGTGAAGGTCAGCGCCCGGCCGGCCGTGCTGGTCTGGCTGTTCGACGCCTGGACCTTGGTGACCTTCCCGTTGGTGTAGGTCAGGTTCACCGACCGGCCGGCGATGTCGGTGATCTTGCTGAGCGGGCTGGGCACCCCGGCCGCGGCCAGCGCGAACCGGTACACCGCCCCGGACTTGTCCTGCAGCGTCCAGGCCGACGAGTCGACGCTGAGCTTGGCCGTCCGGCCGGGTGGCGCGGCGAAGGTGCCGTCCAGGTTGCGGCCGAAACGCACCGCCTGGCCGTCCGGATAGGTCACCACGACGTTCCCGGAGCCGTCGTCGTCCGGCACGATCTTCATGTCGTAGCGGGAGGACCAGCCGGCGCCGAACGCCGAGTCGGTGCGCGGGTCGAGGCTGTTGTACGTCCGGGTCAGGTTGAGCTCGGGGCCGGCGTTGGTGACGGCCGCGTCCAGGGCGGCGGTGCGGTAGTTGCCGACCTGGGCGTCGTACTCGGTGTCCTGGCTGGCGTAGGGCGCGTTGGCGATCCGCGAGGTGATGTCCGGCTGCGGCACCGCCGCCAGCAACGCCATGTCGGGCGAGGTGACCTCGTTGGCGCCGTCCTTGACGTACGCCCGCCAGACGTAGTTCTTGCTCCAGGCCAACCGGCCGGACGGCACCGGCCACGACGGTTTCGCCTGGTAGCCGGAGTTCTGGCAGTTGGTCGGGGCGCCGGTGTCGGGCTGGTCGCAGAGCTCGAACTTGTACTGCAGGACGCTGCCGGGCGGGGCGTCGGTGTCGATCGCCCGGGCCCACAGCAGCGGGGTCAGGGTCGGCGTCTGGTAGCCGTTGGGCGGGTAGACCTCGGCCACGACCGGCGGCACGTCGAAGACCTGGAGCACGATCCGGCCGGGTGGCACCTGGTGGTCGGTGAAGACGTCGCCGCCGGTCCGGACCATGGTGAAGTCGAGGAAGTAGTTGCCCGGCTCGATCGCCTTGATCGTGGCGTCGAGGGTGATCGACTCGCCGCGGGCCACCGTGCGGGGCAGGTTGGCCGACCGCTGCTGGGTGACCGCCGCGCCCGACTCGGTGTCGTACGCCCGGTAGGCCAGGTAGTAGTCCGACGGCGTCCACGCGTCGGCGCCCAGGTTGGTGACCGCGACCTGGACCTTGCCGTCCTGGTTGCGCAGCACCGCCGGCTCGGGCACCGGCTTCGGGATGGCGTAGGTGGCGTTGTACGGGGTGTGCGTCACGTACAGCTTCGGCGGGTTGGCGCCCGCCGCGCCGAACTTCTTCCAGGCCAGCGAGTCGGAGGTGCTCGCACGCAGGGTCAGGCCGTTGTCCGCCTGCTGGCCGTTGGCCCAGCGCTGGACCAGGGTGGAGCCGGCCACCCCGAGGTCGATCATCTCGGCCGCCATCGGGCACGACGACTGGGACTGGCCGGTGGGGATGTAGCCGTACGCGAACTGCTGGCTCGCGATCGACCCGCCGTACGACGGCCCCGGGTAGCTGAAACCGCCGCCGGCCGTCCAGGCCTGGGTCACCGGGTGCACGGTCAGCGGGCGGGCCCGGCAGGACGGCGCCTCGAAGTTGGTGACCACCAGCGCCGCGCCGAAGATCTGGTGGTTGCGCAGGTCGGACATCCCGCCGAACTTCACGTACGAGGCGGTGTTCTGCCCGTTCACCCGGCCCACCTCGAGGGCCTCCGGGTTGCCCACCGACGAGCTGGTCCGCACGGTCATCAGCTGGGTGGCGCCGGACTCCTTGACCGGCGGCCCGACCGTGGGGTCGACCAGCACCGGGAAGGTGCGGGCCGGGTCCCGCAACCACGCGGAGTCGACGGTGACCTTCAGATCCTTACCGACTAGTTGGTAACTAACGGCCTCGGACCGGGCCGGTGTGGCGGCGGAGTCCACCATGAAGCCCGGCGGGATGACCGCGCGCGGCCGGCCGGTCGCGTCCGACAGGACCACCGACCGGCCCCGCATCGACGCGGTCAGCCCGGTCAGCCGCAGCGGGAACGTGAAGGTCGCCGGCGCCGAGGCCGACCGCAGCACCAGGGTCTCCTTGAGGGTGCCGGGCCGCGACTCCAGCCGCAGGTCGACGCCCGGCCGGACGCCGGGATAGACAACCGCGTCCCCCTGGGTACGCCCGGCGACCGCGCCCGCCCCGGCCAGCCCGTAGGCGAGCCCGTGGCCGGCGTCGAAGGTCATCCGCACCAGGTCGGCCGCGTCGGCCCGGGCCGCCAGCCGCAGGTCGACGCTGTCCGAGGTGTTCCGCCAGCCGCCGCCGGCCTGCCCGGCCAGGTCGCTGTCGATCGGCGCCCAGGTGCCGTCCGGGCGCTGGTAGTTGGTCGGCTCGGCGGAGAACTCGGTGGTCTGGCTGCCGTCGGTGTTCTGGTAGACGCGCTGGTCGGCGCCGCGCAGCGAGGGGAGCTCACGGCTGGTCGCCCGGTCGAACCCGGTCCGCTTCCCGGCCGGCGCCTTGGCCACCTTGGCCTTGTTGCGCGGCCCGGCCGGCTTCTGCGGCAGTGTCTTCTGTGGATACCGGCCGCGCTCCGACGGCGGCACCACGCGGTTGCCGCCCCTGCCCGCCGCCCGGTTCTTCCCGGCCGCCGTGCCCCACTGCTGGCCCGGGCCCTTGGCCGCGGCGACCCGCTTCTCCCGCTCCTTGGCCGGGGGCGGATCACCGGCCTGGCATCCGGCGGAGAGCGCCATCGTGATCGCGACGAAGATCGCGATCGAGCCCTTCCACGGGCGGTCGCTGCGCGCCATCCGATCCTCCCCCAGGTCGGCTGCGGTGGCGCGACGCTATCCAGGGCGGCCGATGCGAATCAACGAACCTGCACATAAGCGCAACCCGGTGCGCGTGTGCCTTCGGGGTGATCCGGGTACATCAAGGTTCATGACTACCAGCCCTGCCACCGTCCAGGGCCGGTACCACCTCGGTCGCGAGCTGGGCGCCGGCGGCATGGGCCGGGTGTGGCTGGCCCGGGACGACAAGCTCGATCGCGAGGTCGCGATCAAGGAGATCCTGCTGCCCGGCGAGCTGGTCGAGGCCGACCGGGAGGCGCTGAGCCGGCACATGCTGCTCGAGGCGCGGGCCAGCGCCCGGCTGGCCCACCCCAACGTGGTGCGGGTCTACGACGCGTTCGAGCAGGACGGCCGGGCCTGGATCGTGATGGAGTACGTGCCGTCCCGCTCGTTGCAGCAGGTGCTCGACACCGACGGGCCGCTGACGCCGGAGCAGGCCGCGCGGGTCGGCCAGGCGGTGCTCGCGGCGCTGGTCTCGGCCCATCGGGCGGGTGTCCGGCACCGCGACGTCAAGCCGGCGAACGTGCTGCTCGGCGACGACGGCCGGGTGGTGCTCACCGACTTCGGGGTGGCCGCGGTCGACGGTGAGAGCGTCGTGACCAGTTCCGGCCTGGTCGTCGGGTCGCCGCAGTACATGGCGCCCGAGCGGGTCAAGGACGGCGAGGGGCACGAGGCGGGTGACCTGTGGTCGCTCGGCGCCACGCTGTACGCCGCGGTCGAGGGCCGTCCGCCGTACCGCCGGGGCTCGGTCATGGAGACCGTCACCGCGATCGCCGCCGAGGAGCCGGAGCCACCCACCCAGGCCGGGCCGCTCCTGCACACGCTGGCCGGGCTGCTCCGCAAGGACCCGGCCGAGCGGATCGACAGCGCCGAGGCGGCCCGCCGGCTGCGCGAGGCCGCCGCCCCGCCGGCCACACCCCGCCGGGGCTGGATCTGGATCGCCGCGGCGTCGGTCGTGCTGCTGCTCCTGGCCGGCACGGTGGTCTGGGTCGTCTCGCGGCCCGATGAGCCTCGCCGGCCCTCGTCCCCGGTCGCCGCGCCCTCGGCGCCTCCTTCGGCGGCTCCCTCGGCCGAGCCCTCCGCCGTGCCGTCGTCGCCGCCCGCGTCATCGGCCACCGAGCCGCCCGCGTCGGCCCCGGCGGCGAGCACCCCGCCGACGACGACCATCGCGGCGGCTCCGCCGGCGGGCTGGCGCCGGTACACCGACCCGACCGGCTTCTCGCTGTTCGTGCCCGAGGGCTGGACCCGGTCCAAGGAGGGCACGATCGTCTACTTCCGCTCGAAGGGGCGGGTGCTGGGCATCGACCAGACCAGCACGCCGCAGCCCGACCCGGTGGCCGACTGGCGCGGCAAGGCCGACTACCGGCACGGCCGGGGCGACTTCCCCGGCTACCGGGAGATCCGGATCAAGGAGGTCGACTACTGGCAGAAGGCAGCCGACTGGGAGTTCACCTTCACCCGCTCGGGCGTCCGCCAGCACGTCAACAACCGTGGCTTCATCACGTCCAGGAAGCAGGCGTACGGCATTTGGTGGCAGACCTCGGACAGCGCCTGGGCCGGCGCCGAGGACGAGCTCGACCTGGTCTTCAAGAGCTTCCGTCCCAAGGCCTGACCCAGCAGCTGGGCACCCGGGTGCTGGTCCGGCTGAGCGGCGAGCTCTCCCTCGAACCGCGCCGCCGGCCCGGAACGCCCTGCTGAAGAGCCTGGTCGTCGTCCGCTCCGCCGCCGGCGCTCTGGCGGCCCCGTTCGAACACCAGCTCCCGATGCCCGGGGTGACTTGACGGGTGCGATCATGAAGGGCCAGGATTCCGGCTCGACGCCAGGGATGGGGAGGGCGCGTGCAGGGTCCAGAGGCCATGATCGTCTGCGAGAGCCTGGTGCGCATCTACCAGACCGGCTCGATCGAGGTCCAGGCGCTCCAGGGGCTCGACCTGGCGGTCGACCGCGGCGAGATGATCGCGGTCGTGGGCGCGTCCGGATCGGGCAAGTCGACCCTGCTCAGCATCCTGGCCGGCATCGACGCGCCGACCGCCGGCAAGGCGCACGTCGGCGACTGGGACCTGCTCGCGATGACCCGCGCCGACCGGGTGCGCTACCGGCGGCACACGGTCGGGTTCGTCCGGCAGCAGACCGCCAGCAACCTGGTGCCGTACCTGACCGCGGCCCAGATGGTCGACCTGCCGATGACCGCGGCCCGGGCGCCGGCCCCGGAACGCCGTGAGCGGGCCGGCGAGCTGCTCGACACGCTGGGCGTGGGCGCCTGCGCCGACCGGCGGCCCGGCCAGCTCTCCGGCGGCCAGCAGATGCGGGTGGCGATCGCGGTCGCGCTGGCCAACCAGCCTCGGGTGCTGCTGGCCGACGAACCGACCGGCGAGCTCGACACGGCCACCTCGGCCGAGGTCTTCGAGGCGTTGCGTACGGTGAACCGCGAGCTCGGCGTCACCATCGTCATCGTCACCCACGACCCCGAGGTCAGCGGCCGGGTCGAGCGGACCGTGGCGATCCGGGACGGCCGCACCAGCTCCGAGGTCCTGCGCCGGACCGCCGCCCACGACAACGGCGAGGAACACGTCATCGCCGAGGAGTACGCGGTGATGGACCGGGCCGGCCGGGTGCAGATCCCGCGCGACTACCGTGAGGCGCTGGCCCTGACCCGCCGAGTGCGGCTGGTGCTGGAGGCCGACCGGGTGGAGATCCGAGGCGACGAGTGACGACCCTGCTGAGTGTTCAAGGCGTGAACCGCAGCTTCGGCGCCGGGCCGTCGGCGGTGCGCGCGCTGCGGGACGTCTCGTTCGAGGTCGAGGCGGGCACCATGGTCGCCCTGGTCGGCCGCTCCGGCTCGGGCAAGACGACGCTGCTCAACGTGGTCGGCGGCCTCGACCGGCCGGACGCCGGGACGGTGCGGGTGGACGGCACCGAGGTGACCACGCTGGACGACGACGGGCTGTCCCGGCTGCGGCGCGAGAAGGCGTCGTACGTGTTCCAGACCTTCGGGCTGATCCCGGTGCTGTCCGCGGCCGAGAACGTCGGGGTGCCGTTGCGGCTGGCCCGCGTACCCCTGAAGGAGCGTGAGCGGCGCGTCGGCCTGCTCCTCGACCTGGTCGGCCTGGCCGGGCACGCCCAGCACCGGCCGGATGAGATGTCCGGCGGGCAGCAGCAGCGGGTGGCGATCGCCCGGGCGCTGGCCGCGTCGCCCAAGCTGCTGATCGCCGACGAGCCGACCGGGCAGCTCGACGCCGAGACCGGCCTGGCCGTGATGGCGCTGCTGCGCGGGGTGGTCGAGTCCGAGGGCGTCACGGTGCTGCTGTCGACGCACGACCCGGTGATGATGGCGCTGGCCGACCGGGTGCTGCGGATGCACGACGGCCAGGTCACGTGCTGAAGCTCCTCGCGCGCCGGGTCCGCTCGCAGTGGGCCCTGCTCGCCGCCCTGGTGGCGCTGCTGGCGATCGGCGCCACGGTGGCCGGCGCCTGCGCGCTGCTGGTGACCCGCACCGGCGAGCAGGCCCTGGAGTCGGTCGCCACCCGCGGCCGGTCCGACGACGTCATGACCACCGCGTACACCGTCGAGGTCAAAGCGTCGCAGGCAACATCGGTCGCGGCCGACACCCGGGCGGTCCTCGAGGAGGCGTACGCGCCGTTCCCGATCGCCACATCGGTGCGCGCGTCGTCCCGGATGCGGGCGCTGGCGTCCGCGCCCCAGGTGAACGGGCTGCCCGCCGAGACCTACCTGTCCGGGATGGACGGTCTGCAGCAGCGGGCCACGCTGCGGTCCGGACGCTGGCCGCGGGCCGGCGCGGCGCCGATCGAGGCGGTGCTGCTGGAGACCACGGCCCGGCTGCTCGGGATCCGCGTCGGGCAGCGGGTGCGGCTGGGCAACGAACGGGCCTTCGACTCCGCGCCCCCGCTGGACGTCACGGTCGTCGGCATCGTCCGGCCGCTGCCCGGCACCGGCTGGGAGCGGGACACCCTCGGCGGCCTCGGGTACGAGGTGGGCTCCTTCTCCGAGGGCGGCAGCGACGAGCCGGTCCTCGCGTACGGGCCGTTCCTGGTCGACCTCGGCGACCTGTTCGCCACCCCGTCGGTGATGGACCGCCTCGAGGTCGTGGCCGCGCCCGACCTGGCCGGCGCCGATCTGCGCGACCTGAACGCGGCCACCGTCCGGCTCGGCGACGCCGGGCGGGGACTCGCCCGCGCGCTGGGCGACCGGGTGAGCATCCAGCGCGTCGACGCCCGCCTGCCAGTCACCCTCGGGCAGGCCCGGGAGCAGCGCCGGGTCGCCACGTCGGTGGTGCTCGCGGTCGCGGTGCTGGGCGGTGGGCTGACCGCGGCCGCGCTGGTGCTGGCCGGGCGGCTGACCTCGGGCGTACGCGCGGAGGAGACCGCCCTGCTCTCGGCGCTGGGTGTCGGCCCCGGGCAGTTCGCGGCGGCCGCGGCCGTGGAGACCGGGACGCTGGCCGTGCTCGCCGCCCTGATCGGCGCGCCGGCCTCGGCCCTGCTGCACGCCGGCCTGACCCACCTGCCACCGCTGTCCGGCGCCGGGCTGACCTCCGCTCCGAGCACCAACGCCACGCATCTGATCGCCGTGGGCGCGGCCGCGCTCGGGCTGGCCGTGGTGCTGGCCGTGCTCACCATCCGACCCGTGGTCGCGCCCGGCGAACGTCGCGGCCGCGCCGAGTTCTACGCCCGCTCCGGGGTCGACCTGCTGCTGGTGGCGTTCGCCGCGATCGGCTGGTGGCAGCTCAACGGGCAGTCGGACGTCGCCTCCACGCGCACCGACGTGGTCCGGGTGGCCGCGCCGGCCCTGGTGCTCACGGCCGGGGCGGCGCTCGCCCTGCGCCTGGTGCCGCCCGCGTTGCGTGGCCTCGACCGGCTGGCCCGCCGGGCCCGGGGGCTGGTGCTGCCGCTGGCCGCGTTCGAGGCCGCCCGCCGGCCGAGCGCGGTCGCGGCCGGGCTGCTGGTCAGTCTGGCCTGCGCGGCGGCCACGTTCGGGATCGCGTTCGAGGCCACCTGGGACCGCTCGCAACGCGACCAGGCCGCGCTGTCGGTGGGCACGGACCTCGCCGTTGCGGTCACCGGCACGCCCGAGGCCGGGACGGGCGCGACGATCGCCGACGCGACCGGCGGGACGGTCAGCCCGGCGGCCGATCGGGGGGTTGGGCTGGGCCAGTGGGTCGGCGGGGCCGGCGACCCGCCGCGGCTGGTGGCCCTCGACACCCGGCGGGCGGGCGAGCTGATGCGGGGGCGGCCGGACTCCGCCTGGGCCGGGGTCGGTGCGCTTCTCGCGCCGCGTACCCAGATCGACGGTCTTGACCTGGAACCGGGCGCGGCGCTGACCATGGGTGGGACGGCGACCGGCGACTTCCCGATCGTGGTGACGCCGCGACTGGTGCTCCAGGACCCGGCCGGGGTGCGCACGACCTGCATCGGCGGGCAGGTGCCGCTGGACGGCGCGACCCACCGGCTGCCGGACTGCGGCGTCACCGCCGGGCAGCAGCTGGTCGCGGTCAGCCTGCCGATCTCGGCGGCCACCGAGCCGGACGACCTCGCCACGACGAGCGTCAAGGTCACCCTGAACGTGCCCGGCGGATCCTCCTGGACGGCCACGTCGGCGCCGCCCTCCCCCGGCCAGCTGAGCAAAACCGCGGTGTCGGCGGGCGCGGGCGGGCTCACCATGTCGGCCGACGTCCGGCTGGTGAGCGCCGAGAACTCCGCCCGGACGCTGATCGCCACCGCGTTCGGCTCCCCCGGCCGGGTGCCGGTCGTGGTCGCCGCCCGGGTCGCCGACGAGCTCGGGGTCAAACGAGGCGGCACGCTCAGCATGCCGGTCGGCACCACGCCGGTCGGGGTGACGGTCGCCGACATCGTGCCCCAGATTCCCGGCGCTGCCGGTGCGCCCGCCGTGCTGGCCGACCTCGACACCCTGTCCCGGGCGATGATCCTCGCCGGCGACCTGCGTTACCCGATGGACGGCTGGTGGGTCGGGCACCCCGCCCGGCCGGATGCCGCCGCCCGCGTCGCCGCCCTGCACGTCGGCGAGGTGACCACCCGGGCCGGCGAGACCACCCGCCTGATCGGGAGCCCGCCGCGCGCCGGCGTCCGTCCCGCGCTCGGTCTGCTCGTGCTCGTGGCGACGTTGCTACTGCTGGCCGGGGTGGTCCTGCACGTGAACAGCGACCTGCGGGTCCGCGCGGTCGAGGTGGCCCGGCTGCGCGGGCTGGGGATGACCCGGCGCGAGGTGCGGGCCATGCTCTTCGGGCAGCACGCCGGGATCCTGGCGTTCCTGCTGATCGCCGGGGCGCTGGTCGGCGGGCTCGCCACCGTGATCGTCGCGCCGCCGATGGTCCGCGCCGAGACCGGCGCCGCGCCGATCCCGGTCGCGCACCCGGTCTGGCCCTGGGCGTCCGAGGCGCTGCTGCTGGCCCTGCTGGTGCTGGCCTGTGCCGTGCTGGTGACCGTCGTGGTGCTGGCACAGACCCGCCGGGCCGACGCCGCCCACCTGCGGGTGGCGACGTGAGGCGCCCGGCCGTGCACTGGCCCAGCGTCCGCGGCCGCGCCCGCGCCGACGCCGGGTCGCTGCTGCTGGTCGCGATCGTCGTGGCGGTGGTGTCGCTGCTGGCCGGGGCCACGCCCGCGCTGCTGCGGTCCACCGCCGACGACGCCATCCGCGAGGCGGTCCGCGCCGGCGGCGACGACGCGGCGGTCATCGCCCAGGCCAAATGGGAGTACGACGACGTGCTCGGCGGGCGGCAGCGTTTTCCCGCCCTCGCCCAGGACGTCGACCTCTTCCGCAAACGCGCCGCCGAAGGGCTCGACCCCGGACTCGCCCGGGCCCTGCGGCCGCCGATCGCCGTGGTCACCGCGCCGTCGTTCGACATCACCGACGGCAGCCTGCTGCGGACCTTCCAGTACAACTACCTGGCCGACGCTCGGCCCTTCGCGTCGTCGCGGGTCACCTGGGTCGGCGGCGTCGCGCCGGGCCCGTCGGCGGCCCCGAACGCCGTCTCACCGAACAGCGGGCCGCCGTGGCCGGTCCAGGTCGGCGTCTCCGAGGCGACCGCGGCCGCCCTGAAGCTCGGGCCGGGTGACCGCATCCCGCTCAAGGACGAGTTCCTGCGGGAAAAGCTGGTCACCATCAGCGGCGTCTTCCGGGCCGACGACCCCGCCGACCCGGCCTGGCGGCTCGCGCCCTGGCTGCTGGCTCCGGTGCCCGGCGTGGACGGGGTCGGCTCCACCCGGCTCGGTGGCCTGCTGTCCGCCGAGTCGCTGCCGGACGCCCGGCTCGCCGTCGAGTCCGAGCTGATGGATCGGATGGTCCACTTCGAGGCCGACCCGGCCCAGGTCTCCTCCGGCACCGCCCGGTCGATCGCCTCCACCCTGGTCACCCTCCAGGCCACGTCGAGCGCGTCGTCGGTGTTCGACACCTCGCTCCAGTGGCGGAGCCAGCTCGACAACGTCCTGCGGATCGTGCAACGGCAGGTCAACGCGGCCACCGCCCAGGCGTCGGTGCTGCTGACCGCCGTACTCACCGGAACCGTCCTGGTCCTGCTGCTCGCCGCGTTCCTGCTGGCCCGGCGGCGGGCCGTCGCTCTGACCGCCGCCCGGCACCGGGGCGCGGGGCTGGCCGACCTGACCCTCGAGCTGCTCATCGAGTCCTCGGCGGTCGCTCTGCTCGCGGCCGCGATCGGCGTGGCCGGCGCCCGCCTGGTCACGCCCGGCGTCGCCTGGTGGTGGGCGGTGCCGGTGGCCGTCGCGGCGGTGGTCGCGGGACCACTGTTCGGCGTCCTGGTCGCCGCCCGGGCCACCAGTGACCGGCGCGCACCCGCCAACCGCGGCGCCCGCCGCCGGCTCCACCGGGCCGCCGCCCTCCGCCGGGTCGCGATCGAGGCGGCCGTCGTGCTCGCCGCGGCCGGGGCGATCATCGCGCTGCGACAACGCGGGATCCTGCCGGACTCGGCCGGGGCGACCGGCGGGGCGCTGGACCCGTTCGACGGTCAGGAGAGCACGTCGGCGCTGGCCGCGAGCGCGCCGGCGCTGGGCGTGGTGGGCGGGGCGCTGGTCCTGCTGCGGCTGCTGCCGGTCCTGCTGCGGTTCGTGCTGCGGCGGGCGTTGCGCTCCTCGCGGCCACTGGCGGTGTTCGGCGCGGCGCAGGCGGCCGCGAACTCCGCCCGTACCCTGCCGATCCTGGTCATGATCGGCGCCACCGCGCTGGCGTCGTTCGCGCTGGTCCTCGGCGCCACGGCCTCGCGCGGGCTCTCCGACGCCGCGTGGCGGGTGGTCGGCGGGGACGTCCGGGTCGAGGCCGGGGCGGCTGCCGGGGTGGACCTCACCGCGCTCGCCCGCCGGGTGGCCGCGGCGCCCGGTGTCGACCACGTCGTCACGGCCCAGGTGACCGAGGGCGCCCGGATCGCCAACTCGCGGAAGCTCGTGGAGGCGCGGCTGGTCGTCGTCGACCTGGCCGCGTACCGGTCGCTGCTCGCCGACACCCCGATGGGTATGTCTTCGGCCACCGGTGCCGGCATCCCAGCCCTGGTCCGGTCCGCGGACGGCAGCCTCGCGCCCGGCATGACACTGTCGTTCCCGCGCAAGGACAAGCCCGCGATCAGCCTGAACGCGGTGGGTCCGGCTCCGGTCATCGGCGACAGCGGCGATGCCGTGTACGTCGACTTCGCGGCGCTGCGGGCCGCCGGCGTCGACGTCGTCCCCGACACCATGTGGGTTACCGGTCCGGGCGCCGCGGCCGCGGTCGAGGGCACCCCCGGCGTCGGGATCACCACGCGCTCGGACGTGGCCCGCTCGCGTCAGGACGCGCCGCTGACCGCCGGTCTGATGGCCCTGACCTGGGTCGTGGCCGGGACGCTGGCGGCGCTCGGGCTGCTCGGCTTCGCCCTCGGCGCGGCGGCCGGCGCGCCGGAGCGCTGGGCCACGCTGGGCCGGTTGCGCACGCTGGGTCTGCGGCTGTCGGAGACGCGTACGGTGGCCGCGGGCGAACTGCTCCCACCGGTGCTGCTCGCCGCCGTGGGCGGTCCACTGCTCGGTGTGCTGCTCGCCTACCTGACCTTCGGTTCCCTGGCGCTGAGGCTGCTGGTCGGCTGGGACACCGACCCCGCGACCACCGTGCCCTGGCTGCCCCTGGGCGTGCTGGCGCTGGTGTTCGTGGCCGCGGTGCCGGTGGCCGGCTTCGTCGAGGCGACCCTGCGCCGCCGCCAGGGCCTCGGCGAGCTCCTCCGGGTCGAATGACCGATCAGGGCTCGTCTACGCGGCGCTGACCCGCCCCTCGGGGGCCCGCGCCGCGATCCGGCTCTCCGGGCCACGTTCGCGCTGGTCCTGCTGCTCGTGCGCGCCGGACTGGCCACCAAGGTCCGCCGCGATCCTTTGTCACGCCGCCGGGGTTCCGGGCGGCCTGAAACCCGGTTGCTCCGGGCCGGTGCTTCGCGCGAAGGTGCGGGCGTGCTTCCGCTTCCGGTGCTGTGGTTGTGCGGGCCGCCCGGGGTCGGCAAGTCGACCGTGGCGTGGGAACTGTTCCAGGAACGGGCCGGCGCGGGCTATGTCGACACCGATCAGCTGGGCATGTGCTATCCGGCGACGGCCGCCGACCCCGGCCGGCTGGAGCTTCAGGCGCGCATCCTCGGCCGGGTGGCGGCGGGCTTCGCGGCGGCGGGCGCCGGTTCCCTGATCGTGTCCGGTTGCGTGGACGCTCGCCGGGGCATCCACACGTCGTACCTTGGTGGGGTCTCCCTGACCGCGCTGCGGCTGCGGTGCGACCGGGTGGAGCTGCGCCGTCGCCTCGCCGCCCGCGCCCGTCCCGGTGACTACTGGCAGGCGGCGCTCGCCTCGGCAGCCGAGCTGGACCACAGCGGCCTGCCCTATCCCCACATCGACACAACAAGCCTTTCCCCTGCCGAGGTCCTCGCCATCGTCCGCGACCGTTGGCGGCCCTCTGCTTCGCTTTGGCCGATGCCCGCTCCCGCCCTTCCTCCAAGCCCCGCTCCCGGCACCGCGCCTGGGGCCGGTTTTGGCTCCGGCTCTGCTCACGGCACCGCTCCGGGCTCCGCTTCCGGCGAGATCGTGTTTCTGTGCGGCACGACGGCGGTCGGCAAGTCGACGGCCGGATGGGAGCTGGCGCGGCTGTCGCAGCAGGCTGGGCACATGACCGGCTTCGTCGACCTCCAGCAGATCGGCTTCCTCGACGGCGGCGACCACCGGCTCAAGGCGGCCAATCTCGCCGGCGCGTGGGCGGAGTTCCGCGCCAACGGCGCCCGACGTCTCGTGGTCAACGGTCACCTCGACGACGACGCGCAGTTCCGGCACTACACCGAAGTGCTGCCGGCCGCGCCGATCACCATCCACCGTCTGCACGCCGGGCCCGACGCCCTGCGGTCGCGGTTCCACCAGCGTGGCCTCGGCCGTGGCCCGCTCATCGCCGGCGACGAGCTGCGCGGCCGGCCGGCGGACGTGCTCGAGGCAGCCTACGAGGCAGCGGTCGGCCGCACCGGCATCGGCGACCTCGTCGACACCGATGGCCACACCCCCGCCGAGACGGCCCAGGCGATAGCCCACCGGATCGGCTGGCCTTGAGCCGGCAGCCCGGCTGTTCGCCGTCGCGATGCCTCGCTGATCCCAGCCAGGCAACCCGGCCGTCGGCCGTCGCGACCTCTCGGCTGATCCCAGCCCCGGCGACCCGGCTGTGGACGGGCGCGATGGCTCGGCGGATCCCATTTCGGCCGTACTCGGTGGGCCTTCGGAGTGGGGCTGGTTCTAGGCTGGCGGGATGCGGGTGGCGTTCGCGACTGATGACGACAACGAGACGACCAAGGCGGTGGCGCGGGCGCTGATCGACGGCGGGCATGAGATCGTCCGTCCGGCGGCCGCGCAGAGCTGGCCCGACCTGGGTCACTTCGTCGGGCAGGCGGTCGTCGACGGGCGGGCCGACTACGGCGTGGTGCTGTGCTGGACCGGCACCGGGACGGCCATTGCGGCCAACAAGATCCCGGGGGTACGCGCGGCCGTGGCCTGGGACCCGTGGATCGCCCGGGGCGCCCGCCTCTGGAACGACGCCAACGTCCTCGCGATGAGCCTCAAGCGCCTCGCCCCCGACGTGGCCGTCGAGGTCCTCCAGGCGTTCCTCGACACCAGCGACCCCGACCCCGACGAGGCGGACAACATCGCCGCCCTCGGCTGAGGCCCACTTCCGGCCGCGCATGGCCTCGGTGGCCCCAGGGAAACTCCGGTGCGTCGGCGACGCGCCGGCCCTAGATTCGTGCGGTGACCGCGCACCACGACCTTTCCCATCTCGGCACGCCGATCGGACCGATGGTCCGCGTCCACGGCGGGTTCGCCAACCGGATGTACCGGCTCGACACCGACCAGGGATCGTTCGCGGTCAAGGAGATGAACCCGGTCGACCGCCGCTCGCCCTACCACGTTGACGACGTGTTCAGGTTCGAGCGGGCGGCCTTCGCGGCCGGCGTCCCGATGCCGGAGCCGATCTCGGCCGGCCACCACACGCTCGTCCACCGGTGGGTCGAGGGCGAGAAGATCCCCGAGGCGCCGGTGTCGGCGGCGTACGCGTTCGAGATCGGTGAGATCCTCGCGCGCGTCCACGCGCTCGACGTCAGATGGCCGCACGCGTCGACCGACGACCCGCCGGCACAGGACTGGCCCGAGCTGGCCGACCGGGCGGCGTCGACCGGACAGCCGTGGGCCGGGGAACTCGCCTCCCACGTCGAGACGTTCGTCGCGATCGCACGCTTCGTCGACACCTGCGAACGGCCCGGCCCGGTCGTGCTGACCCACCGGGACATCCAACCGTGGAACCTGCTCGCCCGGGCCGGCCGGCCGGTGGTGCTCGACTGGGAGCTTTCGGGGATGCTCGACCTGTCCGGTGAGCTCGGCTCGACCGCGCTGAGCCTGGCCAAGGGACCCGGCTTCGACACCATCGAGCCCACCATCTTCCGTTCGGTCCTGGACGGCTACGTCGCCGCGGGCGGAACGCTGCCGCCGCCGGGGCCGAGCTGGTTCGTGTTCATGATCGGCGGCTGGCTGAGCTTCACCAGGTGGAACATCCTCCGCTGCCTGGCCGGCACCGAGGCCGGCACCGGCCCCGAGCTCGCGCTGTCGCACGAGTCGGCGCGGGACGGCGTGCGCGGCCTCCCCGACATGTTCCGCCGGCTTCCCCAGCTCGAGGCATTGCTCGGGTGACCCGCTCGGTCAGGCGCCCGCGATGGGCTTCGGCGTCGACCGACTTTCCAGGGGCGCGTCGATCAGGGCGGTGTGTTCCAAGACGATCGAGCGCCACGGTCGACGTCACTGGTCATCGGATGATCCTCTGCTCGATGGGGCGACGGACGACTCTGACGGGTCGGCGGTCGACGACAACCCCGCGGGACCGGCGGCGGCGCAGGGACGCGGCCGCTGTGGTCGCCACGGTCAGGACGACGCAGGCGACGCCCGCGACGACGAAGGACCGGGCAATCCCCAAGGCGCCGACCAGCGGCGCCAGCACCAGCGGGGACAGGAACTGGCCCAGGAAGATGGCGGTCACCAGGCCGCCCAGCACGCGGCCGCGGCGGGCCGGCGGGGCCAGTTCGCTGAGCCAGGTGTTGAGGTTGGGCACGGCGAACCCGACGCCGGCGCCGCCGATCAGCACGCCGGCCAGGATCACCGGCAGGGCGGTGGTCAGGCCGACGATCGCCCAGCCGGCGCCGAGCAGCGCGACGCTGAGCGTGGTGATCGCGGCGAAGCCCAGCCGTCGTCGCAGGGCCGCGTACCCGACGGCGGCCACCGCGCTCGATGCGGTCGACGCCGCCACCGCCACGCCCACCACGACGGTCGACGCGGTCAGGTCGGCCAGCAGGAACGGCAACTGGGTCGGCACCATGAAGAACACCAGGGTGGCCAGCAGGGCGACCGCGTAGATGCCGAGGTAGGGCGCGGACCGGCCGGGCGGTGGTGCCGCCGCGGGGGCGGCTGCGGCGGGGCGGTCGGTCACGGCCACGACGACGATGGGTACGACGAGCAGCGAAGCCGCGTACAGCCAGAAGGGAGCGCGCCAGCCCACGGCCGCGAGGGCACCGGCCAGCGGGAGGAAGACGACGCCGCCGAGGCTGGCGAAAGCCTGCTGAAGGCCGAGGAAACGGGCGCGCGCCGGACCGGTGAAGAGGTCGGCGATCAGCGCGCTGATGGCGGTCATGATGCCGCCGACGGCGAGACCCAGCACGGCCCGGGAGAAGATCAGCGCGCCGAGTCCGGGTGCGTAGAGCCCGGCGGTCCCGGCCACGGCGTAGAGAACGAGCGAGCCGGTCAGCAGCGGCTTGCGGCCGAAGCGGTCGGCGACGACACCGGCGATCGGCGCGGACACGGCGATGGCCAGGGAGGTCACGGTCAGCGCGAGACGGACCAGCACGTCGCTACGAAAGTCGGCCCGCATCGACGGAAGGCTCGGCGACATGATCGCCGCGGCCATGATGGTCAGGGTGGCGCTGCCCAGGAGGGCCACGCGGGTGGCCGGGGCGGGCGGTGCGGTCATGGTGGGTCACTCCTTGGTCGCCCAGCTGAGCGTGAGGGCGTGCAGGGCCTGGTCGGCGAGCAGGCGGGCGCGGTCGAAGCCGATGTCGTCGAGCTGGCCGAGGCCGGTCATGCCGTGCACGACGCCCCAGACCAGGTCGCAGGCGAGGGTCATGTCGGGCAGCGGGACGCCGGTCGCCCGGGCCCAGGCCTCGATCGCGCCGTTGGTCACCGCGATCACCGGGCCGGCCGCCGCGTGCCGCGCGCCCGGGTCGAGGGTCACCCCGGCCAGGCCGTTCATCAGCCGGTAGAGGTGGGGGTTGCGCTCGGCGAAATCGAGGTACGCCCGCCCGATCGCATAGATCGCCCCGGCCGGGCCCGAGGCGGCCGCGGCGGCGTCCAGGTGGGCGTGCAGGTGGGCGTACCCCTCGCGCATCACCTCGCCGAGCAGCGCCTCCTTGTTGGCGAAGTGCTGATAGACGACCGGCGCGGAGTAGCCGACGTCGGTGGCGACCTGGCGGATCGTCACCGACGCCGCGCCGTCCCGCTCGACGGTCTGCCAGGCGGCCTCGAAGATGCGCCGGCGGTTCGCCTCGCGGCGTTCCTCACGGGTCACGCGCGGGGCTCGGGGGCGCCGCTGCCGGTGTACGAGGGCAGGTTCTGCACGAGCTTGGTCAGCTCGGGACGTTCGGCGTACCGGCGCTGGTGCAGCGCGGCGATCTTCGCGCCGATCTCGGGGTCGGGGTCGTCGGTGGTGTCGTACGAGATGAACTTCTCGACCAGCGGCAGTCCGATCTCATCGGTGTGGGCGTGCGCCGGGTGCATCAGGTATTCCCAGTAGCCGTCGAGGTCGTCGAGCACGAAGGTGGCGCCCCACTCGAAGTCGCCGCCGACGTCCCGGCCGACCACGAACTGCTTCACGGCGTCGATCTCACGGCCCTGTGTACGCAGGCTCTCCAGCGCCTCGTCACGCTGCTCGTCGGTGACGCCGGCCTTCAGGACGAGCCGGTTGTGGTGGTAGATCATGGCAACCCCTAACGTGGTTAGGTTTCCTAACGCCGTTAGACATTAACTTCGCCGCCTGCGAGCGTCAACAGATCACCCACATAAACGTCCGCGCCCCCGGGTATCTCCTGGCCGTGCTCATGATCGATCTACCCGACCTGCCGCTCCCCGGTCACGGCCGAACACTCGAACGCTTCCGTCACTTCGCCGCGGTGGGCCGGCGCGACCCCGTCGCGGTCCGCTTGTTCGAGGGCCACGCGGACGCGGCGGCGATCCTCGCCGAGCTGGGCGCCGACCCACCCGGTGGTGGGGAGCGCTGGGGCGTCTGGGCGGCGGCTCCTTCGTCGGTACGCGCTTCGCCCACCGCCCCGGCCCCTTCGTCGGCTCTTTCGTCCGGCGAACCCGCCCTCTCGACCGGCGCGGCCGGCGGCTGGCGGTTGAACGGCGACCGGCCGTGGTGCTCCGGAGCCGCCTGGTGCACTCACGCCTTGGTCACAGCCGCGGCCGACGACGGCATCCGACTCTTCGCGGTGGCCAACACCGCCCCGCACGCGGTCCCGATCGACGGGACCTGGCCCGCCGTGGGCATGGCGGCCAGCGACAGCCGCACGATCCGCTTCACCGACGCCCCGGCGATCCCGATCGGCGGGCCGGGCGACTACGTGGGCCGCCCAGGCTTCTGGCACGGCGGCGTAGGTGTGGCCGCCTGCTGGCTCGGCGGCGCCCTCGGCGTGGCCGACGCCCTGCGCGCGGCGGCGTCGGGCCCGAAGGACATCGGACCGCACGCCTTCGCGCACCTGGGCGCGGTCGACGTCGCCCTGGGCGCGGCCGCCGCCGTGCTGGAGTCGGCGGCCGCGGCGATCGACGCCGACCCGCGAGCCGACGCACACCGCTTGGCGCTGCGCGCCCGGGCAACCGTCGAGAAGGCCGCCACCGAGGTCATCGACCGGGTCGGCCGGGCGCTGGGCGCGGGCCCGCTGTGCCGCGACGCCGAGCATGCCCGCCGCGTCGCCGACCTGACCGTCTACCTGCGCCAGAGTCACGCCGAGGGCGACCTGGAACAGCTCGGCCGGCTGCTGGCCGGCTCGTCGCCGGACACCGGCGCGGTCCAGCTGTCAGCCAATGCGCCACCAGGCGCCGAGCCCACTCGGTCCGGAGTTCAGTCCGATGGTCGGCTCAGCCACGAAGGGGGACTCGCATGGTGAGGCCGATCGTCGTGGCCACCGGCACCGACGAGAGCGAATGGGCGTCCTGGCCGGCGATGAAGGGGTGGCCGGCGTTCCCGCTCGACCCGCCCGGCCCGCCGTTGGTGGTGGCGCCGCATCCGGATGACGAGATCCTCGGTGTGGCCGGGCTGATGGCCATGCTGGGCGAGGCCGAGGTGGTGGCGGTCACCGACGGCGAGGCGTCGCATCCCGGGTCGACCGTCCACACGCGGGCCGAGCTGGCGGCGATCCGCCGCGCCGAGACGGACGAGGCGCTGGCCCGCCTTGAGGTCGATGGACCCGTACACCGGCTTGGTCAGGCCGACGGCGGGATCGACGAGGACGCGGTCGTGGCGGCGCTGGTGCCGCTGCTGACGCCGGGACGGTGGTGTCTGGCGACGTGGCGCGAGGACGGCCACCCGGATCACGAGCGGGTCGGCCGGGCCGCCGCGCGAGCGTGTGCGGCGACCGGGGCGCGGCTGCTCGAATATCCGATCTGGACCTGGCACTGGGCCCGCCCCGACGACCCGGACGTTCCGTGGCACCGCGCTCGCGTCATCGACCTGACGCCCGCCGCGATCGCCGCCAAGTCGGCCGCCATCGCCGCCTTCCCCAGCCAGATCGCCCCGCTGGGCCCGGATCCGGCCGACGCCGCGATCCTCCCGCCGCACGTGCTGGCCCGGTTCGCCCGCCCGTTCGAGGTGGTGTTCGGATGACCACACCCGCCGGCTACTTCGAGCAGATGTACGCCGGGAGCGCCGACCCGTGGAGCTTCGAGTCCCGCTGGTACGACGCCCGCAAACACGACCTGACCGTGGCGGCGCTCCCCCGCCGGCGCTACCGTTCCGCGTTCGAGCCGGGCTGCTCGACCGGCCGGCTGACCGCCCGCCTGGCCGGCCGCGCCGACCGCCTCCTGGCCGTGGACGTGGTCGACGCCGCGGTCCGCACCGCCGCCGACCGGGTGGCCGCCACGCCGCATGTCCGCGTACACCAGGCCGCGGTCCCCCACGACTGGCCGGACGAGACCTTCGACCTGATCGTGCTCTCCGAGATCGGCTACTACTTCGACGACGCCGACCTGGCCACGCTGCTGGCGAACACCCACCGGTCGCTGGAGCCGGGCGGTGACCTGGTCGCGGTCCACTGGCGGTGGCCGGTCGACGAGCACGCCCGCCGCGGCGACGAGCTGCACGCCGCGCTGGCCGGGCTGGAGGGCCTGACCCGCACGGCCCACCACGAGGAGGACGACTTTCTGCTGGAGGTCTTCGCGCGTACGCCACCTTCGGCCCGTTCCGTGGCCCAGCGGGAGGGCCTCGCGTGAACCGGGCCTAAGGTTTCAGGTGAGCCACCTCATCGCGTACGCGCCGGTCCTCGCTGACGGCAGCCGTTCGCGCGACAACCGGTTGGTTGGCGAGCCGGGCTCGTCAGTACCGGCGCCGCACGCGCTGGCAGAATGCTCGTCCATGACTGGTCCACGCGAGGCGAGGCTCCGGGAACTCGGCGACGTGCTGCGGCGCCGGCGGGAGTCGTTGTCGCCGGAGGCGATGGGCATCGTCGCCCATGGGCGACGGCGCACCCCCGGACTGCTGCGTAGTTCCGTCCTTCTCCCACTTGGCGTAGTAGTCGTACACCGTCTTCGCCGGCGGAATTCATGCGGCAAGTACTCCCACGCGATCCCAGTCCGAGTGACGTAGAAGATCGCGTTCACGATCTCCCTCAGATGTGCACCGGACGGTTGATCCCGAGCCCTGGACGGGCAGCCCGCCACCGCGTCAGAACCGGTTCGATCACCGCCCACCGAGCATCCGACAGGCCCGATCGATATGGACGTCGCTCCATCCCCATGTACTGCCAACGAACCAGCACGCCCGCTGACAGCCGGCAAACGCGAATCAACCTGATCGAGGATCAGATGCCCTCTAAAGAGCGAATGGCCGCCTCGACCGCCGCGCGCACCTTCACCACACTCGCGGGGGAGCCGGCCGGCTGCTCGGCCGTCCCGTAGGGCGGTCCGTAGGCCGGCTGCCCCGGCTGGACCCGCCACGAGTCGGCGAGCGACCCGACGTCGAGCGCGTCGTAGCCGAGCTCGTCCAGGAACGTCGTCGCGACCTGCTTGGCCTCGGCGTCGTCCCCGGCGATGGTCAGCGCCGTGCGGTCCGCTGCCCCGGCCGGCCGGGGCAGCGCCGCCAGGTGCTGCCAGTAGATGTTGTTGAAGACCTTGACCAGCCGGGCGCCGCTCAGATGCTTCTGCTCCAGCTCGGCGCTGGTCAGCGTGCCGTCCGCCAGCTCGGGGAAGTCCCCGTCCCGCTGCGCGGAGTAGTTGTTGGTGTCGAGCACGACCTTGCCGGCCAGCCGCTCGGCCGGCAGCTTCCGGAAGGCGTGGAACGGCACGCTCACCACCACGAGGTCGGCCGCCGCGGCCACCTCCGCGGGCGTCGCCGCCCGGGCCCGCGACCCCAGCCGCGCGACCAGATCGGCCAGCGTCTCCGGTCCCCGCGAGTTGCTCAGCACCACGTCGTGCCCGGCGTCAACGGCCAGCCGAGCAACCGTCCCACCGATGTTCCCGGTCCCGATGAATCCCACAGTCGTCATGTCGCCGACAACCCGGACAACCCCCGGTGGCATTTCCACCCGGCCGCCCCTGTAACGACCGCCACGTTTTCCCGAACCCTCAACTCGACGTTGACCCTGAACCTCAGGGTGAGGGTGAGGCATCGGTAGCGTTTGTCGTCATGCCGTTCCCGGACGAGAAGGTGCAGGTCGCGGTCATCGATTATCGGTCGAGCTGGATCGATGAGTACGAAGTGCTGGCGGCCGAACTCCGTGCGACGCTGGGCGACGTGGCGGTCGAGATCGACCACGTCGGGTCGACCTCGGTGCCCGGGCTGGCGGCCAAGGACTGCCTCGACGTGCAGGTGCGCGTGGCGGTGCTCGACGAGCCCCGGATCGTCACCCGGCTGGGCGCGATCGGCTTCCGCCGCCGGCCCGAGCCGTGGAACCGGGCGGAGCGCTCGGCCGGGCGGGACTACCGCAAGCTGGTCTTCGCCCCTCCGGTGGGCGCTCGTCCCAGCAACGTCCACGTGCGCGAAAGTACGGGTGGGAACGCCCGCTACGCGCTGCTGTTCCGGGACTTCCTGCGCGGCGACGACGACGCGCGACGGGCGTGGGGCGCGTTCAAGCAGCGCCTGGCGGTCAGCGTGCCTGATCTGCTGGATTACGGGCAGATCAAGGCGCCGGCCACCGACGTCCTGATGGCGGCGGCCGAGCGGTGGGCGGCCGACACCGGCTGGGAGCCGTGACGTCAGGACACGGCGGCAGCGCAGCGGCAGGCGGCCCGACACCGGCTGGGGGCGGACGTCAGGACAGGGCGGCGGCCAGGTCGCGGCGGGAGACGATGCCCAGTTTCTGGTAGGCGTGGGCCAGGTGGGTCTCCACGGTGCGGCGGCTCAGCTGCAGGCGGTGGGCGATGTCGCGGTTGGTCAGGCCGGTCGCAGCCAGGACGGCGATCTGGCTGCGACCGCGTCGGTCAGGGACGCCGGGCCGTGTGGCCCCTGCTGATCGGGGCGGTCAAGAGAAAGGTCGGGGCGGTCAGGTGAAAGGTCGGGGCGGTCAGGAGAAAGGCGGAAGGCCCGCACCTCGACCAGCGTGCGGGCCCCCGACCCATCACGGCGTCCCGTGGTCGAAACGGGATCGGGGCGGAGGCTAGTGAGCCGCCCGCTCTGCCCGGCCGGGGCCGCCCCCGGCTCGTTGAGCTAACGCCGTATGTCCAGATTTCTAGTGCTGCCCGGAGAAGACCCCCGCCCCGCGCATCATGCCCGCCAGCAGCGGCGACGTCACGGTCACGCCGTGCACCAGGTCGCGGGCCGGGCTGGTCGGTTCCACCCCGTCCTGCCGGTACGGCTGGGTCCACCCGGTCGACGCGGGGTCGATCCCGGCGGCCTCGCACCAGTCCCGAACCGTGGCGGCGGGGCACGAGGCGTCGCCGAGCACCACGTCCCAGGGCCGCGGCAGCATCGTCCACACGCCGATGTCGGGGTGCTGCCGGCCGCCCGAGCTCACGTGCCACCGGTACACGTCGGCCGCCATCAGCGCCGGCACCTTGCCGGGCAGCGACTTCTCCAGCACGTGCTCCAGGTTCATCGCGGTGAGCAGGTTCAGCCAGCCCGTACGCAGCTGGTTGAAGGCCCGCGAGGCCGCGTTCCAGGTGGACGAGTCGTCGCCGGGCCGCACCACCATCCGCCCGCGGTCGCGGTGGTGGTCGAAGGTCCGCCGCAGCGTCCGCGCGCACGCGACCATCTGCTCGTAGTAGACGCCGAGCAACTCGCCCCGCTGGGCGTCGGTGAGCCGGTCGAGCACCTGCGGCCGGGTCAGCACCCGGGCCAGCGCCTCGGGCCGGCCGGTCGGGGCGTCGAGCGCGGCGCGCAGCAGCGCCTCGGCCAGCTCGTCCATCGGCCGCGCCTGCTGCCCGGCCGTGAAGACGGTGCGCATGCCGAGCCGCGCCGTGTAGTAGGCGACGAACGCCGCGGTGCGCGGGCAGGCGGTGAAGGTCTCACGATCGATGGTGTACGCGAGGCGCGACTTCCCGATCGCCGTGACGGTTTCCCGGTCCCGCTCGGCGGCCAGCACCGCGGTCCGCTGCTGAAGGTGCAGCACCGCGCGTACGGCCTTCCGGTATCCGCGTACCCGCAGGCCGGGCAGCTGGTCTTGGCGCTCGGCGGCGTCCAGCCGGGTGCGGGTGTCGGTGTGCCCGCCGACGTCACCGCGCCGGCCGTGCGGCTTGCCCGGCCACGTCTGCCCGTACTTCCGGACGCCGGCGCGGCGCATCTTCCGGCGTACCGGATCGGCGGGGCCGGTCAGACCGAGCGCGGGCAGCGCCTGGCCGAGCCAGCGCTCCAGCTCGCCCGGGTCGGCGGGATCGGCCGGGGCCGGCGCGGGCGTGTGCGCGGCGGTCCAGACGGGGACCATCGCGGTCGCGGCGGCCTGGTAGGCCCGGTCGAGCCCCGGGTGCCGCCGCCACTCCCCCGACATCGACGACCCCGGCGCGAACGACCCGGCGCTCATGACGGCGAGGTGGCGCAGCTCGCGGGCCGGGCGCGCGTCGAGCCACCCGGTCGCGCCGAGCATGACGAGACGCGCGGCAACCAGCTGCGGAGTCGGCCGGGCGCGCAGCCCACCGTGCAGCTCAGCAAGGATGTCCGCCGTGGTCACAGCCATCGATCATGGCCGCCGGCCCCGCCCGCCGCCACCGATTTGCCGCTGAGCGGAACGGCCGGCCGTCGGAGGGTCCTGGTGAACCCGGATCACGGGCGGGCCGTGGTGGCGGTGAACCCGCCGATCACGAGGAGCCCACGATGACGTCCACCCCGATCCCGATCAAGCGCGCCGCCTTCGCGGGGCTTGCCGTCCTGATGCTCACCTCCGGCTGTGGGTGGTTCGGCCACGATGAGCGCACGGTCACCTTCCATGAGGGCGCGGTCCGCGACGATGCGACCGGTGTACGTCTGATCAGCGCCGGCGCGGACGGGACCGACGTACGGTTCGCCACCGAGAAGGACCCGCCGGACGCGCCGAACCTGGACTTCGCCACCCGGGTCGGCGAGGCCGTGGACATCAGGCCGGAGGGCGCGCTGCCGGGGGCCGAGGTGCGGATGCGCGCCGACGCGGCCCAGGCCCACGGGTTCATCGCCGTCTTCAACACGAAGGCGGGCGCGTGGCTGCCGCTGGACACCCGGTACGACGCGCGGGCACACGAGCTGGTGGCCGAGGCGCCGCACGTCTCGATGTACGGGATGTTCCTGCCCAAGGTCGTGGACCGCGTCCGGGACCTGCTGGCCGGCCAGGTGCTCGGGGTGCTGCGGAAGATGCGCGACGACGTCACCGGCACGATGCGGCTCGCGGACATGGCCGACTGCGGCGGCGGGCGGACCGCCGACGGGAAGGTGCTGCCCGGGGCGAGCACGGCGGTCGCCGCCCGAGGGTGGGCCGCGGACGTCCAGAAGGGGCACGCCAAGGAACTCGGGGTGTGCGTCGTCGAGGATCAGGGGGCCCGTTGGTTGCGGGTGGCGAACCGGAACGGCTACCCGGTCGTGTTGATGCCGCCGGCCGGGGCCACCGACGCGTCGCCCAACGACTACGACGTCCGGATGCTCGGCGACGACCTCTTCCTGCTGGCCGGGCGCCAGCTCGAGGCGGTCGCCGGGCACGGGCTGGCCGGCGGGTTGAAGAGCGCCGAGCTGAAGGTCACCACGGACGGCACGTTCACGGTCGACGTGGTGGCGTCGCCGTTGCCGATCGCCTGGGACGTCGGCACCGCCCTCCTTTCGGTGGTGCTTCCCGGCGTACCCAAGGCGAAGGTCGCTCTGAATGCCGCCGAACGGCGCGCCATCGACGCTCTGGGCGGTCCGGCCGCGGGGTTGCACGCGAGCCGCGAGACGGTGGTCAACAAGATCAAGGACGACCCGGCGCTGCGTGATCCGGGGCAGCGGCCGGAGCAGGCCATGGCGCTGCTGGACCTCTGGTCGTGCCTGGCCAAGTCGAAGGCGGCCGTGCTGAACGTGTCGGCGACGGACGCGTTCGAGGCGATCCGGCACTGCGTCGGGCTGGTCGCACAGGCGCTCGGCCGGGAGGCGGTGGCGCTCGGCACCGACGTACTCAAGAACCTCAAGGTGTTCAACGAGGTCGGCGACTTCCTCCGGCACGCGATCACCCCGGCCGTGATCGAGGTGCGGGCGCCGCTGCGGGCGAGCCGGCTGGGCGGCGTCGACTGGCTCGCCGTGGCCGGCCCCGACCTGCGCTGCGACAGCGAGCCCGAGATGCTGAAGCGGCCCGAGAGCCACGACATCACCGGCGACGGGGTGCCGGACACGTTCGTGACGCTCGACTGCTGGACCAGCAACCAGATCAGCCCCGATCAGATCCGGGTGTACGACGGCAGCTCCGACCCGTCGGCCCCGGCCCTGCTCGGCGTGCTCACCGACGGGGCCGCCGCCAACTTCCACCTCGAGTGCCTCACGTTCGACGGCAAGACCGCGCAGACCAGGGGGTACGTGCTGCAGGGTGCCGACCCGGCCGGGGTGCCCAGCCTCCTGGGCGTCCGCTCGGCGACCTGGGACGGCATGCGGTTCCGGCTGTCCGGCCTGACCACGAGCGCGGCCCCCGACGGGTACGAGTCGGCCGTTCCCGGCTGCGACTGAACCGTTTCCACCTCTCCGTACGTACACCAGGACATGTGGGATGACCGCCGCCTCCTGGCCGCGATCGCCGCCCTGCCGCCGGAGGCCTTCATCGAGGGACCGCCGGAGGGCGGCGATCTGCTCTGGCGCCGCGCCGCCAAGCGCCTGCGCGCCGCCGAGGGTTCCCCGTCCGCCGGGTCGTCCGACGACCCTCAGCTCGCCCCGGTGATCCCGCTCCCCCTCGACTGAGCAGGCGTTTTCGACCGGTAGGACTATGTATTCGTTTGGTGCGAGTTCTCGTCTGCTCGGCTAGGCCGGTCACTTTGTGTTGTCGCTCTGGCGGGTGTCGGGGTCGGCGGTCATGCTGGGCCACCGCTCCCGCATCCATCGCTTGAGGCTCTGGTCGAAGAGCACGATGCTGCCTAAACTGGCGGGCCGCGACCCCGGCGGCGATGCCCGCGATGCCGAGCAGGCGGTCGTT
Source organism: Actinoplanes sp. NPDC089786 (assembly GCF_040684855.1). Lineage (NCBI taxonomy): Bacteria > Bacillati > Actinomycetota > Actinomycetes > Micromonosporales > Micromonosporaceae > Actinoplanes > Actinoplanes sp. NPDC089786. Next base: position 327,528 of record NZ_JBFBGU010000002.1, read on the forward strand.
GTCGGCTAGCCACGCGGCGCCGAGCCCGGTGATCGCGACCCCGCCCGGCGATGCCCGCGATGGCGGACAGGCGGGCGTTGCCGGTATGCTCAAATGCGGGAACCATCGATGAGCAGCAGGGCCAGCAGCAAGGCACCGACGTCGTCGCTGTCAGCCCGCATGTCCAGCGTCCCGGATTCCTCGATCACGCGGCGTACGTCCTGGCGAGCGTTGACCACCCGGTACGAGGTGCCGTAGTCGATCGCCGCGAGGTAGCCGCAGATCAGGGCAGCGAGACCGGCGCTGCTGAGACCAGTCACCGCGCCGAGGTCGAGGATCAGTTCGTCCGGGCGCTCGATGACGATCGTCTCAACCAGCCGCAGCCGCAGTGGGCGGCAACACAACCGTGCAGGTCACCGGCGAGATCCAGCCGCACAGCCGAACCGTCGCCGTGCTTCGTGGCGCACGAAAACGTCACTGGTACATCCCCGATCGGTCGGCGGGCGGGTGCGCCAAACCCCGCATCGGCGTACCGCGTCATTGATCTCAGCGGGGTTCGGGCCGACGATCGCACTGGGCAGCATAATCCTCGCCGATAGGCGCGAACCGCCGATCGCACCCGATCGAAGGACGCTCGACGCAAGGCCAGACCCAGCTCCGGCGCGTATGGCCTAGCGCGCCCGCCCTGCGCTGACCCGGAGCGCCCCTGCGCGGGGTGGTAACGGACCGGGTAGAACGGCGTATTCGTTTGGTGTTGAGCGACAGATTGATGTCACTGGCTCGCGACAGCAAATGTCAGTGGCGGCGACAGCGGATGTCAGTGATCTTGTTTCCGGCTGAGACCGCCATGGTCCGGATCTCAACTTGGGTGCGAAACCGCCGCCCCGGCCCTCGCGCGGCGCTTACCGTCGCGCCCTCGGTCCGCCGCTGCCGAAATCACTCCTCCGGCAACCGACCTGCACCATTGCGCATGGAGAGTCGTCAGTGTCGGCCGGAGGTTCGCCCCTGCGTCGACGCCCGCCCCCGTCGACCGAAGGATCCCCGATGTCCGTCCCCACCGCAATGCCATGGCGCGCCCGCGTCAGCGTCGTCGCCGCGGCTGCGATCGGGGCGGCACTACTCGCAACCGCCCCGGCGCACGCTGCGGCGCGCCCGAAAGCGGTCACCGGCGCCGTCTGCACCATTGTCGGCACAGCCGGCAACGACAAGCTGGTCGGCACGTCGCGCGCCGACATCATCTGCGGAGGTGGCGGCAACGACACGCTGACGGGCGGGTCGGGCAACGACGTCCTCGACGGTGGCACCGGCAATGACACGATCAACGGCGGCGCAGGCAGCGACATGCTCGCCGGCGGGTCCGGCCGAGACACGCTGACCGGCAGCACCGGCGCGGACACCGTCACGTACGCCGGTCACCGCACGCCTGTCACGGCAAGCCTCGACGGCGCGGGCAACGACGGCGCGGCCGGTGAAGGCGACCGGATCGGCAGCGACGTCGAGGGTCTGATCGGAGGGCCGGCTGCCGACGCCTGACGGGCAACGCGGGCTCCAACACCTTGACTGGCGGGACCGGCAACGACACGCTCACCGGCGGCGCGGGCAATGACACCCTGCGCGGCCAGGACGGCGACGACCGAATCGACGGCGGGACCGGCACCGATCGGGTCGAAGGGGGCCGCGGCCGTAATGTCTGTACCAAGGACGTGGGCGGTCAGCGGCTGGACTGCACGATAACCATTACAATCCCGGCACTCCAGGCCGTGCAGGTGTCCGGCACGGTGGTCGACGCCGACGGGAACCCGGTGGCGGGAGTCGAGGTGCAGATGCGCAATGGCGTCACCACCGGGTCCGACGGCCGTTTCAGCATCGTCGGGGCCCGCGGCGCCCAGTCCCTGGGCGTGTCCGCGAACGGGCTGGCCGGCTTCCCGGCGCAGTTCGGCCTCACCGGGACAGTCAACCTGAAGACCGACACCACCGGCCTGACCATTCGCCTACCGCGGCCGGTGCAGCTGACCGTGCACGTAACGGACGATCGGGACGAGCCGCTGGCGAACGCCTGGGTGACCACGAACTTCGAGGACCAGCTGTACCTAAGCCCCACCAGCAGCCAGAGCCGCCTGTGGCCCGGCGGCCCGGTATACACGCTGCGCAGTGCGGTCATCCCCTGGGACGAGCTGCGGCAGACCGACGCCAATGGTGACCTGGCACTAGCAGCGTACCCGGGCACGCTGCCCCGCCTGGAGGCCAGCTACACGGCCGGCAACGGGCTATCCGCCAGCAGGACACTCACCAACGTGGCGGTCACCGGCGGCCAGGTGGACGTGGCGATCACCGCGCCGGAGCCCGTGCAGGTGTCCGGCACGGTGGTGGACGTCGACAATCAGCCCGTCGCCGGGGTCGAGGTGCAGATGTACAGCAGCGCCACCACCGACGCCGACGGCCAGTTCAGCATCGTCGGTGTCCGCGGCGCCCAGTACATGAGCGTGTCCGCGAACGGGCTCGCCGGTTTCCCCGCGCAATTCGCCCTGTCCGCCACAGTCGATCTGACGGCCGAGATCACCGGCCTGAGCCTTCAGCTGCCGCGGCCGGTCGAGGCCACCGTGCACGTGACAGACGGCAAAGATCAGCCACTGGCGCATGCCCAGGTGACCACGAACTTCGAGGACCAGCTGTACCGCACCCCCACCGACAGCCAGAGCCGGCTGTGGCCGGGCGGCCCGGTGTACACGCTGTACAGCGCGGTCATCCCCTGGGACGAGCAGCGGCACACCGACGCCAATGGTGACCTGGTACTGGCCTCGTACCCAGGCACGCTGCCCCGCCTGGAGGCCAGCTACACGGCCGAGAACGGGCTATCCGCCAGCAGGACACTCACCAACGTGGCGGTCACCGGTGGCCAGGTCGACGTGGCGATCGACATGCCGGAAGCGGTCCAGGTGTCCGGCACGGTGGTCGACGCCGACGGTCAGCCGGTGGCCGGGGTCGAGGTGCAGATGTACGACGGCGCGACCACCGACGGCGACGGTCGCTTCAGCATCGTCGGTGTCCGCGGCGCCCAGTACATGAGTGTCTCCGCGAACGGGCTCGCCGGTTTCCCCGCGCAATTCGCCCTCACCTCCACGGTGCAGCTGACAATCGACATCACCGGGGCTTGACAATGACCCTTCACCTGCCACGGCCGGTCCAGCTCACCGTGCATGTCACGGACAGCAAGCAGAAGCCGGTAGCGAACGCCCGGGTGACCACCAACTTCGAGGAGCAGCTGTACCGCACGCCCACCAGCAGCTCGAGCCGGCTGTGGCCGGGAGGTCCGGTGTACACGCTGTACAGCGCGGTCATCCCGTGGGACGAGGAGCGGTACACCAACGCCAACGGGAATCTGGTACTGGCCGCGTATCCCGGCACGCTGCCCCGCATCCAGGTGAGCTACACGGCCGTCAACGGGCTCTCCAGCAGCAGAACACTCACCAACGTGGTGATCGGCGGAAAGGGCGAGGCCGAGCTGAAATTCTGATTGCCCGTTCGGCCTGCTGCGCAGCGGCGACGACGGCCCGCGCCACGCCCAACCCACTTAGGACGTCCGATTCAGCCTCGGCGCTGGGAAGCGTGCGTGCATGTGGCTCAATCCCAACGGTGGAGACCCCAAGGGGGCGTAGCGGCTCCAGGTCGTGCCGGCGTTGACGGCCTGGCGCGTGGTCGTGGTGTGGTGAACGCCAAGGGCGGCGGCGATGACGGGTGCTGGTGCTTGGAGAACGAGTTGTCGCAGGGCGGAGCTGGGCATCGACCGTGGGCAGGATCCCGCAGGCGACCAGTCGGTGGCGCAGGTGCTCGGCGACGTTGCGGTGCGGGTATTCGTGTAGGGCGTGGTGCGTCAGCGGCATCCGGCCGGTGGCAAACTCGGCGAGCAAGGCGCGCGGCTGGGGTCGAGATAGCCACCGCAGCACCGTTTCCGGTTTGGTCGCTCGTAGCGTGTCGGCGAGCGGGAGCAGCGCGGGGCTGGTAGCGCCGTTACCCGCGTCGAGGGCTCGGTCCATCAGCCGGCCGGCCTGGCAGCGATTGCAGATCGGTCGTCGGCCGCGGTGGCCGGGCGGCACGACTCCGCAGACGGAGCAGATCACGACCTCGGCTGCCGCGCTGTCGGTCATGGTTCGGGCCGTAGCCGGGCGCGTTGGGACGAAACGCGGCTATGTCGGTCGGTGTCTCACCGGTCGCGGCGGCCTTGCGCGGCGCGACGTTCTCGGCACGGGTGAGGATCAGCTGCGCCGGGGTGGTCTCGAAGATGTCACACAGCGCGGCCAGGACCGGCAGCTAGGAGCGGCGCAGCGAGTGGAAGTCCAACCCGCCGAGCAGGCCGAGTGATCTGCGGTAGTCGGCCATCCGCCGATCGATTGCGCTGACCGAGATCCGCGGCCCGCGTTCGGTGGGCCACATCGCCGGCGAGTTCGCGTCGGTCAGCCGTGGCCGAACTTCGCCGATCCACTGTTGCAGGATCTCGGTGGTCCACGGCCAGACCGTCAACACGCTGCGCGGTTTGGGTGGGGAGCCGCGCCGGGCCTAACCGAACCGGACTCGGCAGACGCCGTAGCCACCCTTTACGGCCTGCCGCTCTGATCCGGACCACCCGGTCGTCGGCGTAGTCGAGCAGCCCTTGCAGCTCGTCGAGCGTGAAGGCCCGCCGGGACGGGTCGCCCTCAGCGTCTTGGACGTGCACGGCGGTGTTCCACTCGTGCACGACCTGCACCGGGTGCGACCCGAACCGCCGCTCACATTCCGACACCCAGTCGTAGGCCGGGTTGGTCAGGTAGTCGCAGAACGTGGCGACCGACGCGGCATAGTCGCGGATCGTCGCCCGGCGCCCGCGCACTCCGCGCAGGCCGCCCAGCCACTCGTCGATCATCTGCCATCGGGGCGAAGCAGCGATACGCCGGCGAGCAGAATGAGCCCGGCCGCCCCGGGCGCGTTGCCATTACCGGTCACCCGCCGCCACCCTCTGTTGCCTACATCAAACGAAAGGATCTTTCATCAGATGAGCGAAACACGGCTGCCCGCGAAACTGCGGAAGCGGATCACCAGCGTCAACCGCGACGTTCGCGTCCGGGTGATCGCCGAGCTGGAACGGCTCGCGACCGGTGCCGACACCGACCGGGCGGCGGCCGCCCTCGACGCCCTGTCCGCGCTGGCGACGGACGACAGCCTCGCGGTCCGGGAGGCGGCGTCGGCGGCGCTGGGCCGCACCACGATCAGCCTCGACCCCGATCGGGTGGATTTCGGCGACCTCGTGCCCGGCACCTCGCGGGTGGTCGCCGAGGTGACGATCGGCGGGCCGCCGCTGGCCCGGGCGCTGACCGCCACCGCCTCCGACCCGGCCCTGCGGGCGACCCTGGACGGCGATCGGCTGCGCGTCTCGTGGCTGCCCAGCGCCGGCGCGTTCCGCGGCACGGTCACCCTGCACGGCCCGGCCGGCGACACGAACCTGCTGGTCACGGGTCAGGCCGGGGCGGCGTCACCGCCGTCACCGCCCTCGCCGCGGCCCCGGTCCCGGCGGCGGCGGCCGGTCGTGGCCGCGGCCGTCGCCGTCCTGCTTCTGATCGCCGGGGCATGGACGCTGCTGGACCAGCCTCCTCGGGTGAGCCCTCCGCCCACCGCCCGGCCGGCCGGCCCGCCGCCGCCGCGGCTGGTCAGCTCGCCCAAGCCCCGGGTGGCAGGCACGATCCCGGTCGGCGCCGAGCCCGAAGGCGTGGCGGTGTCCCCCGACAGCAGCACGGTCTACGTGGCCAACCAGGGCGCCCGGGTGCTCTCCGTGATCGACGCCGCGTCCCGCCGGGTGACCCCGGTGACGCTGCGCAACACGGCCCGGTTCGTCGCCGTCTCCCGCGACGGCCGCACGGTCTTCGTCTCGATGTACGAGAAGACGGGCACCGTGATCAGCGGCAGCGGTGTCGCCGTGGTGGACGCGGCCACCCGCACGGTCCGCCGGTACCTGGCCACCGGCGCCCAGCCGTACGACCTGGCCGTGGCGCCGGACGATCGGCTGTGGGTGCCGATCCACGGCGGCCGCAGCGTGGAGATCTACGCCGCGGGCGACCTCCGGCTGGTCACCCGGGTCTTCGTGCCCAAGAACCCGCATTCGGTGGCGTTCTCGGCCGACGGCCAGCGCGCCTTCACCCCCGACCACGAGTCGAACTCGATGTCGGTCATCGACATGCGCACCGACCGGCGGGTGGCCACGCTGGCCGTCAGTCGCGCCCCGCACAGCGTGGCGGTCACCCCCGACGGCCGGAAGGTGATCGTGGCCGCGTGGGAGGCCGGAGCGGTCGACATCATCGACGCGCTGACGCTGGGCCGCGCCGGGCCATTCCGGGTCGGCTACCACCCTCAGAGCGTGGCGGTGGCCGTGGACGGCGGGTTCGCCTACACCGTGAACGAGGGCGACGCCACGGTGTCGGTCATCCGGGTACGCGATGGGCGGGTGACCGCGACCATTCCGGTCGGTGACAGCCCCCGGACCGTTGCCGTCGCGCCCGACGGTCGTTTCGCATACGTGACGAACGGCCACGACAACACCGTCTCGGTGCTTTCCCTGGCCGCCTGAGACGCTGGCCGGGGTCGGGCGATCGGTCCATTGACCTGCGCGCATGCACTTCGGGCAAGATCGTTGACGAAAGGTTCCTGAGGGAGGTTGCATGGCGGTGGGGTGGCCGCGCCGGCGCGAGTCGAGCGCCGACGACCTGCTCATCCGCCGGCTCTACCAGGAGCACGGTGGCGCGCTGCTGGCGTACGCGACGCGGCTGATGGGCGACCGCGCGCTCGGCGAGGACGTCGTGCAGGAGACGCTCGTCCGGGCCTGGCGCAATCCGGACCGGCTGACCGAGGACAAGGGCTCCGTCCGCGGGCTGCTGTTCACCATCACCCGCAACATCGCGATCGACCGGCACCGCGCCCGGCAGGCCCGCCCGACCGAGGTGGCCGAGACGATCAGCTCCACCCCGGTGGAGAAGGATCATGCCGACGCCGTGGTCGACTCGATGGCCGTGCTCGGCGCCATGGACAAGCTCGCCCCCGAGCATCGTGACGTGCTGAAGAAGATCTACTACGAGGGCCGCAGCGTCGACGAGACGGCCGAGTCCCTGGGCATCCCGCCCGGTACCGTGAAGTCCCGAAGTTATTACGCGTTACGCAAGCTGCGGGAGGCCATGGCCGAACGCCCGGGCGGAGCGGGGCTGACGATCGCGGAGGGAGCGGCCGGATGAGCGACCATCAGACCGAACTGCTCGGCGCGTACGTCCTCGGCGTGCTCGACCCCGGCGAGCGGTCCACCGTGCAGAAGCACCTCGACGGCTGCGAGCACTGCCGGGCCGAGGCCGACGAGCTGCGCGAGATGGAGGCGGCGCTGGGCGAGCTCCCGCCCGAGGCGCTGATCGAGGGCCCGCCCGAGGACGGCGACCTGCTGCTGCAGAAAACCCTTCGCGAGGTACGCGGTGAGCGCGCCCGTGGCGACCGCACCCGCCGGGCGGTCTGGGTGGCGGCGGCCGCCGTGGCCGGCGTGGCGGTCCTGGGCGGCGGCACGCTGATCGGCCGCGCGACCGCCCCGTCGGGCCAGATCGCGGCCCCCGCCCCGGCCATCTCGACCGCCGTTCCCGGCACCCGCGGCGGCACCGCCACCGACCCGGCCACCGGCGCCGCGATGGCGGTCCAGGTCGAGCCCGCGGCCGGCTGGGTGCGGGTGCATGCTCAGGTGTCGGGGATCGCGACCGGAGAACAGTGCCGCCTCTGGGTGGTCGCGCGCGACGGCCGTCGTCGCGAGGCAGGCAGCTGGCTGGTGGCCGGCGCCGCCTCCCGCGTCGACGGGTCGGCTCTGGTGGCGCCGGCCGACGTCGCCTCGGTGCAGGTCGAGACCTTCGCCGGCCGCCCCTTGATTACCGTGCCCGTCTAGGCCGTGTTTCAAGACCCGGCCAGGGCTGCGACGTGGCCCTGATCGGGTTATGAAACACGGCCCGGCTCCATCGGTAGTCCGTTGTCACGGGGTGAACTGCTCTTTGACGCGGCTGACCTTGCCGTCCTTGAACGTGAGGATGAACAGGCGGTTCTGGCTCTCGGCGACCAGCCCCTCGAGCGAGGTCTCCAGCTGCACCATGATGTCGTTGGGTGACTGCAAGGACAGCTTGGCGCCCGGGGCGAGCGTCGCCGTGCGGAGCTTCGGGTTGTGGTTGCGGATGTAATAGTCGTTGCACATGGCGCTGTCGCTGATCCGGACGCCGTCGGCCTTGCACGCCTTGCGGGCCGCCGCCCCGGTGAACCACTCGACCTTGTCGAAGGTGACGGTGCGCGAACCGGTGTCGACGGCGGTGAGGTAGCCGTACTGCGTGCCCACCAGATCGGTCGTGGTTTGTGCCTTCGGCGCCGGGGCTTCAACGGTCGGCGGTTCCAAAGCCGGCTCCGAAGCCGGCTGTTCCGCATCCGGCTCGGCGGTCGGCAGGTCGGCGGACGGCGTGACGACGGGCTCCGAGGCCGCGGCCGGCACGGGCTCGGGCTGCGGTTGCGGCTCGTTGCGCGCGCATCCCGCGACTCCCCCGGCGACCGCGGCACCGGCGACGGCAAGGACGATCAGGCGGTTGAGGTGCTTCATGACGGCCTCCCGGTGGCGTTGGATTCACCGCCACCACGGCCGCCGCCCCGATCCGGTTCACCCGAACTTTCGGCTCACCCATCCGGAAGATGGCTCGTTCCGACCATCGAAAGTCAGTGCCGGTCGGTGCGGAAGATGCGGCCGGCGTCGGCTGCGCACGCTCGCAAGCGGTCATCCGGACGGGCGAGTGGCCTCGTAGGCGGCGACCGTGGTCGGCAGGGTCGGGAAGATGTGGTCGGCGCCGATCGAGCCGGTCAGGCCGTACCGGTCGAGCTCGGCCCTCAGGTCTTGTTTGACCCTGGCCAGCCCGAACACGATGCCGCGGGCGGTCAGCTCGGCCCGGAGCCGGTCGAGGGCGTCCAGGGCGGTGCTGTCCACCTCGACGTTGGCCTCGGCGTTCAGGACGAACCAGCGGACCGGCTCGGTCTCGGCGGCGACCGCGGCCAGGGCGCGCTGCCGGAAGTTCTCGGCGTTGGCGAAGAACAGCGGCGAGTCGTAGCGGTAGATCAGCAGACCGGGTACGGTCCGCGCGGCCGGGAAGTCGTCGACGTCGTGCATGCCGGCCAGCCCGGGGACGAGACCGAGGACCGCGTCGTGCGGGCGGGCCACCCGGTGCAGCATCTCGGCGACGGACAGACCGACCGCGAGCAGCACGCCGGTCAGAATGTCGAACACGACCACACCGGCCAGCGCGGCCAGGGCGAGCAGCAGCTCGGTGCGGCGGAACGAGGCCAGCCTGCGGAAGCCGGCGATGTCGACCAGCCGGACCGCCGCGTAGACGACCAGCGCCCCCAGCGCGGCGGCCGGGAACAGCGCGAGCATCGGCCCGGCGAACAGCAGCACGGCCGCCACACAGACCAGAGCGACAAGCGAATACATCTGGGTACGCGCACCGCCCGCCACGCCCAGCGCGGTGCGGCTGCCGCTGCTGCTGATCGGGAAGCCCCGCAGCAGCCCGGCGCCGACGTTGGCCACGCCCAGCGCCAGTAGCTCCTGGTTGGCGTCCACCGGCTCGCCGGTGCGCTCGGCGAACGCCCGGCCGGTCAGCACGGTGTCGGTGTATCCGACGACCAGCACGCCGACCGCGGGCAGCAGCAGCGACCCGAAATCACCGAGGTCGGGCCGGGCAAGCGCGGGCAGGCCGCGCGGCACCTCGCCGACCACCGCGACACCGTGCCCGCGCAGGTCGAACACCAGCACCGCGACGGTGGCCAGCAGCACCACGACCAGCGGCACGGGCAGCCGCGGGAACCGCCACTGCCCGAGGAACAGCAGGGCCAGCACGGCCACCCCGAGCAGCGCCGTCGGCACGTGCATCCGGCCGAGCCGACCGGCGAACGACCACAGCTCGGCCGGCACGGTGTCGCCGTCCACGCGTACGCCGGCGAGCTTGCCGAGCTGCCCCGAGATCATCGTCAGGGCCACGCCGGCCAGGTAGCCGACCAGGATCGGCCGGGACAGCAGGTCGGCGACAAACCCGAGCCGGGCCACGTACGCGACCAGGAACAGCACCCCGACCACGACGGCGAGGGCGGCGGCCAGCCCCGCGTACCGGCCGGGGTCACCGGCGGCCAGCGGCGCCACCACGGCCGCGGTCATCAGCGCCGTCGTCGACTCGGGCCCGACCGAGAGATGCCGCGACGACCCGAGCACCGCGTACACGGCCAGCGGCGCCAGCATCGCCCACAGCCCCGCGACCGGCGGCAGCCCCGCCAGCCCGGCGTAGGCCATCCCCTGCGGCACGAGGTAGGCGGCCACGGTGATCCCGGCCAGCAGGTCGCCGCGCAGCCACGATCTGCGGTACGCCCGGAGCACGCCCACCCCGGGCACGAGCTGCCCGAACCTCATCTGCCGATCTTCGCACCTCGCGTCCTCAAGATCGACACGCCGGTCAGAGGGCAGCGATCGCGACGGGGAGGTCCGTCATGCGGGTGACGAGCACGTCTGCCTCACCCAGCAGCTCGGCCGGGGTGAGGGCGCAGTACCCGATGACGCGCATGCCCGCGGCCTTGGCCGCCGCCACGCCGGCCGGGTTGTCCTCGACGACGACGCACACCCCCGGTGGCGCGGTCAGGCACGCCGCGGCGTGCAGGAACAGGTCCGGAGCGGGCTTCCCTCGGGCCACATCCTGGGCGCTGAAGAGGTGTTCCTCGGCGGAACAGGCGCCGCAGGCCGGTCAGGCCCAGGCTCAGCCGGATCCGGTCGTGCCGGGCCGACGACGCGACACACATCCGCATCCCGCCCTCTCCTCACTGCGCCCGAGGTGCTCGGCGAAGATCTCCTCCTGCGTGATGGGCCGGCCCAGACCCCGGATCAGCTCCCGGTCGACCTCCTGGATCAGGCGTTCGCTGTCCACCAGGACGCCATCACAGTCGAAGATCACCACTTCCGGCCGATTCACGCGCCCAGTGTCCACGACCCGGCGCCCGCAAGCGGTCCCGCACGACCAAGCCCGCTCGAAGCGGGGTCAGCTGGCCTGGGGGCGGAGGCGGCCGTGGGCGTCGTGGGGGAGGTCGGCGTAGTGCCATTGGTGGTCGCGGGCGTGGCGGCAGGCGGTTTCGAGGTTGCCGGACTCGATGGCGGCCAGGAGGGCGGCGTGGTCGCGGACGACGTCCTTGAGTTTGACCTCGGCGGCGACCATCGTCACGGCGGTGCGGGCCTCGATCTGCAGGGCCTCCCAGGACAGGCGCAGCAGCTCGTTGTGGCCGGCCTCGATGATGTGGCGGTGGAAGGCGACGCTCGCCTTGGCCACCGCGTCGTCGTCGTTCCGCCGGGCCGCCGACCGCATCATCGTCACGGTCTCGCGGAGCTCGGCCAGCGGCATCGTGCCGGCCAGCATGGCCAGCCGGGTGGCGGTCTCTTCCAGCGCCGCCCGCACCACGTAGCTCTCGCGCAGCGTCTGCTGCACGAAGTGGCGGACGAAGGTGCCGCGCCGGGGCCGGGTCTCGACCATGCGCATGGCTTCGAGCTCGCGCAGTGCCTCGCGGACCGGCGCCTGGCTGGTGCCGAAGCGGGCGGCCAGCTTGGTCTCGACCAGTCGTTCGCCGGGCGGGATGGCGCCCGACACGATGTCGACCACGAGCATGTCGCGGATCTGCTGCCCCAGCGTCAGGCGCGTGACCTGCGACGGTTCGGTCATGAGCCCATGTTAGTCACGCGACGGGGTTGACCTCGTGCCGGTTGGAGGACAAGTATCAATTATCGATAGTTGATCGTCCGGAAACATTTTGCTCACTCCTCGGGAGGCGCCGATGATCACCGCGTTGCGGATGCCGGAGTCGCCCGAGGCCGCCGCCGAGGCCGCGGCCGGGGGCGGTCGCGTGATGGCCGGCGGAACCGTGGTCATGGCCCAGGTCAACACGGGACCGATCGACGCCGGCGAGCTGATCAGCCTGAGCCGGGCGGGGCTGAGCGGTGTCACGGTCACCGGCGGCGTGGCGCGAGTGGGCGCCACCACGACGTTCGCCGACCTGGCCCGGCACCTGCCTTTCCTCAAGCCCGCGATCCGGACGCTCGCCTCGCCGTCCATCCGCAACCTGGCCACCGTCGGCGGCAACCTGTTCGTGCCACAGCCCCACGGGGACTTCGCGGTCTGCCTCGAAGCCCTGGACGCGACGGTCGAGCTCACCGGCGGCCGCGAGACGCCGGTCGGGCAGCTGGAACTCGGAGCGGGCGAGATCGTGACGGCCGTACGGTTCCGGGTGCCCGAGGACGGCACCTGGTTCTTTCACAAGGCCATGCGCCGGCGCCTCAACTCCGCCGCCATCGTCACTGTGGCAGCGACCGTTCGGCGTACCGGAAACGACGTAAGCGCGGCCCGCGTCGCGCTCGGCGCCGTCGCACCCAGGGTGATCCGCTCCCCCGCCGCGGAGAATGTCCTGCTCGGCCGGCCGCTCGACCGGGAGGTGCTCGACGCGGCGGGGGAAGCGGCGCGCGCCGACATCGCGCCCTTCGACGACGCGTACGCCAGCGCCTGGTACCGCCGCCGTGTCCTGCCCGTGCACTTCCGCCGCACGTTCGAGGCCGTGCAGTCCGAGACTGAGGAGTCCTGATGGCATCGAGCGTGGTGACGCTGACCGTCAACGGGCGGGAAGAGGAGTTTCTGGCCCGGCCGGCGGAGTCGCTGCTGGCCAGCCTGCGTGACCGGCTCGGGCTGATGGCGGCCAAGCGCGGCTGTGCTCAGGGGAGCTGCGGCACGTGCACGGTGCTGGTCGGCGGGCGGCCGGTGATGGCCTGCCTGGTGCCGGTGGAGACGATCGAGGGCGGCCAGGTCAGCACGCTCGAAGGGGTCGCCGACGGGGAGCGGCTGGATGAGGTGCAGCAGGCGTTCCTGGACGGGTTCGCCACGCAGTGCGGCTTCTGCACGCCCGGCATGATCATGGCGGCCGAGGCGCTGCTCGCCGACAACCCCGACCCCACGCGCGAGGAGGTGGTCGAGGCGATCTCCGGCAACGTGTGCCGCTGCACCGGCTACCACTCGATCATCGCGGCGATCCTGGACGCGGCGGACAGACGAAAGCATGCGGCGGGGAAACCAACGGACTCGACGGACAGACAAAAGCACGCGCCGGGGAGACGACAGTGAGCGACTTCAAGGTCATCGGCTCGACCGTCCAGCGGTCGGACGCGCTCGGGCACGTCACCGGCCGCACCACGTTCTTCGAGGACCTGAATCCGGCCGGCCTGCTCCACCTCAAGATGGCGCGCTCGGAACGGCACCACGCGCGGTTCACGGTCGACGTCAGCGAGGCCGAGAAGACGAAGGGCGTCGTCCGTGTCTTGACCGGCGACGACATCCCGAACAACCTTTTCACCCCGCTCAAGCTGATCGGCGTCGAGCCGGACGACGAGCCGATCCTGGCCGACGGCACCGTGCGCTACCGGGGCGAGCCGATCTGCGCGGTGGTCGCCGAGACCGAGGCGGCCGCGTACGAGGGCGCCTCGAAAATCAGGATCGACTACGAGGACCTGCCCGCGGTGTTCGACGTCGAGGAGGCGCTCAAAGAGGGCGCCCCGATCGTCAACGAATATCAGCAGACCAACTACTTCACGTACGAGGGGCACCACTGCCGCCGGATCCGGTTCGGCGACTTCCACACCGCCGAGAAGCAGGCGGACCACGTCTTCGAGTGGCGTTACCAGTCCGCGCCGATCGAGCACGCCCCGACCGAGACCACCGGCTGCATCGTGATCCCGCAGGGCGACGGGCGGCTGCGCGTCCACTCGGACACCCAGGCCTGCTTCTTCACCCTCGACAACACCGCCCTCATCCTGGGTACGCCGTTCAGCAAGCTCCGGATCGTCGGCGGCACGGTCGGCGGCGGCTTCGGCGGCAAGGTCGACGTGATGGTCGAACCGGTGTCCTGCGTGGCCGCGATGCTGACCGGGCGGCCGGTGAAGTTCGTCTACAACCGGCACGAGGAGATGCAGGTGTCGTCGCCGCGGGCGGCCGAACGGATCATCATCAAGGACGCGGTCATGAACGATGGTCGCATCCTCGGCCGCCACGTGACCCTCTACGTCGACTCGGGGGCGTACGCGCGGCACACCCCGTACGGGACCACCAAGGCCGCCGCCCACCTGCCCGGACCGTACGCGATCCCGAACGTCTGGGCCGACTGCCACTGTGTCTTCACCAACCGCACGCCGTCCAGCGCGATGCGCGGCTTCGGGGTGACCATCGCCGACTTCGCGCTGGAGTCGCAGATGGACCGCATCGCCCGCGCGCTCGACCTCGATCCGTTGCGACTGCGGCTGCTCAACGCCTACCGCGACGGCGACATGAAGGCCCACCGCAAGCGGGCCGAGGGAACGGCGCTGATCGAAGTGATCCAGCGGGCGGCCGAGATGGTCGGCCACGACCTGCCCGACGAGTACAAGGCGATGTCCTCATGGCAAAGCTGAGAGGCCGGGGGTACGCCTCCGTCAACTACCCCACCGGCATGAACCTCGGCGGCGACCCGTCGCAGGCGCTGATCCATTCGACCACCACCGGCACCTTCGTGGTCAGCCTGTCGTCGGTCGATCTGGGCCAGGGGCTCAAGACGGTCGTCGCCCAGTGTGCCGCCGAGGTGCTCGGGCTGCCGTTCGGGAACATCATCATCGACACCGCCGACACCGACACCGGACCCCACTGCATGGGCACGTTCGCCAGCCGCGGCACGCATCGGGTCGGCAACGCGGTCATCATGGCGGCCACCGAGGCCCGTGAGGTGATGCTGGCCGTGGCCGCCGACGAGCTCGAGGTCGACCCGGGCGACCTGGAGACCGACGGCACCGGCTTCATCCAGGTCAAGGGGGCCGACGAGAAGCGCATCCACATCACCGACCTGGCCCTGGCCGCCCATTTCAAGCACGGCCGGACCATCTCGGGGCGCGGCATCTACCTGAAGGAGCCGAGCAGCCCGGTGCCGGAGACCGGCGAGATGGACCCGGACTCCTGCCAGGCGCACGCGTGCACGGTCGCGGTGGTCGAGGTCGACGACGAGACCGGCGTGGTCGAGGTGCTGGAGATGCACAACGCGTACGAGATCGGCCGGGCCCTCAACCCGGCCATGGTCACCCAGCAGGTCGAGGGCGGCGCCTGGATGGGCATGTCGCACGCGCTGTTCGAGGCGACCGAGCCCTACTACCCGGCGCGCGACCACGGCCCGGCCGACTTCACTGAGTACCTGATGCCCGGGCCGGCCGACATCGCCCAGCAGTGGAGCCAGATTCTGGAGCGGCCGGCCGACAACGGGCCGTTCGGCGCCAAGGGCATCGGGGAGATGACCGCCAACGCGCCGATCCCGGCCATCGCCAACGCTATCTTCGACGCGTGCGGCGTACGCCTGGACACCATGCCTTTCACCCCCGAGCGAGTGCTGCGGGGTCTGGATGTTCTCAAGGGAGTCGAAGCATGCTGAAGGTCATGTCGTTGCTCAAGCGGGCCGAGGGCCTGTCCCAGGACGACTTCGCGAAGTGGGTCACCCAGGACCACCTCGCGTACGCCCAGAAGATCCCGGGCCTGCGCAAGTACACGGTCAACGTGAGCAGCGGCGACGATCCCGCCTTCGACGCGGTGAACGAGCTGTACTTCGACGACGAGGACGCGCGGGTGGCCGGGTTCGCCTCCGAGCAGGGCAAGGCGGCCGCGGCCGACGCCGGCGCGCACACGTCGAGCCGGGTGCACCTGCTGACCACCGAGTACCCGCAGTTCTGAGACAGGTCTCAGTGGATCTCGCTTCCCTCTTCCAAGGCGAAGGCTACTTCGCGGACGAAGGGCTGCTCACCGCCGTACATCTGGCTCTGCTCCTCGATCGGCCGTTGCTGCTCGAGGGCGAGCCGGGTGTCGGCAAGACCGAGCTCGCGTCGGTGCTGTCGCGGGTCCTGGATCGCGAGCTGATCCGCCTCCAGTGCTTCGAGGGGCTCGACTCCGGCCAGGCGCTCTACGAGTGGGACTACCCCAGACAGCTCCTCCGGGTACGCACGGCCGAGTCGCGTGGCGAGGACATCGGCGACCTGTACGCCGAGGAGTTCCTGCTGCAACGGCCGCTGCTGCGGGCGCTGCGCTCGGCGCGCGGGGCGGTGCTGCTGATCGACGAGATCGACCGGGCCGACAACGAGTTCGAGGCGTTCCTGCTCGAATTTCTCAGCGACTTCCAGATCACGGTTCCCGAGCTGGGTACGCTGCGCGCCGAGCACCCGCCGGTCGTGGTGCTCACCTCCAACCGCACGCGCGAGCTGCACGACGCGCTGCGCCGGCGGTGCCTCTACCACTGGATCGAGTTCCCGTCGGCGGCGCGGGAACGGTCGATCCTCGACGCCCACGTGCCCGGGCTCGCCGACGACGCGGCCGACGCGCTGGTCTCGGCGGTCCAGGACATCCGGGCGCTGCCGCTGCTGAAGCGACCCGGCATCGCGGAGTCGGTGGACTGGGCCCGGGGCGCCGCCGCGCTGGCCGCCGAGGGCAGCTCGTGGCCGGTGGCGTTGCGCCGCGCGCTCGGGCTGCTCATCAAGGACGAGGAGGACACCCGCCTGCTCGCCGACCGATCCGAGGAGATCTTCGGCCATTCGTGAGCTGCTCCGGGGCTTCCTGGACGACCTGCGGCGCTCGGGCCTCCCCGCCCCGCCGGGCAAGCAGGCCGACTTCCTCCGTGCCCTCAGTTCCTCGACCCCCTCCAGCCTTTCCGAGCTCTACTGGTACGCCCGGATCACGCTACTGAGCGACATCGCCGGCCTTCCCACGTTCGATCGCGTCTTCGACGCCTGGTTCGGGGGGGTGGTCTCGGTCGTCCCACCGCCTCCGGATGAGTCGGACGTCGAGGCGCCGGTCTCGTCGGGCGGTCGCGAGTTGCCCGGCGGCGATCTGCGCGAGGGCGGCGGGACCGAGGCCAGTTCGCTGACCGTACGCACCCGGCGGAGCTTCGGCGGGCCGGACTCCCCCGACCTGGCCCGGGCGCTGCGGGCCGCCTTCGCCGCCTCGGTGCCGACCGTGCCGTCCCGGCGGCGGCGACCATCGTCGTCCGGCCGCACGCTCGACATGCGACGGACGTTGCGGCTCGCCCGCCGGACGGACGGCGAGATCGCCGGGCTGCGCTGGACCACCCGCCCCCGGCGGCCCCGGCGGATGCTGATCCTGCTCGACGTCTCGGGGTCGCTGAAGGAGCACACGCCGCAACTGCTGCGGGTCGCCCACACGGCGCCGCCCCGCTCGGAGGTGTTCACCTTCGGCACCCGGCTGACCCGGATCACCCCGGCGCTGGCCGCCGCCGACATCGAGCAGGCCCTGGCCACCGTGGCCCGGGTGGTGCCCGACGCCGACGGCGGGACCGCGATCGGCGCGGCCCTGCGGTCGTTCCTGGGCAACCCCCGGTTCCTGGCGCTGGCCCGGGGCGCGTTGATCGTGGTCGTCTCGGACGGGCTGGAACGCGGCGACTGCACCGACATGGTCCGCGCCACGGCCCGGCTGGCCCGGCTCGGGCACCGGCTGGCCTGGTGGTCGCCGCTGGCCTGCTCGCCGACCTACCGGCCGGTCACCCGGGGCATGGCCGCCCTGCTCGGCCACCTCGACCATCTGGGCGGCGTACGTGACCTGCCCACCGCCCTGGCCGAGGTCGCGGCCTTCCCCGCGATGACCGCCGGCCCACGCCGATCCGCCTGGAGGCACTGGACATGACCGCTTCTCCCGCTGTTCCCCCGGACATCGACATCGTCGACGCCCACCACCACATCTGGCGGCAGGCCGACCTGCCGTGGCTGAGCGGCGAGATGGTCCCGCGCATCTTCGGTCCCTACGAGCCGATCCGCCGCGACTACCCGATCGACGAATACCTCGCCGAGGCGACGGCCTGCGGCATTCGATCGTCGGTGTACGTGCAGACGAACTGGCCCCTGGACCGCAGCGAGGACGAGGTCCGCTGGCTGCGCGACGTGCACGCGGCGACCGGCTGGCCGACCGCGGTGATCGCGTCGGCCGACCTGTTCTCCCCCGGCGCGGCCGAGGTGATGCGCCGCCAGGCCGCCCTCACTCCCCTGGTCCGCGGCATCCGGCTGCAACTGCACTGGCACGACAACCCGGCCTTCCGCTTCGCCTCGGGTCCCGGCCGGATGAACGATCCGGTCTTCCGCGACAACATCGCCGCGCTGGCCGACCTGGGCGGGCTGTTCGAGCTGCAGGTCTTCCCCGATCAGATGCTCGACGCGGCCGACTTCGTGGCTGCCTTCCCGTCGGTCACGTTCGTCCTGGTCCACGCCGGCATGCTCGACGACCTGGCCCACGTGGAGGCCTGGCGCCGGGGCATGCGCGGCCTGGCCGACCACGGCAACGTGGTGGTGAAGCTGACCGGCCAGGGCACCTTCGTCCACCGCGTCGACGAGGACCTCATCGACCTGGTGACCACCGAGTGCCTGGCCCTGTTCGGGTCGCGCCGCTGCGTGTGGGGCAGCAACTTCCCGATCGAGAAGCTCTGGACCGACCTGCCCACCCTGGTCTCCACCTGGCGCCGTGTCCTCGCCCAGCACCCGCACGAGGTCCAGCTGGACGTCTTCGCCCGCACCGCCCGACGCGTGTACTCGCTCTGACTTGGTTTTCGCGACGGACCGTCGTAATCTTTACGACAGATGTTCGCGAAACCGGGAAGAGGCCTGCCATGGACGCACTCGAGGATCGTGCCGAACTCATCGAACTGCTCGGCCGGTACGCCGACATCGCCGACCTGAAGGCGTTCACCGACCTGCCCGGCCGGGTCTTCACCGACCCGCTGACGCTCGACTTCGGGTCGGTCGCCGACATCCCGCCGATGACCATGGCGCTCGGCGACTACATCGAGGTGCTCCGCACGTCGTTCGCCTTCTACACGGCGACCCACCACGTGATCAGCGGTCACGTCATCGAGCTCGACGGCGACCGCGCCACGATCCACGCGCACGTCCGCGCCGAGCACTGGGTCGCCGACGAGCTGGCCGGCGGCGGGCCGAACCGCTGGCTGGTGGTCGGCTTCTACGACAACGAGGCGGTCCGCACGCCGGACGGCTGGCGCCTCACCCGGGTCAAGCTGACCGCGGCCCACCAGGAGAACCCGCACCTCTCGAGCGTCGCCCTGGCCGGCTGAGGTGCCGCGGATCCGGGGCGGCAGCCTCGAGGAGCACCACGAGATGGTCTGGGCCGACCTGGCCGAGGCGATGCGGCAGCTGCTGCTCGAACGCGACTACGACTCGATCACCATGGGCCACATCGCCACCCGGGCCGGGCTCGCGCGCAACACCATGTACAACTACGCCCGCGACAAGGGCGCGCTGGTCCGGGCCCTGACCCAGCGGGCGAGCCGGCCCGCGGTCGAGCGGGTGGCCGCGATCGCGGCGCGGTCGGCCGACCCGGCCGCGGACCGCCTCCGGGACATCGTCGAGGCCGTCCTGGCGGCGTCCACCGACCAGGCCATGCAGCTGATGTTCCGGCCGGGCTCGGCCCCGCTGGTCGCCGAGGTGCCCAAGGGCCCCGACGGCCCGTTCCACGCGATCATCGTCGAGGTCGAGAACGTCGTCCGCGACGGCATCACCCGCGGCGAGTTCCGCGACGTCGGCGACATCCCGCTGACCGTCGAACTCCTCTCCGGCGCCATGCGGGCCGGCGCCGAACGCATCGGCCGCGATCCGACCACCTTCACCCCCACCGTCGCAGCCTGCCGAGACTTGGTCCTTCAGGGTTTGAGCGTGACCACTCACTCAGAATGAAGGCCGCGCGGCTCTGTTCTGGACGCGCCAGCGGCCAAGAGCCGCGCGGCCGGCCTCGGCGGGAGCTGCGGTCTGCACCACCCACCGAGCTACGACATCAAGCCCTTGAACTTGATCTCAGGGCTTTGGCGGCGTACATGGCGAGATCGGCTTCGCGGATGAGGGTGGCGACGTCGTGCGAGGGGCCGCTGATGCCGACGCTGGCGCCCACCCGGACGGTGTGGCCGGTCACCCGGAACGGGGCCAGGATGCGGTCGCGGACGTCCCAGGCCAGCCGCTCCGCCTCGTCCTGAGCGTCCGGTCCGGTCAGCAGCAGGGCAAACTCGTCACCGCCGAGGCGGGCGGCCATCCGGTGCGGGCCGGCCGCCGCGCGCAGCCGTTTCGCGACCTCGATCAGCAGCTCGTCGCCGCCGCCGTGCCCGTACGTGTCGTTGACCTGCTTGAAGTCGTCCAGGTCGACGCTGATCACGGCCACCGACCCGGGCGGGCCGCTGGTCACGGCGTCGGTCAGGGTCTCGAGGAAGTACTCGCGGTTGGGCAGCCGGGTCAGCGAGTCGTGGTGCGCGCGGTGCTGGAGTTCGGCGCGGGAGGTGACGTTGTGTTCGCCGAGGACCACCTGGTGGGCCAGCGTACGGAAGGCGTCGGCCTCGGTCGGGGAGATGGGCCGTACGCCGCCCAGAAGCACGTAGCGGTCGACGATGTGCTCGACGTGCCAGTGCCGGTGGTCCGGGGCGACGTCGGCGAGGGCGGTGGCCGAGTCGGCGAGCATCGCCTCGGTCAGCGTGCGGCCGATCAGCCCGTCGTCCAGGCCGACGGCGCGGGTCACCCGCCACTCCGCACCCTGCGGACGGACGATGATCAGGACCAGGCCGGGGGCGAGGGCGATCATCCGGGCGGTCAGGTCGATGCCGATGCGGTGCACCTCGTCGACGTTGGCCGCGGCGAGGAGCCGGCCGCCCGCCGAGGACAGCAGGGCGTCGCGGGCCGAGACCAGTTCCTGCTGCACGAGGGCGCGGAGGATGTTGCGCATCACCAGGCCCACCGGCACCACGAACGGCACCAGCCCCAGCACGTCCGACGACCGCCACGACAGGGTCCCGGCGCCGGTCAGCGCGCCCAGGGCGGTTCCGGCGGGGAGGACCGCGAGACCCAGGACGGTACGGATGAGCCAGGCCCGGCCCGTTCCGCGCAGGGCCTGGGCCGCGAACACGGCGATGGCGATGGTCATGATGCGGACGGGGCTGCTGAAGGAGCCGCCGATGACCACCAGCAGCAGCGGGGCCAGCAGCGGTTCACCGGGGACCGGCCGCGTGCGGAAGACGGTCAGCAGGCCGATCAGCGCCGCGATGCCGGTCAGGGACACGGCCTTCCAGCCGGCCGTGGCGTTCGAGGCCAGCACGGGGATCGCGTGCGTGGCCAGCACGATGGAGGAGGCCACGTACGCGATCGTCCGGATACGGCTCAGCGGGGACGGCACGGACATCCTGTTCGGCTCGCGCCGCGCCGGACTGAGAAATGTCAGCGACTGAGAATCGCCACGACGCCCTGGCCGCCGGCCGCGCAGATGGAGATCAGGCCGCGGCCGGAGCCCCGCTCGGCGAGTTGTTTGGCCAGGGTCGCGACGATCCGCCCGCCGGTGGCGGCGAACGGATGCCCGGCGGCCAGCGAGGAGCCGACCACGTTGAGCTTAGCCCGGTCGATCGAGCCGAGCGGGGCGTCCAGCCCGAGGCGGTCCTTGCAGAACTCCGGCGACTCCCACGCGGCCAGGGTCGCCAGCACCTGCGCCGCGAACGCCTCGTGGATCTCGTAGTAGTCGAAGTCCTGCAGGGTCAGGCCGGCCCGGGCGAGCAGCCGCGGCACGGCGTACGCGGGCGCCATCAGCAGGCCCTCGTCGCCGTGCACGTAGTCGACGGCCGCGGTCTCGCAGTCCTCGAAGTAGGCCAGCGGCGTCAGCGACCGATCGGCCGCCCACCCCTCGTCGGCGAGCAGGACCGTGGCGGCGCCGTCGGTGAGCGGCGACGAGTTGCCGGCCGTCATCGTCCCGCCGGCCTGGCCGAAGGCGACTTTCAGCGCGCCGAGCTTCTGCCGGGTGGTGTCGGGGCGGAGGTTCTGGTCGCGGGTCAGGCCCAGGTAGGGGGTCATCAGGTCGTCGAAGAACCCCTTCTCGTACGCCGCGGCGAGACGCTGGTGCGAGGCGAGGGCGAGCTCGTCCTGCGCCTCGCGGGAGATGTTCCAGCGTTCGGCCGTGATCGCGGTGTGCTCGCCCATGGACAGGCCGGTGCGCGGTTCGGCGTTGCGCGGGATCTCGGGCCGGACCAGCTGCTGGGGGCGGAGACGGGCCACCGCGCGGAGGCGGTCGGTGAGCGTCCGGGCCCGGTTGAGTTGCAGCAGGGTGCGACGAAAGTCTTCGTTGAGTTGCAGCGGCGCGTCGGACGTCGTGTCCACCCCGCCGGCGATCCCGGCGTCGATCTGGCCCAGCGCGATCTTGTTGGCCACCAGCGTCACGGCTTCGAGGCCGGTGCCGCAGGCCTGCTGGATGTCGTAGGCCGGGGTCCGCGGGTCGAGCCGCGACCCGAGCACCGTCTCGCGGGTGAGGTTGAAGTCGCGGCTGTGTTTCAGCACCGCCCCGGCCACCACCTCGCCCAGGCGCTCGCCGGCCAGCCCGAACCGGGCGATGAGCCCGTCCAGCGCCGCGATCAGCATGTCCTGATTGGACGCGGTGGCGTAGCGGCCGTTGGACCGGGCGAACGGGATCCGGTTACCGCCGATGACGGCGACTCGGCGCATCTGTCGACCTCCTGCCGGGAAACCTACTCGCGAGTACGCTACGCGCATGGGCGACAGATACGCGAGTTTCGCCAACACCGGGCCGGGTCACGCGCTGGTCAGACGGCTCGGCCTGCCCGACCCGCCACGGCTGCGCCGCGATGCCGGCCTGGCCGGGCCGGTTCTGCTGGGTGGCAAGCCACATTCTCCGGTACGCGACGTCCTGACCAAGCTGGGCGTCGACGTGCTCGACACGGCCGCCCCACCGCACGGCGCGCTGGTGTTCGACGCGTCCGACCTCGCCGACTCGACCCAGCTGACCGCGCTCTACGACTTCTTCCATCCGTACGCCCGGTCGCTCCAGCCGAACGGCCGGGTCATCGTGCTCGGGACCACCGAGCCCGCGTCCCCCGCGGCGGCCATCGCGCAGCGGGCGCTCGAGGGCCTGACCCGCAGCATCGGCAAGGAGTTCGGGCGGGGCATCACGGCCCAGCTGGTGTACGTGGCGCCGGGCGGTGGGACGGCCACCGGGTCGACCCTGCGGTTCCTGCTGAGCGGGCGGTCGGCGTACGTCAGCGGTCAGGTCATCCGGGTCGGACCGGGCGACCCACCGGCCGGGCCGGACGAACGCCCCCTCGACGGAAAGATCGCGCTGGTCACCGGGGCGGCCCGGGGCATCGGCGCGGCCATCGCCCGGGTGCTGGCCCGCGACGGCGCCTCGGTGATCGCGCTCGACGTGCCGGCCGTGGGCGACGCGCTGGCCGGGGTGGCGAACGAGGCCCGCGGCCGGGCCGTGCAACTCGACCTGACCCACCCCGAGGCCGCGAGCCGCCTGGCCCAACACCTGCCGGACGGCGTGGACATCGTCGTGCACAACGCCGGCATCACCCGCGACCGGACGATCGCCAAGATGGACGCCGCCGGCTGGAACTCGGTGATCGCGGTGAACCTGACCGCGCCGTCGGTCATCACGTCCGACCTGCTCGATCGGGGCCTGCTGCACGACGGCGGCCGGGTCGTCGGGGTCTCCTCGATCGCGGGCATCGCCGGCAACCGCGGGCAGACCAACTACGCGACCAGCAAGGCCGGCGTGATCGGGTTCGTGCAGGCCACGGCGCCGGCGCTGATCGGGCGGGGCATCACGGTCAACGCGGTCGCGCCCGGGTTCATCGAGACGGCGATGACCGCGAAGATGCCGATGATGCTGCGGGAGGCCGGGCGGCGGATGAACAGCCTGTCCCAGGGCGGGCTGCCGGTCGACGTGGCCGAGACGATCGCCTGGCTGGCCGCGCCGGGGTCGGGCACGGTCACCGGCAACATCGTCCGGGTCTGCGGGCAGAGCCTGCTGGGGGCGTGATGTCGGTTCTCCGGGCCGCGGCGACCCTCCTGCCCCGCCGGCGCGGGCCGGGCCTGCCCGCACGTGAGGTGACGGCCGAGGTCGAGGTCGGCCTCGACCGGCTGGCTTCGTACAGCCGGATCTGCGGGTTCCCGGTCCGCGACCGGCTGCCCGGCACGTTTCCGCATGTGCTGTCGTTCTCCCTGGTCATGGACCTGATGACCGGCCCGGACTTCCCGTTCCCGGTGGTCGGTCTGGTGCATGTCGCGCAGCGCGTCACGGTGCATCGGCCGCTGACCTTCGATCGAATGCGTTTCTCGGTACGGGCTTCCGACCTGCGCCCGCACCACCGGGGACAGCAGTTCGACGTGGTGACGGTCGGCTCGGTCGAGGATTCCGTCGTCTGGGAGGGGGTTTCGACGTACCTTCGGATCTCTGGTCGTAGCCCTTCGTCGGGCCGATCTCCGGACGATCGCCCCGCGCGGACCGCCACCTGGCGTGTCCCGGCGCGGACGGGTCGTGACTACGCGGCGGTGTCCGGGGACCACAACCCGATCCACACGTCCCGGCTGGGCGCGCGGCTGTTCGGGTTCCCCCGGCCGATCGCGCACGGGATGTGGACGATGGCCCGGTGCCTGGCCGCGCTCGACGCGCGCGTTCCCGCTGCGTACACGATGGATGTCGATTTTCGGCGGCCGCTTCTGCTGCCCTCGACGGTCGGTTTCAGCGCCACGCCGATCGACGGTGGCTGGGCGTTCGAGGTGGATTCTCATCTTGCCGGTCGCGTCTCCGCGCTTTAGTGTTACCAGAGGTAACGGTAACTCTTTCCGGAGGCGGCGCATGGAGTTCTGGCTGGGGCTCGACGAAGACCAGGTCGAGCTGCGCGACTGGGTGCACGGCTTCGCCGAGAGCGTGGTCCGGCCGGCCGCCGCCGAGTGGGACGAGCGCGAGGAGACGCCGTGGCCGGTGCTCCAGGAGGCGGCCAAGATCGGGCTGTACGGGTTCGAGTTCCTGGTCAACACCTACTCCGACACCTCCGGCCTGTCGCTGCCGATCGCCAACGAAGAGCTGTTCTGGGGCGACGGCGGCATCGGCATGGCCATCTCCGGCACGTCGCTGGCGGTGGCCGCGATCTACGGCTCGGGCACCCCCGACCAACTCGCCGAGTGGGTGCCGCAGTGCTTCGGTGACGCGGCCCAGCCGATGGTCGGCGCCTTCTGCACGACCGAGCCCCAGGCCGGGTCCGACGTCGGCGCGATGCGGACGCGCGCGGTGTACGACGAGGCGTCCGACTCGTGGGTGCTCAACGGCCAGAAGGCGTACGCCACGAACGGCGGCATCGCCAACGTGCATGTGGTGACCGCGTCGATCGACCCTTCCCTCGGCTCGCGGGGACAGGCGGCGTTCGTCGTGCCGCCGGGCACGCCCGGGCTGGTGGGGAGCAAGAAGCTCAAGAAGCTGGGGCTGCGTGCGTCGCACACCGCTGACGTGTTCCTCGACGACGTGCGGGTGCCCGGCAGCTGTCTGCTCGGCGGCAAGGAAGCGCTGGATGAGCGGCTGGGGCGGGCCCGCTCCGGCAAGCGCGCTCTGAGTCAGGCGGCGATGCGGACGTTCGAGCTGTCCCGGCCGGCCGTGGGGGCCCAGGCGTTGGGGATCGCGCGGGCCGCCTACGAATACGCGCTCGACTACGCCAAGGACCGGGTCGCCTTCGGCCGGCCGATCATCGAGAACCAGGCGATCGCCTTCGCCCTGGCCGACATGCGGACCGAGATCGACGCGGCCAGGCTGCTGGTCTGGCGGGCGGCGTGGATGGGCGCCAACCAGCAGCCGTTCACCGGGGCCGAGGGCTCGATGTCCAAGCTCAAGGCGGGCGAGGTGGGCGTGGCGGTCACCGAGAAGGCGGTCCAGATCCTCGGCGGGGCCGGCTACGTGCGCGACCATCCGGTGGAACGCATGTACCGCGACGCCAAGATCTACACCATCTTCGAGGGCACGTCCGAGATCCAGCGGCTGGTGATCTCCCGCGCCATCTCCGGCGTCCAGATCCGCTGATGGTCACGCCGGCGTTCATCGGCGTCACCATGGCCCGGCGCGGACTGCTCCGCCCCGGATCGCCGGCCCGGGTGGCCCGACAGCTGTGGTCGTTGCGGCGCTGGGGATTCGGGCTGGCCGGCGAGGTGCGCCAGGCGGCCGCCCGCTCCCCCGACCGGGTCGCGGTGGTCGACGACACCGGCCTCTCCCTGACGTACGCGGCCCTTCTCGACCGCGCCACCCGCGTGGCGCACGCCATCTCGGATTCCATAGTGGCAGGTGATCGGGTCGGCGTCCTGTGCCGCAACTCGGCCGGGATGCTGGCGACCCTGGTGGGCGTGGCCCAGCTCGGCGCCGACCCCGTGCTGATCAACACCGGCCTGCCCGCCGCCCAGCTGGCCGAGCTGATCACGGCACAGAATCTGAGCCTGATCGTGCACGACGACGAGTTCGACGGCGTACCCGCCGGGGTCGGCCTCCCCGCCTCGGTCCTGGAGTCCCGCCTCGCCCAGGTGTCACCCACCCCCTTGCGACCTCCGCCCCGGCCCAGCCGCACCATCGTGCTGACCTCGGGCACCACCGGCACACCGAAAGGCGCCCGGCGACCGACCCCCGGCGGGTTCGGTCCGCTGTGCTCGATCGTCGACCGGATACCCCTGCGCCACGGCGCCCGTGTGCTGATCGCCGCGCCCCTCTTCCACACCTGGGGCTTCGCGACGATGCAGATCGCGCTGGCCCTGCGGGCGACGATCGTGCTCCGGCGCCGCTTCGACCCCGCCGCGATCCTCGACGACTTGACCACGCACCGATGCGGGGCGCTGATCGCGATCCCGGTCATGCTGCAACGGCTGCTGGAGGTTCCGCCGCCGACCCTTGACGTGCCGCTGGCTCACCGACCGGCCCTGGACGTGGTGGCGGTCAGCGGCTCGGCCCTGCCCGGCGGCCTGGCGACCCGGTTCATGGACCGGTTCGGGGACGTCCTCTACAACCTGTACGGCTCGACCGAGGTTTCGTGGGCGTCCATCGCCACGCCGGCCGACCTGCGGGCCGCCCCCGACACGGCCGGTCGCCCGCCGCACGGCACCACGATCACCGTGCTCGATGCCGCGGGCAACGTTGTGCCGCCGGGCGCGTCCGGGCGGCTGTTCGTCCACAACGACATGCTCTTCGAGGGCTACACCTCGGCCGCCACCGGTGGACAACCTTCCGGGCCACAGGGCCTTCCCACCGGCGACCTCGGACACCTCGACGAGTCCGGGCGGGTCTTCGTCGACGGCCGCGAGGACGACATGATCGTCTCCGGTGGCGAGAACGTCTTCCCGTCCCAGGTCGAGAACCTGCTCGCCGACCGGCCCGAGATTCGCGAGGTGGCCGTGATCGGCGTGCCCGACGACGAGTACGGGCAGCGCCTCGCCGCCTACGTCGTCCTGCACCCGGCCAAGTCGCTGACCGAGGAGCAGATTCGCGATCACGTACGCCGGCATCGCGCGCGGTTCTGCGTACCCAGGGATGTGGTCTTTCTGGCCGAACTCCCCCGCACCACCACCGGCAAGGTCCTCACCCGCCTGCTCGGGCCGCCCCGCTGATCACCCGCTCACCGGTCCTCCGTCGGGTCGACCGAACCGTCCTTCGAGTCGACTGAGTCCTCCGTCGGGACGACCGAACACCGAACCGACGTTGCCGCCTCGATCCGCCCGGCCAGCAGATCCAGCTCAGCGCGGGTTCCCACGAGCCCAGCCGCGACGATGGCGTCCAGCCCGCCCTTGACGTCCGACCAGGCCAGTCCCCCGTCACGCAGAGCCTTGAGCACCGCGACCCGCCGGCTTCCGGCCCCCTCGGGCATCCGAAGCCGGTACTCCCCGCCCTGCTCGAGAATGGCCTGCCGGAACTCGTCGGGTGACCGGCCCCACCCCATGGCCTCCACCGTCCCCGTCGAACAGTCATAGGTCAGCACCCAGTGCAGCCGCCCATCGACGATCGTCTCGTACACCCGCCCCGCATGCTCGGTCCCGCAGCCGTCACAGCCCACCGGCACCTCGGCCTCGTAGCCGTCTCCCTGCTCCACGGCAGCCCACTCCTCGTCCGGTTTGCCATACTCCAGCGGTGAAGGTGCCCCGAGTGGTCGCCGTTGACCCTTCCGGTGTCGAGTTGCACGTGGCGACCGTCGGGGACCCGGCCGACCCGCCGCTGCTGCTGATCGGCGTCATGACGCTGAGCCGGACTGGACCGATCGCGACAGCGTGGTCGACCACCTGACCACGCACGCCTGACATCCGGGTCACGAGGATTCGCCGAGCCGGACGTCCGGGCGTCAGCCGAAGCGGTCTTCGACCGGTCCCGCCGAACGGCGAAGGCGCAGCGCGCGAGCCCGAGCTTGCCTTTGCCATGGTCGAGCTGGGCTGGACTCCGCCAAGGTCGAGCTGGGCTGGGCCGAGCTTGCCTTCACCAAGGTCGAGCAATCAGCCCCCTAACGTCGCGCGAGCGGCGCGACGCCGGCTGTACACCCGTTCGCCGTACCAAACTCCAATGTCGATCAGCAGGCAGACCCCGATCAGCAGCGCCCCGCTGGTTCCGTGCGCAAACGCTCCCGCCGCGGCGAAGAGCACGGCAGGCGGCGCCGTGCCCGCCAACGTCCCGATGACCATCCGCCGCCACGTCATGGCCGGCACCATGCCGGCCGCGACCGCCGTGGTCTCGGCCAGCACCGGGACCGGCCGGGTCACCGCCACGACCAGCACCCCGTGCGACCGCAGCCGACGTTCCAGGCCCTCCGGCGCTCGTGCTCGCCGCCCCATCCGCCGCCCGATCGCGAACGCCAGCAGCCCAGACCCAGCCGTGGCCAACCAGGACAACAACGCCCCGATCGGAAGCCCCAGCACCCCACCCAGAAAGATCATGACCACGCTGGAGGGCACCGGCAGCAGCACATCCCCCACCAGCAGCGCGACACCCACCACAGCCACCCAGGCCGCCGCGTCACCGCTCGTCCAGCTTTCCTCGGCCAGGAACGGCGGATTGATCCACTCGACGACGCCGAACCCGACCAGCGAGATCACCGTGACAACCGCCATCACCGTGAGGAAGCGTCGCCGCCCGTCCTCCCTCACCGGATCGACGGCCGTCTCCTCATCACCGATCGCCACGAACTCGCCTCCCGCCCGGCCTCTCAGCCTCGGACGCATCGTTCCATAGGTGATCAACGATCCCGCGCCTGCGATCACTCTCTCGTCCACCATCATCGGCTCCGCACCTCAGGAAGCGTCTCGGCGGCCGAAGCTGATCGCCCCGGCGCCCAGCGCGAGCAACACATAGGCGGCCGCCACACCGATCGCGCCACCCTGCGAGAGCAGCCAGGGATGATCGCCGCCGGCGAGCTGTGGCGTGAGATTCGGCAGCAGGATCGACCCGAACCTCAGCTGCCACGTGGTCGGCAGGAAGTGCGCGAAGATCGGCGACACCAGCACCAGCCCACCCAGCGTCGTGAGGGCCGCCGCGGTCGACCGCATCACCGCGCCGAGCCCCAGACCCACCAGGCACGTCACCAGCACGATGACGGCCGCGCTGAGCACCGTCGGGATCGCATCCATCCACTCCGGCCAGGGGTTCAGCGGCGCCGGCCGATCGCCGAGCATCAGCCGGGCGTCGGCGAAGGCCATCAGCGAGAAGACCAGCCCGGCGACACCGCCCACCAGCCCGGCCACGGCGGCCTTCGCGCCCAGCAGAACACGCCGCTGAGGCACCGCCAACAGCGCCGGGCCGACCGAGCCGCTGGTGAACTCGCTGGTCATCACCATGGCGCCGATCGCCCCGACGAAGAACGTCACGAACGGCATCGTCACCACGGTCGGGTCGGCCGTCTCGTAGTTCGCCTGGTCGGCCGCCGTCGCCGCGTCGTACGACTGGACCAGCAGAAACAGGATCAGCCCGCCGGCCAGCATCGCGACCACCCCACCGGCCAGGAACCCGTACGTCGATCGCAGCGACCTCACCTTGATCAGCTCGGCCGCGACAGCGTCGCTGAACACACCCGGGCCTCGTGCCGACCTGGCCCCGACGGCCTCGTGGCTCAGCACCGTGCTCATGATCGCGTCTCCCTTTCGCCCGTGGCCCGGTATTCCGCCGCCTCGCCGGTCATCGCCAGATACACGTCCTCGAGCGTGGCGCTGCGCGGTGTCAGCCCATGGATGGGAATCGACGCCGATGCCGCGGCATCGCCGATGGTCGACGCGTCCGCCCCGGTTACGGCCAGGCCACCGTCCTCGGTGTTGGTGACCGTCGCGCCCAGACCGGCGAGGATCGGCGCGAGCTCGGCCGCGCTCGGCGACCGGACAAGCACGTCCCGCTCGAACCGGTCGCGCAAGCCGGCCATCGAGGTTTCCTCGAGCACCCTGCCACGGCCGACGATGAGCACGTGGTCGACGGTGACGGCCATCTCGCTCATCAGGTGGCTGGAGAGCAGGACGGTCCTCCCCTCGGAGGCCAGCGAGCGCAGGGTCGACCGGATCCACCGGATGCCTGCCGCGTCCAGCCCGTTGACCGGCTCGTCGAGCACGATCACCGCCGGATCGCCGAGCAGGGCGCCCGCGATACCGAGGCGCTGTCGCATGCCGAGCGAGAACGTGCCCACCCGCTTGTTCGCCGCGCTCGCCAGGCCGACCTGCTCCAGCACCGCGGTCACCCGCGCCCGGCCGATGCCATTGCTGCGGGCGAGGCAGGTCAGGTGGGTCTCGGCGCTGCGACCCGGGTGGGCGGCGTCGGCGTCGAGCACGGCGCCCACCTCATGCAGTGGGCGATGGATCTGGTCATAACGACGCTTGCCGATCAGCGCCTGGCCGGACGTGGGACGGTGCAGGCCCAGGATGATGCGCAGGGCGGTCGACTTGCCCGCCCCGTTGGGCCCGAGGAAGCCGGTGACCACGCCCGGCCGGACCTCGAAGGACAGGTTGTCGACGGCGAGTGTTGGCCCGTACCGCTTCGTCAGCTCCGTAACCGCAATCATGGGAGAGATGGTGGCCGGGCGGGCACGGGCGGCGCGTCTGACCACGGTTAGATCTTCAATGTATGACCACGGTCAGACGCGCCGCCGGTCGCCGCGCGGATAGCGTGACGGCATGCGAAACCGACCGTTCAGATTCCAGGTGAACGGCGCCGCGGTGGACACCGTGGCCGCCGCCGCTCTGGCCTTCCTGGCGGTCAACGCGACCCTCGACCCGCCGGGTCCCGAGTTCACCGGCCCGGCCTGGCTGGTGTGGCTCGCGGGCGTCGCGGTCGGGCTGCCCATCGCATTGCGGCGGCGCTGGCCGTTACCGGTGCTGAGCTGGGTGGTGTCGGCCGCCGCCGTTGCGACGGCCGCGGGTGTCGTCGGCGTCGGCGTCATCTGGACCACCTGGCTGCCGGTCGTCCTGGCGCTGTACACCGCGGTCATTGTCGCGCCGCGGGTCGCCGTCGCGCTCGCGCTGGTGGGCAGCCTGGTGGCGCCGTCACTCACCATCCCGTGGCTCTACCTCAGCGCGGGGATCGATCCGGCCGACGCCCCGGGCAGCGAGGCGCCGCTGTGGTGGCAGGTGGAAGTCGGCATGGTCGTGGTCCTGGTGACCGCGGCCTGGGTGGTGGGCTGGACCGTCCGATGGCGCCGTTCGGTCCATGCCGAGCTTGCCCGCCGGCTCGCCCAGGAAGCGGTGACCACTGAGCGGCTGCGCATCGCCCGCGAGCTGCACGACATCGTCGGGCACAGCCTGAGCCTGATCGCCGTCCGCGCGACGATCGCCAACGAGATCGCCGACGCACGACCGGGCGAGAGCCGGGCGGCCCTGCTGACCATCGAAGAGACGAGCCAGACCGCGCTCGCGGAGATCCGCCGGCTGCTGGATGTGCTGCGTGCTGATGACGATCCCGCCCCTGATCTGACACCCTCCCCCGGGGTGGACGACCTGCCGTCCGTCGTCGAACACCTGAGATCCGTCGGCGCGAGGGCCGACCTGATGCTCGAGGGCGTCGAGAACCTGCCTCAGGCGGTCGATCTCACCGTCTACCGCATCGTCCAGGAGGCACTCACCAACGTGGTGAGGCACGCGAACGCCGGCCATTGCCAGGTGACCGTCAAGGCCGGACACGGCAGCGTCCACGTCGAGGTGCTTGATGACGGCCGGCCCCAGCGTTCGACCGGCAAGCGACCCACCGGGCAGGGCCTGATCGGCATGCGTGAGCGTGTGGCGATGTACGGCGGCACGCTGACCACCGGACCACGTCCGGAGGGTGGCTTCCGGGTGGCGGCCGACATCCCCTACGCCAGGGCAAGGGATGCCTCATGACACAGGACGTCAAGGTGCTCCTGGCCGAAGACCACGATCTGATGCGTGAGAGCTTCCGCGCCCTGATCGACGCGTCCTCCGGCTTCGCCGCGGTCGGCGAGGCCCGCACCGGCACCGAGGCGGTGAGCCTGGCCCGGCAACATCAACCCGATGTGGTGCTGATGGATGTGCGGATGCCCGAGATGGACGGCATCGAAGCAACCCGGCAAATCTGCACCGCGCCGGAGACCGCCGCGGTTCGGGTGCTCATCCTGACCACCTTCGACCTGGACGAGTACGTCTACGCCGCGCTGCGGGCCGGCGCGAGCGGCTTCCTGGTCAAGGACGCCAAGGCGGCCGAGCTGCTCAACGGCATCCGGCTGGTGGCGGCCGGAGATGCCCTGCTGGCGCCCCGGGTCACCCGGCGGCTGATCGCAGCGTTCGCCGGTCAGGCCAACACGGGTTACCTCTCACCCGGCGAGCTGGAGACGGTCACCGAGCGGGAACGCGAGGTGCTCGCGCTGATCGCGCGCGGAATGTCCAACGGCGAGATCGCGGAACAGCTGACCCTCGGGGTCGGGACGATCAAGACCCACATCACCCGGCTGCTGAACAAGCTCGGCGCACGTGACCGGGCCCAGCTGGTGATCGCCGCCTACGAGACCGGCGTGGTCACGCCGAGGTCGCGATGATTCCGCGATGCCCCGGCCGGAGCTATCATCGGCGTCGGCAAGTCGTCGTCGATGGCCCGGGTACGCCGCTAAGTGCCTTCACACATGTTCTTCGGCAAAGCTGGGAGCTTGATCGCTCCTGTCCGGTGAGCCCGGCCATCCGGGTCCGGTCCCGGAAAGATCTCCGCGCCGTCCGCCGGCCCCGAGCCCACCGCTGCTGGGGCCACCTGGTCGCGGCCCCGTTGTGGCCGCTGCACGGGAGCAATCTCGGGACCCTCCTGCGCACCTGCGATGCGGTTGGCGCCTGCCTCGCGGTGCCACCCTTCCGATGGGTCGACGAGGCCCTGGCCCGGGGCAACACGCTGCGGCGGCCGAGCTGCGTGCACCGGGTCGGCAATCCGCTCAGCTGGCTGGCCGCCGAGCGGGCGGGCGGCGCCCGGGTCGTCGGCGTCGAGCTGGCCGACGAAGCCATCCGCCTGGCTGACCTGCCCGTCGCCGACCGGCGGACGGTCATGGTTCTCGGCCACGAGGCCACCGGCATCCCGCCCGAGGCGCTCGACCTGCTCGACTGTGCGGTGGAGATTCCGATGGTCGGCACGGGTCCGAGCCTCAACGTGGCTGTCGCCGGGTCGCTGGTGCTCTACAAGCTGTCGGGGCTGGCATGACCACGCCTACTGTCCCCGCCGGGCCGGCGACGGTAGTAAGACAAGTGCCGGCGGCATGTTGGCCGCCCGAGCAGCACCTCGTCGAGAGAGCGGCGCAGCCGGCGGCTGGACCCCCGACCCGGCCGCGCCCGCCATGGGCCTCAGCGGCGCGGCCGCACCAGCCCCGCGTCGTAGGCGGCGATCACCAGCTGGGCGCGGTCCCGCGCGGAGAGCTTGGCCAGCAGGTGGGTGATGTGGGTCTTGACAGTCTTCACCGAGACGCCCAGACCCTCGGCGGCCTCGTCGTTCGACAGGCCGCCACCGATCAGCGTCAGCACCTCGACCTCACGCTTGGTCAGCGACTTCAGCGCGGCGGGCCGGCGGCCAGGCCGCGGCGCCGCCACATAGGTCTCGACCAGCCGGGTCAGGATCGCCGGAGCGAAGAGCGACTCACCCCGATGCGTACGCCGGATGGCATCGATGAGTTCCGCCGGCCGCGCATCCTTGAGCAGGAAGCCCGAGGCGCCCGCGCGCAGCGCGCCGTAGACGTACTCATCGAGCTGGAACATGCTCAGCACCACGACCCGCACGGCCGCGAGCTCGGGATCGGCGCAGATGCGCCGGGTGGCCTCCAGCCCATCGACGCGCGGCATGCGCACGTCCATCAGGATCACGTCGGGCCGGGTCGAGCGGGCCCGCTGAACCGCCTGGGCGCCGTTGTCCGCCTCCCCCACCACGGTCAGATCCGGCTCGTGGTCGATCACCAACGCCAGGGCCTGGCGGAGCAGAGGCTGATCGTCGACCAGGAGCACGCGCGTCATGCGGGCACGTCCGGGATCCGCGCGACCACCCGGAAGCCGGCCTCGACCCGTTCGGCGAGCAGTGTTCCGCCGAGGCTCTCGATCCGTTCCCGCAGCCCGATGAGGCCGTGCCCGGCGCCCGGCGTCGCCCGCCAGCCGACCTCGCCGGGCCCACCGTCGGCAACCGTCACCACGACGTGCTCTTCGTCGCGGCGCACGTTCACCCGCACGTCGGTCGGCCCCGCATGCCGGGCCGCGTTGGTGAGCGCCTCACGCACCGTACGACAGACCGCGACCTGAACACCCCGTGACACCTCTCCTACCTCGTCCACAGCAAGCGTGGCCCGCAGTCCGGCCCGGGTCGCCCCGCCGACGATGCCGGGCAGGTCGTCGAGGCTGTCGACCGGCGCCGTGACCGCGGGCGAGCGCAGCACGGTGAGCATCCGCCGCAGCTCGCCGGTCGCCTGCCGACTGACGTCTTCGATGTCACCGAGCGCAGCCTCCATGTCGGTCTTCCGATCGATGTGGCGGCTCGCGGCGGCACGCACCGTGATGAAGCCCAGGGCGTGTGACACGACATCGTGCAGGTCACCCGCGATACGCAGTCGTTCGGCCAGCACCGCCTCGGTGGCCGCCCACGCGGTCAGTCGCGCTTCGTAGTCGCGGCGGTCGGCCCGTGCCCGCCGCACCGCCCACACCGCCGCCGCGGCCGCCCCGCCCGCCAGCGACGCCGGGATGATCACCGCGGTCGGTCCGCTGCCGCCCACGGTGCACAGCAACACGACCAGCACCGCGACGACCATCGCCAGCACGGGCGCGATGCCGGCGCTGATGACGGGGCGGGATTGGGCGTTCACGGCAACGACTGTAGTTCTCGGACCAGGGTCTGAGACCGCGCCGCAAAATCGGATCACGGTCCGACGCGCCCCCGCCGCCGAGCAGGTTGACTCTTCCCCATGATTTCCGTCGAGCGGGTCAACAAGATCAAAGGCAGGGCCCAGATTTTGTACGATGTGAGCTTCGTCGCGCAGCCTGGCCGGGTTACCGGGTTCCTCGGTCCCAACGGCGCCGGCAAGACCTCCACGCTGCGTGTCCTGCTCGGCCTCGACCGACCGAAGTCCGGGGCGGCCTTGGTGTGCGGCCACCCGTACGCCAGCCTGAAACGTCCTTTGACGACGGTGGGCGCGTTGCTGGACGGAAGCGGAGCACACCGCGCCCGCAGCGCTCGCGGACATCTGCGCTGGGTGGCGGCCAGCAACGGCCTGCCCGATTCGCGCGTCGACGAGGTGCTCGAGACCGTCGGGCTGGCCGGTGAGGCACGCAAGCGGGCGGGACGGTTCTCGCTCGGGATGAGCCGGCGGCTCGGGCTGGCCGCCGCCCTGCTCGGCGACCCCGAGGTGCTGATCCTCGACGAACCGGTGAACGGCCTCGACCCGGCCGGGATCCGGTGGATGCGCGACTTCCTGCGAGATCGCGCGGCACGTGGGAACACCGTGC
The DNA here is from genome assembly GCF_040684855.1 of Actinoplanes sp. NPDC089786. Lineage (NCBI taxonomy): Bacteria > Bacillati > Actinomycetota > Actinomycetes > Micromonosporales > Micromonosporaceae > Actinoplanes > Actinoplanes sp. NPDC089786. The sequence continues at coordinate 363,379 of NZ_JBFBGU010000002.1, forward strand.
TGCTGTCCAGCCATCTGATGGGCGAGCTGGCCGAGATCGCCGACGACGTGGTCGTGATCGACAAGGGTCACATCGTGACGCAGGGCACGCTCGCCGAAGTGGTCGGCGGCCACGGCTCGCTCGAAGACGCGTTCTTCGCGCTGACCGCGGGCGGTGGGCCGTGGTGAGCCTGGTTCGCGCCGAGCTGCGCAAACTTCTCGGGCTGCCGACCGCACGCGTCGGCCTGCTGCTCGGCGTGCTGCTGTCGCCGGTCGTCGTGCTGATCAACGCCCCGGCCGCCCGCCGGGCCGACCTGGCCCACTCCGACACCGGCCTGGTCGAACTCGGCGTCGGGCTGATCGGCCCGATGATCCTCGGCGTGGTCATCATGAGCAGCGAGCTGACCTCCACCGGCGACGAGGCGCCACGGGCACGTCAGCTCACGGCGACGCTGATCGCCGGCCCGCGCCGGATGCGCCTGCTTCTCGCCAAGGCAACGGCCCTGATTCTCGTGGTGGCCGTGCAGGCGAGCGTGGCGACGGCCGCGACGACCGGGCTCACCCAGGTGTTGCACGGCGACCGGGTGCCGGTCCCGGCGTTCGCCCGGCTCGCGGCCGCGGTGCTGTACTGGGTGCTGCTCGCGCTGCTGGCGTACTCGATCACTCTGATCGTGCGGAACGGCATCGTGCCGCTGACGTTCCTGATCGTCAACAGCACGTTCGTCTCGGTGTCCTACCTGCTGACCAAGGTCACCGATGCGGCCGCCTACCTGCCCGACATCGTGGGCGCGCAGATGTTCCTCCGCGAGTCCGACTTCCCGGTGCGGATCGCCCCCGTGACCGCCGGGCTGGTGATGAGCGCGTGGATCGCGGCGTTCCTGGTCGTCGGTGCCCTCCTGTTCCGCCGGCGTGACGCATGAACTGGCTCATGGCCGAGCTCCGCAAGCTCGTGACGCTGCCGTCACTCCGGCTGACCGCGGCGTTCACCCTGGGAGCCACAGCCCTGCTGGCCTGGCTAGACGTCGAACCGATCGCCTACACCCAGACGGGCTTCCTGGTGCTGGGCGCGCTTGCCGCCACGGAAAGCCAGACCACGACGCTGCTCGCGATGCCCCGCCGTCTCCCCCTGCACGCGGCCAAGGCGGTCACCCTCGTCGCGGTCACGCTGCCCCTGGCCGCGGTCGCGTCCGTCCCCGCGACCGAACCGGCCGCCGCGGCGACGTACCTGGCGCTGACAACCGTGCTGGCGTTCGCCGCCGGGACGATGATCCGCAATGCCCTGGCCACGGTCCTGGCCCTGCTCGGCACCCATGTCATAGCCGGGCCACTGCTGCGGGGAGCCTCCGACACCGCGACCCGCTTCCTGCCGGACACCCCCGCGTGGGACGCCACGCGCGGCTTCTCCGCCACAGTCGCCTGGACGGCCGCCGTCCTGGTGGTCTCCGCCTACATGTTCCACCGCCGCGATGCTGCCTGACCGCGTGCTCACGAGCCGTGTCGCGTCCGCTCCGGCGCCGGAGCGGAAAAGCACGGACGTACGATGCGACCGTGAGTTACTCGACCGATCCACGGGCGGCGCGCAGCCGGGAGGCGATTCTGGTCGCGGCGCGGGAGCTGCTGGTCGGCGAGGGACCCGGGGCGGTGACCCACCAGCGCGTCGCGCAGCAGGCCGGGGTGGGACGGGCGACCGTCTACCGGCACTGGACGCGGCCCGAGGAACTGCTGCTCGACGTCATGTCCGGGGCCGATCTGCCGTTTTTCAAGGAGCCGGGCGACCCGGTCCGGCCGTGGCTGCGAGGCCAGTTGCGAGCGATGGCCGACGAACTGGTGGTCCCGCCGGTTGCCGCTGTGGCGCTCACGCTGATGCAGGCGGCCATCTGGGACCCGCAGATCGCGGAGAGGCGCGATGCGTCGGTCCGAACCATCAACGAGCGGCTGGGCGCTGCGGTGGCCGTGGCGGTGAGCCGTGGCGAGCTCGAGACCGACGCCCACGACCAGGAGCTCACGTCGACCCTGATCGGGCCGATCGTCTACCACACGGCCATGCAACGGAGCCGGGTCCCCGACGAGCTGATCGACCGCCTGATCGCCGCGATCGGCACCTGGCGCCCATAGATCCGTCGCTCGACGCTGACCCCTCCTCACAACGCCTCGCTCCCCCGGCTCTGGGCGCGAGGTCCGGCCGGCTGGATCGGCTCACCACGCCTCGGCACTCACGTCAGGCGGGCCACCCATGCGCCCATCGCCGCCGCCGTGGTCGTGGCGTGCTCGTCGAGCATCGTGAAGTGGTCACCGGGCACCTCGACGCGCTCGTGCGGCATCGAACGTGTGGTGCGCCAATCCGCCGGCATGCCCGCGACCGGCTCGGCCGCCCCGACGAGCAGGCTCGGCGTGGCGATCGGACCGGGGCGCCAACCATGAAGAAGCCGGATGTACGCCCCGGCGGTCAGCAGCGCGGTCTGCTCGGCGACCGGGCCGAGGCGCCCGTGCAGCTGGGCCAGTCCGGTGGTGACCAGGCTGGTCAGCCACTCGTCGGTCACGTCGCCGAGGTCACGCTCGTAGGTGTCGAGCAGCACCAGGCCCGCCGCCGGGCGCCCGCGGCGTTCGAGCCGTCCGGCCGTCGCGTGGGCCAGCTGGCCGCCGCTCGACCGGCCCACCAGCACGATGGGGCGGTTATCGGCGGCCGCGATGGCCATGTCGGCGAGCCGTTCGAACAGATCGTCGCGCGACTCCGGCACCTGACGCCGGTCGGTGAAGCCGGGCAGGGGCAGGACGGTCAGCGGGCCGCTTGCCGCCCGCGCCAGCGGGAGGAACTCGGCGACCGCGGCCGGCCCGAGCGACGGCAGGCAGACCAGCACGGGACCGTCGCCGTCGCCGTCGGTCACCGGCACCGGTTCGAGTGCGGTGTCGTTCTGCCCGTCCGCGGGCGCGGCGGAGGCGCTGATCAGCAGGTTCGCGGCGAGGCGGTGCTGCCCGCCGGCCCGCAGGGTGTGGAAGAGCCCGACCACTGTCGCCAGCTCGGCGGGTGCGTCGGGGCCGGTGGGCCGGGAAGGCGGCGCGGCCATTGGTGAGCGTGAAGACGACGGGGCGTGAGAGGTGGTGACCGTGGGAGATGCGGAGAGCGCGTCCGAAGCGATGGCCGCAGGAGGGATGGCCGCGGAGGCCACGTGGGAGGACGTCGAGGCTGCGTAAGAGGGAGCGACCGCAGGAGGAGTTGATGTTGCGGCCGCGGAAGAGGAAGCGGTCACGGGAGTAGCTGCGGCTGAGGGAGAAGCAGAGGCCGGGGAAGGAACAGGGGCCGACGACGGAGCTGGTGGGGCGGAGGCGGTGGGTAGGCGGTCGGCCAGCCAGGCGGCCAGTGCTGCGGGAGTTGGGTGGTCGAAGACGACGGTGGCGGGCATGGGGATGCCGGTTGCGGCGACCAGGCGGGTGCGGAGCTGGATGGAGCTGACCGAGTCGAGGCCCTGGTCGGTGAAGGCTGAGCGGACGTCGACTGTTGCGGGGTCGGTGCGGCCCAGTTCGGCGGCTACCTCGTCGCGGACCAGGGCTTCCAGGGCGGTGGTCAGGTCTTCGCCGGACAGGTTGCCGAGGCCGGCCAGGGGTTCGGGGGCTGGGCGGAGAGGAGCGGGCGTGGGTGGCGCGGCAGTGTCGAAGATGATGGGGGCCAAGACTGGTTCGTTGCTGTGCAGGGCGGCGTCGAAGGCCGCTGTGACCTCGGGTGGAGACATCGGCCGGAGGCGGGACTTGGCTGATGGCATGCCGCCGTCCAGGGCCAGCGGGCCCCAGGCCAAGGACAGGGCGGGCAGTCCGGCGGCGTGGCGGCGGCGGGCCAGGTCGTCCAGGTAGGCGTTGCCGGCCGCGTAGGCGCCCTGGCCAGGGTTGCCCAGCAGGCCGGACGCGGATGAGCAGAGGATGAACGCGGTGAGGTCGCCGGCCAGGTCGTGCAGGTGCCAGGCGGCGTCCACCTTGGGGCGGAGGACGGCGTCGGCACGGTCGCGGGTCAGAGACTCGATCGGGCCGTCGTCGATCACTCCGGCGGCGTGCACGACCGCGGTCACCGGCGGGTCGGCGGCGGCGATCACGGCGGCCAGGGCGTCTCGGTCGGCCGCGTCGCAGGCCTCGACGGTGACCGTTGCGCCCTCGATCGTCAACTCGGTGGGGCGGCGACTGACCAGCAGCAGGTGACGGACACCGTGGGTCGCGACAAGGTGCTGGGCCAGCAGCCGGCCCAGGGCGCCGGTCCCGCCGGTGATCAGCACGGTGCCGTCGCCGAATCCGCCGCTGACAGACACCTCACCCGAGGCTGAAGAGGCCGAAGAGGCCGAAGAACGAGTCGGCTCGCCAGCGCCCGACCCGACGGAAGCCTGCGAGGCCGAAGAGGCGGTGGCCGAAGGGGCGGTGGCCGAAGGGGCGGTGGCCGAAAGCGCGACAGAAGCCGTGACGGCGGAAGTGGTGACCGCCGAAGGGGCGGCCGAAGGGGCGGCGGGATCCAGAGCAGGGAGAGCGGGGGTGGTCGTGACGCGGGTCAGGCTGGGGGTGCCCAACTCGCCGTTGACCACCTGGATCTCCGGGTTGGTGGTGGCGGCGCGGATGGCTGCGGGGCGGGCGGGTGATGAGGCGTCGTCCAGCAGGACCAGGGCCACCTGGTCGGGGTATTCGGCTGCGGCGACTCGGGTCAGGCCGGCGACTGCGGGCGACGTGGTGGTGACGACGATGCGGTCGGTGCCGGCCACCAGCTCCGAGAGGCGTTCGGCCACGGTGAAGACCTGGTCGTGCACGTCGTCCGGCGTTGATGCCGCCGGGTAGGTGGCGTCGAGGACCACCGGGTCGGGGCCAGGCTCGGGCGCGTTGGGGAGGGGTGACCAAGTCGGGCGGTAGAGGGCTTGGGGCAGCGCCCGGACGATCAGTTCGCCGATGTCGATCAGCGGGCGTCCCTCGGCGTCGGCCACCTGGACGCTCAGGCGGTCCGTGCCCGTGGAGGTCAATCGGACGCGCGCGGTGGTGGCGGTGCCGTCGTAGCGGCGGATGTTCGACCAGACGAACGGCACCCGGGGCGGGCCGGCGGCGGCGAGGAGCCGGGACGGGTGCAGGGCGGCGTCCAGCAGGGCTGGGTGCAGGCCGGGCCAGTGGCCGGCCGCGCTGGGCAGCTTGACCTCGGCGTAGACGGCGTCGCCCCCGCGCCAGGCCGCCGTCACGCCCTGGAACGCGGGACCGTAGCCGGTTCCCACGTAGAGATCGGTCAGGTCGGCCGGCACCGCGTCGGGCGGCGGCCACACGGCGGCCCAAGACCAGTCGGCTTGGGCAGGGACGCCGCCGGGCGAAAGGGAGGACGAGTCAGAACGCACGGCGGGGGCGGGCGACGGCTCGGTGGAAGGCAGGGCGCGGCCCGAGGCGTGTGGGGTCCAGGCGTCGCCGTCGCGGAGGTAGATGGTCAGGGGGCGGGTGCCGTCCGGGGCGGCGGGACCCAGGACCAGTTGGAGGTCCAAGGGGGTGTCGGCGATCGGGACGGGGCGGGTGATGGTCAGTTCGGTCAGCGTCGGCGCGCCGGCCGAGCGGGCCAAGGACGTGGCCAGGTCGATGAAGAGGGTGCCGGGAACCAAGGGCTCGTGGCCGATGCGGTGGTCGAGGAGCCAGGGCTGGGCGGACGGTGACAAGGTCGCGTACGCGATGTGGGTGTCCGTGCCGGGAATCTCCAGCATGGTGTGGGACAGCGGCGCCGCGGGGCGCTTCAGGGTGGACAGCCAGAACCGGCGTTTGGTGAACGGGTAGGTCGGCAAGGTTGCGGCCAGCGCGGGGTCGGCCGGGCCGAGCAGCGCCTGGCGGTCGACGTCCACGCCGTGCGCCCACAGGGTGGCCGCGGCGGTTGCCGACGCGGGCAGGGTGCCCTGCGGGATGAGCGTGGCCAGGGACGCGGCCGGGCCCAGCTCCACCACCAGGGCGGGCAGCCGGGCGGCCACGTCGCCGAAGCGGACCGGCTCGCGGATCTGGTTGACCCAGTACGACGCCGAGCGCAGGTCGTCGCCGGCCGCGGGTTCGCCGGTGCGGGAGGAGATGATCGGCACGGTGGGGCTCGCGTACGTCAGGGTCGCCGCCACCGAGGCGAACTCGGCGAGCATCGGCTCCATCCGTACCGAATGAAAAGCGTGACTGACCCGCAAAGCCTTGGTGTGATGGCCCCGTGACCGCAGGGTCGCGGCGACCTCCTCGACCGGCTCGCGGTCGCCGGACAGGACCACCGAGCGCGGGCCGTTGATGGCGCCCAGGTCGACGCCGGGGCGGAGCAGCGGCCGGACATCGTCCGCGGACGCGTTGACCGCGACCATCACCCCGCCCGTGGGCAGCGCACCCATCAGGCGGGCGCGGGCGCCGACCAGGGTCGCGGCGTCGGCCAGCGACAGGATCCCGGCGACGTGGGCCACGGCCAGCTCGCCGATCGAGTGGCCGGCCAGCACGTCGGGCCGCACGCCCCAGGATGCGAGCAGACGGTACGAGGCGACGCCGTACGCGAACAGCAGCGGCTGCGCGTACTGAGTCAGCGCGATGTCGGCGCCGGGCGGGACCGGATCGCCCAGCGCGGCCATCACCTCGTCGTACGCGGCCCGGAAGGCCGGGAACGGCAGCACGCCGAGCCGTTGCGAGCCCTGCCCGGGGAAGACGAACGCCACCTTCCCGGCCGGCCGGCCGGCCCCGATGACCAGGTCGGGATGTGCCCGCCCGGCACTCAGCGCGGTGAGCGCATCGTCACCGAGTACCGCTGCCCGATGCCGCAGAGCCGCCCGCGCCCCCAGCGCCGACGCGGAGACCGGGCCGTGTTCGAGGAGCCCGCGGGCAAGAAGCGCCAGCGCGGTGGGGTCGGAGGCGGAGAGAAGCAAAGGCCCGGTGTCCGAGATGTCCGGTGCGGGCGAGGCCGAAGCGGGAGCCGGGGCCTCGATGATCACGTGCGCGTTCGTCCCGGAGATCCCGAACGATGACACCGCCGCCCGCCGCGGTCGCGAATCCGGGGACAAGGGCCACGGCCGCGCCGACAGCAGCAGCCGCACGTCGCCCGCCGTCCAGTCGACGTGGTCGTTCGGGCGGTCCACGTTGATCGTGCGCGGCAGGCGCCCGTGCCGCATCGCCTCGACCATCTTGATCACCCCGGCGACCCCGGCCGCGGCCTGGGTGTGCCCGAGGTTCGCCTTCACAGTGCCCAGCCACAGCGGCCGGTCCGCGGGCCGGTCCCGCCCGTACGTGGCCAGCAGCGCCTGGGCCTCGATCGGGTCGCCCAGCAGCGTGCCGGTGCCGTGCGCGTCGACGGCGTCCACGTCGGCGGGGCCGAGGCCGGCCGAGGCCAGCGCCGCCCGGATCACCCGCTGCTGCGCGGGGCCGTGCGGGGCGGCCAGCCCGTTGGAGGCTCCGTCCGAGCCGACCGCCGAACCGCGCACCACCGCCAGCACCGGATGACCGTGGCGGCGGGCGTCGGAGAGCCGTTCGAGCAGCAGCAGCCCGGCCCCTTCACCCCAGCTCGTGCCGTCGGCGTCGGCCGAGAACGCCTTGACCCGGCCGTCCGGCGAGAGTCCCCTGAGGCGGCTGAAGCCGATGAACGAGTCGGGCGTCGACATGACCGTGGCGCCGCCGGCGATGGCCATCGAGCACTCGCCGCTGCGTACGGCGGCCGCCGCCTGATGCAGCGCGACCAGGGACGACGAGCAGGCGGTGTCGATCGTGACGGCGGGACCGGTGAGCCCGAACGTGTACGCGATGCGCCCGGACGCGACGCTGCCGGCCGAGCCCAGCCCCAGGTGCCCCTCGACCTCGCCGGACGGGTCGTCGCCGGCCAGGCGGGAGTAGTCGCGGTACATCAGGCCGACGAACGTGCCGACGTCGCTGCCCCGGACCGACGCCGGCGCGATCCCGGCCCGTTCCCACAGTTCCCACGCGGTCATCAGGAGCAGCCGCTGCTGCGGGTCCATGGTCACGGCCTCGGCGTCGCCGATCGCGAACGGCCCGGGGTCGAAGCCGGCCACGTCGTCGAGGAAGCCGCCGCCCCGGGCGTACGTGTGGCCGGCCCGGTCCGGGTCGGGGTCGTACAGGTCGGGGTCCCAGCCCCGGTCGGCCGGGAACGGGCCGGTCGCGTCGATCTCCTTGCCGACCAGCGACCACAGGTCTTCCGGCGAGGCCACACCACCCGGGTAACGGCAGGCCATGGCGATGATCGCGACCGCGTCGTCGGGCCGGTCCGGCTGCGGCGCGCCCAGCTCGTGCCGGATGACCTTTCCCGAGGGGGTACGCGGAACGGCGTCGATCAGCACGATCTCGTCCGGCGCCTTGGCCGCCGACATGCGGCTGCGCGTGGCGGCGAGCACCGCAGCCGGGTCGACACGGTCGTGGGCGGCCACCACGTACCCGACGGCGACCTGACCGAGCCGGTGGTGCGGGCGTCCGGCCACCGCCGCGTCGGCCACCTCGGGCAGGGCGAGCAGCACCTTCTCGATCTCGGCCGGGTGCACGTTGGCGCCGCCCCGGATGATCAGGTCGTCGGCCCGCCCGGTGAGCACCAGCTGGTCGTCGGCCCGGAGCCGGCCGAGGTCGCCGGTGCGGTACCAGCCGTCGACCAGCACCTGCGCGGTCACCTCGGGCTGGCGGTGGTAGCCGCGCATCACGCTCTCGCCGCGTACCCGGACCTCACCTTCCGTACCCCGCGGCAGCTCGGCGCCGGTCCGCGGGTCGACGACGCGCACCTCGGTGACGATCCGCCCGACCGAGCCCTCGGCCACGATCTCCTGCCCGGGCAGTTCCATCGCGATCGCGCCGCACGTCTCGGTGCTGCCGTAGCTGTTGACCAGCGGCGCCCCCAGCAGCTCGCGGACCCCGGCGCGCATCTCGGGCGGGCAGGGCGCTCCCCCGGTCACGCACATCCGCAGGGTCGTCTCGACCCGCTGCTCACCGAGCGTGGCCAGCAACCGGTGGTAGACGGTCGGCACGCCGGTGAGGATGGTCGGCGCGGTGGTCCGCAGCGCCTCGATGACGTCGCCGTCGGACGGGTGGTCGAGGATGATCGCGGTGGCGCCGATCACGGTCACGGCGAGCACGCACCGGGCGTGTCCGAGCGCGTGGAACAGCGGCAACGGCCACAGCAGACGGTCACTCTCGGCGATCCCGAGGTGCCGGACCAGCGAACGATCCACCATCGTCAGCCAGCGCCCCTGGCTGGACACCACGCCCTTGGGCCGGCCGGTGCTGCCCGAGGTGTAGTGGATCCAGGCGTCCTCGTCGAGGCCGAGGTCGTCACGCGGGGCCGCGTCGGTGGCGGCGGCGAGCACGCCGGCCACGGTGGTCGAGCCGTGCGCGGTCACGGTGAGCGCCGGCGCGCAGTCCTCGGCCAGGCCGGCCAGCTCGGCGGTGGAAGAGCGAGGGTTCACGGGTACGCCGAGGCCGGCCGCCCGCACCGTCCCCAGCACCGCCACCACGGCGTCGATCCCGGCCGGAACGCAGATCAGCACGGTCTCGCCGCGCCGGTGACCGAGCGCGGCCAGCCCGCTCGCGAAGCGCCCGGTCAGCTCATCGAGCTCGGCGAACGTGATCGCCCGGCTACCCGCCTCGACGGCCACCTTCCCGGGCCGTTCGGCAGCGTGCCGGCGCAGATGCTCCACAATCGTCGCGATCATCCGGCAACCATGCAGCATGATCACCGGCGCCGGCTTGTTGTCCACCACGAATCTCGGCCCGGCCCGGTGATCTCCCGCACAGGACCGGCTCGACGGCCCAGCTCAGGGGTGGCTCCACTGCGGAAAGTCGATCATTCGACACGAGCGTCGGCGGCCGGATCCGGGCCACCGAGGTGTCGCTGACGGCCCGAAGCGCTGTGGACGTCACTGTGCGGGTCAACGAGACAGAAAGAACGTTCGTTCTTGCTCCCGGCGTACCCGTGAGGGTTTGCCTGATGGTGGGGGAGAATCCGCCGCGGTGCGAGACAGTCGATTGTGAACGGCGGGCGACGCGGACGGGTGGACACCACAGTGCCGCGGAACGCGCCCAGACCGGGGGCAGCGCTTGTTCGCCGAACCGGGCGGGATCAGCCGCGGCGGCGGAGGAGGTCGAGCATGTCGCGGGCGGCCGCGTACAGGGGATGGTCCTTGGGGACGGCCCGCATGACCTGCTTGGCGGCGTCCTTGACCACCGCGGCGTCCTGACGGTTGCCGGACTGCTGGTGGCGGGCCAGGTGGGTGACGCCCAGGTCGAGGATCCGTTCGGCGCGGTCCGGGTGCTCCGGGATGGTCGCCTCGACCGTCTCGTGGATCGCTCGCAGGGCCGCCTCCAGGTCCGCCGGGTCGTTCGAACGGGCGAAGCTCATCCGGTAGGCCTGGCTCAGCGCGTGCAGACGGGTGTCGCGGCCCAACTCCCCCTCCGGGGTGGCGGCGACGGCCCACCGGATCAGCGAGAGCGCCCGGTCGAGGTCGGCCGGATCCTGCGAGACGTACACGTAGCGGGTCAGGTGGGCCCGGCCCAGGTTGGACAGGTACATGGGCCGGTCCTCGTCGTCCTCCGCGGCCGTGTCCAGAGCCTCGCGCATCACCGCGATCGAGTCCTCCGCGTCACCGGTGTCACCGGCGGCGGCGAACCGGAGCTGGAGAAACGTGCCGAGCGTGGTGAGCCGGTTGCTGGTCGCGGCGTCGGCCACCACCGACCGGACGATGGCGATGGCGTCGTCCAGGTCGGCGACCTCCCCGGTCCGGGTGAACCGCAACTGATGCGCCTCGGCCTGGTTCATCCGCAGCGGCACGATGTCGGTTTGATCGTCGGCGGCGAGGATGGCGTGCCGGGTGACCGCGATGACGGTGTCGATCTCGCCGAGCGGCCGGCTGCCATAAGCGATGGCGGGGGCCGTCTTGGGGTTGAGCCGGACCGGCTGGGACGGCCGCCGGCCCAGCACTCCGATCTGCTCGACGAGATCGGGGATCTGATCCATGATCGGCTCCAGCAGCGGCTGGGCGCGGTCCATGTCCTCCTCGCCGTCCACGGCCGCCAGCACGGCGTGCCGGGCATAGAACAGCAGCCCCACCGCGTGCCTCACCTCGTTCGTCGCCGCCCGTTCGGAGCCCAGCAGCACCTCGGCGTCACGAACCCCGGCCGGATCAAGCACGTCCTCGGCGTCGCCGCTGTTCGCGTAGCGGTTGACCCGGGCCTGGACCGCGGCGAGCAGTTCGTCGTACGCACCGTCCGATGAGGGCATGGCTCCGAGTGAAGCAGGGTCCGTCCACCACGGGGCCGTGGACGCACCCTGCTCGATCTCACCGTGGCGGCCCGGCCAGCGGGGCACTTGGATGGCGTCGAGGTCCGGCGAGTAGACCGGGGTGCTGCTGTCGATCTCGATCGTGTTCGGGCCGGCATTGAGGTGCAGCGGGACCGTGGCGGTGGCGGGCCGATCCCAGCCGCCGGACGACGGGAACGCCAGTGACACCGGTGAGGCCCCGGCGCGGTTGGCGTACGAGCGCTGCCGGCGGCTCCGGCTGCAGAGCGGCGCGTTCACCGCGGACGCCGTCCGGCTCGACGCCGACGACAGCTGCTGTTCGTGCAACGCGCCCGGTTCTGCGCCGGGAAGATTTCCGCTCGCGGCTGTCACAGATCGTGGGACTGCCCGGTCATAGCTGGCGAACGCACCTCCACCTCGCCAGAAAGGCTTCAATTATGAAGATCGCCGTCCTCGGTGGCACCGGGCTCATCGGGTCGCAGGTCGTGCAGATCCTGAACACGAACGGGCACGAGGCAGTGCCGCACTCGCCGTCCACCGGGCTCGACCTGATCACCGGCGCGGGCCTGGCCGAGGCACTGACCGGCGCCGACGTGGTGGTCAACCTGACCAACTCACCGACCTTCGACGACGCGTCCATCGACTGGTTCCGGACCAGCATGACCACCATGCTGGCGGCCGCCGCCACAGCCGGCGTGGGCCACGCGGTCGTGCTGTCGATCACCGGGGCCGAGCAGGTGCCGGCGCTCGACTACTACCGGGCCAAGGTGCTGCAGGAAGATCTGCTCAAGGGCGGACCGGTGCCGTACTCGGTGGTCCGGGTGACGCAGTTCTTCGAGTTCATGAAGGCGGTGCTGTCGTGGACCTCGGACGAAACCACGGTGCGGCTGCCCGCCACGCTGGTGCAGCCGATGGCCTCGGCCGAGGTGGCGCAGGCGGTCGCCGACGCGTGCATGGGCGCGCCGCTGAACGGGACGCGCAGCTACGCCGGGCCGGAGGTGTTCGCGCTCGACGAGCTCGGGCGAATCGCACTGGCGGCAGCCGGCGACCACCGCACGGTTGTCACCGATGACACAGCCGGCATGTTTGCCGCCGCCAAGGACGACGCGCTCATCGCCAAGGACGACACCGTGATCGTCAAGACCACCTACCGGGAGTGGCTCGCCACCCAGTGAGCCTCCGGCCGACCTTGCGGGTAGTTAGCCAGCCGCGCCAGTCGTCCGGTTTGACGGCTCGATCGTCGAGCGGCAGCCGAGCGCGGCCAGCACGCGGAGCAGCTGCTGATCCGTGGTCAGCTCGGCGTCGATCGGGATCACCGGTATGTCGGGGGATGACGGCGGCGCGGGGACGCGGTGCTGGTCGCGGCTCTCGGCGCGGCCGTCCCGGCGCGCGGCGAAGAGGTCGTCGTCGCCGGTCAGATAGACCATCGCCAGCCCCCCGGTCGCGTCCACCAGCCTCTCCCAGGCCGAGCCGCCGCGGAGTTCCTCGGTGAACGGGGCGACCAGCACGGCCCGGCGAGCCGTCGCCACCGTGTCGCGCGCCACTGCCCGGAGCGCGGCATAGCGGCCGTCGCGGATCACCGCACTGTGTGGCGAGGCGAGCCAGTGGCCGCCGAGGGCCTCGGCCGGCAGCGCGTCGAGCAGCGGATTCGTCATCGAGTCGAGGTCCAGCAGCGGCGCTTCCAAGGCCGTGGCCAGCGCACGGCCAAGCGTCGACTTGCCGCTTCCGGCCACGCCCGCGACGGCCACGACCACCGCCTCGGCCGGTTGACAACGTGTCTCGGAGCGCCACATCATGAGGACCATGTTACCGGTGACATGGTCGATCAAGTCACCGGTGACATGAACACATTCCTCCGGGCAGGAGACCTTCAGTGGCGGTCGCGGGCATCGATCTCGGCAGCACCGGCATCAAGCTGCTCGTCACCGACCTCGACGGCGTCGAACTGGCCGCCGAGCAGGTGCCGACGCCATGGCGCCCCGGCCCCGGCGGCACCACCGAGCTGGACGCGACCGACCTCCTCTTCTGCGTCCAGGAGTTGCTGACCCGTACGACCGAGAAGATCGAGGCCATCGCGATCGCGGGCATGGGCGAGACCGGCATGCTGATCGACGTCACGGGCCGGGCCGTCACCCCCGGGTACGCCTGGTTCGACCCGCGCGGCGCCGAGCAGGCGGCCGCCTTCCCACCCGGCGTCCGGTCCGAGTTCACGGGCCGCACCGGCCTGCCGCTGGGCGCGCAGGTGAGCGTGGCCAAGCTGGCCTACCTGCGCGACCAGGGCGTGCAACTGTCCGGCCTGCGCTGGCTCAACCTCCCCGAGTTCGTAGCCATGGCCCTGGGCGCCCGCGCCGCCGTCGAGCACTCCCTCATCTCCCGCACCGGCCTGATCGACCAGGACACCGGCCGCCCGTGGCCAGCAATGCTGCACGCCCTGGGCGTCGACGAAACCTTCCTGCCCCCACTGCTGGACGCCGGAACCCTCTGGGGCCTCGCAGCCAGCGACGCGACTGGCGACACGACGAGCGCAGTGGGTGGCACGGCGGAGGCAGCAGGCGGCGCGACCGGCGCGGTGAGCGCGAGAAGCTGGACTCGCGGCGCGGAAAGCTGGACTGGCGGCGCGGAGAGCGCGGAAGGCGGGACTGGCAAAGCGATCGCGGCGAGCGACGCGGCGAGTCGGATCGCCGTTCCGGCGAACATGGCCGGCGCGCTCATCACGGTTGCCGGGCATGACCACCTCGTGGCGGCCGAGGCGGGTGGCGGGTTGCCGCCTGATCACTATCACGTGTCGATGGGCACGGCCGAGGTGTTGCTTCGGGTGATCGACGCGCCGCTCGGGTTCGAGGCGCGGGGACGGCTTGCGGATCATCTGATCAACGAGGTCCGGCATGTGGTGCCGGGGAAGCATGTCCTCGTTGCCGGGGTGAAGAGTGGGCTGCTGCTACGTCGCGCCCTGCAGACCGCGGGCATCACCGACCGCGCCGGGCGCGACGTGCTCGACACCGGTGTCATGGCGTTGCCGTTCGAGGGAGCGGTGCCGGCCGGTGCCATCGAGGTGTCCGGCGCACGCAATGACGACGGGGTGCTCAAGCTGACCGTTCGCGGTGACGGCGCGACCCCGGCGGAGGTGTTCGGCGCCGTGCTGCGGCACAGCAATGACGAGATTGCCGAGCTGATCCGGGCCATGGATCGTGAACTGCCGCCGGCCATCTCCGCGACGCTCACCGGCGGCTGGGCGGGAATGGCCGCAGTACGGCGCGCGCGGTCGCGTGTCCTCCCGGCCTTGTCGGTCTCCGGCCGCGAGCAGGAGACCGCCTACGGCGCCACGCGAGCCGCCGCCCGCCTCCTGAGAGCCGCGTCGGCAACGAGCGCGACTTTCGCTGAGCACGACCCCACATCATCAGATCACCCGACCACAGATCGCGGGGCGATCCCCGCTCACGGCGACACCACACGCGACGAGCCCACGAACCACACCGCCACCCCGCACGCCGCGACACCGCACCCGACGAAACCACCACGCCCAAAAAGCGCAGCGCCACCGCACACCGCGACATCACACCCGCGGAGGCCACCACGCTCGCAAGACAGAGCGCCGCCGCTCACCGCCACACACGCCCGACGAGGGCGTAGCGCGCGGGATGACCGCGTACCCCCCGAAGATTGGAAGCGCACCGTGAACACCATTGAGCGTCGTGGCCTTGCCGCGATCTCCACGCCGGCCGGCCGCATGTTGATTGTGGCGGCGGATCAGCGCAACGGTATGAAGGCGGCGATGACGGACGCGCCGGACGGGCCCGGCTCGATCAGCAAGGATGAGCTGGCTGCGGCCAAGGCCGACCTTGTTCGTCACCTCGGCAACTACGCGCCGGCGATTTTGCTTGACCCGGAGGTGGCGCTGCCGGCCGTGGTTGACGACGGTGTGCTGGGACGGGACACCGCGCTCGTGGTGGGGCTGGACGCGTCCGGCTACGAGAATGTGGACGGGCTGCGATACACGAAGTTTGTCGAAGGTGTTACGCCTAAGCGGGCGCGTGAGCTGGGCGGTGATGTCGCCAAGATGTTGTGGTACGTGCGGCCGGACAAGCAGGACGCCGCGTCTCGGGTGGCGCGGGAGATGCGGGAGCTGATCAGCGCCTGCTCCGAGGAGGGGCTGCTGCTGATCGTTGAGATCCTCACCTATCGGGTGGAGGGAGAAACGGAAGAGGAGTACGCCGACGCGTTCCCGGGGCTGGTCGCCGGTGGGGCGAAGCTGGCCGTCGAGTGCGGCGCGAAGGTGTTGAAGTTGCAGTACCCGGGGTCGGCCGAGGGCTGCGTTGCGGTCACCGCGGCGGCGGAGGGCGTGCCCTGGGCGGTGCTGTCGGCGGGGGTCGACCACTCGACGTTCCTCGGGCAGGTGGGTATGGCCATGGCCAACGGTGCGGGCGGGGCGATGGCGGGGCGGTCGCTGTGGAAGGACAGCCTCTCGGTGTCGGCCGACCTGCGTGAGGAATACCTGACCAAGCGGGCTCAGCCGCGTCTGTCCGAACTGCGTGAGGTCGTGGACGGTATGCTGCCGGGGCGCTGATCAAGCGAACCCTGGACCGCGGAGGTGACCCCATGGCGACGATGCGCGATGTTGCCGCCCGCGCGGGCGTGAGCGCGAAGACCGTGTCCCGGGTGTTCAACGACGACCCCCACGTGCTGCCCGAGACGCGGCTGCACGTGGAGCAGATCATGCGCGATCTCAACTACGTGCCGAACGTGCTGGCGACCACCTTCCGCAACGGGCGGTCGTCGGCGATCGGGGTGGCCGTCCCGGATGTGGTCGACCCGTTCTTCGCGGCGATCGCCCGGGCCGTCGACGACCTGGCCCGGTCGCGCGGCGTGGCCACCCTCCTCACCAATCTGGGTGACGAGCCGGGACGTGAACGCGACATCCTCGAATCGCTGCTGAGCCGGCGGCTGGCCGGCCTGGTCGTCGCCCCGATCAGCATCGACCACTCGTGGCTCAAGCGCTGGCAGGACAGCACGCCGCTGGTCTTCGTCGACCGGGCGCCGGTCGGGCTGTCCGCCGACACGTTCACCGACAACGACGAGGTCGGCGGCTACCAGGCCACCAGGCACCTGATCGAGCACGGGCACCGGCGGATCGCCTACGTCGGTGGCGACCTCAGGTTGTCGACCGAGCTCAACCGGCTGGCCGGCTACTGGCGCGCGATCGACGAGGCCGGCATCGAGAAGGACGACGGTCTGATCAAGGCGTACGTCGACAACCGCGCCAGCACCGAGGACGCGGTGACCCGGCTCCTCGATCACCCATGGCGGCCGACCGCGGTGTTCTCGTCGAACGCCCGCTGCTCGATGATGCTGCTGCACGCGCTGCCGGCCGACCAGCTCGCCGTCGTCGGCTTCGGCGACTTCCCGATGGCCGACCTGGTGCGTCCCGCGCTGACCGTCATCGACCAGGACCCGAACGAGATCGGCCGGCTGGCCGCCCAGCGCGTCTTCGACCGGGTGGACCACCCGAAGCGGCGGCTGCGGAAGACCAACATCCTGGACGTCACGCTGATCGAGCGTGAGTCCTGCAAGGTCGCCGCGCGCTCCTGAGCCGGACTCAGCCGTCCTCTCATGTCACCGATGACATGGCCTGTGATTTTCGGGCATGACACCGGTGGCAAACACCGGTGACATGACCTACTGTGCGTTTCAAGCGAGTTAACCAGGAGGTCGTGATGCGCCAGGCAGTCGTCACCTCCCCGGGCGTCGTCGAACTCCAGCACGCGGACACCCCGACCCCGGCGGACGGCGAGGTCGTGGTGCGTACGCGCCTGGTCGGGATCTGCGGCTCCGATGTGCACGCGTTCCACGGCCGGCACCCGTTCGTGCCCCTCCCCTACCGCCCGGGCCACGAGATCTACGGGACGGTCGAGTCCAGCCGCGACGGCAGCCGCCTCGCGCCCGGCACCCGCGTGGTCATCGAGCCGATCCTGGCCTGCGGCACCTGCAAGTACTGCCGGGACGGCCGCTACAACCTCTGCGCCACCATGACGTTCTTCGGCTGCACGGCGCCGGGCGGCGGCCTCGCGGAGTGGTTCGCGATCCCCGAGGACCGCGCCGTTCCGATCCCCGACGAGCTGAGCGACGACCTCGCCGTCCTCGTCGAGCCGCTGTCCACTCCCGTGCACGCCGTCCGGCTGGCCGCCGGAAACAGCACCGCCAGAAGCAGCGCCGTCGGAAGCAGCACCGCCGGGAACAACGCCGCGGGAAACAACGCAGCTGGAAGCAGCGCCACCGCAGACAGCGCCCGCGACAGCAGCGGCACCGGAAACAGCGGAGACAGAGGCGGCGAGCTGGCCGGCCAGACCGTGGCGATCCTCGGCGCCGGCACCATCGGACTGCTCACCCTGATCGCGGCGCGCCACGCCGGCGCCGCCCGGATCGCGGTCAGCGACCTGTCCCCCGCCAAGCGCGACCGGGCCGCCCGGCTCGGCGCCGACTCGGTGCACGACGGCGCCGACCCGGGCATGGTCGACGCCATTCGCGACGATCTGGGCACCAGCGCCGACATCGTGTTCGACTGCGTCTCCGTGCAGAGCTCGGTCGACCAGGCCATCGCCATCGCGGTCAAGGGCGGCACCGTGGTCGTCGTCGGCGTCCCGGCGGCGCCGGTCACCGTTCCGCTGCCCGAGATCCAGGACCTTCAGGTACGCGTGCAGGGCAGCGCCACCTACACGCGCGACGACATCGAGCAGGCCATCAGCATGCTCGCCGCCGGGGTCGTGGACCCCGCGGACATCATCACCGCCCGCTATCCGCTCGCGAAGGTCGACGAGGCCTTCGCCGCCGCCAGTTCCGGCGAGCACGTCAAGGTCGTCGTCACCGCCGACCAGTGAACCGGAAGAACCGACCAGAGTGACGGGAACGCCGACCACTCCCCGTCCTGATCGCCGGATGGGTGGCCCAGAACAAACTGGTCCGTGGTCAGTCCATGGGCGCGGTGAAATAGGCAGCATGGCTACTAGGAACGGGACACCGATGTTCGACTTCACCAACCGCACCATCCTGGTCACCGGCGCCTCCGGCGGCATCGGCGGCGCCACGGTCCGGCTGCTGCTCCAGCACGGCGCCGAGGTCATCGCGGCCGGCACCAGCGAGGAGAACCTGGCGCCGATCGTCGCCGAGACGGGTGTCCGCGGGCTGCCCTTCGACCTGCACTCCGAGGACGCCGTCCGGGACGCCCTGGCCGGCCTGCCACTGTCCGGCGTGGTCAACTGCGCCGGGTTCGGCGGCGAGATCGCCACCCCCCAGGAGACCGACATCAAGGTCTTCGACGAGGTGATCGCGGTCAACACCCGGGGCGCGCTGCTGGTCACGAAGTACGCCGCGCAGAGCATGATCGCCGCCGGCCGGGGCGGGTCGATCGTCAACGTGTCGAGCCAGGCCGCGCTGGTCGCCCTCTACGGCCACGTCTCGTACGCCGCGTCGAAGGCCGCCCTGGACAGCATCACCCGGGTGTCCGCGCTCGAACTGGGCCGCCACAACATCCGGGTCAACAGCGTCAACCCGACCGTGGTCATGACCCCGATGTCGGCCTTCTACTGGGGCCGCGACGAGATCCAGGGCCCGTTCCTCGAGGCGATGCCGCTGGGCCGCTACGCCACCGAGGCGGAGATCGCCGCCCCGATCGTCTTCCTCCTCAGCGACGCCGCCTCCATGATCACCGGCGTCTCGCTGCCGATCGACGGGGGCTACACGGCCCGCTAGGTGTGGGCCACGCCGTCGGCCGTCTCGACACGAGCCGGTTATCGCAGCGGCAGATGCAGGTCGAGGTCGGGGTGAGCGGCCGAACGCACCGACAGATGCAGCTGCCGCGCTTCAGGTGGTGGGCCGGGCTCGGCTCGCCATTCCGGCCGCGTCAGCGGCCGGAGCGCAACCGCTCACGCAGGTGGAGCGGAGCGACCCTCGGCGGGAGCAGCGGTCTGCACCCACCACCCCGCTACGACCGGAACTTGATCTTGATTGTGATATCGCCCTCTTCTGGCTGCGCTCGTTCGGCGTTCGCGCTGGTCCTGGGGTAGGCCAGGTTGGTGACGGACAACAATGTGGGGCTGCGCTCGGAACGTGGGCCGGTGCTGGCCGCGATGATGCTCTGCACCGGCCTGGTCGCGATCGACGCGACGATCATCGCGACCGCGGTGCCGTCGATCGTGAAGGACATCGGCGGCTTCACCGAGTTTCCCTGGCTGTTCTCCATCTACCTGCTGGCCCAGGCCGTGTCGGTGCCGATCTACGGCAAGCTCAACGACCTGTTCGGGCGCAAGCCGGTGATCCTGTGGGGCATCGGGCTGTTCCTGCTCGGCTCGATCCTGTGCGGCGTGGCCTGGAGCATGTGGCCGCTGATCATCTTCCGGGTCGTGCAGGGCCTCGGCGCCGGGGCGATCTTGCCGACCACGATCACCATCATCGGCGACCTCTACTCGGTCCGCGAACGGTCCAAGGTGCAGGGGTACGTCGCCAGCGTCTGGGCGGTGGCGTCGGTGGTCGGGCCGACGCTGGGCGGGGTGTTCGCCGAATGGCTGTCGTGGCGCTGGATCTTCTTCGTCAACATCCCGCTCTGCCTGCTGGCCGGCGCGATGATCGTGCGCGGCTTCCAGGAGCGGGTCGAGCGCCGCCGGCAGGTCGTCGACTACCGCGGCGCCGCCCTGCTCACGGCCGGCCTGGTCCTGGTGATCCTCGGCATCCTCGAAGGCGGCCAGGCCTGGGCGTGGACCTCTCCGATCAGCCTCGGCGTGCTCGGCGTCGGCTCGGCGCTGCTGGTCGTCTTCGGTCTCGTCGAGCGGACCGCCGAGTCGCCGGTGCTGCCGCTCTGGGTGTTCCGCCGCCGGCTCCTGGTGACGAGCGGCCTGATCTCGGTCGGCGTCGGCGCCATCCTGATCGGCCTGAGTTCCTACATCCCGACGTACGCCCAGGACGTGCTGGGCACCGGCCCGCTGGTGGCCGGCCTCGCCCTCGGCGCCCTCACCATCGGCTGGCCGATCACCGCCAGCCAGGCCGGCAAGATCTACCTGCGTGTTGGCTTCCGGGCGACCGCCCTGATCGGCACGGCCGTGGCCACCGTGGGCATCATCCTGTTGCTCCTGCTCGGCGACAATTCGTCGATCCTCCAGGTGGCCGCCTTCTGCCTGGTCATCGGCCTCGGCATGGGCCTGACGGCGGCCCCGACGCTGATCGCCGCCCAGTCGAGCGTGGGCTGGGCCGACCGCGGCGTGGTGACCGCCAACAACATCTTCCTCAGGTCCCTGGGCAGCGCCGTCGGAGCCGCGGTCTTCGGCGCGATGGCCAACGCGGTGATCGGCTCGTCCGCGGTCGACCCGGCCCGCCTGACCGTCGCCGTCCACCGCATCTTCATCGCCATGCTGATCGTGGTGGTGGTGATGATCGCCCTGTCCGCCCTGATCCCCCGCTCGGCCG
Source organism: Actinoplanes sp. NPDC089786 (assembly GCF_040684855.1). NCBI lineage: Bacteria > Bacillati > Actinomycetota > Actinomycetes > Micromonosporales > Micromonosporaceae > Actinoplanes > Actinoplanes sp. NPDC089786. The sequence goes on from NZ_JBFBGU010000002.1 coordinate 384,037, forward strand.
ACGACGTCACCCACGACCAGCCGGCCGAGGCCGTCCCGCGGTGAATCAGTCCGCTACCGGTCGATCCCGGCCATGTTGGCGTCGTCGTGGCGGGCTCCGGCCGCCGGTCGCAGCGCGTCGAGGCGGGCGAGTTGCGCGGCGGTGAGTTCGAGGGCGTCCGCGGCGGTGTTCTCCTCGACCCGGGCCACCCGGCGGGTGCCGGGGATGGGGGCGATGTCGTCGCCACGGGTGAGGATCCAGGCGAGCGCGGTCTGCGCCGGGGTGGCGCCGATCTCGGCGCCGATGGCGGTGACCTCGTCGACGATGGCGAGGTTGCGGCGGAAGTTCTCGCCGGTGAAGGACATGGAACGCCTGCAGAGCCTGGTCAACCGCCCCGACGGCGCCTTGGTCGTGGTCGTGCTGGGCCAGGACCGCTGGCGCTTCACCGCCCACCCCGACGGCCGCCTCGACACCGGAGCCCTCGGCATCACCGTCTACACGAGACTGGAGCCCACCGCCCCGGGCTGCTGAGTGGGTCATACTGAAGATCATGACTCCCCGTCTCCTCGGCAGGGCCGCCCTCCTCGGGGCAGCCCTGCTGGTCGCGTTCCCGGCGACGCCGGCATTCACCCAGCCCGCCCAGCGCGCCACCCCTCCCGCCGAGCGTGCCTTTCCCGCCGAGCGCGGCCCTCTCGCGGGGCGTGTCTTTCCCGCCGAGCGCGGCCCTGTCGCGGAGCGTGCCTTCTTCGCCGAGCGTGGGCCCTCCGTCGAGCGCGACGCTCTCGCTCGGCGCGCCGACCCGAAGTGGTATCAGGTTCGGGAGGAGTGGCAGGGCGAGCACGAGTATCTGTATGAGATCGCCGATCGCTTCCTCGGGGACGGCGACCGGTTCACCGAGATCTTCGCGCTGAACAAGGGCCGGGTTCAGCCGGACGGCATGGCGCTGGAGAACCCGGAGGAGATCGAGGCGGGCTGGATCCTGCTGCTTCCGCCCGATGCCGAGGGCGACGGTGTGCAGACCGGCCCGCTGCCGGTCGCGTCGAGTGCGCCACCGTCCACTGCGCCGCCCGCTCCCGCTGCGGCGACTCCGGGGTCGCCGTCGTCCGACGCCGGAACTCCCGCCTGGGTCATCGCCCTACTCATCGCCGGCGTCCTCATCGTTGGCGCGGCCGTCGCCGTGGTGCTGTTCCGTCGCCGCAAGCCCGCTCCGAAGCCGCCGTCGTTCGACCACCCGACGTCGCCGATGCGCACCCTGCACGCCGCCACCGACTGGATCCTCGACCGCGCCCTGCGTGGGCTGGTCACCTCGGCTCAGGGGACCGGTCGCCCTACGCCCGCGATCCTGGGCGTGACGCTCGACGAGAACCGGATCGTGCTCCGGCTGGCGACCCCGGACACCTCGGCGGTGGCGCCGTGGAAAGCCGGCGGCGACGGCCGCTCCTGGATCGCGTCGCTGAGCGACCTTCAGGCCCAGCCCGCCGCCGGCGACGTCGCCAGCCCCTGCCCGCGGCTGGTCACACTGGGCACCACCGACGGCACCCGCGAGCTGATCGACCTGGGCCGCAGCGGCGGTGTCATCGGTGTCACCGGCGACGCAGAGGCGGCCCGCGAGGTCGTCGCGGCGTGGGCCGAGGAGTTGGTCAGCAGCCCATGGTCCGATCGCGTCCAGGTTGTCACCGGTGACTTGCGGGTGAACATCAAGGGCGAGCAACTGACCGTGCTCGACGGCATCCCCGCCGCCCTGGACACCGCCGCCGCGGCCGCCACCGGCGCGCCGGGCGTGCTGATCCTCGGCACCGCCCCCGAGGGCCGCGACCTGGGCCGGGCGCGCTACTTGGCCGACCACCCCGAGGCCGCGTGGGTGGTGATCGTGCTCGGCGGAACCGGCCAGGACCGCTGGAACTTCACCGCCCACCCGGGCGGCCGCCTCGACACCGGCTCCTTGGGCAGCAGCGTCCACTGACGACCGGCGCCGCCCAGGCCACCATGTCACCGGTGACCAGCAGCCCAACTGACGACCGGCGCAGCGCAGGCCGGACCAGAGGCGCGCCGTCGCGCCGCCCATCCGCTCACTGCTCAAACCCGGGTTCCCGAGCCCACACCGTGTCACCGGTGACCGACAGCGGAAGCCTGACCGGCGCCAGCCCACACCTTGTCACCGGTGACCAAGGCGGAAGCCGACCTGAACCGCGCCAGCCCACACCCTCTCACCGGTGACCAGCGCGAGCCGGACCTGGGCCCGGCCCGCACCCCATGTCACCGGTGACCCACGGTCATCGGCTCCGACGGCGCGCTCTCGGCGACGACGGCTGGGAGGCGGGGCGCGACGGGGAGGCGCCACACCAGGAAGATCGCCATCAGGACGAAGGTCTCGGACGCCCGGTCGCTCCACCAGATCGGGGACAGCACGCTGAGCAGGTAGCACAGCGTCGCCGCCACCACGTCGAGGCGGTCCCGGCTGCGGGCCAGCACGAGCAGGGCCAGCGGCAGGAAGACCAGGTGGTGGGTCCAGGCGACCGGCGTGATCAGGTTGGCGGTCAGGCCGGTGAGGGCCAGGGCGGTCAGCTCCTCCCCGTACGCGTGGGCCTGCGACGCCCGGCGCAACCCGGCAACCAGGGCGACCGCGCAGCACACCAGCCAGGCGCCGGTGGGGGCGGTGTGGCTGCCGGCGAGGCGCGCGAGCAGACCGGCCAGCGACTGGTTGGCCACCGCGTCCGCCTCGCCGACCCGGGCCGTGTGCCACATCAGGTCGCCGAAGTAGCGGAGCGACTCGCGTGGTGCCACCAGAAGACTCGCCGCGGTCAGCGTCGTGACCGTGGCGACCGCCACCCCGGCCGCCCGCCACTGACGCGTGACCAGCAGGTAGACGATGAACAGCCCGGGTGTCAGCTTGATCGCGGTGGCGATCCCGACGCCGACGCCTCGCCAGCGTTTCGGCAGAACCGTCAGGTCGAGCACGACCAGGGCCAGGAGCAGCAGGTTGACCTGGCCCAGGCCGAGGGTCTGGCGGACCGGCTCCATGGCCAGGGCCGCCACGAACACGAGGGGTTTCGACCGCAGGGTGACGGCCAGGGCGAGCAGGCTCGACGCGGTGATCACCCAGCCGGCCACCTTGAGCGGGACCAGGGCGGTGGGCAGGAGCAGGATCGCGGCGAACGGCGGGTACGTGAAGCCGAGCGCGCCGCGCACCGGCGCGTGGTAGCCGTACAGGTCGCCGCCGGCCAGCCACCAGCGGACCGCGCCCTGGTAGATGGCCATGTCGAAGAACCGGTAGTGGCGGTCGAAGACCAGGGCGACGACGATCAGCAGCGCCAGCGTGGCCGCGACGCCGCGCTTCATGGCGTCTGGCTGCGGCGGGTGTCGAGGACGGCGAGGCTGTACTGGACCGTTCCGGGGGCGAGGGTCGCGTTGGCGGGACCGGGGCGGCGTACGACCGCCTGGCTGAAACCGATCTGGTCGGTGCCGGCGAGCAGGTAGATCTGCCAGTCGACGAGGCCGTAGCGAGGCGTCTCGCCGGTGTAGGCGAGGCCGGTCGCGGGACGTCCCGCCGGATCGGTGGCGGCGTCGAGCGTGCGTATCCCGTGCAGGCCGGCCAGGGTCCGGAAGAGCGTGGCCCGGTCGGCGCCACTGAGCGTGTTGGTGAACACGTCGAGCAGGCGGGTGCACTCGCGGAACAGCCAGCCCTCCCGGTCGGCGACCGGCACCTCGGCGGCGTCCGGCAGCGAAGCCACGTCGCCGTCGAACTCGGGGTCGTCGGCCAGGTTGGGCGACACGGTGTCGGGCTGCTTCCCGGGCCCGGGCGACCCGTCGCGGCGCCACGAGGCGGCATCCCGGTCGGTCACCGGCCGTACGCTCGAACCCTCGTCGCCGATGATCAGCCAGCCCTCGCCGGGACGGCCGTCGGCCGGCTGCATGCCGCGGACGTCGTCGACCCGGATGAGGTTGTAGCCGCCCGCGTCGTCGATGTGCATCACCCGCGCCGAGGTGCCCCTGACGTGCAGGAACTGACCCTTGCCACTCGGTTGTCCGGCCCGGTCGGCGGCCCCGGCGAGCACGGCCGGCGGCGCCACGACCGTCGCTCGGGGCGGCGGCGTGGGCGCTCGGCGGGTGATCGTGACGAAGGCGCCGCCGGCGGCGATCAGGACCAGCGCGGCCGCGGCGGGGATGAGCCGATGAGCGCGCCGCCGGCTTTTTCGGGGTACGGGCTGAGCCAGCACCGTACGCAGGCAGAACTGCGCCTGTGACGACCCCGGCGGCAGCGGCGAGGGCACCGGGTTGGCCGCGGCCAGCCGGCGCATGGCGTCGATGTCGTTCATGCCGATCGCACCTTCCTGGCCATCGGGACGTCTTCCACGGGCGAGGAATCAGCAAGGGCCAGCAGCCGGGCCAGCCGTCGCCGGGCCCGGTGCAGCCGCACCTTGAACGCCACCACCGAGCAGCCCAGAACGGTGGCCGCGGCCTGGTTGTCCAGGCCCTCCCAGCCGACCAGCAGCAGGGCCTCCCGGTCGCCCGGCGACAGGCCGTGCAACGCCTGCCGGAGCCCGGTGTCGGTGATGACGGAGAGGGCGTGGTCGGGTTCCGGTTCGAGGCCGTGCCCGGCGATCTTCTCGGCCACCCGGGTCTGCCGCCGGTCGGCCCGCACGGCGTTGGCCAGGCAGTTCCGCGCCACCCGGTAGAGCCAGGGCAGCGGCTCGTCGGGCAGCCGCTCGAAGTGTCGCCACGCGACGGTGAAGGCCTCGGCGACCACGTCGTGGGCCCGGGCCTGGTCCGTCCGTCGTGACACGAAAGCGAGCACCAGCGGATAGTGCTCACGGAACATGGCCGTGAACTGCTCCTCCATAGCGCCCCCTCAAGCATCTTCACCTGGCTTAGGTCCGGCGAAGAGCTTCGGGTTACTACGGCCGTCGATCCGTTATCCGAGCGTGACGGTGGCGCGTCAGCGGACCTCGACGTCCCAGATCGAGAAGCCGTAGGCCCGGAACCGCTTGAGGCAGTAGACCCGCACGTAGCGGGCGGCCTTGCCGTCGGCGGGAACCGTCACGACACCGCCCGTGCCCGAGGTGGTGGAGTAGACCGACGTCCATGCGGTTCCGTCGGTGGAGAGTTCGACGCGGTACGACACGGCGCTCGCGTCTTCCCACCGCACCGTGACATCGGTGACTCGCCAGGTGGCGCCGAGGTCCACCTTCAACCACTCCGGCTCTGCGAAGCCGCTGCTCCACCGGGTGGCCGGGTCGCCGTCGACGGCCATGCCGGCCGACCAGTGATCGCTCTCCACACTGGAGGCGAACGCCGGGCGGTTGAGCGCGAGGTTGCGCCTGGCGGTGTTGACCGACCCCTTCGGCGCCGAAGCGGCGGGTTGGGTGGTGGCGGGGTTTTCCGGCGTGGGTTTGACGCCGCCGGCCGCGGGCGGCGAGAGCTGAGCCGCTGGGGTACGCGAGGACACCGGATCGGTCGACGGCCGGCCCACCGGCGGGGCCACCACCGGAGCCGACGAGGGCGACAGGGCGGGAACGGGGGCGACGGCGGCCGGGACGGCCACGTCCGCATCGGGTTCGGACCGGCCCAGGATCAGCGCGGTCGCGCCGGCGGCCAGCACGAGGACCACCGCGGCCGCCGCCATCACCCGCCGGCCGGCGCCGAGGCGGGGCCGGGCCGGTGACTCGCCCCGCAGCAGGGCGAGCAGCTCGGCGGCGGTCGGCCGGTTCGCCGGGTCCTTGTCGAGCGCGCGCAGCACCGGTTCCCGCAGCTCGTCCGGCACCCCGTCGAGCCGTGGCGGCATGGTCATGATGCGCGCGGCCGTGGCCTGGGGTGAGTCGCCGCGGAACGGCGTGCGCCCGGCCGCCGCGTACCCGACCAGGCAGCCCCAGGCGAAGATGTCGGCCGCCGGCGTGATCGGGATGTCCGGGTCGGCGGAGAAGCGCTCGGGCGCCATGTAGGCGACCGTCCCGACCATCATGTCGGTCCGGGTGTGCTGGCTGGTCAGCTCGAACGGCCGGGCGATGCCGAAGTCGATGACCCGCGGGCTGTCCGCGGCGAGCAGCACGTTGCCCGGTTTGAGGTCGCGATGGATGACGCCCGCGCCGTGGATGCCGGCCAGGGCGGTGGCCACCCCGACGGCCAGCGGGCGCAACGCCTCCGGGGCCAGCGGGCCCTGCCGGGTCACCACCTCGCCGAGACTGGGCCCGTCGACGTACTCGACGACCAGGTACGGCGGGTCATGATCGAGGTCGGCGTCGAGGAACGCCGCGGTGCAACTCGCCGGCACCTGCCGGGCCCGGCCCACCTCGCTGCGGAACCGGCCCCGGACCTCGGGGTCGGCGAGCAGTCCCGGGTGCACCAGCTTGATCGCGACCCGCTCGCCGCCGGGGTTCTCGGCCAGGAAGACGACGCCCATGCCGCCTGCGCCCAGGCGTCCGAGCAGCCGGTACTCACCGAGCCGCTCCGGATCCGACGTGGCCAGAGGATCCACGTGCCGCCCGCCGCTCATCAGAGCCCACTCCCCTGCCCGGTTAAGTTGTGACGACCGGTTATACCGCGCGCCGCGACCGCGACGATGCATCGGGCCCGGAAGTCTGCCCTGGATCACCCTGGGACGAGAGTCCAGCCGGTCACCGTTTGATCACCGAACGGCCACCACCGCCTCGGTTCCGGCCCCTACGGTCGGACGCCATGAGCACGCTGCCCCGCTGGGCCGACCCGGCCGTACCCGACTCCGCGCTGGACCGCCCCGGGCTCAGCCGCCGCGGCGTCCTCCGGACTGCCGGCCTGTTCGGCGCCGCTGGGCAGCCAGGGTGAGGGGCGGCAGCGAGGGTGAGCAGGCAGCCCGGGCGCCCGGCAACCCAGCTCAGCCCATGACCAGCGCGAGCGCCGGCCGCAACGAGGGCGGGCACCGTCGCAGCCCGGCCCGCGCGGATGGGCCGGCGCGGATAGGCCGGCGCCACCGTAAGGCGTCTAGCTGGCTAGCTCGTCCTCGACGAACGCGGGCCTGGCCAGCGTGACCGCCGGGATGGTCGTCACGAGGATGACAGCGAGCAGGAACAGCAGCGGCAGGGTCCACCCGCCGCTCACGTCGTGGAGCAGTCCGACGAGCAGCGGACCGAGCGCGCCGAGCGCGTACGCGACTCCCTGGGCAAAGCCGCTCAGCGCGACCGTGCCGCCCTGGGTCCGGGTGCGAATGTTGATGAGCACCAGGCAGACCGGGAACAGGATCGACCCCGAGCCGATGAGCAGCACCCAGAGCAGGGTGAGGGTCGCGGGCGCGAGGAGCAGCCCGAGGTAGCCGAGCGCGAAGCTGACAACACCGGCGGCGATCAGCCAGCTGACATTACGCAGCCGCGCGACGAGCAGGGGCGCGATGAGTGCGAGGGGCACGCTGATGAGGCCGGTGACGGCGAGCAGCACACCGGCCTCGGTCGGCGTCGAGCCGGCGATGTCGCCGAGGATCTCGGGCAGCCAGGCGAAAGCCGCGTAGGTGCAGATCGTGCTGGTCGAGAACAAGACGGTGATCGACCGGGCCACGCGCGACCGCCACAGTCGCGTGACGAGGGCGGGCGGTGGTGACTCGACGGCGACGGCGGCCGAGAGTCGCCGGCGGCGCTCCCGCGCGATGATGATGAGCCACGGTACGAGCGCGATGACGGTGGTCACCGACCAGATGCCGAGCGCGAACCGCCAGCCGATCCGCTCGGCGACCGGAGCGGCGACCGCCGCGGGCACGGCCGTGCTCAGTCCCACGATGCAGACGTAGACGGCGGTCAGCAGCGCCACCCGGTCGGGGAAGTAGCGCCGCACGATCGGCGGCAGCAGCACATTGCCGATCCCCGTACCGGTGAGCGCGACGACACTGCCGGCGAGCAGCACCGCGAAGCCCGGGGCGAACGCGCGCACGAGATGGCCGAGGGTCATGAGCAGCAGCGCGAGCACGATGCCGCCGTCGAGGCCGAGGCCACGGGCGACGCGCGGCGCGATGAAGCCGGAGGCCGCCAACAGGATCGGCGGCAACGTGCCGAGCACCCCGACGCCGATGTTCGAGATCGGGATGTCCACCCGGATGTCGCCGAGGATCGGCGATATGACCGCGACCGCCTGGCGCAGGGTGAGCGCGACGAGCACGATGCCCAGCAGCGCCGCCGCGCGTCCCGCCCACAGCGGAAGGGGGCGGTGCTCGGACATCCCCTGAGCCTAGTGCTTCAGCCGGGAATCGTGATCATGGTTCGACCGGGGACGGAGAAGGTGTGGGCGAAATCGCGCCGGAGGGCCGGCGGCGTCCGATCTCGACAGACATGTAACCGGCCCGTAACATGGCCCCATTGAATCGTTATAACCCGACAGCTGGAGCACGCCATGCCTGCTCGGTTCGCGCTCGCCCTGATCCTCGCGCTCGCCCCGATGCCGGCCGGCGCCCCAGCAGCCGCAGCCTCGGCGGCCGGCGCCCCAGCGGCCGGGCTCACCGTTCACGACCTGCGGACCGGCAACGTCGCGGCGCCGCTGGGCATCGACGAGCCGCGGCCCGCGCTGAGCTGGCGGCTGCGGTCGGGGCGGAAGGGTGATCGGCAGAGCGCGTACCGCGTGCTCGTCGCCAGCCGGCCCGAGCTGCTGGCCCGGCGGAGCGCCGACGTCTGGGACAGCGGCCGGGTCGCGAGCGCCGACTCGGTGGCCGTCCGGTACGGCGGCCCGGACCTGGTCTCCGCGCGCCGGTACTACTGGACGGTCCAGGCATGGGATGTGAACGGCCGTCCGTCGCCGCCGTCACCGGTGTCATGGTGGGAGACCGGCCTGCTGGACGCGGCGAGCTGGGCCGGCGCCCGGTGGATCACCCCGGACGTCGGCGACGCGCACTCGTGGCGGGACCTCACGCTGAACACCGATGTCACGATCCGGTCGGGGGCGGCGAGCCTGCTGTTCCGGGCCGCGAGCGCCGACACCTACGCGATGTGGCAGATCAACGCCGTGACCCACCCGGGCCGGGTCATGCTGCGGCCGCACGTCCGGCGCCAGGGGGCGTACGCGCTGCTCGGCGAGGTCGACCTGAGCCCGGTCGTGACACCGGAGAACGTCGGCGCGACGCATCACGTGCGGATCCGGGCCGACGGCGGGACGGTCACCACCTGGATCGACGGCGTCCAGGTCGACGTACGCCCGCTGGATCTTCCCGGCCCGGGCACCATCGGCTTCCGGTCGTCGGTCAGCCAGGGTGTGCCCGAGGTCGCCCAGTACGACCACCTGACCGTACGCGACCTCGGCGGACGCACCCTGTTCAGCGACGACTTCACGGCCGACCCGGATCCCCGGTTCCCGGGCGCGCCCGTGGTCGACGGCCGTCTGGAGCCGCGTGGCGACCCGACCCTGCTCGCCTCCGACCCGGACGCCCCGATGCTGCGCAAGGCGTTCGACCTGGACCGGCCGATCGCGAGCGCCCGGGCGTACACCTATGGCCTGGGCTTCGCCGAGCTGCGGCTCAACGGCGGCAAGGTCGGCGACCGCGTGCTGACCCCGGCGAGCACGCCGTACGAGCGGCGGAACCTCTACGACACCTACGACGTCACGTCGCTGCTCCGGCCGGGCGCCAACACCGTCGGGCTGTGGCTGGGCAACGGGTACGGCCCGCGGTTCAGCCCGTACGGGTTCCGATGGCCGGGGCCGAAGCAGGCGATCGCGCTGCTCGCCGTCACGTTCACCGACGGCACCCGGGCCACGGTCGCCTCCGACGACACGTGGCGGTGGTCGGACGGCCCGATCCTGGCCAACGACCTGTACGGCGGCGAGAGCTACGACGCGCGGCTGGCGCAGGACGGCTGGGACCGGCCGGGCTTCGACGACCGCGCCTGGCATCCGGTGCGGACCACGACGGCGCCCAGCCCGGTGCTCGCCGCCGACGACGCTTCCCCGATCCGGGTGGTGGACACCCTCCATGCCACCGGTGTCACCGAGCCCCGTCCCGGTGTGCACGTCCTCGACTTCGGGCAGAACATCGCCGGGTGGCCCCGGTTGCGGGTCACCGGGCCGGCCGGCACGACGGTGCGGATGCGTACGGCCGAAGAACTCGGCCCGGACGGCCGGCTCGACACGGCGACCAATCGCAACGCGGCGTCGGCTGACGCGTACACCCTCGGCGACGCCCCGGGCGAGCAGGTCTGGGAGCCGCGCTTCACCTATCACGGCTTCCGCTACGTCGAGGTCACCGGTTTCCCGGGCGCGCTCGGCCCGGGCAGCGTGACGGCCCGCGTCGTGCACGCCGACGTCGCGCCGACCGGGACGATCGCCACCTCGGACCCGTTGCTGGACCGGATCTGGCGGAACAACCGCTGGGCGATCCTGAACAACTCGATGAGCCTGCCGACCGACACCCCGGTGCGGGACGAGCGAACCCCGCCCGGGATGGACGTGCAGGCCTATCACGCCGCCGCGGTCCGGGAGTTCGGGATGGAACGGTTCTACGCCAAGTACCTGCTCGACCTCCCGCCGGGAACGGCGCTGCCGAACGACGCCGGCAACGCCCAGCTGCCCGACATGGGCGGCGGCTCGGTCTCGCTCGCCTGGTCGCTCTACGAGCAGTACGGTGACCAGGCCCTGCTGGCCCGCTCCTACCCGGCCATGGCGGCGTTCGTCGAGGCCAACGCGGCGGCCCGGCCGGATCTGGTCTGGCCGGACGACCGCGGCTTCGGCGACTGGTGCCCGCCGGTGCGCGGCCCGGACGCGCACGACGGGCAGGGCAGCCCTTCGACCGGCGAGTGCTTCAGCGAGCGGGCGATCGTGAACACCGCCCTGTCCTACCGCCAGGCCGACGACACGGCCAAGGCCGCGGCGGCGCTCGGCCGGACCGCCGACGCGGCGCGTTTCCGGCGGCTGGCCCAGGACATCGCGGACGCCTTCAACGCCCGCTTCCTCGACCCGTCCGGCACCGGGTACGGCAGCGGCCGCCAGGTCACCAGCGTCCTGCCGCTGGCCTTCGGCATGGTGCCCGAGGACCGGGTCGCCGCGGTCGGCGCACGGCTGGCCGACACGGTCCTGACCGCCGATCACGGCCACCTGGACACCGGCATCTTCGGTACCCGGTACCTGATCGAGGCCCTGGCCCGGGCCGGTCGCGCCGACGTCGCCGCGACGGTTCTCGGCACGACGACCTACCCCGGTTTCGGCTACCAGATCTCCCGGGGCGCCACCACGCCGTGGGAGCAGTGGACGTACGAATCGAACATGGAGACCCACGACCACGCCATGTTCGCCGGCGTCAACGCCACGCTCTACACCGTCTTCGCGGGCATCACCCCGGCGTCACCGGGCTACGCGTCGATCGCGGTCGCCCCGCGGGTGCCGCCCGGTCTGGCCCGCCTGTCGGCGTCGATCGACACGGTACGCGGAACGGTGACCTCGGCCTGGACCAACGCCGCCTGCCGCTTCGACCTGACCGTCACCGTCCCGGTCAACGCCACCGCCACGGTCGACGTGCCCACGTTCGGCCACGACGTCACCGCCCCGGCCGGGGCTGAGCCCGCCCCGGGTGTCACCGGTGTCGCGCGCTACGCCGTGGGCTCCGGCACCTGGCGCTTCACCGTCACCCGATGCGACTGAGGCCCGGCCGGAACGTTCTCCGGCCAGGCCGGAGCAGTTCCCGGAGACGTCGGCCGAGGCCGGCGCCGGCGACGCGAGGGTGAGCAGCGGCGCCAGGAGCACGGCGGCGATCAGGCCGAGAAGCGTCTTCATCGGACGTTGTATCCGCGGGCGCTCCAGAACGAGGCCGGGTTGTCGTTCTCCAGGTCCGGGTCGCCGACGCTGACGGCCGCGAGCGGCTTGCGGCCGTCGCGCACCTCGACGTGGGTGTGCGCGGCGCCGCTGGAGCTGACCCCGTGCCAGGCCTCGGTGGCGATCCGGTCCTCGCGGTCGACCCGGTCACCCTCCTGCAGCGACGACGACGGGTTGGTGTGCAGGTAGATCACCGTCTTGTTGACGTCCGAGTTGTAGACGGCGATGGTGGACAGCCCACCGCTGCCGTTCGAGCCGCGGACGATGTTGATGACCTCGCCCCGGACCAGCGCGTAGACCGGCGAGCCGACGCTGCGCGCCATGTCGATGCCCTCGTGGCGGCCCGGCGTGTTCTCGTAGCCGTCGAAGCCACAGGTGATGGAGCCGCCGCTGGCGTCGTACAGACCGTGGGTCAGGTTCTCCTTGCTGTCGCCGTCGTTGGTGTTGAACTTGTGTGAGGCGTTCTCGTTCTTCAGATCCGAGTTGAGGTTGACCTTGCCGCCGGCCTTGATGGTCTGCCGTGCGCCCTTGTAGTCATGGTTGAAGTAGACGGTGACCGGGTCGGAGGTGCGGTTCCAGACCGCCGCCGCGTCGTTCTTCACACACTTGAACTGGCCCGCGCCGTCGCTCTTGAACTCGTAGCAGGACGGCTAGCTCTTGCCGTAGTCCGGGATCGAGCCGGTGAAGTCGGACACCGATCCCTGGTGGTTGCTGTTGAAGTACAGGCAGAACTCGCCCGACTCGCAGACGCCGTTGCGGCCCGCGGCCTGGGCGGCGGTGGGCGTCATGGCGATGATGCTCGCGCCGGTCAACGCGGCCATGGCGATGGGCATGATCTTCTTGTTCATGGACGGACTCCAGTTCTAGAGGGTTCGGAGGTATTCCTCGTAGGTGACCTTCGGGACACGCGGGCCGTCGTCGGCCGCGTTGTTGGCCAGGCCGTTGCGACCCTCGTAGTAGGCGCCGACCTGCTTCTGGGCCGGCGACGACAGGTCGGGGTCGCTGATCGCGACGGCGTGGATGTGCAGCGGCCAGTCGCCCTGGGCCGGGGTCCGCAGCCAGGCCGCGAAGCCGACCTGGCGGAGCGCGGTCACGGCGGCCGTACGCTGGGCGGCGGTCAGCGCCTCGGCGTCGAGGTCGAGCACACCGCCGCCGTCATGGGTGCCGGCCGACGTCGGATCGGTTCCGGGCGAGTACGAACCCTGCTCGACGACGTACGTACGGCCGGAGCGCCCCTGCGCCGCCTTGAGCATCGCGAGGGTCCGGTCGTTGACCGGGAAGCCCTGGTGGGTGACCTTCGCGCCGGCCAGGACGATCCGGGTCAGGGTGAACTGTCCCTCGCCGAGCCTGGTCAGCGACGTCCGGCCGGGCAGCCCGGTGGCGTCGAGGCCGCTGTAGCCGAGCTGCTGCTGCCACTGGGCGTAGGCGGTGACGGTCCGCGTGCCGAAATGACCGTCCTCATAGGCCGGATCGAGCAGGCCCTTCTTGCGCAGAGCGGTCTCGACCAGCTTGACGCTCGGCCCGGCGCCGGGGGTGACCGCCGAGTCGGCCTTGGCCGGGTCCCACTGCGCCGCCTTGAGTACGGCTTCCATGTCGACCGTGGGCAGCGCGGCCGCGGCCATGGCCGGCTGCGGCCCCAGCGCGAGCGCGGGAACCGCAAGGCACACCGCCAGCAGAGAACGACGGGAGAAATTCACGGAAAACCTTTCTGTACGGGGTGATTGCCGGCTGTCGAGAGAGGACGCTACGGACGGGCGAACCGGACCGTGAGGGGTGAACAACCCACATTTGGATCACCGGATTACGATCTCGAGCGGAGCACGGAGGTGCAGACCATTCGCGACACCGGACCGGTAGAGACCTCGGTCAGAACAGCCGCCGCCCGGATCGCCGTGACCGCGCGGGTGCTCGTCGTCCTCGCCTGCACCGCCCTGCTGCCCATCGGCGACCCTCCGAAGGCCGCCGTGGCCGTGGTCGCCGTGGTCGTGGCCTGGCAGGTCGCCTCGGTGGTGAGCGGCTGGTGGCCACGATGGACGGCGGCCGTGGACGCCATCCCGCTCGCGGCGGCCTGCGTGGTGCTGCCCTGGGCCCACCCGCCGCACGGCCACCTGGACCTGGACGACTGGGCCCGGACGGTGACCTCGGTGTGCGTCGGCGCGGCCCAGTTCTCCCTCCGCCCGCGCGACGGCGCCGCCCACCTGCTGGTGACCTCGGCCGCGGTCTGGGCCGGGTCGGCCCTGGCCACCGGCACCGGCTGGGACCTGGGCGCCGCCCAGACGGTGATGCTGCTCTGGCAGGGCGCGCTGGCCCGGGGGCTGATCGTGCTGGTGTCCCGGGGCGCGCGGCGGGTGGACGAGCTCGCGGTGGCCACGGCCGCGCTCCGGCGGGACGCGGAGCTCACCGCCGCCCGCCGGGCCGACGTCGAGGACCACCTGGCCGTGCTGCACGACACCGTCGCCGCCACGCTCACGGCGGCGTCGTCGCGGGGCGCCGGCGGTCCCGAGCTGCGCCGCCGCGCGCGGTCCGACCTGTCCCGGCTCGAGCCCGCGCCCCGGACCGCCACGTTCGCCGACCTGACCACGCCACCGGAGCATGGCGGCCTCGTCGTCACGGCCGTGCTTCCGCCGGCCCACGGCGTGCCCGCGATCCCGCCGTACGCCATCAATGCCCTCCTCCTGGCCCGTGACGAGGCGCTGCGCAACGTCGAACGGCACGCCGGCACCGACCGGGCCCGGCTGGAGCTGCGGCTGCCCGCGCCGGGCACGGTGGAGTTGGATGTCGTCGACGACGGTCGGGGCTTCCGGCCGGACGCCGTGCCGGCCGGGGTGCATCTCGGTGTGCGGCTGTCCATCGCGGCTCGGATGCGCCGGGCCGGTGGAGGCGCCCGGGTGGTCAGCGCCCCCGGTCAGGGCACCAGGGTCGAGCTGCGCTGGCCCGCGCCGGATGCGCCATGACCGACATCCGCCGGGCGGTCCGGTGGGGCACCTGGGTGATCGCCGGGGTGCTGCTGCTGGTGCTGTACCGCGCCCAGGCCCTGAACGGCTCCCGGCCGGCCTATCTGGCCAGCGTCGGCGCCTGGGCCGCGACGGCCGGGCTGCTGGCCTGGCCGTTGCCGCCCTACCGGCTGCGGCGGATCCTGGCCGCCGTCCTCGGCGTCGTGACGCTCGGCGCCACCGCCGCCGTCACCCTCACCGTTCCCGCCGCCCTGCAACACACCACCGCGAACTGGGCCGTCGGGGCGAACGGCTGGCTGCTCCTCACGCTCGCCTCGGGCCGCCGGCTGACGACGCTCCTGCTGTGCCTGACCGTCCCGGTGGTGTTCGCCGAGTCGGCTGCCCTGGCCGCGGGCGGGGTCGAGGTCGTGCTGATGACCGCGCGCGCCCTCGGCATCCTCGGCCTGCAGCTGCCGATCGCGCTGGCCGCCCGGGCGGTCGAGCAGTCGGCCGAGGCCACCCGGGTGCTGCACCTGACCCGGGAGGCCATCCGGACCGAGCAGTTCGTGGCGGCCGCACTGCACGACGATCGGCTCCGCCGGTCCCAGGCGGTCGCCGCCGCGGTCGAGCCGGTCCTGGCCGGCCTGGCCGAGCCCTCCCCCGGCCCGGACGACACGTTGCGGCAGCGCAGCGGCGTCGCGGCGGCCCAGGTGCGCCGGCTGCTGGCCGAATGGCACGGCGCCGGCGGGGACCCGCTCGGCGCCGACCTGTCCGCCTGCCTCGACGAGGTGCAGGCGGCGGGCACCCGGGTGGAGGTCGCCGTACACGCCGGGAGCCTGCCGCCGGAGCTGCGCCGGGCCGCCTGTGACGTGGTGCGGGAGATCGCCCGCCGGCCCACGGCCCGCCTGCGCCTGACCGTCGTGCCGACCCCGGCCCAGCTGTGCCTGAGTGTGGTCGCCCGGACCGACGGCGCCGACCCGGGTTTCGCGCTCACCGAGGTTCCGGCCCCGCTGACGATCCGCACGACGACCATCGGCACGACTCTGTGGGTGGAGCTGACATGTCCCGTCTGAACCCGGCCGTCGCGATCGTCGACGACCACCCGGTGGTCCTGGCCGGGGTCCGCTCCTGGTTCGACGGCGCCGGGATCGCGGTGACCGCCGCGGGCGGCGACCCGCGGATCGCCTGGAGCCCGGACGGTCTGCGGGCCGACGTCGTCGTCCTCGACCTGCAGCTGGCCGACCGGCCCACGGTGTCCTGGGACGCGCTGGCCGACCTGGTCGCCGCCGGTCGGCGGGTCATCGTCTACACGATGCGCGAGGACCGGGAGACCGCGCTGCGGTGCCTGGACGCCGGCTGCGCCACCTTCCTCACCAAGGCCGAGGGCGAGGAACACCTGGTCGCGGCCGTCCGGGCCGCCGCCCAGGACCTGCCGTACGTGCCACCCGCCCTGGCCGGCGCGATGTCGGCCGACGACACCTCCGACCGCCCGCGGCTGACCGACCGGGAGCAGGAGGTGCTTCTGGCCTGGTTCCAGTGCGAGTCCAAGCAGCTGGTGGCGGCCCGCTGCAACCTCTCCCCGCGTACGGTCGAGGGCTACATCGACCGGGTCCGGGTCCGCTATGCCCGGGCCGGTCGCCCCGCCCCGACGAAGGCCGCGCTGGTCGCCCGCGCCCTGCAGGACGGCCTGATCCAGCTGGACGACCTTTAGGGCGCGAGCGTTAGACCCGGCGCCCCCTGGGGTAACCCTCGGCATGGCCTTGGGCAAGCTCGTCGCAGCGATCGTCGGCGGCGCCCTCGTGGTGCGCGTCGCGCGGTCGCGGCATCAGCGCTTCATGCACCCGTCGGGACGATCGTTCGCCGGCGATCTGGAGATCTTCGGGCGCGGTGAGCCCGGCGGGTCGGCGCTGCTGTCCGAGCCGGCGCGGCACGACGTCACGGTGCGCCTGTCCAAGGGGCTGGGCACCCGTGGTGGCCGGGCCGACGTCCGGGGGCTGGCGGTCCGCGTACACCTGCCGTCGGGCCCTCTCGATCTGTTGCTCTCGACCGCCGGACGCGGGCCGGTGACCCGGCATCTGCCCGTGCCGCGGCGCAGCTTCGACACGATGTACGGCTCGATCACCGCCTACCGGACCGGGAGCGGCCGGAAGCTGTACGTCGCCGCCCGCCCCGATCCGGCCGGGCCGCCGCTCGGGCGGTCGCTGGAGTCGCTCGCCCCCGGCAACCGTCTCCTGCTCGCCGTCCGGCACCGGGGCGTCGGGCGTACGGTCGGCCGGGTCACGCTCGGCCAGGAGCTGCCGCCGCCGGTGGACGCCGGCCTGGCCTTCGACGCGGTCCGCAACTCGCGGTCCGACCTGCACCCGAGCGGGCTGGTGCACGGGGTGCGCGCGTTCGCGTACCGGCAGAGCCAGCGCTGGCGGGGAGCCGTACCCGCCAGCCCGGACCACGACGCGGTGGCGCGGACGATCTCACGCCGCTAGGAACTGTTCCAGGTGGCCGGCCACCACGTCGGGCGAGTGAGCCGGGAGGTCGTGCGAGGCGCCCGGCACGACCTCGGCACGGACGTTGGGCATGACCTCGGTCAGGTGGGCGGCGAGCTCGGCCGCCGGGTAGAGGACGCTGTGCTCGCCGAGCAGCACGAGGGTGGGCGTGGTGATGCGGGCCAGGTCGGCGTCGGCGATGGTGTCCGGCAACGGCAGCCGGCGGCGGAACGACATGGTCATCGGCAGCAGGGGCATCAGCGCGTCCTCGCGCAACGTCGCGTTGCGCACCGGCCCGGCCAGGCGGCGCCGGATCGGGCCCGGGGTGAGCCCGGCCAGCCCGCCGGCCATGATCCACAGCCAGAACCGGGCGCCGAACCGGCCGAAACCGCCCGGGTCGAGCAGGGTCAGGCTGGCCGCGCGGCCCGGGAAGGCGAGCTCGTGCCGCACGATCGTCCAGCCCCCGTAGGACATGCCGACCAGGTGGGCGCGTTCGACCCCCAGACCGGTGAGCACTTCGGACAGGAACGTGGCCGCGTCGTGCCCGTCGGCGATCGGGCGGGTCTGCCGGGCGGCGCTGGGCTCGCCGACCGGGTCGAGGCCGATCACCGGGTGGTGGCGGGCGAGGCGTTCGACGTAGTGGTACCAGGTGACGGCGCTGCCGCCGGCGCCGGGCACCAGCACGACCGGGACGCCGTCGGCGGGGCCGGCGCGATAGGCGACGGCCTCGCCGTACGAGGTGGGCACCGACGTGGTGGTGAACGGTGGCCACAGCCGGGTGAGGGCATCCCGGTAGAAGCCCAGGAAGCGTTGTCTGGCACGGTCGTTGGTGAAGTCGCTGATCCTCGTCGCGGCTTTCATGGTACGAACGTAACACGAAAACGAGAGGGGCGGGATGCCGAAGCGGGTGGACCATGACGAGCGGCGGCGGCACATCGCGGGCGCGCTCCTGCGCATCGCCGAGCGGGAAGGGCTGCAGGGCGCGAGCATGCGGGAGGTGGCGGCCGAGGCGGGCGTCTCGGTCCGGCTCGTGCAGTACTACTTCACCACCAAGGACGAGCTGCTGGTGGGCGCGCTGGGCTATCTGGCCGAGAAGCTGACCGTACGCGTACGCACGCGTCTCGAAGCACTCGGTTCTCCGCCGCCGCCGCGGGAGTTCGTCACCGAGACGCTGCTCGCCGCGCTGCCGACCGACCCGGAGCGGGTACGCGAGTCGCGCGCCTGGGCGGCCTTCTACAGCCTGGTGCTGACCGATCCCGCCCTGTCCCGGCTGCACGGCACCGACTATCCCGACCGGCTCGAACGCCTGCTCGCCACCCAGCTGGGGCTGGCCGGGGTGGCCGCGCCCGAGACGGTCGCGGCGGGCCTGCTGGCGATGACCAACGGCCTCACGTCGAGCATCCTCGGCGGGCAGCGCGACGCCGACGCGGCCACCGCCGTGCTCCGACACCACCTCGACCGCGTCTTCGCGAAATAGCTCAGCTTCGCTCGATAGGGTCGACCTCATGCTGGTGGTGGCGAACGAGGACGGCGAACGCTGGTGGGGCGGCGCGGTCGCCGACGGTGCTCTGATGCCCTTCGGCCCGGGTCACCGGCGCGATCTCGCGTGGTCGGCGGGCCGGCCCGACGATCCCGGGCACGGACCCAACCAGAGCGCTCCCCTGCTGCTGTCCAGCGCCGGGCGCTACATCTGGTCGGAGCGGCCGTTCACCTTCGAGGTCGGCGCCGGCGAGCTGCGGGTCTCGGGCGACGACCTCGTCCTGGACCGGGCCGGCGGGTCGCTGGGTGACGCGTTCCGCGGCGCCTCGGCACGGTTCTTCCCGCCGTCCGGCCGCGCGCCCGCCCGCGAGCTGTTCACCGGGCCGCAGTACAACACCTGGATCGAGATGCCCTACACGCCGACCCAGGACCAGGTTCTCGGGTACGCCCGGCGCGTGCTCGACGCCGGCCTGCCACCCGGCGTCCTGATGATCGACGACTGCTGGTCCCCCGGCTACGGCACCTGGCGCTTCGACCGGGCCCGCTTCCCCGACCCGCGCGGCATGATCGACCGCCTGCACGAGCAGGGCTTCTCGGTGATGCTCTGGCTGGTCCCGTTCGTCAGCCCCGACTCGGCGACGTTCCGCGACCTCGAACGGCGCGGCCTGCTGGTCCGCGACGTCACCGGTGACACGGCGATCCGCCGCTGGTGGAACGGCTACAGCGCCGTCCTCGACGCCACCGACCCCGACGGCGTCGCCTGGCTGCACGGCGAGCTGGACGCCCTGGTCGCCGACCACGGCGTCGACGGCTTCAAGTTCGACGCCGGCGACCTGCACTTCTACCGAGGCACGAGCGCCGAGCCGGTCGACCACTGCGAGGCGTGGGCCCGGGCCGGCGAACGCTATCCCTTCAACGAGTTCCGGGCCTGCTGGAAGCGGGGCGGCCGCCCGCTGGCCCAGCGCCTGCACGACAAGCCGCCGTCGTGGACCGGCGACGGGCTGGCGTCGCTGATTCCCGAGCTGGTCGCGCAGGGCCTGATCGGCCACGCCTTCACCTGCCCCGACATGGTCGGCGGGGGCGAGATCGACGCCGTGACCAGGGCCGGCGCCGTCGACCAGGAATTCTTCGTCCGGTACGCCCAGATCGCCGCCCTGGCGCCGATGACGCAGTTCTCGATACTGCCCGACCGGGTCCTCGACGCTCGCCACCGGGCCGCCGTCCGCGCGGCGCTCGACATCCGGCGTACCCTCCTGCCCTTGATCCTCGACCTGGTGGATCACGCCGCCGCCACCGGCGAGCCGATCGTCCGCCCGATGGCCTACCACGGCTTCGAGCACGTGAACGACCAGTTCCTGCTCGGCCCCGACCTGCTCGTGGCCCCGGTCCTGCACCCCGGCGCCGCCGAGCGCACCGTCCTGCTGCCGCCCGGCAGGTGGGACGCCGACAACGGCGAGACCCTTACCGGCCCGGCCACCATCAGCACACCCGTGGATCTCGAACGGATCCCGCACTTCCGCCGCGCCTGACCGCCGTGGCCGAAGGCCCAGTGCCGAGCCACCGCCGCCACGAGGCTGTCGTGCGCATCCCGCTCGAACCGGGTCAGCGGGCGATGTAGCCGCCGTCGACGCTGAGGATCGTGCCGGTGATGCCGGACGACTCGGGGGACGCGAGGAAGACGATGGCCCGGGCGACCTCGTCGGGGGTCGAGACACGGCCGATCGGGTGGTTGCTCAGGGTGACGGCCAGGCTGGCCCGCGGGTCGGGGTCGGCGGCTCGCGCCTCGTCCATGAAGCCCGTGTCGACGGCTCCGGGAGCCACGGCGTTGACGCGTACGCCGCGGGCCGCGAACTCGATGGCCAGCTGACGGGTGAGCTGGACGATGGCCCCCTTGGTCATGGCGTACACGCTCTGGTTGGGCACCCCGATCAGCCCGGAGATCGAGGCTGTGTTGACGATGCAGCCGCGGCTCTCGATCAGCGCCGGCAACGCCGCCCGGCTGAACCGGAACACCGGCCGCACGTTGGTGGCGATCAGCCCGTCGAAGTCCTCGTCCGAGGTCTCCAGGATGGGCCGGCGCAGGAACCGGGCCGCGTTGTTGACCAGCAGGTCGAGCCGCCCGAAGGTCGAGACGGCCAGCTCGACCGCGGCGCCCGGCGTGTCCGGCGCGGTGACGTCGGCGACCAGCGGCCGCACGCCGTCGTCGCCGTCGAACGGCAGCGGCGCGATGTCGACCGCGACCACCCGATAGCCGGCCGCGCGCAGCCGCGTCACCACCTCACGGCCGATACCCCGCGCCGCACCGGTCACCACCGCGGTCAATTCCATGGTTGTCCTTCCTCCATCTGGTAGTACCGTCATACAATCTACGGCATGAACGACGCGCAACCCGAGGGGTTCGACCGCCTGTTACGCGGGGCGATCGACGTGCACGTCCACGGCCGGCCGGACATCTCGGCGGCGCTGCCCCTGCGCGGCGACGACGTGGCCGTGGCGCGGCTCGCCCAGGCGTACGGGATGAGCGGTTGGGTTCTGAAGTCTCATCTGTGGGCGACCATGGACCGGGCGCGGGCGGTTCGCGACCACACCGAGGATTTCCAGGTGTACGGGAGCATCACGCTCAATCCCCCGGTCGGCGGCCTCGAACCGAGCGTCGTCGAGCTGGCCGCCGCGCACGGCGCCCGCGTGGTGTTCCTGCCGACCTGGGGCAACGCGGCCGACGTCGAGCGGGACGGCTACATCGCGATGTTGCTGCGCCGGGTCTCGCCGTCGTTCGCCGAGTACCACGACCGTACGGCCATCGCCCTGCTCGACCCCTCGGGCGCCCTGACCGGCCGGGCGCGGGCAGTCATCGACGCCTGCCACGCGCTCGGCCTCGCCCTGGCCACCGGGCACGCCTCGCTGGCGGAGAGCCGGGCGGTGGCCGCGTACTGCGCCGACATCGGGCAGCGCCTGCTCGTCACGCATCCGCTGCACTACACGCGCGACCCGGCCGAGCTGCGTGACTTCGGTGACATGGGCGCCTTCCTGGAGTTCGCCAACGCGCCGCTGGTGCACCCGGACGGGCACCTGACGATCCGGGACGTGCACGAGGCGCTGACCGCGGTCGGGCCGGATCGGGCGATCCTGAGCACCGACGTGTTCTCCCGCTGGGTGCCGCCCGAGCCCGAGTGCCTGCGCATGTTCGTCGAGCAGCTGGCCTACCTGGGCTGGGCCGACGAGCAGATCGCGATGATGGTGTCCGCCAACCCGCGGGAGTTCCTGGGGGTTACCGCATGAAAGTCTTCCGGGGGGTTGCCGCATGAGAGTCGAGGACGTCGATCCGGCCGGCATGAGCGACGAGCAGCGGTCGCTGTACGAGTGGTACACGACCGGCCGGCGGGCGTCGCCGGACAGCCCGTTCCAGCTCTCGACGCCGGACGGCAAGCTACAGGGCCCGCCCGCGGTGTGGATCCTCAGCCCGGCCTTCGGGCAGGCGCTGCAGAAGATCGGCGGCGTCGTCCGGTACGAGTCCGCGCTGCCGGCGCGCGGCCGGGAGATCGCGATCCTGCTCGTCGGTCATCACCACCGCAGCGCCTTCGAGCTGTACGCACACACCCGCGCCGGGCGGGCCGCCGGGCTCTCCGAGCATGACCTGGCCGCACTGGCCGACGGTAAGGAGCCATCCGATCTGTCCGCCGCCGAGGGTTCGATTCTGCGCGCCACGAAGGCGATCCTCGACCGCGGCACCCTCGACGATCTCGAATACCGTGACACCGTTGACATCCTCGGCGAGCCCGGCCTGCTCGAGCTGGTCACGATCGTCGGCTACTACAACATGGTGGCGTGGCAGCTCGCCGTCTTCGACGTCCAGCCGCCGGCGGCCTGAGGTGTGGTCGATCTGGATCCTCGAGTACGGCTACGTCGACCGCTTCCCGGCCAGCAACCTGTTCGCCGCGCAACCGAACGAGGGCCATCGGCGCATGCCGTACTGCTTCGGATTGCTGCGCTCGGCCGATCGCACCGTCCTGGTCGACGTCGGGTTCGCCGACCAGGCGATCTACCAACGGCTCACCGCCAAGTACGGGGAGACGCGGTGGCTGGACCCGGTCGACGTGCTGGCCCGGATCGGTGTCGACACCGGTGACATCGACACCATCCTGTTGACCCACAACCACTTCGACCACGCCGGCCGGGTCGCGGCCTTTCCCGGCGCACACGTCTGGATCCAGCGCCGCGAGATCGACAGCTACGTCGCCGCGACCAGGCGGCCCCGCCGGTTCGAGTTCCTGACCCGCTCCTGTCAGCCCGACCTTACCGACCAGTTGGTAGGTAGCCGGGCCACGCTGGTCGACGGCCACGCCGAGGTCGCGGAAGGCCTCGAGCTGCGGCCCGCCCACGACACCCACACAGCGGGCTCACAACTGGTCGCCGTCACCAATGACACCGATGGCACGTGGGTGTTCGCCGGCGACAACGTCTACAGCTACGAGAACCTGGAAGGCCTGCACGGCGACGGCGTGCTGGCCCCGATCGCGATGACCACCGGCAGCGCGACGGCGTGGCTGGACCTGGCCGACTCCATGCTGGCGAGTGTCAACGGTGACACGAGGCGCATCCTGCCGTTCCACGAGGCGGCCGTCTGGGACCGCTTCCCCTCGATCACGTTCGACGACGGCCTGCACGTGGCCGAGGTCTCCCTGGCCGGCGGCCACCCGAGCCTGCTGTCCTGACCTGCGGTTCCGCGGCGAGGTGGCGGATCCGGCCGGTTCGGAGCATCGTCGGTGGCATGCGACGTTCACGCGGATGGCGGTTCACGGTGCTGGCGGCGCTGCTTGCCGTGATGGCGGCCTGCAGCGACTCCCCGTCCGGCGGGGCCTGGGAGGCCGGGCAGGCGACCTCGGCCGGCCCGTCCGCCGGCCCGTCCGTCAGCCCGTCCGCGAAGCCGCCGGCGGGCAAGCCGGTGCACGTCCGGCTGCTGGAGGGTGACGGCACCACCTGGGGCGTCGGCATGCCCATCATCGCGTACCTGTCGGCCAAGGTCACCGACGCGCGGGCCTTCGCGGCGGCCTCCAAGGTCACCGTCGACGGGCAGCCCGCGCAGGGCGCGTGGTACTTCCAGCGGTCGGCGATCTACCGGGGCTATCCGCTGGAGGCGCACTACCGGACCAAGGAGTACTGGCCCGCGCACGCCAAGATCCATCTCGACCTGCCGGTGAAGGACCAGCCGGCGGGCCGGGGCCTGGTGTTCGACAACAGCCTGACCCTGGACATGTCCACCGGTCCGGCCAACATCAGCAAGGTCGACGGGCGTACCAAGGAAATGGTCGTCACCTCGGACGGCAAGCAGGTGTTCCGCTTCCCGGTCTCGCTCGGCAAGGCGAGCACGCCCACCTTCGGCGGCGTCAAGATCGTGATGGCGAAGAACAAGGTCAAACGCATGACCGGCCCGGGGTACGACCTGCAGGTGCCGTGGTCGGTGCGGATCACCAACTCCGGCGAGTTCCTGCACGCCGCGAGCTGGAACGGCGGCAACATCGGCCAGCGCAGCACGTCGCACGGCTGCACCAACCTGACCGTGAAGGACGCCGAGCGCTACTACCGGTTCGCCCAGATCGGCGACGTGACCAGCTACACCGGCACCGGCGGCCCGACCATGCCGAGCTGGGACGGCTACGGCGACTGGAACCTGCCCTGGTCGACCTGGCAGTCCGGCGGCCTGCTGAAGACCACCTGACCCGGCCGGCTGGCCACCGGGACGGTCGTGCGCAGCGCGACGCAGGCGTAGGATCGGCGGACCGGATGGAGGTCTGCCGATGGCGACTGCGAGGGCCGGAACGGACGGCCGATACCGAGCCATCCTGATCGGCAACTCGACCTATCCCGCTGACGAGCACAACCTCCAGACGCTCAAAGGACCGGTCAAGGACATCGCCGCGCTCAACCGCGCGCTGGTCGACCAGCAGACCGGGATGTTCGCCGACCTCGACGTGACGCTGCTGCCCGAGACGACGTCCCACCGGGCGATCCGGGCGCTGGGCCGGTTCTTCGGCGCCGCGCACCGCGACGACGTGCTGCTGTTCTATTTCAGCGGGCACGGCAAGCTCGACCTGACCGGCCGCCTGCATCTGTGCATGCAGGACACCGACTCGGCCGACCTGCTGGCCACGGCGGTCAGCAGCGCCCGGATCAACGAGTTCGCCGAGGCGTCCCTGGCCCGCGACATCGTGATCGTCCTGGACTGCTGCCACGCCGGCGCGTTCCGTGGCGGCGACCTGCCGGACACCGTCGCCGGCCCGGGGCGGTACGTCCTGACCAGTTGCCGCGGGACCCAGCTGGCCAACGACGCCACGGCCGACAACGGCACCAGCGTCTTCACCCAGCAACTGATCGACGGTCTGCTGATCGCCGCGCCGGATCACGACGGCGACGGGTACGTCGGCTTCACCGACCTCTACACGTACGTCGACCGCCGGATGCGCGAGATCGGCAAGCAGATCCCGCAGCGGCGGGTCGACGGGGACGGCGACGTGCGCCTGGCCCGGTGTCGCGACGCGGAACCGCCCGCCGTTCCCGGCCGGACGCACGCCCCGGCCGACCGGCCGGCGCCGGTGCCGGCATTGGCACCTACATCGGCACCGGATCGGCGACGCCGGATCCTGATCGCCGCCGCCGCTCTCGCCGCCGCGGGTCTGATCGCCGCGGGTCTGATCGCCGTCGTCCACCCGTTCCGGGACGACGACCGGTCGCCGCCGGGACGGGTGGACCACTCGGCCTCCGCGCCGTGGCGACTGCGCATCGAGGACCACCAGATCGGCCAGCACGTCGGGTGCACGGTCACACTCACCGACGCCCGGTCCGGCTCGGAGATCCCGCTGCCGGGTGATGTCTTCGGCGAGCGGACGTTCCAGATATTCCACACCGGATCGTTCCGGTGGACGGCGAACAGTCCGAACTGCCGGCTGGTCCCGCTGGCCGGATCGGGTTCGGCCACACTCCCCTTCGCGCTGCAACTGACCGGGGACAGCGACGTCTTCGCCGCCCCGGCCCGGGTGTCGGTGCAGGTGCGCGACTTCAACAACAACGAGAAGTGCCTGATCTCCCTGCACGACCCGGCCGACGGCTCCGCGCTGGACTTCAGGGCCGCCGTGCCCGGAGCCGACACCGTGATCCTGGACGCCCGCGGCCGGGCGAGGGCCTACGTGGCCGATCCCCGCTGCGGCTTGCTGGTGTCCGCGGCGCCGTGACCTCTCATTCCAGCTTCTCGAGCAGCAGGCCCAGGTGGCGCTTGTCGTGGGCGACGTAGGCGCATGGTTCGGTGATCGGTTCGATGCTCACCCAGCGGACCGAGCTCGTGTCGATCGTCAGGTCGACCACCATGGTGCGGTCATCACCGATCGGCGCCGCCAGCCAGCAGTGGCCCCGGCGGGGATCAGGTCTCCCCAGGTTTTCGTCCATCCTGGAGCCCTGGAACTCGATCCGGGTGTCGTCGGCGTCGACGACGGTCACCGGCTTCAGGCCCAGCCGCTGCGCCACGTTCGCCGGGGTCTCGGCGAGGTAGGTGACGGTCAGCCCGTCGAGCGTGTCCTCGGCCAGGTCCCGCTTGGCGTACACGCACCGGTCGTCCTGATTGACCGCCCGGCGCAACTGGTAGTCCAGGAGCTCATCGGTGGCCACGAAGTCACAGGGCCGTTCCTCGGCCGGGTCGAAGCCACCACAACCGGCCACGGACAGCGCCAGCGCCACGACCACCAGCCACCGGAACGGCTTCCCCATGAATCGGAGGGTAGCGATGTCCCGCCAGGGTCGGAACGCCTGGTCCAGCGACCCGAATCCCGCGATCATCCGGATTCGGCCGGCGGACCGGCGCCGGTGAGGTCGCCGTCTGGTGGAATCGGCCCGCCGTGCCTTGGCATGGCGGGCCGATCAACCGGCTCCTCAGCGGATGCGTTCGCCCGTGTCCAGATGCCAGAAGTGCAGGGCGTTGCCGCGGTCACCGGAGGCCACCACGGTGTGGCCGCCGACCTCGGCGGCGGCCACACAGGTCACGATGGCGCGATGGCGGCCGTACTCGAACTCGCCGGCCCCTCCGTACGGATCCATGACCAGGACCGCGTCGTCCGCCGCGATCAGCACGACCTCACGACCGGCGGAGCGTGCCACCGTGGCGTGCCGATTCTCTCCCCCCTTCCGCGGGTACTGGCTCAGCACCGCACCCGTGGCGACGTCGACCACCTGCACGTATGCATCGGTCTCCGGATAGTTGTCGTCCTGGGGGTCCCCCTGGACGGCCACGAGTTGCCCGTTCAGCGTCGCCAGCGTGCCCAGGGTGACGGAGTCCTCCGACACCGTCACCGGCTCGGACCGGGGCATGCCGGTGGCGACGTCCCACAGGGCGACCATCGGGTCGTCGTCGCCGTCGTAGTAGGCGATCGTCAACGCGACCAGCCTTCCGTCCAGCACGCCCAGGTCCGCGTGGTTGACCACCACGTCCGCGCCGGTGCGGAGCTCGGCACCGGGCCGGCCGGTCACGGCATCCCAGGCGCGGAGGCCGTCCGCGGTGGCGACGCCCACCACCGTACGGCCGTCGACCTCGGCCGTGCCGATCCCGGCGATCCTCTCCCCCAGTTCGGCCAGGAGCTCGCTGTGCGGTGCGCCGGCCCGCTGCTGCCGGCGCAGCACGACGCCGCTCTCGTCGGCGGTGACGAGGATGTCGCGTTCCGGGCCGCTGAAGGCGACGTGCGTGACCGGCGCGGCATGGTCGGTGAACGCTGGGCCGAGCGGGTGCCCGGTGGCTGCGTCCCACAGCCGCACGGTGCGGTCATCGCCGCCGGAGGCGAACACCGGGCTGTCCCCCCACCGGCCCGCGGCAACGGTACGAACGGCGTCGGTGTGCCCCTCGTCCGTCGCCGAGGCACGCAACCGCCACAGACGCGGGGCGCCGCCACGTGGGTAGGACAGCACGACCGGTTCGCCGTTCCACTCGATCACCCGCAAGCGGTAGATGGCATCGCTGTGGCCGCTGCTCCACGGCGTACCGATGGCTTCACCGGTGGTGGCGTCCCAGACCCGCACGGTGTTGTCCCGGCCGACGGAAACCAGCACGCTACGGCCGTCGGACATGCCGAGCGCCAACGCCGTCACGGTCTGGGAGTGACCGGCCATCGGTGGCACGACGGCCTCGCCGGTGGCCGGGTCGAACAGGTGGATCAGCCACTCCCCGTCACTTACCGCGATAACCGGGCGGTCACCGATCCGGCCGGCGGCGAAGGCCATGATGGACGTATCGAGCCCCGGGTACGGGCGGCCACATGGTTCACCGGTGGCGGCATCCCACGCATACACCGTGCTGCCGATCTCGACGGCGGCCGCCGTACGCCCGTCGATCTCGGTGAAGACCACCCGGCCCGGGCGAAGCTTGCCGGTGGTCAACGGCTCGAGCGAGACCTCGGCGACCAGCACATCGGCTCGGGGATCCCAGATGGACAGTGCCGCGGGGACGTCCCGGTCGCCGCAGACGACGGCGATCACCGGCCGGCCGTCCAGCCGGCCCGTCGCGGAGCTGGTGATCCCGGGAAACGATCGGTCGAGCCGGGCCACGGGGACGCCGGCCGCGAGATCCCACCGGCGCATCGGGCGCCCGCGCAGGACCAGCGTGCTGTCCATGGCGCCGACGATGTCGCTGTACACCGGCCCGCCGTAGAAAGGGCTGCTGAACTCGGTCGCGGTGCGGGCATCGAACAGGCGCAGTTCTCCGTACGCATCACCGAGGACCACCGTGGGTTGTCCGTCGACCGTGCCGAGCGCTGTCCGGAACACCGCGCCGCCGGTCAGCGCCGCGCGTCGCGTTCCTCCCGCGGACCACTGCCACAGCCGGGTCCCACCGGCGTCGACCGTGACCGCGAAGAACCCGTCGTCGAGGCCACCCAGCGCCAGCCCGGTGCAGTCGCCGTCATACCCGGCGAAGAAGTCCGGGAGCACCTGCTGCCCGCTGATCGGATCCCACAGGACCAGCCGCGGCCCCGACCTTCCCGACCGTCCGGCGAGCAGCAGCGGCCGCCCGTTCACCATGGCCATGTCAATCAACCGGACATCGTCGAACGGCGGAACCGCCGGCAGCTCGACGCCGGCGGTCGCATCCCACAGCGTGACCCTGGTGTTGTTGACACCGTCGAGGAACGCAACCAGCAACCGGCCGTTGTGGTCGACCGCCGACAGACGGAAAACGCCCATGCAGTTGTCGCAGGGGATCGGTTCACCGAACCGCTCGCCGGTCAGCACGTCGTACGCCTGCAGCGATTCGATAGTTTTCTCGGTCAGCACGAGCAGGCGTCCCTGGTGCATCGTGAAGTGGCGGCCGGAGAAACCGGCGGGCCGCGTAATCAGCGCACCGGTCGACACATCCCAGACCGACAGACCCGGCGCCATGGTGGCCACCACCGGCCGCCCGTCGGCCGTAGCGAGTGCCAGCGCTCTCGGCCGGCTCCCCAATCGGATCGGCGGACCGGCCGGCGAGCCGGTGACCGCGTCGCGGACGACGACGGTCTCGGATTGCGGCCCCAGGGTGGCCAGGAGGCGTCCGGCGCCGAGCGCCAAGACCTCGTGCCGGTCGTAGCGCAACAACGCGCGATCCGGCAGCATCCCGCCGGTGGCCAGGTCGACCGCCCGGACCAGACCGGATTCACTGCCGTGCAGAGCCGGCAGGGCGAGCACCTGGCGCCCCTCGACCGTCACCAGCGCGTCGCCGGAGCTCTCGGTGATCGGCCCGTCCAGCACGAGGTGAGCCGGCGCCTCGGGATCCGGCAACCACCCGGATTCCACCGACCGGCCGGGGCCGGCAGGATGCTCCTGCTGCTCGAACGGCATTGCTACCTCCTGGACGTGGCCGACGTTTACCGGACCATATAGTCCGGCTGACTCGCCTCGTCCGCAGTACCCGCGGCAGCCAGGCCTCAGCCGGTCCGCATCCTCAGCGGGTCGTCCCTCGGCCGATATCTTCAACGAATCTCAGGCGCAGGACGCTAGGCCGGGTTTCACAACCCGGCCTAACTCGGTGAGCGCAGGCCGAATCGGGCGACCAGCCGGGTGGCCAGCGCGTACGCGAGGTGCCCGCCCGGCCACTGGGTCACGTTGTGCCCGGAGCCGTCGTGGTAGTAGTTGTGGCAGCCGGCGTTCATCGCCGAAGCATTCGAGGCCAGGCGCTTGTCGACCCACGCGGTGAAGCGGCGGGCGGCGGCCGGGGACGTGTCGATGGTGCGGCGTCGGGTGCGGGCCAGCCGCCGCACGGCCGCCACGACCACCTCGGCCTGCCGCTCCAGCTGGGCGATCACCGATACGCCACCGTTGGTGTTGGGCCCGTACAGGATGAAGAAGTTGGGGAAGCCGGGCACCGTGATGCCCATGAACGCGGTGGCCCGCTCGCGCCACACGTCGTGGAGGCCACGGCCGTCGCGGCCCTTCACGTCAAGGCCGGCCAGGAACCTCGTCGGCTGGAAACCGGTGCTCAAGATCAAGACATCGATGTCGCGTACGGAGCCGGTGGCGTCCTCCACGGCGCCGGGGAAGACCCGGGTGACCGCCTGCGGGACCAGCGACACGTTGTCCCGGTTGAGCGACTCGTAGAAGGTGGACGACAGGATCGGCCGCTTGCACCCCCAGGGGTAGCCCGGTGTCACGGCCTTCCGCACCGCGGGGTCGGTGATGGTGCCGTTGATGAACCGCTCGCACGCCTCCCGCATCCGCCGCTGGCGGCGCGACCCGACGTCGTAGCCCTTGAACCGCCGGTTGCCCTTGTGGAAGATGCGCGCCCGGTTCAGGCGCTGGGCCAGCGGCACGTGCCGGTAGATCCAGCGCTCGCGCGGGCTGAAGTCGCGCTCGTACTTGGGTTCGATCCAGCCGGGCTCGCGCTGGTAGACGTACACCTGGGCGGCGGTCGGCGCGATCGCGGGAACGATCTGCACGGCGGTCGAGCCGGTGCCGACCACGGCGACCGACTTGCCGGTCAGATCATGCTGCTCCCAGCGGGAGGTGTGGAAGACCGGGCCGGCGAAGGTGTCCAGGCCCGGCCACCCCGGGTAGCGCGGGACGCTGAGCAGGCCGAGCGCGGACACGACCACGTCGAACTCGTGGCTGTCGCCGTGCTCGGTGGACAGCGTGTACGTGCTCGACGCCTCCTCCCACACCAGGCCCGTCACCCGGGTGCTGAGCCGCAGGTGCTCGCGCAGGCCGAAGCGGTCGACCACGTGGTTGGCGTAGGCGAGCAGTTCGGCCTGGGTGGCGTGGGTACGCGACCAGTCGTACCCGAGGAACGAGAACGAGTACGCGTGTGAGTGCACGTCGACCTCGCACCCCGGATACCGGTTGTCGTACCAGGTCCCGCCCACCCCGGCCGACTGCTCGAAGATGGTGATCTCGGCCCGGGTGCTCGTCGTGAGCTTGACCGCCGCCGCGATCCCGCCCAGCCCGGCGCCGATGATGGCGATGCGCAGGGTCATGGCGCCGGGTACTCGTCGGCGTTGAAGACCCAGCCCTCCATCGCGGAGAAGTCGGAACGCGGCGGCGAGAACACGTCGATCAGGTGGTTGCGGCCGGGCGCGATCGCCTCGCTGGTATGCAGCGACGGCGGCGGGATCACGGTCACCGAGGGCGCCTTGACGGTCTGGTGCTCGTCGGCCCGCCAGTTCGCCTTGTTGGTCGTCCAGGGCCAGCGGATGTGGTGGGTGTACTCGCCCTCGAGCACGATCGAGCACTGCTCGAAGTCGTCGTGCTTGTGCGGGGACATCTTCGCGGGGTCGCGCGGGCCCTGCTTCGGGTCGATGAAGTTGACCATGAGGGTGGTGCACCGGAAGAGCCGGAACGGCGGGTTGGACAGCGGCGGGACCGTCAGGTCGTACGCGCGGATCTTGAATCCACCGACCGGGTCGGGCCAGGGCTGCCAGGCGGCGATGTTCTCGTGCCGCTCGTCGTAGGAGCCGGCGTTGGCGGCCAGCGACGCGATGTCGTCGGAGCGGGTGGTCAGCAGGCGGATCACCCGGCCCTGACCGGTGATCGTGACGGTGCTGTCACCGGGCGGGAGCACCAGCATCGTCCGGCCGCTCACCGCGATCTCGTCCCGGTCGGAGGAAGCCGTCGCGGACAGGCCGTCATCGGCGAGCAGCACGACGTACTCATCGGGTTGGTCCCGCCGGGCGAACGTGGCCGTGCCGTCGAGGTCGGAGTAGCCGACGACGAAGTTCTGGCCGCGGGCGTACCAGGTGGAGACGCCGTCGCCCTTCTCCACCGGAGGGAGGTCGCCGAACTGGACGTGCTCGGCGGCGGAGAAGCGCTCCGGGATCACCTCTTTGGTGGTGGGCAGCGTGGAGCGGAGGTCGTTGGACTCGAACGGCATGGCGGAAACCTCCTAGGGGGTACGGAATCCGGCGACGATCGACGTCGCGGCGGACCGCAGCAGGCTGGTGTCGTTGCTGACCATCACGTAGCGGTAGCCGCGGCCGGCGGCGGCCCGGCCCTGCTCGGCGGTCTGCACGGCGGTGCCGACCGGGATGTCGCGCGCCTTCGCGGCGGCGAGCAGGGTGGCTTCCAGGTCACGGATCGACGGGTCGGACGGCGGCAGGCCGGTGGACAGGGTCAGGTCGCCCATGCCCAGGAACACGCCGTTCAGGCCGTCGATGTCGAGGATCGCCTCGGCGTCCTCGATCGCGCCGCGGTCCTCCAGCTGCACGCCGCGCAGGACCTGCTCGTCGCCGAAGCGGAGATATTCATCCCGCGGGGTGCCGCCCCACCGGCCGGCCCGGGAGGTGGTGCCGAGGCCGCGGTCGCCACGCGGGGAGAAGAGCATCCCCCGGACCGCGGCGCTCGCCTCGTCGACCGACGTCACCCGCGGCACCAGGATGCCGTCCACGCCCGCGTCGAGCAGGCGCTGGAGGTGGCTGCCGCTGCGGTCGGGGACGCGGACCACGACCGAGAGGCCGGCGCTCTGCGCCACCACGGTCGCCTGGTAGGCGAACTCGAAGGTCAGCGGGGCGTGCTCCTGGTCGATCACGATGTAGTCGAACCCGGCGTCGGCCAGGATCTCGATCGGCTCGAGCGCCGGGATCTTGACCCAGGTGCCGATCAGACAGCGGTCGGCCGAGGCCAACCGGGAGGCGAAACCCAACCGGGCCATGACGCTCCTCACGAGGGGTTTTGAGTCCCGAAATTGTAGCATCGTCATACGATTTCCAACAACGGTTCACCGAACCGCGGTCACGCTCGGTACGATGTCGCCAGGCAGCGGCAGAGCATGGAGGGCAGCGGTGACACAGACCAACGCGCTGCGCGTGGAGCGCAACCCGGCCCTCATCCGCTCCCAGGTGCTGGAGAACCTTCGTCAAGCGATCCTCGACCGGCGGCTCGCGCCCGGTCAACGGCTGATCGAGCGCGAGCTGGTCGAGCTGACCGGCGTCTCGCGCACCAGCGTCCGCGAGGCGCTGCGCGAGCTCGCGGCCGAGGGCCTGGTCACCGCGATCCCCAACAAGGGCACGATCGTCACCAGCGTCAGCGCCGAGGAGGCGCGCCAGCTCTACCAGGTGCGTTCGGCCCTGGAAGCGCTGGCCGGCCGGCTCTTCGTCGAACACGCGAGCGTCGCGCAGCGCAAGGCGCTGGTCCGCGCGCTCGACAAGGTCGACAAGCTGGCGGCGAAGGACCAGCCGATCCTGGCCGCCAAGGACGCCTTCTACGAGGTGCTGTTCGAGGGCGGCGGCAACGTCGCGTTGCGCCAGGTGGTGGGCAGCCTGCACGCCCGGGTGAGCGTGCTGCGATCGCTGTCACTGTCGGTGCCCGGGCGGCTCGAGCACAGCGTCAAGGAACTGCACGCGATCGTCGACGCGGTGCTCGCCAACGACGCCGAGGCCGCGGGCGCGGCCTGCGCCCGTCACGTCGAAGAGGCCGGCCGGGCGGGGCTGATCGCGCTCGCCGAGCAGGAAGCCTAGCGTCGAACTATTCCCTCAGATTGTATGATCGTCGTACGCTCTCCGTATGAGCGATGACGACAGCCGGCTCGTGCGCGGCGACCAGGTCCGGCGTGCGGTGCTCGGCGACGAGCACGTGGACCGGTCCCGGGCGCAGGCCACCGACTTCACCCGCGTCGTGCAGGACTACGTGACCGCCAGCTGCTGGGGTGACGTCTGGTCGCGCCCCGGGCTGGACCGGCGTACCCGGAGCCTGTTGAACCTCGCGATGCTCACCGCGCTGAACCGGCCGCACGAGTTCTCCGTGCACGTGAAGGGCGCGCTGCGCAACGGCTGCACCGTCGAGGAGATCCAGGAGGTGCTGCTGCAGACCGCCGCGTACTGCGGCGCACCGGCCGCCCTCGAGTCGTTCCGGCTCGCCGAGAAGGTCATCACCGAGGTACGCCAGGAAGCCTCGGTCGGCACCACCGCCGCATGACCGGCCGGACCGGCGCCCGGGTCCTCGCCGACATGCTCGACGGCTACGGCGTGACCCACCTCTTCCACGTGCCGGCGATCCTGCGGCGCACGATGGCCGAGCTGGAGCAGCACCACCCGCACATCCAGCGGGTGGTCACGCACGGCGAGAAGGCCGCCGCCTACATGGCCGACGGCTACGCCCGCGTCTCCGGCCGGCCCGGCGTCGCGGCCGCGCAGATCATCGGGGCGCTGAACCTCGCGGCCGGCCTGCGCGAGCCGTTCCTGGCCGGCTCCCCCGTGCTCGCGCTGACCGGCGGCCGCTCCCCGGCGACCAAGTTCCGGCACGTCTACCAGGAGATCGACGACCTGCCCGGGTTCGACCCGGTGACCAAGTACAACGCCACCATCGACGACGCCGGCCGCTTCCCGGACATGCTGCGGCACGCGTTCCGGGTGGCGACGACCGGCCGCCCGGGCCCGGTCCACCTCCAGATCCAGGGCAACGAGGGCCAGCTCGACACCGCGCTCACCGACGCCGGCCCGCTCGTCGAGCCGCGCTTCGCGCAGGTTCCTCCGGTACGCCCTGAGCCTCTTGACGCGGACGTCGAGGCCGTTCTCCAGCTTCTTGACAATGCCGAGCGGCCGGTCATCGTGGCCGGTGGCGGCGTCCGTTCCTCCGGCGCCGGCGCCGAGCTGGTGGCGCTGGCCGAGCTGCTCGACATCCCGGTCGCCACGTCGGCCAACGGCAAGGACACGATCCCCGGCACCCACCCGCTCTCGGTCGGCGTGGTCGGCACCTACTCGCGCGAGTGCGCCAACGAGATCGTCGGCCGGGCCGACCTGGTGTGCTTCATCGGCACCCAGACCGGCAGCATGACCACGCACTTCTGGGCCGTGCCGCCGATCGGCACCCCGGCCGTCCAGATCGACCTCGAGCCGGCCGAGCTCGGGCGCAACTATCCGCTGCGGGCGTCGATCGTCGCGGACGCCCGCGCCGCCCTTCGCCGAATGCTGGCGCTCGCCGGCACGAGCGCGAGAGCGTCCTGGCGCGACGAATGTGACCGGCTCGAGTCCGCGTGGCGCGAGCGCTATCGCGAGGTGCTGACCAGCGACGCCGTCCCGATCCGCCCCGAGCGCATCGCCGCCGAGCTGACCGCCGGCCTGCCCGGCGACGCCGTGCTCGTGGTCGACACCGGCCACGCCGGCATGTGGATGGCCCAGTTCCACGACATCACCGCGCCCGGCCAGGACTACCTGCGGGCGGCGGGCCACCTGGGCTGGGCCTTCTCGGCCGGCATCGGGGCCAAGTGCGCGGCGCCGGACCGGCCGGTGGTGGTCTTCACCGGTGACGCCGGTTTCTACTACCACCTGGCCGAGGTCGAGACGGCCGCCCGCCGGGGCATCAATCTGGTCACCATTGTGAACAACAACGCGGGCGGCAATCAGAGCAAAAGGGGCTTCGACCGGGCGTACGGCGGGCAGGCCACCGAGAAGTCCCGGGAGATGTGGAACTACCGGGACGTGGACTTCGCCCGGATCGGCGAGGAGATGGGCGCGCTGGGCATCCGGGTGGACCGGCCGGGCGACCTGGCCAAGGCGCTGGATCAGGCGCTGTCGGCCAACCGTCCGGTGATTGTGGACGTCCACACCGACATCGAGGTGGTCGCTCCCCCGGCGGTGTCCTAGCTCCCCGGGGCGCGGTGGGTCCACTGAGCGCCTGGCGGGGCCGGGGCATCGGATCGATGATTCCGGTGCTGAACTGACGCCATTGGAGCCCGTAACGTCTAGCGATTGTCAACGATCTCGCTTACGATCTTGTCGACATTTGCTGTGGAGCGTTCACCTTCCGAACGTGAAGGTTAGACGACGCCGGGTGACAAGGCATTCCTCATCATCTATTCTTTCGCCCGGATCTTTCGGGCAAAAGGGGTGTAGCCGTTGATGACGGCTGAATCTCAGGGCCCGAATTCGTCCACTCCACGCAAGGACGGCTCTCGAGAGGCTTGACATGACCAGACGATTCCGCAGGACGACGACTGCGCTGCTGGCGGCGCTGCTCGCCGTCACGGCGGCCGGATGCTCCTCATCGGACGACGACGGCGGTGGCGACGGCGGGGCGTCCGGCGGCGGGGCGAAGGACAAGGTCAGCTATGTGACCGCGTTCGGCGCCGTCGGCCGTGACTCCTTCGTATGGGTCGCGAAGGAGAAGGGCTTCTTCGCCGAGGCCGGCATCGAGATCGACATCCAGAAGGGCGCCGGCAACGTCCAGAACCTGACCCTGCTCAAGTCGGACAAGGTTCAGTTCGCGGCGCTCGACTTCACCGGCGCCGAGATCCAGGCGGGCCTCGGCAAGTTCCCCGACTGGCGCGCGGTGGCGGCGGTTCACCAGCGCACCCTGGTGTCGATCATGACCACCAAGGACACCGGCATCAACAAGCCCACCGACCTGGTCGGCAAGACCGTGGGGACCGGCAGCGGCTCGGTCAGCGAGCTGCTCTTCCCGGCGTACGCGAAATCCGCCGGGCTCGACCCGACCAAGGTGAAGATCCAGGGCGCCCAGCCGACGGCGCTCAACGGGCTCATGGCCCAGCGCAAGGTGGACGCGCTGAGTACCTTCCTGCTGAGCAAGACCGCCCTGGCCAACGTGTCCAAGAAGGAGGTCGTCGTGATGCCGTACAGCGACTACCTCAGCGACCTCTTCGGCAACGCGATCATCACCAAGCCGGGGCTCATCTCGTCGGACCGCGACCTGGTCCAGCGCTTCGTCGGAGCGGCCATGAAGGGCCTGCAGTACACGATCGACAACCCGGACGAGGCCGCGGCGATCCTGAACAAGGCCGAGCCGACCGCGCTCGTCCCGGCGGCCAAGGGCGAGATCAACGCGATGAAGCCCTACGTGACCCCGCCCAACGCCGGACCGATCGGCTACATGGACGAGGAGCGGGTGACCCGCAGCATCGCGGCCGTCCAGGCGGCCGGGCTGATGCCCGCGGGCCTCACCCCCGACAAGGTGGCCGACTTCAGCTTCATCAAGAAGTCCTGATTCACTGTGGCCCGCGACGCGGCGGCCGGCGGTCGAACCGCCCCGCGTTGCGGGCCACGCCCTGCCCCACATCGACGGAGCTGACCTCATGACGAACACGGACGCCGACTCCCGGCTCTCCATGACCTGGAACAACGGCGTGCTTCCCGTGCTCGGCGCGGTTCTGGCGGTCGGCCTCTGGTGGCTTCTGACCGCGGTCCTCGACATCGACCCGTTCTACGTGCCGTCCCCCATGGACGTGCTCGACGCCATGCTGCGCGACCCGCGATACCTGGCCGACGAGATGTGGACAACCTTCCAGCGCGTGCTGATCGGGTTCGGGCTCGCGGTCGCCGGCGGCCTCGGCCTGGCCATCATCCTGGCCGCCTCCCGGACCGTGGAACGCATGACGATGCCGCTGCTGGCGGCGGTCAACGCCATCCCCAAGGTCGCCCTCGCCCCGTTGCTGCTGGTCTGGATGGGCTTCGGCAACGCACCCAAGATCGTCATGGTCGTGCTGGTCAGCTTCTTCCCGATCATCGTGTCGACCATGGCCGGACTGACCTCGACCCCGGCCGACCTGGCCGAGCTCGCGCGGTCGCTCAAGGCCTCGTGGTGGCAGACGTTCGTGAAGATCCGGCTGGTCTGGGCGCTTCCGCAGACCTTCGTCGGGATCAAGGTGGCGACCCCGCTGGCCATCATCGGCGCCGTCATCGGCGAGGTGGTCAGCCCCGACCACGGGCTGGGCTCGGTCATCGTCGGCTCGGGCGCCAACTCGGACACCGCGCTGGCCTTCGCCGCCCTGGTCCTTCTCGCCGTCGCCGGGGTCGTGCTCTTCTATGTCGTCGCCGCGCTCGAGCGGCTGCTGGCCCCGTGGGCACGGGCCATCTCATCGTGAGCGACCATCCGTCACCGGGAGCATCCGCATGATTCGCATCGACGCCGTGTCTCAGACCTTCCGTGGCCGGCGCGGCCGCGTCGAGGCCCTCAAGGACATCGACCTCGACATCGCGGCCGGGGAGTTCCTGGCCGTCATCGGCCGGTCCGGCTGTGGCAAGTCGACCCTGCTGCGGGTGATCGGTGGGCTGCTCACACCGAGCTCCGGCTCGGTGACCGTGGCCGGCGACATCGTCACGGAACCACGCCGGGACGTGGCCATGGTGTTCCAGCGGCCCGCCCTGCTGCCCTGGCGCTCGGTGCTGGACAACGTGCTGCTCCCGATCGAGATCTTCGGCGGGAGCCGGGCCGGATCCCGCGGCCAGGCCGAGCGGCTGCTGGAGATGACCGGCCTGGCCGGTTTCGCCACCCGGCAGCCCCACGAGTTGTCCGGCGGCATGCAGCAGCGCGTCGCGCTGTGCCGGGCGCTGATCCAGAACCCCAAGGTCATGCTCATGGACGAGCCGTTCTCGGCGCTGGACGCGCTCACCCGCGAGGAACTGGCGGTCGAACTTCAGCGCATCCACATCGAACTCGGCACCACCATCGTGTTCGTCACCCACTCCATCTCGGAGGCCGTGCTGCTGGCCGACCGGGTCGCCGTGCTCAGCTCCCGCCCCGGCCGCCTGAACAAGGTCGTCGAGGTGCCGATCCCCCGCCCCCGCACCTTCGGGCACAACGCCCACCTGGACCAGGTGGCCGCCGCCTCGGCCGAGCTGCACGAACTGTTGCTGGACGAGAGCCCGCGGCCGGCCCGGACCTGACGGTCGGCCGCGCC
The DNA here is from genome assembly GCF_040684855.1 of Actinoplanes sp. NPDC089786. NCBI lineage: Bacteria > Bacillati > Actinomycetota > Actinomycetes > Micromonosporales > Micromonosporaceae > Actinoplanes > Actinoplanes sp. NPDC089786. The sequence goes on from NZ_JBFBGU010000002.1 coordinate 422,775, forward strand.
TAGCCGTAGAGCGCGCGGTCGTACGCCTCGAAGTTCCAGGCGCCGGCGCCACCGGACGGGCGGACCGTGCTGACGATGCTCGCGCCGCCGTCCACCGAGACCAGTTCGCCGGTCATGTAGGCGGCGTCGTCGGAGAGCAGGAACGCCACCACGCCGGCCACGTCCTCGCCGGTGCCGGCCCGGCGCAGCGGGGTGCTGCTCGCGCGGCGTGACATGTCGTCCTTGCCGCCGGCCACGTCCGGTGTGGCGGCGAAGAGGTCGGTGGGCACGATGCCGGGAGCGACGGCGTTGACGCGTACGCCGAGCGGGCCGCCGTACATCGCGGCGCCGCGCAGCAGGCCGACCACCGCGTGCTTGGAGGTCTGGTACGCCAGCAGGTCGGCGCTGCCCCGCAGGCTGCCGATCGAGCCGGTGAGGACGATGTTGCCGGCGCTCCCCTGAGCCGCGTACTGCCGGAACGCCGCCCGCACCCCGAGGAACACGCCGCGCACGTTGACCGCCATCACCCGGTCGAACTCGGCCACCGGCAGGTCGGGCAGGGTGGCGAACGAGCCCGGGATGCCGGCGTTGAGGTGGTGCAGGTCGATGCGCCCGAAGCGGGCCACGGCCGCCTCGGCGTACGCCGCCACCTCGTCCTCGGCCGACACGTCGGCGCGAACCCCGATCGACGGGGACGGCAGCGACGCGGCGAGGTCACGGACCCGGTCGAGATCGAGGTCGACGGCGACGACGTTCGCGCCCTCCTCGGCCAGCCGCCGGGCCGTGGCCGCGCCGATCCCACCGGCCGCACCCGTCACGACCGCGACCCTGCCGGCAAGTCCGCGCATGTTCTGCCTCCCGACCACTAGCCAAGGATTGTAGGCCAATCATACAATCAGCCACCAGCATCATTTAACAACTGGGACTTACGGCGGAAATCTTGCTCGACCCTTGACAGGCGTCGGGAGAGATCACCTAGATTCCTCGAATACCGGATAGATGGACGGCCGCCCCGGAATGCGGGACGGGCGACGACAGTCAGGGAGGTGCCCATGGAGATCGCCAGCGGTGACCTTCAGGTCGTGGCCCGGGTCGTCCAGCTGCTCCGGCTGCTCGCCGGCAACGAGACGATCGACCTGGTGTCGGCCGCCGAGGAACTGGGTGTCGGCAAGTCCACCGCCCACCGCTATCTGGCGTCCATGGAGAACCACGGTCTCCTGCGGCGCCGCGACCGCAACCGGTACGAGTTCGGGGTCCTCCTGGCCGAGCTGGGCACCCTCGCCCTGTCCCGGCTGGGGATCGTCGACCTGGCCGGCCCGGTGCTCGAGGACCTCGGCGCCCGCCTGCGGCACACGGTCGTCCTCAGCGTGTGGAACGGCACCTGTCCCGTGGTGGCGCGGGTGCGCGAGGACCGCAGCCGCACGGCGCACGTCTCGATCGCGGTCGGCAGCCAGCTCGGGCCGAACGCGGCGCAGACGGTCGTCTTCTGGGCCTTCAAGGACCGGTCCTACTACCGGTTCGGGCAGGGCGCGACGCCCACGACCGCGACCGAGGCCGAGCTGGCCGCGGTTCGCGAGACCGGCGTCTCGGTCCGCCCGAGCCTCAAGGACGGGATCAGCGCCGTGGCGGTTCCGGTCCGCGATCCCGCCGGCCAGGTCGTCGCGACCCTGGCCGTCGTCGACATCACTCAGTTCGTACCCGAGGGAACCGACAGCCCGGTGGCCCTCGCCCTGCGGGCCGGCGCCGAGACGATCAGCCGGCGCATGGCACAGCCCCTCGGTTAGCTCAGCCCCTCAGCTGACTCAGCCCCTCGACTGACACCAACCCTGCGCAAGATCAAAGGCGATGCAGATGAAGACCTATCGAATCGTGGCCGTGCTGGCCGCGGCCTCCCTGGTGTTGTCGGCGTGCGGCGTGGGCGGCGACTCCGGCAGCGGCGGCGCCGACGACAACAAGCTGACCTGGGCCAGCACCGGCGGCCAGTTCCAGGAGGACGAGAAGAAGGCCCTCCAGCAGCCGTTCACCGCCAAGAACGGCACGGCGTTCACCAACATCAGCCCGGCCGAGCAGGCCCAGGTGCGCACCATGGTCACCTCCGGCAAGACCATCTGGGACCTGGCCAACATGAGCTGGATCTACGCCGGCGCGTACTGCGGCGAGCTGTTCGAGAAGCTGGACGACCCGGCCCTCGACCGCGCCAAGTTCCCCGAGGGCACCACCGGCGACTGCTTCGTGCCGACCTACCGGTACGCCAACATCTTCAGCTACAACGCCGACATGTTCTCCGGCGCGAAGCCGACCACCATCAAGGACTTCTTCGACGTGAAGAAGTTCCCGGGCAAGCGGGTGGTCTACGACTACCCGAAGGCCGGCCTGCTGGAGGCCGCGCTGGTCGCCGACGGGGTGCCGGCGGCGCAGGTCTACCCGCTGGACGTCGAGCGGGCGCTGAAGAAGATCGACACGATCAAGAGCAACCTGGTCTTCGCGGCCAGCTACGGCGCCATCCAGCAGATGATGGTCGACAAGCAGGCCAGCATGACCCTGACGGTCACCGCGCGGACGATCGTCTCGAAGCAGAGCGGCGCCAACCTGGTGCCGGTGTGGGACTTCAACACCACCGACATCGGCGTGCTGGTGATCCCCAAGGGCGCGCCGCACAAGGCCCTGGCCCAGCGGATGCTGGCCTTCGTCACCGAGCCGGAGCAGTCCAAGGCGTACGCGAAGCTGACCGGCACCGCGCCCGCCCGCGCCGACATCGACCTCGACTCGGTCGGCTACACCGACCAGCAGAAGGTGTTCAACGCCTTCCTGCCCGATCGCGGTACCACGGTCGAGCAGGACAAGCAATGGTGGATCGAGAACACCGACGCGCTGGTCAAGCGCTGGACCGCTTGGAAGGTTGGCTGACGGATGTCGGTCACGACAGTCACGGCCAGGGCGCCCTGGCTCGCCCGGTTCAGGGGCAGCGGCTGGCTGCTGCTCCTGCCGGCCCTGGTGGCCCTGGTCGTCCTGTTCGTGGTGCCGCTGCTGAGCGTGGTCGGCGACAGCTTCACCGAGCCGGAACCCGGCCTGGGCAACTACGCCTCGCTGTTCACCGACGGCTACACGCTGCGGGTGCTGGGCCGGACGCTGCTGGTGGCGCTGGTGGTCGCCGTCGTCGGCGTGCTGCTGGCCTACCCGTACGCGTACGCGATGACCCTGTCCGGACCGGCCATGCGCGCCGTGCTGGTGACCGTGGTGCTCATCCCGTTCTGGACGAGCATGCTGGCTCGCAACTTCGCCTGGATGGTCCTGATGCAGGACGGCGGCGTGATCCAGAAGTTCCTCGGCCTGTTCGGGCTGGGCGACGTCACGCTGCTCGGCACCACGCTGGCGGTCGGCATCTCGATGACCCAGGTGCTGCTGCCGTTCCTGGTGCTGCCGATGTACAGCGCGATGGAGCAGATCGACGGCCGGCTGGTGGCGGCCGGTCAGAGCCTGGGCGCGCCCCGGACGCGGGCCTTCCGCCGGGTCTACCTGCCGCTCTCGACGCCCGGCGTGGTGGCCGGCATGTCGCTGGTCTTCGTGCTGGCCCTGGGCTTCTACGTGACGCCGGCCCTGCTCGGGTCGAGCCGGACCGCGATGATCGCCCAGGTCATCAACATCCGCACCAGGGAACTGCTCGACTTCGGCGGGGCCGGCGCGATGGGCATGTTCCTGCTCGTGGTGACGCTGGTCGTGCTCGGCCTGAGCCGCCGCCTCGCCGGTTCGTCACTCTCGGCCGCCGCCGCGGGCACGACGCCCACGCGGGCCGGCGGTTCCCGCGGCGTGGTGCGGCCCTGGTTACGCGTACACACGACGGTCGTCGCCGTCATCCTGGCCGTGCCCACCCTGGTCGTCATCCCGATGAGCTTCTCCTCGGCGCAGACCTTCCAGTTCCCGCCGCAGGGCTGGTCGCTGCGCTGGTACGAGAACCTGTTCACCTCGCCGGAATGGGTCGCGGCGATCCTCAACACGCTCCAGACCGGCCTCTACACGGCGATCTTCGCGACCATCCTGGGCACTCTGGCCGCCTTCGGGCTGACCCGGCTGAACCCCCGGATCCGGGGCGCCGCCAACGGGTTCCTGCTGTCGCCGATGATCGTGCCGCACATCCTGGTCGCCCTGGTCGTCTTCTCGGCGTTCCTGCGGCTCAGCCTGAACGGCACGCTGATCGGCATCATCCTGGCCCACACCGCGCTGGCCATCCCGTTCGTGGTGATCGCGGTGACCGCCCGGCTGCAGGGCATGGACTCAGCTCTGCCGCACGTGGCCGCGGTGCTCGGCGCGAGCCCGTCCTCGGCCTTCCGGCGGGTCACGCTGCCGCTGGTCATGCCCGGCATCCTGTCCGGCGCCGTGCTGGCCTTCGTAACGTCGCTCGACGAGGTGGTCATCGCCCTGTTCCTGCAGGCGCCGGGCGCGATCACGCTGCCGGTGCAGATGTTCAACAGCGTCACCGTGCAGATCGACCCGACCATCTCGGCCGCCTCCAGCCTGATGGTCGTCCTGGTCAGTGTTCCCATCCTGTTCGCGCAGATCCGCGGCTCCGGCCGGAAGCGAGGCAAAGCATGAGCTCACCGATCAGCGCCGCCGGCGGCCGGGTCGAGCTGACCGGCCTGGTCAAGACGTACGGGAGCACCCCGGCGGTCGACCACATCGACCTCGACATCCAGCCGGGCGAGTTCATCACCCTGCTGGGCCCGAGCGGCTCCGGCAAGACCACCACGCTCAACATGATCGTGGGCTTCACCGAGCCGACCGCCGGCCGGGTCCGCCTGAACGACAAGGACATCACCCGGACACCGCCGCACAAGCGCAACTTCGGCATGGTGTTCCAGAACTACGCGCTGTTCCCGCACCTCACGGTCGCCCAGAACGTGGCCTTCCCGCTGCGCGAACGCAAGGTGCCGGCCGCCGAGACGGCCCGGCTGGTCGGTCAGGCCCTCGACCTGGTCGACCTGACCGGCATGGACCACCGCCGCCCGCACGAGCTCTCCGGCGGCCAGCAGCAGCGGGTCGCGCTGGCCCGTGCGGTGGTCTTCTCCCCCAGCGTGCTGCTGCTCGACGAGCCGCTCAGCGCGCTCGACCGCAAGCTGCGCCAGTCGTTGCAGCGCGAGATCAAGCGGCTGCACGACGAGCTGGGCCTCACCTTCGTCTTCGTCACCCACGACCAGGACGAGGCGATGACCCTGTCCGACCGGATCGCCATCTTCAACCACGGGAAGATCGTGGCCATCGGCACGCCGGCCGACCTCTATCACCGGCCCCCCACCGAGTTCGTGGCCCGGTTCCTGGGCGAGTCCAATGTGTTCCACCGGCCGGATCAGACGCTGATCGTACGGCCGGAGCGCCTGCACGTCGCCGATTCGCCCGAGTCCGTGCCGGCCGGCGACGTCACCGAGGACGCCACGGTCACCGATGTCTCGTTCTACGGCACCTACTACCGGCTCGAGCTGTCCTACGGCGACGACTCGGTCGGCTGTGCCGTGCTGCCCGTCGGCGCCCCCGCCGCGGTCGACCCCGGCGCCAAGGTCGTCGCCCACTGGCGCCCCGAGGACCAGGTCCTCGTCACCAACTGAAGGGATCCCCCCATGACTGACGTCGACTACCCGTTCAACCTGGACGCCGACGAGGACCGCAGGATTCCGGACCCGGAGGCGGACGCGTTGCTGGCCGGCGCGGTCGACCTGCACCAGCACCCCGGCCCGAGCCCGTTCCCGCGCCGGATGAGCATCCTCGACGCCGCCCGCGACGCCGCGTCGGTCGGCTTCCGGGCGATCGTCGCCAAGTCGCACCACCACAGCATGGTGACCGACATCCTGGCCTTGCGAACCGCGGGGCTTCAAGACCTTTCGACCGAGGTGTACGGAGGGGTCGCGCTCAATCGCACGGTCGGTGGCCTCAACCCGTACGCGGTCGAACTGGCCCTGCGGATGGGCGGCCGGATGGTCTGGTTCCCCACCCTCTCGTCGGCCGCGCACATCTCCCACCACGAGCACCACGACACCGGCTTCCCCACCCCCGAGGTCGACCTGCGCCCCAACGAGGTCATCTCGATCCTGGATGACACCGGTGACGTCCTCCCCGAGGTACGCGACATCCTCGACGTGATCGCGGCGGAACACGCGGTCCTCACGTGCGGCCATCTGGGCGTACCCGAAGCTCAGAAGTTGATCGACGCGGCGCTCGAGGCGGGCGTCGACCGGATCCTGGTCAACCACCCGGTCTTCGTCGTCGGCGCCGACGTCCAGCAGGCGGTGGCCTGGGCCGAGCAGGGCGTGACCATCGAGCACGAGGTCATCATGTACTTCGGCAAGCCGGAACGCCGCCGCGACCTGGGCGAGCTGCTGACCTTCATCAAGGAGGTCGGCGTCGAACGCACCATCCTCTGCTCCGACTCGGGCCAGAAGACCAACCCGCTGCCGGTCACCCTCTACCGTCGTGCCGTCCGCGCCCTGCTCGACGCCGGCGTCAGCGAGGACGACATCCGCCGCCTGGTCGGCACGACAGCGGGCCACCTGCTCTACAAGTGACTGAGGGCCTGTTTCATGGCCCGGCCAGGCCCGCGGCGTGAAACAGCCCTAACCGAACAGGTCGTCCTTCGAGCCGCGCTCGCCCTTGACGAGGACGTAGTGCTCGGCGGCCAGCCAGTCATCCGCCGTCGAGGACACGAACGGCGAGCCGGCCGGGATCTGGGACGCGTACGCCGCCAGCGCGGCTTTCTTGCGCGCCGCGTAGGCGGTGCCGGCGATCCAGACGTCGATCTCCTCGTCCGGCCGGCCGAACGGCAGGTCCTCGACGCGTCCGAAGTCGTCGAAGGACGGGTCGCCGAACGCGCGGAACTCGACCAGGGTGCGCTCGAGATAGGAGAACGGCATCGCGGTCCAGTAGATCTTCGCCGGCCCGAACCCCTCCTCGTCGGCGAGCTCGGCCGCCCGCATCGCGACCCGGTTGGCCTGGATGTGGTCGGGGTGGCCGTACAGGCCGTTGTCGTCGTAGGTGACGAGGACCTGCGGCCGCACCTCGCGCATCACCTCGAGGCACACGCGGGCGGCCTCTTCCAGGTCGGCCTGCCAGAACGCCCGCGGGTGCTTGTTGCTCTCCAGGCCGATCATGCCGGAGTCACGGTAGTGGCCGGCGCCGCCGAGGAACCGGCGGTCGGTCACGCCGAGCTCGGCGCAGGCGCGTTCCCACTCGGCCAGGCGCCAGCCGCCCAGCTGGTCGGCCTGGTCGGCGGCCAGCTGGGCCAGCGCGGGCACGTGGATCTCGCCTTCTTCACCGAGCGTGCAGGTGACCAGCGTGACCTGGGCGCCTTCATCCACGTACCGGGCGAGGGTCGCTCCGGTCGAGCTCGACTCGTCATCCGGGTGGGCGTGCACCATCATCAGGCGCCGTTCAGAGGTCATGGTTCTATCGAACTCCATCGCGGGCCTGAAGTTCACCGCTCCGGTCGTGTTCTCGATCACGGCCGTCGTGAATCTCGGCGGCCCGGCCGGACGGTCTACGCCGTGAATCTCGGCGGCCCGGCCGAACGGTCTACGCCGAGATGGGAGTCACTGGACGTAGCCGTCCGGGCGGACGGCCGCCTCGCCCAGGCCGGGCACGTCGATGCGGGCCGGGCGGCCGTCGAGCAACGCGTCGCCCGTGGCCGCGACCCTCGTTCCCGCCGGAGGCTGATCGCCGTAGTGGACGTCGAGGCCGGCCAGGCGCCGGGCCCAGAGCAGCGACAGCTCGGGCACAGTGGCCAGCGCGTCGCTGAGCACCGTGCGCAGCGCCTGCCCGGTGGGGGTGGTCGCGGTGATCAGGGCGGTCTGGGCGAGGGTGTGCTCGGCGACGTCGAGGGCCCACGGGCGCCGCTCGGCGTGGTAGGTGTCCAGCAGGTCGGCGCCGGCCCGCTGCTGGATCACGTCGGCGAGCTTCCAGCCCAGATTCATGGCGTCCTGCAGGCCCAGGTTGAGGCCGACACCGCCGGCCGGGAAGTGCATGTGGGCGGCGTCGCCGGCCAGCAGGACCCGGCCGCGGCGGTATTCCGAGGCCACCCGGGTGGCGTTGCCGAAGCGGCTCAGCCAGGCCGGGTCGTGCAGGCCGAAACGTTGCCCGGAAATGCGGAAGACCGTCTCCTCCAACGACTCCAGGGTCGGGGTCTCGGTGGCGAGGGGGTCGGTTCCGGTGAACCGGAACAGGCCGCCGGGCAGTGGCGCGACGATCAGGGCGCCGCGCTCGTTCTGCACCCCGAAGCCGGGTGGCGGCGGGGTGGTGGAGCGCACGTCGCCGAGGTAGGCGTACGTGTCGGCGTCGGTGCCCGGGAAGCCGATCCCGGCCAGCTTGCGCACCGTGCTCCCGGCGCCGTCCGTACCTACCAACCAGTTGGTAACAAAGTGCTCGCCGGCCGCGGTCGTGACCTGCACCTGGTCACCGGTGTCGGCGACCTCGGTGACCCGGTGACCCCGCCGGATGTCCGCGCCCCGCGCCAGCGCCACCTCCTGCAGGACGGCCTCGGTGCGGTGCTGCGGGAAGGCCAGCATGAAGGGGTACGGGCTGTCCAGCCGGCTCAGGTCGAGCCGCTGCGGCAGGAAGCCGAAATGCCATTGCGACACCGGGACGCCGTGGGCCAGGAACGGGTCGATCAGCCCGCGCATGGCGAGTTGCTCGAGGGTACGGGCGTGCAGGCCGAGCGCCTTCGGATGCGGCGACGGGTCGGCGCGCTGCTCCAGCACGACCGTCTGGACACCGGCCAGCCGGAGCTCGGCGGCCAGGAACAACCCGACCGGCCCGGCGCCGACGATGATCACCTCGGTCTCGTTCACCGGGGCGACGCTACGGACCGGGGCGACGATCGGCCTTGATCGAGGGCGACAGATTGTTCGTCACAGCCGGCGTACCCTGAGCCCGGTGCCGACCGTCGCCGAAGAACTCACCGCCCGATGCGGACCGCTGTTCTCGGTGATCGACGATCCGGAGGGCGCGCGGCGGGTGGTCGGCCTGCGGCTCCGCCGCCCCGACGCCCGGGCCACCGCCTCGTTGCACCGCCTCCACGTCGCGCTTCGTGAGCTGGCCGGCGACTACGGGCCGCGCTCGGTCGACCTGCCCGGCGCGCCCGAGGAGGCCACCCACCGCTACGGCCAGGCCTTCGGGGCCAAGGTGCGGTTCCGCCGGCCCGCCGCGCTGCTGCGCCTCCCGGCCGGCGTGCTGTCCGGCCACCCGTCCCACTCCGACTTCGCCTGGCGCGTGCGTCATGTTCTGGGCGAGCGGCTCGGCTCCCGGTCGACGGCGCTGGCGGATGTCGCCCGTACCCTCGCGGTTCATCCCCGCACCCTGCAGCGCACCCTGGCCGACGAGGGGTTGACCTTCGCCGAGATCCTCGACTGCGTCCGCCGCGCCGAGGCGCGCACGCTGCTCGCCACCGACCGGCCGTTCGCCGAGATCAGCGCCCGCCTGGGTTTCGCCGAGCCGGCCGTGCTCACCCGCTCGTGCCGCCGCTGGTGGGGCGCCACCCCCTCGCACCTGCGGCGATAGCGACTCAGCGGACCAGGGTGGCCCGGCGCTGGGCCGCCTCGGCGCCGGCCGTGATGAACACGGTCTCGGCCCGTTCGATGCGCCGGGACAGGTCGACATCGCCGAAGAGCGTCACCGCTCGATGGCAGGCGCGCTCACCCCGGCGGCGGACATCTCCTCGAGCAGGATGGGCGCGGCCGCGGTGACGCCGTGGATGCCGAGCACGGCGGCGATCTCCATCACCTCGAGGATCTCCTGCGGCGTGGCGCCGTAGCCGATCGCGTTCTCGATGTGCAGCTTGAGGCCCTTGGTGTAGAGGTGGGTGGCCGCGGTGTCGAAGGCGATGTAGACGAACTCCTTCACCTTCGGTTCGAGGGTGCCCGAGCGCCACGGCACCGACGAGAACTCCGTGTACGCCTCGAACATCTCCGGGTCGAGCTCCAGCATCTCGTCCCAGAAGGCGTGCCAGTAGCCGCGCGTGCGGGTGAACTCGGCCTTGAGCCGCTCCTGGTGGTCGTCGAGCGGCGCCGGCCCGTTGCGCAGGCCCTTCTCCGCCAGAACCTCGACCAGGATGGGTACGCCGATGTTCATCGCGTGGATGCCGAGCGTCGCGGACAGCTCCAGCACCTCCATGATCTCCGGCGGGGTGGCGCCCAGTTTCAGTGCCGCCCTGATGTGCTGGCGCACGCCGGGCAGGTACATGTGGGTGGCGTTCGCGTCGATGGCGATGTAGATGAACTCCTTGACCTTGTCGTCGAGGTGGTTCTTGCGCCACGGCACGGCCGAGAAGTTGAGGTACGCCATCAGGAACTCGGGGTCCAGGCGCAGCACACCGTCCCAGGTCTCGCTCCAGGCCCCGCGGACCCGGATGAACTCGGCCTTGATCTCTTCCTGCCGTGCGGTCAGCGTCACCGGGAGTCGTCCTTTCGCAGCCAGTTCACGATTTCGGTGTGGTCGGCGCCGGCGTCCAGGGCCTCGGCCGCCCGCGCCCACAGCTCAACCGCGGCATGACCGAGAGGATCGGGTACGCCCACCTGGTCGGCCAGGCCGGTGGCGATGCGCATGTCCTTGAGCATCAGCCGCAGCCCGAAGCCGGAGTCGAAGGTGCCGGGCAGGATGAAGTTGGGCCACTTGTTGTCGGTGGAGCCGCTGCGGCCGCTGGAGCCGTTGAAGATCTGCAGCATGGTGGCCGGGTCGAGGCCGAATTTCTCGCCGGCCAGGATCGCCTCGCTGGTGGCGAGCAGGTGGGTGGCGGAGAGCAGGTTGTTGAGCGCCTTGACGGCGTGGCCGCTGCCGACGTCGCCGGCGCGGGTGACCTTCCCGAGGTGCCCGAGGATCGGTGTCACGCGCTCGATGTCACCGGTGTCGCCGCCGGCCATGATGGTGAGGCTGCCGTTGATCGCGCCCTTCACGCCGCCCGAGACCGGCGCGTCGATGAGGGTCGCCTTCCGGCCCGCCAGTTCCTCGGCCAGCGCCCGGGTCCGCAGGGGTTCCGACGAGCTCATGTCGATGACCGTCGTCCCGGCCGGCGGGTCGAAGCCCCGGTCATGGACGACCGCCTCGACGACGTCCGAGTTGGGCAGCATCAGGATCACCACCGTGCTGCCCGCGACGGCGTCCCGCAGGTCGTCGCGGTAGACCCCGCCGGCGTCCGACAGGGCCTGTCCCGCCGCGGGTGAGACGTCGTACCCGGCGACCTGGTAGCCCGCTGTCACCAGCCGGGTCGCCATCGGGAGGCCCATGTTGCCGAGGCCGACGAAGCCGATCGTCGCCTCAGTCACCGGTGACCTCCTCGGCCCAGCGGGTCTCCCCCAGCGAGATCGCGGTGTGCGACATGAACGAGTCGGGCGCGGCGCCGTGCCAGTGCCGTTCCCCCGGCGGCACCCACACGGTGTCACCGGCCTGGATCGGCTGCGGTGTCTCGCCGTCCGGGCAGATCAGGCCGCGCCCGCTGAGCACCTGGAGGATCTGGCCGTTCTCGTGGCTGTGCCAGAACGTCCGGGCGCCGGGCGCGAAGAACACCGTGGCGATCGTGGTCCCGTCGGTCGCGGGCAGCACCTGGTCGAACCACACGTCACCGGTGACCGTGGCGCGCCGCTCCGAGGCCCGGCCGTCGGCCCGGCCGTGGACGATCCTCATGCTCCGGGTTCCTCTCGCGTGTGCAGCCGTACCCCGCCGGACAGGTCGCCGATGGCGTCGACGACCGTGTTGCTGATCTCGTCGGCGTAGCCGAGCGCCCGCGCCATCCCGAAACTGGCCACCGGGCCGGCCGCGTTCAGGCTGGCCACGCCCAGCCGGGCGACCAGTTCGACGTACAGGTTGACGTCCTTGAGCATGAGGCTGTTGGTGAGCCCGCCCTTGAGGTAGTCGCCGTGGATGATCTTCGGGAACCGGTTGAGCGTGGCGAAGTTGACGCCCGAGCCGGCGTTGAGCACGGCCAGCAGGGTCGCCAGGTCGAGGCCGGCCTTCTTGCCGGCGACCATGACCTCGGCGGTGGCCGACAGGGCGATCGCGTTGAGGAAGTTGTTGAGCAGCTTGACCGTGTGCCCGGAACCGCTCGGTCCACAGTGGAAGATGTGGCCGGCGAACAGGTCCAGCACCGGGCGGGCGGTTGCCAGCGGCTCGTCGTCGCCGCCGACCATGAGGGTCAGCGCGCCCTTCTCGGCCGCGGCGGCCCCGCCGGAGATGCCCGCGTCGAGGTAGGCCGCGCCGCGCTCGGCGAGCAGGGCGTGGATGCGTACGGTGGAATCCGGCGCAGCCGTGGAGAGGTCGACGACGATCTGCCCCTCGCGGGCGTGGGCCAGGACCCCGTCGTCACCCAGGACCACGGCCTCGACCACGGTGCTGTCCGGCAGCGAGAGCAGCAGGATGTCGCTGCCCTCGGTCACCTCGGCGATCGAGGCCGCGGCCGTCGCGCCCGCGGCGATGACGTTCTCCGGCCGTACGTCGTAACCCAGCACGTCCTGACCGGCCTTGACCACGCAGGTGGCCATCCGGCCGCCCATGTTGCCGAGCCCGGCGAATCCGATCCTCATGGTGCCTCCCCGATCGTCGCGTAGGTGCCGTCGGTCCCGCCGAAGCGCGCCAGGGTGGCCGGGTCGTGGCCGGGGACCAGGTAGCGCACCTCGCCCGAGTCGACCATGCCGCGGATGCGCTCGAACCCGGCGTACATGTCGATCAGGTTGGCCACCTGGGTGAACGGCATGCTGCGCTGGTACTCCTCGTAGTAGTGCACCGCGTCGGAGGCGAGCAGGACCGGGCCGGCGGAAGTGTCGACGAGCACGACGGTCTGGCCCGGCGTGTGCCCGCCGAGCCGGATCAGCCGGACGCCCGGGGCGAGCACGGCCTCGTCGGCGAACGGGCGCAGGCGACCCTCGCTCTCGACCTGCCTCAGGTGGGCGATCTCGTCGTCCTCGACCGAGTGGTGCAGCAGGGTGCGGTTGGCGTACGGGCCGGTCCAGAAGTCGTACTCGGCCCGCGCGATCGACACCGGTGACATCGGGAACAGGCCGAGGTTGCCGATGTGGTCGTAGTGCGCGTGGGTGACCACGACCGGCGGGCCGGCGGCCCGGTCGACGCCGAGCGCGTCGAGGGCGGCGGCCGGCTCGATCAGCGTGGTGCGCTTCCGGTTGGCGCCGCCCGCCGCGGAGAAGCCGGTGTCCACCACGATCGTCCGGCCGGTGCCGCGCAGGACCCAGAAGAAGTAGTCCATGCCGATCGGGCCGTCCGGCTCGCCGTAGAGGTGATGATTGAGGTAGACGTCGCTCCGGACCGTCTGCCGGGTGCCGTACCGTACGATCACCACCTGCCACCTCTGCACCGCCGGATTATATGATCGTCAGACAATCTCTGGCAACCGGTTACGGCTTCGGGGAGTCCTGCCGATCAGAGAAAGGTGACCTACCTCTGGCTCGGCTGGTGCGCGCTCTCCGTCGCGCTCACGGCCACACGCGCCTTCGTACCCCAGGACTCGCTCTTCGCCACGGTGGTAACGGCCAGCGTCTCGGTGCTCACCTGTGCCGCCGTCCTCACCGTCTCGAGGAAGCCGCCGTTCCTCCTGCTGGCCGGCTCGGCGCTGGCCGACCTGGCGGGCAACCTGGTCCTGACCTGGAACATCCAGCACGGCTTCGTACCGTACCCGTCGCTGTCCGACCTTTTCTGGCTGCTCAAATATCCGCTGCTGGCGGCCGGCCTGATGATGCTGATCCGCGGCCTGTCCTGGCGGCACGACCGGGCCGGCATCCTGGACACGCTGATCGTCACGGTCGGGCTCGGCCTCGGCGTGTGGCTGCTGTTCCTGCAGGATCTGGTCCACCTCGGCGGCATGCCACCGGTGACCCGGCTGGTGACCATGGCGTACCCGCTGGCCGATCTGATGGTTCTGGCCGCGTTCATCCGGTTCTTCACCTCGTCGGCCCGGCGCGGCGCCGCGTTCTGGCAGCTCACCGCGTCCCTGCTGGCGCTGGCCGCCGGCCACATCATGTGGGTGTGGCAGAACAGCCACGGCATCCACAGCGACAGCACCGCTCCCCTGTTCGTGCTGGCCACCCTGCTGCTCGGCGGGGCCGCGCTGCACCCCTCGATGGCCACCTTCGGCACCGGCACCCCGATCGCCACCGGAGAGGCCACCCGGGCCCGGGTGCTGCTGATCGGCTCGGGCTGCCTGATCAGCCCCGTGCTGCTGGTCGTCGACGGGCTGGCGAGCGGCGGCCGGGTCGACTGGCTGGCCGCCTCGATCTGCTGCGTCGTCGTGTTCGCGCTGGTCATCGCCCGGATGGTCGAGCTCGTGCGCACGGTGCAGGACCAGGCCACCCAGCTCGAGGCGATGGCCTACATCGACGGCCTCACCGGCATCCCCAACCGCCGGGCCTGGGACATCGAGCTGAACCGGCGGCTGGCCGGCGCCCGCCGCCAGGGCCGCACCCTGCTGGTCGGGCTGATCGACCTGGACCACTTCAAGCGGTACAACGACGAGCACGGCCACCAGGCCGGCGACCAGCTCCTGCGCGGCGCGGCGGTGGCCTGGCGCGGGCAGCTGCGGTCCGAGGACCTGGTGGCCCGGTACGGCGGCGAGGAGTTCGGCCTGATCCTCGGCTGCCGCCTGACCGAGGTCGACGGGATCATGGAGCGTCTGCGCGAGGTCACCCCGAACGGCCAGGCCTTCTCGGCCGGCATGGCCCAGTGGACCGGCGTCGAGACCGCCGACCAGCTGGTGGCCCGCGCCGACGCCGCCCTTTACACGGCCAAACGCGAGGGCCGCAACCGGACCACGGTCAGCTCCGATCCCCACCTGGCCGACGTCAGCTTCACCACCACCAGGTGACCCCGCCCGCGATGGCCTGGCGCGCCCTCGAACCGGTCCGCGACCAGGTCGTGGTCGCCACCAAGTCCGGGTTCGCTACCCGGAGCACCTGGAACGCCTGACCTCGACTCCCGGCTCCACAGCGGGGCGGCGGCGAGGAGCAGCCCGGGCGGCGGAGGCGCGGCCGACACCGAGGGCGAGGGGGCTGAGGGCGCCGGGGCCGGGCAGGTGGTGGGGTGGACGTGCACGAGGACAGCGTCATCAACCCGGCGGCCAGCGCCGTCACCATTCCCCATCGCATAGACGGGGAAGAGTACCGGCCGGTGGGGCGGCTAGCTGTCCCGTCGCTCGGCCAGGTCGGCCAGCCGGCGCAGGGCCTCGACGTTGCGGCGGTGCAGGACCACGTCGTTGATCTTGTTGCGCAGGCCCAGCAACGGGCCGGCCTTGAACTCCTCGCGCATGACCACGCGGGTCCGCTCCGGGCCGAGAGGCTCCAGCGTGATCCGCACCTCGGCCTCACCCAGCGGCCACAGCCCGGCCCGGAGGGTCAGCGATGACTCCGGTGTCACGGCGATCACCGTCGACGTGTCGTGCAGCGACACCGGCCACGGGCCGGCCTTGTGGTGCAGCTGGGACCCCTGTTTCGGCCAGGCGGCGTCGACGTCGCGGATGTGGGTGGTCCCGACCACCCAGTCGCTGTACGTCCAGCCGTCCGCCAGCACGGCGAACACCCGTTCGGGACGTGCGTTGATCGTGCGCGTGGTGATGGACACGATGGTCGCGTACCCGCCCCCGGGGCGATCATGCACACATGGACCTACAGCTCAGCGGGAAGCGCGCGCTCGTCACCAGTGGCAGCCGCGGGATCGGGTTCCAGGTGGCGCGGTCACTCGAGGCGGAAGGGGTACGGGCGGTCGCCATGAACGGCGACCCGGTGGTGGTCGGTGGCGGCGCGCCCGGCCCGATCTTCTACTGACCGATCATGCTGGCCGCTTGGTGACATCCGGCCGGCGCGGGGCCGCCGGGCGCGGCACACTCGCGGTCATGAGAGCCTCGGACGCCGCGCGCCGCGACCGGATGATCGCCATCCACCGCGACCTGGAGCAGATGCTCATCACCGTCACGTCGGCGGACGGGCTGGTCCGGGTCGTCGTGGGTGCGCGCGGCGACCTGCGGGACGTGCGCCTGGACCCGAACGTCCTGCGCCGGGCGGACGGCGCCGCTCTCGCCCGCGAGGTCGTACACACCGCCGGCGAAGCCGGAAGACGCGCCGCGGCCGAGGCCGGCGAGCTGGTCCGGCCGCTCACCGGGCGCCGCCGGGGCGAGCCGGTCGACGTGATGTTCGACCCGCCCCTGGCCGAGCTGGACCGCTGCCTCGCCCGGCCGCCCCAATCGCCGCCGATGAACGGCATGCCGGCGGCCGCACGCCCCGACTACGCGTCCTACCGGGAGACGCTGATCGGGGAACGCGACCGGCTCCGCTCGGCGTCGGCGACCGCAACCTCGCCGGACGGCCTGGTCACGGCCACGGCCGGTGGACGCGGCGAGTTGATCGGCCTGACCCTGGACGACCGGGTCTTCCGGCCCAGCGACTCCCGCCGGCTGGCCGGCGCCATCGTGAGCACCGCGCGGGACGCCGCGGAGAAGGTGAGCCGCTGATGGCCGGCTGGAACATCGTCCCCGCCGACGTCTACACCGGCGCCAACAACGTCGCCCAGGCCGGCCAGGAGGCGTCCGACGCGTGGGAGGCCAACCGCGGTGCGATCGAGATGATGCGGGAGGCGGTCGGACCACGCGGTGACGATCGGCTGGCCAACGCCTTCTACAGCGGCTACTCGCATCGCGAGGGGCGCCTGCTCCGAGACGGCGAGTCGATTCCGCGACGGTTCCGGGAACGCTCGGATGTGGGTCGCGACAGTGCCCGGCTGGCGCGGGAGGCGGAGGACGCGGCTCAGGCCGCGATGAGTGCCGTGCGCGGAGCGAACGCCGGTGCGCGTCCTCGGTGACGAGGCGGAGAGGAGCGCTCCATGCCGGTTCCCCAGCCGATCGACTGGAGTGGGCTGTGGACGGATGTCCGGCCGTTCACCGAGTGGCCGGTGAGCAACGAGAACATGGTCGAGGAGGGAGCGAACGCGTGGAAGAACGCCGCCGCCGCGTTCCAGGCGGCCGGCGCTCCGGCCGACGACGGGCTCACCCAGGCCTGGGTCGATGAGGTCGGCCGGTATTACAAGGGGACGATCGACGGTGTACGCGCGGCGGCCCTCCGGTCCGGCCAGGACATGGCCTTCATGGGCGAGTACGCGGCGATGTACGCCTACGCGGTCTACTGGGCCAAGGACCAGATCAGCGACAGCATCGACGTCAACGAGTTCCCCTACGCGATGATCAAGTTGTTCGCCCCGGCGAGCACGGCCCAGAAGTTCGTCGAGGACATGGCCGCCATCATCAACGAGCTGCTCGACCGCGTCGCCGCGCAGATCGCGTCGAGGGGCGCGGGCGGGCCGCCGGCCCGGGCGCTGCCGGTCATCGACCGCGCGCCCCTCGGGGGCCTCACCGGTGTCCTGCCGGAGTGGGCGCTCCCGGAGTTCAACGACGACCAGGACGCGAAGGGCGCCGACCGCGAGCGGGCGGTGGCGGAGCTGGTCGGCGGCACGGTGCTGGCCGAGCCGGGCGGCCAGGGGCTCCTCCTCTACCAGGACGGGAACACCAAACAGCAGGTCACTGACGTCGACGTCATCGGCCCGAACGGCAACTTCATCTCGGTCGGCGGCAACTCCAAGGCCAAGGACCTGGAGAAATGGGCGAATCAACTCGCCCTCATGCAGAGGCGCGCCGCCGAGCAGGGTGTGCGGGCCGAGGTGTGGCTCGACAACTCTCAGCTGGGACCGGAGGTCATCGCGACCGCGATCCGCGTCGTGGGCGAGGACAACGTGCACCTGTTCTGGTGACCGTGTCCCGGGCTACTTCACGACCGGCTCGCCCGGCACGTCGAACAGCGGCTTCCACGGGTCGTCCGGGTTGGTGGGGAAGTCGGTCGACGGCGCGTCGCCCTTGGTGGACCAGCGGGCCTCGTACGGCAGGTCGCCGACCCGGACACGGTCGCCGTGGGCGTACACCTTCTCCGAGTCCCAGGCCTCACTCACGCCGGTCACGGTCGGGGTCGGCACCGGCGCCTTCTCGGTCGGGCTGACCGGGCCGATGACCGTCCACGGTGTCGGCGTGGCCGAGTCGCCGGCCTCGGACGGGTCGCTGCCCTGGTTGGTCCACTTGGCCTCGTAGACCACGCCGTGCCAGACCACCTTGTAACCGTTCACGTACTGCGCGGTGAGGCGCCAGACCGGGTACGGGCTGGTCTCCGGGTCGTCGGCCACCGGCTCGGAGTCGGGGATCTCGACGGCGTCGCGGGCCGAGGTGCCGACCGCGCTGCCGGGCAGGCCGGCGAACACCCGGGAGAAGGCCAGCGCGTCCTGGTCGACGCCGCTGCAGGTGTTCGAGTGCACCACGACGTTGGTGAAGGTGCCGCGGCACTTGGCGTCGCGGTTCAGCGACCACATCGACACCCGGCCCAGGCCGTTGTCGACGGCGAACCGGGCCAGGCCCTGCGCGTCGGCGACGGTGAACCGCTCGGCGTCCACGTCGTTCTGGCCGATCATCGGCGTGGCGCCGATCCGCGACCACACCTGCGGGGACGTGAGCTGCACGCCGAGCCGCAGGTAGAGGTCGGTGAGCTGCTTGTGGGTGGCCTCCAGGGCCTGGGTGCCGAGCTCCAGCATGTCCGGGGCGGTGCCCTTGGCCGAGCCGTAGTCCATGGTCATCACGTTGACGCCGCGCAGCGAGACGCCACCCCCCAGCGTCGTACGCACCGCGCCGAGCCCGTCCGCGGTCAGCCCGTCCGGGCTCACCGGCAGGGTCAGCCAGACGGTCAGCGGCTTGCCGGCCGCCGCCCGCTCGGCCTGCAGGGTGGCCAGCGCCTTGGCCCGCCGGGTCAGCGACGCCTGGTCGGCCACCGCGGTGCCCTCGACGTCCAGGTCGAGCGTGTCCAGGTCGTAGCGGCGGATCAGCTGCCGGTAGGCGTCGGTCAGCTTCGCCTGATCGGTGCAGGCCACCGCCAGCTCGCTGTTGGTCAGCCCGCCCAGGCTGAGGATGATGTTGCCGCCGCCGGCGCGCAGCTGGCTGATCCGGCGGTCCAGCTCCAGGGACGCCGCCGCCTCATCCATCGTGTAGGCGCCACCCCAGCTGGGGGCGCACCCGTCCTTGGGGTCGGCCACCACGAAGGCCAGCGCCACGTCCTGGGCCGGGTTCACGTCCGGGTCCTGGAACTCGAAGGTCGGCGTCAGCGTGACGTCCACGTACGGGACGGCCCACGACTTCGCGGTCGGGCCGGCGGTGTCCCGGAAGTGCAGCACGGCGAGCGTGCCACCGCCGCCCAGCGCGGCCACCATCAGGATCAGGAAACTGAGCCGCAACCAGGACAGCCGCTCCGCCGGAACCTCGGGTTCCTGCCAGCCGGGGTCGGCGAGCGGGTCCGGGCGCGTGGACGGCAGGGTGGCGCCGTTGGTCGGCATGGCTCTCCTTCACACGGGGCTGGGCGGGGGTGGCCCTGAGCAGAAGGATCGGCAGCCCGTACCCGGACTGAAGGATCTTCGACCGCGAAAACCTTCAAGACTCGCCTGTACGCCGCCGATGGGAAGGCGACCTCCCCCCGCGACGAAGGACGACTGATGCAGCGCACCCCGCGCCAATGGGGCGCCGACAAGCGCTCCGCCCCGCACCCGCTCGTTCCGCCACCCGTCACCGAGGGGCGCATCGCCCGCGGCCGGCTCGCGATCGTGCTGACCATCACGGTCTGGGCCGCCTACATCATCAACACCATCATCCAGCAGTTCATCGCCGGCCACGCCAGCAGCGCGCGGCTGGTCATCGAGGCGATCGTGTACATGGTCGTCGTCACCGGCCTGGCCGCGTCGGCCACGGCGTACCTGATCACCCGGATCGGCTTCTTCTACCGCAGCCGCTCACACCACCGGGCGCCACGGATCGTGCTGGACAACTTCCTGGCCGGCGAGACGCCGTCGATGACCGTGCTCGTGCCCTCGTACCAGGAGGACGAGCGGGTCATCCGGACCACGCTGCTCACCGCGGCCCTGCAGGAGTACCCGGGCCTGCGGGTGACGCTGCTCATCGACGACCCGCACGAGCCGAAGACGCGAAACGCCCGCGACCTGCTCGTGGCCGCCCGCGCGCTGCCCGGCGCCATCGAGGCCGAGCTGGCCGTGCCGTTCGGGCGGGTGAGCGGCGCGTACGAAAGGTTCAAGCAGTCCCTCGACGAGCGCGACGAACGGATCGCCGCGGTCGACGACATGCGCGAGCTGGCCGACGAGTACCGGTTCGCCGCCGGCTGGCTCTTCGGGCTGGGCCGCCGCCAGGAGATGGTCGACCACACCGACACGTTCTTCGTCGAGCACATCGTCAACGCGCTGGCCGAGGACCTGGGCCGGATCGCCGAGGCGCTGGAGGACGGCGCCGACGACCGGACCGCGCTGCCCGTCGAGCGGCTGGCGCAGCTGTACAAGCGGCTGCTCGCCACCTTCGACGCCACCGTGACCAGCTTCGAGCGCAAGCGGTACGTCTCGCTGTCCAGCGAGCCGAACAAGGCGATGAACCTGAACAGCTACATCGGCCTGATGGGCGGCGGCTTCCAGGAGGTGGCCACCCCGCTCGGCGTCGCCCTGGTGCCGGCCGCGCCCGGCCGGGGCGAGCTGACCATCCCCGACCCCGACTACGTGCTGACCCTGGACGCGGACAGCGTGCTGCTGCCCGAGTACGCGCTGCGCCTGGTGCACCTGCTCGAACAGGGCGCGCACGAGAAGGTCGCGGTGGCACAGACGCCGTACAGCGCGTACCCCGGCTCGGCGTCGCGGATCGAGCGCATCTCCGGCGCCACCACCGACATCCAGCACATCGTCCACCAGGGCATGACCCACTACGACGCCACGTTCTGGGTGGGCGCCAACGCGGTCATCCGCAAGAAGGCCCTGGACGACATCTGCGAGGTCGCCTACGAGGGCGACTGGGAGATCCGGCGCTACATCCAGGACCGGACCGTCATCGAGGACACCGAGTCCACCATCGATCTGCGGGTCAACGGCTGGACGCTGTTCAACTACCCGGAGCGGCTGGCCTACAGCGCCACCCCGCCGGACTTCGGCTCGCTGGCCATCCAGCGGCAGCGCTGGGCCAACGGCGGCCTGCTGATCCTCTCCCGGCTGCGCGACCAGCTCCGGACCCACGCCAAGGTGCGGTTCGGCGAGCTGTTCCTGCGGGTGAACTACATGGCCTCCATCTTCTGGAGCTCCGTGTGCCTGGTCGTCATGCTCGCGTACCCGTTCAACGCCGACCTGCTCAACCCGATCCTGCTGCTGGTGTCGGTGCCGTACTTCCTGATGATGAGCGCCGACCTGAAGGCCATCGGCTACAAGCGGTCCGACGTGCTACGCATCTACGGCTTCAACCTGATCCTGTTGCCGGTCAACCTCAGCGGCAGCTTCGCGTCCATCCTGCAACTGCTGACCGGCGAGAAGAGCGCGTTCAAACGTACGCCCAAGGTGCGGAACCGGACGACGGCCGCGACCAGCTACCTGCTCGCCCCACTCGTTCTGGTCGCCCTCTGCGCCTACACGGTCGTCCGCGACGTGCAGCTCGGCCAGTGGGACAACCTGGTCTTCGCCGGCCTCAACCTGGTGCTGTCCACGTACGCGATGGTGGCGTTCGTCGGCGTCGGCAACACCATCGTCGACCTGCTGACCCACCTGCGTTCGTGGCTCTACAAGCCGGTTTCTCAGAAAAAGAAGAAGAAGACGCCGGTCCCGCTGGCCGAGCAGCGCACGACGGCGCCCAACGGCGCGATCGGCGACTGGGCCTCGGTGCTGCACTACCGCGGCGACCGCGGCTCGGCCGGCCAGGTGGCCGTGCGCTCCGCCCAGTCCGGCGCCCGCCGGGCCACGCCGGCCGCGGCCTCCCGGTCGAGCTCGTTCGAGGAGTTCAACTTCTTCACGGTGTTCCAGCCGATCTCCGACCTTGCCACCGGTGACATCGTCGGGTACGAGGCGCTGACCCGGTTCGCCGACGGCAGCAGCCCCGAACGCGGGCTGGAGGCGGCGCAACTGGCCGGCCGCGGCATCGACCTCGACGCCGCCCTGGTCCGGGCCGCCCTGGCCAGCGCGGACGCCCTGCCCGAGGGGGTGTGGCTGTCGGTCAACATCTCGGCCGACCTGCTCCGCCGCCCGCGCGAACTGGCGCCCCTGCTGGCCGAGAGCTCCCGGCCCCTGGTCCTGGAGGTGGCCGAGGCCGACGCTTCGGAGTTGGCGGAGCTGCCCGACGGCGTACGCATCGCGGTCGACGACGCCGGCGCCGGCTACGACAGCCTGGCCCGGATGGAGTCGCTGAAGCCCGGCTTCCTCAAGCTGAACCGGGCCGCCCTGGCCGGCGTCGAGAAGGAGGGCGCTCGCCGGGCGTCGATCCGGGCCCTGGTCGCGTTCGCCGGCGAACACGACTGCACGGTCATCGCCGAGGGCATCGAGTCCGAGCAGCAACGCGACGCGCTCGCCGAGTGCGGCGTCCCCTTGGGGCAGGGCTTCTACCTGGGCCGCCCGGTCCCGATCGAGCGCGCCCTGGCCGACGCCACCGCCCGCTGACCCGGTGCCGGGCCGGCCCCGAGCCGGCCCGGCACACTCAGCGTGCGCGACCTTGGCGGTGTCGGTCTGAAGCCGGCGCCGCGCTTCACCTCAGGCCGGAGGAAGCTTCACCTCAGGCCGGAGGAAGCGGCGTGCCGCACGAGCGTGCCCAGAACGCGGGCGGAGTCGCTGATCCGGCCGAAATGCGAACCGGCGTTGCCGTCCAGATACGTCGCCGGGATCGGGACCTCCTCGATCCGCCGCCCGGCCGCGACCACGGTCAGCAGCACATTCATCTCGTACTCGAAACGCTCACCCGGCACTTTCAGCAAAGTGCCGAGAAGATCAGCCGGGTACGCCCGCAGCCCCGTCTGGGTGTCCGCGACGGCGCGCCCGGTGACGCCCCGGAAGAGCAGATCGGTGACGACGTTGCCGAGCCGGCTGCGCAGCGGCATCCGCCCGAACGGCCGCGCGCCGAGCACCACACTTCCCCGCCCGGCCCGCGCGGCCACCGCCCCGATGTCGGCAGCCCGATGTTGGCCGTCGCCATCCGCGGTCACCACGTCACGTCCGTCGGCCACCCGGCCTTCGACCACGCGGCCTTCAGCCACGCGGCCTTCAGCCACCGCGCGGAAGCCGGTTTTCAGGGCCGCGCCTTTGCCGCGGTTGACCGGGGAGCGGAGCACGGTGCAGCCGCGCTCACGTACATCGGCCAGCAGTTTGTCGGCCGAGGGGCCGCTGCCGTCATCGACGATGAGCACATCTTCGGGCGCCGGCCCGTCCGCCAGCAGATCATCGAGGAGGGCGGTCAGCCGCTCCCCCGGCCGATGCACGGGAATCAGGACCATCGGCCATGCCTGCTCGCTCATGCCGCCTTTCGTACCCTGCCGCCTTCGTACCCGAAACGGGGCCGCCGCCTCACGTGCCCCATCTCACCCGTTCGGCCGGTTATCTCCCCCGCGCCATTCGCCTGGTCAGGGCCACCATCCGGCGCTCGCGGCGCAGCAGCGTGTCGCCGCGCCGGGCGCCCAGGAAGCCGAGCCGGGCGGCCAGCAGCAGACCCCGGTCGCCGGCCTCCTCGCCACCCACCGCCGGCACGTCGACCAGGGCGTCCCCGCGCAGCCCGAGCACCTTGCCGACCAGGAAGCGCACGCGCGGCAGATGCCAGGCGTGCGAGACCAGACCCAGGGGGTACGCCGGACCGAACGGCCGCTCGCCCAGCAGCCCGTCCCGCGCCGTGTGCAGCAGGTTCTCCAGGGTGCTCCGGGAGCGCGTCTCGGCGTGCAGGTCGGCCCGATCACCGAGCCCCGAGGCCAGCGCGGCGCGCAGCATCAGGTCGCCCTCGCGCGCTCCGGCGGGCGGCGCGGCGGCGCCCTCACTGGCCTCGGGCCAGCCCCCCGTGAAGACGACCGTGGGGCGCGCCGACGCGTGCTCCATGACGTATTCCACGGCCGCGGCCACCCGCGCGGCCCCGCTCGCGGTCAGCGCCCAGCCGTCACCCGTCCGGACCACCCCGCGCCCGAACACCAGCAGAACCCCCGCCGACGCCACCAGCCGATACAACCTCATCGACCGTGATGAACACCAACCCGGGCAGCCCTTTGCCGGGCGGCCTACCGTGGAACCATGTTCCTCATCTTCGGTCTCCGCACCTCCGACCACCGCCTGGGCGTCCGCACCATGCTCTGCGACGTCTGCGGCCACACCGCGGCGCAGGGCCTGGTCAAGCGGACCACGAAGTTCTCGCTCTTCTTCATCCCGCTGTTCCCGGTGAAGCGCCCGACCTATTTCCGCGAGTGCACCCACTGTGGCGCGGCCCGCCACCTCGACGACCGTCACGTGGCTTCGCTGCTCGCCTGAACAGGGCCTCAGCCCACCAACCGCGCTTCGCTGCTCGCCCGCACAGGGCCTCAGCCCACCACCGTGCTTCGCTGCTGGCCTGAACAGGCCTCAGCCCACCACCGTCGCCGGCGCGGGCTGAGGCTCTCTTGGCTCAGACCTCAGACCTCAGCCCACTGCCGTCGCCGGCCCGGCCTCGCCGGGGCCTGGCTCTTGGCTCAGACCTCCGCCGGCCGCTGTCGCCGTCGCCGTCTCGGCCTCGCCGGGCCGCGGGCGCAAGGCCACCGTCGCCGCCAGGGCGATCAGCGCCAGCCCGAGCAGCAGCGTCCGCACGCCGGGCCAGGGACTGTCCGGGAACTGGCTGGTGTCGCGCAGCGGCCACGGCATCCAGGCGAGCGCGTTGTGCACCAGGGCGCCCACCCCGAAGCCGTCGTCGTCGGTCAGGAACAGGACCAGGCCCTGGTAGAGACGACCGACCGGCACCACGGCCAGGACGGCGCCGAGCGCGGCCACCACGAGCGCGGGCACGAGGTGCCGGGTCGCGGCCAGGCGGTGGGCCAGGGCGGCGCCGACCGGCCAGCCGGCGATCAGGCCGACGAGCAGGCCGCCCAGGACCAGCGGGAGGTACGAGGCGGGGCGGACCGGGTAGCCCAGGACCGCCACCGAATGATTCTCGTCGGGGTAGCCCTCGACCGAGACGCGGAGGTCGCCGGACTGGGCCCAGAAGCCCCACTGGTCGAGGTCGCGGTGCTGGTCGATCGCGGTGACATCCCAGCCCGCGGCGGCCAGGCGCTGGTGGATCGCCCACACTTCCGGCTCGATCGGGGTCGCGGTGCCCAGGCGTTCGGTGATAGCCAGCGAGAAGCGGTCGCCTTCGAGCACGTCGGGGCGGGCCGAGGCGCCCAGGATCTGGGGGACCAGCGGGGCCGGGGCCGGCAGGGCCGGGTGGGCCTGCTCGCCGGCGAAGGAGCCCACGGCCAGGCCGACGGCGCCGCCGGCCAGCATGACGAACGCGGCGACGAGGGCGCCGAGCGGCCACCGGACGGGGAGCCGGAAGCGTTCGCGCACGCCGTCGACGACCAGGCGGAGGCGATCGGCCCGGGTCGGACGGCCGTCGGTCATCTCGGCCAGCGTGGTGAGCAGCTCGGCCCCGTGGCGGCGGCGCAGGCGGGCCGGATAGGCGGCCAGAAGCATCGTAGAGGAAAGCACGCGGCACACCGTACGGGCGACGAGATATAACGTCAACCGGACTATGGTCAGGGCTGCTTGGCCCAGCCGTCGCACTCGCTGGCGAACAGCAGCACGGTAGTCCGCGCCCGCGAGGCTGCCGTGCCGCCGCCCGGAACGCCCTCATGTCCGGAAGCTGCAACCACTCACCACGTCAGCGGCCGCGAGGACCTCGCCGACCTCGATGGCCAGCAGGGCGGGATGCACCTCGGGGCCGGGCGCGTCGCCCGGCTCGCTGCGGGTGCCGTGCCAGATCGGGCGGTGCCACGGGCGTTGCGGCGGGCCCCAGCGGGCGGGCGACATCGGGCCGAAGAGGGTCACCGAGGGCGTCCGGTACGCCGAGGCGAGATGCGCGACACCGGTGTCACCGCTGACCACCAGGCGGGCCCGGGCGACCAGGGCGGCCAGCTCGGCGAGACCGGTCGCCGGCACGGCCGCTGCCCCGAGACCGGCCAGCGAGGCCACCCGCAGGGCCAGACCGCGCTCGGCCGCCGAGCCGGTCACCAGCACACGGTGCCCGTCGGCGGCGAAGTGACGCGCGACCGCGGCGTAGCGACCAACCGGCCACCGGCGGGAAGGCGACTTCGCCCCGGGGTGGATGATCGTGACACCGGCGGGGACCTCGGCCTCCGGCGTCGCGAGCCCCAGGTCCGACGGGTCGGCCGGCACCCCGTGATGACGCAACAATCGGCACCAGCGGGCGACCTCGTGCTCCTCGTCATTCCACTGAGGACCGCCATCGGCCTCGAACGCCCACAGTTCCCCGGGGGCAGCGGTTCGCAGCAGGCGGTGCGACTCGGGGCCGCGACCGTGCAGGTTGACCGCGATCCGCGGCCGCACCGGCCAGTCGACCGGCTGGTCCAGGCCGTTCACCGGCACGACCCGGGTGACGCCGCCGATCAGGTCGATCAGCGGCGTCAGCCAGGCCGGCGCGGCCAGCGCCAGCGGCTCGTCCGGGAAGGCGCGCCGCAGGCCACGCAGGGCGGGGACGCCGGTGGCCAGATCGCCGACGCCCAGGGCCCGGAGGGCGAGGATCACGGGTACGAGGTCTCCGTCTCGGCCGCGATGACGAGTTCGCGTACGGCACAGCCGGGCGGCTGCCGCAGCGCGAACAGGATGGCCGCGGCCACGTTCGCCGGGTCGTTGAGGATCGCGTCGGGGCCGGGCTTGTACCGGTCCTCGCGCTCGTCGAAGAAGCGCGTACGCATGCCGCCCGGAATGACCAGCGTGACGTTCACCTGCCCGGCGAGTTCCGCCGAGAGCGACCGGGTGAAGCCGACCACGCCGAACTTCGCCGCGCAGTACGCCGTGGCGTCGCCGACCGCCTTGACGCCCAGCGTGGAGGCGACCGTGACGACGCCGCCGTGCGACTCCTTCAGCGCGGGCAGCGCCGCCCGCACCACCGCGGCCGTGCCGAGCAGGTTGATCGCGACGATCTGGTCCCAGGTCTCGCCGGGGATGTCGCCGAGCGCGCCGGGCACGTCCATGCCCGCCGCCGTGACCACGCCGTCGATCCGCCCGCCGGCCTGCTCGATCGCCTGGCCGGTGGCGGCCTCGGCGGCCCGCGTGTTCCCCAGGTCGCACTCGATCCAGGGGACGTCCACGGCCGGCTTCCGCCGGTCCAGCACGTACGGCCGGCCGCCCTCCTTCAGCACCGCGTCGACCACGGCGGCGCCCAGGCCGCTGGAGCCGCCGGTGACGATCACTGCGTCCATGCTCATGTCTCTCCTCACGCTGTGGCGGCCCGTGCCGCCTCGATGGTCCGGGTGGTGGATCGGCCGTCCAGGTACGGCACGATGACGGTCTGCCCGCCCCAGCGCCGCACCAGTTCGGCCTCGGGCAGTTCGGGTCCGCCGTCGGCGTAGTCGCCGCCCTTGACCCAGACGTCCGGGCGCAGCCAGGCCAGGACGGCCTCGGGCGTCGGCTCGTCGAATACGACGACCGCGTCGACGCAGTCCAGCGCGGCGATCAGACGGCTCCGGTCGGTCTCGGCGGTCAGCGGCCGGTCCGGGCCCTTCAACCGGCGTACGGAGTCATCGCTGTTCAGGCACACAATGAGGCAGTCGCCGAGGGTACGGGCGGCGCGAAGGGTGGCCAGGTGCCCGACGTGCAGCAGGTCGAAGCAGCCACCGGTGGCGACGATCGTGCCGCCCTTGTCGCGGACCTCACGGATGAGCCGCCCGGCCGCCTCGGTGCCGATGCGCTCCGGCCCGTACCGATCGGCCGGCTCGTCGGGCGTACCGGAGATCGCCGCCGACGCCCCACCGGCCGCGACGAACGCGCTGGCCGCCCGCACGGCCTGTTGAACCGCCACGGACACCAGCGCGCCACGCGACAGGGCCAGCGCCGCGGTCGCGGCGAACCGGTCCCCCGCCCCGCACGTGTCACCGTCGGACATGGCCGGCGCCGGCACCACCAGCGGCGTCGGGCCCGAGTGACACAGCACCGCGCCGTCCGCGCCGCAGGTGATCGCCACCGCCCCGGCCCGCCAGCGTTGCCGCAGCGTGTGCCCGGCCCGCTGGGCGGTGGACAGGGTGGAGCCGTTGCCGGCGTCCTCGGTGAGCTTGCGGACCTCGGCGAGGTTTGGTGTCACGAGACGGACGTCGGGGACCGGCGGCGGGCCGTTGGGGTGCGGGTCCCACACGATCGGCGCCCGGGTCGCGGTCAGCGCCCGGCGCACCGACGGCTCGGCCGCCACGCCCCGGCCGTAGTCGCTGACCAGAATCGCCTTGGCCTCGCGGAGCAGATCTTCCACCGCCTCGGTGGCCGCGCCGGGCGGGCGCGGCGTGCCACCGCGGTCCCACCGGAGGAGCACCTGGCCACCGGCGAGCAGGCGGATCTTCTCGGCGGTGGCGCCGGGCAGCGGCAGCGCGTACACGTCGATCCCCGCCTCGCTGAGCAACTCGCTCAGCCGGGCGCCGCCCGCGTCGTCGGCCAGGGCGGTGATCAGCGCGACCTTGTGGCCGTCACGGGCCGCCAGCAGCGCGGCCAGACCGGCGCCACCGGGCCGCTCGCGGACCTCGTCCTCGTCCAGCACGGGCGCCGGGGCGTCCGGCGCGATGCGGCGCACGCTGCCCTCGACGTCGCGGTCGAGCAGGGTGTCACCGACGATGATCAGATCGGGTTTCATACGGCGACTCGCATCTCCTGGTCTCGCCTTTCCTCGTCGGCGCGCACCGCGGGCAGCGCGCGGTCGATGTACTCGCAGAGCAGGTGGACCGAGACCAGGTGCAGCTCCTGCACCACCTGGCTGTCCGGCGACGGGCAGTGCAGGGTCTCGTCGCAGTGGTCGGCCAGCGGGCTCGGTCCGGCGCCGGCCATCGCCCAGGTACGCAGCCCGCACTCGCGCCCGGCCCGGGCCGCGGCGACCAGGTTGCGGCTGCGGCCGCTGGTCGACATCAGCAGCAGCACGTCGCCCGGCCGGCCGTGCGCTCGCACCTGGCGGGCGAACACCTCGTCGAAGCCGTAGTCGTTGCTGATCGCGGTGACCGCGGACGAGTCCGGGGTGAGCGCGATCGCCGACAGCGGCCGCCGCTCGGTGCGCAGCCGGCCGACCAGTTCGGCCGCCAGGTGCTGGGCCTCGGCCGCGCTGCCGCCGTTGCCCGCGACGAGCAGCCGGCCGCCGGTGCCGAGGTGCTGGGCGAGCAGTCCGCCCCAGCGGGCCAGCAGGCCGGCCCGGGACCGGAACGGCTCGATGGCCGCGGCCAGCCCGTCCAGGTGTTGGTCGAGGGGCTCGCTCATGCGACCACCTCGGCCGCCGTCGGCGCCGCGGCCGCTGACCGGCCCGCAGCCGTCGCCGCGGCGACACCGGTGACGCCGGCGTACATCATGGCCAGGCGCGCCGCGACCCGCTCCCAGCTGTAGCACTGGACGGCCCGGTCGGCGGCCGCGGCCGAGTACTCGGTGCGGCGGACGTCGTCGGTCAGCAGGCGGCGCAGCGCCGAGCTGATCGCGGCCGGGTCGCGGGCCGGCACCAGGTCACCGGTGACACCGTCGACCACCGTGTCGAGCAGGCCGCCGACCGCGGTGGCCACGACCGGCACGCCGCAGGCCATCGCCTCGAGCGCGGTCAGCCCGAACGGCTCGTACCAGGGTGTCGCGGCGACCACGTCGGCGGAGCGGTACCAGGCCGGCATGTCCTCCGGTGACACGGCGCCGACGAGCCGTACCCGGTCGGCGACCCGGTTGGACTCGGCGGCCCGGCGCAGCCGCCGCACGTATGGATCACCGTCCATCTCGGACGGTGGTGGCCCGCCGACCACGACCAGCTCGGCGCCGGGCACCGCGGGCAGCGCGCGGATCAGGTCCTCGACGCCCTTGCGCTCGACCAGCCGGCCGACCGTCAGGACGCGCGTCCGGTCCTTGGCGAAGGCCGGGCCGTCGGGCCGGAACCGGGCCTGGTTCACCCCGGACGGGATCAAGGTCATGCGATGCCGGGGTACGCCGAGCCGGATCAGCTCGTTCATCTCGTCGGTGCACTGCACGACGACCCGGTCGACGGCCCGGCCGAGCGCCCGCTCGTAGCCGATCCGGCCGGGCGGGCTGCTGTCCGCCGCGCCCTGGTGCCGCTTCTTGACCGCCCCGAGCGCGTGGTAGGTCTGCACCACCGGCACGCCACAGGCCCGGCCGGCGGTGACCGCGGCCAGCCCGCTCATCCAGAAGTGCGCATGGGCCACGTCGGGCCGCCCGTTGCCACGCCAGTCCGCGGCCATCCACTCGGCGAAGGCGCCCATGTGCGGCAGCAGGTCGTCCTTGGGCAGCGTGACCGGCGGGCCGGCCGGCACGTGCACCACGTCGACCCCGCCGGTCAGCGGCGCGACCTCGGGCAGGCCCGGGTCGTCACGCCGGGTGTAGACACGAACCTGATGTCCGTCGCCGGCCAGGGCCGCGGCCAGTTCGGCCACGTGGGTGTTCTGGCCGCCCGCGTCCACGCCACCCAGGGTGGCCAACGGGCTGGCATGTTCCGAGATCATCGCGATCCGCATGTTTCCTCCTCCAGGAGCCGGTCCCAGTCCGCCAGGAACCGGTCCAGGCCGTACCGGGCGAGGGCCACCTGCCGGGCGCGTGCGCCCAGCCGGCGGGCCTCGTCGTGGTCGTCGATCAGCCGCCGCGCGGCCTCGATCAGGGTGGTGACGTCGGTGGCGAGCACGCCGGCGTCCGGCGGGACGGCGGCCACCGCCTCGGTGGTGGCCAGGGCGATCACCGGCATGCCCATCTGCATGGCCTCGATCAGGCTGAGCCCGAGCGAGGTCCAACGGCAGAGGTGCAGGTACGCCCGGCGCTGGGCGACCAGCCGGTGCATCTCGTGCTGGGGCGGGTCGTCGTACGCGCGTACCCGATCGCTGTCGAGGCCCTTGACCCCCATGCCGAACACGTCGAGCGGAGCGACCTGGGCGAAGCGCGGATACAGGTCGGTGCCGGTGACCCGCCGCCGCCGGATCGGCTCGTTGGTGACCACGGCCAGGCGGTCCAGCTCACCGGTCCAGCGCGCGGCCGGCTCGACGATGCCGTGCTCGACGACCGTGGTGCGGGTGCCGCCGACATCCCAGAACAGGTCGTTGAAGTGGGTCACGTGCGCGACGATCAGGTCGTCCCGGTCGGCCATCGGGTGCCGGGTGTCCGGGACGTCGCCCTTCGGCGTGTTGTGCTCGACGTAGATCTTCCGCAAACGCCCGGGCAGCCGGTCGAGTTCCGCCGGCCGCTGCACGATGGCCACGTCGGCGTCCACGTCACCGATGTCATCGAGCGGCACCTCCTCGACCGTGTCCGGCCAGTCGAACGTCTGGGCCCGGCCCCTCCCCCACGCGTCGCGCTGATCGTTGACCGGCACGAGATAGCGATGCTTGCCCTGGACGAACGCGGTCGTCCAGGAGCCGTGCACATGCCAGAGCAGGATGTTCACGCGGCGACCTCCAGCCGGGGCGCGAGCAGCCGGACGGCGGCAAGCACCTGAACAGGTTCAACAGCGGACAGACAGGGATGCCCCGGTACGGGACAGCTGGTGACACGGGTGTCACGACAGGGCGCGTCCGGGATCCCCAGCCGGACGACCGGCACCCGGTAGGGCGCCCAACGTCCATAGGGGACGGTCGGCGCGAAGAGGCTGACGACCGGGGTGCCGACGGCGGCGGCCAGGTGGGCCGGGCCGGTGTTGGCGACGACCGCGCAGCGCGCCCCGGCGAGGACGCCCGCCAGCTCGGCGAAGGAGGTCGGGCCGGCGTCCTCGGCCACGGTTCCGGCCACGTACGCGGCCAGCTCCCGCTCCCCCGGCCCGCCGGTGACCACGACCCGGTGCCCGTCCGCGGCGAGCGCGGCGACGATCTCGCGCATCCGCTCCGGCGGGCAGGCCCGCGCCTCCACACTGGCGCCGGGATGAACAACGACGTAGTCCCGCGGGCACGTGGCCAGAGTGGGCACCGATGCGAGGGCCGCCGGGTAGGGCCGACCACTGTGGCGGGGTAGCTGGCATGAGCGGGGGTGAGTGGGCACCTCCACCCCCGACGGGGAAAGCGCATCCGTGCCCACTCCGGCGGAGAAGCCGGTGACCATCAGCCGGCCGTCGTCGCCCGGCGGAAGTCCGAAGCCGGCCGCCGCCGCCACGCTGAGTGCCCGCTCGGCCTCCGGAACGTCGTCCCGCACCCGGTGCCGGACGTCCAGCAGTGAGCCCGGGTAATCGTCGCTGATCGCGGTGATCCGGCCGACGCCGGCCAGCCGGAGCAACAGGGCCAGCGGCAGCGCGGACTGGTGGTAGGACGTGAAGACGACCGCCTCGGAGGCGCCGGTCTCCCGCAACCGGCCGGTCAGCGCCGCGATGTCCGACGGGTCGACCGGCCCGGGTTCAGGGTCGATCCAGGGCAGCGGCCACTCCACGATCTCGTCCACGCCGGGCAGCAGGTCGGCCGCCGCCCGGCCGCGTGGCCCGCAGAGCAGAACCACCCGCTCGGCGCCGTCCGCCACGGCCCGGATGGCCGGCCCGGTGACCAGCACGTCGCCGGCCGAATCAGACCTGACGACCAGGACGGTCCCGGCACGTGCCGGGTCCAGCGCGGTGACGGAACGTGTCGGCCGGGTGCTGGGCGTGACGAGGGTCTGCCGCTCGAGGATCAGGGCGACCGCCGCGGCCAGATCGGGGGCGACGGCCGGGGCGGCGGCCACCTCTTCGGGCCGGGTGACCGGGGTGGGCACGAGGATGCCGGTCGCGCCGGCCGCCTGCGCCGCGATCATGTCCCGGCCGATGTCACCGATGACAACGCAGCGTTCCGGTGTGGTGCCCAGCGCGGCTGCGGCCGCCGAGACCAAGCCGGGCGCGGGCTTGCGGCAGGTGCAGCCGGCCTGGTCGTCGTGCGGGCACACCTGCCAGGTGTCGAAGGGTCCCAGCAACTCCTCGACGCGACGGTTCACGGCAGCCAGTTGCTCCGCGGTGAAGCGCCCCCGGGCCAGCCCGGACTGGTTGGTCACCACACCCAGGCGCAGGCCGGCCGCGCGCAGGCGGTCCAGGGCCTCGCGCGCCCCAGGCATCGGTGCGACCAGCGACGGATCGCCGTTGTAGGGCACATCCACGACGATGGTTCCGTCGCGATCGAGAAGAACCGCGTCGAACAACGGCGCGCTCATCGAGAATCCTCCGAAGAGCGAGACCGAGCGCCGCGGACAGCAGCACCTCGGCCGGCAATGGCCGATGGTCGGGAAGCGGTTCGGGAGCGGACGGCGCCGCGGAGCCAGTGGAAGATGGCGAGGGGCGGGATCGCCACGCTGGTGGCCACCATGGTCGCTACCTCGCGGGGGTCGCGGGGGCCGGGGAGGATCCGGGCGGCGGCGAACTCGGCCGTGCCGGTGGCCCAAGCCGCGCCGAGGAGGAGCGACGTTTTCCGGAATCCGGCGAGGCGGCTCACGGCGGCGCCGAGGCCGGCGGCGGTGATGAGGGCGTGCCGGTGCCGCCGCCCGGGCGGGATCGCCAGCAGCTCGCGCCACCGCGGGCCGTAGAGGCGCCGGAGCAGGGCGTCGTCGCCGTTGCCGAGTTGGGTGCGCAGGCTCACCCAGGTGCTCTCCGGCCGGACCGGGTGGGTGACCCGCCGCCGGCCGCGGTGCAGGGTCCAGCCCTGCTCGCGTACCCGATGGGCCAGCTCCGCATCCTCGCGGAAGGCGCGCGGGAAGCGTTCGTCGAATCCTCCCGTGCGCTCCAGCGCCGTCCGCCGATAGGCCATGTCCGCGGTGAGCCAGGCGCCGTCGGCGAGGCCGGCCGTGACGCGTTCCCAGTCGGTCGGCCGCCGGTCCGCGGGTAGTGGGACGTCCAGGTTGCCCTGCACCCCGCCGGTGGTGGCATCGGCGGCGATCAGGTCGTCCGCGAGCGCCTCCCACCAGCCGTCGCCGGGCACCACGTCGTCGTCGAGGAACGCGACCCACTCGTGCCGCGCGGCCCGCCAGCCGATGTTGCGCGCGGCGGCCGGGCCGCCACCCGGACCCGCCAGGACCTTGACGTCGACGTCCGCCGGAAGATCCAGCGGCCGGGTCTGATCGGTGCGGTCGTCGACCACGATGATCTCGACCGAGACCGCCGGCGAGGAAGCCGAGACCGTAGCCCCCGACGAAGAACCCGAGACCGACACTGCCGGCGAAGAACCCGAGACCGGAACCGCCGGCGAAGAAGCCGCAGCCGAAACCCCCGGCGTAGAGGCCGAGGCCGAGGCCGCCGGTGAAAGAGCCGAGGACAGCGCCGACAGGAGGGTGCGCAGGCTGGGCCGGCCCACCGTCGGGATGACCACGCTGACCCCGGTCACGCCGCGAACGCCTTGCCTCGGTGCACCGCGAACGGGCCCAGGGCCAGCAGGTCGACCGGCGCCGAGCCGAACAGCTCCATCGCCTCGCGCGGCGTGTCCACCATCGGCCGCCCGGCCGTGTTCAGCGACGTGTTGACCACCACCGGCAGCCCGGTGAGTTTCTCGAACTCGGCCAGCATGGCCGCGACCAGCGGCTCGGAGTCCTGGTGGACGGTCTGCACCCGCGCGGTCCCGTCGACGTGCGTCACCGCGGGAATGCGGTCGCGCCAGGCCGGGCGGACGTTGTGCACGAAGAGCATGTACGGGCTCGGGTAGACGCCTTCGAAGATGTCGGCGAAGCGTTCGGCCCGGACCATCGGCGCGATCGGCCGGAACTGCTCGCGGCCCTTGACGTCGTTCATCCGGGTCTGTGTGTCCGCGTCGCCGGGGTGGGCGAGCAGCGACCGGTGGCCGAGCGCCCGCGGCCCGTACTCGCTGCGGCCCTGGTACCAGGCGACGATCCCGTTGGCCGCGAGCACCTTCGCGGCCTCTTCGGCGATGGACGCGGGCCGGGTGTACGGCAGGCCGGCCCGCCGGAGCTCGGCTTCGAGGGCCTCGTCGCTCCAGCCGCGACCGAGCGCCGCCGTGCCGAACGGCACCGGCTCCCCGGTGACCGCGAGCGCCGCGCCCAGGGCGGTGCCGGCGTCGCCGGCCGCGGGCTGCACCCAGACCCGCTCGAACGGGCCCTCGGCGGCGATGCGGGCGTTGGCCACGCAGTTGAGCGCGGTGCCGCCGGCCATGGTCAGGGTGGGCGGGGCGCCGGCCGCCTCGTACGTCCACCGGGCGAGGTCGAGGATGACCTCTTCGAGCCGGGTCTGCACGCTCGAGGCGAGGTCGGCGTGCGTGTCGGTCATCTCCTCGGACGCGCCGCGGGGCTTGGCCATCGCCGCCCAGTCGATCCGGTCGACCTGGAAGCCGCCGTCGCCGGTCGGGCGCACCAGCTCGCGGAACAGCGACAGGAAACGTGGTTTGCCGTAGGACGCGAGGGCCATCACCTTGTACTCGTCGCTGGAGTGCAGGAAGCCCAGGTGCCGCGTGAGGTCCTCGTAGAGCAGGCCGAGGGAGTGCGGCAGTTCCTGCGTACGCAGAACCGAAAGCTCTCCGCCCCGATAGGCCCCGGCCAGGTGACCGGCGACCTCCCCGCGCCCGTCGAGGACGAGCACCGCGTTGTCCTCGGGCACCGACAGCCCGGCCGACGCGGCGTGCGCGACGTGGTGCGGCACGAACCGCACGATCGCCGGGTCGAGCCCGGGCAGCGCCGCCGCGAGGAACTGCGGCGCCCGCCGCGCGTAGTCGAGCCGCAGGTGGTCCCACGGATCGTCAAGGCCCAGTGACTTGGCGTCACGGGAGAGGCCGGGGTCGAAGGAGTACGCGACCGCGTCCAGGTCGTCCGGACGTAACCCGGCCTCCTCCAGACACCAGGCGGCGGCCAGCTCGGGCAGTTCCCAAGCGGCGAACGGCACCGGTCGTTTGCCGTGCTTACGGCGGCTGAATCGCTCTTCCTCGGCGGCCGCCACCACCCGCCCGTCGACCACGAGCGCGGCCGCCGGGTCGTGGAAGATCGCATTGACACCCAGAACTCGCATGGCCCGCCGCGTACCCGAGGATCAAGCCGTTACTCACATGATCAGCGACTTACTTCGACATCACACCACCTGCACAGATACCTTGTTTGGGAAGGGTCTCCCCGGGCATGCGATCCACCATGCACGATGTACAGCAACTTATCGGTGGGGCCTGGGGAACGGGCAATTCAGACCGTGAGATGACCGTGGCCGATCCATCGGACGACACCCCGGTGACCCGGGTGGTGATGTCGTCGGAAGAAGACGTCCGGGCGGCCGTGCACGCGGCGCGGGCGGCCGCGGACGGGTGGGCGGCCACGGCCCCGGCGGCCCGGGCGGCGGCGGTGCGCGCGGCGGCCGACGCGATCGAGGCCGCGTCCGGCGAGCTCGCCCAGATCATGCACACCGAGATGGGCAAGCCGGCGGACGAGGCCGGGGATTCGATCGCCGCCGGCGTCGGGACGCTGCGGCAGTACGCCGAGCTGGGCCCGGTCCACCGTGGCCGCACGCTGGCCGGTGATGACGAGGCGATCGACCTGATGGCGTACGCGCCACGCGGCGTGGTGGCCGTGATCACACCCTGGAACGACCCGGTGGCGGTGTCCTGCGGTCTGCTGGGCGCGGCCCTGGTCACCGGCAACACGGTGGTCTTCAAGCCCAGCGAGCGCACGCCCGCGACCGGCTGGCGGCTGGCCCGGCTGCTCGAGCCGCATCTGCCGGCCGGCGTGCTGAACGTGCTGGCCGGGGACGGCGAGGTGGGGGCCGCGCTCGCCGGCTCCGAGGTGGACGTGGTGGCGCAGGTCGGCTCGACCGCCACCGGTCGCTCGATCGCCGCCGCGTGTGCCCGGACCGGCGCGAAGGCGCTGCTGGAGAACGGTGGCAGTGACCCGCTGGTGGTCGACGCCGGGGTGGATCCGGTGTGGGCGGCGGGGCAGGCGGCGCTGGGCGCGTACGCGAACTCGGGTCAGATCTGTGTCGCCGTCGAGCGCGTCTATGTGCACCGGGACATCGCCGGCGCGTTCCTGGACGCGCTGGTGGCCGAGGCTGGACGCTGGTCGGCGCGGATCGGGCCGCTGGTCGACAAGCGGCTCCGGGACGCTGTGGACGATCAGGTCCGCCGGGCGGTGAAGGACGGCGCTGACCTGCGGTGCGGCGGCGTGGCGCCGGATGGTCCGGGCGCCTTCTACCCGCCGACCGTGCTGGCCGGCTGCACCGACGACATGGCGGTGATGCGGGAGGAGACGTTCGGCCCGGTGGCGCCGGTGGCCGTGGTCGGCTCGTTCGACGAGGGGCTGCGGCGGGCCGCGGATTCACCGTACGGGCTGTCCGCGACCGTGCTGACCGCGTCGATGAGCAACGCTCAGCAGGCGTGGCGCCGGTTGCCGGCCGGCACGGTCAAGGTCAACAACGTGTTCGGGGGCGCGCCCGGCGGTGCGGCTCACCCCCGGCGGGCCAGCGGTGAGGGCTTCGGGTACGGGCCGGAGCTGCTCGACGAGATGACCGTGACCAAGGCCGTGCACCTGCAGGCGCCGCCGTCCGGCTGGTGACCTACCGCGGCCGGCCGGCGGCCCGGCCGACCAGGGCGGCGGCCACGTCGCGCAGCTTGCGGTTGCTGTCCTGGGAGACCCGGCTGAGCAGCACGAACGCCTCGTCGGCGGAACACCGCCGCTCGGCCATCAGGATGCCTTTGGCCTGTTCGATGACGGACCGGTTCTCCATCGCCTCGCGCATCTGCCGGGCCAGGGTCGCCGTCTCGTCGTAGACGTGTGCGTTGGCCAGCGCCACGGCCGCGTACCCGGCGAAGGTCTGCGCCACGTCGATCGCGTCGTCGTCGAAGGCGGCCGGCCTCGTGGAGTACACGTTGAGGGCGCCGGTGACCGCCTCCTGGATCGGCATGCCGACCGACAGCGTGCTGCGGATACCCGCGTCGGCGGCCCGCTTGGCGAAGCCGGGCCACCGCTCCTCGGTGCCGGTGTCGGGGATCGAGAACGTGGTGGCGGTGATGGACGCGTCCAGGCAGGGCCCCCGCTCGGCCTCGTACTGGGTCTCGTCCAGGTCGAGGGCGACGTCGCCGGTGAACGTGGCGGTGCGCGCGTCCGGGCCGGTGACCAGCGTCACGGAGACCTCGTCGGCTCCGTCGAGCGTCTGTTTCGCCAGCTCGGCCACGCGCGCCAGCACGCCCCCGAGGTCGGTCTCGCTGAGCCGGATGCGGCCGAGCTCGGCGAACGCCTGGTGTGGATCCGGGTACTTCGCGGTCGTCATGCCGTGCGCCTTTCCGGCCGGCGGGTGGGCCCGGCGAACGGACCGTGGTGTCAGCCGGCCTCGGAGAGCTGTCCCCGGAGATTCTTCAACGCCCGGGACAGCAGTCGGGAGACGTGCATCTGGGAGATGCCCAGCTGCTCGGCAATGCATGCCTGGGTCTGATTGCCGTAGAAGTACTGGACGACGATGTGCCGTTCCCGGTCGTCCAGGCCGGCCAGCGCCGGCGGCAGGGCGACGTTCAGCTCGGCCCTGGCGTAGCCGGTCTCCTCGGCGGCGAGCGTGTCGCTGATCGCCGAGTCCTCGCCGTCGCCCAGCGGCGCCGAGAGCGAGACCGCCCGGTACGCGTGCCCGGCCTCCATCGCCTCGAGAACCTCCTCCTCGGAGACGCCGAGCCGACCGGCGACGTCCGCCACGGTGGGGGCCTGCTGCAGGTCGTGGCCCAGATCGGCCTGGGCCGCCGCGATCGCCAGGCGCAGTTCCTGGAGGCGCCGCGGGATGCGCAGCGTCCACGCCTTGTCCCGGAAGTACCGCTTGATCTCGCCGAGGATGGTCGGGATCGCGTACCCGACGAAGTCGACGCCGCGGGTCGCGTCGAACCCGTCGACCGCCTTGATCAGGCCGATCGCCGCCGTCTGGAGCAGGTCGTCGAAGGATTCGCCCCGGTTGGCGTAGCGACGGGTGAGCCGCTTCGCCATCGGCATCCAGGCCTCGATGGCCTGTCCCCGCAGCCGCGGTCGGTCGGGGTGGCCGAGGGGCAGCGCGGCCACCGTGTTGACGAGCTCGGTGGCTCGCGCGTCGGCCGCAGCGGCCGCGGCCGTGGAGTGCCTGACAGCAAGGGTCACGGTGTTTCCTCCCACTTTCAGCGTCGCAGCGCGGATTCCGGGCGGAGACATGAACAAGCCGGCGCCGTTGACCGCGACCGCGTTGAAGCAAGTCGCTCGGCGCCTTCTTGACCGATGGCAGACTCGGTACCCCAGCGATCCGAGAACGAATCCCACTCTTCTGTGACGTAGGTCACTCATCTGCGGCCTCCGCGGCCGGGGGGCAGCTCAGCGACCGTCAGGCGCCCCTCTAGCGTCACCACGGTGAGCCCGTCCCTCCGCACGGCCGCCGCCGGGCTGCTGCTGCGCTCGCTCGCCCGGCGCCTGCCGATGCGGATCGCCTACCCGGACGGGAAGGTGACCGGCGCCGAGGGCCCGATCATGAGGCTGCGGCGGCCGCGCGAGCTCCGCCGGCGGCTGGGCGACGACGGCGAGATCGGCCTCGGCGAGTCCTATCAGGCCGGTGACTGGGACAGCGACGACCTACCGGCCCTGCTGACCGCCGTGGCCACCGGGCTGGCCGGGATCGCCCCGGCGCTGCAGAAGCGGCTGTGGCGGCTGCGCCGGGTCCGGCCGCCGCGGGCCGAGGAGGGCACCCTCGAGGCGGCGCCCAGCAACGCCGGGCGCCACTACGACCTGCCCAACGAGATGTTCGCGTCCTTCCTGGACCGTTCCATGACGTACTCGTCGGCGCTGTTCGCCTCCCGGGACGACGACCTCACCGAGGCGCAGCACCGCAAGATCGACCGGCTGCTCGACGTGGCCCGGGTGGGCGCCGGGAGCCACCTGCTGGAGATCGGCACCGGCTGGGGTGAGCTGGCGATCCGGGCCGCCCGCCGCGGCGCCCGGGTGGTCAGCGTGACGCTGTCCGAGCAGCAGCGGCGGCTGGCCGTGGAGCGGCTGCGGGAGGCCGGGGTCGCCGACCGCGTCGAGGTGCGGCGGTGCGACTACCGCGAGGTCGAACCGGCGCCGGACGGCTTCGACGCGGTGGTCAGCGTGGAGATGGTCGAGGCGGTCGGGTACGACTACTGGCCGGCCTTCGCCGAGGCGGTGCTCGGGCACCTGCGGCCGGGCGGGCGGGCCGGGATCCAGCTGATCACCACCGACCACGAGCGGATGCTCGCGACCGTCCACGCGTACACCTGGATCCAGAAGCACATCTTCCCCGGCGGCCTGGTGCCGTCGGCCGAGGCGATCGAGGCCGCTTTCACGGCGGCCGGCGGGCTGGTCGAGGAGCGGTTCGACTTCGGGTCCTGGCACTACGCCGAGACCCTGCGCCGCTGGCGGGCGGCCGGTGAGCACGACCGGACCTGGGACTACTACCTCTCGTTCTGCGAAGCGGGCTTCCGGGCCGGCTATCTCGACGTGAGCCAGTTGGTCGTGGTGTCCCCCGAGCGAGCTACAGCCGAGTGTCCACCGCGTGGTGACGTTTCGGAGCGCACCGATCAATAGCGTTTTCCTCACACCCAACGAGGAGGAAAAATGCGGTTCGTTCTTCAGCTGGTCACCGTGGTCGCGGTCGCCTACGGCGGTTCGCTGGCCGTCGTCGCGGTGCAGGACAATCCCTGGCTGGCTCTGCTCGGCGGCCTGCTCACCGCGGTGCTCGCGAGTCTGGCGTACGCCTGGGTGGTCCGCCGGACCGAGAAGCGCGAGGTGACCGAGCTGGCCCGCGCGAAGGCGGCCGGCGGCCTGACCCGGGGAACGCTGATCGGGTTCGCGATGTTCGCCGCGGTCATCGTCAACATCGCCTTCCTCGGCGGCTTCCACGTCGACGGGATCGGCTCGGTGACCGGCTCGCTCGGCCTTCTCGGTGTCATGGCCGCCGCCGCGACCACCGAGGAGCTGATGTTCCGCGGCCTGCTGTTCCGCTGGCTGGAGAAGCTGACCGGCACCTGGATCGCGCTGGTGGCGACCGGGCTGCTGTTCGGCGCGATGCACCTGCTCAACCCGGACGCCACCCTGTGGGGCGCCACCGCGATCGCCGTCGAGGCCGGTTTCATGCTCGCCGCCTGCTACGCCGCCACGCGCAGCCTCTGGGTCACGATCGGCCTGCACTTCGGCTGGAACTTCGCCCTCGGCGGCCTGTTCAGCGCCACGGTGTCCGGCAACGGCGACTCCAAGGGCCTGCTCGACACCACGCTGACCGGCCGGGACCTGATCACCGGCGGCGCGTTCGGCCCGGAGGGCAGCGTCTACGCGGTCGGCGCCGGTGTGATCCTGACCGTGGTGTTCCTCTGGCTGGCGGCCCGCCGCGGCACCATCGTGGCTCCGCGCCGCCGGGCGGCCGCTAAGGTTTCCGCGTGAAAAACCTCCCGGACCGGTGGCGTCGCCTCGACGTCATGGTCCGGGATCTCCCGTTGGGCCTGGCCCTGCTGGCCGCGTCGCTGGTGCCGGCCCTGAAGAACCGGGGCACCCAGCTCGGCGACCTGCCGATCCGGCCGTTCGACGCGCTGACCGTGCTGGTGCTGGCGCTGGAGTGCCTGCCGCTGGCCGCGCGGCGGCGGTGGCCGGCGGTCAGCCTGGCCCTGATCTCCACCGGCTTCGTCATCGACCAACTCCGCGCCTACCACCTGGTCGCCGGGTCGGCGCTGGGGTTCGCCCTGCTCAGCGCGGGCGCCTACCTCGAGTGGCGCCGATGGGCCACGGTCGGCCTGCTGACCGCGGCGTACGTGCCGCTGTCGATCGCGCTCTACCAGCAGGGCTCGTCCGAGGGCGTGATCGGGTTCGTCACGTTCTACCTGATCTGCGCGCTCGCCTGGAGCGCCGGGGCCTGGCTGCGGAGGACGCGGGCGATCGAGGAGGAGCGCCGCCGGCACGTCGCCGAGGCCACCCGCGCCGCCGAGCGCACCCGCATCGCCCGCGAGCTGCACGACGTTGTCACCCACCACGTGACGGCGATGGTCGTCCAGGTCGAGGCGGCCCGTTACCTGACCGCGGCGCCGGACCGGCTCGACCAGACGCTGTCCGGCGTGGCCGGCACCGGGCGTCGGGCCATCACCGACCTGCGGCACCTGCTCGACCTGCTCAATCCCGACCACGAGGCCCCGGAGGTCGAGCTGGGCACGCTGGTCGAGCGGATCCGGCAGGCCGGTCAGCCGGTCGACCTCATCGAGGACGGCCGGCCGCAGGAGTCGCCGGGCAGCGCCGAGGCGGTCGCCTTCCGCGTCGTGCGGGAGGCCCTCACCAACGCCTTGAAGTACGACCACGGCGGCCACACCTCGGTCCATGTTCACCACGGCGCAAGGGACATCACGGTGCAGATCACCACCGACGGCACGGGTACGGGCGGAGCGTCGCCCGGCGGCAGCGGTCGCGGGCTGACCGGGCTGCGCGAGCGGGTCGACGTGCTCGGCGGCGAGTTCAGCGCGGGCCACCGGCCCGGCGGCGGTTTCGTGGTGACCGCGTGCATCCCGGCCGGGAACGGCTCGTGACCGCGCCGACCCGGGTGCTGATCTGCGACGACCAGGCCCTGATCCGCACCGGCTTCGCCACGATCATCGACGCCCAGCCGGACATGGAGATCGTCGGCGAGTGCGGCGACGGCCGGGCCGCGGTCGAGCTGGCCCGGCGGCTGAACCCGGACGTCGTGGTGATGGATGTCCGGATGCCGGTGCTGGACGGCATCCAGGCCACCCGGCAGCTGGCCGGCGACGGGGTCGAGCAGCCGGTCAAGGTGCTGGTGGTGACCACCTTCAACCTCGACGAGTACGTCTACGAGGCGCTGCGCGCCGGCGCCAGCGGCTTCCTGCTCAAGGACGCGCCACCGGCCCAGCTGCTCAACGGCATCCGCACCGTGGCGACCGGCGCCGCGCTGCTGGCCCCCGAGGTCACCCGTCAGCTGGTCGGCCGGTACGCGGCCCGGATCCGCCCGGCCGGCCGCGGCCCGGGCGACGTGCCGCTGGCCCCGCGCGAGCTGGAGGTGCTCAAGCTGATCGCGAACGGCCGGTCGAACAGCGAGATCGCCGCCGAGCTGGTGATCAGCCCGGAGACCGTGAAGACGTACGTCTCCCGGATCCTCACCAAGCTCGACCTGCGCGACCGCGTCCAGGCGGTCGTCTACGCGTACCGAACCGGACTGGTGGTCTAGAACACCCTGTGTCCGCCGACACGAACCCGATACTTCGAGGTCAGTTCGCGTTCACCTGCCGTAATGTTGGTCGCTGCCCAGGGCGGTCGTGCCACACGCCTGGTCGACGACTATCCGCGAGGTGACAGTGGAGCGCGCCCGGTGACCGTGACGACTGATCCGCGTCTGATCGAGCTGCCCGACATCGTGGCCACGCCCGGCGACCCGGCCGTCTTCCGGTCGTCCTCGGCGCCGTTCCGCCGCACCCTGGCCGACATCCTCGACGCGACGGCACACGCCCATCCCGACGCCCTGGCGCTCGACACCGCCGAGGTCACGCTGACCTACCGCGAGCTGGCCGACGAGGTCGACGCGGTGCGCAAGATGCTGGCGGGACACGGGATCGGCCCCGGCGACCGGGTCGGCGTCCGGGTGTCCTCCGGCACGGCCGACCTCTACCTGGCGATCCTCGGTGTGCTGGCGGCCGGCGCGGCGTACGTGCCGGTCGACGCCGACGACCCCGAGGAGCGCGCCGACCTGGTCTTCGGCGAGGCGGGCGTCTGCGCGGTGCTGGGCGACGGGCTGATCGTGTCTCC
Source organism: Actinoplanes sp. NPDC089786 (assembly GCF_040684855.1). NCBI lineage: Bacteria > Bacillati > Actinomycetota > Actinomycetes > Micromonosporales > Micromonosporaceae > Actinoplanes > Actinoplanes sp. NPDC089786. The sequence goes on from NZ_JBFBGU010000002.1 coordinate 466,434, forward strand.
CCGCAGCACTCCGCTCGGGCAGACCGGCCGGCCCGGCCCCGAGGACGACGCCTGGATCATCTTCACCTCCGGTTCCACCGGCACCCCCAAGGGTGTCGCGGTCACCCACGCCGCGGCGTGCGCGTTCGTCGACGCCGAGGCGCGGCTGTTCCTCGCCGACGACGCCGAGGGCCCGATCGGCCCGGACGACCGGGTGCTGGCCGGGCTCTCCGTGGCCTTCGACGCCTCCTGTGAAGAGATGTGGCTGGCCTGGCGGCACGGCGCGTGCCTGGTGCCGGCCGCGCGGTCGCTGGTCCGCAGCGGCGTCGACCTCGGCCCGTGGCTGGCCGAGCGGCGGATCACCGTGGTCTCCACGGTGCCGACGCTGGCCGCGCTGTGGCCGGCCGAGGCGCTCGACGACGTGCGCCTGCTGATCTTCGGTGGCGAGGCCTGCCCGCCCGAACTGGCCGAGCGGCTGGCCGTCGAGGGGCGCGAGGTCTGGAACACGTACGGCCCGACCGAGGCGACCGTGGTGGCCTGCGCGGCCCGGCTGACCGGCGAGGGCCCGGTGCGCATCGGGCTGCCGCTGGCCGGCTGGGAGCTGGCCGTGGTCGACGCGGCGGGCGAGCCGGTCGAGATGGGCGGCTCCGGCGAGCTGGTCATCGGCGGGGTGGGCCTGGCCCGGTACCTGGACGCCGGCAAGGACGCCCAGAAGTTCGCGCCGCTGCCGTCGCTGGGCTGGCGGCGGGCGTACCGCAGTGGCGACATCGTCCGCGCCGAGCCCGAGGGGCTGCTGTTCCTGGGCCGCGGCGACGAGCAGGTGAAGCTCGGCGGCCGCCGGATCGAGCTGGGCGAGGTGGACGCCGCGCTGCAAGCGCTGCCGGGTGTCGCCGGCGCCGCCGCCGCGGTCCAGCGCACCGCCGCCGGCAACCAGCTCCTGGTCGGCTACCTGGTGCCGCACGACGGCGCGGGCTTCGACGCCGACGCGGCCGCCGCACGGATCCGCGAGCAGCTCCCGGCCGCGCTGGTGCCGCTGCTGGCCGTGATCGATGACCTGCCCACCCGTACCTCCGGGAAGGTCGACCGGGCCGCCCTGCCCTGGCCGCTCCCTTCCTTCGCAAGGGCGGGTTCGCTGACCGAGACCCAGGAATGGCTGGCCGGCGGCTGGGAGTCGATCCTCGGGATCCGCCCGGCCGAGGCCGATGCCGACTTCTTCAGCCACGGCGGCGGCAGCCTCAACGCCGCGCAGCTGGTGGCCTGGATCCGGGCCCGCTACCCGCGGGTGTCGGTGGCCGACATCTACCAGCACACCCGGCTGTCGCAGCTGGCCTCGGTGCTCGACGCCCTGGAGGACACCACCGAGGCCCGGCGCGAGGTCCGGCCGACGCCGCGGCGGGCCGGGTTCGTCCAGGCCCTGCTGATGCTGCCGATGCTCGCCCTGACCGGGCTGCGGTGGCTCACCGTGCTGGCCACGCTGGGCAACCTGCTGGCGGCCTCCGACGACCTTCTCGCGCTGACCGACCCGGCGCCGTGGGCCCCGGCGGTCTCCTGGTGGTGGATCGCCGCGGGCTGGCTGCTGCTGTTCACCCCGGCCGGCCGGATCGCGGTGGCGGCGGGCGGGGCCCGGCTGCTGCTGCGCGGCGTACGCCCGGGCGAGTACCCGCGCGGCGGCCACGTGCACCTGCGGCTCTGGGCCGCGGAACGGCTGGCCGACGTCTCCGGCGTGACCGGCGTGTCCGGGGCGTCCTGGCTGATCACCTACGCGCGGGCGCTCGGCGCGCAGATCGGCCCCGACGCCGACCTGCACTCGGCGCCGCCGGTCACCGGCCTGCTGAAGGTGGGCCGGGGCGCGGCGGTCGAGCCCGAGGTCGACCTCTCCGGCTACTGGGTCGACGGCGACGTCGTGCGGATCGGCCGGGTGCGGGTCGGCGCCGGCGCCCGGGTGGGTTCCCGCAGCACCCTGATGCCGGGCGCGCGGGTCGGCAAGAACGCCCGCGTCGCCGCCGGTTCGACCGTGACCGGGGCCGTCCCGGCCGGCCGGCGCTGGGCCGGCTCCCCCGCCGTCCCGGTCGCCGAGGACAAGATCCCGTGGCCCGGCAAGCGGCCGCCGCGGTCGCGGTTCTGGGTCGCCGCCTACGGCGTGACCTCGCACCTGCTCGGCCTGCTGCCGGTGGTGGCCGCGCTGCCCGCGCTGGCGCTGCTCGGCTGGGCGCTGGCCCATCAGCCCACGGTCGGCGCGGCGCTGGCCGTCGTTCCCCTGGCCGTGGTGAGCTACCTGGTCGCGTACGCCGGCCTGGTCCTGATCTTCGTCCGGCTGCTCAGCGTGGGCCTGACGGCCGGCTGTCACCCGGTGCACGGCCGGATCGCGTGGCAGGTGTGGACCACCGAGCGGCTGATGGGCATGGCCCGGGTGGCGCTGTTCCCGATGTACGCGAGCCTGTTCACGCCGGTCTGGCTGCGCCTGCTCGGCGCGAAGGTGGGACGCGGTGTGGAGGCGTCGACGGTGCTGGCCCTGCCCGCGATGACCACGGTCTCGGACGGCGCGTTCCTGGCCGACGACACCATGGTCGCCACCTACGAGCTCAGCGGCGGCTGGCTGCGCGTCGCCCCGGCCCGCATCGGCAAGCAGGCGTTCCTCGGCAACTCGGGGATGGCCGCGCCGGGCCGGTCGGTGCCCAAGCACGGCCTGGTCGGCGTGCTGTCGTCGGCGCCGCGCAAGGCCAAGAAGGGCACGTCGTGGCTGGGCGCTCCCCCGATGCCGCTGCGCCGGGTGGCCGAGGCGGCCGACGCCAGCCGCACCTTCGAGCCGCCGCTCCGGCTCAAGGTGGCTCGCGCGGCGATCGAGCTGTGCCGCGTCGTGCCGGTGATGCTCGCCGCCGCGCTGGCCGTCCTGGTCCTGGCCGCGCTGGCAATGATCTGGTCGGCGGCCGGCGGCTGGGTCACCACGCTGGCCGCCGGGCCGGTGCTGCTGGCCGGCGCGATCGTCGCCGCGCTCACCGCGACCGTGGCGAAGTGGCTGCTGGTCGGCCGGTTCCGGGTCACCGACCACGCGCTGTGGACGTCGTTCGTGTGGCGCAACGAGCTGGCCGATACGTTCGTCGAGGTGCTCGGCGTGCCGTGGCTGGTCCGCTTCGTGACCGGGACGCCGCTGCTCAACGCGTGGCTGCGGACGCTCGGGGCGACGATCGGCCGCGGGGTCTGGCTGGAGACCTACTGGCTGCCCGAGTACGACCTCGTCCGGCTGGGCGCGGGCGCCACGGTGAACCGGGGGTGCGTCGTGCAGACCCACCTGTTCCATGATCGGATCATGAGCATGGATGAGGTGACCCTGGCCGACGGGGCGACGCTCGGCCCGCACGGCATCGTGCTGCCCGGCGCGAGCATCGGCGCGCGGACCACGGTGGGACCCGGTTCGCTGGTGACCCGGGGTGACGCCGTGCCGGCCGACAGCGGCTGGCTCGGCAACCCGATCGCGACCTGGCCGGCGCGGACATGACCCCTCGGGCGGGCGCCGAGCGCTCGACCGACTCCTACCTCCCCGCGCACGGCAACGGTGGTTACCGGGTGCTCCACTACGACCTCGACCTCGACTACCGCATCGTGACCAACCGGCTGGCCGGTCGGGCCGTCATCACCGCCGTGGCCGAGCAGCCGCTGTCCCGGTTCACCCTCGACCTGGGCCGGCTGCGGGTCACCGAGGTCCGGGTGGGCAACCGGCCGGCCCGGTTCAGCCACCGGCCGGGCAAGCTGCGGATCATGCCGGCCCAGCCGGTGGAGGGTCACTTCGTGGTCGAGGTCCGGTACGCGGGCAAGCCGGTGCCGATCTCCGGCCGGTGGGGCGACATCGGCTGGGACGAGCTGACCGACGGCGTGCTGGTGGCCAGCCAGCCGAACGGCGCGCCGTCCTGGTTCCCGTGCGACGACCGCCCCGCCGCCAAGGCCGCGTTCCGGGTGCGGATCACCACCGCGGCGCCGTACACCGCGGTGGTCACCGGCGACCTGGTCTCCCGCCGCCGCGGCGCCGGCACCACGATCTGGGAGTACGAGCGGGCCGAGCCGACGGCGCCGTACCTGATGAGCGTGCAGATCGGCCGCTACGACCTGATCAACCTGGCGTCCGGCGAGGTCCGCCAGCGGGCCGCGATCCCGCCCCGGCTGCGCCGCCGGTTCGCGCACGACTTCGGCCGGCACGGCGAGATCATGGCCACCATGCAGCGGTTCTTCGGGCCGTACCCGTTCCGCGAGTACGTGGTGGTGGTCGCCGACGACGACCTCGACGACCCGGTCGAGGCGCAGGGCATGGCGGTGTTCGGCAAGAACCATCTCGACGGGCGGCGCACCCACGAGCGCCTGGTCGCCCACGAGCTGGCCCACCAGTGGTTCGGCAACAGCCTGACGGTGGCCGACTGGCGGCACATCTGGCTCAACGAGGGTTTCGCCACGTACGCCGAATGGTTGTGGTCGGCGGTCAGCGGCGGGATGTCGGCCGCCACGCACGCCGCCCAGTGGCACGCCCGCCTGCGGATCCGGCCGGCCGACATGACGGTCGCGAACCCTGGGGTGGACCGGATGTTCGACCCGCTGGTCTACAAGCGCGGCGGGCTGACCCTGCACGCGCTGCGGGTTCTCATGGGTGACGAAGCGTTCTTCGCGCTGCTGCGCGGCTGGCCCACCGAGCATCGCCACTCCACGGTCACCGATCAGCGGTTCCGGGCGTACGCCCAGACCTTCACCCCGAAACCGCTCGCCCCGCTCTTCACCGACTGGCTCGACCGGCCGGAGCTGCCGCCCTTTAAAAAGTGATATCACTTTGATAGCCTGGTCCTCATGACAGACCATCTCGACCTGCCCGCACCCCAGGTGCGCGAGCGCACCGCCCGCAGCGTCTCGGGCTGGCCGGTCGCCGGCTCCGCCCTGCTGGTGATCATCCTGTGCGTCGTGGGGTTGATCGTGGGTCTGCCCCAGGGGATCTGGGTCCTGGCCATCCTCAGTTTCCTGATCGGGCTGGTCGCGCTGGTCCCCTTGGCCGGGCTCACCCCGGTCGCGCCCGGCGAGGCCCGCGTCATCCAGCTGCTCGGCCGCTACACCGGCACGGTGCGCACCGACGGGCTCCGCTGGGTCAACCCGCTCACCGCCCGGCGCCGGGTCTCCACCCGGATCCGCAACCACGAGACCGACGTGCTCAAGGTCAACGACGCCGACGGCAACCCGATCGAGATCGCCGCCGTGGTCGTCTGGCAGGTCGAGGACACCGCCCGGGCCCTCTTCGAGGTCGACGACTTCATCGAGTTCGTGGCCATCCAGACCGAGACCGCGGTCCGGCACATCGCCAACAGCTACTCGTACGACTCGCACGACACCACCCAGATGTCGCTGCGGGACAACGCCGACGAGATCACCGCCCGGCTCTCCGACGAGATCGGCGTCCGGGTCGCCGCGGCCGGCGTGAAGATCATCGAGTCCCGGCTGACCCGGCTGGCCTATTCACCCGAGATCGCCCACGCCATGCTGCGCCGGCAACAGGCCAACGCCGTGGTCGCGGCCCGCACCCGGATCGTCGAGGGCGCGGTCGGCATGGTCGAGATGGCGCTGGTCCGGCTGGCCGAGAACGACGTGGTCGACCTCGACGAGGAACGCAAGGCCGCGATGGTCAGCAACCTGCTGGTGGTGCTGTGCGGCGATCGGGACGCCCAGCCCGTGGTCAACGCGGGCACCCTCTACAACTAGGCGTCGCATGGCGACCGAACGCAAGAAGCTCCTCCTCCGGCTCGACCCCGCCGTGCACGACGCCCTCGCGCGCTGGGCCGGTGATGAGCTCCGCAGCACCAACGCCCAGATCGAGTTCCTCCTGCGCAAGGCCCTGGCCGACGCCGGCCGCCTCCCCCGTGACGCCGGGCGGATGCGCGGGCCCGGCCGGCCCCGGACCACCCCCGACCCCGACCCTGCTTCGTCCGACCCCGACCCGGAAGAGGAGTGACATGGCCATTCCCGGCAGCCTCGCCGAGCGCGCCTTCCTGCTCGCCTACAACCCCGACAAGGGGCGGGTCGGCTGGGGCGTCCACCTCGGCGCCGTGCTCCGCGCCGCGGCCCTGGCCGACCTCTATCTCGAGGGCCACCTCACCGACAAGAACGGCCGCCCCGCCGTCGCCGCGGTCCGCCGCCCGCCCCACGATCCGGTCCTGGTCGCGCTGCTCGGCGAGATCGCCGGCGCCCGGCCGCGCAAGTGGCAGGTCTGGGTCGGCCGCCGGCACCGCCACGTCATCGCCGCCGTGCGCCAGCAGCTCAGCGAGGGCGGCTGGGTCCGCCTCGAGCCGCGGAGGATCCTCGGCCTGTTCCCCACGACCAAGGTGACCATCCGCGACCCCCGCGTCCGCAGGGAACTCCTGCGCCGGGTCGGCGACGCCATGAAGGAGCCGGTCCTCCGGGTCGAGCCGGCCGACGCCGCGCTCGTGACCCTGGTCGCCGAGGGCCGCCTGACCCACGTCCTCGACCGCCGGGCGAAGCGCGCCGGCAAACGGCGCTTCCACGACCTCGCCGAGCTCACCGGCCCGGTCGGCCCCGCCCTGCGCAAGGCGATCCAGTCCGCCGAGGCCGCCCAGGCCGGGTAGCGCGCCGCCCAGGGCAAGACGATCCAGTCGGCCGATCAGCGCGCGAAAATGTACGTTGATGTTTCCTTCTGTTGACATCGCACATGCAAGGCCGTCAATGTAGGGCAATGCCACCGATCCGCCTCCGGCCACTGCTCCTGGCCGTCCTCCTCGCACTGTCCTTCGTTGTCATTCCCGCGGGAACGGCCACCGCCGCCGCCGAGCCGGTCCACGGGCTCAAGGGTGAGTACTACAAGATGTCCCAGGTCGGCGCGCGTGACTTCGGCACGCTCGGCGGGACGCTGCTGGACGCCAACATCGACCTGCCCGGCCTGGTCGGCGCCTTCACCGCGCTGACCGGGCAGGGCGAGCACACCACCGGACGCTGGACCGGGCGGCTCACCGCGCCGGCCACCGGCGACTACACCTTCTTCCTGCGCGGCGACGACGGGTTCCGGATGTTCCTGGACGGGCAGCCGGTCGTCGACTACTGGGAGGTGTCACGCGGCGCCGAGATCGCCAGCCGGCCGATCACGCTGACCGCGGGCCAGGCGCACGACGTGCGCGTCGAGATGTTCCAGGACTACGGCGGCGCCGACCTGTTTCTGAGCTGGACCGGGCCGGGCATCGCCAAGCAGATCGTGCCCGAGTCGGCGTTCACCGTGCCGGACGGCTTCCAGGACTACCCGGCCCGGGTCACCGTCCAGCCCAACGGCCGCCGGCTCACCATCGACCTCGACCAGCCGATCACCGACGTCGCGCAGACCGCCGCGCATCTGGTCGTCGAGGCCGACACCACGCCGCTGCCGATCTCTTCGGTCACCGCGACCGGCAAACGCCTGGTGCTCACCCTGGGCGCGCCCGTCCAGAAGGGTCAGCGGGTACGCCTGAACTACGACGGCCACGGCGGCCTGACAGCGGGCGGAGAACCCGTACCCCTCGTCTCCCGGATCGCGACGAACACCTCGACCCACCGCCTGACCACCCCCTGGGGCGACCAGGTCGACCCCAAGCAGCCGCTGCCCGAATACCCGCGCCCCCAGCTGGTGCGCGACCGCTGGCTCAACCTCAACGGCCCGTGGGAGTTCGCCGGCGCCGGCGCGGGTGAACAGCCGGTCTTCGGCCGCGCCCTGGGCGAGCGGATCACCGTGCCGTTCCCGGTCGAGTCTCTGCTGTCCGGTGTGGAGCGTCGCGAGCAGCACATGTTCTACCGCAAGCTGGTCACCGTGCCGCGCGGCTGGCAGGCCGGCTCGAAGAACCGGCTGAAGCTCAACTTCGGCGCGGTCGACCACCAGGCCAAGGTCTGGGTGAACGGGACGCTGGTCACCGAGCACACCGGTGGCTACTCGGCCTTCACCGCGGACATCACCGACGCGCTGCGCGGCACCGGGCCGCAGGAGATCCTGGTCGCGGTGACCGACACGACCGGGCCGGACCAGCCGATCGGCAAGCAGTCGCTGAACCCGGGCGGCATCGTCTACACGCCCACCTCGGGCATCTGGCAGACGGTCTGGCTGGAGCCGGTCGCCCCGGCCGCGATCGACGAGCTGGTCACCACGCCTTCGCTCGACTCGCTGACCGTGCGGGCTCGCAGCTCGCAGACCACCAGGATCACGGCGACCGCGTACGACAAGGCGGGCCGGAAGGTCGGCGCCGTCACCGGTGACACCAACACCGCGCTGCACATGCCGATCCGTGACCCGCACCTGTGGAGCCCGGACGACCCGTACCTCTACGACCTCAGGGTGAAAACCGCCGACGACACGGTGACCAGCTACTTCGGTCTGCGTACGGTCGAGGTCAAGCCGGTCGGCGGGTTCCCCAAGCTCGTGCTCAACGGAAAGCCGATCTTCTCGCTGGCCACGCTCGACCAGGGCTTCTGGCCGGACGGCCTGTACACCGCGCCCAGCGACGACGCGCTGCGCTGGGACGTCGAGCAGACCAAGAAGCTCGGCTTCAACGCGATCCGCAAGCACATCAAGGTGGAGCCGGCGCGCTGGTACCGGCACGCCGACGAGCTGGGCGTGCTGGTCTGGCAGGACTTCGTGAGCGCCACCATCCGGACCACGGCGGGCCAGCAGGCCTGGCGTACCGAAGCGGACCGCGCCATGAGCCAGACGCACAACTCCCCCGCCGTGATCGGCTACGTGGTCTTCAACGAAGGCTGGGGCGAGTGGGACCGGGCCGAGACCGGACGCATCGCCGAGCAGGTCAAGGCGGCCGACCCGACCCGCATCGTCAACGCGCACAGCGGCGTCAACTGCTGCGACTCCAAGGGTGACTCGGGCAAGGGCGACGTGATCGACCACCACGACTACCTGAACGAGACGCCACCGTTCCCGGACGCCACCCGGATGGCCATGGACGGTGAGCACGGCGGCTTCACCCTGCGTACGCCGGGGCACATGTGGCCGGGGGCGCCCGCCAACATCTACAGCGGCGTGGCCGACAAGGACGCGCTGACCGCCAAGTACGTCGACAACACCACCCGCTTCTACCTGGAGGCGGCCGGTGCCGAGCTGTCCGGGTCGGTCTACACCCAGATCACCGACCTGGAGACCGAGCTCAACGGCCTGTGGACCTACGACCGACGGCAGATCAAGGTCAACACCGCGGCGGTACGGGCGATCAACCGCAAGGTCGTCAAGGCGGGCACGGCACCGGCCGGCGCGACCTATCCCGGCCGCGGCGACTGGAAGCTGGACGAGGGCCAGGGCACGACCGCCAAGGACAGCAGCGGCAACAAGAGCGACATGTCGTTCAGCGGCGGCCCGCGGTGGGTGACCGGCGTCGACGGGACGGCGCTGGCCTTCGACGGCGACGACTCGGCCGACACCGCCGCCCCGGTGGTCGACACGACGAAGGACTACTCGATCGCGGCCTGGGTGACCCTCGACGAGCTGCCCGGCAACTACGCCTCCGCGGTCAGCCAGGACGGCCGGGTCACCGAGAGCCCGTTCTACCTGCAGTACGGGCAGGGCGCGTTCGCCTTCAGCACGCCCGGCGGGAACCGGGCCCGGCTGCCGGTCACACCCGAGCTGAACCGCTGGTACCACCTGGTCGGCGTGCGTGACCACGGCACCGGCCGGGTGCGGCTCTACGTGGACGGCCGGTTGGCCGGCGACGCGGCGGCCGGCCCGGACGTGGTCAGCACCGGACCGCTGACGATCGGCCGGGCCAAGTACGCCGGCAACCGGACCGACTACTGGTCCGGCTCGATCGACGAGGTGCACGCCTACGACCGGGCGCTCACCGACGCCGAGGTGGCGGCCCTGCATTCCGAGGAGGCGCCGGGCTAGCTGGCCCGGATGTCGAGATTGGCGAATCGGACGCCGGCCGTACCCGTCTGATCGCCGGTCGCGGCGCCGAGCAGGACCCGTCCGGACGTGATCTCCGCGTTGCCCGAACCGGCGCGGAGCACGTCGCTCCCGTCCACCGCGACGGAAACGCTCTGGCCGGTCACCGTCACCGTGAGCTTGTGCCTGGTGCCCGGCTGGAGCGCGGACGACTGTTCCCGCCCGGTCTGCGCCACGATCGCCCCGTCGACGATCTCCATGACGAAGCGGTCCCCGCAGGCGCTCAGCAGGTAGCTGCTGGTCGGGTGGTAGCGGAACCAGAGCTGGGCGCAGGAGTTGACGGTGTCGACGGTGAGGTCGGCGTTGATCACGAGGTCGCCCGCGAAGACGTCGGCCGGGGCGAGGCACTGGTAGTTGGTCCGGCCGGTCGAGCGCGCGTGCAGCACCCCGTCCTCGTACTTGCAGCTGCCGGCCTCGGTCACGCTCTCCTTGAACCGCCCGGGCCCGGTGAGCGGATCGAACAGCGACGGGCCCTGGAAGCTGAGCGTGCCGGCCGACACCGCCGGGGACGGGGCCGGTGGCGCGGCCGCCCCGGGCTTCTCGTCATTGGTGCGGGCCAGGGCCACCGTCGCGCCCGCGATGATGGCGACCACGATGGCAACCGCGGCGTAGACGGCCCGGCGCACGATCGGCTTGCGCGGCGGCTCGACCGGCGGCGGTGCGACCGGCTGGGGCGGCGGGGCCTGCCGTGGCGGCCCTTCGCTGACCAGCTGTTGCAGCAGGTCCCGGGCACCGAACCGACTGTTCGGGGCGCCGACGGCGTGCCGTCCGGTGGCCGGCGGCTGCCGGTGGTCGGGCACCGGTGACGGCGGGGCCGGCGGTTGCTGCGGCACCTCGGCGATCAGCTGTTCCAGCAGGTCGCGGGCGCCGTAGGTGCGGCCGGCGGGCCGGGTCCCGCTCCGCGCGGCGGGCGCCGGCTGGGCCGGGACGGCGAGCAGGGTCTGCACCAGCTCGTGGGCCGCGGGCCGGTCCTCCGGGTTCTTCGACAGCGCCTGGCGGACCAGGCCGACCAGCGGCTCGGGCAGGCCGGTCAGCTCGGGCTCGCCGGTCAGGATGCGGCCCGCGGTGGCCATCGGGGAGTCGCCCTTGAACGGGCTGCGCCCGGTGCCGGCGTACGTGACGACCGCGCCCCAGGCGAAGATGTCGGCGGCCGGCGTGATCTCGCCGACCGTGGGGTCGAGCCGCTCCGGCGCCATGTACGCGACCGTGCCGACCATCTGATCGGTGCGGGTGTGCTGGCTGGTGACCTCGAGCGCCCGGGCGATGCCGAAATCGATCACCTTGGGCAGGCCCAGGGAGAGCAGCACGTTGGTCGGCTTGAGGTCGCGGTGGATGACCCCGGCGCCGTGGATCGCGGTCAGCGCGGCGGCCACCCCGACCGCCACGCTGTGCAGGTCGCCGGCCGGCACCGGGCCGCGCTCGGTCACCACCTCCTGCAGGCTGGGACCGTCCACGTACTCGACGACGAGGTATGGCACCTCGCTGTCGGGGTCGGCGTCGATGACCGCCGCGGTGCAGAAGGACGGGACCTGGCGTACCCGGCTGACCTCGCTGCGGAAGCGGGCGCGGAACTCTTCACGGTCGGCGAACTCGGCGCGGACGGTCTTGACCGCCACCGACCGTCCGATGTCGTCGCGGCCGAGATAGACCACGCCCATACCGCCCTCGCCGAGGCGGGCCAGCAGCTGGAAATCGCCGAGTCGCCGGGGGTCTTCGGGTCGCAGGGGCCTACTGCCCATGGGTAGCGCTCCCACTCCTGTTCCGGCGGTCCCGACGCGCTGCGACTGTACACGCTTTCAGCACCGTCGCCGGGGCCAGGTGCCCCACAGCACAGCGCCAAAAGTACAGACGTGAAAGTGACTGACCAGTAACTTTGCGGCCGTCGAGTGTCCACGTTGAACGGACAGGGTGTCGGGGGACAGAGCCGTCGGGGTAGGCTCCCTCGTCGACATGGGGGTAAATATGCATCGTAAGCGCACTATTCTGTTCGCTGTCATCCTAGGTCTGCTGACGGCCGGCGGGCTGGCCCAGCCGGCCGCCGCCCGGGCCGCGTCCGACGAACCGCCGGTCATCACGTCCGACGAGTTCGGCTTCTCCGGCTACCCGATCGTCGGGCAGCCGGGAACCTTCCACTTCGCGCCCGGCTCGACCGGTGTCGTGGCGTACGAGTGGCTGATGGAGAGCGACGCCGGGCGCGAGAACGCCGACGGGCGCGTCGACGCCGGCGCTGACGGCAAGGCCGACCTGCCGTACACCCCCCAGTTCCCGGGCGGCCACAACCTGACCGTCACGGCTCTGTCCGCCGACGGCAGCCGATCCCCGTCGACCTATATGTACTTCGACGTGATCGACAACCGGCCGACGATCAGCACCGACTGGTACCCCAGCGACCAGGACGGCGTCGGCCAGGAGATGCGGGTCCGGTTCAGCTCCCAGCTTCCCGACGTGAACGGCTTCGCGTACCGGTTCGACCGCGAGCCCGAGAAGGTCGCCATGGCGGACGAGGGGAACCGATACGCGGACGTCCTCGCGACGCCTGCGCACGCCGGCGACATCGAGATCACCGCCGTGGGCCTCAAGACCGACGGCAGCCGTACGCCGCCCACCACGATCCAGGTCCGGGTCACCTCGGGACCGCTGTTCGTGGGCACGGCCGGCCCGTACGGCGAGTCGCCGGTGATCGGACGCGAGGCGAAGATCAAGTTCCGTCCGGCCCTGCCGCACGTGGTCTCCTACCGCTGGTCGTTCCGCGGCGACGAGGGCACGGTCGCGGCGGCCGCCGACGGCACCGGAACAATCACGGTCACCCCGCGGAACCATTCCTCGAACCTGTCGGTCACCAGCGTGTCGGCCGACGGCACCGAGTCCGACGCCCGCGTCCACGAGGTCTCGGCCGCCGACACCGACGTCGACGTCAGCGGCACCTGGATCGACCAGCGCCCGACCGGCAAGCCCGGCCAGCCCGGCGAGTTCTCTTTCGGCAGCGACCTGCGCGGCGCCGTCGACGCCTACCTGTGGCACATCGAGAGCGGCCCGGTCCAGGAGGCCATCCCGGCCGACGGCACGTTCGCCACGGTTCCGCACACCCCGGACAGCAGCGGCGTCTTCCGGATCTACGTGCAGGCCCGCTTCACCGACGGCGCGCTCTCCCCGACGACCACCTACCAGTACTGGGTCGGCCGCTGATCGAACGCACGGCCGACCCGGCCCCTCGCTAGGAGACGGGCGGGAACCGCAGCACCCGGTCGTCGGTGGCGACCGGGTTGCCGCGGCCGTCCCGGTTGCTGGTGGTGACCCAGAGCGCGCCGTCCGGGGCCCGTTCGGCCGTCCGCAGGCGACCGAACTGGCCCTGGAGCCGCGCGACCGGCGTGCCCGCCCCGCCCGCGCCGTCCAGCGGCACCGACCACAGCCGGGTGCCGCGCAGCGCCGCCACGTACAGGGTGTCGTCCACGACCGTGGCGCCGCTGGGCGAGGCCTCGGCGGTCGACCACACCACGATCGGGTCGCGGAACCGCGGGTCGCCGGCCCGGCCCTCGACCGTCGGCCAGCCGTAGTTCACGCCCGCCTCGATCAGGTTGACCTCGTCCCAGGTGTTCTGGCCGAACTCCGAGGCGTACATCCGCCCGTCGGCGTCCCAGGCCAGACCCTGCACGTTGCGGTGGCCGAGGGTGTAGACCAGCGAGCCGGCGATCGGGTTGCCCGACTCGGGCACGCCGCCGTCCGGGGTCATCCGCAGGATCTTGCCGTTCCGGCTCTCCGGGTTCTGGCTGTTGGCGGTGTTGCTGGCGTCGCCCACCCCGGCGTAGAGCATGCCGTCCGGCCCGAACGCGATGCGCCCGCCGTCGTGGATGGACGCCCGGGCCAGCCCGGACAGGATCACCTGCTGGTCGTCCGGGGCGGCCAGGGTGAACCGGGCGATCCGGTTGTCACTGGCCGAGGTGAAGTAGACGTAGACGTACCCGTCGTCGGCATAGCTGGGCGACACCGCCAGGCCGAGCAGTCCCGCCTCGCCGTTCGGGCGCACCCCGGCGACCGTGGCCACCACCACCGGCGCCTGACCGGGCCGCACCCGCAGGACCCGCCCGCTGTTCCGCTCCGCGACCAGGGCGCTGCCGTCGGGCAGGAAACCCATGCCCCACGGTACGGTCAGCCCGGTCGCGACCACCTGGGGATCCCCGAAGTCCGGCTCGGCCGCCATCGCGGGAACCGCGCCCGCCATGGTGAGAGACAGCGCGACGACCACGCTCCCGACTGCCATCCTGCGACGCATCCGCGTACCTCCGCCTTGATGTCCTCATTGACGGAGGTGAATTTACCCCATTAGGGGCCGAGAGTAACCAAAAGGACGACGAAGAAGACGGCTGTCAAGCGTCCTAGGGTGCTAGATGATCAGGTCGAGGGTCGGCCAGGGAGGACCCTCGCGCAGCGCGCGCAGGAGCTTCTCGCCGAACCGCCGCCCATCCGGAAACTGGTCGCCGAGCTCCCAGCGCCACGCCGCGACCATCGCGAGAACGAGCTGCCGGCACTCGTCCAGCAACCCCTGGTCGACGTTCGGGTAGTGCTCACCGACCGCCAGGGGAACGTGGGCGAGATCGAACTCGACGGGTCCACGGCAGAGCGTCTCGAAGTCGATGAACAACGGGCCGGTCTTCGTGCTGAGCACATTGCCCGGATGCGGCTCGCCGTGGAGCAACTGCTCCACGGCCCCGCGGTCGTCGATCGTTCGTCGCAGGCCATCCAGCCGGCCGCCGAGAAAGACGCGGTCGGGGCCGGCGAGCCGCGGTGAGAGATCCGGGTCGGCGACAATCTCCTGCGCCCGGGTGATGCGATCCGTGAACCGGGGGCTCGGCACATCAACGTCGCGCATACCGGCGTGCAGCAGCTCCAGCGCCTCGGCGTAGCCGGCTGGCGAGGTGGGCGGTGTCGCGGGCTCGTAGTAGATCCACAGCGTCACGGCGAAGCCGTCGCGCGTGTACACCAGCGGGTCGGCCTGAGGCTCCGGGAGGCCCACCGGGCACCCGGCCTCGGCGAGTCGTCGAGCGCGCTCGATCTCGAGCCGGGCGCCCTCATGTGCCGCCGGGGCGACCCGGGCCAGCACATCGCATGGCGTCAGCCGCAGGGCCAGCTTGTTCGAGTTGTGGAGAACGACTGCGTCACCGGCCACGAGGCCGAGCGAGGTGGCGACCGACGTCGCGGCCGCGATCGCCCGCGCTACCTCCGGCCTCTCCACCCGCGAATCCTGGCACATCGACCCGGCCTCGCCGGTCCCTGACTCGGACACCGGCTCGTCACGCTCTCTGAAGCGTCCTAGGGTGCTAGGTCAAAATGGGCCTGACGTAGCTGACAGCTACCGGCCACCGCCGGGCCACACCACCCGGCACGGCGGTTTCCTGCTCCACATGAGACGTCTCGCCGTACTCCTGCCGCTCTTCGCCGTCGTTGCCTGCTCCGAACCCGCTCCCGCTCCCCCGCCGCCGCCGGCGGCCTCGCCGCCCTCGTCCGCTGTTCCCACCTCCGCGACGCCGGCGCCAGCGCCGTCGAGCCCCACGCCCGGCTTCCCCGAGGCGAAGGACGGCACCAACGTCCGCGCCTGCAAGGACGGCGCCTGCGAGATCCTCGTGACCAGGAAGACCACGATCCCGATGGCGGCCCACTTCGGCTTCAAGACCGTCTCGTTCGACCCGGCCGACCGCACGTGGCGTTTCACCTACGCCGACGGCGGCAGCAGCTCGATCGCGTTCCTCGAGCCGCCCTACTCCGGCCAGTGGGTCGCCCCGTACGGCGACCAGGGCCTGAACCTGAGGACGGTCGCCTTCGACAAGAAGCGAGCCGTCATCTCGATCAGCCCGTACGGCTGACCACGTTTCCGCAGGCCGGCCGACGTATTCATATTTGTAAACTTTCCGGTTAGTGTGAGAGCGCTCTCCGCCCCCGCTCCCCCTCGGAGGCTCCACACATGCGTCCCCGACGTCTCCTGTCCATCGCCACCGCCGCCGTCCTCGCGGCCGGGGCCGGCGTCCTCACCGTCACGATCACCTCGGCCGCCGAGGCCGGCACGATCGGCGCCGGCAGCTACGCCGAGTCGCTGCCGGCCGGGCGCAGCCTGCCGACCGGCTGCGGCTCGCTGTCCACCAACCCGCGCGAGTTCGTCACCGGGAACGCCCCGGCCGGCGCCGTGCCGACCAACGACTGGTGGTCATCGCTGCTGTTCAAGCGCGGCGACGAATGCAACTTCGCGCAGCCGATGTTCGCCGGCCCGGCCTCGTACCGGCCGATGGCGGGCGGGCTCGGCCTGTCCTATCAGACCGACGCCGCGATCAGCGGCAGCGCCACCGGCGTGGGTGAGTACCACTACCCGTACGCCCAGCACATCGTCGTCGGCGTGGCCGGCCTGAACGCGCCGCGAGCGCTCGTGGACGGCTGGAGCGACTGGACCGTCACGCCCTCGTGGAGCGACGGCGCCCGCACGATGAAGGCGACGATCGGCCATGGGCTGCCGCTGTCGTACTACCGGATCACCGGCGGCGACGCGCAACTGTCGGTCACCGGGCCGCCGACCGTCTGGCAGAACACCGGCGGGCGCGTCGGCTTCTCGATCGGCGGGCACGACTACGTCGCGTTCGGTCCCTCCGGCTCGGCGTGGACGCTGTCCGGCACGACCCTGCGGTCCACCCTCAACGGCCAGGGCTACTTCTCGGTCGCGGTGCTGCCGACGCTGACGGGTTCGACGAGTACGGCGGAGAAGATCGCGGCCGCCGACCAGTTCCAGCCGTACGCGCACAACCACGTGACCGGCACCCGGATGTCGTACTCGTACAACGCGGGCAACGGCACGGTGAGCACCACGTACGCGTTCACCACGCAGGCCATGTCCGGCAGCGGCTCGGGCACGGTCATCGCGCTCTACCCGCACCAGTGGCGTTACGTGACCGGCGCCACGCCCCTGACCCGCACGTACGTGTCGCCGCGCGGGGCGATGAAGGTCGTGACCGGCACCCAGTTCCAGACGTCGATGCGCTACACCGGTGTGCTGCCCGAGGTGCCGGCGGCCGGCGACTCCACCGGCTCGGACCTGACCCAGATCACCACGCTGCTGAACAACGAGCTCACCAACCCGGCCGACTTCCGGGGCGACGACACCTACTGGACCGGCAAGGGACTCGGCCGGGCCGCCCGCATCGCGGAGATCGCCGACCAGCTCAACCTCACGTCCGTACGCGACTCGGCCTTGAACGTCATCCGCACCCGGATCACCGACTGGTTCACGGCCTCGTCGGGCAAGACGTCCCGGCTGTTCTACTACGACCGCAACTGGGGCACGCTGATCGGCTACCCCGCGTCGTACGGCTCCGACCAGGAACTGAACGACCACCACTTCCACTACGGCTACTTCATCGCCGCGGCGGCCACGCTGGCCAAGTTCGACCCGACGTGGGCGTCCGGCTCGCGCTACGGCGGCATGGTCGACCTGCTGATCCGCGACGCCAACAACTACGACCGGTCCGACACCCGGTTCCCCTACCTGCGCGACTTCGACATCTACGAGGGCCACGACTGGGCCTCCGGGCACGGGGCGTTCGGCGCGGGCAACAACCAGGAGTCCTCGTCGGAGGGGCAGAACTTCTCCAACGCGCTGATCCAGTGGGGTCAGGCCACCGGCAACACGGCGGTGCGGGACGCCGGCATCTGGATCCACACGACCCAGGCCGCGGCGATCAACGAGTACTGGTTCGACGTACGCAACGAGAACTTCCCGGCCAACTGGGGCCACAACTACTCGGCGATCGCCTGGGGCTCAGGCGGCGCGTACGCGACCTGGTTCTCCGGCGAACACGAGATGATCGTCGGCATCAACATGCTCCCGATGACCGGCGGCCAGTTCTACCTGGGCGACTACCCCGCGGCGGTCCGCAACACGTACGCCGAGATGGTGCGCAACAAGGGATCCGAGCCGACGCTGTGGCGCGACATCCTCTGGCAGTACCTGGCCCTCGGCGACCCCGACGCGGCCCTGTCGAAGCTGCGGGCGGCCGGCTCGTACACGCCCGAGGAGGGTGAGAGCCGCGCCCACACCTTCCACTGGATCCGGAACCTCGCGGCCCTGGGCCAGGTCGAGCCCACCGTCGCGGCGAACCATCCCCTGGCCAAGGTGTTCACCAAGAACGGCGCCAAGACGTACGTCGCCTCGAACATCACCAGCAGCGCCCTGACCGTGACCTTCACCGACGGCCGCACCCTGAGCGTCCCCGCCGGCAAGACCGTGGCCAGCGGCGCGGTCAACTGGTCCGGCGGCAACGCGAACGGAGGCGGCGCCACTCCCCCGCCGAGTGACCCGCCCCCGTCCGACCCGCCGCCGCCCGCGAACACCTCCTGGGCTCCGAACACCGCCTACGCGACCGGCGCGACCGTCACCTACTCAGGGGTGAGCTACCGCTGCGTCCAGGGGCACACGTCGCTGGTCGGCTGGGAGCCACCGAACGTCCCAGCCCTGTGGGGCCGAATCTGACGGGCACTTGAGGCGGCGGGACTGCTCGCTGAGTGAGACCTACGACCGGGCCAGCTGTCGGACACCGCGCCGCCCGTCGCGGTGTCCGCAGGGCCGGCGGCGCGTGAGCCGGAGGTGGGTGATCGGCACCTTCATTCGCGGCGAGGCGATCGACTTCCCGACAACCAAGATCAAGATCCGGTCGTAGCGGGGTGGTGGGTGCAGACCGCTGCTCCCGCCGAGGCCGGGCGCGCGGCTCCAAGGCCGTGACCGGCCAGAACAGAGCCGCCCACCCTTCATTCTGCGTGACTGGTCACCCTCTTTCGTCGCCGCGCCTGTGGACAACCACCGGAAACCGTCACACCCGTCGGCTACATTCCTACCCACCCACAGGGGCGGGGGAGGCGGACGGCGGCCGCGCGAAGTTTGAAGATCGAGATCTCTTCGTGCCGCGATTGCCCAAGGCAGTCCCCGCCGAGGGATGGTCGACCAGGGACCAGGGGCCGGGGCCAGGCTAGGACCGCGCCGCAGGTCCGTGAGCGCCGCCGGGCCGCTCGTGGTTAGTCCCGGTCAGCCATGCGCATTTCGGTGAGCCACTCTCAGGACGTCTATCAGAGCTGTCACGACTCGGGTCAGCGGCGCCCGTGAGGGCGCCGGCAGTGGCCAGATGTCGGCGGTCATTCCCGCACGGACGGGGGGTCATTGGCCTCTTCCATCCGCTGACCGTGGAGGACGCGAAGCGCGTCGAGGGCGACCGCGGTGAGAACGCCGCGGCCGACGCCGGCGCGGCCGAGCAACTCCATCCCTCGGGTGACCGCGACAAAGTAGACCGCCAGCGATTGCACGTTCGCGTCCGCCGGGAGATCCCCGTTCTCCCGCGCATGTTCCAGGCATTGGGCATAGACGCCGGCGAGCTGTTCGATGCCGGCCTTGGTGGCCGTCGAGAGTGGGTCCTCCTCACCGGTCGATTCGACCAGCGCCCGCGTGGTGAGCGAGACCCGCCGATCACTGCCACTGAACTCGATCGCCATGCGGAGCATGTGGCCCCGAATCAGTTCCAGCGGCGAAGCGTCATCGTGCCCGAGCGCCTCCGTAACGGCGCGCGTCGCCTCCTCCCGGTCCTCGGAGAGCGCCCGCAAAAACAGTTCCCGCTTCCCGCCGAACGCGTTGTACAAGCTCTGCTTCCCCAGACCGGTCGCCCGCACCAGGTCATCCAGGGTCGCGGCGGCAAGGCCGTGCACGGCGAACACCTCACTGGCGCTGCTGACGACATCACTCTCGCGGAACTTGCGGGGACGAGGCATGTGAGCAAGCTTACGTTATTGACCGTATGGTCAAAAACCCTGTTAGCTTGGTTGAGAAACACATCGGTAAGCCCGGACACAAGGAGAGCAGAAATGAGAACTAACGAAGAGGTCGTTCGCGAGGCATACCGGCTGGCGGAAGGGAAAGTCCTCGACGGAGATGGTTTCCGCGCCTTGTTCACCCAGGACGGAACGTTCAACGACATGCCGAATTCGCTGACCTTCCGTGGCGACCAGATTCCTCAGGCGCTGGCCGGCTTCGCCGGCGTTTTCCCCGACGTCCACCGTGAGCTACTAGAAGTGAATGCGCTCGGCGATGTTGTCGCCGTCGAACTGCGCATTCAGGGAACGCATCTTGGCGGGTTCCCGACTCCGATCGGCGAAATCCCCCCGACCGGTAACCGCATCGACGTGCCGACGGCAGATCTGTGGTATTTCCGCGAGGGCAAAATCGAAAGCTTCAACTGCTACAACGCGGCGAATGTGCTGCTCGCGCAGATCGGGGCCACCCCCGACTTCAAGTCGGCAATCGAGGCCGCCACGACAGCCTGAGCATCGTCACCTGACCCGACACCCGAAACGGAATCCGATCGTGTATCAGATCAGGATCTACACCCTGCGTACGGCAGAAGCACTCCAGCAGTACGCCACCGTGCACTGGCCGCGGCATCTCACCAGCATGCCCTCGTTCGGCGTCACCGTGCACGGCTTCTGGACCGACCACCAGGCCGGCACACACCGCCTGATCGCCCTGCTCTCGTTCCGGGCGGACACCGACCCGGCCGATTTCACCACCGCTTACGTGGCGAGCCCCGAACTCGCGGCGGACATGAAGGGCTTCGACGTCCGGGACATCATCGGCGTCGAGGAACTCGTGCTCGATCCGGTCGCCGGATCTCCCCTGGCCTGAGCGTCCCGCACCTCGGTGAAGAGGCCCTGGCAGCCAGCGTGCTGATGGTCAGGTGGTTTCGATTTCGTGTGGTTGACCTCAACCGTGCTTCACGTTTGATGATCCTCCGTGGCGCTGGCGAGCGGATGGAGCGGGTCAATGCGTGTAGTACGAGCGATGGGGTTCGGTGGGCCTGAGTTGCTGGTTCCGGGCGAGGCTCCGGACCCGGTTGCTGGGCCCGACCAGGTAGTGGTCGATGTGTCGGTGGCGAGCATGACTTTCGTTGAGACTCAGATCCGGCGGGGCGTGGACAGGTGGCACGAACGACCACAGCTGCCCTATGTGCCCGGTGGCTTGGTGGCCGGGATGGTGCTCACGACCGGCGATCGGGTGGACCCGGCCTGGCTGGGCCGGCGGGTGGTCGCCGGTACGGGAGAGACCGGCGGCTTCGCCGAGCGGGCTGTGGCGCCGGCCGCGGACCTGTTCCCGGTGCCGGATGGATTGGGCCTGCCGGATGCGGCCGCGCTGTACAGCGATGGCAGTACGGCGCAGGGTCTCGTCGAGCGCGCCGGGATCAGGACTGGTGATCGGGTCCTGGTCGAAGCTGCGGCCGGCGGCGTGGGCACTCTGCTGGTGCAGCTTTGTCTCGCGGCGGGCGCCCAGGTGATCGGCGCGGCCCGTGGACCGAGGAAGCTGGATGTGGTCCGGCAGATCGGCGCCGACGCCGTTATCGACTACGCCGAGCCGGGCTGGACCGAACGGGTACTCGAGGCGACCGGCGGCGCCGGGCCGAGTGTCGTGTTCGATGGCGTCGGCGGTCAGATCGGCAGGGCCGCGTTCGAGGCGACAGCTCGCGGCGGCCGGTTTTCCGTTCACGGCGCATCCAGCGGGGAGATTACCCAGGTCGACACGGCGGAGGCCGTGGACCGAGGCGTGCAGGTGATCGGTATTGAGCAGCTTTTCGACTTCCGCCCCCACGTGCGGCGGTGGGCGGCACAGATCATGTCGCACGCCGTGACCGGGTCTATCCGTCCGGTCATCGGACAAACCTTCTCGCTGGAGCGTGCCGCCGACGCCCACCACGCGGTCGAGAACCGCATCGCTTTGGGCAAGACCGTCCTGCTGATCTGAAGTCAGCTCATCTGCGGGAGCGCGGCTTCGGCCTGCGTGAATCCGGGCACGAGCACCGAGGCCGGCGTCAGCGCGCCTCGGTATAACGGCCGAGCTGCCCGCCCCACCGTTGGGCCGTGATGGTCAGGAACGGCTGCCGTTGCATGCCCAGCAGGCGCATCCGCCCGGCCATCGGGTGATCTCCCAGCCGGATCTCGCAGCCGCCGCGGCCGAGGCGGACACCGGACAGGTTCAGTGGCGCCCGCCCGCGGAGCAGCCGCCCGGCCTGGGCGCCCCGGTTCAGGTAGGAGACGGCCGGCATTCCCGCCCGTACGCCGAAGGGAAGCCGAAGCCGGCCCGCCTGGATCGCCGCGCTCATCACCTCGGTCGTGCCGTCCCGCGCCGCGATGGATGTTCGGGCCGGCTCGAAGGACAGGTCGGCCGTCATCAGCCACTTCGGCAGGGCCCAGACGCTCGGCGTGCGCCCGCGGCCGGCGCGGTGAACATCGCGATGGTGACCCGCGCGTCCTTGATCGTGACCGGCAGCGTGATGGTCTCGCCCTGGATCAGCCAGGTGTCGGCGTCGATGCGTTCGGCCATCACCTGACGATCTCAGGTTCGGGTCAGACCTGCTGGGTCTCGGTCTTGCCGGGGTGCCGCTCGACCGTGCTCTCCTTGACGAACTTGCCGGTGCTGGCGCTGCGGTTCACCTCGTGGTCGCCGCCGTGGTCGCCGCCGACGGTCTCGGTGGTCGTGGTGCTCGGCTCCTGCTCGACCTCTTTGTCCTCGACGAACTTGCCGGTGCTGGCGCTCCGGTTCACATCGTGCTCGGTGCCCGCCATCATGTGCTCCTTCCGGGAGGGTGATTACCGAAAAGGATTCCCGGACCCGGAAAACCCAAACTCACACCCGGACCCGCCGGCGCCCGGTCGGGGCCGGGTGACACCCCGGCCGGCACCTCGAAGACCTGCTCGATCCGGGCCGCCGTCAGCACCTCGGACCTACGCGTTTATCGATCTTCGGGCCGGGCAAGCCGGGCGTCGTGGCGACTATGTGGGGCCGAGCCCTGGCGGCCGGAATTCTGACGGTGACACTGCCGGCCGCGCCGGCTTCCCAGGATCAGGCGCCGGGAGCCCCCGGGGTCGACGAGCAGTATCTGCCGGCCGACAAGGCGGGTTTCGGGACGGCCACCGGGACCCGGAGCAAGGTCTGGTTCACCGTGCAGAAGGAGGGCGGGCTCGGCGAGATCTACTACCCGCGGATCGACTCGCCGAGCGCCCGGGCGCTGGAGTTCATGGTGGCCGATCGGCGCGGACACGCCGTACGCGTGAATGAGGCCGCGACCGTCCGCACCACCCAGACCGACCCGCGCAGCCTCAGCTACCGCCAGACCTTCACCGAGAAGCACGGGCGCTGGCGGCTCACCGCGAGCTACGTCGCCGACCCGGCCCGCCCGGCCGTGCTCGTCGACCTGCGCCTCAGCGGCGACGCGACCAGCCTGTACGCGATCTACGACCCGGCCCTGGGCAACACCCGCGGCAACGACAGCGGGCGGGCCGCGGACGGCGCCCTGATCGCCACCGACGGCGCGAACCGCAGCACGATGACCGCGTCGAACGGATTCCTCAAGGCCTCCAACGGTTTCCGCGGCGTCAGCGACGGCTGGACCGACCTGGCCGACGGCCGGATGGACTGGCAGTACACCGCGGCCGGCCCGGGCAACCTGGTGCAGACGGCCGAGGTCCGGAAGAGCACCACGCTGGCGATCGCGTTCGGCGACGCGACCGGGCCGGCGGCCGACTTCGACCGGACGGCGAAGGCCTACGCGGACGGCTGGCACCGGTACGTCGACCGGCTGCGGAAGCCGCCCTCGTCGTTGCGCGGCGAGCCGGAGCGGCAGCTCTGGCGCACCTCGGCGATGGTGCTGGCGGCCGCCGAGGACAAGACCCACCGCGGCGCGTACGTGGCGGCGCCCGCCATGCCGTGGGCCTTCGGCCGGGACGACCCGTCCGGCCCGTACCACCTGGTCTGGGCCCGTGATCTCTACCAGATCGCCACCGGGCTGATCGCGGCCGGCGACACCGCCGGCGCCAACCGGGCGCTCGACCACCTCTTCGACGTGCAGCAGAAGCCGGACGGCTCGTTCCCGCAGAACGCCCGCGTCGACGGCACCCCGGTCTGGGAGGGCCTTCAGCTCGACGAGGTCGCCCTGCCGATCGTGCTCGCCCACCAGCTCGGACGCTACGACACCTGGGCGCACGTGAAGAAGGCGGCCGACTTCCTGCTCGCCTACCCGGACGCGCCGTGGACGCCGCAGGAGCGCTGGGAGAACCAGTCCGGCTACTCCCCCGCCACGATCGCCGCCGAGATCGCCGGCCTGGTCTGCGCGGCCGACATCGCCCGCCGCAACGGTGACGCCGGCCGCGGCCGCCGCTACCTGACGACGGCCGACACCTGGCAGGCCCGGGTCAAGGAGTGGACGGTCACGACGAACGGCCCGTACTCGGCCAAGCCCTATTTCCTGCGGCTGACCAAGGACGGCAAGCCGAACCTGGGCACCACCTACACCATCGGCGACAGTGGTCCGTCCAACGTGGACCAGCGCCGCGTCGTCGACCCCAGCTTCCTGGAGCTGGTGCGGCTCGGCGTCCTGCGGAAGACCGACCCGGCGATCGTGAACACCCTGCGGGTGATTGACGAGCGGCTCGGCGTACGCACGCCGCACGGCATGTTCTGGCACCGCGCGTCGTTCGACGGCTTCGGCGAGAAGCGCGACGGCAGCCAGTGGGACTACGGCCTGCCCGACGACTCCCGGCTCACCCTGGGCCGGGCGTGGCCGCTGCTGACCGGCGAACGCGGCGAGTACGACCTCAACCCGGCCCGGATCCGCACGATGGCGAGCGCCGCCGGCCCGGGATCGATGCTGCCCGAGCAGGTCTGGGACGGCCGGCCCCCGACCCGGTACGAGATCGGCACGCCGACCTTCTCCGCGACCCCGCTGACCTGGGCGCATGCCCAGTTCCTGCGGCTCGCCCGGAACGTCGAGGCCGGCCGGGTCACCGAGCAACCGGCCGTCGTCGCCCGCCGTTACCGATGACCGGGATCCCGTACGTTGGAGGCGTGACCAACGAGCCGAACACGGATGAGATCGCCGGCCTCGACGCGTGGTGGCGGGCCGCCAACTATCTGACGATCGGGCAGATCTACCTTCAGGCCAATCCCCTGCTGCGGGAGCCGCTGCGGCCGGAACACATCAAACCGCGGCTGCTCGGCCACTGGGGCACCAGCCCCGGCCTGTCGTTCATCTACGCGCACGTGTCCCGGCTGATCCGCCGGACCGGGCAGGAGACGCTCTACCTGACCGGCCCCGGCCACGGTGGCCCGGCGCTGGTCGCGGCCGGGTGGCTGGAGGGCACGTACAGCGAGATCTACCCGGAGGTCACCCCGGACGAGCCGGGCATGCTCCGGCTGTTCCGGCAGTTCTCCAGCCCGGGCGGCATCCCCAGCCACGTCTCGGTCACCACGCCCGGCTCGATCCACGAGGGCGGCGAGCTGGGGTACGTGCTGGTGCACGCGTTCGGCGCGGTGATGGACAACCCCGATCTGCTGGCCGTGGCCGTGGTCGGCGACGGCGAGGCCGAGACCGGCCCGCTCGAGGGCTCCTGGAAGGGCGTCTCGTTCCTGAACGCGGCCCGGGACGGCGCGGTGCTGCCGATCCTGCATCTCAACGGCGCCAAGATCTCCGGGCCGACGGTGCTCGGCCGCAAGGACCCGGCCCTGGTCCGCGATCTGCTGCGCGGCCACGGCTACCACGTGATCGAGGTCGAGGGTGACGACGTGCCGGGCATGCACACCCGGTTCGCGGCCGCGCTCACCGACGCCTGGGAGCGCATCCAGGCCAAGAAGGCCGGTTCCGGCGAGCCCTGGCCGATGATCATTCTGCGTACGCCGAAGGGCTGGACCGGCCCGGCCGAGGTGGACGGCGTCAAGATCGCCGGCACGTTCCGGTCCCATCAGGTGCCGCTGTCCGGCGTCAAGGAGAACCCGGCCCACCTGGCCCTGCTCGAGCAGTGGCTGCGCTCGTACCGGCCGGACGAGCTGTTCGACGACGCGGGCCGGCCGGCCGAGCTGATCCGGGGCCAGGCGCCCGACGGTGACCTGCGGATGAGCGCGACGCCGCACGCGAACGGCGGCCGGCTCACCCGCGACCTCGACCTGCCCGACTTCCGCGACTACGCCGTCGAGGTGAAGGAGCCGGCCCGCGAGCGGGTCGAGTCGGTCCGCAAGCTCGGCGAGATGATCCGCGACATCTACCGCCGCAACCCCGACCGCTTCCGCCTGACCTGCCCGGACGAGACCAACAGCAACCGGCTCGGCGCGGTCTTCGAGGCGTCCGACCGGGCGTTCATGGAGACGGTCTATCCCGGCGACGTGGCGCTCGGTCCGGACGGCCGGGTGATGGAGGTGCTGTCCGAGCACAACTGCCACGGCTGGCTGGAGGGCTACACGCTGACCGGGCGGCACGGGCTGTTCGCCACCTACGAGGCGTTCGCCATGGTCAGCGCCTCCCAGACGGTCCAGCACGGCAAGTGGCTGGAGGAGGCGGCCCAGCTGCCCTGGCGGGCCAAGGTGCCCAGCCTCAACGTGCTGCTCACCTCGACCGCGTGGCGCAACGACCACAACGGCTTCTCGCACCAGGGGCCGGGCCTGATCCAGGTGGTGCTCACCCAGCGCGGCACGGTCAACCGGATCTACCTCCCGCCGGACGCGAACTGCCTGCTCTCGGTGGCCGACCACTGCTTCCGCTCCCGCTCGTACATCAACCTGATCGTGATCGACAAGCAGCCACAGCTGCAGTGGCTGTCGCTGGACCAGGCGATCGACCATTGCGCGCGCGGCGCCGGCATCTGGGACTGGGCCGGCAACGACGACGGCAGCGCCGACCCGGACATCGTGCTCGCCTGCGCCGGCGACGTGGTCACGATGGAGACCGTGGCGGCGGCACAGATCCTCCGCGAGCGGCTGCCCCTGCTGAAGGTGCGGGTGGTCAACGTGGTCGACCTGATGTCGCTGATCCGGCCCAAGGACCACCCGCACGGGATGAGCGAGACCATGTTCACCGAGCTGTTCACCGACTCGGTCGACGTGGTGTTCGCCTTCCACGGCTTCCCGGGCGCGATCCACCAGATGGTGCACGGGCGGCCCGACGCCGACCGGTTCCGGGTGCGCGGTTTCATCGAGGAGGGTACGACGACCACGCCGTTCGACATGACCGTGCGTAACCGGGCGTCGCGCTACCATCTGGTGATGGACGCGATCAACAACGCCAAGCGGCTGCCGCGAGGCGCGACCGAGCTCAAGGAGTGGTGCGCCGCGCAGCTCGCCCGGCACGAGCAGTACGTGGTCGAGCACATGGAGGACATGCCCGAGGTCCGCGACTGGACGCTGGGCGACTGGGCCGAGACCGCCTGACGGTCACGGTGGTTTCCCCTTCGTACCTCGGCCTCCCGTTACCGGCTCCGGAGCACTACCCTCCGTCCGATGGAGCAGGCCAGGCACCGGCGGGACGGGGAGTCCCTGCGTGCCGGCGATCCGTCCGACATCGGCCCATATGCCCTGGTCGGCCGGCTGGGCTCGGGCGGGATGGGCGTGGTCTACCTGGCCCGTGACCCGGCCGGGCAGCTCGTCGCGGTCAAGGTGGTGCACGCCGAGCTGGCCGGGGACGACGAGTTCCGCCGCCGGTTCCGCACCGAGGTCGAGCGGGCCCGGCAGGTGCCGCCGTTCTGCACCGCGGCGGTGCTCGACGCCGACCCCGACGCCGCCCGGCCCTACCTGGTCGTCGAGTACGTGGACGGGCCGTCGCTGTACGACGTGGTCCGCGAGCGGGGCCCGCTGACCGGCTCGCACGTGCACTCGGTGGCGATCGGCGTGGCCACCGCCCTGGTCGCCATCCACGACGCCGGCATCATCCACCGCGACCTCAAGCCGCAGAACGTGCTCCTGGCCCCGGGCAGCCCCAAGGTGATCGACTTCGGCATCGCTCGGGCGCTCGAGGCGACCACCGAGCACACCCGCAGCGGGCAGATGGTCGGCACGGTGTCGTACATGTCGCCGGAGCGCTTCGACGGGCGTGGCCGGGCGCTGACCCCGGCCGCCGACATCTTCGCCTGGGGCTGCGTGGTGACGTTCGCGGCCACCGGGCACGGCCCGTTCGACGCCGACTCGCCGGCCGCGACGGCGGCCCGGATCATGTCCCAGCCACCCGACCTGCGCGGCCTGGACGACCGGTTGCGCCTGCTGGTGGAGGCCGCGCTGCAGCCCGACCCGGCGCTGCGGCCGACCGCTCGCGATCTGATCGACCAGCTCATCGGCTCGGGGCCGCAGCTGAGCGACTCGCTGCGCGGCGCGGTCACCGAGGTGGTTCAGAAGCCCCGGCGTTCCCGCCGCCGGTGGCTGGTCGCCGCCCTCGCCGCCGTCATCCTGCTGCTGGGCGCCGCCGGACTGGTCGCCCAGCGAAAGCTCGCCGCGCAACCCGGGCCGCCGCCGTTCGGCCTGCCCGCGGGCCGGCCGTTCATCACCGACACGCTGACCGTGGCCGGGCAGTGGAACGGCACCTTCATCGTCGGCGAGGAGCAGTCGAACTGCGACGTGACCCAGGGTGCGCTCCGGGTGCACCGGGTCAGCCCCGGCTTCTACACCTGCGCCGGCCCCGAGAAGGAGCTGTCCGGCGACCACGCCATCGCGGTCACCGGGCGGATCGAGGAGCCCGGCAGCTGCCTGGGCGTCTGGCTGTACTGGAAGGCCGAGCGCAGCTATCAGATCACCGCGTGTGAAGACGCGTTCCGGCTGGCCGTCGACCGGGACGGCGAGATCGCCTACGTCGCCCGTGAGGTGCCGCTGACCGGCGCCGGGCAGTTGAAGGTGGGGCAGCCGGTGCGGTTGCAGGTGGTGGTGCGGGGCGGGGTGGTCCGGTTCGGGCACGACGGCGTGCAGGTGGGCGAGGCGGCGCTGCCGGAGACCGACATCGACCGCGGACGCCCGATGATCGGCCTGGTCAGCGCGCCCGGCAACGAGACCCCGCCGTACGGCGCCTCGTTCAACGACGTCGAGGTCCGAATCACTTAAGTCGGGGCCGCCCTGGGCGATACGTAGGACCATGAATGGGCCGACCGGGTTGCTGGAGCGCGCGGAGCAGGCCCGGCTGGCCGGTGACTACCGGGACGGCTGTGCCCTGGCCCGGCAGGCGGCGGAACTGGCCGCCGCGACCGGCGACGACGCGTCGCAGGCCCGGGCGCTGCGCTCCCAGGCCACCCAGCTGCTGCGGCTCGGCGGCCAGGAGGAGTCGGTCACCGCCTGCCGGGACGCCGTGGCGCTGCTGGAGACGCTGGGCGACGACGCGGCGATCTGCGACGTGCTGACCGTCGAAGCCATGGCGCTCAACGAGCTCGGCCTGCACGAGGAGGCCCTGGCCGCGCTGACCCGGGGCCGGGACATCGCGCACCGGCTCGGCGATCAGGACCTGCTCTACTGGGTGCACAACCGGACCGGCGTGGTGCACAGCAGCATGGGCGATTACGCGCTGAGCACCACGTACCTGCTGAACGCCCTGCGGATGGTCGCCGGCATGGACGCCGAGGCCCAGTTCTGTGTGCTCAACAACCTCGCCGACAACGCCGTCCACCAGGTCGCCCGGCAACGCGCCGCGGGCGACCCGGCCGGCGCCGAGGACACCCTGCGCGCCGCCCTCGGGCACGTCGGCGAGGCGCTGGAGCTGGCCCGTACGGCCGGCAACCCGTTCCGGGTCGCGATCAGCCTGGACAACTTCGGCATGCTGCGGGCGCTGGACGGCGACTTCCCGGCCGCGACCCGGATGATCGCCGAGGCCCGGCGGATCGCGGTCGCGCACGGCTACGACTCGATCGAGCTGGGCACCCTGCAGCACGCGGCCCGCGTGCAGCTCCTGCGCGGCGCCGGCCCCGAGGCCATCGACCTGTTCCAGCAGTCCCTCGCCCAGGCGGTCGCCACCGGCGAGACCCCGATGGCGATGATCATTCATCAGGACCTGTCCGAGACGTACGAGAGCATCGGCGAGTACGCGGCGGCGCTCAAGCACTACCGGCTCTTCCACGACCTGGAGCGGACCGCGCACAGCGACGCCGCCGCCGTCCGCGCCCGCATGGCGGTGCACCAGTTCGAGCTGGACAACGCCCGCCTCGAGGCCGAGCTGGCCCGGATCCGCAGCGCCGAACTGGAGCTGGCCACCCTGAGCTGGCAGCGCCAGGCCGGCGAGGACGTGCTGACCGGCCTGCCCAACCGCCGCCACGCCGAGCAGCGCCTGCCCGAGATGGCCGCGGCCGGCCCGCTGTGGCTGGCGTTCGCCGACATCGACCACTTCAAGACCGTCAACGACCGGTACGGCCACCACAGCGGCGACGCGGTCCTCAGCCGCATCGCCGGCGAACTGCTGGCCGGCGCGCAGGACACCGACCTGGTGGCCCGGATGGGCGGCGAGGAGTTCCTGATCGCCCTCCCGTCCGCCCACGCCGCCGACGCCGAGGCGCGCTGCGAGATGCTGCGTACCCGCATCGCGGCCCTGACCTGGCCCGACCTCGACCCGGCCCTGACCATCACGCTGAGCATCGGGCTGGCCGAGGTCGCCCCCACCGGCGACCTGACCGAGGCCAACCTCCGCGCCGACCGCAACCTCTACCGAGCCAAACGAGCCGGCCGCAACCGCGTGGCCAGCTAGTACGGCAGCCGCCGTTCGTGATCATCGCCGAGTCGTTCCGTCGCGGCGGCCGACGCCACCGTCGTCTACTGGGGCTTCACCGATGTCGGCGGAGGTGTTGTCAGACTTTGGAAGCACGGGCGCAGTAGGTCGATGATCTGCTCGGGGGAGGCGTCGGCGAGGTGCGTGAGGCGTAGCAGGTATCGCTCGGCGATCACGCCGTGGATGATCGCACTGAGCAGGCTCGCGCGCAGGTCGGCGTCGGACGTGGGTATCGCCTCGGTGAGCTGGTTGAGCTGGGCCTCTCCGGCGGCCCGGTATCGATCAGCGGCGTCGGCATTGGTGAGCATCGAGCGCAGCACAGCCAGGGAGGCCACCGGCTCGCCGGTCAGGCGCCGGCCCAGCGACGTGAGCAGCGCCTCGGCCACCTCGCCCGAGGTCCCGCCGGGCAGTTCATCGGCGGGCACCTCGACGGCTCGGGCGAAGAGCAGGTCTTTGCTGCCGAAGTAGTGCATGACCAGTCCGGCGTCGACGGAGGCCGCAGCCGCTATGGCCCGGATGGTGGTTCGGTCGTAGCCGAGTTCGGCAAAGAGGTGACGGGCCGCGGCGAGGATGCGCTCCTCGCTCTGTCGACGTTGCTCCGCCCTGGTAGGCCGGGGGCTCGATTCAGTCACGGGTTCATTCTACGGCTGTTGACCGGCGCGCTTATTCGTTCTACGCTCGTTCAATCAACAGGCGTTCAACGAAGGGGGTGGTGGCCGTGGCTGCCACATCACGCGAAGTCGTCGAGCAGCTCCTGCGCGCGAGCCGCGAGCAGGACACTGAAGCGTTCGTCAACTTGTTCGCGGCGGACGGCTATGTCGAGTGGCCGTACCGACCCGAAGGTATCCCGGACCGCGTGGAGGGCCGCGATCAGATCCACGAGTTCCTGACCGCGCAAGCCAACGGCCTCGTCAAGTTCGACGAGTACCGCAACACGGTGATTCACGAGACCGCGGACCCCGAGGTGGTGATCGTCGAGTACGAGGCTCACGGCACCGTGATCCCCACGGGCGCGCCTTTGCACCAGACGATCATTGCCGTTTTGCGGATGAGGGACGGCCTGGTCGTCTCGTACCGCGACTACCTCAACCCTCTGGTACTGGCCGAAACCCTGGCCGCCGCCGGCAACGTTTAGCCTCCCGACGACACGTTCACGACCGGGGCCTACTGCGCGCGCTCATTTTCAGCCCGCCATCGGCGGGCATCGACGGTGATTGCGGCG
Source organism: Actinoplanes sp. NPDC089786 (assembly GCF_040684855.1). Taxonomy (NCBI): domain Bacteria; kingdom Bacillati; phylum Actinomycetota; class Actinomycetes; order Micromonosporales; family Micromonosporaceae; genus Actinoplanes; species Actinoplanes sp. NPDC089786. The sequence goes on from NZ_JBFBGU010000002.1 coordinate 498,136, forward strand.
ACCATGGCGCTCTTGCCGTCGGTGTAAGCATTGCGATCGTGAGCGTGCTGGATGGCGAGCTGTCGTTTCAACGCTTCGTACTGATGAGCGGCCGCAGGATGGGTTCGAAAGTAGTCGCGGAACGCGAGCACGTCGGTGAATCGCTGAGAGCTGGTCCGGACCAGATGCAGATGGTGAGTGCGGTGAGCGGGGTCCGGCTTGCAGAACCAGTGCATGACGTCCTGCCGGTGAGGGGCATAGCAGTAGTGATGCTCGGCCAGCAGCTCGATGCAGGGCCTTGACGAACCGAGGTCGGCCACGCCAACCATTATGTCGATGATCGGTTTCGCGGGCAGCCCAGGGACGGCCGTGCTCCCGACATGGTGGATCCCACCGACGACATGAGGCCCCAGCACCCCCTCGAGAACCTTCGCCTCCAACTCGAACTGACCTGGCCACGCCGGGTTGTAGGCATGAAGGTGGATTCGTTCATCGCTGACCCGGGACGCGGCAGCATTGTCGTCCGTCATCGCCCTGCCCTGCCGCACCCAGCGCGGTCGCCGCCGAGTTGGGACTCGGGCGCTGACCGCATGCGGCCACGCCAGGTCGGCCGGGGCGGGCGCCGGGAAGGATGAGCCGGGTGCGAATGCGACGGTTGATGCTGCTGACGGTCCTGGTGACGACCGGCTGCGCCGCGGGCGGCGGCGGGCCGGCGGGCAGCCCCTCACCCGTCGCGCCGGCGTCACCGGTTGCTTCTTCTCGTGCGGTCGATGCCGCGGGACCGACCTGCCGCGAGGCGAAGAAGATCGTGGACGACGGTTCCAAGGTGACGATCGAGCGGCTGTACGAGGTGGGCGACCGGGGCGCGCGGTCGGCGGACAACGACATCAGGTTCAAGGCGCAGTTGCTGTCCAACTTCGCGGTGGCGGCGGCCACCCGGATCCAGGCCGGCGGCGACCCGGCGAAGGAGGCCGGGATGGTGAGCGAAGCCCTGGCCGACCTGGTGGACACGTGCAAGGCGGCTCACTACATCTGACAGCGCGGCTAGGCGCGGGTCCGGACGGTGAAGTGGCCGAGGGCGAGAGAACCCGGGTCCAGCCGTACGCCGAACGCCGGCGACCAGGTGCTCAGCGTCGCGTCGTCGACCGCCGCGCTCACCGGAGCGTCGTGGATCTGGGTCCACCTGCCGTCGTGCTCGGCCCACGTGCTGAGCCGGCCCCAGCGCAGCAGGACCGCGATCCGGTCGCCGGGCTCCCAGCGGTATGCCGCACAGCACCCGCCGGTCGCCTCGGGCCGGCCCGCGCCGCCGCGTTGCACGTCGGCGCCGGAGCTGCCGTGGAAGTTGTTGTACCAGGCCAGCGCGTTGTCGCCGTGGCCGGCCGAGGCGCCGAGGAACAGGCTGTCCTCGGGTGACGCCCCGGAGAACCGCTCGGGGGTGAGGATCAGCGCGGTTCCCTCCGGTTTCACGGCGGTCGGCGCCGCGAGGACCGCGAAGGCCCGGCCGGTGGCCGTGGCGGTCAACGCGCCATCGGAGACAGCCAGCGCGGGGGACGGCTCGTTCACCGGATGGTCGACGCGGTAGACCGGGAGGCGGTCGGTGGTGAAGTCGTCGTCCCACGCGACCGCCGGGTAGTCGGCCGGGTCGAACTGGTACGCCGTCGACGTGACCGCCGTACTGACCCGGCCCAGCGCCCCGCCGGACCGGGCCAGGGCGCGCACCGGAAGGCGGTCGGTCAGGCGGGCGTCGGCGGGGACGGTCACCTTCCAGGTGGTGGTGAGCGTGTCCCCGGCGGGCAGCAGCGGCGTGGTCGCGGCGGTCACCGGTGACGCCGTCCAGCCACGGGGGACGGCGAGTTCCACCCGGACATCGGGAGTGGCCGCGGTCGCGGTGACCCGGCTCTTGACGCGGAAGGTCGCGCCGGCGTCGACCGCCACCGACGGCGGCATCGTGACCTGGAGGCGGTTGTCGGGGCGGCGCCAGGACTGGAGCGCGGTGATGCCGACCGCTCCCCCGCCGGCGCGGGCGGCGACCACGCGCAGCCGGTCGGTGCGGATCGGCGGGTCGACGACGACGCGGTTGATCGTGCGGGCGGCCGGGGTGGCCGGGTCGCGGCGCTGCCCGGGCACGTCCCGCCAGGTCTCGCCGGAGAGGTACTGCACCGCGAAGGTGTCCGGGGTCCGCACGCCGCCACCGTCGTCGTAGAAGTCGACCCGCACGTCGGAGACCACCGACGAGGCGCCCAGGTCGACCTCGAGCCAGTCGCCGTGGTTCGGCGACTGCCAGGTGGTCCAGCGGGTGGTCGGGGTGTCCAGGTGGAAGTTCTGGCCGTCGATGGCGTTGGCGGCCGAGTCGCCCGCCCAGGTGTAGGAGGCCCGCGCGGCCGGGTAGCCGGCCTCGCTCGGGTTGGCGGCGTCGTCGACGAGCGCCGGCAGCTTCTGCGGCACCGGCCCGCCGACCTTCACCCGCACGTCGCCGGGCGCGGCCTGCGATGACGAGAGCACGCCGTCGACGTACACCCGGAAGCCGGCGCCCTGCCCGTACGCCGAACCGGTCCGGTCCCACAGCACGGTCAGGTTGTGGCCGTGGTAGGGCACGTTCTCGACGGCGTAGTGGTCCCACGACGCCGGGGCGAGCGGGGCGACGCGCACGCTGTTGTCGGCCTGCGGCCGGATCCCGAAGAGCCCGTTCAGCACGATGTCGGTGAACGTGGAGTGGTTGTAGTCCTCGCTGTGGCCGCGGCCGTCGTAGATCCAGCGGTCCTCGTCCGGGTGGTGCGCCTCGGCCACGTAGGGCCGGCCGTTCTTGCGCTGCGTCAGCGCGTACCCCCGCAGGAGGGTGGTGAAGTCGTCGCGGTCCACATAGGGCTGGGCCGGGTAGTCGAGGAGCTGGTTGCTCAGGGCGGTCAGCGTCTGGCTCGTCGCGTACGGCCAGCTCGGCCCGTCCCACCGGCAGCAGCCGTCGAGCGCCTCGTGCATGAACCACGGGCTGCGCCGCTCGGTGGTGGCCGGGCCGTACGTGGCGGCGAAGCCCCGCGGGTCGGTCAGCTGGGCCCAGGCCTTGGCGTCGGCGGCCGGTGGCATGTGGAAGTACCACGGCACGTAGCCCATCAGCTCACGGTCGCCGATCGGCGTGGTCGCGTCGCGCTGCACGTGCTTGTAGAAGTCGCCGTCCCAGAGCTGTTGCTCCATGTTCCGGCTGAGCGCCGCCGCTTCCCGTTCGTACTTCGCGGCGTCGGGCGAACCGGCCCGGCGCAGCAGCAGCGCCAACGCGCGGGCGTCGCCGTACTGATAGGCGTTGAGCGTGGGCCGGAAGCCGTCGCCGCCGTGGTAGGGATCGGCGGTCTGGTAGGAGCCGGCGGTGAACTCCATCGCGTCCCACACCGGCGTCTGCCAGTAGAGCCCGCGGGCGGCGTCGAAGTTGCTCTTCTTCCAGCCCTCGTACTGCTTGCGCAGCTGCGGCAGCCGGTCCTGGAGGAACCGGAAGTCACCGGTGACCTCGGCCCGCGCCACCGCCGCGTCGACCGCCCAGAACGAGTACTGGTGGGCCCAGTCGGTGGTGTTCTTGTTCAGGCCCTCGGTGGCCGGCTTGGCCTCCGAACCCGAGCCGCTGAGCCAGTAGTCGAGGTAGTCGTCCAGGTACCGCCGGTCGCGCAGCCACCGTCCCTCGTAGACGTGGTGGCCGGCGGCCGCGTTGATGCCGCCGAACGGCGCCGAGTAGCCGACCGGCCCGAGGAACTCGGTGACGATCCAGCCGTCCTTCGGCCCGGTGAACTTGAGCGCCTCCTTGAAGGTGCGCCACCGGTAGTAGTAGGTGTCGCGCACGTCCCGGTCCGGGATGTCGACGAACGGGATGTTCGCCTCGTACCAGGCCGGCTCGGGCACGTCGCCGAGGAGCGCCCGGTGGTCCAGGAAGGCGGTCCCGTCAGCGGTCGAGGGATACAAGGGCAAGATCTCAGCCGAGTACGCCGGGACGGCCGCGAGGGACACCGCCAGCGTGGTCACGGCGGCAGCCGCACTCAATCGCACGAACCAGCTCACGTTTCCCCCACCAGCCGAACGCGGACGAACATCTACGTCCACGAATGGAAACAGGCCCGAACAGGAAACGTCAAGGAAACAACGTCGTCAGCCGGCGAAGATGTGCAGGTCGCTCCGGCCGGTGGCGGTGCCCGCCTTCTGGATCACGACCAGGTCCTGCTTCTTGTCGGCGTTCCAGTCGGTCACCGCGATCGCGTGGCGGTCGTCGGTGGTGACGCGGGCCGTGATCGCCGGAACGACGTCGCTGCGGAAGCCCTTGGCGCCGTCGAGCACCCGCACCACGGTCTTGTTGCCGGCGGCGCCGGACTTCTGGGTCAGCACCAGGTCGAGCTGCCCGTCGCCGTTCCAGTCCATCGGCGTGAAGGAGTGCCGGGCGTCGGTCGCGGCCATCGGGGTGACGTCCTGCCGGAGGAACTGCTGGAGGCCCGAGGCGCCGTCGAGCACCCGGACCTCGGTGCGGGCGCTGGGCGTGCCGCACTGCTGGATGACGGTCAGGTCGGGTCGCTTGTCGGCGTTCCAGTCGGCGACCGAGAACACGTGGCAGGCGTCGGTCGGGCCGAGCGCGGTGACCACCGCCGGGAGCCAGCGCTGCAGGAACGAGGCGCCGTCGAGCACCCGGACCTCGGTCTTGCCGCTGGCCGTGCCGGACCGCTGGATGACCACGAGGTCGGCGCGGCCGTCGGCGTTCCAGTCGGCCATCGCGAACGCGTGGCGGTCGTCGGTCGCGTCCATCGGCACGGTGGTGCGGAGCAGCGGGTCACGGAACTGGCGGGCACCGTTGACGACCTGCACCTCGACCCGGCCGGTGAGCGTGCCGGAGCGCTGGAGCACGACGAGGTCCTGGTGGCCGTCGCCGTTCCAGTCGGCCAGCATCAGCTGGTGCCGGTCGTCGAAGGCTTCGGGCAGCCCGGGGGCGGCCTCGAGCAGGGTCTTGCTGTACGGCCCGCTCGGCGTACGCGGCGCGGTGGTCGTCGTGGCGGGCGTCCGCGGGCTGTTCAGCAGCTGCGCGACGATCAGGGCGGCGTCGCCGACCTCGGGCTCGTACGCGGTCGGGAAGCTCGACGCCTGCACCCGCTGGCTGATCCGGCCGATCTCACCGCTCATCCACCGGTTGCCCGGGTGGGTCCGCAGCATCTTGTCGAGGAACTTGCGGGTGGCGTAGGCCGGGTCGAGCAGCTGGCTCGGGCGCCCCCAGCCCATGGACGGACGCTGCTGGAACAGGCCCAGGCTGTCGTGGTCGACCGCGAGCGAGTAGTTGCGCAGGCTGCTCTCGGTGATCGCGGTCGTCACGGCGATCACCGCGGCCCGGGCCGGCAGCTTGCGCCCGAGCACGTGGCCGACGATGGCCCGGGCGCACGAGATGCTGTAACCGGACACCGAGCGGCCGAGCCGGCGGCCGGTCATCAGCGGCCGGATCTTGGTCGCGACGGCGGTGTCGGCCCTCGTCACTCCCCCGGCCGCGCAGGGCACGGACGGGATGGCCTTCTTCGGGTCGGCCTGGGCCGGAGAGCCCAGGCCGAGCGAACCCACCGCGATGACCGCCGCGATGAGACCGACCGAGGCGCGCGAGACCTTCAAGACAACTTCCCCCGTGAATGCCGTTCGATGGGACGAACCCTATCCGAGCGGTGGTGCCCGAATCCACGGCGGAAACTGTCAATCTCCTGGCTTCTTGAACTCCTTGCTCTCGGTGCCCTTCAGATAGTCGGCCAGCGTGTTGTAGACGATCGGGTTGATGATGTCGTGACGCATCTTGTCGGTGTGGTTGGCCCAGTCCGGGTTGACCAGGTAGCCGGCCACGACCAGGCTCTGCGAGCCCACCACCAGCGACGCGGTGCGGCCGCTGTCGGTGGTGCCGGACTTGCCGAAGATCGGGTGGTCGATCACCCGGCGGGCGTTCGGCTCGGTGGCGCCGCCGCAGTTGCCGAGCTGGGCGCGGTCGCCGACCGGGCAGCGGGCCGCGTCGAGCGCCTTACGGGCCACGTCGGCCGAGGTGGCCCGGGTGCAGGACGGCTGACCGGTCTTGACCTTGGACTTGTCGGCCGCGTAGATCTGCTTGATCGGGGTCGGCGAGCAGTACATGCCGTCACCGGCCAGCGTGGCGTACGCGTTCGCGATGTCCAGCGGCGTCGACGCGGTCACGCCCAGCGTGAAGGCGCCGAAGTCGTGGGCCGCCTCCTTGGTCTCGAGCAGCTTCCGGTCGCTGGCCGAGCGGTAGACCATGCCGAACCGCTTCGAGACGTCCACCACCTTCTCGGCGCCGACCTGCTCCTGCAGCGGCACGAAGTAGGTGTTGACCGACTTGCCGAAGCCGGTCCACATGTTGAACGTGCCCTGCTCGCTCTTCGACGCGTTCGACACGCAGTACACCGAGGTGCCCGGGCAGGCCGCCGGCGAGCTGGGGGAGACCGGGTACCGCGTCCGGTAGGTCGACCCGGAGGTGATCGAGTAGTCCAGGCCCTTGCCGTCCTCGAGGGCGGCGACCATGGTGAACATCTTGAACACCGAGCCCGCCTGGTAGCCGTCGAGGCCGCCACCGCCGGTGATGATCGGGTTGGTGGTGTTCGGGTACGTCGCCTTGGCGCCGGCCCGCCGCGACTCCGGGTTCGAGCTCTTCGGGTTGGCCCCGTCGTCCAGCTTGAACTTGCGGTTGGCGGCCAGCGACTTGATGTGTCCGGTGCCCGGCTCGATCCCGGCGATCAGGGCGGCGTTCTTGTCGTTGTCCTGCGTCTTCTTCAGGATCTCCTTGCGGGCCGACTCCTGCGCCTTGACGTCGAGCGACGTGACGATCGTGTAGCCACCGGTCTTGAGCAGGCGCTCCCGCTCGTACGCGTTGGCGCCGAAGTCCTTCTGACCCAGCCACCAGCGGTAGAAGTAGTCGCAGAAGAAGCCCCAGCTGTTGGTACGGACCTCGGTGCAGCCGTTGCCCGGGTGGTTGGCCGTGCGAACCAGCTTCACCTTCTTGGCCGCGTCGGCCTGGGCCTGGGTGATCTGCTGGAGCGAGAGCATGTTGTCGATGATGTAGTTGCGGCGGTCGAGCGCCTGCGGGTAGCCGGACTTGGTGGTCGGGTCGAACGCGGTCGGAGCCTTGACCATGCCGGCGAGCAGGGCGGCCTCGGCGATCGTCAGGTCCTTGGGCGACTTCTTGAAGTAGACCTGGCTGCCGGCGTAGATGCCGTACGCGCCGTTGCCGAACGGCGCCAGGTTGAGGTAGCGCTCGAGGATCTGCTTCTTGTCGAGGTCCTTCTCGATCTGCAGCGCGTTCTTCATCTCGGCGACCTTGCGCTCCGGCGTGTCCTTGGTCGCGTCGATCGCCTCCTGCGGCGTCCGGGCGCCGTACGCCTGAGCCATCCGCACGTACTGCATGGTCAGCGTCGATGCGCCCTGCTGCGAGCCGCCGTTCTGGTTGTTCACGAACGCCCGGGCGATGCCCTTCGCGTCGACGCCGTTGTGGGTGTAGAAGTTGTGATCCTCGGCGGCCACGATCGCGTTCTGCATGTTCATCGAGATCTGGCTGATCGGCACGTCGCTGCGGAACTCGTCGTAGACGGTCGCGATCAGCGAGCGGCCGTCCGCGGCGTACACCCGGGTGACCTGTGGCGCGGTCTGGTCGACGATCGCTTTCGGCAGCGCGGCGAACTCCGCGGCGCCCTCCTTGGCGGCCAGCCCCGAGAGGGCGGCGGCGGGGAACGAGGCGGCGGAGACCACGATGCCGGTCAGAAGACCACAGAGCGCCAGCGCTCCGGCCTTGGTGATGAACGATCGGGCTTTCGGCCGGTTACCGCTGGACACAAGGCCCCTTTCGCACAGGTTGCTTCACGACGCACCGGGCCACTACCCAGGGCGCGCGCGTTTGAATCGCCGGACAGGAAAGGATACGTCGCTTTCCCGGGAGCACCCTGAGCGCCACCGGGACATCGATCCTCAGTACAGTCTCCCGGCCATCCATCCACGGGGAGATGTAGCGAAGATCATCGTTCGCGCCCTCGGCGCGGCATTCATGTCGGTCGCGTTACTGGCGGTCCCCGCGGCCGCTCAGGCCGCCGACGCCGAGTTCCACGTCACCGCTCTGGTCGAGCGCGACGACGCCGGCAAGCCCGTCCCGCACGAGATCCGACCGGGCGAGTCCGCCCCGGTCACGCTGGGTGTCGGCAACCGCAACGACACCGAGTTCGCCGGTGGCGTGCTGGTCAACATCCGCGTCCTGAACGACCTCAACCTGCCGCGCGAGTTCACCAACTGTTACTACTACAAGGACAGCAATCTCGACGGCGCGTGGTGCCAGATCGACCAGACCCTGGAGCCCGGCGGCCGCTACCAGCTCGCCCGCTTCCAGGTCGCCCTCGAGGCGAAGCAGACCGAGAAGCCCGGCGCCATCATCTTCCGCTGGTACCCGAAGTCCTACGGCGAGGGGCAGGGTGGCATCCACGGCCTGGCGCTGCGGGACGGTGACAAGCAGCGGCCCCCGGCGCCCGGGGCGGACGGCGTCCTGCTGCTGGAGTCGCGTGACCTGCCCGTCCCGGCCGACCCGAACCCGCTCGGCTTCGCCTATGTGAAGGTGATCACGCCGTCCACACCGCCGACCGAGCCCATCCTCGCCCTCCGAGCCGACCACCCCGGCGACGTCGGCCTCCGCCAGCGTCCCGCCCGCGGCCGGCGCCGGTGCGGGTACCGGCGATGACGGCGGTCTCCCGCTGACCGGTACGAACACCGCCACGATCCTCGGAGTCGGCGCCCTTCTCCTGCTGGCCGGCGCAGTCGTGGCCGTGGTGGCCCGGCGGCGGCGGACCCGGTTCACCGCCTGAGCGTCAGATGCCCGGGGTGACCGCCTCGGTGGGGTCGCCCGCCGCGATGGGCTGGAAGGTGAGCGTGCTGTCCTTGGCCTGCGTCGTCACGGTCACCTGCCAGCGCTTCCCGGTCAGGGCCAGCGTGCCGCCGGTGTCCGAGCCCACGGTGTAGCCGGCCGCCGGGCCCTTGGCGCGGTAGTGGGCCAGGACCGCGGCCGGCCTCGGTGCGGCGAGGATCACGGTGGTGCTCTCACCGGTGACGATGCTGTCGGTGACCTTGCTGCCGGGCGGCAGGTCAAGGCCGGGCGCGATGCCCCCGATCGTCCTGCCGCCGGCCTTCACCTCGTGGCCGCCCGGCGCCGGCGTGCCGGTGGGCGGGGCGAACGGGGCGCCGGAGGCCGCGGGGGCCGGGGCCGATCCGGTGGGCGCCGGCGCCGCCGAGATGGCCGGGGAGACGGTCGCGCGGGCGCCCGGCGGCGTCGGGGACGACGAGCACGCGCTGAGACCCAGCACGGCCACGGTCAGGAGAAGGGGCGCTCGCACCGCCACATCATGCCCTCTCCAGCGGCCTCAGTGGAAGGTCGCGCCGGCCTCCTCGGCCAGCTCCGTCCCGAACAGGGCGCCCGGCGTGTACGCACCCGGCTTGCCCTCGCCGCGGGCCAGGCGCGCGGCGGTCAACGCGGTGACCGTACACGTGAAAGCCATCGCCTCCCCCGCGCGCAGCCACCCTTCACGCACCGGTCCCCCGCGCTCCTTGACCCGGCCCCGCACCCAGGTGTATTCGCTGGCCGGCGGCTTGCCGCCGATCGTCATGGCGGCCATCCGGGCGGTCGCCCACCGGCGGATCGCCGGCACCCGCAGCACCGACCTCGCCACCGGCACGGCGACCCGCACCAGCGGCCCGGACGGCGCCTCGGCCGCCGCGATCAGGACCTCCGCGGCCCCGGTGGCCCGCTGCACGGCGATCAGGTCACCGGAGGGGAAGGACGACGTGGTCGCGGTCGAGCCGTCCGGCATGGTCTGCCGCTCGGCGGCCGCACCGACCGGCGCCGGGACCAGCCGGCCGCCGCGGTAGGCCCAGCCGCCGCCGAGGATCCCGTCCACAATGCTGCCGGCCAGGGCCTCGCCCATCGGCTCGGCCTCACCCGCGATCATCGCCACCCGGTCGAACCGGACCCGCTCGGGCGCCGGCCGCCCCGCGCACAGGTGCAACGCCAGCGCCTCGGAGCCCAGCACCCCGAACCCGGCGCCGGTCACCACCGTCCGCCCCGCGGCGGCCGCCTCGTCGTGCCGGTCGAGCAGGGCCTTGATGCCGAACAGCTCGTTGGAGATGTCGACGTAGCCGGTTCCCGGCGGGCAGGCCCGGACGATCGGCGCCGCGGTGCGTGTGAACGGCCCGATCAGGTTGATCACCACCGCGGGTCGCGCCCGCCCGATCTCGCCGGCCAGCGCCTCCGGTGTCGCGCCGACCACCGTGCGGGCCGTCCCGCCGACCCGGCCGGCCAGCTCGTGCAGGCGGGTCGCGTCCCGTCCGGCCAGCACCAGGTCGTGCCGTCCGGCCAGGTTCGCGGCGATCATCCGCCCGCTGCGCCCGGTCGCCCCGACGATCCAGATCTCACCCATCGCACTCTCCTTCGTCGGGTTCGACCGTGCGCCCCCGGCCCGGGCCAGGTCCAATGACGGTTCCGGGAGGGGTGTCCCGATCGACGCATCACCGCAGGTCACCGATATGGTGGCGGGGTGACCGACCTCGATCTCACGCTCGTCCGGTCGTTCACGGTGCTCGCCGGGCACGGGCACTTCGGCCGGGCGGCGACCGCGCTCCATCTGACCCAGTCGTCGCTGAGCCGGCAGATCCTGCGCCTGGAGCAGCAGGTCGGCGCCCGCCTGGTCGACCGGACCCCGCGAGGCAGCTCGCTGACGGCGTCGGGCGAGGTCTTCCTCTCGTACGCCCGGGAGCTGCTCGACGTGGCCACGGCGGCCACCGCGCATGCCCGGACGGCCGCCCGCCCGGACGGCATCACGATCGGCTTCGTCACCGGCGTCGCCATCACGGCCGCAGTCCGCGAGCTACGCCATCGGTTCCCGTCGGCGGACGTGCAGACCCGGCATCTGACCTGGGGAGAGCCCCGGGCCGCCCTGCTCGAGCGGCGGGTCGACGTGGCGGTGGCCCGGATGCCCGTCCCGTCGTCGAGGCTCGACCTGACCGTGCTCTACGAGGAGCCGAGGGTGCTGGTGGTGCCCCGCGACCACCGGCTGGCCGGCAAGGAGTCGGTCACCGTCGACGACATCGCCGGCGAGCCGCTGCCCCGGGCCGACGATCCGGTGCTGGACGCGTACTGGCGCATCGACCCGCGGCCGGACGGCAGTCCCGCCCCCGACGGCCCGCTGGTGACCGCGAACGAGGACAAGGTGGAGCTGATCGCCGCCGGCCGGATGCTGGCCATCCTCCCGGCGAGCATCCCGATCACGGCCCTGCGCCCCGACCTGACGACGATCCCGCTGACCGGCGTCGAGCCGAGTCAGGTCGTGCTGGCCACCCGGGCCGGCGAACGCGGTGAGCTGGCGGCGGCCTTCGCGCAGTGCTGGGTCGTGCCGTAGCCCGCCGTTCTGGCATAGATGTTGGTTGATATCCGGACACATGACTGCAATACTTTGGGAGCGCTCCCACGCATACAGGAGGACAACCGTGCGAAGAACTCGTTCCGTCCGCGTGCTCGTCGTGCTGACCGCCCTGATCGCCGGCATGCTGCCCTGGGCCGGCGCGGCCCAGGCCCACGGCACGGTCATCAATCCGGCCAGCCGCGCGTACCAATGCTGGAAGACCTGGGGCAGTCAGCACACGAACCCGGCCATGCAGACGCAGGACCCGATGTGCTACCGGGCGTTCCAGGCCAACCCGGACACCATGTGGAACTGGATGAGCGCCCTGCGGGACGGCCTCGGCGGCCAGTTCCAGGCGCGGACCCCGGACGGGCAGCTGTGCAGCAACGGCCTGGCCCGGAACGACACCCTGAACCAGCCCGGCGCCTGGAAGACCACCGCCCTGGCCCGCAACTTCACCGTCCAGCTGTACGACCAGGCCAGTCACGGCGCCGACTACTTCAAGGTGTACGTGAGCAAGCAGGGGTTCAACCCAGCCACCCAGAGCCTCGGCTGGGGCAACCTCGACTACATCAAGCAGACCGGCCGCTACGCCCCGGCGCAGAACATCTCGTTCGACGTCTCGACCTCCGGCTACACCGGACACCACATCCTGTTCGTCATCTGGCAGGCCTCGCACCTCGATCAGGCCTACATGTGGTGCAGCGACGTGACCTTCAGCTGACATGAGAAGTCGTCACGTGTGGGCGGCCGTGATCCTGCTGGCGACGTCGGCCGGCGCGGCCGCCCTGGTCGATCCGGCCGGCCCGGAGGATCTCGCCGGGCAGATCACCTCCCGGATGCGGGCCACCCTTGAACGCTCGGATCCGGGACAGCACCACCACGCCGGGCACCAGCAGCTCACCGGCGGGGACGAGAAGGAACCGGCGGTGATCTGCGGGGTCCGGGTCTACGGCTACGAGCCGGCCGAGGCCGGCACGCTCGCCGAGGTCCGCACGGTCTACGGCTTCCACCTCTGCGGGGTCGCCGAACAGCGGCGCCCGTGGGACGTGGCGGTCAAGCTGGCCGGGCCGGTGATCCTGGACATGTCCACCGAGCCGCCGGGCATCCGAATCGTCGAGGCGACCGACGACGTGCGATTCGTCGACCGGCTGCGGCAGATGTTCCCGGCGAAGTACGCCGAGCAGGCCCAGAAGGAGGCCCTGACCGAAAGCGAGATGACCGACCTGCGCCGCCGCTACGACGACGCGGCCGGGCTGTGAGAACTCTGCTGTGAAGATCTAACGTTCGAACCGCTCCCGCCGCACGGTCGGCCGCTTCCCGCGGATGGTGGTCTGCTGCAAGGACCGGATCACCCGCTCGGCGGCCGACTCGGGCACCTCCACCAGCGCGAAGCGATCGGTGATCTGGATGGCGCCGACATCACGGGAGGGCAGGCCGGCCTCGCCGGTGATGGCGCCGACCAGGTCCTGCGGTCGCAGGCCCGAGCGGCGGCCGAGCCCGACGAACAGCCGGGTCGTGTCGTTGCCGGACGACCGCTGGCGCGCCGGTCCACCGCGACGGTCGTCGTCGTAGCGGCCCCCGGACGCGTCCCGGGGCCGGCTCTCGCGTTCCCGCCCCGGCGACACCGTCGGGATCTCGGGCTCGTCGACGTCGCCGCCGTTCGCGTCGTGCAGCAGCTTCAGCCCGGCCAGGGCGATCAGCTCGATGTCGGCGTCGTCGGCGAGCAGCTCCAGGATCGGCCGGAACCGGTCCAGGTCGTCGTCCTCCAGCGCCTCGTGCACGGTCGTGCGGAGCAGCTCCAGGCGCTTGGCCCGCAGGTCGGTCACGGTGGGCAGCTTCTCGGCGGTGATCCGCTGGCCGGTGAGCCGCTCGATGGCCTTGAGCATCCGCTGCTCGCGCGGCTCGGCCAGGGTGATCGCGGCGCCCTCACGACCGGCCCGGCCGACCCGGCCGATGCGGTGCACGTACGCCTCGGGCGCCGACGGCACGTTGTAGTTGATCACGTGGGTGAGCTGCTCGACGTCCAGGCCGCGGGCGGCGACGTCGGTGGCGACCAGCAGCTCGGTGGTGCCGGCCCGCAGCCGGCTCATCACCCGGTCACGCTGGTCCTGGCTCATGCCGCCGTGCAGCGCCTCGGCGCGGTAACCCCGGCCGTTCAGGCTCTGGGTGACCTCGTCGACCTCCTCCCGCGTCCGGCAGAAGACGATCGCCGCCTGGGGCGCCTCGACGTCGAGCACCCGTCCGAGAGCGGCCGTCTTGTGGGCGCGGGCGATCAAGAACGCGCTCTGGCGTACGCGGGGCAGGGTGTCCGCCGCGGCGGTGTCCCGGCCCATCCGGATCCGCAGCGGCTCGCGCAGGTGGCGGCGGGCGATGGCGTCGATCCGAGGCGGCATGGTCGCCGAGAACAGCACCGTCTGCCGTACCTCGGGGGTCTCGGCCAGAATCGCCTCGATGTCCTCGGCGAAGCCCATGTCGAGCATCTCGTCGGCCTCGTCGAGCACGACCGCGCGGATCTCGCCGAGCTGCAGGGTGCCCCGCTCGATGTGGTCGAGCACCCGGCCCGGCGTGCCGACGACGATGTCCACGCCACGCCGCAGCACCTGCAACTGGCGGCTGATCGGCTGTCCGCCGTACACCGGCAGGACCCGGACGCCGAGGTCACGGCCGTAGCGGTGGGTCGCCTGCGACACCTGTTCGGCCAGCTCGCGGGTCGGCACCAGGATCAGGGCCGCCGGGCTGCCCGATTCTCGCGGCTCGAGCCCCTGGAGCAGCGGCAACGCGAAGGCGGCGGTCTTGCCGGTGCCGGTCGCGGCCTGGCCGACGAGGTCCTTACCGGCGATCAACGGAGGGATCGCCTCACGTTGGATCGGGGTGGGTTCTTCGTAGCCGAGGTCACTCAGCGCTTTCAGCAATTCCGAGCGCAGTCCCAGAGCGGCGAAGCCCGCAGAGTTGTCCAGCAGGTCTTCTTCCATGCCTACAGGATACGGAGCCGTCCCGACGTCCCGGCGGCTGGGCGGGCGGCGCCCCTCCCGCCCGACTTCACGCCGCGGCCGATCGGGTGGCCGGGTGGCCGCACCGCTTCACGCCGCGGCGGACCGGGTGGCGGCTCGGCGGGCGGCGGGTGGGATGCCCCTGCGGACGCGGGTGAGCAGGTCGGCGATCCGCGGGTCGTCGAGGGCGCCCGGGCGGTGCACCGCGTAGAAGGTGATCAGCGGCAGGTCGGTGATGCGGCGGGCGGCCAGGCCCGGCGCGGGCTGGACGCAGCCGGCCACCACGGCCAGGCCGACGCCCAGGGCGGCGAAGTCGAGGGTCATCGGCAGGCCCTCGGCCTCGACGGCGGCGGTCCACGGGACGCCGGCCTCGGACAGGGCGCGCTCGAGGTTGGTGCGATGGGGGCGGGCCGGCGGCGGGACGATCAGGTCGGCGCCGGCCAGGTCGGTCAGGCGCAGGCTCCGTCGGCGGGCCAGGCGGTGGTCCTGGGGTACGAGCAACACCTGCGGATAGGTGGCGATCGGCACCGTGACCAGGTCGTCGGGGCGCACGTGCAGGGTGAAGACGCCCAGGTGGGCCCGGCCGGTCACCACCGCCGCGCGCATCTGCTGACGGCTGGTGTGCAGCGGGCGCAGGCTGCCGGGCCGTTCGGCGAGCATGCCGCGGATGGTGTCGCCGAGCAGATAGAGGTACGCCGTGTGCCCGGCCGCCACCACCAGCGGGCGGGCCGAGGGGACGCCGCGCAGCTCGTCGAGGAACAGCGCGAGGCGTTCCTCGTGGTCGCGGGCGAACCGGGCGACCCGCTCGCCGTCCGGCGTCAGCTGGAGCCGGTTGCCGGCCCGCTCGTACAGCGGGCGGCCCAGTTCCCGGGCCAGCGTGGCCAGTTTCGAGTGCAGCGACGGCTGGCTGATGTGCAGCAGCTTCGCGGCGCGGGTGAGGTTGAGGTGCTCGGCGAAGACCGCGAACGCCGCCAGCGCATCCGATGACACCCGGGTCGTGGCCATAGAAGCAGGCTATACCCGAGGCGGCCTTGAATAGTTCCGCTGAAGTACCGATCCGAGCAGGATCGGTTCATGGAAGCCATCTTGAGAGTGATGCCGTTGCACGCCATCACCGAGGTCTACGGCACCGAGGGCCTGAGCCGCCGCCTCGACCTGGAACTGCCCCCGACCGGCCGGGCGGCGGTCGCCTCGGCGGCCCGGTGGGCGGCCGAACTCCACCGGGATCAGCGGCGTACCCGGGAGCCGTACCTCAACCACCCGCTCAGGGTGACCATCCGCATGCTCAGCCGGTACCGCGTGACCGACCCCGACGTCCTGGTCGCCGGCCTGCTGCACGACGCCGTCGAGGACCAGCCGGTGACCGTGGCCGACATCGCGTCGCGGCACAACGAGCGGGCGGCGCGCCTGGTCGCCGCGGTCACCGTCCCGCCGCGCCCGCCCGGCGCCGACCGCGTCGACCACTACGTCACGCACCTGGCCGGACCTCTCGCCGGCGAACCGTGGGCCCGGGTGATCAAGCTGTCCGACTTCACCGACAACGGCGTCGGCCTGATCCACTCGACCGGCCCCCTGGTGCGGCGGTCGGCCCGCAAGTACGAGGCCGCCCTCCCGATCCTGCGCGACCTGCTCGACCGCGCCGACACTCCCCTGGCCCCCGACGTGAAGACCCACATCCACCGCCAGCTCGACCTGGCCCGGGAGCGTTTCACGGCCATCCTGACCGGCTGACCGTCAACTTTGCAGGTAGCGCAGCACGGCGATGACGCGTCGGTGGTCGACGTCGGAGGGCGGGAGGTCGAACTTCAGGAAGATGTTGGTGACGTGCTTCTCCACGGCCCGTTCGGTCACCCGCAGCCGCGCCGCGATGGCCGCGTTGCTGCGCCCCTGCGCCATCAGGGCCAGGACCTGACGTTCCCGGGCGGTGAGTTCGGCGAGGTGATCGCGGTGCCGGCTCACCCCGAACAGCTGGGTCACCACCTCCGGATCCAGGGCGGTGCCGCCGGCCGCGACCCGGTGCAACGCGTCGTCGAAGTCGTCGAGCCCGACGATGCGCTCCTTGAGGAGGTACCCGACCCCTTCGGAGCCGCCCGCGAGGAGTTCGGCGACAAAAGCCGTCTCGACGTACTGCGAGAAGATCAGCACACCGACTCCCGGTGTGTCGCGGCGCAGCTGGATGGCGGCCCGGAGCCCTTCGTCGGTGTGGCCGGGTGGCAGGCGGATGTCGATGATCGCGACGTCGGGGCGGTGCTGGGTGACGGCTTCGAGCAGGGCCGGGGCGTCGGTGACGGTGGCCCGCACGTCGTGGCCGCGCATGGTGAGGAGCTGGGCGAGGCCTTCGCGCAGGATCGCGGAGTCCTCGGCGATGACGACGTGCATCGCTATCCCGTCTCTCGGCCCGCGGCCGGGCAGGGAATCTCGACGGTGACCGTGGTGGGGCCGGCCGGCGGGCTCTCGACCGCCAGCCGGCCGTCGACGATCCGGGCCCGCTCGATGAGCCCGGCCAGACCGCCGCCGGTTCGCGGGTGGGCGCCGCCCCGCCCGTCATCGCACACCCGGAGCACCAGCACATCGTCACAGATCGCGATGTCGACCGTGGCATTGCTCGCCCCGCTGTGCCGGCCGACGTTGGTGAGCAGCTCGCACGCGGAGAAGTAGACGATGCTCTCGACGGCCGGTGACGGTCGCCAGGGCAGATCAGCGCTGATCGTCACCGGTACCGTGCTGCGGGCCGCCGCCGTCGCCAGGGCGGCGCTCAATCCGCGGTCGAGGATCGGTGGATGAATTCCGCGTACCAGGTCACGCAGGTCGGTGACCGCGGCGGTGAGGGCGCCCTGGGCGGTGTCGACGGCCGCCCGGACCCGCTCGGGCGGCGCCTGGGCGGCCACCAGTTCCTCGATCATCGTCAGGTGCATGCCGACCCCGATCAACTGGGCTTGGGCGCCGTCGTGCAGGTCTCGTTCGATCCGGCGCAGGGTCGCGTCGGCGTCGACCACCGCGCGGTCACGGACCTCGCGGAGATCCGTCATCCGCCGCGCGGCACTGCTGGGCCCGAGCAGGCCCCGGATCAGCATCCGGTCCAGGGCGAGGACGGACCGCAGCATCCACGGGGCGACAAGCAGCAACAGCACGCCGCCGACCAGGCAGACGACGATCTCCCACGGCTCGGGCGAGTGCTCCTGCAACGGGATGTACGTGAGCAGCGTCAGCCCGTACAGGTAGCACCCACCGCCGAGGACCAGTGACACCAGACCCACCGGGAGCTTGGCCAGCGCGTACGCCAGAGCCCGCCAGGCCGCGGGATCGGTGAGCGCGGCCCGGCGCCAGCCGAGGAGCCCGCCCGGCCTCATCGATCGGGGCGGCGCCGGCACCCGCTCGTCCAGCAACCGGCCGGCCAGGCCTCGCCGCGCCCCACCGAGGGCGGCCGCGGCCCGCAGCAGCAGCGCCAGCAGCCACGGGCCGAGCGGGGTGATCAGGAGGATCGTGCTGAGCAACCCACCGACGAGCAGCGCGATCGCCGCCGCCACGTCCAGCGGCACGGTCAGCAGCAGGTAGGCCAGGCCCGTCCAGGACCGGCGGGCCACCACGGCCCGACCGGCGATGGACAACACCCTCGCTGGCATCCCGCCATTGTCGACCCTGGCCGACCGACCGTTCATGCCGGCTTCCTCGATCCTGTTCCGGGAGCTACGAACGTGACCACCTCACGGTCCTCCCGGATGTGAGCCGGCGCATTCGTGGCACCACCCCGTCGATGGTGTGGCCAGCACGATGGCGCCGGGTGCGGACATCCGTAACGATCCGCGGGAGCCTGCCCGCCTGTGCCCACGCCGGTCGCCGTCCAGGCTCGACGGCATGCGAGAAGTGGAGACGTCCCCGGGCCCGTCCCGGGCGGCGAGCGTCATGAGGTCGGTGCTCAAGGTCGTGGTGTCGGCCGTCACCGCCCTGGGGTTCGGCGTGGCGGGCGACCTGATCGGTCCGGCGCGATCGACTCCGGTGGCCGCCGGAGCCACGATGGCCGGCTGGCTCGCCGATCCCCTCGCTCCGCCGGATCCCCGCACAGCGACGCCGGCGCGGGTGGCCACGTTCTTCGCCGGCCTCAGCGCCGGCGACGCCACCGCGCTCGGCCATCGATATCCGGAGATCGTGGGCAACCTCGACGGCGCGCCGGCGGTTCTGCGATATGCGGCCAACCGCGAGCGGTACCCACCGGGACGGGGCCGCCAGATCCTCGCCTTCGACGGCCGCGACGACGGCCGCGTCGTCGAGGTCCTGGGCGACCTGCGCGCCGCCACCCGGCTGGTGATCCTCGTACCGGGCGTGGATGACGACCTGGCCAACTTCGACTCCGGTCACGGCGGCGTCCAGCGGCGTGCGCTCGCCTGGCAGGCGCGGCGGTTGCACGACCAGATCCGGGACACCGATCCCGCCGCTCACCTCTCGGTGGTGGCCTGGCTGGGCTATGACCCACCCGAAGGCGTGCGGCGCGACGCGCTGCGCGAGGACCGCGCGGCGGCCGGAGCGATCGCCCTGAACCGCTTCCTCGACGGCCTCGTGCTCGGCCGACCGGACCTGGCGATCACGGTCATCGGGCACAGCTACGGCTCGACCGTCGCGGGGCTCGCCGCGCCCCGGATGACGCGTCAGGTCACCGGCATCGTGGCCATCGGCAGTCCCGGCATGGGTGTGACCGATCGATCGGCGCTCCGCACCACCGCCCGGGTGTGGGCCGGCAGCGCACCGGACGACTGGATCCGCCGGGTCCCCGGTGTGCGCGTGCTCGGCCTGGGGCACGGCCGCCTGCCCATCGATCCCGCGTTCGGGGCCCTTCCGCTGCCGTGCGCCGACGTCGACGGCCACGACGGCTACTTCGTGCCGGGCAACTCGGCGCTGCGAGCGATGGCCCGCATCGCCCTCGGCGACACGCATCTTTCGTACCCATCCGCTCGGCAACCTCGAAGGAGACCGCTTTGACCAGCACCCGTTCCATCATCGACCTGGAGGCCGTCCTGAACCTCTACCGCGCGTACGCGGAAGACCTGGGCGTGGCCCGCGACGCGCAACGCTCCTTGCTCTCCGCGAAGCGCGGGATGCGTCCGAAGCTCGACGACATCGAGGCTGAGATCACCTATCTCCTGGTGCGGGACAACCGGCCCGCCCGGATCGTCGAGATCGGGACCTTCCACGGCTGGTCGACGTCCTGGCTGTTGCGCGCGCTGGCCGACAACGGAACGGGTCACCTGCACTCCTACGACCTCGTCGACCACGTGCTCGGCACCATTCCCGGTGATCTGTCCGATGACCGCTGGACGTTCCACCACGGCGACGCCCGCACCGGAGGTGATCTCCAGCCGTCCACCATCGACCATCTGTTCATCGACGCGGCGCACACCGCGCGGTTCGCCCGGTGGTACGTGGCCGATCTGCTCGAGAAGGTGAACGCGGGTGTCCCGGTGAGCGTCCACGACGTCTACCACCACCGGCACAGCGGTCGTTTCGGCGAAGGCCGCGTCGTCCTCGACTGGCTCGTACGCCGGGGTAACGGCCACTTCACCGCATCGGCCACCGCGGCGCCGTCGGTGTTCGAGGAGATCTCGGCCGTGAAGCGCTCGCTCGGACTCGACGACGTCCTGCACCGGGCGGCTCCGAACCCGATGATCTACTTCACCACGCGCTGACGGTGGGTTCGCGCCACGACGGCCGCGGCGCCGGTGGCGACCAGCAGGACCCACAACATGATCACCCGGTTCGGGCCGGTGTCGGAGAACCCGTCGCGAGACACATTTATCAA
The DNA here is from genome assembly GCF_040684855.1 of Actinoplanes sp. NPDC089786. Classification (NCBI taxonomy): domain Bacteria; kingdom Bacillati; phylum Actinomycetota; class Actinomycetes; order Micromonosporales; family Micromonosporaceae; genus Actinoplanes; species Actinoplanes sp. NPDC089786. The sequence continues at coordinate 518,328 of NZ_JBFBGU010000002.1, forward strand.
CACCGTGAGGGCGAGCTCGGCGCCGCCCACGAGCCACCCGATCGGCAGGAACATGGCAGCGCGTTCCGAGCGCACGGCGCACGCGGCCGCCGGTATCGCGGCGGCGCAGACGATTCCGGCGACGGTTCGCAGCGCGCCGCCCTGGTCGGTGCCCAGGTCCCACGCCTGATAGATCAGCTTTGCGAGGAGCAGGCTCGTGGTCAGGGCAGGCGCGGCGAGCGTCACCGCGGTGGCCACCGCGCGCCGATCAGGACGGATCCCCAGGGCGCGGTCCCGGACCACCGCGACGACCAGGCACAGCTGCACGGCCATGGCGAGGAAGTCGCCGGTGACCACGAATCCCCAGGCGTCCCCGAAGTACGACTGGGAGCTGCTGTGCAGCGTCGGGGCGAGGTCCACCCAGGACCACGCCAGCACCCCGATGAGGAACCAGGTCCAGCGGGCGTTCCGGGTGGCCAGCAGCAGACCGGCGCCGCCGAGCTGCACGACCCAGATCAGGTCGTAGTACCAGCCGTCCACGTACGCCGCGTCCTTGAGCCCGTAGCTGCCGACCGCGTGCAGCAGGACGCTGATCGGGAGCAGCAGGCCGGCGGCGAGGAGAAGGCCGTCGGAACGCCCCGGGGCCGGCGGGCCAGGTTCGGGCCGATCGGGCTCCGGCGCAGCGGTTCGCCGGGCGGGAGCGATCGGCGCGGCAGCGGGGGCGTCCTCGCTGTCGGCGGCCGGCGCCTCGGAGACAACGTTCCCGGCCAGACCGGCGATGGCGGCCCGGCGGACCTGGATGCTGTCGTCGCCGTCGCGTACGCGGGCCAGCGTCTCCGAGGCGACGGCGCGCAGCCCCGGCTGGCCGGTGGCCGTCAACCGCGCCAGCACGCGGACCGCTTCCAGCCTCAGGACCACGCGGTCGCTGGCCAGGTCGCCCAGCACGGACTCGGGCAACGCGGCGGGGCGGACGCTCCGCGCCACCACCAGCCGGCCCTCGACGCCGAAGCTCCACTTCATCGGCGTCTGGCCCGGCGTGCGGTCACGCACGTGGCGGTACGTGTAGTCGTACAGCTCGTCGATGCTGATCTCACCGTCGGCGTCCTGGTCCGCCGAGCCGCTCCGCAGGCCGTCGACCAGCGCGGCGGTGAACACCGAGGGCCGGCCCTGCGCCTGGGTCAGCTCGCCGCCCTCGAACGCGTACTCGGTGGCGCTCGACGCGGTGAGCACGACCCGGCCGCTGCCGGCCCCGAACTCGTCGGCGATGTGCACGTCCTTGCCGGAACGCACCGACGCTCCGCGGGCGAAGGCACCGCTGTAGCAACAGTCGAGGATCAACACCACGCGCCGCGACCGGGTCTCCTCCAGCGCGTCGTGCACGAAGCTCGCGGGCACGCTGCTGGCGCCGAGCACGGACAGCTCGGTGTCACGGGCCGCGAGGTGCAGCCGGCCCCGGACGTCCTTGATGCCGTGACAGGAGAAGTGCAGCAGCAACAAGTCGTCGCGGTCGCGGTCGGCGAAAAAGGCGGCGATGCGCCGGCGGATGGTCCGCTCGTCCGCGTCCATCAGCAGTTCCACGGTGAATCCGCCGATCGCGGGATCACCCAGGACGCCGGCCAGCGCCTCGGCGTCGTGACCGGGTGACCGCAGTTGCGCCAACTCGGCATCGTCGTAACGGGAGTTGGCGATGACCAGCGCTTCGCGTACGCCGGTCGGGGTCTGAGCCGGAAGCGACCGCAGCGCCCGCGCGATCTGCGCGGTGACCTGGTCGTCGGCGGCCGACAGATCGACCTCGACGCCGGCGATCGTGACCCGTACCCGCTGTCTGCGCCGGGTGTGGCGGTCGACCACCCGGCGGAGGGCGGCAACCACCCGGCCCAGCGCCTCGCCGGCCTCCACCACCGTGACGATGAACGCGCAGATCGCGAGAATCTCGAGCCCGCGCGTGTTGTCCGGCGCCCCGGCGACCGGCATCCGGTCCACCCGCAGGGCGCCGGCGTCGGCCAACTCGGCCCGCAGCTCCAGGGCGATCGCCTCGATGACCTCCGCACCGTCCCGAGCGTCGGCCGAGGCGGCATCGGAGGCGTCGGCCGGGGCGTCATCGAAGGCGTCGTCGTCGGAGGCGGCAAGGCTCAGCACGAATTGGGTCGCCGGCTGCTCGCGCATGGGACCTCGTCACGGAGCGTTGGATTGACGTCATCCTCAGCCTAGCGACCAACCATCGCACCGGCCGATGCCTGCGTCAGCATGCCGACTCAGCCGGTGTGGCCGGACGACACCGACCCGGCGCACATGCTCGCCGGCGTCGACAACCGCGCTCGGTGTGACCCCTTTCTTCACCCGTAGCATGTGCCCATGGATGATCCGGCCCGGAGGCTGCGGTTCGTCGGCGGCCTCGCCGCGATCGTGTTCGCGATCGGGCCGGCGCTGATGCTCGCGCTGCTTGTCGCGCAGGGCAGCGCCCCGCGGCCGGTGATCGGCCTGCTGGCCGTGGGTATCCCGGTGAACGTGGTCGCGATCGTCTTCGCCGTGCGCGCGATGGTCGCGCCGAGCCCCGAGCTGTCGGCGCGGCGAACCGGGATCGCCTGGGGGCTGGTGGCCGTGGGCCTGGTCGTCCTGCTCGGCGGCAATGCTCTGTTGAGGATCTTTGCCGGCGAGTAATTCTCATCTTTTCGGCCGACCTTTCCTTGCGAGATTCAAATATCGGATCACGGACAGACGCGCATTTCTCACGACCGTTTCCGGCTCTAATTCCACGACTGCACCAGGAATTACCGGAGGACGGAAATGAATCGTCTGACATCGGGTCAGGAATTGCGTACGGGTGAGCGGCTGCTCTCGGCGAGCGGGTGGCTCGAGCTGGTCGTGCAGAGCGACGGTAACGTCGTTCTCTACCGGGTTCAGACCGGCGGGCCGCTGTGGTCGAGCAACACCCAGGGCCGGCCGGTGACCCGGCTCGTGATGCAGGGTGACGGCAACCTGGTGGCGATCAGCGCCGCCGGACAGCCGCTGTGGGCGAGCGGCACGAACGGGCGCCCGGGCGCCGAGGTCGTCCTGCAGGACGACGGCAACCTGGTGATCTACGACCGGGCCGGCAAGGCGCTCTGGGCGACGAGCACGGTGCGGAACTTCAACGTGCCGACCCTGCGCACCGAGGACGGCCACGGCTATTCCTACGTGGAGACCTCGGAGCGCTGGAAACTGCTCTGCCAGGGCCTCCCCTGCTTCACGGCGCTGCAATGGCCCGGCTACTCGACCGCGGTCATCGAGGACGTGGTCGACGGCACCCCGATCGTCATCCAGCTCTGGCGCGGGTGGTGCCAGAAGTTCCTCGGCAACCCCCTGTTCCCCGGCGGCATCGGCGCCGAGGTCGGCATCTACCGCCGCGACCCCGGCCGCGTCCTCCCGTCGTCCCTGCCGTTCCTGCCGCCCCAGCTGAACGCGTTCTACGCCACCGGCCTGGCCACCCTGGACGACCGGAGCGTGTGGTGGCCGGCCCCCGACCTCGGCCTGGAACTTGAGTTCTCGTTGATCAACCCGGTGACGATGGAGACCGCCTTCTCGGCCGGCCCGCAACGGTCCTACTGGCTGACCAGGTGGATGAACGAGGACGCCTACGTCAAGTACACGGCCGACCAGGGCTTCCGCATCCCGTTCCTCCCCGACGCCTACATCCTCGAATACCGGATCAACGACCGTGTCAGGCGCTGGCCGGCCCGCCAGGCCGTGCCCCAGGGCTAACCATCGAAAAGGGGCATCCGGGCCTTCCTGGTGGTGCATACTGAGCCCACCAATGGGCCGCAGAGGTCGGGGATTCCCATGTCGGCTGATGCTCCGGGGCGATGCCAGCGTCTCGCCATTCTCGCCGTCTGCCTGATATTGATGATCGGCGCTTTTCCGGCCCCTATCGCGTCCGCGGCGGAACCGGAGAACCCGACCGTGTCGACGACGCCGGACGGCCCCGGCACGGCCGAACTCGAACTCCGGGTGAAGGCCGGCGCCGAGAAGGGCCGGCTCGACTTCTTCGTCCGGCAGGCCGGCCCGGCCGCCCTCGATGACGTCTCGATCGTGGCGACCGCCGGCGACCTGGCCGTCGCCGTCACCAACGCCACCGGCGGCACCGATGTCACCGTGCCGCCGGCCGGCGGCGCCGCGCTGCTGCACGCCGACGTGACCGGCTTGACCGAGCCACGCGACGTGCGGGTCCCGGTCTATCTGACCGAGGCCGACGGGACGACGCACCCGCTCACGACCTTGCGGATCGTCCGCGCCGACGCGCAGGCTCTGACCGTGGTCGGCGCGGCCGGCGGAGGGTTGACGTTCGACCAGGATCGGGAGGCCTTCAGCCGCGACGTGCTCCTGCGTTCGGATTCGGCCACCCCGGTCGAGTCCGTCCTCACGGTCACGCCGCTGCAGGACGGGACGTCGGCACAGGTGCCGCTGGAGTTGTCGATCGACGGCGCTCCCATCGGCAACGGCTCGGCGGTCACGCTCGGCGCCCGCCAGCGGCGCACGCTGACCTTGAGGGCGACGCTGGCGCGGGCCGGGTCGTACACCGCGACGATGAGCTTCGCGTACGGGACCGATCGGGCGAGCGGGCTCGACACCACGATCACGATCACCCGGACGGCGGGCGCCCAGACCGTCGTCGTGGAACCGGCCGAGGCCGTGCGCGCGGTCCGCCACCCGTGCCTCGAGTTCTGGCATTGCCCGGCCCGGGCCGTCTTCACGGTGACCTTCCGCGAAACCGCGGGCGAGCGCGGCCGCCTCGACCCGGTGCAGGTGCGCGAGGTGGTGTTCGACGACAACGGCACCACCCTGCAATCGACGTACGACGAGCCGGCCCTGCGGCTGGCGGGCAAGGACGAGCCGGTCACCGCGCTCGAGACCGGCCCACGAGGCACCGCGGTCGTGACCACCTCGCTGGGCGGCTTGCGGCAGGCGGGAAAGTACGAGGTCCGCCTGCGCGGGACTTCCCCGGGCACCGCCCCGGTCGACGCGACGGTCAAGGTTCTGGTCCGGAACTCATGGCTGCAGGCGGCCCTGTTCATCCTGCTCGGCACCCTCGTCTCCTGGGTGCTGCGCTGGTGGCTGAAGGGCGGGCGGCGCCGCATCGCCGTGCGGGCCGGCGCCGAGGCTCTCGACAAACAGCTCCAGCGCGTCCTGGACGCCCGCGGCGACCTTCCGGACGCCCGCCGCCCGGTCGTCGACCGCGTGCGCTCCATGATCGGCAACCTCCGGAATCGGGCTGACGGGCCGGGCGACCCGGCCGATCTCGAGGCGGCGGTGACCGACCTGCGGACCCGGCTCCGCCTGCTCGACCAATGGCTGGACGTGGCCTTGACGGCGGACCGGAGCGGCAGCGCGGCGGCGGCGGAGAAGCTCGACGCGGCGAAGGCCGTCATCCTCCAACCGGCCCGGCTGGACACCGCGGCCGAGGACCAGGCCGCGACCCACCTGAACGACGCCCGCGACCTGCTGGACGCCGGAGTGGCGCGGCATCGCGCGGAGCAGGTCGACGCCCTGCTGGCCAGGAATCAACCCCCTCTCGGCTACCAGGCTCAGGCCTGGGCGGCCTGGCAGAACGCGACCAAACGTCGGTTGGCGACGGCGGGAACCGGATCGCCGCGGCAGATGGTGATCGACGACATCTACGCCGAGGCGCTTCAGGACATGGCCCGCCAGGTGCGCGACAAGGCCGTCAGCCTGGCCAACGCGGCGCCCACCCAGGAGGAGAAGGACAAGCTGAAAGGCCTGGCCGATCGGGCCGGCCCGATCATCGAGATGGCCGCGGCCTTCCGGCTCCGCGTGGCGCACCAGGCCTACGACGACCTCGTCGCCGACTACCTGAACCTGGTTCCGACGCCCGCCGGACAGAAGATGTCGGCCCAGCAGACCGGTGTCGAGCCGATCACGCTGACCTCCACCCCCGATCCCGCGACCTTCGCCGCCGCCACCCAGGTCCACTCGAACAACCGGCGATGGCTCACGGCCGGGGACGGCCTGGCGTTCGCCGTGCTGACCGCGATCGCCGTGACCCTGGGACTGGTCGCGCTCTATCTGAACAACCCGATCTGGGGCACGCCGATGGACCAGATCACCGCCTTCCTCTGGGGAATGGGGCTCTACCAGGTCGGCGGGGCCGCGTCCGACGGGATCGAGGGGCTGCGCAAGAAGATCGCGGAGGCCTGACCCATGCCCGAGCTGACCTACCGGCGGCACGGCTTCCGGATCCACATCGGCGCGACGAGGAACGGCGGGACCACGCTCCGGTTCGGCAACCGGTGGGTCCGGCTGGATCCCGGAGCGGAGGAGAACCGTGATCCTGAGTGGTGGTCGAGCGACACCAACCCGGTCTTCGGCAACCCGTCGGTCCGGGAGTGGTGGGCCGAGCAGGACCGTGTGGCCGGGGAGAGCCGGCGGTGGCGGTTCTCCAGCCGTTACGAGGAGTTCCTGCCGGTCATCGAGCTGGTGGTGAGCCCCGAGCGTGCCTCCGCACCCTGGGAGGAGCTGCTGCGGCCGCTCGCCCGGACCACGTCCTGGCTGACGTCGGCCGCGTGGGTCCGGACCAGCGAGGCGCCGTCCCGCGCGGCGAACTGGCCGCTGGTGCTGCCGTTGCGCATCCTGCAGGTGGGCGACGATCCACCGGATCTGCCGGGTCCGCTCCGGCAGCGGATCGGCTGGAGCCGGCGAAGCCAGGACCTGATTCTGCGCACCGGCTCCTGCACGGCGGAGACGGTCGACCGGTGGTGGACATCCTCGGCCTGGCCGTCGATCGACATCCTCGAGCTCAGTCCGCCGGAGTGGGCCGATCCGTGCCGGGCCGTCAGCACCGCCGATCCGCGGGAACCCTGGACGCTCGGTTGGCTCGAGCGGCTCTGCCACGACCACCGGGTACGGCTGGTGGTGCTGGCCCCGGGGACGCCGGCCGCGGCGGACACCGCCCGGGCCCTCGGCCGGCGTCTGACCGATCGGGGCGGTCCCGCGCTGCTGGTCATCGAGCCCCCGGCCACCGCATGGCTGCCGATCGTCTACTCGTACATCGTCCATGACCGTCCCCTGGACTGGATGGTCGGACCCGGCCGGACCTGGGAGCCCGGCGGAGACGGACGACTCCCGTTCGCTCTCGCCGCGGGCCAGGGCCGGGTGGACGACCTTCGGGTGTCCCGGACGTTCCGCCCGGCCGTCGACCTCGCGCGCCGGCTCACCGACCGGGCCGAGATCGGGCCGGCCGACGCGACCCGCCTGACCATCTTCGCCGAGAGGCACTCGGGTCAGTCCTTCGACCGCACCCTGACCGCCTGGCGGGCGGCGGCAACCGGCCTCGTCGCCCGATGGGACAGCGCCTCCTTCGACCTCCACGAGCAAGATGGTGTGCTTCCCATGGAACTCGTGGTGCGCGACCTGCGCGATTCTCTGCGCGTGCCCGCGATGACCCCGGTCGGGCCGGTCCAGGGCGGGGCCCGGTACGTCACACCACGGCTCTTCCAGGACGACGCCGACGGAACCGCCGTCGCCGTGCCCCAGCACGGTGGCGGCCTGCGTCCCCGTCGTCCGGTGACGGTGAGGAGCCCGAAACGGTCGCCTGCGCCCGCCACTTCTGGGGCTTCCGGCACGTCATCGAGATCCCGCCCGCCGGTTCCGCCGCGACGGTGATCGGCGACGGGACATCCACGCTGGTGGGTGCGGGCCTGCACAGCGACCTCATCCAGGCCGAACGCCACCTGGACGACATCGCCGCCACGGTGTTCGCCGGAGGCGGGCTCGCCTGGCGCGAGGGCGACCGGGATCAGCTCCGGGGCCGCCTCCTGCGAGACCTGAACCTGGACCTGCTCTACCTCTACTGCCATGCCGGTCCGGACGACATCGATGAGGTGCTCCGCGTCCGCGCGCCTGAGCAGCCGGAGGGCCTGCTCGCCGCCGCGGACCTGGCCGGAACGCCGTTCCGGCGGCGTCCGCTGGTGTTCGTCAACGGCTGCCGGACGGTGGGTTTCAGCACGAAGACGCTGTCGTCGTTCATCACCACCCTGGTGACCGACCGCGGCGCCGGCGGTCTGATCGGGACCGAGATCGATGTGTGGGAGCAGCTGGCGACCGAGGTCGGCCGGGGCTTCCTGCGGCGCTTCGCCGGATCACCGGGCCTGCCGGCCGGCCAAGCCCTGCGCGAGACCAGGCTGGAGCTGCTCGCCAAGGGGAACCCGCTCGGGCTGGCCTACACCCTCTACGCGCTCGCTGACCTGCGGCTACGTCCCTGAATTGATCAAAGAAACCCCCCGGCAACGCGAAACGTGCAACGATGGGCGTCGATGCAGGTTCGGCCAGGGCGGGGGACTCGGATGTCGCAACGGAACCTCAGGAAGTCAGCGTTGATCGTGGGGCTGGCGCCGGTTGTGGTGCTCGGCGTCGCGGCGTCGCCCGCGCTGGCGCAGCCGTCGCCCAGGCCGCCGATCACCTCGTACGAGGGTGACCCGGGCCGGCTCGGCGACCCGGCCGGCTGGCGCACCCCCGAGTTCCTGTCCGACAACGGCCTGGTGTCGATCGGGGCCGAGTACGCCTACGCGGCCGGGTTCGCCGGCGGCGGGATGAACATCGGCCTGGTCGACTCCGGCTTCTACGGCGGACATCAGCGCGAGCACGGCAACCGTTTCGTCCCGGTGGTGGCCCGCGGCGGCCGCACCGAGCCGACTTCGGGGCTGTGGAACCCGGCGTTCAACGACAGCCACGGTACGCACGTCAGCGGCACCGTCGGCGCGACCCGCGACGGGGTGGCCGACCCGGTCAACATGCACGGTGTCGCGTTCAACGGCAACGTCTACCTGGGCAACACCCACAAGACCGACGCGGTGCTGTACGGGCAGATCCCGCCGGGCGCGACCGAGGCGCAGATCCCCGACAACGCCTACCTCGCCAACGTCTACCGGGCCGTGGCCGGCGCCCGGACGGCCAACCGCAAGCCGGTCCGGATCGTCAGCAGCAGCTGGGGCAGCGCCCCGGCGCAGGAGAACTACAACACCTACGAGGGGCTGGTCTCGGCCTGGCGCAACCTGGCCCTGCCCGAGGGTGTGCCCGACTCGAACGGCACCAGGCAACACTGGATCAACGGGGCCTTCGACGTCGCGCGGAACGGCACGGTCATCGGCTTCAGCTCGGGCAACGCCGGTGTGGCCAACCCGACGCCACGCGGCACCGCGCCGTACTTCCTGCCCGCCCTGGAGGGTCGATGGTTCACCACCTCGGGCCTCCGTTCCGACGTGGGCCGCACCTTCAACCCGGACGGGTCGGTGCTGGCGCCGGGGCAGCAGCGGTTCAACCAGTGCGGCGTGGCCAAGTGGTCCTGCGTGACCGCCCCGGGCACCCTGATCAACAGCACCGTGGTGACGGTCGGCCCCGACGGCACGCCGCAGGCCGGTTACGCCAACTACTCGGGCACCTCGATGTCGGCCCCGCACTCGGCCGGCGCGCTGGCGCTGGTCATGCAGCGGTTCCCCTACCTGACGAACGAGCAGGCGCTCTACACGATGTACACCACCGGCCGGCAGAACAGCACGATCAGCGACGCGGCGGGCCTGCCGGTCCCGAACCCGTCGGCCGGCCGGATCGTCGCGGTCCCGGACGCGCGGAACGGCTGGCACACGCCGAGCCTGCGGGAGGCCATGAACGGTCCGGGTCAGCTGCTGGGCCGCTTCGACATCGACACGCACGGTGTCACCGACGTGTGGTCGAACGACATCTCCGACGTCGCCATCCGGGCGCGGCAGCAGGAGGACGCCGACGAGGCGGCCGCCTGGCAGGCCACGAAGGTCGCGAAGGGCTGGACCCGGGGGCTGCCGGCCGGCGCGAGCGAGGCCGACCGGTTCGAGTACGCCACCGGCACCCGGCGCGAGCAGGCCCGCCGGACCCGCGCCCACGTCGGGAGCCTCACCAAGCGCGGCGCCGGCACCCTGATCCTCACCGGCGACAACACCTGGCAGGGCGACAGCACGGTCCTGGGCGGGAAACTCTCGGTGGTCGGCTCGCAGGCGAGTTCGATCCGGGTACGCGGCGGAGCACTCGGCGGCAGCGGCCGCACCGCCGGCGACATCGAGGTCACCGGCGGAACGGTGCAGCCGGGCCTGACCGCCACCGAGGCCGGGCGGGCCGGCGCGGCCGGCCGGGTGCTGACCGCCGGTGGCGACGTGCGCCTGGGCCGCGGCGCCGAGGTCGCCATCACCGTTCGCGGCAACGACGACTACACGAGCGCCCGCGCCGACGGTGCTCTGGTGCTCGACGGCAAGCTCAGCCTGGACGTGCGCGGCAAGCTCAAGCGGGGCACCGTGTTGACGGTCCTCAGCGGCAGCTCGCTGCACGGCCGGTTCCGGGGTCTGCCCGAGGGCGGGCTGCAGCTGGCCGGCGGCCACGTGTTCCGGGTGTCCTACCGCACCAACGCCGTCACGGTGACGGTGCTGATCTAGCCTCACGCCGGTGGACGTCGCGGCCGCAGGACGGTGATGCCGGCGCCGCGCCCGGCGAACCACGCCGCCAGCGCGTCGCCGTCCAGCTCGGCGGACCCGCCCACGTCCGCCGGCCCGAACACCGATCCCCGGGCGCCGGTCAACGCGGCCCCGGCCAGCCGGCTGCCGCCCAGCGGCGTCTCGTCGAACACGGCCCCGGTGAGATCGGCGTCCTCGAACCGGCAGCGGAGCAGGGCGCCGGCCCACCGGGTCCGCCGCAGCCGCGCGCCACGCAGGTCGGTGGCGATCGCCTCGGCCCGGGTCAGGTCGGCGTCGTCCAGCACGGCCAGCTGGGCGTCGGCGTCGTCGAGGACCGCCTTGACCAGCGTGGCGCCGGTCAGGTCGACCCCGCGCAGCGAGACGCTGTTGAGGTGGGCGCGATAGAGGTCGGCGCCGCGCAGGGAGGCCCCGTCGAGGCGGGCTCCGTTCAGCCACGCCTCGACGAACACGGCGCCGTCGAGCATCTGCCCGCGCAGGTCGAGGTCGAAGCCCATGAACGGCTCGTCGTCCATCACGCCTCCCGGCTCATCGCTCCCGCTCCCGGGTGAAGGTCTCCGCGACGGCGGCGTCCAGGGACCGGCCGGTGACCGGCTCGACATAGAGGTCGCGGAGCATCAGGTCGGCCAGGTGGCCGGTGTCGAGGCCGGTCCCCTTGCCCTGCCACGCCTGCAGCGCGCCGCCGAGCCGGGAGCCGGCCCGGGCCACGGCGGACGGCAGGCGCCCGACCGTGCGGGGCCGGCCGGCCGCGGCGGCGATCCGGCCGATCATCTCCCGCCAGGTGAGGTTCTCGTCGGCGATCGGCAGGTCGGAGCCGTCGGCCCGGTCGAGCGCGTCGGCCGCCGCCTCGGCCACACTGGCCGCCGACGCCGCCGCGGTGCCGCCGGTCGGGGCGAACAGCGGCGCACGCGACCGCGCCCAGTTGTCGAGCGGCCCGGCCCAGTTGGTGCCCGGCCCGAAGATGAAGGGCAGTTCCAGCACGGCGATCGGCAGCCCCGGCCCGGCCGCCGCCCGCGCCTCGGCGGCCTGCTCCAGCCGGCACCGGACGTACGTGTGCCGCTCGGCCAGCCTCCACTCCGGATGCAACCGGTCGAAGTAGGTGTAGTACGAGCCCATGATCACACCCCGGGTCAGGCCTTCCTCGCGGGCGGCGGCGAACAGCCGCACGACCGGGTCGACCATCACCCGGCGGAACTCCGGGTGCAACGGCTTGCGCATCGGCCGCTGCTCGTCGGTGCGGGCGGCGAACACCACGGCGTCGTGCCCGGCCAGCACCGCCCGCAACTCGGCCGGCGACGCCGACTCCAGCGGCCGCGCGAGGTCGACGCCCGCCCGGGCCCGCCGCGCCAGCGTGGTCACCTCGCCGCCACGTTCACGCAGCACAGTGGCCACCCGCGACCCGATCAGGCCGCTTCCACCCACGACTACCGTCCGCACGCGTTCTCCTCGTCCTCGGCTTCCCCGACGGGAGAACGCTAGCGGGTCAGCCCCGGCGCCAGACGGCGTCGTCCCGGAGCAGGGCCGTCATCGCGGTGTTCTCGTCGCTCTGCTCGTTGACGACGTGCTTGGCCATGCGGTGGGTGAAGACGTTGCGGCCGCCGCCGGTCAGGAGGTCGCGGGCCATCGTGATGGCGCCGGTGTGATGTTCGATCATCAGGCGCAGGAAGATCGGCGCGGCCCGGTTGCCGGGGGCGCGGTCGAGGTCGCGCAGCTGGGTCTCGGTGAGCATGCCGGCGCCACCGTGCTCGTGGCCGCCGGCCGGTGCGCCGCCGGCGTCCCAAGCTACCAACCAGTTGGTAAGTTCGTCGATCTCGCGCTGCTGGTCGTGGGCGATGAACTCGGCGATCGCGCCGACCCGCTCGGGCACCCCGGGCTTGGCGATCAGCGCCCGGCTCATCCGTACGGCCTGCTCGTGGTGGCTGACCATCATCCGGGCGAAGGTCAGGTCGGCGACGGTGGGCGGGGCGACCACCTGCCCGACCGGCGCCGGCGTGGCGGCCGGCGGGTCACTCTGGTGCAGGATGGTCGCCAGCAGGCCGGAGGCGATCAGCACGGCCAGGGCGGCGTACCGGTGAAAACGCAATGGAGCACTCCCCTCGCGATGGCCGGGCCTGGCGGGGCCCGGCCATCGCTCGCTGTTACCGCGGCTGGCCGTTGACGTCCTTACGACCATCCGGGGTCAGCGGGTTCTGGGCGGTGAAATCGCGTGGCAGCAGGTCGAAACCCTGCCAGTGCAGCGGCATCGGGCTCTGGTCCTCGTCGCGCGGCACGTGGTGGAAGCCCACCCGCACCCACATGATCGGGTCCTTCAGGTCCTCGTTGTTCGAGGTGAAGTCCAGGATCGTCTGCCGGCGCGGGCACTCCGGGTCGGCGTTGCCGGTGGCGAACATCTCGCAGGCGTGGCCGTTGGTGAACGTGACGTCGGGCTGGGTCTCCGGGTGCCCCTCGTACTTGTCGCCGCCCTCGGTGACCAGCTCGTACGAGCGCCGGTGCCGGTCGGCGTTCTTGCTCGACGGGCTGGCCAGCCGCCACCAGCGCTGGTTCGCCTTGGTGAAGCTGCCCTCCTTGGCGATCGTCTGGTGCGAGGTGGTCAGCTTGGCCGCCATCTCGCCCTGGCCGTCGGTCTTGGTGTCGTACTGCTCGACGATCTCCTTGCCCTTGCCGGCGAGGTTGAAGTCGACCCGCCAGAACGCGCTGTGGTAATGCATGGCGGAGAAGTCGCGGGCGCCCTTGCCGATCGGCCAGCCCTGGTCGGCGTTGTAGTAGTTGCCGGGCGACAGGTCGCCGGTCGCGCCGAGGCGGGCCGAGATGGCGCCGTCGTCCTGGAGCCGGTACTCGGTGACGTACTCGTACCAGCCGACCTTGCTGATCGCGCGCAGCACCAGGTCGTGGCCCTGCTTGGAGTAGATCGTCTCGGTCGGCTCCTCGGCCCCCTCGGGGAAGTCGTAACTGTGCAGGCGGTACGCCAGCCCGGAGCGTTCGGCGCTGACGCAGAGGACCTTGCGCCGCCGCGGCTCGGCCGAGCCGTCGGAGCCGGTCCGGGCCGAGCCGCCCTTGCAGTCCTCGCTCTTGAGGGTCTCCAGGTCACCGCCGCCGAAGCCGTAGTCGGTGAGGTCGTTGTACTCGGTGTCGCCGGAGTCGTAGGGCACGTTGAGCTGCGCCAGCCGGATGGACTGGAGCACCTGGACGGCTTCCGGGTTGGTGGCGTACGCGACGGAGACGTTCTCGAGGATCAGTCCGGCGCGTTCGTCCATGCGCCAGCACAGGTCCCAGACGGTGCCGTTGGGCAGCGTCTCGTGGACCGTCGACTCGGGGGCGCAGGGCGCCGCCGGAGCTTTGGCCGAAGCGGGCGCGGCGGAGACCCCCAGCCCGGCGGCGGTGATCAAGGCGGTGACAAAGGCCGCCCTCATGCGGTACGTCATGCTGTTCTGCCCCGGGTTCAGCTCAGCCGGGCGATCTTGCGCCCGGACAGGTCGACGATGAACTGGTTGATGTCGATGAATGTGTTGTCCGAGCTCTCCACCACGAGCTGCAGGCACCGGTGCTTGCCGCACTGGGCGGCGCCCGCGTCGGCGTGCCGGGCCTTGAAGACGTGCGCGGTCACCTTCACCGTGCCCTTGCCGGCGAAGTCCTTGCCGGTGGCCTTGCGGTAGGCGCTCTTGAACTCGGCCGCGGCCGGGTCGGCCAGCAGCAGGTCGAAGGCGGTCGACAATTCCTGCTCCGAGGCCGGCATCTGCATGCCCGCGGCGGCGTAGGACGCGGCCAACTTCCCCGATTTCAGGTCAACCACCTGCTTGACCAGCCTGTCATTTCGGTAGTCGTAGAAATAGACGTCGGCGCGGCGGTCGCCGTCCTCGGCGATCTGCGCGGTGAGGTATTCCGGGCCGCCCTTTCCGGTGACGTCGGTGGCGCCCGCCTTGAGCTCGGCGGTCAGCGCGATGGTCCGGGCCCGGCTCACCTCGTCGCCGGTGAGGGCGTCGGCGCCCACCCCGGCCGCCGGTTCCGGACCCGCCTGCGGGTCGGAGACCTTGGGCTGATCTGCGGTAACGCCGGGCTTACCCGGGTCCGGCGCCGCGTTGGCCTGCCAGGACGCGACACTGAACGCCGTGACGGCGGTGGCCGACGCGATGCCCAGGCCCCACGCCCATTTTCTGAAACTACCCACTGCCGGTTGCCTCTCCCTGAACTGCGGTATCGACACGGAAGAATGCCAATCGGTAAGTGTGGTGGCGGTGAGATCCGCCGAGATCACCGTCTAAACAGGCAAAACTATTTATCTTGCTCAATGGGAAGTTGTAGGCTCGCCAACGGCTGATCCAAATTGGATTCCGTTAAGGAGCCACGTTGATCTCATCCACACGTTCACGCAGGTCCGTCGCGGTGCTCGCCGCGACGGTCCTGGGCATCGGCGCCGTCCCCGCATCGGCGTCCGCGGCCCCCGACCCGGTCCCCGGCGCTGCCGCGGCCCACCACAACCAGAAGCGACGGGCCAACTTCGACGCCCGCACCCCGGACGCGCGTACGCTCACCGCGCTCCGCACCGCGAAGAAGCCGGCCGCCGTCACCAAGCTGCACGAGGGCCTCGGCACGCAGGGCCTGGTCGACATCGACCCGGCCACCGGGACGGCCCGGCGCGTCGCCCGCCTCGACGGGTTCCTGACCACCGCCAGCGCCAAGCCGGCCAAGGAGATCGTCGCCGCCTACCTCGCCGCCAATCCCGGCGTCTTCGGCGACACCGCCGCCCTGCGGCTCCGCAAGGACTACGTCGACGTCGACGGCACCCACCACCTGAGCTACGAGCAGGTCGTGGGCAACGTGCCGGTGTTCGGCAACGGCGTCAAGGCCGACGTCACCAAGAACGGCGAGCTCATCCAGGTCACCGGCTCCCCGGCCGCGTCGCTGCCGGCCTCGCTGGGCGCCGCCCGCCTGACCGCCGCCCAGGCCCGGGACACCGCCGCCAAGGACGCCGGGTCACCGGCCACCGCCCGAGCCGGCGACCCGACCAAGCTGGTCGCCTTCGCCACCAGGGGCGGCGCTCGCCCGGCCTGGCAGATCCTCTCCACCAAGACCGGCTACCTGCATGTGGTCGACGCGGCCACCGGCCGGGTCCTCTACCGGCAGGACCTGCTGCTCAACGACAACGCCCCGGCCGCCACGGTGTGGCAGAACTACCCGGGCGCCCCGCTCGGCGGTGTGCAGCAGCAACGGCCGCTGAAGAACTGGATCGCGCCCGACGCCACCACGCTCAACGGCGATTCCACCCACGTGTTCCTCGACGTGAACGACGACGACGTGGCCAACGAGGGCGAAGAGGTTGCGCCGAACAAGCCCGGCGACTGGCGGTTCCCGTTCAAGGACTTCACCGGCCAGGTCGGCCCGCCCTGCGCCGCCGACAAGCAGTGCTCGTGGGACCCGAAGACCGCCGACTCGTGGAAGGACAACGCCAAGCAGAACGCGGCCCAGCTCTTCTACTACGTGAGCAGCTTCCACGACCACCTGGAGAAGTCGCCGATCGGCTTCACCCGGGCGGCCGGCAACTACGAGACCGCCGACGGCGACCCGATCGAGGTCAACGCGATCGACGGCGCCGCGACCGGCGAGGGCGGGCCGGATTCCGGCCACACCGACAACGCCAACATGCTGCCCACCCCGGACGGCGTGCCCGGCCGGATGCAGATGTACCTGTTCCGGGACCCGACCTGGCCCGAGGACCCCTTCATCGCGGCCAACTCGGGCGACGAGGCCGACGTGGTCTACCACGAGTACACCCACGGCATGTCCAACCGCCTGGTGGTCGACGCGTCGGGCAACTCGACGCTGACCGGCTTCCAGGGCGGCTCGATGGGCGAGGCCTGGTCCGACTGGTACGCGTTCGACAAGCTGGTCGCCGACGGCTTCCAGACCGACACCGCCAAGCCGGGAGAAGTGCTGGTCGGGCGGTACGTCAGCAACGACCAGAACCTGATCCGCACCCAGCCGCTGGACTGCACCGTCGGCGCCGACGCGACGGCCTGCCCCGGCACCGAGGGCGCCGGATCGGGCGGCTACACCTACGGCGACATGGGCAAGATCATCGGCGGTCCGGAGGTCCACGCGGACGGTGAGATCTGGGGCGAGACGCTCTGGGACCTGCGTACGTCGGTCGGCTCGAAGCTCGCCGAGTCCCTGGTCACCCGGGCGATGGAGCTGTCACCGGCCAACCCGTCGTTCCTCGACATGCGCAACTCGATCCTGATGGCCGACAAGGTCACCCGCGACGGCCGGGACGCCAAGAAGATCTGGAAGGTCTTCGCCGGCCGCGGCATGGGCTGGTTCGCCGCCGACCTGGGCGGCAACGACGTCACCCCGATCGAGGACTTCTCCACCCCGCCGACCCGGGACGCCTCGCGCACCTCGGTCACCGGCACCGTCACCGACGTGACCACCGGCGCGCCGCTGGCCGGGGCCACGATCACCTTCGCCGGGCACGCCTCCGGCTTCGCCGACTCGTACCAGGCCGTCAGCGACGCCCAGGGCAAGTACACGATCGCCAACGTGCTGCCCGGTGGCACGTACCCCTCGGTGAGCGCCAGCGCGCCCGGCTACGAGCCGGTCGTGAAGGACCTGCGGGTGCACCAGGGCGCCAACAAGGTGGACTGGGCGCTGCGCCGGGACTGGGCCGCGACCACCGGCGGCAGCCAGGTGACCGACTCCAACGGCGACGACTACGGCTTCATCGGGTGTGGTCCCGACGCCGCGGTCGACGCGCTGCAGCAGACCGGCTGGAGCACCGACGCCACGTACGGCGCCGACGGCAAGATCGACCCGCGCTTCCTGGTCGTGCAACTGCCGGCGGCGGTCGACGTGTCGGCCATCGAGATCAACCCGACCGGCAACTGCGGTGACGACGCCAGCGCCTCGACCGGTGACTACCGCGTCGAGACGTCGGCCGACGGCCAGACCTGGACGGTCGCCGCCGAGGGCCACTTCGGGGTGGCCAACCGCGACAAGATGAACGCGGTGCCGCTCGCCTCGGGCAGCACGTCCGAGGTGCGCTACCTGCGGTACTCGATGCTCGGCACGCAGATCGCCGAAGAGGGCATCACCTGCCCCGACGGCTACGCCGGGTGCTTCTACGTCGACACGGTCGAGGTCGGCGTGTACGGCGCCGCACACTGATCCATCGCGCTCCACAGGCAGGCCCGGTCAGCACTCCTCGTGCGGCCGGGCCTGCCGCCGTACCACGGCGCGCGAGGTCAGGCGTCGCGGGCGGCCTCCGCGACCTGCTGGAGCCGGGCCCGGTAGTCCTGCCACCAGGTCGCGTCGCCGGGCGCCAGGTTGTTGTTGTCCGCCCGCAGCCCCGCCGCCCCGTCGATCAGCTCCCGCACGATGTCGGCGTGCCCGGCGTGCCGGTGGGCCTCGGCGATCATGTGCGTCAGGACAAGGCGCAACGTCACCTCTCGATGCTCCGCCGGCCACCAGGGCACGCGGCCGATCGCGTCCAGGTCGAGCGCCTCGATCGTCGCGTCGGAGTGCTGCCAGACGCGCCGGTAGAACGCCTCGACGCGGTCACGGGACTCGTCGAGGGTGGCCCACATGTCGGCGTTGGGCTCGGCGTCGTCCTCGAGGCCGGGCAGGGGGTCGTCGAGCGGGCGACCGAAGACGGCGCCGAGATAGCCCGCCTCGGTCAGTGCCACGTGTTTCACCAGGCCCAGCAGGTTGGTGCCGGTCGGGGTCAGCGGCCGGCGCAGGTCGTACTCGTCGAGCCCGTCGAGTTTCCACAGCAGCGCTTCGCGGGCGGTCCGCAGGTAGTGATGAAGATCCGCCTTGGTGTCCGATCCGCTCATGCCGAGCAGCATCGCATCTTCGTCGCGGGACTTGACCCTGCCCCCACGACACGGTTTCCACTCGTGATCGCACCCACCGATGCGATGCCGAAGGGAACCCTGATGGACGTCGATGACTCTCGACCGTTCGGCGCACACCTGCGCATGGGCTGGTGGAAACCCCTGGTGGTGGTCCTCGTACCGCCGCTGGTGCTGCTGGTCCTGCAGATCCTGGGCTACCAGCTGACCGGCGTCCTGGAGGGCAGCGACAACCCGTTGGCGCCGACCATGACCCCGCTGAAGTTCCTGGCCGTGAACCTCGCGACCATCGCCACCGGCGTCCTGGCGATCCTGCTCCTGGCCCGGCTGGCCCGGGTGCCCTGGCGCAGCCTGATCAGCTCGCCCCGGCCGTTCGACGCCCGCCGTCTGCGGCGTTACCTGCTGAGCGCGGCACTGCTGGTGGCCGCCGGGATCGGCGTGGTGGCCGTCGTGGCCCCCGACTCACCGGGGTGGATCGCCTTCGGCGTGTCCGGTACGACGATCGTCATGCTCGTCGTGATCCTGCTGACCACGCCGCTCCAGGCGATCGGCGAGGAGCTGATGTTCCGGAGTGCCGCGCTGCCCGCCGCCGCGTCCTGGCTGCGCGCCGTCCGCCCGGCCCTGATCCTCGGCCTCGTCGTCTCCAGCCTGGCCTTCGCGGTGCTGCACGGGTCCTCGGACCCGTGGCTGTTCGGCTACTACGCCTTCCTCAGCGCCGCGACCGGACTGATGGCGATCGTGAGCAACGGCATCGAGGCGCCGGTCGCGTTCCACGTCGCCAACAACGTCCTGTTCACCACGGTCAACACGCTGATGTCGGACGGTGCGCCCTTCGCCATCGACCGCTCCACCGACACCGGCGACGCGGCCGTGCTGATCCTCGGCGCGGTCAACATTGCCATGCTCGTGCTGGTCTGGCTGCGTGAGCGAAGGATCCGGGCCACCCGTACGGTGGCGGGCGGGAGGAGCGGAGAGCATGGCCTGGAGCACTCGCGAGATCGCTGAGCTGAGCGCTCTACAACCGCGCTCAGCTCGACGTGCTGCTCCGGGCCCATCAGATCAGCACGGATGCCGATCCGGGCCGTTGAGGTACTAGTTGACGAAGTCCTGGGTGAACCAGACGCGGCCGTCGGCGCCGCGGGTCACGGCCAGGCCGACCCGGGTGAAGCCGGGGTTGAGCAGGTTCCGGCGGTGACCGTCGTTGGGCGCCACCTCGGCCAGCATCAGGTCGGTCAGCCCGTTGGCCGCGCCGACGATGGCGGCCTGGTTGTTGGCGGCATTGCTCTGGCCGATGTTCTCACCGGCCGAGCGCCAGGTGACGCCCGCGGCGGTGAAGCGCGCGCCCAGGCCGGCCTCACCCGGGCACTGGTGCGACAGGCCGCAGCCGCCGGCCATCAGGGCGTTGTGCGCCTCCGAGGCGCCGGTCAGCTGCGGGCTCAGCGTCAGGGTCGACAGACCTTCCGCCGTACGCGCGGCGTTGATGTGGGCCAGCACCTGGGTGATGACCGCGTCGTCGGCGGGCGGCGTCGTCACCGGCGGGCTCGTCGGCGGGGTGGCCGGCTCGCTGGGCGGCGTGGTGGGCGGCGTGGTGGGCGGGGTGGTCGGATCCGTCGGCGGCGTGGTCGGGTCGCTCGGCGGGGTGGTGGGGTCGGACGGCGGCGCGGTGGTGGTCGGCGGCGCGGTGGTCGGCCTGGTCGGGCGCGGCCGGTGCGGGCGCCGCTCGCGGGACGACGTCGCCTTGGTGGCCGGGCCGAGCTGGGCGGCGGCGGGCCGGGCGGCCGGGTGGGGGCGGTGCCCGGAGGACTGGGCCGAGGCGATGCCGGCGGCGCCCGCCCCGAGCACACCCAGGGCGCAGGTGGCGAGCACGAGAAGACGGGTCCGGGAGGGCCGACGGTGACGCGAGCGCATGGTGATCCTTGTCGATCGATGGGGAGAGCCCGACCGACTCTGACCTGCGCCGACTTCTCACGCACGCTTATTGAACAAAACTTAAAGATCCGGCCTCAGGGACGCTGGACGCCGATGACGTGGACCGGCTCGGTGCCGGGGCCGAGCCGGACGAAGTTGTGTTCGCCCCAGGTGAAGCGCTGCCCGGTGATCAGGTCGTGCGCCACGAAGACGTCCGGCCAGGTCAGGCCGAGGGCGGCCAGGTCCAGGTGGATCCAGGTGTCGCGGGTGTGGTGCGGGTCGAGGTTGGCCACGACCAGGATCACGTCCTGGCGGTCGTACAGCGTCCGCGCCTTGGAGAAGACCAGGATGTTGTCGTCGTCCGCGGTGTGGAAGCGGAGGTTCCGTAGGCGGTGCAGCGCGGGGTGGGCCCGCCGGATGTCGTTGATCAGGGTGAGGTACGGCGCCAGGGATGACCCGTCGCGCTCGTGGTCGGCCCAGCGCCGGTCCTTGTACTCGTACTTCTCGTTGTCGATCTGCTCCTCGGCGCCCGGCCGCGCGCGGTCCTCGACCAGCTCGTACCCGGCGTAGATGCCGTAGGTGGGCACCAGGGCGGCCGCCAGGGCGGCGCGCAACTTCCACGCCGTCGGGCCGCCGTGCTGCATGAACGGCGTGAGGATGTCGTGCGTGGTCGGCCAGAAGCTGGGCCGCATGTACGCCGCCGCCGGCCCGGTCAGCTCGGTCAGGTACTCGACCAGCTCGGCCCGGGTGTGCCGCCACGCGTAGTAGGTGTACGACTGCTGGAAGCCGACCTTGGCCAGCGTGTGCATCATCGCCGGCCGGGTGAACGCCTCGGCCAGCCAGATGACGTCGGGATGGTCGCGGCCGACGTCGCCGATCAGCCACTCCCAGAACTCGACCGGCTTGGTGTGCGGGTTGTCGACCCGGAAGATCCGGACGCCGTGATCGATCCACACCTGCACCACGCGGCGCATCTCGGCGTAGATCCCCGCCGGGTCGTTGTCGAAGTTCAGCGGGTAGATGTCCTGGTACTTCTTCGGCGGGTTCTCGGCCGGGGCGATGGTGCCGTCGGCGCGGGTGGTGAAGAACTCCGGGTGGGTGGTCAGCCAGGGGTGGTCGGGTGAGGCGTTGAGCGCCAGGTCGAGGGCGACCTCCAGCCCCAGCTCGGCGGCCGTCGCGACGAAGGCGTCGAACGCGTCGAGGTCGCCCAGCTCGGGGTGGACGGTCTCGTGGCCGCCGGCCGCGGAGCCGATGCCGTACGGCGACCCGGGGTCCCCGGGCTCGGCCCGCAGGCTGTTGTTGCGGCCCTTGCGGTTGGTCCCGCCGATCGGGTGGATCGGGGTCAGGTAGACGACGTCGAAGCCCATCGCCGCGACGGCCGGCAGCCGGTCGGTCGCGGTCGCGAAGGTGCCGCTGGTCCACCGCCCGGTGTCCGGGTCCCGCGTCGCCCCCTCGGACCGGGGGAACATCTCGTACCAGGCGCCGTAGAGGGCCCGTTCGCGCTCCACCAGCCAGGGATGGTCGGGACCGGGTGAGACGTACTCCCGCAACGGTCGCGCCGCCAGCTCGGCGCGCACCGCCGGGGTGAGGCCGGCGGCGAGCCGTTCCGCCACCGGCAGCGTGCCGTCCCGCAGGGCCGCCGCGGCCCGGGTCAGCAGCCGGACCCCGTCGTCGCCGCGCGCGGTCGCGGCCACCGCCCGTTCCAGGACCCGCGCCCCCTCCTCCAGCATCAACTCGACGTCGACGCCCGCGCCGACCTTGATCACGGCGTCGTGGTGCCAGGTGCCGTAGGGGTCGGACCAGCCCTCGACCCGGTACGACCAGCGCCCGGCGCGGTCCGCGCTGATCGTCACCGACCACCGGTCGAGTCCCGCGTTGACACAGGTCATCGGCAGGCACTGCTCGGCGCCGCCCGGATCGGTCAGCACGACCGTGGCGTTGACCGCGTCGTGCCCCTCGCGGAAGACGGTGGCGGTGACCTCGAACGACTCGTCCACCACGGACTTGGCCGGCCGGTTGCCCCCGTCCACCAGCGGCGTCACGTCCTGCACCGGGATCCGTCCGACCGGGCGGGCCGGCGCGGTCGGCGCGTCGGCCGGGACGACGGGCGCCCGCCGTCCGGACCGTTCAGCGTCCATGTCGCGGAGCGTATCCCGATCACCGCCGGGTCGCTCGACGGACGACGCAACCTTGCTCCCGCCCCGGGCGTGTTCTGCTGTGCGATGACCACGGGAGGTACGGGTGCCGGACGCGGGCGGGTTCGACGAGTTCTATCAGGGGAGCCGGCAACGGCTGCTCGGGTACGTGTATCTGCACACCCACGACCTGGCCGAGGCTCAGGACGTGGTGCAGGAGGCGTACATGAGGGCCTGGCAGCACTGGTCCTCGATCGACCGGTACGAGGACCCCGAGGCGTGGCTGCGGATGGTGGCCCAGCGGATCGCGGTGTCGCGGTGGCGGCGGCTGCGCAACCGGGCCCGCGCCTATCTGCGGCACGGACCGGCCGACCCCGAGCCGGAGCCCAGCGTCAACACCGTCGCCGTGGTGGAGGCGCTGCGCCGGCTGCCGGCCGAGCAGCGGACCGCGATCGCCATGCACTACCTGCTCGGGATGCCGGTGGCGGACGTCGCGCGGGAGACCGGCGCGCCGGTCGGCACCGTCAAGGCCCGCCTGCACCGTGGCCGCGCCGCGCTGGCCACCCTTCTCACCCTCGACCCCTCGGAGCCGGCTGATGTCTGACCTGCGAGACCTGATGAGCGATGTCACCACCGACCTGGCCGCCGTCCGGTGGCCGTCGGCCGACGAGCTGCGCGGCCGGGTGCGCCGCCGGCGCCGCCGCAACCTGGTGGCCGTGGCCGGCGCCGTGATCGTGGTGACGGCCGGCGCGACCGGCCTGGCCACCGCCGGCGGGCCACCGTCGCCGATGCCGGCCGCGCCGCCGGTCAGCGCCGCCCCGGTCCCGGTGGAGATCCCGCGGTCGATGCTGCTGTCCCCCGCCGACGTCGGCGCGGGTCCGGACAGCCAGATCGACGGCCCCGACGCGTTCCGCCCGCTCCAGCCCGATGAGCTCACCCTCTGCCTCACCACCAACAGCAGCGGGCTGAAGCTGCCCCAGGTGCCGCGCTTCTCGGTCGGCGTCACCCTCCTGCTCGGCACCGAGGCGAGCCGCCCGGAGCGCCCATTCGTGCTGGCTCAGCAGATCCACCGGTACGCCGGCCCGGACGCGGTCGCGGTCCTGCGCGACCTGCGGTCGGTGGTCGCCGCCTGCGGCATCCGGACCGTGACCGGCGAGGTGACCGCAGCCGGCGGCGCCAAGGTCGCGGCGCGGGTGACGCACACCTGGTCGATCGCCGCCGAGAACTTCGCGGGCGACGACTCGGTGGTGGTGCGGCACGACGTCAGCGCGGTCGACGCGAGCACCGGCCGCCCGCTCGACGGGGGCGGCAGCGAGCTGGTGGCCTACGTCCGGGTGGGCGACCTCGTCACCCGTATCGTCCCCCGCGACCAGCCCCTCCCCGAGCTGCGGAAGATCGCCGCCCAGGCCGGCACCCGCCTGTGCGGCGCCTCCGACCCGCCATGCTGACCGAATCACGCTTCGGCTCGGTAGGCTGACCGGATGACCTTGGCCGACGAGATCCTCCGCAGCAAGCACGTCAGCCTGACGACCTATCGCAAGGACGGCACACCGGTGAGTACGCCGGTCTGGCACGTGCCGCACGACGGTGAACTGTGGATCGTGACCGAGGCGGCCTCGTTCAAGGTCAAGCGGATCCGCAACAACCCGCAGGTCACCGTCGTGCCGTGCTCGCTGCGCGGGGTGGTGGCGCCGGATGCGCCGAGCGCCACCGGAACGGCCCGGGTGCTGGACGACGACGGGACGGCCAAGGCCCGGAAGCTGCTGGCCGGCCGATACGTCATGTCGCGGGCGGGTAACTGGTTCGCCCGCCTGCTGCGACTTCGCCGGCCGCCGATGATCGGCATCGTGGTGTCGTTCTGATTCTCGGGGCCAGGGCGCCGAGAAAATCCGGGGCGTCGAAGGCGGCGCCGGCCGAGGCGACGCCGGTGGTTCCGGTCCGGCCGGTCAGGATGCGGTCGACCGCCTCCACCGCGAGCGGGGCGGTGACGGCGTAGATGTCCCGGCCGGAAGCGACCACCCGGCGCTCCTCGGCGCCCGAGCGGACCAGGACGTCGACGACGAAGGTCTCGGCCTCGCGGACCCGCTCCGGACCGGACAGGTCCGCGGCCGCGTTGGCGGTCATGTAGGTGCGGATCTCCGGGACGGCCAGGTGGCTGGGGACGGTGACGACGTCGGCCATGGTGAACTCGGCGATGACCGGCTGGGGGCCCAGCGGGGCGGGGAAGGGCCAGGTCACGGTGGGCAGGGCGTCGTCGTGGTAGCGCAGCCGTCCGCCGGTGTAGCGGACCCGGCGGCCGTTGCGTCGCCGGCCTGAGACCGCGCCCGCGACAAGCGTGCCCGGGGTGGGGCGCCAGCTGCTCAGGCCGTACGCGATGTGCGCCTCGTCCGCGGCCGTCCAGTCGCCCATCGCGGTGGTGACCAGCAGATCGCCGAGGCCACCGAAGAAGGCCATGGCCGGGACCACCAGGGTGCCCGCGGCACGGGCCCGGTCGGCGAAGTGCTGGAACGTGTCCCGGTTGGCCTCGATCTCGGCTGCCACGTCGACGTACGGGATCCCGGCCCGCAGCGCGGCCTCGATCAGCGGGGCGGCGGTCGTGGCGAACGGGCCGGCGCAGTTGATCACGGCGGCCGCGTCGCGCAGCGCCCGGTCGAGCGCGGCCGGATCGTCGACCGCCGCCGGCCGCACCTCGAGCCCCGGCCGCACCTCAGATTCCGCGAGCTTGTCCCGGTCACGGCCGAGAAGCAGCGGGACGTAGCCGCGCCCACTCAACTCGGCGACCACGAACCGCCCGGTGTGCCCGGAAGCGCCGTACACGGCAACGCTTTTCTCCATGGCTGTCAGCGTGACCGCCCCGCCGTCCGGCGACTAGTGTCCGGAACGACACGACCCGTACAGTTCCGGACATGAGTTCCGGTCCGCGTACCGTCGCCGTCGCCGCCACCGACGGGATGCTGCACTTCGAGCTGGCCATGGCCTACGAGGTCTTCGGCTCCGCGCCGGACGCGGTGCGGGTCCCCTGGTACGACGTGACGATCTGCGGTGATCGGGCCGTGCGGGCCGGTCGTTTCCTGGTCGAGCCCGACTGCGGCCTCGACCGGCTGGCCCGGGCCGGCACGGTCATCGTCCCGGCCCTGGCCGACGTGGACGATGAGCCGCCGGCCGACCTGGTCGAGGCGGTCCGCGCGGCCCACGAGGCCGGCGCGCGGGTGGTGTCGCTGTGCACCGGCGCGTTCGTGCTCGCCGCCGCCGGGCTGCTGGACGGGCTGCGGGCCACCACCCACTGGGCCCACACCGAGCTGCTCGCCGCCCGCTATCCGCGGATCGCGGTCGACCCGGACGTGCTCTATGTCGACAACGGCCGGGTGCTCACGTCCGCCGGCAAGGCGGCGGCGATGGACCTGTGCCTGCATCTGGTCCGCCGCGACCACGGCTCGGCGATCGCCAACGTGGTCGCCCGCCTCCTCGTCGTGCCGCCCCATCGGGCCGGTGGCCAGGCCCAGTTCGTCACCACGCCGGTGCCGGCCCAGGACGGCCACGCCCTGGCCGGCCTGCTGCCCTGGGCGATGCGGCGGCTCGACCAGCCGCTGTCCGTGGACGACCTGGCCCGCCAGGCCAACCTGAGCGCACGCCACCTGACCCGCCACTTCCACGCGGTCACCGGCACCACCCCGCTGCGGTGGCTGCTCACCCAGCGGATCCGCCGCGCGCAGGAGATGTTGGAGACCACCGACGACAGCGTCGACACCATCGCCGCGGCCGCCGGCATGGGTACGGCAACCACCCTGCGCCGCCACTTCCAGCGCACGATCGGCGTACCCCCGGACACCTACCGCCGCACGTTCCGCCCTCCGCACTCGGGGCAGTCCGGGTCACGGCCGCCCGGGGGCCAGAAGTAGCTCACGACACAGGTCACGTTCGTGATTCTCGGCTCGGACGGGACGCCTCGGGTGGCGGAGTACGAGGCCTTCTCGCGCTGGTCGGCCGGAACGCGGCAACGGCCGGGACCCACCACCTGGATCCGGAGGATGGCGGGACTCGGCCGTTGCGGTTGGGTGCTTGTTCAGGCGTACTCAAGCCTGATCTTGATCTTGCTGTTGGCCCTTCCGGCAACGCCTAGAAACTATCCTTTGACCGCTCCGGTCATGCTGAACGCGCCGCCGAAGACGCGGGACATGGCCGTGTAGAGCAGCACCACGGGCAGGGTGTAGAGGATCGCGAAGGCGGCGAGCTGGCCGTACGCGACCTGGCCGTAGGTGGAGAAGAACGTGTAGATGGTCACCGAGGCGGGCTGGCTCTCGGGGCTCTGCAACAGGATGAACGGTACGAAGAAGTTGCCCCACTGGGTGACGAAGGTGAAGACGAAGACCACCGTCAGGCCGGGGATCATCAGCGGCAGGATGATCCGGCGCAGCGACTGGAACCAGCCGGCGCCGTCCGTCCACGCCGCCTCCTCGAGTTCGACCGGCACCGAGTCCATGAAGTTCTTCATCATCCAGATGGCGAACGGCAGGCTCGACGCGGCCATGAACAGGATCAGCGCGGGCACCGAGTCGGTCAGCTCGAACTGGCTGTACATGGTGTAGACCGGCACCATGACCGCGGTGATCGGCAGGCCGGTGGAGAACAGGATGCCGTAGAGGAACATCCGTCCGAAGCGGCTGCGGTAACGCGACAGCGGGTAGGCCGCCAGCGTGGCCGCGAACACCGTGATCAGCGCCGTGCCGCCGGAGATGATCAGCGAGTTGAGCACCGGGCGGAAGATGGTCTCGACGTTGAGCACGTCCGCGAAGTTCTTGAACGAGAACTCCCAGGTGATGTCGGCCGACAGGGCAGCGCCGGGCTGGACCGACGCCACCACGAGCCACAGGAACGGCAGGAAGAAGGCGATCGCGACGATCAGCAGGACCAGGTAGACGGCGAACCGCAGCGGGCCGCGGCCCGGCATGGTCAGGTCGGCCGTGGGCCTGGTCTTCGCCTTCACGGGCGGCGGGGCAAGGGTTGTCGTCACAGGTTGTCCACCTTGATCAGGCGTACGTAGATGAGCGAGAAGATCGCCCCGATCACCAGCAGCACCAACGCCATCGCCGTGCCGTAGCCGAGCTTGTAGAACTGGAAACTCTCCTGGTACATGTAGATCGGCGTGGTCGAGCTCTTGTTGCCGGGGCCGCCCTTGGTCATCACGTAGATCAGGCCGAACGCGGCCAGGGTCTGCAGGGTGATGAGCATCAGGTTGCTGACGATCGAGCGGCGGATCAGCGGCAGGGTCACGCTTCGCAGGCGCTGCCAGGCCGAGGCGCCGTCGACCGCGGCCGCCTCGTGCAGCTCGGGCGGCACGTCGTTGAGCGCGGCCTGGTAGACGAGCATCGAGAACGCCGTGCCGCGCCAGACGTTGGCCAGGATGACCGCCAGCATCGGCGTCGTGTAGAGCCAGTTCTGGTCGAGGCCGACCCAGCCCAGGATGCCGTTCAGCGTGCCGTCGCGGTGCAGGTAGGAGTACCAGCAGAAGCCGGCCACCACCTCGGGCACCGTCCAGGCGGCGATGACCAGGCCGCTGACCAGCCCGCGGGCGGCCTGACTACGGCCGCGCAGCAGCAGGGCGATGAGCAGCCCGAGGGTGTTCTGCCCGATCACGGCCGAGCCGACCACGAAGATCAGCGTCAGCCAGAGCGAGTTCCAGAACTGCGCGTCACGCCACATCGTGGTGAAGTTGTCCACCCCGATGAAGTTGACCTCGGCCGAGCCGGTCAGGGCGACGTCGGTGAACGCGCTGTACACGGCCCAGATCAGCGGGCCGGCGAAGAACACCGCGAGCAGCAGCAGGGCCGGGGCGAACGCCCCGATCCTGGCTGCCCGCGGGGCGGTGGAGGTCGTCATTGCGCGTTGGTCACCTTGTCCGGTCCGCCGACCGCCGAGGTGGTCGACTCGGCGAACGTCTTCGCGGCCTCGTCGACCGACTGCTGGCCGGTCATCACCGACTCCATGGCGACCTGGATGCCGTTGGAGACGTTCGGATAGTCCGGGTACGCCGGGCGGAACTTGGTGACCTCGACCAGGTCGGTGAAGAACTTGAGCGACGGGTTCGACTTCAGGTACTCAGGGTCGGCCGCCACGTCCTTGCGTTCGGCGATCTGGCCGGCCGCGATGTCGTACTTCTTGGTGTTCTCCTTGTTCAGCATCGTGGCCACGAAGTCGAACGAGGCCTTCTTGTCCTTGGAGTTGGCGCCGACCGAGAGCAGCCAGCCGCCGGACATGCTGATCTTGCCGGGGGCGTCGCCGTTCTGGGTGGGCATCGCGGTGTAGCCGAGCTTGTCGTTCCACTCGGGCCACGGCTTGCTGCCGCTCTCGAGCCAGGTGCTGCTGACCCAGGAGCCGTCGAGGCTGATGCCGAGCTTGCCGGTCGGGAACAGCTCGGTGTTGACCTTGGTGCCCCAGTTCGGGTCGAGGGCGTCCTGCGGCGCCGGCGCGAGCTTCTCGTCGAAGATCGTCTTGATGAAGCCCAGCGAGTCGTTGAAGCCGGGGCTCTGCACGATCCACTTCTTCTGGGCGTCGTCGTAGAGGGTGTGCTTCGTGCCGTACAGCAGCATCTCGAAGCCCTGCATGGTCGCGCCCTCGCCGGCGCCCTTGCCGGAGTAGACGTTCAGCGGGGTCACGCCGGGCACCTTCTGCTTGATGGCGCGCGCCGCGGTGAGGATGTCGTTCCAGTTCTTGGGCTCCCACGGCACGGTCAGACCGGCCTTCTGGAAGATGCCCTTGTCGTACCAGAGGGCGCGGGTGTCGGTGCCCATGGGTACGCCGTACGTCTTGCCGTCCTGCGCCTTGCCGGCGGCCTTCGCGGCGTCGGTGAACTGGGCCCAGTCGGGCCAGCCGCTCAGGTACTCGTCGATCGGGGCCAGGAAGCCGGCCTGGATGTCGGTGTTGATCAGGAACGTGTCCTCGTACATGACGTCCGGCGCCGTCTTGGGCGACCGATTCATCAGGGAGAGCTTGGTGTAGTAGTCGTTCTCCGACGCCTCGATCGGCACCAGCTTCGCGGTGTAGCCGGGGTGTGCGGCCTCGTACTCCTTCTTGACGTCCTGCAGCTGCTTGTCCAGCTGGATGAAGGACCCGAACTTCTGGTACGCGATGGTGATCGTCTTGCCGTCGGCGCCGCCGCCGTCGTCACCGCCGCCGCAGCCGGCGGCCGAGGCGGCGAGAACCGTTGCCGACAGCGCGGCAAGGACGAGTTTGAGCCGCATCAGGACCCCTCACATGTCGACCCGATCAGGTGGTTACCGGTTCAAGATCAATTGAGTATCGTCTCTGTTAACGTTCTCTGAAAACGTAATCAGATAGCGTGACCAGCGCAACAGCTGTGACGAATGATCTTTCGGAGGAGGCGTGGCACAGCGCCGGCCCACGATGCACGACGTCGCGCGGGCAGCAGGGGTGAGCCCCGCGACCGTGTCCCGGGTGGTCAACAACGAACGCTACATCCGCGAGGAGACCCGCGCCGCGGTCGAGCGCGCCATCGCCGACCTGGGCTTTCAACGCAACGAGGCCGCGAGGTCGCTGCGCCCCGGGCAGAACACCGACACCATCGCCCTGGTCATCGACGACGCGGCCAACCCGTTCTGGTCGGCGGTCACCGACGGCGCCGAAGAGATCGCCCGCCGCCACCAGCACATGCTCGTGGTGGCCAGCACCCGGAAGAGCTACGAGCGCGAACGCGACCTGCTGCGCGACCTGGTGCTCCGCCGCCGGGTCGACGGCCTGCTCGTGGTGCCGGCCGCGCACACCCAGCACGAGCTGCACACCGAGCTGGGGCGCTGGGCGCCGATGGTGTTCCTCGACCGGACGCCGTCCGGGGTGCCCGCCGACGCCGTCGTGCTCGACAACCGGGGCGGCACCCGGGGCGCGGTGGAGAGCCTGATCGCCCAGGGCTGCCGGCGGATCGCCTACATCGGCGGCGACCCCAACGTGACCACCGGGAAGCATCGGCTGGCCGGCTACCGGGAGGCGCTCAAACGGGCGGGCCTCCCCTACGACCGGGCCGTCGTCCGGCTCAACGCCCACACCGTCCGCGACGCCCACGACGCCGCGACCGAACTGCTCTGCTCGACCGCGACGCAAGGCATCGACGCGATCTTCGCCGACAACAACCGCATGTGCGTGGGCCTGCTGCACGCCCTGCACGAGATCCAGCCGGCCGAGACGATCGCCGTGGCCGCCTTCGACGACGTCGAGCTGGCCGACCTGCTCCCTCACCCGGTCGCGCTGGTCACCTACGACGCCACCGCCTTCGGCGCGCACGCCGCCGAGCTGCTGTTCGCGCGGATGGGCGGCGCACACGGCCCGCCCCGGCGCTCGGTGCACCGCACCACCCTGCTCATCCGCGGCGGCGCCCCGGCCTGACAACTGACCGGCATGTCCGGCGTCGCGCGGGGTATTCCCCCGCCATGCGTATCGGCTACTTCCTGTCATGTGAGGAATACACCCCCGCCCAGCTCATCGAGCAGGCCAAGGCCGCCGAGGAGGCCGGCTTCCAGAGCCTGTGGATCTCCGACCACTTCCACCCGTGGAACGACGAACAGGGCCAGAGCCCATTCGTGTGGTCGATCATCGGCGCGCTCAGCCAGGTCGTCAACATCCCGATCACCACGGCCGTGACCTGCCCGATCATGCGGATCCACCCGACCATCACGGCCCAGGCCGCGGCCACCAGCGCGGTCATGCACGACGGCCGGTTCGTGCTCGGGGTGGGCACCGGCGAGGCGCTCAACGAGCACATCAACGGCGACCGGTGGCCCTTCGCCGACGAGCGGCTGGAGATGCTCGAGGAGGCGATCGAGGTGATGCGCGAGCTGTGGAAGGGTGATTTCGTCACCCACCGTGGCCGGCACTACCAGGTCGACCAGGCGCGCATCTACACGCGGCCGGCCGAGCCGCCGGCCGTGTACGTGTCGGCCTTCGGGCCCAAGGCGATCGAGCTGGCCGCCCGGGTCGGCGACGGCTACGTCTCCACGATGCCCGACGGCGACCTGGTTCGTAAGTTCCGCGAATTGGGCGGTGGGGACAAGCCCGTACAGGGCGGGTTCAAGGGCTGCTGGGCTCCGACCGAGGCCGAGGGGGTACGCGAGGCGCACCGCCTGTGGCCCAACAGCGGCGTGCCCGGCGAGCTGTCCCAGGTGCTGCCGTCACCACGGCACTTCGAGCAGGCGTCCCAGCTGGTCACCGAGGACATGGTGCGTGACGCGATCGTGTGCGGGCCCGACCCGGCCGGGCACGCCGCCCAGCTCCAGGCGTACGAGAAGGCCGGCTTCGACGAGGTGTACATCGCCAACATGGGTTCGCACTACACCGAGCTGATCGACCTGTACCGGCGCGAGTTCCTGTAGGCCCTCCGACCCCCTGGTGGGAGCAGACCGACGCCGAGCGCCGGGAGGGCTGGGAGCAGGACCGCGCGACTGATCTTTACTGGGCGTCGCCGATCGGCGAGACTGCGGAGATGGGCGAGGTCTTTCCGATGCCGGCCGTGGGTGATCTCTTCACCGACATGCGCGGCGGCGACCGAAGGATGCGGGTCAGCTACCACGAGGACCGCGGCGCGGTCGTGGTGTCGCTGTGGGCCGACACCGTGTGCAAGGGCACCTTCCAGCTCGGCGTCCCGGACGTGAGCCGGCTGGTCGCGTTGTTGTCCCACGTCGAGCGGTCGGCCGCCACCCCGTCGGTGCCCGACGACGTCGTGGAGACGTCGCCGCCGCCGGACCAGACGGGCGATGTGAGCCGGACGCCACGGGTGGCCTGAGGTCATTCGCGCAGGGTGTAGCGCAGGAAGCCGCTGTGAGGCGTGTATTTGTCGTCCAGCGCGCGGGCCCGGTAGTTCGTCTCACGGGTGTGCCAGTAGAGCGCCGACCAGCCGCGCGCCGCGGTCTCGGCGCGCAGCCAGTCGATGAGGGCGGCGCCGACACCGCCGGCCCGGGCGTCCGGGTCGACGAAGAGATCCTGCATGAGGCAGACCGGATCGAGCGCCGAGGTGCTGTCGTGCACGACGAGGCCAACGCTAGAGGTGTTTGCGGGCCATCCACTGCCAGACGTGCTGGCCGTTGTGGCTGGGGTCGTTGCGGGCCACGTAGATCCAGGACCAGTGGCCGGGGAAGCGGTAGCCGTTCCAGGTGACCGTGTCGTAGAGGCTCATGATCGAGCCGGGGATCACGTCGTGGGCGTGGACGGTGTTCGGGTTGGGCGGGACCGTGGTGTCGTCGCGGGAGGCGACCAGCCAGGTCGGGGTGTCGATGGCGGCCAGTTCGGCGTCGGTGAAGCGCTCCTGGACGACGGCGCAGATCGGCACCGAGGACGCGAACGTGTCCGGGTACTCGGTGGTCATCTTCAGGCTCATGAAGCCGCCGTTGCTGCAGCCGACCACGTGGATGCGGTCGGTGTCGATCTGCTGCGTGCGTACCACAGCCTTGATGATCTCGAGGATCTGCGGCGCGTAGCGGTCGCCGTCCTCCAGCCAGAACGACTGACTCTGGGGGGCGACCACGTACGCGTCGCCGAAGATCCGCTGCGCCTCGGGGGTGACGAAGCCCAGGGCGCCACGGTTGGCGCGCAGCTGCGTCTCGTTGTCGTAGTAGGCGGGCAGCGACCCGCCCTCTCCCCCGCCGTGCAGCCAGACGATCAGCGGGCGCTTGCCGGCGTGGCGCACCGGCGAGTAGAGCCGATACTTCATGCCCGAGCGGGAGGTGCGGTAGCTGAACGAGTCGACCTCGGGATTGACCAGCCGGCCCTGCACGAACTCGCTGACCGTGACCGAGCGGCCGTCACGCAGCCGGATCGGCGCGTTCTGGGTGATCGTGTAGGTCAGGTCGAAGCGCACGTTGCGGCCCCGGGCCGCGGCCCAGCCGAGCGTGGCGCCGCCGGTCTGGCCCTCGGCGTAGCTCAGCTCCAGCACGATGTCGCCGGCGTTGTCGACCTTGACGGCGGTCACCGCGCGGTCGAGGTCGTACGTGCCCAGCACGGTGTCGCCGGCCGCGAGCGGGCTGCTGGCCTTGGCGTGCACGGTGAAGCTGCCGGTGGTGAGGCTGGACCGGTCGATCGGGCCGAGCTTGGCCGCGGCGAGCGTGATCGAGACGACCTGCTCGCCGCCGTCGAGCACCTCGGCGTCGAGGCGGAACCGGAGCTTCCGGCTGATGGACGGCGCCGCCTGGGCGAGAGCGGCGCCGGGCAGGGCGAGGCCGGCGACGGCACCCGCGCCCACGGCCAGAACGGAACGACGACTGACGGCCACAGAAGACTCCTCGTCGTGATCATTGTGTTTCCAGCGTGTTGCATCGAGATCGGTCTATCACAGATCCACTGAGCACCGGAAGAGTCAGCCGA
The DNA here is from genome assembly GCF_040684855.1 of Actinoplanes sp. NPDC089786. Taxonomy (NCBI): domain Bacteria; kingdom Bacillati; phylum Actinomycetota; class Actinomycetes; order Micromonosporales; family Micromonosporaceae; genus Actinoplanes; species Actinoplanes sp. NPDC089786. The sequence continues at coordinate 552,042 of NZ_JBFBGU010000002.1, forward strand.
CGGGGTCGAACTTCGGGTTCTGGATCCAGTCGCCCAACTTCCCGTTGGCGTCGACCGGATAGGCCCCGGCGATGTAGCGCAACTTGACGCCGCCCGGGAAGGCGATCTCGTTCTCGTTGGGTTTGGGCGGTGTGAGGCCGATGTTCGCCAGGGTCGCCTCGACGTCGATGCCACCCGGCACGATCAGGGTGTAGCGGTAGGTCGGCTTCGGCCAGTCCCTCTGCAGCTCCGGGTTGCGCGTGGTGCCGACGAACGCGGAGCGGTTGTGCGCGGGCGGTTCGAACACATACCGGCCGAGGTCCACGTTGGTCGCGTCCCGGGGGCCGAACCCCTGCTTGAAGATGTCCTCCGGGTTGCGCGCGTCCACGCGGTAGAGCGGCTCGGCCGAGTCCCGCCAGACTGGCGTCGGCTGGATGTCGTCCACCGCGACGCTGTCGTTGACGGCCACCGCGAGCCGCGGGTCCGGCGGCGGGGCGACCACGCCGTCGAGCTGGCGGCCGGCCTCCTCGAACGCCTCGTCGACGGGGTTCCCGGGCCCGAAGATCCCGTCACCGAACTCGTCGATCTTCTCGCCGAACGCGTTGACGCCGTCCTGCAGGTCGTCGAGCCAGCCCGGCGTGAGGCCCGCCTCGTCGAGGGTGTTCCAGCCCTCGTTCGCGGTGTCCCGGAGCCAGTCCTCGGCGGCCTCGCCCGCTTCGTACAGGCCCTCACCGACGTTGTTGGCGCCCTTGGCCACGCTCTCGAAGAAGCCGTCTTCGTCGTCGTCCCCGGGTCCCCCGGACATCGCGTCGGCGTTGGCGGCGAGCACCCCGTTGAGATTGGTGGCCACACCGGCGGCGAAGTCGTTCTGGAAGGTCGTCCGCAGCGGCTCGGGGAGCAGGCTCATCAACCCGTACAGGGGCGCGTTGGCCGCGATGTTGTTCACGTACTCCGTCTTCGTGCCGCGGACGGCCTGCTCGAACCTCGAGGCGCGGGCCGCGGCCGTACCCATCCCCGAAGCCAGCGCGTGCAACCGGCCGGTGTCCTGCACCTTCGCCGAATAGTCCTGCCCCACCTGGTCGGGCCAGCTCGCCAGCGACATCCGGCCGGCGTCCTCGACCCCGGTCGCGGCCGTCGTCAACGCGTCCCGCGCGCCCGCCCACCCCGTGGCCAGCTGCGCGACCACATCCTCATCGGTCTCCGGCCACTCGACCATGCCCTCGACCGCGGTCCACAAGCCGAACCCGTCCGCCGGACGTGCGATCCCCATCCCTCGATTGTGGAGATTTCCGGCCCTCGCCCCGGCCGGTGGCCGGTTGCGGTCAGGCGCGCGCGGCCAGGTCGGCGCCCGGGATCGTCACACTGACCGGCCCACCCGGGTTGAGCTGCAAGGACTTGCCGGCCAGCGCGGCGGCGATCTCCCGGCCGGTGCGCCGCTGCCACTGCGTCCAGGCCGGCGGCAGCGCCTGCTCCGAGGTGTACGCCTGCACCGTCCCGTCCCGCACGTAGAGGTCGGTGCCGCCGGGCTCCCGCGCGAACAGGAACAACTCCCCGTCCAGGACCGCGTCCAGCAACGACTCCTCCGGCCCCGTGTTGGTGGCGGCTCGCTGCAGGGCGGCCTCCAGAGCATTCCCGGGTACGGGCAGACGGAGCGCCTGCGGCGACGGACGGTAGTTCGGGTTGGCGCGGTACTCGCCCAGCTCACCGGCGGCGTCCACGTGGAAGCCGCCCCGGACCGCCCAGCCCGGCACCCGCCCGTCCGGGTCGACCGCGGGATCGAGCACGTACAGCCACGCGCCGGGCTGCCGGCGGGCCCGTTCACGCAGCTCGTCGGTGATCTCCGGCGGCCCGCTCAGCTCGGCCGGAAGGTCGGGTTCGGGATCCACTCGCCCAGGTTTCCTCTCTCGTCTCAGGGGTCCACCGGCCGTACGCGTAGGAAGCCCCGCGCCGCATTGTCCTCGCCCTGGTCGTACAGGTCGGCGCAGACGTGACCGAGGCCGGCCATGTCGGCGCAGGTGCCCGGCACCCCGGCGGCCGACTGTTTCATCGCCTCCGCGGCCTCGTACTGCCGCTGGAAGATGTCGGCCAGGGTACCCGTGCGGATGCCGCCCTCGCCGGTCGTGATCATCGTGTGCTGGGCCCCCCAGGCGGTGCCGAACTCCCGCCCGTGCCCGTCGATCCGGTCCATCGCCGACCGATCGGCGGTGTACCGATCCAGGCCGTCCGGGCTGGTCATCGGAACGCCTTGACCTGGTGCAGGAACGGATCGAAGTCCAGGTCGGCCTCGCGTGCCGTGGCGCCGGCCGGCAGCAGGTCACGCACCAGCTCGAACACCTGCCGCTGAGCATCCGCGGTGGCCGCCTCGAGCGTGGCGGTGATTCCCCGGGCCAGGGCCCGCGAGTCGGGTTGCCGGTAGATGCGCGGATCGAGCCGCAACTCCCGCAACTCACCACGCGCACCGACCACCACCATGATCAGCCCGTCCGGCGACTCGGCGCGGGCACTGATTCCCGCCATGCCCTGCTGCACGGCCCGCACCGAGTCGGCGAGCCGCCGAATCCTCGACTCCTCCATGCCGTCGAGTGTGGAGATCCCCGGGCGCGGGTCACCGGCGTTGGCCGGTTGCGGTCACCGACGTCTCGGTGTCAGGGCTCCAGAACTACTGCGACCAGACCGGAATCAGTTCCCACACACAGCAGACCGCCCGGGGCGAGCGCCAGTTCCGTGATCGACGCCTCCAGGTTGAGTTCGGTCATCAGGCGCTCGCTGGTCAGATCCCAGATCCGCACCGCGCCGTCTTCACTGGCCACGCAGAGCAGGTCTCGGCCGGCCAGGCTGCACGCCAGGAGGTCGTTGATGTACAGGGGATGCCTCGTGAACGGGACCGTGACCGGCTCACCGGTCCGGACCGCGGGCCGCGGCCCGGTGCTGGGTCTCCAGGTCGGTGCCGAGCGGCGGCAGCTCGGCGCGATATCGGCCGTTGGGCAGGAAGGGCGCCACGCCGAAGCTTCGGGCCAGCACCAGCTCGGCCCGCTGGTCCAGCTTTCGGCGGCCGAAGATGGAGCTGATCTCGCCGACCAGGTCGTGCACGTCGAGGAATTCCTGCCGTTGCCCGCTCCGCCCGGTGACGGCGGTGAGCGCCGCCGGCAGCGCCTTGGCGAAGGCCTTGTCGTACGCCGGCTCCTGCGACCGCGCGGACGTCAGGAACCAGAGGTTCGTCCACTGATCGCCGGACAGGGCCTTCGCCACCCGCCGCAGAGCGATCTGCACGGCCTCGGCCGCGCCCACGCCGCCGTAACAGGTGTCGATGATCAGCAGGAGATGGCGTACTCCCCCGTTGACCAGGACGCGCACCAGTTCCTCGGTGGGCAGTACCGTCCCGGCGGGGTCGTCGGGATCGGTGTCCCAGCACATCAGGTAGTGCCGGTCGTCGACGACACCGTGGCCGGCGAAGTAGACCACCAGAAGATCGTCGCCGATGGACTCGTCGCGGCACCAGAATCTCAGCCGTTGCCGGATGGAGTCGGCGGACTCGTACTCGCCGAGGCCACGCAGCGCCTGGCGGTATCCGAAGTCCGCGAACACACGAGCCACCGCCTCCAGGTCGTGGTCAACGCCGGGGAGTGGCGCTGCCCCCGGCTCGCGGAACCGGCCCGTCCCCAAGGTGATGACATATCGTCGCTGCTCCGAGTCATTCACCTTCCTGTCTGACGAACGGCTCGGCTATTGACAGACGTCACTGGTCGATCGTTGGATGTTACCTGGAGGTAACATCATGATCACCGCGTTCGTCACGGCCCTGGTTCTGGCGGTTCCGCTGGCCGGCGGGGGTGCCCCCGAGGCCGCGTGCGCGGCGCCGACCCCGAGCGCCACCCAGCCGGGATACCTGGTGGCCGATCCGCGGTGCGACCTCGACGGCACGCCGTTCGTCGCGCTCGACGGCGCGACCGTGCACACCGGCATCCACCGGGGCGCGGCCTACCGGATCGAGGTGCCGCGGCGCTGGAACGGCCAGCTGGTCGACTATGCCCACGGCTATCGCGGCACCGGCGCCGTGGTCTACGTCGACAATCCGGCGTTGCGGGCCCACTACATCGCCCGCGGGTTCGCCTGGGCGGCCTCGAGCTACGCGACCAACGGCTACGACGTGGGCCAGGGTGTTCGCGACGCCTCGGCGCTGATCGACGTGTTCCGGCAGGTCACCGGGCGGCGGGCGAAGGCCGTCTACATGACCGGGGCGTCCATGGGTGGTCACGTCACGGCCGTGGCCATCGAGAAGCACCCGTCGGCGTTCGCCGGGGCGATGCCCTACTGCGGCGTGCTCGGCGACACCCGGCTGTTCGACTACTTCCTCGACGCGAACGTCACCGCCGCCGCGCTGGCCGGCGTCCCCATCGACTTCCCGCTCCGGCCACCGGCCGACTACCCGGATCAGTGGCGCGCCCAGGTGAACCGCGTCCTGCCCGCCCTGGGCGTCAGCACCGGACGGCCGCCGGCCCTGACCGCCGCCGGTCGCACCTGGTCGGAGGTGGTGGAACGGCGCTCCGGCGGGGTGCGGCCGGGCTTCGACGGCTCATTCGCGTACTGGAACGCCGTGCCCTCCCTCGCGCCGCTCAGCGACCTGCCGTTCCTCTTCGGCCTCTATCCCGGGCTCACCGGCGGCACCTCGAACATCGCCGACGGCAACGTCACCGACAACCGGTCGACGGTCTACCGCAGCACCGACCGGCTCTGGCCGACCCCGGCCGAGTGGCGGCTCAACGCCGAGGTGCTGCGGGTGCGGCGGACCGACTCGGCCGACCCCGGGCTCAGCGGCGTCCCCCGCGTCAACGGCAAGCCGCCCGTGCCGGTGCTGTCGATGCACGACATCGGCGACCTGTTCGTCCCGTTCTCGATGGAGCAGGTCTACGCCCAGCGCGCCGCCGCGAACGGCCGCTCCCGCCTGTTCGTGTCCCGCGCCGTCCGCGGCGTCGGCCACTGCGACTTCACCCAGCCCGAACTGCAGAAAGGCTTCGACGACCTGGTGACCTGGGTACGCACGGGCCACCGCCCCGGCGGCGACGCGATCCTCGACCGCCGGGTGGTCGCCGGCCCCCGCTTCGGCTGCCGCTACACCGTCGGCACCCGACCCGCCTTCGTGGCGCCCGCCTGCTGACCATCCGCGCCCGGCTGATCGATAATGGCCGTATGGCCAACCTCGTCCTCGACGTCGAACAGCCGTCCCGACCGGCGCTGAGGCTGGAGGTCGCCGGGCGCGGGCTGCTGGTGCTGCGTCACGACGACACGGTCGCCCTGATGGCCCGGGTCGACGACAACCACTACGGCGTCGAGTACGCGATGACCGGTCACTACCGCTCGCCGGTCCCACCCATCCGGGCCGCACACGCGGCGGCTGTCGGCACCGCATCGCCGGCCCGGTGGGCGTACCACTTCGCCGCCTCCTTGACCGGCGGCCCGTTGCACACCGGCCGCTGGGCGATCAGTGTCGAGGTCCCCCGCCTGCGCCCGACCGAGAGATGGGCCGAACTACTGCTGCCCCAGCCCCAGGGTGAGATCGACTGGTTCATGGACAACGGAGCCTGGCAGATCCTGCCGCTTCATCCGCTGGCGAGCGTGGACGCCGGTCGGGTCAAGGCGTACCGGAAGCAGGCCAGGGACGGAATCCTGCCGCCCGTCCTGCTGTGGTGGGTCAGCGGGCTCGACTGCTACGTCGTGTTGGACGGCCACGACCGGCTCGTCGCGGCCCTCGCCGAAGACCGCGAACCGCCGCTGCTCTCCCTCTCCTCGGTCGACACCGATCAGGTCGCCCGCGACACCGAGGACGCGCTGAGCCGCTACACGACAACCACGCAAGGCCTGGACCGCCAGATCACCGCCGGCAGCCCGGGCGCCGAGGCCGCCCTCGTCGCCGTCGACCGCCGGCTCGCCGACACCCTGCAAACCATCGAATCCCGCTACGGCACCACCCGCGCTTGGCCACTGCGCGGCGGCACCCCACAGTGGAACGCCCTGGCCCGGGAGCACTTGCCCGCCTGGCCCTCAGGACTCATCGGCCTCCGAGCCTGAGGTGAACAGCAGTTCCTCGTCCGGGGCGGGATCGGGGAAGCGAGGCGTTGACGCGGCGATCCGCTCGGCGAAGTTGGGGTGCGCGGTGGCCAAAGCAGCTGCCGGACGGAAGACTGGTGCGATGGTGGAGTCATGACGGCGGCGACGCGGCTCGCGCGCGTCGTCGTGGTGCCCGACCCGGACGCCGACGCGCAGGAGCGGGACGAGCTCGTGCGGCGGCTGCGCGCCGAGGTGGCCGAGCAGGAGTTCGACCTCGTCGCCGATCCGGCGGCCGGGCCCGTGCCGGACGGCGCCAAGGCCGCCGACCCGGCCGGTGTGGACTCCCTGATCATCGCGCTGGCCGCGTCGGGCGGGGTGCTGACCAGCCTGATCGCCGGGCTGGACACGGGCGACGCCGACATCGACGGCGACGGCCTCGTCTCGGTCGACGACGCGCACGAGTACGTGCGGCACCGGCTGGCCGGCCAGCCACAGCGGCAGAGCCCGCGCAAGTGGGAGTTCGACGTGCAGGGCCGGATCGTGCTCGCCCGCTCGGCCGTTCGACCGCGGCGGTCCCTCCGGCCGCGGCACCGCCGGCCGTTCTGCCTCCGCGCCCGTGGCAAGCCGACGACGGTCCGGCCATACCCGTGGTCCGCCGGCCGGGCTGGTGGGCCACGCTCGCGCTGATGGCGATCAGCACCGCCCTGGCCTCGGCGCTTCTCGCCTGGGCACTGGTGAGCTGGGCGTACGACACGCTGCCGGACGACTGGGTGACGCCGAGCGTGGCCGACGCCGTCGTGGCCGCGGCCATCGCCGGTTGCGCGTGGGGAGTCGCCTACACGGTGGCGGAGGTGGTCGGTGGCCGGACGTCGGCGCGCCGGCACGAGCCATTCCTGCGCTGGGCGCGGTCGCTCGGCACGGTGGCCATCCCGTCCGGGCCGCGTCAATTCCTGCGCGGGCTGGCCGAATCGGTCCCGCTGAACGTCGGTCTCGCTCTGGCCGTGTCCGGGGCGACCGCTGCTCTCGCCTCCCCGTGGTTCGACTCCGAGGGCCGGAAACACCTGTTCCAGCTCACCTTCGTCGTGCTGGCCACCGTGCCGGTAGCGGTGTATCTGCGCCGCTCGAAGAGGCCGAACTGACCGCGATCAGAAGGTGGCGATCGGGTTGACGGGGCTACCGGAGGTGCCGGCGAGGCGGACCGGGGCGACGGCGAGGTGGAAGTCCCACTGGGCGAGGTCGGCCGCCGTTGTCGCGCAGGCCTCCAGGTCGCAGTTGTCGAGCAGCCACAGGCCCATCGCGACGAGGCTGACGGCGTGGACCGGCATCAGGACGTCGTCGTACCCGGATGGTTGAACGTCCTGCGGGGTGTCGGCGCCGATCAGGGCGACCTCCCGGTCGCGGAACCAGGGCAGGCAGGACGCGTGCCAGCCGGCCTGGGTGATACCGCCGGCCGGGCCGTTCTCGTGCCGGGCCCGGCCGTAGCCGGTTCGCAGGAGCACCGCGTCGCCGGATCGGACGCGCACGCCCTGGCGGCGTTCGGCCTCCTCGAGATCCTCGGGGTGCACGCCCTCGCCGGGTTCCAGCCACGGCACGTCGCGGACCTTGGCCACGTCCAGCAGGACCCCGCGCGTGACGATTCCGTTCGCCGCCGCCGTGACGGCCGCCCACGCCGATCCGGTTGTGGCGTCGACCAGGGAGTGTGGCCGGCCGTTGTACATCGCGCCGTCCCAGAAGAGGTGGCACGGCGAGTCGAGGTGGGTGAGCGTGTTGCCGTGGAACATGAGGCCGAGCCGCTCGTTCGAGAAGCCCCAGCGCCGGTCGGCGTGGAAGGCGGGCGGCATGTTCTCGGCGCCCGGCATGTCGGCGGCGCACGGGCACGTCGTGGTCGACCGCTCCATGTCGTCCGGCACGCCGACCTCCCAGGCACAGGACACGCTCCGGCCGTGGCGGACGGCCCGGGCCGCGGCCAGCCGGACGTCGTCGGTGATCAGGTTCACGGTGCCGAGCTCGTCGTCGTCGCCCCACCGTCCCCAGTTCGACAGGGTGTCGAAGTACCCGAGCACGTCGTCCTGGGTGGGCATCACGTGGGTAGGTTAACGCGAGTAGGCCGCTGCGCCCCGGACACGCCCGGAGCACAGCGGCGGAGCGTCACAGCCAGGGGCCGGGGCGCCAGCCGGTGGTGGCGGACCGGGTTCCGGCGGCGGGCACATCCTCGGGCGACGGGCCCTGACAGAACCGGTCGCGGGCCGGGAGCTGGCCGCTGACCAGGAACCCGGTGGCGATGGCGTCGGTGCACGGGCCGGACCGGATGCCGTAGATGCCGTGACCGCCGGCGTTGACGGTGACGAACGCGGCCCGGTGGCCGAGGGCCCGGCGCAGGCCGTACCCGTTGCGGTAGGAGGTTGCCGGGTCGCGCAGGTTCTGCAGGATCAGGACGTTGCGCGGTCCCCGGTCGGTCACCTTGACGGGCGGCTCGACCGGCCGGTGGGCCCAGAACGCGCAGGGCCAGATGTTGGCGGGCATGCCGGCCGTGGCCGGGTAGGCGCGGCGGCTGGCGGCGGAGGCGCGGGCGTACACGTTGGTGTCACGCGGCCAGCTCACGTCGCCGCAGACGATCCCGTACAGCACGGCGAGCGAGTTGTCCCAGGCCGGCTCGGCGAGGGCGGCCCCGGCCGTGGGCGGGCTCGCCGGATCCGAGAACTCCTGCCAGAACCGCGCGAGATCACCGAAGGACCGGTCGTCGTAGAGGCCACCGCGGGTCTGCTCGCGGAAGATGTTGCCGGTGATGGTGATCCCGGGCAGTTCGACCGGCGAGTGGTCCAGCCGCCGGGCGATCCGGTAGTAGGTGCGTTCGACCTCCCGCGGCGTGGCGCCGAGGTGGTAGACGTCGTCGCGGGCCGCGGCCCACTTGGTGAAGTCGGGCAGCCGCAGCGCCACCGCCTCACCCCAGCTGCTCCAGACGCCGTACCACACCCGGGCCGGGTCGACCGCGCTGTCCAGCACGATCCGGTCGGTGCGCTGCGGGAACAGCGAGACGTAGACCGCGCCCAGGTACGTGCCGTAGGAGTACCCGAGGTACGAGAGCTTCGGCTCGCCGAGCGCGGCGCGGATGCTGTCCATGTCGCGGGCGGTGTTGGCGGTGGTGATGTGCGGCAGCAGGTCGCCGGCGGTGGCGGCACACCGGCGCGCGGTGTCGCGGGCGAAGGCGATGTTGCGGTTGATCGAGCCGTCCGGCGCCGGATAGGGCAGGACCAGGTCGAACGTGGTGGTGTCGGGCAGGTCGCAGCTGATCGGCGTACTCTGACCCACGCCGCGCGGGTCGAACCCGATCAGGTCGTAGCGGTCGAGGACGTCGGCGGGCAGGGTCTCGGCGAGGAACAGCGGCATGTCCAGGCCGCTGCCGCCGGGACCGCCCGGGTTGAGCAGCATGATCCCGCGGCGTTTGGCCGGGTCGGCCGCCTTGAGCCGGGAGACGGCGACGGTGATCGACCGGCCGCGCGGGGCCCGGTAGTCGAGCGGCACGCGCAGGTCGGCGCACTCCAGACCGGTGCCGGGCGCGCCGGCGCACGGCGCCCAGCTCGGGCCGGGGGCGGCCTGTGCCGCCGTGGCGGGAGCGAGCGGTACGAGGACGGTGGCGGTGACGAACAGAGCGAGCATCCGTTTCATCGAGATACCTCCATCTCTGCGATGGTGTCGCATCGCCGCCACCGGACCCGAGCTGGCGTTAGGCTCCCGGCATGATTGATCGAATGCCATTCGGCGCGACCGGGCACGAGTCGAGCCGGGTGATCTTCGGCGCCGCGGCCCTGGGCAGCGTCACCAAGGCCGACGCCGACCGCACGCTCGACCTGCTGCTGCGGCACCACATCAACCACATCGACGTCGCCGCCGGCTACGGCGACGCCGAGCTGCGGGTGGCGACCTGGCTGCGCCGTCATCCGGGCGAGTTCTTCCTGGCGACCAAGACCGGCGAGCGGACCTACCGCGGCGCGCGGGAGGAGATCCGCCGGTCGCTGGACCGCCTCGGGGTCGACCGGATCGACTCGATCCAGCTGCACAATCTCGTCGACGTCATCGAGTGGGAGACCGCGCTGGGGCCGAACGGCGCTCTCGAGGCGGCGATCGAGGCGCGCGAGGAGGGTCTGGTGCGCTTCATCGGCGTGACCGGGCACGGGTTGTCGGTGCCCGAGATGCACCGCCGCAGCCTGGAGCGGTTCCCGTTCGACTCCGTGCTCGCGCCCTACAACTTCGCCCAGATGGGCGACCCGCGGTACGCGGAGACGTTCGAGGCGCTGGCCGCGGTGTGTGCCGAGCGGCAGGTCGCGCTGCAGACGATCAAGAGTCTGGCGTTGCGTCGCTGGGAGGGCCGGCCCAAGTCGGCGTCCACCTGGTACGAGCCGCTGCGTGATCAGGCCGACATCGACCTGGCTGTGCACTGGGTGCTCGGCCGCCCGGAGGCGTTCCTGCTGACCACCGGCGACGTGGAAATCCTGCCGCGGCTGCTCGACGCGGCCGAGCGGTACCAGCAGCGCCCGTCCGACGCGGCGATGGGCGACCTGGTGGCGCGGCGTGAGGTGGAGCCGCTGTTCGTGTGACGGATGTACGACCTTGTCTCGGATACCCCCCAGCGGTACTTTCCTGATACCCCAGGAGGGTATTCCAGCGAGGGAAAGCCGAGGAAGCCGTCACGTGAGATCCACACTGCACCGCTGGCCCGCCGCGCTCGGGCTGCTGGCCGCCGGATTCCAGATCGTCACCGGCGCCAACCGCGAATCGGTCGCCATCACCGTGGTCGTGGCGACGCTGTGTTACCTGGCCGCCGCCGCCTTCAACCGGCCCTGGATCGCCTGGGCCACGATCGCCGGCGGCAGCGTGATCGTCGTCGCGGGCGAGCTCGCCGGCCTCACCTGGTGGGTCGCGGTCGGCCTGGTCGCCGCCGGGCTGGCCGTGATCGGCCTGGTCACCGGCGTGCCGCGGCCGGCCCTGACCGCGCAGACCGGCGCCCTGCTCGGCTTCGGCGCGCTGGCCGTCACCGCCCTCTACCTCGATCCGCGGGCCGGGATGATCCTGGCCGGCCTGGCCCTGGCCGCACACAGCGGCTGGGACGTGATCCACTACCGCCGCAACACCGTGGTGCCCCGCTCGATGGCCGAGTTCTGCATGGTCCTCGACCTGCCGCTGGGCGCGGCCCTGATCGTGCTGGCCTTCACCAGCTGAGCATGGACCGCGCCCCGGTTGAAGAAGATCAGCCGCTACGACGGTTGCCGTACTGGCGAGGGCTCTGCACGGTGCCGGATCGCCCGACGCCGTGGCCCTTCGTACCCCCGGCGTGGGTGGGGGTGCCCTTGCCCTTGGACCGCCGCGCCGCCCGGTTCTCGAAGGGCTGCGGCAGCTCCTCGGATTCCGCCTCGGCGTCGGCGGTGGGTTCGGCGTCGCTGGTGGCGTCGGTCATCAGTGTCTCCTCGTGCTGTTCCGGACCGGACTGCTCGCTGCGGACCGTGAAGCATGGTCGCGCGATAAGCAGACGGTAGCGTGCACGCTCAGGTGATCACGGTGAGGTCGGCGGTGAAGTCGCGGTCCAGGGGAAAGACCGGGCGAAGAACATTCCGGTACGCCAGCCGGGCCAGATGCTGGTCGACGCCGCCCGGCGTGAGCGCGAGCATCCAGTCCCCCGCCGCCTCGAACAGCTCCGGCTCCAGGTAGCCGATCTTCACGGTGACCAGGTCGGCCGACCGCACGTCGACGCCGAGCCGCTGGTAGGAGGCCAGCAGGCGGTACTGCATGCGCCGTGAGGTGAGAAAGACACTCAACCCGGCGATGCGTACGCTGACGCAGCGCCCGCCGTCCGGGTCGTCGGCGGCGGCCTCCAGTATGCCGTCGAGCTGGACCGGGCCGGGGTCGCGGCCGTCGATCCGCCCACCGGCCAGCACCCGCACCGGCGAGCCGATCGCCACACCGTCGAGTGACGCGACCGCGGCCGGGTCGGCCAGCGACGCGAAGACCGCCCGCCGTGACGAGTCGCGGGCCAGCATCCGCGACAGCGCGTAGGTGACGTCGTCGGCCCCGCCCGCGCCGGGGTTGTCGCCGGAGTCGCTGATGAAGAACGGTCGCCGGGCATCCGGGGCCAGGGCGGCGTCGAGGCACTCGTCCATCGTGCCGGTGGGCGCGACGAACGCGAACTCGTCCCGCGCCGCCCAGAACCGCTCCCCCAGCTCCCGGGCGGCGCCGGCGACCGCGGCCGGGTCGTGGCCGGTGACCACGACGGCGCCCCGGCAGCGGGGCTGGTCGGCCCAGGCGAATCCGATCCAGACGGCCGCGTCGATGATCTCGGGACGCGCGGTGAGCGCCGGGATCCGGGCGTAGAGCCCCCGGGCCGGCTCGTCGCGGGTGCTGGTCTGCTCGCCCGGCAGCAGGATCGGCACGTGGACGAGGGCCTTGTGCGGGCGTGACCCGCGGCGCAGCGCCTCGACCAGGTTGCGGGCGGCGCGCTCGCGGGTCTCCCACACGTCCACGTGCGGGGCGGTGCGATAGCAGGTGAGCAGGTCGCAGGCGTCGAAGAGCACCCGGGAGACGTTGCCGTGCAGGTCCATCGCCGTGGAGATCAGCGGCTCCGGGCCGATCGCCGTCCGGATCGCGGTGACCAGGTCGCCCTCGGCGTCGTCGAGCCCGGGAACGCTCATCGCGCCGTGGAAGTCGAGCAGGAAGCCGTCCACCGGGCCGGCGGCGGCGATCTCCTCCTTCCAGGCGTGGTAGGCCGACGCCTCGACCGCTCCGCCGGGAAGCGCCCGGGCGTGCACCAGCGGCACCCACTCGACGCCGGACGCCCAGGGCGCGGTCAGCCAGTCGTAGCGGGCCAGCAGCTCGGAACCCCGGGTGACCTCGAAGTCGGCGGCGGTGCTGAGGTGGGGTGAGAATGTGCTGGACTCGATGTGGATGCCGCCGACGGCGATGCGCATACGCGGGCTCCTCAGGACGGGCGCACGTCGGCGCTCGACCGCAGCAGATGCCCGAGGCCGGTCAGGGCCGCGTCGGGGCCGGCGGTGCTGGCCTCGATGGTCAGCGACCCGGTCAGCGACGGCAGGCAGCGCTCGTAGAGCACGCCCTTGGCGGCGGCCACGTAGACGCCCAGGCTGGACAGCGCGCCGCCGATGACGACGGCGTCGGGGTTGAGGAAGTTGACCAGGCCGCTGAGGGCCACCCCGAGCAGGCGGCCGGCCTCGCGCACAGCGGCGACGACGGCCGGATCGCCGTCGTGGACGGCCACGATGAGCTCGCCGAGTCCTGGCGAGCCAAGGCCGGGCGAGCCGACGCTGGCCGAGCCGAGCTGGCGGGTCAGGGCGGCGCCGCTGGCCACGGTCTCCAGGCAACCGCGGCTGCCGCAGGAGCACTGCCGTTCGCCGCTGTCGGCGACCCGCACGTGGGTCACGTCGCCGCTGAGGCCGCCACCGCCGCGGAAGATGCGGCCGCCGGTGACCAGGCACGCGCCGATGCCCGTACCCGCCTTCACATAGATCATGTCGTCGGTGTCGTAGCCCCGGGTGACGTACTCGCCGATCGCCGCCGCCTTGGCGTCGTTGTCCACGAGCATCGGCCCGTCGAAGCGGTCGAAGGCGACCGACAGGTGTTCGGCCGGGTCGACGCCGCTCCAGCCGGGCATCCGGGCCGGACCGACCACGCGTCCGCTCGGGAACTCGACCGGGCCGGGCAGCGCCACCCCGACACCGAGCAGCGGCTCGCCGGCGACCAGGGAGGCGAACGTGCGGAAGACGGCGGCGGGGCCGTCGGCGATGTCGATCGGCACCTCTTCGACCCCGCGCAGCACCCCGCCGGCCTGGTAGAGCCCGGCCCGGGCGTGCCGGCCGCCGAGCTCGGCGACGGCGTACACCCCGTCGGTGTCGCGCAGGCGCAGGATCCGCGGCCGGCGGCCCCCGGTGGACCGGCCGACGCCCTCCTCGAGCAGGACGCCCTCTTCGAGCAGGCGGCGCACCACGGCGGTGACGGTGGAGGGGGCGACCTGGAGCGCGTCGACGAGGTCGCTCCGCGAGGTGGCCGCGCCGCTGGCCAGCAGCCCGAGCGCCTGCGCGCGCAGCGTGGCGGGGATCGATGGGGGCACGGTCGCCAACTTCGGTCGGAGCGGCCAGAGGCTTTGAACGTAGCACGGCAGAAGTAACCGAAATAAGTGTCTATTTTTCGTTGACCTGAAACTTTGGTGGGCTTACGTTCTCGGCGTCACGTATGGGAGGAACGGTCATGAGAAGACTGTTGGCGGCGGCCGGAGCGATCACCTTGGCCGCGAGCCTCACGGCCTGCACCGGCGGGACGACGTCGGACGACGGCCAGGGCGCGAGCAAGGACAGCGCGACCGTGGCCTTCCGTACGCCCAACTGGATCTTGCCGATCTCGGCGCCCGGCTTCACCCAGGGCGAGAACGCGATCTTCACCCAGGCCCAGTACCGGCCGTTGTACGCCTACAAGTTGGACGGCTCGGCGCAGTACAACATCGACGCGCGGCGCTCGCTGGCCGAGGCGCCGGTGGTCAGCAACGGTGGCAAGACGCTGACCATCACGCTGAAGGACAACAAGTGGTCCGACGGCACCCCGCTCACGACCAAGGACGTGCAGTTCTGGTTCGAGCTGGTGAGCGCCAACAAGGACAAGTGGGCGTCGTACCGCAAGGGTGGCTTCCCGGACAACGTCACCAAGTGGTCGGTGACGAACGACAAGACGCTCGTGCTGACCACGACGACGGCATACAACACCGCGTGGTTCGTCGACAACCAGCTCAACCGCATCACTCCCCTGCCCGCGCACGCGTGGGACAAAGAGGGCCAGGCCAGCAAGCCCGAGGGTGCGAAGAAGGTCTTCGCGACGCTCACCGCGGCGGCCAAGGACCCCAAGACGTACGACTCCAACCCGCTGTGGAAGACCAACAGCGGCCCCTGGAAGCTGGCCCGGTACGTGCCCAACGGCGAGGTGACCCTGGCCGCGCAGCCCACCTACACCGGCGCCGACAAGCCCAAGCTGGCCACCGTCGTGCTGCGGCCGTTCACCGGTGACGACGCCGAGTTCAACGTGCTGCGGGCCGGCCAGATCGACTACGGGTACGTGCCGGCGGCCAACGTGTCGCAGAAGTCGTACCTGGAGTCCAAGGGCTACCGGGTCGCGCCCTGGTACGGCTGGTCCATCACCTACCTCCAGCTCAACTACCACAACCCGAGGAGCGGGGCGCTGTTCAAGCAGCCCTACCTGCGGCAGGCCATGCAGATGCTGATCGACCAGCCGTCGATCAGCAAGGTGATCTGGTCCGACACCGCCGCCCCGACCTGCGGGCCGGTGCCGCCGAAGCCGGGCACCACCGGCGCCACCGGCTGCGCCTACACGTTCGATCCGGCCGCCGCCAAGCAGCTCCTGGAGACGCACGGCTGGAAGGTGACCCCGGACGGGCAGACCACCTGCCAGGCCGCCGCCCAGTGCGGCGAGGGCGTGACCGCGGGCCAGGCGCTGACCTTCACGGTGACCAGCCAGACCGGGTTCGCCGCCACCACCAAGATGTTCGCCGAGATCAAGTCGCAGATGGCCAAGCTCGGCATCACGCTGGACATCAAGGAGGTCCCCGACTCGGTGGCGGTCACGCCGGCCTGCAAGCCGGCCGACGCGACCTGCACCTGGGACATGTCGTTCTTCGGCTCGCAGGGCAGCTGGTACTACCCGGCCTTCGCCAGCGGCGAGCGGCTGTTCGCCACCGACGCCCCGGTGAACCTGGGCAGCTACAGCAACCCCGAGGCCGACCGGCTGATCGACGCCACCCAGTTCGCGGCCGGCGACGGCGCGAGCGAGCTCACGGCGTACAACGACTTCCTGGCCAAGGACCTGCCAGTGCTGTGGATGCCGAACCCGGTCTACCAGACCTCGGCCTACCGCTCGGGTCTGCAGGGTGTCGAGCCGCAGGACCCGATGAACGCCATGTACTTCCAGGACTGGTCCTGGAAGTAGCCATGGTCAGGTACCTCGTCACCCGGGTGGGGCAGGCGATCGTGGTGATCCTGCTGGTCACGGTGATCGCCTTCCTCATCCTGCACCTGCTGCCGGGCGGCGCCGCGCGGGCCACGCTCGGCAAGGAGGCGACGCTCGACCAGCTCGCCGCGTTCAACCACGAGATGGGCTACGACCGGCCCTGGTTCCAGCAGTACGGGATGTACCTGCTGCGGCTGGGGCGCGGCGACTTCGGCTACTCGTACCAGCTGAACCAGTCGGTGGTCGAGGCGATGGCCCAGCGGCTGCCCAAGACCATGGTCCTGTCGCTGCTGTCGACACTGCTGGCCGTGGTCGTGGCGATCCCGCTGGGCGTGATCCAGGCGGTACGGCGCAACCGGCCGGCCGATTACGTCATCACGTCGCTGTCGCTGCTGGCGTACGCGACACCGATCTTCTTCATGGGTCTTCTGCTGATCATCCTGTTCTCGCAGACCTGGCCGATCCTGCCGCCCGAGGCGCCGCAGGGCTTCACGGTGGGTGAGATGCTGGCCGACCCGGCCGGGCTGGTGCTGCCCGTGGTCACGCTGGCCATCGTCACCATCGCGGTCTACTCGCGCTACGTACGCTCGTCGATGGTCGACAACCTCAACGAGAACTACGTGCGGACCGCGCGCGGCAAGGGCCTGCCGGAATGGCGGGTGGTGCTGGTGCACACCCTGCGCAACGGGCTGTTCCCGGTCATCGGGCTGCTCGGTATGTACCTGCCCGCCCTGTTCAGCGGCGCGCTGGTGGTCGAGTCGCTGTTCAACTTCCCGGGCATGGGCCAGCTGTTCTGGCAGGCCGCCCTGAAGCGTGACTTCCCGGTCCTGCTCGGCGTCACCGTCGTCATCACGATCGCGACGATCGCCGGATCGCTGATCGCCGACCTGCTCTACGCGGCCGCCGACCCCCGGGTCCGGCTGCGCCGGGGCGCCTCATGAGCACCCTCGTCCCGCTGCGGCGCGGCCTCGGCGTCTTCGCGGAGAACCGCCTGGCCGTGGTCGGCGCCGGCATCTTCCTGGCCCTGGCCGCCCTGTGCTTCCTCGGCCCGCTGTTCTGGACCACCGACCAGGTGCACACCGACCTCGCCTCGGTGCACCTGCCGCCCGGGCCGGGACATCCGCTCGGCACCGACGGCGTCGGCTACGACCAGCTCGGCCGGCTCATGCTCGGCGGCCAGACGTCGATCATCGTCGGGCTGGCCGCCGGCCTGCTGGCCACCGTCGCCGGCACGATCTGGGGCGCGGTCGCCGGGTTCGCCGGCGGCTGGGTCGACGCGGCGATGATGCGGGTGGTCGACGCGATGATGTCGATCCCGGCGCTGTTCCTGTTCATGCTGCTCGCCGCGATCGTCACCCCGAGCGTCACGATGCTGATCGTGATCATCGGCGCGTTCGCCTGGCTGGGCCCGGCCCGGCTGGTCCGCGGCGAGGCGCTGAGCCTGCGCTCCCGCGAGTACGTGCAGGCGATGCGGGCGATGGGCGGCACCGGCGGGCGGGCGGTACGCCGCCACATCGTCCCCAACGCGATCGGCACGGTGATCGTCAACGCCACCTTCCAGGTCGCCGACGCGATCCTCTACGTGGCCTACCTGTCCTTCCTCGGCCTCGGCGTGCCCCCGCCCGCGGCGAACTGGGGCGGGATGCTCTCCGACGGCCTCGCCGACACCTACAGCGGCCACTGGTGGCTGCTCTACCCGCCCGGCATCGCCATCGTCCTGATCGTGCTCGCGTTCAACTTCATCGGCGACGGGCTGCGGGACGCGTTCGAGGTCCGGCTGCGCCGGCGCTGAAGGGATCTGCCTGTGAACGAGCCCCTGCTCGAGCTGCGCGGCCTCGACACCGACATCGCGCTGCGGCGCGGCGCCGTGCACGCCCTCGACGGCGTCAGTCTCCAGGTGCTTCCCGGCGAGACGCTCGGCGTGGTCGGCGAGTCCGGCAGCGGCAAGACGATGACCGCGCTGTCGGTGATGGGCCTGCTGCCGCACGGTGGCCGGGTCACCGGCGGCGAGATCCTCTTCGAGGGACGCGACCTGCGGACGCTGCCTCCCGATGACGTTCGCCGGATCCGTGGCGTACGCATGGGAATGGTCTTCCAGGACCCGCTCACCTCGCTCAACCCGACCATGCGCATCGGCACCCAGGTCGCCGAACCGCTGCGCGTGCACTTCGGCACCGGCAAGGCCGAGGCTCGGGAACGCGCGATCGACATGCTGCGCCGGGTCGGCATGCCCCGCCCCGACCGGATCGCCGACAACTACCCGCACGAGCTGTCCGGCGGCATGCGGCAGCGGGTGGCGATCGCGATGGCCCTGATCTGCTCGCCGCGGCTGCTGATCGCCGACGAGCCGACCACCGCGCTCGACGTCACCACCCAGCGGCAGATCCTCGAACTGATCGACGACCTGCGCGCGGAGTTCGGGATGGCGGTCATCCTGGTCACCCACGACCTGGGGGTGATCGCGGGCCGCGCCGACCGGGTCGCCGTCATGTACGCCGGGCGGGTGGTCGAGACGGCCGCGACCAGCTCACTGTTCCACTCCCCCAAACACCGCTACACCGAGGCGTTGCTGGAGTCGCTGCCCGAGGAGGCTCGCGGCGAACGCCTCTACAGCATTCCCGGCCTGCCGCCCGACCTGTCCCAGCCGATGACCGGCTGCCGTTTCGCGCCCCGCTGCCGGCATGTGACCGACGCTTGTCGCCTGTCTGAGATCCCGCTGTCCGGTGCCGAGCACCAGTTCGCCTGCATCCACCCGGCCTCCGGTCGCGCCGCCGCGGGCGTACCGCTGCCTTCGCCCGCGCGCTCCTTCTCGGACGCCCCTGTTCTGTCGGTCCGCGACCTGGTCAAGAACTACCCCGTGCGCCGTGGTGGCGGCCAGGTCAGCGCCGTCGCCGGCGTCTCCTTCGACGTCGCCCCCGGCGAAACCTTCGGCCTGGTCGGCGAATCCGGCTGCGGCAAGTCCACGGTGGGCCGGCTCGCCGTCGGCCTGGAACGCCCGAGCGCCGGTCAGATCGTTCTCGAGGGTACGGACATCGCCGCGCTGACCGGCCGCGAACGCCGCCGCATGCACCGCGAGGTGCAGCTGATGTTCCAGGACAGCTACGCCGCCATGAACCCGCGGATGCGCGTCGACGCCATCCTGGCCGAACCCCTGGAGATCCAGAAGGTCGGCGACCGCCGCGCCCGCATCGCCACCCTCCTCGACCAGGTGGGCCTGTCCCGCCAGGTCCTGGAGCGCTACCCGCACGAGTTCTCCGGCGGCCAGCTCCAGCGCATCGGCCTGGCCCGGGCCCTGGCCCTGCACCCCCGCCTGATCGTCGGCGACGAGCCGGTGAGCGCCCTCGACGTGTCGATCCAGGCCCAGGTCCTCAACCTCATGCGCGACCTGCAGAAAGACCTCGGGCTGGCGTACGTCTTCATCAGCCACGACCTGTCCGTCGTCGACTACATGGCCGACCGCATCGGCGTCATGTACCTGGGCAAGCTGGTCGAGGTCGGCCCCGCCCGCGACGTGGTGCGTTCCGCCCGCCACCCGTACACGCAGGCCCTGATCGACGCCGTGCCGACCATCTCGTCGGCGAAACGCGAGCGGATCGCCATCGAGGGTGAGCTGCCCAGCGCCATCGACCCGCCGTCGGGCTGCCGCTTCCGCACCCGCTGCCCCCGCGCAGCCGCGCTCTGCGAGACCGAGCCCCCTTTGACCGGCGACACCCATCAGGTGGCCTGCCACTTCCCCCTGCGCCAGCCCCCGCCCGCGACCAGCGCCGCCTGAGATCAATCGTCACCGAACCGCCAGCCGTCGGGCGGGAGCCGGTCGTCCGGCCAGTCGGTCACCGACGGGGGCGGGTCGACCCACGTCACCGTCCGGAGGGGCGCCCACCTCCGGCGATACACGTCACGGAGCGTCGTCAGCCCCCAGATCACCAGGAACGGCCAGAGAAGGAAGCCGGCGATGCTCATCCAGGTCTGCGCCGTGGACATCGTGTCGGCGACCCCGTGGAGATGCCGGCCGACCAGCAGCAGAGGGCCCGGGCCGACCAGCGGCACGATCAGCCACCAGAAGGCGTACGTCCGCAGGATCTCCGCCGCCCGCGGACGCGACTCGCCGTCGATCTGATAGCGCCCGAGAACGATGTAGCTGTGCCGGGCCGCGTCCAGCGGATCCAGGGGGTGTTCGCTCAGGTAGTAGCGGGTGAGCGGAAAGACCGGCAGGTACAGGGCCAGCAGCCACCGGGTCGCGAAGCACCGGCCGCTGCCGTCGACCCGGGTGAAACCGCGCAGGCCCGAACCGAAGCCGTTGTACGTCGTCAGCACCGGCTGGCCCGTGACCTCCCACACCCTGTCGACCACAGGACGATGCTATCGACGGGCGTACATCCGGCCTCCGAGCCGATGTATCGGCCGCGTCAGGCCGGGCTCCTGATGCCGAGTCAGCGCCGGCGGGCATGGCCGGGCGGTGACGCGGGGGTCAGGAAGCGGACAGGACGTCGATGACGAAGCGCAGGGTGCCGGCCGGTTGGCCGCCGGTCGGGTTGTCGCCGTAGGCCAGGTCGGCCGGGATGTCGAGTTGGACCCGGCTGCCCACCGGGACGCCGATCAGGCCCTGGTCCCAGCCCGGGATGACCTTGCCGGCGCCGGCCTGGAAGCTGAACGGCTCGGAGCGGCTCCAGGACGAGTCGAACTCCTTGCCGTCGGCGTAGGTGACGCCGACGTAGTTCACGTTGATCGACTGGCCGGCCGCGACCGCCGCGCCCGTGCCCTTGATGAGGGTCTTCGTGGTGAGCTTGGCGACCTTGCCGGCGCCCTTGGTCACGGCCGGCTTCTTGCTCAGGGCCGGGTCGGCGCCCGCGGGCAGCGGCGGGAAGGCCGCGGCGGGGGCGGTGCTCGCCTCCACACTGGAGCTCGCGCTCGGGGCGGCGGCCTGGTCGGGGTCCGACGACGAGCGGCCGATCCACACGGCCAGTCCGACCACGAGGGCCAGCACGGCCACCGCCGCGCCGACGACGGTCAGCGTGCGGTTGCGCTTCTGCCTCGCCCGGGCGCGGGCCTTGGCCGCCTTGGCCTCGGCGCGCTTCTCGGCCTTCGTCTTGAGGGGCGGACCGGTGAGGGGCGGACCAATGGCGGCACGCTTGCCGGCCGCGCTGCCGCGGCTCGTCACGGAATCAGGCACGAGCCGACAATACTTGCCCTCGACGCGTGCGTCAGTGCAGGTGCGATCCGCCGTTGACGTCGATCGTCGCCCCGGTCAGGTAGGCGGCGTCCGGCGAGGCGAGGAAGACCACGGCGCCGGCCACGTCGGCGGGGGTGGCGAGGCGGCCGACCAGCGTGGTGGCGGCCAGTTCGGTCTTGCGCTCCTCGGTCATGGCGCCCTGCGTGATGTCGGTGTCGACCATGCTCGGCGCGACCGCGTTGACCGTGATGCCCTGGCCCTCCACCTCGCGGGCCAGGGTTCTGGTCAGGCCGAGGATCGCGGCCTTGCTGGCCGAGTAGGCGGTGGCGCCGAAGACACCGCCGCCGCGCTGGCCGGACACCGAGGACATGGTGATGATCCGGCCGTACCCGCGCTCTCGCAGGCCGGGCAGCACCGCCTGGGTGACCAGGAAGGTTCCGCGTACGTTGACCGCGAAGATCTTCTCCCACTCGTCCAGGGTGATGTTCTCGAAGCGGGTCGGCGAGGAGATGCCGGCGATGGTGGCGAGCACGGTGACCGGCGGCAGCGCGTCCTCGGCGGCCCGGACCGCGGCGAGGACCGAGGCCTGGTCGGTGACGTCGGCGTGGGCCGCGAAGACGGCTGGGCTGCCGGCGTTCCCGGCCTGGGCGGCGGTGTCGGCGGCGCCGTCAGCGTCGATGTCCAGGACGCCGACCGCGTAGCCCAGGGCGGCGAACCGCAGCGCGGTGGCGCGCCCGATGCCGCGCTTCGAGCCGCCGCCGGTGATCAGGATCGTGGGAGTCATCGCGTACCTCCGAGGGTGTTGTCATGGTATCTGCGATGCGGCCGGCGCCAGGGAGCGGCTACCGTGCCGCCATGCTGGATGCGCACGAGCGGTTCGTGGCCTCGGGGCCGCTGCGGATCTGGACCGAGCGGGCCGGTGATCCGGGGCTGCCCGCGGTGCTGATGGTCATGGGGTCGGGCGCTCAGGGTGTCTTCTGCCCGGATGCGCTGGTCGGCCGGCTGGTCGAGCGTGGCGTTCAGGTGATCCGGTTCGATCACCGGGACACCGGGCGCTCCAGCGTGGTCGACTTCGACGCTCACCCGTACACGATCGGGGATCTGGCTCGCGACTGCCTGGCCGTGCTGGACGGCTATGGACTGGATTCCGCGCATGTGGCGGGGACGTCCCTGGGCGGGATGATCGCGCAGTGGCTGGGGGTGCACGCGCCGGACCGGGTCCGGTCGTTGACGGTGATGTCCAGCTCGCCGATGGGTCACGACCCGCGGCCGGCGTGGACGCGGGCGCTGGCCGGGGAGCCGGCCGACCCGGCTGACCTGCCGCCGCCGTCGCCCGCGCTTCTCGCGCATCAGGCCGCCGGGCTGCCGCCGGGTCCGGAGACCGACGTGGCCCTGTTCCGGGTCTTCACCGGGCCGGTCCGGCCGTTCGACGAGCCGGCCGCGCGGGCGACGCTCGAGCTGGCCCGGTCGCGGGCCACCGACCCGGCGGCCGCGGCCAACCACAACCGGGCCGCCTGGACGGATGATCCGAGTCTGCTCGCCCCGCTGTCGTCGATCACCGCGCCGACCTCGATCGTGCACGGCGACCAGGATCCGGTCTATCCGCTCGGCCACGGCGAGGCCCTGGCCGCCGCGATCCCGGGGGCGGAACTGCACGTCGTACCCGGAATGGGCCATGCCTTCACCTCCCCCGGCCTCCCCGAGGAGGTCGCCAAGGTGATCCGGCTATGACAGGGTGGCGAAGACGACGATGTTGTCCCGGTAGTGGCCGGCGCGGTCGTCGAAGTCGCCACCGCAGGTGATCAGGCGCAGGCCGGCGTGGTCGATGGCGCCGTAGACGGCGTCGGTCGGGAACCGGTCCTTGGCGTACCGGGCGGTCTTCGTCACCGAGAACGTGGCGGTGCTGCCGTCCTGCCGGGCGATGGTGACGATGTCGCCGGCGGCGAGCGTGGCCAGGCGGGCGAAGGTTCCCGGCCGCCGGTGGAAGTCGACGTGTCCGGCCATGACGGCCGGGCCGAGCGAGCCGGGCGTGGGCGCCTTGGTGTACCAGCCGACCGTCGCCGCGTCGCCGGGCACCTGCATGGTGCCGTCGGCGTTCTGGCCCAGGCCGATCACCGGCACGGACACCTTGATCGCCGGGATGGTCAGGCGGGCCGGCGGCGAGGTCGCCATCAGCGGGCCGCGGGTGAGCCGGTCGGGCGTCGCCGGTCGGGCCGGCTCCGGAGCGGTGGCCGGCGGCGCGGTTTCCGGCGGCTCCACGGGGGTACGGCGCACGGCCGCCACCACGAGCAGCGAGCCGGTGAGGGCCAGGACGGCGACGGCCGCCCGCACCGCATATCGGGTGCGGCGGCCGCCGGTCCGCGGCGAGGAGTCGCCGTTTCCCATCGACGATCAGCCCCGGTCGCGCAGCTCACGCGGGAGCGCGAAGGCACGCCGGCGGGTGAGGACGAAGGCGCCGAGCGCGAGCAGCAGGGCGAGCCCGCCGAAGCCGTACAGCCGCGCCGTGGTGCCGCGGCTGCTGCCGTCACCGGTGGCGACCCCGCCGGCCGGGACGGAACCCGCGGCGGCGCCGGAGACCATGCCGCACACGGCCGGGTCGGTGGCCTCCTCGGGGATGCCCTTCAGGCCGGCCGACTTGGCCAGGGTGGATTCGCCGAGGCCGTCGAGGTCGTACTTGCCGTTGTTGTTGGCGTCGATGCCGTGCTCGACGACGTGCAGGTCCTTGAGGTGGTCGATGGTGCCGGCGGGCAGGTCGGCGCCGGGGATGGTGCGGTCGTAGGCCAGGGCCCCCTTGGCGTCGGCGGTGGGCATCCGGTCCACGGCCAGGCCGCTGGCCTTGCTGGTGTCGCCCTTGGTGGTCAGCGAGACGAAGATGTCGCCGTACATCGGCAGACCCTCCTCGGTGCTGACGAAACCGTTGCCGTCGGCGTCGGCGGACATGTCCGGGCAGTGGAAGTCGGTGCCGTTGGTGGCGCCGTGCAGATGCTGGGCGTGTGGCGAGTTCGGGACCATCCCCTTCGTACGGATGGAGATCTTGAGGTCGCCGTTGTCCATGGCGGTCAGGGTGGCCGTGCCCGAGGCGCCCGACTTGTTCAGCGGGTCGAGCTGGACGTGCACGCTCTCGGCGGCGAGGGCCGCGGACGGCACGGCGAACAGGAGGGCCGCGGCGGCGGGGATGACGAGCAGGGTTCGGCGCAATCTCACGAGATGCTCCTTGATCGAGGTGTTTACTGCGGGTCGTTACTGGGGGGATGGGACCGACCAGGTCGGTGCGGCCTGGCCGGGGGTACGCACGGAGCTGACGATCGCCCGTTCGACGGCGGTGGCGGCGGCCCAGTCGGCGTCGCTGGTCGTCCAGGACACCTCGATCGGGCGGCGCCCGCCGGCCTGCACCAGGTAGCGGTGCGCGTGCCGCCTGGCGCCGGCCGGCGGCTGCCAGGTGTACTCCCAGTCGGCTCCCCCGCCGGTCACCAGCAGGACGCCCATGCTGATCCGGCGGTACCCGGGCAGCTCACCGGCGTCGGACGCGGCCCGTTCGGCGGCCTGCCAGTGCTCCAGCGGGCCGACGGCCAGCGGCTTGATCGGCTGGACGGTGGCGGCGCGTACGCCGTTCGGGGCGCGGTAACAGGTCTCGCCGTCCTTCTGCGAGCGGGTCCACCCGGCGGGGACCCGGATCTCGATCCCGGGCGCCGCGGAGGGTTCCGGGGAGAAGTCGGCGCACGGGCCGGTCGGGGCCGCCGCGGTGGCTCTTTGCGGCGTCGGCCCCTCCGGCCGGAAAGCCATCGCGGCCCCCGTGCCGGCCACGACCACCACGGCGGCGGCCGCGGCGACGAGGACCCGCCGGCGGCGCGGCGGCGACGGCACGGCCTGCGACTGCTCGCCCGGTTCGGCGATCGAGCCGGCCGGGGCGACCGCCGCGGCCCGGAAGCGCACCGGGACGGGTTCCTCGGCGACCAGGCGCAGGGCCACCTGCACCTCGGCCACGGGTGGGCGCAGGTCGGGGTCCTTCTCCAGCAGCAGCCCGATCAGCGGCGACAGCGGTCCCTCGTGCCGCATCGGGTCGGGCTGCGCCCCGGCGATCGCGGTCAGCGAGGCGGCCACATTCGCGCGGCGGAACGGCGGCCGGCCCTCGACCATGGCGTACAGAGTCGCTCCCAGCGACCACAGATCACCCTCGACGCTGGCCGTGCCGTCGGTCAGCTGCTCCGGCGCGACGTAGTAGGGCGAACCGAGCACCGACAGGGCGCCGTCGACGCGTTCGGTGTCGAGCGCGGCCAGCCCGAAGTCGGTGAGCATGACCCGGTCGTCGGTGGCCAGCAGGATGTTGTGCGGCTTGACGTCCCGGTGCACGACACCGGCGCGGTGCGCGGCCCCGAGCGCGTCCAGGACGGCCAGGCCGATCCGGGCGGCCTCCGGGTGCTCCAGGCGGCCCTCCTGCTCGAGCCGGGCGTGCAACGAGACCGACTCGACGAACTCCATCACGATCCACGAGCTCCCGGTGGTCCGGACGACGTCGTAGACCCGGACCACCCCCGGGTGCTCCAGCCGGGCCGCCGCCCGGGCCTCGCTCATCGCCCGGAGCGCGGCGGTGCGCCGGCCCGGGACGGGCAGCCCGCGGGGCGCGACGAGTTCCTTGACGGCCACCTGCCGGTCCAGCACCTCGTCGTGCGCACGCCACACCCGGCCCATGCCGCCGGCCCCGACGACCGCGATCAGGCGGTAACGCCCCAGGACCAACAGCGGGCCCGGGGTACGGGCGGCGCCGACATCACGTTCCGACATGAGAGTGATTCGGAGCCACTCCTGCGCCGGATGGTGATCAATATCTTCGGACGTCGACCGGCCCGCAGAGGTCAGTCCAGGAAGGTCACGGTCTCGGACAGCGGGGCGCGGCGGATGCGCGGAGGCGCCCAGGCCGGGTCCGCGAACCCGATGGACAGGCCGCAGACCAGCGTCCGGTGAGGCGGTGGGGCGATCACCTCGGCGACGCTGCGGTGGTACCCGGCCCAGATCTCCTGGGCGCAGCTGTGCGGTCCCTCGGCCCGCAGGAGCAGCATCACCGTCTGCAGGTGGATGCCGATGTCCGCCCACCGCGGCGCCGGCATGTCCCGGTCGAGGTAGCAGAACAACGCCGTGCCGGCGCCGAAGCAGTTCCAGTTCTCGGCCCGGATCCGCGCCCGGCCCGCGACATCCCCGCGCGCGACGCCCCGTGAGCCGTAGATGCCTTCGCCCAGCGCCGCCATCCGGTCGAGGTAGGGCGGACACAGCTCGGGCGGAAGGTTCGCGAACTCGCGACCGTCACCGGAGTCGCCGGCCGCGGCCCGCCCGGCGACGGCCTTCTTCAGCCGGGCCAGCGGCTCCCCGGACAGCACGTAGACACTGCCCGGCTGCAGGTTGCTGCCCGACGGGGCCTGCACGGCCGCCGTCAGCACCCGTTCCAGGGCCTCGCGCGGGACCGGCCGATCGGTGAACCGGCGGATCGACTGCCGGGTCCGTACCGCGCTGTAGACGTCCATCAGCCCCGCTCTCGTCATGCCGCCCACGATAGGAACGAGCGCGCCGGGCCACCTCCCTCCGCGGAGGGAACACCGAGCGGCCGGAAGTCGGCGGCGGCGGGCCGCATAATGGCGGGATGGTGACAACGGTGGATTCCGGGCCTCGGCGGGTGAGTCGCCGGGTGCGCGTGAACGCGCCCGCGGCGGAGATCTTCGCGCTGGTGGCCGACCCGCATCGGCATGCCGAGCTGGACGGCTCGGGCACGGTGCGGGACGTTCCGGTGAAGGGACCTCACGCGCTGAAGCAGGGCGACCGGTTCACCGTGGGCATGAAGCAGTACGGGTTGCCGTACTCGATCACCTCGGTGGTGACCGCGCTCGAGCCCGACCGCCTGGTCGAGTGGCGACATCCGCTCGGGCATCGCTGGCGCTGGGAGCTGGCCTCGCCCGAGCCGGGCGTCACCGAGGTCACCGAGACGTTCGACTATTCGACGTCCCGCTCGCCGAAGGTGATGGAGCTGCTGGGGTTCCCGGCGAAGAACGCGCAGGGCATCAGCGGGACGCTCGAGGCGCTGGCCGCGCGTTACGCCGCGACCGCGTAGACGACCACCGAGTCGCGGTAGTGGCCGCGGCGGCGGTCGAGGTCGCCGCCGCAGGTGATGAGCCGCAGGGCGGGACGGCCCACCGGACCGTAGACGGCGCCGGTCGGGAAGCTCGTCTTGCGGTACTGCCTGGTGGCGGCGACGGTGAACACGGCGGTGCTCCGGTCGGCGCGGCGCACCGTGATCGTGTCGCCGGCCGTCAGGGTGCCCAGCCGGTAGAAGACGGCCGGCCCGTAACGTGTGGTGTCGACGTGGCCGACGATCA
This sequence comes from Actinoplanes sp. NPDC089786, assembly GCF_040684855.1. Lineage (NCBI taxonomy): Bacteria > Bacillati > Actinomycetota > Actinomycetes > Micromonosporales > Micromonosporaceae > Actinoplanes > Actinoplanes sp. NPDC089786. The sequence continues at coordinate 579,612 of NZ_JBFBGU010000002.1, forward strand.
CCGCCGGCCCGTCCTCCCCCGGCGTGGGCAGATGGCGATACCAGCCGGCCGGCGCGTCCTTCGTCAGCGGCGGCACCTCCATCGTCCCGTCGCGTTCGACGCCGAGCGCCATGACACCGGTGTCCACCCCGATGGCCGGGATGGCCAGGCGTACCGGCACGGATCGGGGCAACGCCTCGCGCTCTTTCGCCGGTCCGCGCTCCTCCGCGGCAGAGAGCCGGCCCGTGGCCGCCTTCACCGGGCCGAACGGTGGCGGGCGCGGATCGGTCAGCCCGGCGGCGAGCAGGTTGGCGCCGGAGACGGCCAGGATGAACGCCAGCAGAGCCGTGCCCGAGCTCCGGTCGAACAGGATCATCCCGCCGACCGGCGCAACGCCGTCAGCCCGACCCCACCGGCGACCGCCAGCAGCGCGCCACCCAGGACGATCAGCCGCATCGACCCGTCACCACCCGGCCCTCCACCGGCGGCCGGCGCCCCCGAAGGCACCACCGTGGCCACCGGCTTCCCGGGCGGCGAGGTCGGCGGCGATTCCGGTGGCGAGGCCGCCGGCGAGGCCGGTGGCGGGTCGACCGGTGTCGGGCTCGACGGCGAGCCGGTCACCGGCGGGTAGCTGAACGACGGCGACGACGCCGGACCGCCCGCCGGAGTGGTCCCGTTCCCGCAGAACGCGAGCAGCCCCAACAGCAGGAGCAGCAACAGCACAAGAGCGGCGACAACAATCAAGATCCGCCAGGTACGCCCGGAGCGCGCCGCCGCGGCCGGCGGCTGATCACCGTACTGAGTCATGGTCCGGCTCTTCTCACGAGCGTGATGGTGGAGCGACCGTACCGGCGAACCTCGCGGCCTCGACCCTCAGTGACCGGAAGCCGACCGTGGACCACCCGCCCGGGGTGACGGTGTCAGACCGGTTTGACGCGGCGACCGGCCTGCCACACCTGGCGGATCCGGGCCGGGTCGGCCAGCACCGCGATGTCGTCCAGCGGGTTGTCGTCCAGGATCAGCAGGTCGGCGTCGTACCCGGCCTCGAGCCGGCCCGATCGCGGCGCCTGCGGACCCAGGGTGGCCGGGGCGTTGGCGGTGGCCGTCTCGATCGCTTCGAGCGGCGTGAAGCCGGCCTTCACCAGCAGGGTCAGCTCCTCGCCGTGCCGGCCCCAGTCACCCGCGCCGATGTCGGTGCCCATCGCGACCGTCACGCCGGTCTGGTGGGCCAGGGCGACCGCTTCGGCGTGACGTTCCACCACCGCGAGCATCTTCGGCCGGGCGTACGGCGGGAGCCGGTCGATGTCGGCCACCGCGGAGGCGATGACGAATTGGGTGGGCACCAGGATCGCGCCGGTCTCGCGCATCGCGGCCGCGCATTCCTCGTCGAGGTACGTGCCGTGCTCGATGGTGCGTACGCCGGCCTCCAGGGCGGCGATCATGCCGGGCTTGCCGTGGCAGTGCGCGGCCACCGCCCGCTCGGCCAGACCCGCCACCTCGACCAGGACCCGCAGCTCGGCCGCGGTGAACTGCTGGTGGATCGGATGGTCGACCTCGGACATGACGCCGCCGGAGGCACAGATCTTGATCACCTTGGCGTTGCGCCGCAGCTGTTCGCGGACCACCCGGGCGCAGCCGGACTCGCCGTCGGCGACGCGGAGCTCGTTCGACGCCGCTCCGTAGTCGTGCACCCAGGGCAGCGGATAGCTGTGCAGGTCGACGTGGCCGCCGGTGGGTGAGATCGCGGCCCCGGCGGCGTGGATGGCCGGGCCGGGCACCGTCCCCTCGGCCACCGCCGCCGTCATGTCGAGGCCGAGGCCGCCCAGCTCGCGGATGCTGGTCACGCCGGCGTCCAGCGCCGCCCGCAGGCCCGCGACGCCGCGCGCGGCCCGCAGGGCGACCGGCTCGCGCGGGAGCATCGCCAGGTCGGGCACGAGCTGACCGAGCAGATGCACGTGGCAGTCCCACAGCCCGGGCATGACGACCTCGGCCCGGACCTCCTCGGCGTCGCCGGCCACCGGGGCTTCCGCGGCCGGGCCGGCGTAGGCGATCGTCGGGCCGTCGAGCAGGACGACGGCGTCGCTGACCGGAGCGCCCCGCCCCGGGATCATCAGATTGGCGTGAATCCGTTGCATGGTCCCCACCATAGGAGTGCTCGCGCCGGCCGGGCCGACCGGGCATCATGGACCTGGTGCCGATGTGCCGGCCGGAGCGGGGGTAGCGGTGACCGAGTCGAGCGCGTGGGTGCCGGAGGGTGTGGACATCACCGTGCCGAACGCGTCGCGGGTGTACGACTACGCGCTGGGCGGGGTGCACAACTTCCAGGTCGACCGCGCTTTCTACACGCAGGCCGAGAAGGTCATGCCGCAGGTGCGGGTGATGGCGCAGGCGAACCGCGCGTTCCTGGGCCGGGCGGTGCGATGGCTGAGCGCGGCCGGTGTCCGCCAGTTCCTCGATCTCGGCTCGGGGATCCCGACGCTGGGCAACGTGCACGAGGTGGCCCAGGAGGTCGACCCGGCGACCCGGGTGGTCTATGTCGACATCGACCCGGTCGCGGTGGAACAGAGCAACAGCCTGCTCAAGGCTAACCGGTACGCCACCGCGATCCGCGGCGACCTGCGTGACCCCGGGGCGATCCTGCGAGATCCGCGGCTGCTGGAGTCCCTCGACTTCGCCGAGCCGGTGGCGGTCCTGATGGTCGCCGTGCTGCATTTCATCTCCGACCGGGACGACCCGGCGTCGATCATCCGCGAGTTCGGCGCGGTGCTGACGCCGGGGAGCTTCCTGGCGATCTCGCACGGCACCCTGGAGACCACCGAGGCGGCCCGCGCCCAGCAGGAGGCGGTCCGGAAGCTGTACGAGCAGACCCCCACACCGTTCGTCGTCCGGGACGCGGACCAGGTGGCCGGGCTGCTCGGGGAGTCCTTCGCGTTGCAGCCGCCCGGGGTGGTCAACATCGATCAATGGCATCCCGACGACGACGAGGACGCCGACAACGCGCCGGTGGCGCTGCTGGCCGCGCTGGGCCGTCGCCGCTGACCGCGGTGGCGCGTGAGCCGTCCACGGTGCACAGTGGGTGGCGGCATCGGACCGGAGGACGGCATCATGACGCGTACGGGCTCGCATGGCGCCGATGAGCCGGCGCTCGACGCGGTGGCTCGGCAGTGGCTCCGTCAGGTGGCTGAGCAGGGGTTCGTGCCGCGCCGAGACCACGCCCGGGCCGTTCTGCGCGGGCTGCTGCGCCAACTGGTGACCGCCGCCCGGGCCGACCCCTTCGACGCCACCGCGGCCCGGCCGGTCGGTGACGCCCTGGTCGAGGCGCGGATGGCGTCCCCGCACGTCCTGGCCGTGAGCCTTCCCCTGCTGGCCGCACGGCTGCCCGCCCTGCTCGGCGCCGGCGAACCGGCCGCGCGGGCGCGGGTCCAGCCCCTGCTGGGAGAGTTCGCCGCCGGGTTCACCGCCGCCCTGCGTGACACCGCGATGCTGGCCGCCGAAGAGCTGGCCCGCTCGGAGCGGGTCGCCTGGCGCGACGAGCAGCACCGCCTGCAGGACCGCCTGCAGCACGCCCGGCTGTACGACGTGGTCACCGGGCTGCCGAACCGGGTCAACCTGCGGGAACACCTGCGCGCCACGATCGCCGCGGCCCGGCCCGGCGCGCGCATCGGGATCTGCCTGCTGCGCATCGACGACTTCGACAACCTCAACGACGCCCTGGGCCACCAGGCGGGCGACGACCTGCTGCACACCATCGGCCTGCGCCTGCGGGAAGTCGTCGCCGGCGCCGCGCCCGCTCTGCTCGCCCACCTCGGCGGGGAGCAGTTCGCCGTGGCCGTCACGGACACCAGCGGGCCCGACGAGATGATCAAGATCTCCCGGCTGGCCCGGCACGCCATCAGTGACGCACGGCTGCCGTGGATCGACGGCTACCAGCTACGGCTGCGGACCACGGCCGGCATCGTGGAGGACCACTGCGCCGGCACCGCCCCCGACGACTGGCTGCGCAACGCGCACATCGCCCTGGCCTGGACCCATCCCGGCCACCGCCCGCACGCCGTGTTCGACCCGGCCCGCGCCACCCGGGACCTGCGCCGTCACCGGCTCGCCGCGGCCATGCCGGCCGCCCTGGAACGCGGCGAGTTCGTGCCCCACTACCAGCCGATGTACGCCCTCGCCGACCACACCGTGGTCGCCGTCGAAGCGCTCGCCCGCTGGCAACCCGACGGCCGTACGGCCCCGGCCGGCCCGCAGGAGTTCATCACGCTCGCCGAGCAGACCGGCCTGATCCGGCCGCTCGGCCAGTCCCTGCTCGGTCAGGCCTGCCGGCACGGCAGCGCCTGGCACGCCGCGGGCAACCGGCTCCTGATCAGCGTCAACCTCTCCCCGCTGCAGCTGGCCGACCCGGCCCTGCTCGCCACCATCGACGAGATCCTCGACCGCACCGGGCTGCCGGCCGCCGCCCTTCAGCTCGAGATCACCGAGAGCACCGCCATCGACGGCCCCAACCAGATCCTCGATCACCTAGCCGGCCGCGGCATCCACCTGGCGATCGACGACTTCGGGACCGGTCACGCCAACCTGGCCGCGCTGTCCCACCTGCCCATCGCCACCGTCAAACTCGCGCGCGAGCTGGTCACCGGCCTCAACGACACCGGCAACTCCGCGGCCACCGCGGTCGTCCACCGCACCATCCAGCTCTGCCACGACCTCGACCTGACCGTCACCGCCGAGGGCATCGAGACCGGCACGCAACACGCCACCCTGAAGGCCCTCGGCTGCGACTACGGCCAGGGATTCCTGCTCGCCCGGCCGACCGGCGCGCCGGCCATCGCGGCCCTTCTGCACGCCGGCTCTGCGTCGCCGCCGGGAAGCGGGACGCGCCCGCGATCCTTGCCCGACCCACGTCACCGGATCTGACCATCCCGGTCGGGGCGTGACGATGCGGTACACCGTGGGCCACCGCTGCCGAGGATCCAGAAGTGCCCGCCCTCGAGGAACCCGGCCAAGACCACACCACCTCCGCCGGGACCAGCTCCCCTGGAGACCGCCATCACCACCCTGGCGAGCACCCCGGTCCACTCGGAGCGCATGGATCAGCGGTTCCAGACGATCGCCAAGCTCACCACCGAGCGCGTGGCCGCGGCGAGATATGGGTCGGTGACCGCACACCGCGGCCGCGGTGATCCGCCGGCGATGAGGCCGAGCCGAGCGAGGGCCCGTTGCGAGGCCGCGGTCGAATCGGTATATCCGGGCAGCTGAGGGGTAGCCGAGGCTCAACACCATCTCGAGTCCGGAGGACATCTTGCCGCAAGACACCGTATCCCGATCTCTGCACGACGTCGGCCTGGCCGCTTGGTTCGGTGGCACCCTGGCCAACGCCGTCTCACTCAACCCCGCCGCCGCGGAAGCGGACACTGCCAACGGCACCGGCCGTGTGGCCAACACCGGCTGGAACAAGTGGACCCCGGTCAACGCCGCCGCGATCGGCGCCCACCTGGCCGGCAGCGTCGGCGAGCTCATCGGTAACCGGTCCCGACTGGTCGCCCAGCGCGGCGCCGGCGCGACCGCGCTGGCCAAGACCGGTCTGACCGTGGCCGCCCTGGCGGCGACCGGATACAGCCGGCTGCTCGGCCGGAAGGTCGCCAAGGACAATTCGGTACCCGCGCTGGCCGGCACCGAGGCCGCCGCGAGCACCCCGGAGGATGTCGCCAAGGCGCAGAAGAAGCTCTCCGTGATGCAGTGGATCGTGCCCGCGCTGACCGGAGCGCTGATCGTCGTCAGCTCCCTGGCCGGCGAGCAGCAGCGGCCCACAGCGGTGAAGAAGGGCATTCTGGCCCGGTTCACCCGCTAACACGTGTAAACACGAGTCCACCGCGGTGTCTTCGAGGCGTACGACGACCTCGGGGCCGCGGCGGATGGAACGTCTTGATCTCAGGAACGAGGCCGGATGAGCGCCGAGGAGAACACTTACGTACGCGATCAGAACGCACGCGTCGATCCCCTGTTCACCATCGGCGCGGTGACGGTCGCCGGTTTGCGCGAGATCATCACCGACCTGCCCGACGACGCAGTCGTGGTCGTGGCCCGCCCGGACCGGGACGGTGCGGATTGCTCACCGCTGGCCGACGCGCAGCCATGCTGGTACCTCCCCCGTTCCGGTGAGCACCTCCCGATCGGACGCGACGGCGAAGGCAACGTCCACGAACCAGGCCCCGACGACCTGTATGCCGTCCTGCTCCAACCGGCCGCCTGACCCGCCGGTGCGCCGGCACCTGACGAAGAAGGCGTTCAACCCGCGGACCTCGCCAAACGCCGAGCCGGCCAACACCCGAGCCCCCTTTCGTTTAGCGCATCGACCGAAGGGCATGCGACGGCAAAGACCGGCGGTGCTGGTCCTCGACCGGGTCGGCGGGTTCCCGCAACTGCCCGTCAGCAGCGACGACGCCACCACCGGCGCCATCATCGCCCTGGTCCTCGCCCTGATCGCCGCGTTGATCGGGGCCATCCTCGGTGGTCTGGCCGGCATGCGGTTCCACCGCAAGGTCGACCGGGCCGGACTCAGCCGCTGAACGAGCTGCCGCCGATCGACCGTGCCCCCGCAGGTGATCAGGACCCGCCGGGGCGCGGCGTCGGCCCGGTAGAGGCCGGCGGGCGAAGCGCGTCGGCCGGCGTCCACCGAGCTTTCCGACGCGGCCGACCGCCTGTCCACCGCGGCGCCCGCCGTCGTCGATCTGGCCGACGATCAGGTCGTCACTGGGGTTCGGCGCCGGGCTTGTTGACGACGGCGCGTTCGAGGACCGCGGTCGTGGCGGTGAGCATGCCGGCCTTGCCGACCTTCGTGTCACGCACCAGGTAGGAACGTTCGCCCAGGTATTCGTACGACTGGGGGTCGAAGATCCACTCCGTACGCTCGCCCAGGGTGTCGGTCCGGCCGACCGCCACCCCGTGCCGGCCCGCCGCGTCGACGGAGTCCTTGACCAGCACCACGCCGGGGATCTCGGCGGCGGTGCGGTAGAGCGCCGCGGCCAGCGAGGGCGGCAGGATGCTCTCGCGCAGCGCCTCGCCGATGTAGTCGAAGGCGACGTCGTCCGGGTCGTCGCCCTGGCCCTTGGTCTCGGCGTAGATCTTGCGCAGCAGCGCGCCGGGTTCGGTCGGCATCTCCGCGTACGAGCTGTTGGTCCGCGCGCCCTCCAGGCCGAACGTCTCGCCGCGCTCGCGGATCAGGCCCTTGCTGCCCGCGGTGGCCGGCAGCCAGATCTCCCGGCTGTGCACCTTGTCGAGCTTCTGCGGGTCTTCGCCGGCGCTCTGCGAGCCGTCACTGGAGTCGAACGGCTCCGCGAAGACCAGCCACGCCACCTTGCTGCGGACGTAGACGAACTGGCCCGAGCCGACCGAGGTGGCCGGGCGGGCGCCGGCGGCGAGCGCGAGCCGGTCGAACATCGCGCGGGCCTCCTTGGCGTTGCCGGGGTCGATGGCCACGATCGGGGCGGCCACGGTTTCCTCCGGGCCGCGGTCGGTCGCGCGGTTCACGGCGACGACGGTGATCAGCGCGATGGCCATCGTGGCGGCGGCGACCGGCACGGCGATCATCGGCCAGCGGCGCCGGGCCGGCTGCGGGCGTACCTCGGTGATGGTTTGCATGAACGCGTCCTTGAGCTCGCGATGGCGGTCGTCGGGCAGGTCGGGAACCTCCGGCGCCGGGAGCAGCTCGGGTCGGGGCGTGTCGTTCATCGGTTTCCCTCCTGAAGCGACCGGGCCGCGGGAGTGCGGCCACCTGGTTCCTGTCCGCGGCGCGGAGCGAGTTCCCGTTCCGTGAGGTCGCGTAGTCGCGTGCGGGCTCGCGACAACCGGGACCGAACAGTTCCGATGGGTACGCCCAGAGCTTCGGCCGCCTGCGCGTAGTCGAGCCCGGACCACACGCAGAGCGCGAACACCTCCCGTTCGGCCGGCTTCAGCCGCCGCAACGCCGCCACCGCGGCGGCCAGCCGCTCGGCGTCGCGCATCCGGTCGACCACCTCGTCGGCGAAGTCGGGCACGGTCTCACTGCGCATCCGATCCATCGCGGCACTGTGCCGGCGGCCGGCCCGGCGGGTGTTGCGCAGCACGTTGGTGGCGATGCCGAACAGCCACGGCAGCACGCTGTCGCCGTCCGGGTGGACGGTCTCCCGGAGCCGCCAGGCCTCGAGGAACGTCAGCGAGACGACGTCTTCGGCGGTGCTCCAGGAGCCGGTCGTCCGCAGCGCGTGCCGATGGACGTCGCGGGCGTGGTCGTCGAAGACCTGCCCGAACGCCTCGGCGTCGCCGTCCCGGAGCCGTGCGCGGAGAATGCGATACACACCTGTTCCTGTCCTCTTGACGACGCGAGTTCCGGTGACGGCCATCACACCGTACGCTGGGCGCGGAGCTGATGACCTTGATCCTGGTTCTTCATCCGCGGGCGACCCGTGACCCGGTGGTGCAGGTGTGGATCGGCGTGTTCGGCGCCACCGTGCCGCTGGCTCTGCGATGGCAGCTGAACGGCGCCGACGCGACCCCCGTGCCCGTCCGGGCGTTGTCCGGCGCGCGGCCCTCGGCCGCCGGGCCGCGGGCGTTCACCGGCGTGTACGAGTTCCGCACCGGGATCACTCCCGACACCACCTACACCGTCCGGGTCAGCGACTCGGGCACCACCTTCTCCGACGTCCTGACCCTCCGCACGTTGCCGGCCGCGGTGCCGGCGGGCGGCGGGTTCGAGGCGTTCAACGTGCTGCTGGCGTCGTGCTTCTACCGGCACGAGGACAAGCGGGGCTTCGCCGGCGACCTGGTCCGCGGCCTGCCGCCGGTCCACCGCCCCGACCTGACGCTGCTCATGGGCGATCAGGTGTATCTCGACCTGCCGGCGCTGCGGAACTTCCACACCGGTCAGGCCGAGCTGGCGGCGAAGTTCGAGGAGGACTACGTCGCGAACTGGGGCGGGCCGGGCGGCTACGCCGAGATCCTGCACTCGGCGCCGGCCGCGTCCATCCCGGACGATCACGAGTACTGGAACAACGCGCCGCACGGCAGCCCGACCGCCTTCCAGAGCCTGATCCCCGGCTTCCGGGACCACTGGTACACCGCGGCCAGGCAGATGTACGAGGCCTTCCAGCTCAGCACGCCCGGCGGGTATCGCCCGTTGCTGGAGCTCGACGTACCCCCGTTGTCGTTCTTCCTGATGGACAACCGCACGTTCCGCGACCGTGACCGCCGATCGACGCTGCCACCCGGCGGCCTGGCGCAGTTCGAGGCCTGGGCGCGGCGGGTCGGGGACGAGGGCCGCTTCGGGGTGGTCGTGACCGGCCAGTCGCTGCTGCAGGGCGCGGCCGGCTGGCTGAAGGGCACGTTCGGCGATCGCGGGCTGGCCGACTACGGCGACCATCCGGCCATCATGCGGACGATCACCGGCCTGGCCCGCCGCGGCCGTCCCGTCCTGTGCCTGACCGGGGACGTCCACTACGGCCGGGTCGTGCTCGCCGAGGAGATCGGCAACCCCGGGGCCAAGGTGTACGAGGTGATCTCGTCGCCGGTGTCCCTGGTGACGACGCCCGGGCTGGACCAGCTGGCGGCCGTGCGGCGGCAACGCGACGATCCCTGGTACCGGCACCGGGCCGCCGCCGCGCCCCCGGCGACCATCCAGGTCGACGGCGCGCCCAAGCTGGCCACGTCCACGATCTACCCGCGCGCGGGCGAGAAGGGCAACCACCTCACCCAGCTGGCCTTCCGGCAGTCCGGGTTCGGCCTGGAGCTGCTGATCACCTACTGGATGGCCGCCACCGACGGCGCTGCGTCCGTACGCCATGACCTTGATCCCATCCGCCTGTCACCCACCTTCTGAGGGGCCACCCGTGCTCAAGATCCTCAGCTCCACCGCCGCGGCCGAGTCGTCCAGCTTCGACCGCTCCCGCCGCCGCGACGGCGAGGACAACGTGCAGTGGCTGGTCCGCAACGGGCTGAACCGCGAGGACGGGACGCTGGTGCTGCTGATCGGCAGCCGCGGCCACCTCCCGTTCCGCCTGCGCGTGGCCCAGTCCCACCTGAGGCACGACCTGACCCCGAGCTACTGGTCCCACGTGGCGCTGCTGGGCCCGGTCGGCGACGATCCGGCGAGCACCACGCTGTACGAGATCTCGTTCGAGCCGCCGGGCGGCTTCGCGGTCCCCACGACCACCAACGGTCTCCAGCGGGGCCGCCTCGGCACGTACGAGGACGCAACCCAACATCCCAACATCGCCCTGCTGCGCCTGCCGGTCGCCGCCGAGGTGTGGCAGGCGCCGACCACCGCCGGGCAGATCTCGGTGCTGGAGCGCTACCAGAAGCAGCGCTCGGTGCTGGACGCGACCGAGCTGCTGCTGGAGTGGCTGGCGTTCCTCTGGGGCGTCGGGCACGCGGGCAACCCGCTGCTGGACGGCCGCGGCATCCCGTCGGCGGCGATGATCGAGTCGCTGCTGAACGCCTCCGGCTACGACCTGACGCCGTCGCTGGAGAGCCGGGCCAGCTGTCCCGAGGCGGTCTGGCAGGCCGCCAAGTGGTGGCACCCGTACTACGGCGACCGCAACGCCGCCCCGATCGAGGGCTTCTGGCACACCGGGCACAAGATCGAGCTCTGACCCATATTTCTTACCGACTAGTTGGTAACTAGCAGGCTCTTACCGACTAGTTGGTAACTAACAGGCCGACCGAGCAGGCGCGGCTCCTCCGCCGACGTTGTTACCGACCAGTCAGTCGGAATCGGCCGGGCCGAGCAGGCGCAGCTCCTCGATGTCCATCGCCGCCTGCAGGTCGCGCAGCACGATGTCGTCGATCTTGTTCAGGTCCCGCATCCGGGTGACGGCCCGGCGCTTGTTGTCCAGGACGGCCAGCCGCAGCCGGTGCTCGAGCTCCTCGTACCGCTGGGCCGCCGGGTCGGTGTCGGCCCGGGCCATCTCGAGGTGGTCCTCGTAGTCGGCGCGGACCCGGTCGACCATGTCGTCCGGCGCTCCGAGCGACCGGGCGACCTCCGGCAGCACGTCGAGCGCGGCCTGTCCGGCGGCCAGCCGGGCCTCGCGCGTCTCGTCGGCCCGGGTCTCGTCGCCGTTCAGGCCGGCCCAGCGGATCACCAGCGGCAGGGTCAGGCCTTCCAGCAGGATCGTCAGCACGATCACCACCACGGTGGTGAAGACGATCAGATCACGTTCGGTGTACGCGGTGCCGTCGGCCAGCGTGACCGGTACGGCCAGCGCCGCGGCCAGGGAGACGGCGCCGCGGAAACCGGTCCAGCCACTCGCGGTACGGACCTTCCAGTTGACCCGGCGGGCGCGCTGCACGGCACGACGGTCGACGGTGCGCACGATCACCGTGGACACGTGCACCCAGGCCAGCCGGGTCAGGATGACCACCGCGGTGGCCGCCAGCGCGATGCCGACGGCGGGGCCGAACGACCGTCCCGAGATGCCCCTGACGGCCTCCGGGATCTGCATCCCGACCAGCACGAACAGGCTGCCGTTGAGCATGAAGGTGGCCAGGTTCCAGAACGCGAAGGCCTGCACCCTCGACCGGGCCCGGATCACCCGCGGTCCGGCGTACGCGAGCATCAGCCCGGAGACGACGACGGCGACGACCCCGCTGGCGTGGCCGACCTCAGCCAGCAGGAAGGCGAGGAACGGCGTGAGGATGCTCAGGCCGCCCTCGACCAGCGGGTCGTCGAGATGCCGGCGGGCCAGCACGACCAGGCCGCCGGCCAGCGCCCCGGAGAGGATGCCGCCCGCCGACGACCAGAGCAGCTGGGCCGACAGCTCGACCGGGCCGGGAATCTCCCCCGCGACCAGCGCCCCCACCGCCACCGCGAACAGCACCAGCGCCGTACCGTCGTTGATCAGGCTCTCCGCCCGCAGCGTGGTCAGCGTGCGGCGCGGCATCCGCTTGGCGAGGCCGGCCATCGCGGCGGCGTCGGTCGGCGCCAGCACGGCACCCAGGATCCAGGCCGCGGAGGCCGCCACCCCGAGGGCCTGCAGCGAGTACGACACCGTCACCATCGTGACGACGACCAGGACCACCGCGGACAGGATGATGACGCGCAGGTTGGCCCGGATCTCGCGCAGGCTGGTGTTGAGGCTCTCCCAGTAGAGGATGGCCGGCAGGAAGAGCAGCAGGACGACCTCGGACGGCAGCCGGACCTCGGCCAGGGCGGGAATCAGCGCCAGCAGGCAGCCGAACGTGATCAGCAGAATCGGCGGCGCGACACTGAACCGGCGGCCGATGACCGTGCCCACCAGCACGACGGCAGCGAGCACGACGATCAGCAGCAGAGATTCCACCGGCTCATTCTGCCTGTCCCCGCCGGCCGCAGGCTCGCTGGTCAGGACGCCGACCGGCGCGGCGCTCAGCTCGGGGACAGTTCCCCGACGATGGCGAGCAGGGCGTCGCGATCCGGGTCGGCGACGTCCCTCAGGGCGGCGAGCGCACAGGCGGAGGGTGGCAGGTCGCGCAGCGGGACGGCGACCACGTCGGGGTGCTGGAAGTGCTCGGCGAAGGGCGCCACCGTCGGGTGCACGAGGCGGCCCCGCGCGAGCAGGTAGAGCAGCTCGGCGTTGTCGTCGACCGGCGCGTCGACGAACCGGATCGGCCGCCCGGACGGTGTCCTGGCCGGGCAGGTGGCCTCGGCCTGCTCCGCGGTGAGTCCGTAGGGGCGCCGGACGTCGTGGCCGGCCAGGTCCTCGACGGACAGATCGGCGCGGCCGGCGAGCGGATGGCTCCGGCCGAGCATCACCACCCGTTGGTCGGCGGCGGTCAGCACCGGGCCGACGACGATGTCCGGCTGGTCGAGGGGCAGGCGGGTCACGACGAGGTCGACCTCGCGTCGGCGTAGCGGCCCGAGGCGGTCGTCGAACGGCGTCGTGCTCAGCCGTACCGTGGCACCGGCGTACCTGGCCTCGAACCGCTCGACGGCCCGGCTCAGGATGCTCACCCCGGAGGCGGCGTTCAGCAGCCCCACGCGAACCACACCCGGCCCGCGGGCCCGGAACGCGGCTGTCCGCAGCACCCGGTCGAGGCCGGCGACCGCGGGGGCGAGCTCGGCGCGCAGCGTACGCCCGGCTTCGGTCAGCTCGACCACGCGGCTGGTGCGGCGGAACAGCGGCTGATCGCCCAGCTTCCGCTCGATGGCGCACACGGTCTGGCTGACGCGCGAGGTGGTGAGGCCGAGCCGGTCGGCCGCGCGCCCGAAGTGCAGTTCCTCGGCGAGTACGAGGAACAGCCGCAGCTCACGCAGTTCCAGGTCGGGCATCGTTGAGCGATGCTACACGTTCCGCGTACCAGATCGTCGTTGATCCTGGCCGGGCGCCACGCGAGGGTTGAGTCATGGATCTGCTCACCCTGGGCGTGCTCACGCCGCACGCCACGCCCGGTCCGGAGGTCGAGATGCCGGCCATGGCGCCGGGGCGGATCCGGGTCGAGGTCTCGAGGATCCGGAACGCCGGTGGCCTGCGCGCACAGGCGGGGGCGGCGGTCCTCGACGAGGCGGCCGCGGCGCTGCCGGCCGGCGTGGACGTGCTCGCCTTCGCGTCGACGAGCACGGGGTACGCCCTGGGCCACGACGAGGAGGGCACGCTCGTGAAGCGGCTCCGGGACCGGTGGGGCGTGCCGGCGTACTCCGCTTCCCGGTCCGCGGTGTCGGCGCTGCGGTCCTGGCACGTCAAGCGGGTCGGCCTGGTCCACCCGCCGTGGTTCGGGCCCTCGCTCAACGAGCTCGGCGCCGAGTACTTCCGCGGCCAGGGCTTCGAGGTCGTCGAGGCCCGGCTGGCGGCGGATCTGCCCGACGATCCGCGCCGGATCGAGCCGGCCATGGTGGTCGAGTGGGTCGCGCGGCACCTCGGCCACCGCGCCGAAGCGGTCTTCATCGGCGGGAACGGCTTCCGCGCCGCTCGCGCCATCCACGACCTGGAGCGCCGGACCGGCCGCCTCGTCCTGGCGGCCAACCAGGTCCTGCTGTGGTCCGTCCTCGGGAACGCCGGAGCACCGGTAACCGTCCGGGGGTTCGGGACGTTGTTCGACCACCGCCGACCCGGCGGAACCACGACGAAGGAGAGGTAGGAGGCACCATGGGCAAGGTAGTGGCGCAAGCGATCATGTCCCTCGACGGGTATGTCGCCAAGCCGGACAACACCATCGGCCGGTTGTTCGACTGGCTGCAGAACGGCGAGATCGCGAGCCCGACCCCGGCCGGCGACTTCGACGTCCACCTGACGCCGCCGAGTTCGGACCACTGGCAGCGGTGGGTGTCCTCACTCGGCGCGCTGGTCTGCGGCCGGACGCTGTTCGACGTGACGGACGGCTGGCAGGGCCGGCACACCCTGGACGTCCCCGTCGTCGTGGTGACGCACCGCGTCCCGTCGGACTGGGTCGAAGCCCACCCCGAGGCGCCCTTCACCTTCGTGACCGACGGTGTCGCCGTCGCGGTCGCCCAGGCCCAGGCGCTCGCCGGTGACCGCGACGTCACGGTCACCGGTGGCACCATCGCCCGGCAATGCCTCGAGCTGGGGCTGCTGGACGAGGTGGCCGTCGATCTCGTCCCGGTCGTGATGGGCGAGGGCAACCGCCCCTTCTTCGGCAAGCTCTCCGCCGAGGACGTCCTGCTCGGCAACCCCACCGTCTGCGTCCAGGGCGACCGGGTCACGCACCTGGTGTTCCCGGTGGTGCGGTGACCGCGAGGCCAGACGCAGGAGCTGCCGGCGAGCTCCATCCTGTAGGGACCCTGGATGTCAGATGCGTTCCGGACACCCGGTCCACGGCCCTTCGCCGGCGTCGTCCGGAAGCGAGCGGCGCCGGCGGCGACGGCGCGTCACCGGGGAACGAGGCGGAGGAGGAACACCTCGGCCGAGCGGGCCGGCGGGTAGTTGCCGTACTTCCCGTCGAAGAGGGCGAGAACGTCGGTCGGCCCGGGGGTGTGCTCCTGGTCGAGCCGGATCAGGTCGAAGTCGTGAGCCTCCCGGCCGGACCGGCGGGGCGGCCAGACGGCGAGCGCGCCGAAGGGCGCCGATCCGGCCGGCTGGTCGTCGCGGGCGTGCAGGACCCGCTCGGCCAGCCGGTTGGCCAGGTTGCCGGTGCCGTCGACGTAGACGTCGTCCTCGGTGCCGACGTACGGCAGGAACACCGTGTCCAGGCGTTCGCTGCCCTGGATCAGGGTCACGGCGAGCAGCCAGTACCGGTCCAGGGAACGGACGTGCTCCTGGTGGTCCCAGAGTTCGTCGAAGCGCCGGTCCACGAACTGGCCCCACGGGCTGGCCATGTCGACCTCGAGCTGCGGCACGTCGAAGGACACCTTGCCGATCGGGAAGAACGAGATGAGGGCCCGATGGTCCCACTGGTAGAGCTGGATCGACGGGGACGCGTCGTACACGCAGACCTTGAGCCGGGACTTCACCTCGGGGCTGTCGAGCTGGTCGCGGAACAGGTACAGCTGACGCAGGTTGTCCATGATCTGGGCGGCGACGTCGATCTGCCGGCGTACCAGTTCCTCGGCCCGTTGCTGGGCGGCGGCCGAGCTCGGGTCGAGGAGCAGCACCCGGATGGTCGCGCCCTGGTCGAGGGCCTTGCGCATGGCGCTGAATGTCCGCGTGCGGGTGCGGTCCTCAAGCAGGAGGGTCCAGGTGTCCAGGATCCGGATGTTGCGGTGGGTCTCGCGCATCCGGTCGACGAACGCGGCCTGATCGAAACGGTCGTGCTCCTGGACCCGGGCCTTACGGGCCTCGTCGAAGATCGGGTCGAAGATCAGGTACGACACCGCGGCCAGGACCAGGCTGGAACCGAGGTTGAGCAGCAGGTCGGAGGTGAATCCCCGGGTCGACCCGGCCGCGATCAGCAGGCCGGCCGAGGCCAGGAACAGGATCCCACCGATGATCAGGGTGCGGGTTCGCCACCGTGGAACGCGACCGAGACGCCACCGAGACAATTGCGTACCCCCCAGTAATCATGATCACCGATTTCGGTGAGCTCACGCAAGCGCCGGATCAACTCGGGCGTCCTAGGTCCTCAGTGGTCGCGGGGGCGGTGCCAGCGGAGCGGGCCGGGGTGCAGGGTCCACCAGAGGCGGCGCCACCAGGAGCGGTTCTGTCTCAGGGCTTCGGCGTAGGCGGTGACCTGGTCGGCGGCCCGTCTCGCCTGGGTCTCGTCGGCCATGCCGGGGGCGAACTCGGTGGTGTTGATGCCGTCGACCAGGCCGTCCAGGGCCGGGAGATCCGGGGTGGCCGGCGGCGGCGTTGATCTTCGCAGCATCGGCCGAGGGACGTCGGCCGCGTGGGCCGCGGCCTCGGTGGCGGCCAGGTGATGGGGTACGGGTTTCCCGGCCAGCCGCAGCGCGTCGGTGAACTCCAGCCAGGCGCCGGCGATGCGGTCGTCGGGCGGGCCGTCGCTCAGCCGCCGCCGCCTCAGCGACCGCCGCATCGTCACGATGGTCAGGGCGGCCGCGGCCAGCAGCAGGAACGCCGAGCCGGACGCGCCGGTGGCCACGATGAGGGTGGACCGGCCGCCGCCAGGGCGCGCGGCGAGCATGGTGGGCCCGGCGGACTGGCTGGTGGCGTCGCTGGGCGGGGGCGCCTCGGACGGCGGGGGCGGGGGCTTGGTCGGCTTGGGGGTGAAGTCCTCCTCGACCGGACGCGGGTCCTTCGACTTGGGCATCGGGTCGAAGGCGACCCAGCCCAGGTCGTCGAAGAGGATCTCGGGCCAGGCCAGGGCGTTGGCCGCGGTGACCTGGCCGGTGGCCGGCACGTCGAAGCCGACCACGACGCGGCTGGGCAGGCCGGTCAGGCGGGCCAGCAGGGCGTACGAGGCGGCGAACTGCTCGGAGGTGCCGACCTGGCCGCCACGGTTGCGGGGGCCGAACAGGAAGTACTCGAGGTTGGGGTAGGCGTGGCCGCTGGGCGCGTCGTTGACCTTGCGGTAGTGCTCGGCCAGGAACTCCTCGATGGCGGTGGCCCGGTCGAAGGCGGCGCCGTTGCCCTCCTGGAGCTGGTCGGCCAGGCGCTGGATCGGTTCGGGGACGTTGGCGCCGATGGCCA
This sequence comes from Actinoplanes sp. NPDC089786, assembly GCF_040684855.1. Taxonomy (NCBI): domain Bacteria; kingdom Bacillati; phylum Actinomycetota; class Actinomycetes; order Micromonosporales; family Micromonosporaceae; genus Actinoplanes; species Actinoplanes sp. NPDC089786. Next base: position 596,636 of record NZ_JBFBGU010000002.1, read on the forward strand.
GGTAGCGGGCCACCGCGTCGCCGGTGGGCGAGTCCGCCTCGGGCAGCAGGTTGAGGTCGGGGGTGGGACGTTCGGACACCACTTCGTACCGCACTCCGGGGCGCAGCTCCTCGGGGCGGATCAGCGTGCCGGTCGCCGGGTCGAACGCCACCCGGGCGCCCGACACCTCGCTGGGGGTGGGCACCACCGGGAGCAGGCGACCGGTCAGGCCGTCGATCGTGATGTCCTGCTTGACCTCGTCGACGGTGGTGCCGGGCGGCGGCGGTTGCGGTGGGAGGACCCGGCCGGCGTTGCGATAGGTGGCCCCGACGCGCCAGGTGGCGCCGTCGTAGTCGGAGAGCACGGCGAGGCGCAGGCGTTGCTTGGGAACAGTGGTCCGCACGGACAGGAGGCGCTCGGTGGGCGTCAGCGCCCAGCCCGAGATCCGGTTGAGAGGGCTCTCGTCCAGCGAGTCCACCTGGGGTGGTGAGACGTATCGGCGCGGGTCGACCGGGGTCGCGCTCACTCGACCCGCGACCCACGGGCCGGCCAGCGCCACCAGGGCGACCACCACCGTCAGCCCGGCGGCCGCGCCGGCAAGCGCTCGCCCCCGCATGATCGCGCGTGTGGGAACGGGCACGTCTGCTGTGCCCGTACCCTCAAGGGGTTGAGAACTTGTCAACGCGGCCGCGACCAGCCCCGCGAAGGCGACCGACGACCAGCCCGCGGCCGACGCGTTGGGGCCGACGACGTAGAGCGCGCCCGCATAGAGCGCCGCCGCCGGGACGCAGCCGAGCAGGACGCGGCCGGCGCGCACGGCGATCTCGGCGCCGGCCAGACCGGCAAGCCAGGCCGCGACGATGGGTACGACCACCGTGTCCGGCGTCGGCTCGACCGGGATCATGGCCGTGAGCAGGCGCGGGATGCCGTTGACGAGCGAGTCGCGGACGATCGCGGCGAGCGGGTCGGTGAGCGCGGCCCGGTCGGCGGCGATGTTCAGCGCGAACAGTGTGTAACCGGCGAGCAGGAGTACGGACGCCGGCGCGGCGGTCCACGACGGCAGCCGGCGCACCGCCACCGAGGCCGCGACCGAGCCGAGCGCCGCGCCCGCGACCAGCCTGACCAGCAGGTCGTCGGCGTAGATCCGGCCCAGGACCAGCCCGGACAGCGCGATCAGGAGCACGAGCACGATGGGTACGACCGCAGCGCGCAGCCACCTCACCATCCGCGGACCCCGTCCCAGGCGGCGGCGAACTCGAGCCCGTCCTCGGCCTCGATCACGATCATGCCGTTACCGGCGGTGACCGGCGCGGCGTCGCGGTCGCCGAACAGGCCGGCGATGACGACCGGGTAGGGGCCGCGCAGGGCGCCCACCTCGCCGAGGTCGCCGCGGCCGCCGGGGCCGGTGAGGAAGACCAGGGTGTCGCCGAGACGCTGCGTCCTGAGGTGCCTTACCTTCGGGGTCAGCTCCCCCGTGCCGAGGGCCACCTCGGTGAGGACGTCCAGGTAGGGGCCGGTCCGGTCGGCGCTGACCAGGTGCAGGCCGATCGGCAGGTCTTCACGCACGGCGGCGGCGATGATCGACGCGGCCGCCTCACACGCCGTCTCGAACGTCTCCGGGTCGGGGTGCGCCTGCTTGCGGTCGTCGAGCAGCACCACGATGGTCGGCTCGCTGGTGTCGAGCTGCTCCCGCACCATCAGCTCGCCGACCTTGGCCGAGCTGCGCCAATGCACCCGCCGCAGCTCGTCGCCGACCACGTACTCGCGCAGCGAGTCGAACGTGATCGTGCCGTGCGGCACCTTGTCGATGCGGCCGTCGAGGCTGCGCGCCATGCCGGCCGGCACCGCCCGCAGCAGGTGGATACGCGGGTGCACCCACACCGTGGTGGTCCCGCCGTAGCCGCGCGACAGCTCGATCAGCCCGAGCGGATCCGAGCGCCGCACCAGCAGCGGGCCGATCGGGACGACACCGCGCCGTTCCGTGGGGACGGGGTAGGTCTCGGTGGTGTCCTTGCCGGGCCGTAGCCGCAGCAGCGGGACCGGCACCTCCCGACGGCCGCACCGGTCGACCGCGACCAGGCTCGCGGCCCGGAACCGGCTGGCGTTGTGCACGGTCAGCCGCATGGTGGCGGGGTCGCCGCGGGCCACCCGGTCGGGGTCGGCGAGCCGGTCGACCTTGAGCGTCGGGCGCCACAGCGCGAACACCACCGCGGTGCCGGCCGCCAGCACCGCGGCCACCCCGAGGACGGCCAGGTCGGGGTAGCCGAACTGGAAACCGATGGTGAGCAGCGCTATCGCGGCGACGGCCACGCCGTAGCCGCGGGCGGTGACGCCCCTCATACGCGCTGGTTGTCGGGCAGCGGCACCGGCACCTGCCGGATCGCGTCGGCCAGCACCTCCGTCGCCGTGACGCCACGCAGCTGGGCGTCCGGCGAGAGCAGGACGCGGTGCGCGAAGACCGGCTCGACCAGCGTCTTGAAGTCTTCCGGCAGCACGTAGCCCCGGCCGTTGATCAGGGCGAACGCGGAGGCGGCGCGGGTCAGCGCGATCACGCCGCGGGGGCTGACGCCGACGCGGACCTGCGGGTGGTTGCGGGTGGCGGCGGCCAGGCGGACCGCGTACGTGTAAAGGGGGTCGGCGATGTGCACCCGCAGCGCCATCCGCACCATCTCGCCGACGGTGGCCGTGTCGGTGACCGGCTCCAGGGTGTCGGGCGAGCGCAGGGCCGCCCCGCGCAGCACCTCGACCTCGACGTCCTCGTCCGGGTAGCCGACCGACAGCTTGACCAGGAACCGGTCGAGCTGGGCCTCGGGCAGCCGGTAGGTGCCGTCCATCTCGACCGGGTTCTGGGTGGCGACCACCAGGAACGGCTGCGGCACCGGGTGAGGCACGCCGTCGACGGTGACCCGGCGCTCCTCCATCACCTCGAGCAGCGACGACTGGGTCTTGGGTGAGGCCCGGTTGATCTCGTCGGCGATGACGATGTTGGCGAACACCGGCCCCGGGTGGAACTCGAAGCCGCGGCTGGCCTGGTTGAAGATCGTCACGCCGGACACGTCGGAGGGCAGCAGGTCGGGGGTGAACTGGATGCGCCGCCACTGCCCGCGGACGCTGGCCGCCAGCGCCCGCGCGAGGGTGGTCTTCCCGACGCCGGGCACGTCCTCGAGCAGCACGTGTCCCTGGGCGAACAGCGCGGTCAGGGCAAGCCGGACGACGTCCGGCTTGCCCAGCACGACCGTGCCGATGCGTTCGGCGAGCTGCGCGGCGACCTGGGCGAAGCCCTGGATGTGCTGGGGCGGCAACGGTTGGTCCGGGTGCATGTGTTCCGCCTAGCAGGTGGGCAGGTTGTTGATGTTGTCGCCGCCGTCGAGGTTGAGCCACGCCCACGGGATGTAGTTGTTACTGCCAGAGCTGATCTTGACCCACCACGTGCTGCGCTTGTTCTTGTTGTAGATGTACGCGAAGACCTCTTCGCCGGACTTCTTGCAGTACGCCTGGAGCCGGGTCCCCGGCCGGGCCCAACCGGTCTTGTTGTTGTCGTCCTGCCTGGTGACCGAGAAGGTCTCGTTGCCGTTCCGGCCGTCGACGTCCTTGTCGCAGTAGGTCGCGGTGTCGCCGTCCTCGCCGTTCTTGCAGGTGGCGACGCCGTAGATGTTCGCCGTGACAATCTTCTTGTCCTTGGTCGCGGTCCCCGCCTTGTTCGTGGCGGAGACCGTGAAGGTGTAGGTGGTGCTCGGCTTCAGGCCGGTGATCCTGAGGCTGGAGCAGCTGCCGTCGGCCGTGCCACCCTTGTCGGTCTTCGCCTTGCAGGTCGCTGTGCCACCGCCCGCGTTGACGCTGAACGTGACGGTGCCCGAGTTGAACGTCGACGACGCGCCGGTGATCGTGACCTGCGGCATCGCCACGGTCCTGGCGGTGGCCGAGCCCGGGGCGCTCTCCCCTGCCTCGTTGACCGCGCGCACCTCGACCCGGACGGTCTCACCGTCGCCGAAGCCGGTCATGGTGACCGCGTTGCCGTCGGTGACGTCGACCGAGCGGCCGGCCGCCGTCACCACGTACTTGGTGATCGGCCGCCCGTTCTCGGCCGCGGGCGTCCAGGTGGCCCGGATCGCGCCCTTCTGGTCGCCGACCGTGGTGGCCTCCACGTTCTCCGGCGCCTCGGGCTTGGCGTAGGGCACCACGCTGTTGCTCACCGGCGACGCCTTGGACCCGGCGCCGCGCTCGTTGACGGCCACGACGGTGAACGCGTACTGCTTGCCGTACTCGAGCTCACCGGCCTTGACCGTCAGCTCGGCCGAGCTCGACTCGCCGACCGGGGCGCTGCCGCCCTCGGAGATCGCGGTCACCGCGTACCGCTCGATCTCAAGACCCTGCCCGTTGGCCGCGGGCCAGCTCACGGCGACCGTGCCGTCCGGCTTGGCCACCGCCGTGGCCGCGGTCGGCGCGTCCGGGACCTCGGAGGTCGGCCGCACCGCGTTGCTGGTCTTGGACGGCCCGTCGCCCTTCTTGTTGACCGCGTGCACCTCGAACCGGTACGTCTCGCCGTTGGTCAGCCCCGTCACGTTCAGCGAGCGCTGGTCGGCGCCCACCTGGAACGTCTTGCCGGCGCCGGTGACCACGTAGCGGGTGATCGGCGCGCCGTTCGGGTTGGCCGACTGCCAGGTCACCCGGGCCTCGGCGTTGCCCGCCGCGGCACGCACGTTGCGCGGCGCGCCCGGCTTGCTGACCTCGGGCTTCTTCGGCTTCGGGGGCGGCGGCGGGGTGTCCGGCGTGGGCGGCGCGTCGCCACCGAGCACGTCGTCGGCGTACTTGTCGACGATCCGCACCTGGTGAGCGTTGTCGACCACCCGCGCCGTCGACGCGCCCGGAGCGTTGATGAACAGGTAGTTCTCGCGCACCTCGAGCTCGAGCGGCCCGCCCGGGTTCGGCACCTGGATGCTCTTCTGCTCGCGGCCCTGCCCGTCGAACACGTGCACCGTGCCGGTGTCCTCCTCGGCGACGTAGAAGAAGCCCTCCCACGCCACCGCCGGTTGCAGCTCGGGCCCGTCGCCCGGCACCTGGAAGCTCGGCCCCATCTTGTCGCCCTTGACGACGTAGACCTGCCGCGCGTCCGGCACCGTCACCGGGATCGAAAGCCCCCAGGTCTGCGGGGCCACGGTTCCCGGTCCGGCGAGAGGCAGCTGCGCCACGAGCTTCTGATCCCCGCGTACGGAGGTGAGCGCGTTGGTCGTGCGGTTCAGCACCGCGACACCGTCGTCGAGCGTCGAGATGGCCAGGTCATGGCTGGCCGGGGCGACCGAGGTGGTGGCCACCTGGACCGGCCCCGCGGTGGCGGCCTGGCCCCCTTGGTCGGTTCCCTGGGACGCGATCGGGGCGGCCGTGATCGCCGAGACGGTGCCCTGGCTGGGGACGCCGATCCACAGCCGGCCCTTGCCGTCGAAGACGCCACCGGTGATGCCCGGCGGGTAGTTCAGCGGCTGCCCGATCGGGGTCAGGTAGCGCGGGTCGATCTGCCGCACCACGCCGCGCACGGCGTCGACCACGAACGCGGCGTCCTCGTGCAGCGCCACGCTCACGCCCAGCCCCGAGTTGGTCGGCGTGGTCGCGAACATCTTCAGCGAGGTCAGGTCCATCGAGCTGATCACGCCGGTGCTGACGTCGCGGTAGATCACGAAGCGGTCGTTCTGCGAGATCTGCATCGTGTGGTTACGAGCCACGGGCACATCGACGCGGGTGTCCACCTTGGCGGTCACCCCGTTGACCCGGGCGACCTCGCCCTTGCCCTTGGACCACACCCAGGAGGCGGCGTCAAAGCTCGCGACGGCCTGATCCGCCGCGCCGAGCCCGAGCACGGTCAGCCCCAGCCCCGTCACGAGAGTTAGGACTGTACCGATCGTGACGAGACCACCACGCGTACGCCATGGGGCCTTCGATGTGCTCACGGCCTGCGGTTCCTCCCCGTTGAGCCAGCAGAACGCGGGCCATCATAAGACGTTCGATCCCTTCGGGACACCCGGCGAGTCACGCCTGTGGATAACCATGATCGCTTTCCGTGATCGTTAACTGGTTTGCTTGGGCCCCGGCCGGGACGTGCACGACTGCTCGCTGGGCGCGAACGCGTTCACCCCGTAGACCGACACCGCGGCGAAGCAGTAGTCCAGCTGATCATTGAGTCCGCGCAGCTCAAAGCGCGTTTCTCCGGGCCCGACCTCACCCATCGGCTTGAGTACCTCCCCCGGGTGTCCCCCAGTGATCAGCGTCGATGTCTTGCCTTCGCTGGCGTCGACCCAGCTGATCTCCACCGAGGTCCCGTAGTCCCTAACCTGCACCCCCCGCGGCGGCGGCCCGCCTCCCACAGTTGGCACATCTGAATCTTTACCGTCATCTTTGCCGCCCCGATCGGCGAGCACGAAAACCAGCGCGACCACGGCGACACTGACCGCCAGAACCGCGGCGATGGCCGCGAAGATCGCCGGGCCCTTCTTCGAGGACGACGATGCCGCGGGCGCCTCGGTCGGTGTTGCGGTTATCCGGGGCGGCTGAGGGTCGCCGAACGGCCGATGGATCGCGAGGTCGTCGAACGGCCGGTAGGGCTCCTGCTGCTCCGCCGGCCAGCCCTGCATCGGTGTGGGGTCCGGCGGGGGTGGTGCCGGCGCCTGCTCGGCCGGCCAGCCGCCCCAGCCCTCGACCCGCGGCTGCTGAGCCGTCGGCTGTTGAACGGGCGGCGGCTGGACCGGCGGCTGCTGGACGGGCGGCTGCTGGACGGGCGCTCGTTGCGTCGGTGGTGGCAGGGGCGCGGGCTCTTGAACAACCCGTGGAAGCGTGGCCGCCTGGTCCGCGACCGGAGCGTCCCGCCTGACCAACGGCTGAGCCTGCGGATACTCCTCAGGCAACGGCGGCGTCTGAGCCCCCGGAACCCGCCGGACCAGCGGAGTCCCCCCTTGCCGAGGAATAAGCGGCTCCGCACTGGCCTGCCGAGGCGCGACCAGCGAGGCCACATCCTGCGGCCGGCTCTCCTGAGCCGGCGCCTCCGGAACAGGCGCACTATGCGCGATGGCCCCATGGTTCCCAGCGAGATAGGCCCGAGCCTTCAAAACGGCCCAGTGACTACTCCCCAGCACCGAGTCGCCCAGCTCAACCACCCGGCTGAGCGCCTTGCGAGCTTCATGCCGATTCCCCAACTCCTCAGCCACAACGCCGAGGTCGAAGGAGATCTCCAACATGAGCGGATCAGAGTCCCCCAACCGCCACTGCCCCGCCGCGTACGCCTCTTCCAGAACCCGCCGAGCCCCCGACGGATCATCATCAAACTGATGAAGCCGAGCCAGATGGTGGGAGGCAGCCAACACCCCCGGATCATCCTCACCAAGATTCGCCCGCCCCAGAGCAACGGCATGCGCGAGCATGGCAATGCCGGCGGCCCGATCACCCTGCTCAGCCAAATACTGAGCACGCTGCCGGGCAGGCTCGAGCGGAGAGGGTTGCGACACCCGAGACATGCTGCCCGGTACAACCCTCCCCCGCCACACCCGACCGCAACAACGTCCCCTTTTGTCCGATCCCACTTCCCCCGGCGGGCCTCCGCGCAGACCCCTCACAGGGCCGTGTAAAGTTCTCTCCTGTGCGGCCCGCAGGGCTGCGGTCCCCGGGCGCAATCCCGGGCACCGCTCCCGTTAGGCTGCAATGCAGGTCCGGGTGGCGGAATGGCAGACGCGCTAGCTTGAGGTGCTAGTGCCCGTATAGGGCGTGGGGGTTCAAGTCCCCCCTCGGACACACATTAAGCACACGGCCGAGATCGGTAGACACGATCTCGGCCACCACTGTCTTCGGGCCAGGTTTGTAGGTCATCCGCAGCCCAAGCCGGCTGTAAAGCTCCGCCTTATCGCGCGGATCAGCCTCCCTGAGGACGCCCAGTAAGCTTCCTAGGCCGTTGACTATCGCCGCGATTTGATCATCGTTGAGTCGCTGCGGCGGTGTCGCGCTCACCCGGAGAGCGGCCTCGGCGGTTCCCCTAACGGTCGACGCCTCGCGGATCCAGCCGGCGATGAGCGTCGGGTCGCCTCCGGCGTCCAGCGTCGCCCGGTAGCGCTCGATCTTGGTGTCGCAGTCCGTGATCGTCTGGCGCAGACGCTCGCTCTCGTCGTTCGCCCGGTGGGCGACCATCTCGGCCCGGTGGTGCGCGTCGGCCAGGGCGCGCAGGTTCGCTCCCAGCGTCCGGCCGTCGAGTTCCGTGCTGAGGAACCTGTCGACGGGGTCGGTGATGGCGTCCTCACGCAGATACAGCATGGGCGGATGCGCGACCTCGTGTTGGCGCACGAAGTCCCGCGACGCCTTGCAGCGGTAGTAGAGGCGTCCGTGGTTGAGGTTGCCGACCATGTGACGTCCGCAGAGCCCGCAGTCGATCAGGCCGCGGAACAGGTAAGGACGGGTGCTCCGTCGCGGCGCCCTGCCCTGCTCGCCGTTCGTGCCGCGGACCTTAATCGTCGCCTGCGCTCGCTGGTAGAGGTCGGTCGTGATCAGCGGGGTATGGGCCTCGCTCTTCGACCAGACCCACTCGCTCTCGTCGTTCCACCGGTGCTTGTTCTCGTGGCCGAGCGCGATGTCCTCGACATCGATCAAGTCCTCGTCGGTACGTTGCTTGTTCCAGACCTGCCGACCCGTGTAGCGCGGGTTCCGAAGAATCGCGCGGATGGCGGTCGTCTCCCAGACCTCGGTATTGCGATGAGGGTTACGCGCCCGGTCGTAGGCGGACGGGCACGGGATGCCGTCCTGTGTGAGTCCGCGGGCGATCGAGGTCATGCCTCGGCCGGCGGCGTACTCCTCGAAGATCCGGCGGACGACCGGCGCGGTAACGGGGTCCTTTTCGAGGCGGTGCAGGCGCTTGCCCTCGGCGGCCTTGCCGGGGTTGGGGTGCGGGCCGGCGTCGGCCAGCTCGTATCCGTAAGGCGGTCGCCCACCGAGGAACCGACCTTCCAACTCGGTCTGCGACTTCATCGCGGACCGAACGCGGATCTTGATCCGGTTGCGCTCCCCCTTACTCATGCCGCCATAGAGCGCCATGACGAGATCGTGCGCGTCCGAGCCCGGATCAATGGCGCCACCGACCTCGGGCACCCAGAGCCCGACGCCGTAGTGCACGAACACAGGGAACGTCATGCCGAACTGGCTGCCGTAGAAAGCGCGCTGCGGCTCACCAATGACCACCGCGTCGAAGTCACGGCCGGCGCTCTTGATCGCGTCGAGCAGCCGCAGCGCCTCGGGTCGACGCTTCCATGGCAGCGAGCGGGACGAGCCGATGTCGAAGAACTCGGCCACTACCTCTCCGCCGGCCGGCTCGATGAGGCTGCGAGCGCGGGATAGCTGCCAGCCTTTCGACGCCTGCGGATCCTGCTGATCCTCGGTCGACACACGTCCGTAGAACGCGAACCTCGTCATGTCGATCGATTCTTCCGAGCCCGGTCGATGATGCGCCACAGGACATCTGCCGCCGCTTCCGAGAGCGGGACTTCTAGGGACGTCTTGACCTGCGCATCTTCGATGACCAGCGTTTCGTCCTTCGTATGCTGCGATTTCTCCCTTCGTCGTTGGTCTCGTCCGTGGTGATCATCTGGCCTCCCTTCTCCTCGAAGCGGTGTCCGCGCGGACGTCCGTCCGTCGTCCGTCCGCCCGCGCTGATCGGCGCAGACGCGCGCGAGCGGACGGACGTCCGCGCGGACGTTCATGTCAGGCCCGCCAACGTCCACGGGCAACCTGCCGCGCTTGCCCGCCCGCCGCGAGCGCCTGGAGTCGCTCGTAGATCCAGGTGCGCCCCATTCCCGTGACCTGCATGAGGTCGGGAACCGTCATCCCTTCCTCAGGTGCGCCGGCCAGCGCCAAGGTGAGCGCCTGTTCAGGGTCGGATCCGGCCGGAAGCTCCGCCGGTCTGCTCTTCGGCGAGTCGATGGCTGCCTGAGAGAGCGCATCGAGTTCGGGCCGCTGGTCGGCATACCGCGCGACCGTTGTCCGAACGTCCTCGTCCGTGACGAGGTAAGCACGGGCGCGGCGAGGCTGGTTGTGCCCGTCAGCCAGTAGATAGAACTTCCCTGGTGCATCGAGCGTGTGCGCGTGCCAGCCGGCGGCCAACATGCCCTTGTCCAAGATGAGGTCGACGTCGCGGCGTTCCCGGACCCTGAGGCACACGCGGACGCTCATCTGTGAACGCAGGGCCCCACCTCCCATTGCCTTCTGCGTTGGACGTTGGGTCGCCGCGAGCAGGTCTACAGCCACCGCACGGCCTCGTCTGGCAATCGACTCTGCGTGCCCAGCAGCGTCCGGTGCGGTGTCGACGAGTTCCGCGTACTCGTCGATGACAATCACCAGCGCCGGCGCGGCTGACGTTGGTTTCCAAACACGGCTGTTGTCACGGCCCGATGCGTCTGCACGAGCGTCGAGAATGGCAACGGCGTCGGCCAGCAGTCGTGCCGCTTCCTCCGGTGTCGTAGCGAGCCGATCGAGGCACGACGCCCAGGGCCGCAGCTCCATGCCGCCCTTCAGGTCGATCCCCCACAGCACGACATCGGAGCAGGCGACCAGGTTGCCCAAGAAGACGTTGAGGACGCCGCTCTTCCCAGAGTCCGTGGTGCCACCGATCAGCACGTGCCGCCGCAGCACCGAGACGCGAACCGACGTCGCGTCCTCGAAGACCCCGAGGTCGATCGGATCAGCGATCGACCGAGCACGCTGGCTTTTCCAGCCGATGGCACCGGCGTGGGGATCCGAGGCCAGGACGCGCATCGTCAGCCGGCCGGCATGGGACGGGTCCTGCTCGACTCGGACCGCACCGGGTCGGGTTCCCAAGGCGGATTCGATGGCTGGCACGTGCGAGATAGCGTCCGCGACGCTCTGCCCTGGGCGCAACGCCATGCGGGCACGCCACCCCCATGTGTCCACAGCAGCGGACATGATGCGCGACCCAGCAAGGCCAGTCGCCTCTGCGACGTCGGGCCAGGCATTGATGACCCGATCAACCTTCACCCGAGCGCGGCGCCTTCTGTGCGCCCACCAGGGCACCGCAAGTACGAGCGTGCTCACGACGAGCATCGTCGGCAATGGCGACCGCGCCGGACCGAATGCGGTCCCGGCGGCAAGCCACGCACCGATCGCAGCGATGACGGTTGAGGCGTAGATGCGCTCGCTCGTCCGGCCGAGCCGCCAAGGGATGCCCCACAGTCCGGCAGCGATCGCCACAGCGGCAGCGACGCCGCCGATCCAAGGCCAGGCGCCGGGATGGTTGTGGTGCAGAAGCAACGCGGCCACGAAATGCGCACAGGCGGTTGTGAGCGGCGCGAGTTCGGAGCGGTAGCGGAACAGTGCCCGCCCGATCGCTGTGATGGCAACGAGGAGAAGCGGTTCGTCCGGGACGAGCATGAGCGGCTGCGGATTGCGCCGGCTCCAGCGTCGGTGTCGCCGCCCGTACGCCCTCACCGGTGTCCCTGCTCGCCGTAGGGCGTCCAAGGGCGGTGTTGGGCGACCTCGTCCCGGAGGTAGCCGTTTGGGTCGGACTCTCCGTCGCGCTCGGCCGCGAGCGAAGCACGGGCAGCGGCGAGCAGGTTGGCGAAGTCGAGCCGGAAGCGAGCCAACAGGGCCGCAGACCGTTGGATCTCGGCGAGCATCACTGGGATGTCGGCCAGGGCAGTCGAGACGGCCACGCGGGTAGGCCTCTCGTAGGCCGCGTGAAGATGGTTGGCGATGACCTCCAGGTCGATGGTTGTGTGTGGCTTAGTCATGAGGGGGTTGGGCCTCCTTCCGATCGGTGGATTCGGTGGCAAGTTGTCGCCGGAGCTCGGTCGCCTTCGGTCCGGCGATGCGCAGCGCCTCGCGCAACGCGTCTCGTGTGATGGGTTGCCCGCGGTGAGCGGTCCGGTACTTGGTGTCGGCCTCGCGTGCGGCCTTCAAGAGATCGAAGTCCGAGCGCGGCCTCACGCGGCGGGTCCGGGACTTGGGACGGGACCGGGTCCCGTTCTGAGCGGCCGGCGCGGTAGCGGCCTCCGCGATCGGAGCGGTCCGGAGCGCGTGCAAATGGGCAGTCAGGCCGAGTACGGCCGCCGGGACTGCACCGACGAGCACGATGATCGGCCAAGAAATCGTGAGCAGGCCGCTCGCGACGAGGTGATAGCCAGCGTTGCCGACGATGCTCGTAGCGATGGCGCCAATGGCGTTGGCGCGGGCGAACCGTCGCGCTCGGCCAGCGGCCGGTGTCCCGGCCAGCCAGACGCGAGCCGACGTCATCGCGTACGCGTCGATCGTGATGGGAAGCAGCCAGGCGAGCCGCGCCGGCCACCCAGCGACCTCGGCCAGGCCGCGGAGTCCAGCGAAGCTGGCGATCGCCGACGAAGCGGCGGCCACCGCCATGCCCGCCATCACCCAGCCGTCGCGGACTTCTTGAGGACGTCCCATGCGTCAGAGATCCAGTCCGGCGACGAACCGGGCGAAGGCCCTCAGGCCGTCGCCGATCGCCGGACCGATCGAGGACGAGGCGAGGAAGTAGCCGAACGCTGCGCAGATGGCGGCCTGCCACAGCGGCAGACGTGCGTACCGCCAGAGCAGGTAGACGAAGATGCCGAGCAGGACGACAGCGGAGACGGCGACCGTCATGCGTCACTGCCGTCCTGGCGCCGCGAGCGCCGGCCCCGGCGACTACGGAAACCGCGGTCCGCCCCGCCGTGCGTGCCGCGAGCCTGATGCCTGCGGTTGTAGCGGATCCGGGCGACGCACTTCCGGCACAGGGCCGGGTGTCCCCCGCCGAGCTGCGCGCCGCAGGGGCAGGTCGGGACTTCGCTGGTGAAGTTCTGGGTGTCCATGGCGAGATCTCCTCTCAGTCCGTCGAGGCGAGTGCCGCATCGACGCCATTGAGAGTGCGATCAGAGGACGGGACGTGATCAGGTCAAAGCTGGACGTGTCCAAGACATCTCGCCTAATGTGGACAGGCCGCATGGACGTCCTGACGGGAAGACGATGCCGAACGAGCGACTACGCACCGCAATGTTGGAACGAGGCATCACCCCGTCCGTCCTGGCGGACACGCTCAAGGTCGACCCCAAAAGCGTCGAGCGCTGGATCAGCGGCCGTACGCCCTACCGACGCCACCGCTACGCCGTAGCGGCCCACCTGGGCGTCGACGAGGTATACCTCTGGCCCGACGCGCTGAGCCCCGACCAGGTGGCCGGCGTCAGCGAGAGCGAGATCATCAACATCTACCCGCACCGCTGGACAGTCCCCGGCGACCTCTGGCGCAACTTCTTCGACAACGCCCAGCGAGAGATCGGAGTCCTGGTCTACAGCGGCCTTTTCCTGTCCGAGGATGCCGGCGTACGCCGAATCTTCCGCGAGAAGGCCGACGCCGGAGCGCGCGTCCGCATCCTGCTCGGAGACCCCACCTCCGAGGTAGTCGAGCAACGCAACGCCGAAGAGGGCATCGAAAGCCTCTCAGCGAAGATCAAGAACGCGATCGTGATGTACCGCCCGCTGCTCAGCCTCGACAACGTCGAGTGCCGCCTACACCGCACCGTGCTCTACAACTCGATCTACCGCGCCGACGAACAACTCCTGGTCAACACCCACATCTACAGCTTCCCAGCGTCCGAAGCCCCCGTCCTCCACCTACGTCGCGTAGCCGGCGGCAACATGGTGACGACATACATGAACAGCTTCGACAACGCATGGGACGGCGCCACACCGCTGGAATGAGGCAGACGTGGGACGACGCATCGACTTCTACAACGACCCCAAGGCCCCAAAGGCGAACAGTATCGTCCCCTCAGCCAACGTGGTCGTGGTCAACGACGAGGGCGCCATCCTGCTGATCCGCCGCTCCGACAACGACAACTGGGCACTCCCCGGCGGCGGCATGGATCTTGGTGAGTCGTTACCGGAGACGGCGGTACGCGAGACAGCCGAGGAGACCGGCATCAAGGTAGAGGTCACCGGCATGGTCGGCATCTACACCGACCCGCGCCACGTCATCCTCTACACCAGCAACAACGAGGTACGACAAGAGTTCTCGGCCGTCTTCACCGCACGGCCAATCGGAGGCAGGCCGACGCCGAGCGACGAGTCAACCGAGGTCCGCTGGGTGCCTCCAGCCGAGGTCGGGGCCCTGCCGATGGACCGTTCGATGCGGATGCGGGTAGACCACTACTTTATGGCGCCAGGAAACGTTCATCTTGGATAGCGACGCGATCAGCGCGCTCGCCGACTCGTTCGGCGCGGTAGGCACCGTCGGCGCCTTCCTGGTCGGCTTCCTGCTCCTACGCCGAGAGCACCGCCGAGAGGCCGAACGCGCCGAGGACGACCGCCGCGCCCAGGCGGAGCGGATCAGCGCCTGGATCGAGCTGAAGCGGAAGCTCGACGGCACCCGCGACCTGGCCTTCCACATCCACAACGCGAGCGCAATGCCGATCTACGAGGTCGAGCTGCCCCTCCCCTCCCACGGCGACCAGCAGCCCAGCTCAGAGTTCATCGGCCTCGTCCCACCAGGCCAGACCATCCAACGACCAGCGCCAACAGAATGGCTGCGCTCGTACGTCGAGCCAGAACCCGTACAGATCGAGTTCCTGGACAGCGCTGGCCGCAGATGGAGCCGCGACGAGCAGGGAGCGCTGTCCCGCGCTGAGTGAGTTCAATCCCCTTCAAGGGCGGCAGTGATCATCTGAACCGACCCGATGATCAGCGGACTAGCCTCGCGCATCGTCTTCGTGACGAGATGTTCGTCCCCGTAACGGGTGAAGATCTCAGAAAGCCGTTGCTCAACGTCGACAGGCTCGCCATCCGGAGTAGTAGTCATGTCGGCATACGTGATCGCATCCACCAACAGCCCGCCTACCGGCGGAAACTCCGACAGAAACTCATCGGCCAGTCCCCTGTTCCGCGCCTCGATCGTCGCGCAAGAGTGATGGGCGACCAGCCGGCACACGAGTTGATCAACCTCGGCGACGTCTCGCAGAAACCGAGCACCGTCAAGCTGGTGCATCCCAGTCGCGACCAGGTCAGGCGCATACCCCACGTCATGCAGCCAGGCGGCGGCAACCAGCGCGACCGCATCCTCGCCAACCAGGTGCGCAACCGACTCAGCCTTACGCCCAACACCCTGACTATGCGACCACCGCCGCGGGATCGACTCGCCCAGCAACCGACGCGCAAGGTCACGGGCACGTTCGATCTGATCCACATGGGCAGATTAACGAACGTCCCGAAAGACGGCGCGATAGTCGCTACCTGTCGTTGTCCCCCTCAGCCTGCGATCCCCGCGGACGAGCACCGCCTACAAGCGCAGCAGCAAGACGATCAGCAACAGCCGGCACGACGTCTCCGATATGCACCACCGCGCTGCCCTGCCGACCCAAAGCGTCCCGCAACGCCGGAAGCTCCTGCCCAACGTCGAAGCCGGCCTCTTCAAGCGCAAGCGCCAGGCGATCCGCAGCCGCTCGCGCCGCATCTTCGCCCCTGACGTCCTCTTCGCTCATCACCGACCACCGATCGCTCAAGTCCTGCTCGCTTGCTCATGAGTCTCAACCGGAGGTAACGGAGTGTGAACCACGGCGTAGGGACGTCTAGGGACTTCTTGGCTATGCTGACCCGAACCCCACCACCGGGAGGACGCAATGAAAGGTCCCCTGTCCCGAGCATTGCTCGCCGCCGGCCTAACCGTCATCGACGTAGCCGCCCAGCTGAGCGTTGACCCGAAGACAGTGAACCGCTGGCTAACCGGCCGCCTGCCCTACCCCCGCCACCGAGCCGCCCTGGCCGCCCTAACCGGCTGGCCCGAACACGACCTATGGCCCGGCATAGACGCCCGAGAGCAGTCAGAGCCCAACACCAACGAGGTAATCACCGTCTACTCCCAGCGCTGCTCAGTCCCACCAGACACGTGGCGCCGGCTCCTGAACCGAGCCGAACACGAGATCGACATCCTGGGCTACAGCAGCCTCTTCCTAGCCGAAGACGCAGGCGCCCAAGCAATCCTCCGAGCCAAGGCCCGCGCAGGCGTCCGAGTCCGCATAGCCCTCGGCGACCCAGACGGAACCCACACCGCCCAGCGAAGCGCCGACGAGGGCATCGACGGGATGATGTCCGTCCGCATCGCCAACGCCCTCGTCCTCTTTGAGTCTCTGGCTGGTGAGCCGGGGATCTCGCTGAGGCTCCACGACACTGTGCTCTATAACTCGATCTACCGCTCCGACAACGACCTAATGGTCAACACCCACATCTTCGCTTGCGCCGCTTCGCGGACGCCCGTGGTCCACCTACGGAGAGCCTGCCGAGAAGGCATGGCAGCAACGTACGCCGCGTCCTTCGAACGGGTCTGGTCCGCCACTCACGAGCCCCGAGCCCACCAAATCAGCCGGTCGTAGGCCGCCTCGATGGTCATCCCTGGTTGATCGTCCAACAGGTCTGCGAGGTACAGGTTCATGTAGATCACTTTCCCCAGCCGATCCGTTGTCGCACTCAAGTCGTCCTTAGTCGAAAGGCAGGGCCAAGGGCTCCCACACGATCGACAGAGCCAGGACGGCCGGGCCGGGCCGTGCTCAACGTCCACATGCCGGCGCGCCCCCTTACAGGCAACGAACAGACGCACGAAGAAGCACTGAGCCCGCGGTGTCACGGCGCCTGAACCACGACGCCCTTGAGATAGGTAGACGTACATCAGCTTCCTCCGCGTTGGGCCGGGTCAAAGAAGGTCCGGCCGCATGGGATTAGCCCACACAGCCGGACCTCGATCGCCGTTGCCACCCGCCCACACGGCTAAGGGTGCGCAGTGACCCTTGGAGCGAGGCTGCCTCGGCGTACCTCTGTAGCGTCGCCCGCATCGGCATGAGCCCCAACCACATCTAGCGGGACGTCTGGTACGCGTCTTAACGTCCTGCCCAGCACCGCCCGATCACCGTTCGCGCACGAAGTAACCGCCGGCTCGGCGCAGCCGGTCGTTTCCGGCAGTCACCAGCACCCATTCCGACGACTCGGGCGGGACCGACTCCAGCATCGCGCCTCCTCGTGGCCGCTCTTCGCGGTGATGAGCAGTCCATCCCCGAAAACTAGCGTTGGGTTGTCATCTACGTGACTCACACCCGCACGAGCCTGCTCGCCCACGCGTTCAAGAGCAGCCAGCAACCGACGCGCGCCTGCGATGTCAACTGAGAAGGACACGATGCCCCGGCAAGTTCAGTCGCGGCGAAGAGCTGACACCGTATCGAGTGAATATCCATGGCGTCGCCCTCCCTGGCCAGCCGCACAGTGGTGAAGGCCTACGACTTTGTGGTCGGCCCACAGAAACAACAAGTTTGTCGGCATCGAGCACCGCAAGCAGATCTTCGACGGCTTTCGCTCGCAAGACCGCGCCTAGCTTGTTTGCTCAAATGACCAACCGTCAGAGGTCATCCCTCAAACAGACGATTGCCCAACCGCGCAGACATGACCGAGTATGAGTGTCCTTTCTAGACTTCACTCCGCTCGGGAGCTCGCGATGCCCACCTACAACCTCAACGGACTAGGGTCAGATGGGTTCGAAAAGCTGACTCAGGCACTCGTCAAGAAGATCATCGGCAACGGATCTGCGATCTTCGGTGCTGGACGCGACGGCGCCCGGGAGGCAACATTCTCAGGCAGGGCACCATATCCGTCTAAAACGGAACAATGGGAAGGGAAGTGGATCTTCCAAGCGAAGTTTCACGATACTGAACTTCTCGGAATCGACAAAGCAAGGAAGGCCGTGGTATCAGATGCCACAAAAGAATTAGAAAAGGTCACCGAGAAATACAAGCATCCGTGCGACAACTACATCCTCATTACTAACGTGCCGCTAACCTCCGTTCCCCGGACAGGCACCAGAGCTCGCCTAGAACAAGATGTCTTCGCGAAGTATGAAACCAAAATAAAGAATTTTGCTGTGTGGGGCGCGGATGACATCGGACGTTTTCTCGACATCTTTCCGGACATCAGAACGACTTTTCTGCACTTTATCGTTCCTGGTGACTTAATCGCCTCATTGCTAAATTTGCAAGCTCAGAAACACGACGAAACAACTAGAACGATTCAAGCATACCTCCGAACCTCGTTCGAAAGAGACCAGTACGCACAGCTCGACCAGGCTGGTGACGTTGGGGACGATCCCGTGCGACTTCAACAGGTCTTCTTTGAGCTATCGGCCATTCATGACCCCGAGCACACGCGGCCTCTCAGAATCGAGACGCGGACTAAACCTCAGTGGTTAAGGAGCGGAGGACACGTCCAGGTCGTCAGAATGCTACTCGCTGAGGCATCCAACAGGGTCGTCCTCGTCGGAGGACCGGGCGAAGGTAAATCTACAGTTGGTCAGTACCTTGCTCAGCTACATCGAGCAACGCTACTTAATAAAGCTCGGGATATCGCACTTAACTCAGATTACCTTCCGAGCCGACCACGAATTCCATTCCGAGTAATCTTGAAAGATTTTGGCCAATGGCTAGCGGGGCATGCAGGAACGGAATCTGGAAGTGGAACGCTCGACGACTATATATGCGACCAAGTAAAGATTCTTACGGCTCGTTCGATTGAGCCGGCAGTCTTACATAAGATCATTGGAACGAACCCGATACTTCTGGTTCTAGACGGATTGGACGAGGTAACAGATGCAAACCTGAAACGAGTACTTATTGATCGTGTAGTCGAATTCACCGAGCGCTGTCAAGAAGTCTACAAGGCTGATCTACTTGTCCTTGCCACGACGCGGCCAACTGGTTACGTCGAACAATTTGACCCAAAACGTTTTGTGCATCTCCGTCTAACGAAACTCGAAACCCCACAAGTCCTTGACTACGTCGAGCGATGGACGAAAGCAAAGCAATTCGATCCCGCGAAGGCCGCCCGCGTCATCGACAGCATGAAGGAGTGTCTTGCCGATACTCAAATCAGGCTCATGGCGACCACTCCGCTACAAGTCACGATTCTAGCCGTGATCGTGGCCCTTGGCGGCACACCACCCAGACAGCGGGAGGCGCTGTTCAACGAATATCTAGAGGTTATATATAAGCGCGAGACTGCTAAAGGTAAGCACATAATCCAGTCTTCCAAAGAACGGCTAATTGGCCTCCATAAGTTCATCGGTTACGTGCTGCATGAAGAAGCAACAGGCGCCGAAGCTACGAGCGCCTACTTGGAAACTGAAGGGTATGCTGCTTCCGTCTCTAGGTTCTTAAAGCATCAAAATCCCTATGCTCCCGCCGACGTGATCAAGTCGGAGCTTCGCGCCATGACTAAGGATGCCGGCGACAGGCTGGTGCTCATCGTCGAACCGTCACCCGGCAAGATCGGGTTCGAACTAAGGTCCATCCAGGAGTTTTTCGCAGCGTGCCACCTCTTGGACACCTCCAATTCGACCAACCAACGGTACTTACGGTTCGAATCGATTTCGAGGCTGAGCCACTGGAGGAATGTTGCACTGTTTTTCGCCGGCCGAGTTGGACGGAACTACGAAGGCGAGGTCGCCAACCTTGTAGAAGTCTGCCGAGACATCGACCGCGATGGCCCGGACCGACATCTTCGGAGAGGAAGCGAGCTGGCTCTTGAAATGGCTGCTGATAGACCATTTGGCTCCAATGCTCGTGGCCAACGGAGTCTTCTAGAGCACGGACTCCTTATCCTGGAAGCCGAACTGACTAGCGTACGCGTCGCCGAGGTATGCGACGTTCTTCAAAGACTTCCGACAGAAGATGTACGCGATCACATTGTTCCGCTTCTTCGCCAAAAGATAGAGGTCTTGGACGCATCCCGATTGACCAACTTTGTGCTTGCCGCACAGAGTGTAGCTTTGGACGACTTAGCCAAGGTCGCGCTGAGCAAGATGGCGAGACCCAATGAAACAAGGCCGGAGTTTCTCAGAATAATCTTTGCATCCCAATATCAAGAGCCTCCTGAAGGTACGTCAGTGCTTGAATTACTAGGCTCGGTGCCACAGCAGGACGCCGAAACTGCTTTGGTAGAAGGCCGGTGGTCCCATGTCGCTCAGGTCTTGGACCTAGCATGTCGCCAAGGCACAGAGCACCATCCGTGGCTGCGACCTGTCATGGCTGCTGTCTTGGCTGGACACACGTCGCTCACGTTTGAAGATCGTGTTAGGCCCTCAATCGCTGCATCGGCTAACGTATTCGCAGACTCAATGTCTCTGGAGACCTACTGGCGGGAGGAAGATCCACTCAGTTGGCCGACACCAATAGCAAGAATGCTAGGGGCTGTACGACACTCGCTGCTTAATGATCGGCCTCGCGAGCGGCGCGTGCGCGCGGGACTAAACCCGGAGCCAATGGCAGTCAGGCTTCCCACGCCGGTCAGCGAAGGAGAGTTTCTCGAGATCTACGGTGATGATCCAGACGCAGCCATGCTTGAGGCCACATTGTGGGTCGCGCACCTGTGGGCGGGCCAGGTAACTCACGCGTCGCTCACTGCCTCGGTAGCATTCCTGGCCTTAAATATTGCCGATGTGCGGGTCCGCAATTATCTCGGGCGTTTTCGCGCTCCAGCCCCGAATCCTGTGCTTGATGTCCTCATTTCCTCGGTCATCGTACATGGTCGCGAACTAGCCGAAGGTCTCTACCAGATCTTGCTGCCGTACGCTGGGGCTGCGGGTTCAGAGCTGTGGACACAGCACAGTCAGCAGTATCTTTCCGACATAGAAGAAAAACTGCTCACCTCGAACGACCGTGATTCTGGAGCGCAAACCGAGCACTCGCCGCTAACAGAACGGAATGCCATAGCTGTTGCTAAACAGATATTCCCGCAGGAACTAATAGAGGTGGCTCTCGGTCACACTTTAACTTCGTCCGGTTTAGCCTTCTATCCGATGCGCCCTCATAACTACTTCGTTAAGAGTTTCGTAGATTCGGGAACGCTCACAGCTATCCAATTCAGCGTTATCCAATCTTTTGTTCGCCGCGACAACCGCCAAAAGGCAGTTACAGGCAAGCTCGAAGTGTTGAAACGGTTCATGGCCGGAATGCGCGGAGACTCACCCGAGGGAGTTCTCTATGCAATTCCGCTCCTGCTGCGCGATGGAGGTTCCGGTGTATCGGACAAAGAGTTGCGAAGGTTGCTTCACATCGTGGGGCGGCTTGGTGCGCATTTCGTCGACTACACGGACCTAGACGGACCAGAACTGTCGTCGCAGGGACTTAGACGGTTGATTGAGCTGGGTTTAAACCCTACACCCCTACGCCCAAAGGTCGGTTTGCACCGAGTAATTTCTAACTATTCCATAAGGTTCTTATACCACGTTAGCCGACGAAATAGCGTCACGCGACCGCGATTCAAAGGCTTGGCCGCGAATCACCGGGAGCTTCTCGAATCCCGTGACACAGAATTAAGGCAGATCGGCATCGTTCTATTGTTGGTTCATCCGCCCGCGAGTCCCGTAGATTTTAAAGTTCTCGACACGATGGTTCTTAAACACTGGGACGCAACACTAGGAATCTTCCTTAAAGGCATTGTCGAAAACTCTGTGCTATGGCATTCAAACCGGCAACAGTGGATCTCTGTTTTGACCGGCTGGCTAGATTACGGCCTGACTCCTACCGCTAAAGCCGTTGTTGCAGAGGAACTGGATCGCCTCCTAGCCGGCTCAGATCAAAGCCTCCGTGGAATCGCGGACTCCCTTGGGCTGCCGCTGCAGACGTAGTTGGTTGGTGCAGGCAGTAACAGCACACCTGAACATCGCGAAGGTCCTCGCCGCCACCGGGCAACGGTTCATCTGCGAGGCCCACCATCCGAAAGTGCTGTGGCAGCTCAACATTCCCTGGACCCTGAGGTGCCGATACTCTGCCCGTTCCATCCAAGACTGCCACGGTCCCCTCGCCACGGCAGCATGGCGCCAACGGGACTGTGCTGTGAATTGGCGTCAAATCACGAGCTCACGCTCGGCAAATTTCGGTGTGAGTGTCCTTCGTGTTGGGCTCAGCGGCCCTGACCTCTCTCGGCTCAGGTACAGGCAGGCCGCCCGACCACCTCCCAGCCATGATGAGCTTGATCTGATCGGATTCGTATCCCCAGTCATGCAACATCGAGCGGACATCCGCAGATGCGCACGTCAACATCGCGAAGATCTCGCCGTCAGCGGGCAAGTGCTCGACCGTCTCGATTCCGAAGAGTTCCCCTCCGAGTCGGATACCCACCTCGATGCCGGCCGGCAGATCCACGATCAGCGCCAGCAAGTCCTCTCGCAACATGCAAGTCCTCCCGTCGCGCCACCCATGACGACGAGCCTCCAGCGCAAGCTCGGAGACGAGCACCCTGTCCGTCCGGACGTCCTGGAACATCTCCGCGTCCCGACGTCGAGATGCCGGGGTGGCCGAGCCGCGTGCCCACGAGACCAACCGAGGGCCAGTCCCCACGAAGGGGTGACAGGCGGGACGAGCACATAAGCCGAGGGCTACGCTGAAATCGGCAACTCGCGCACCGCGATCGCGGTATGAATATCCCTCGTGTTGGGCCTCGGACACCAATCAAAGACACGAGTCGCCGAGGTTACGACCTCGGCGATCACTGTTTCCGGGCCAGGCCGGTAGGTCATCCTCAGCCCGATGCGGCTGTACAGCTCCGCCTTGTCCCGCGGGTCGGCCCCGCGGAGCAACCCGAGAAGATCCTTGAACGCCTCGGCGATGCTGTCGAGCTGGTCTCCGGTCATGCGCTGCGGCTGCGCCTCGGTCAGCCCGAGCCGCGCCTGGGCCGTCTTCTTGATCGCGGTGGCCTCGGAGATCCAGCTGGCGATAAGCGCCGGGTCGCCTCCGGCGTCGAGCGTGGCCCGATAGCGGTCGATCTTGACCTCGGTGTCAGCAATGGTCTGACGTAGCTTCTCGATCTCCCCGGTTGCGTCGTGAGCCGCGAGCGCGGCTCGATACTCAGCGTCAGCGACCTGGCGCAGGTTGTCTGCGAGCGTCCGGCCAGTGAGTTCGTCTCGGAGGAAGCGGTCGATCGGGTCGGTCAGTGTGTCCTCGCGGAGGTAGAGCGCGGGTGGGTGACTGATCTTGTGCTGGCGGGCGAAGTCCCGGCTCGCGGTACACCGGTAGTAGAGGCGTCCGTGGTTGGGGTTCCCGACCATCTTCCGGCCGCAGAGGCCGCAGCAGATGAGGCCGCGGAACAGGTAGGGGTGGCTGGTGTGCCGGGGCGCCTTGCCGCTCTCCCCGCGGGTCCCGCGCTTCTTGATCGTCTGCTGGGCGCGCTCGTAGGTCTCGGTCGTGATCAACGGCTCGTGCGACTCAGCCTTCGACCACACCCACTCGCTCGGGTCGTTCCAGCGATGCCGGTTCTCATGACCGAGCGCGATGTCCTCGACGTTGATCAACACTTCGTCGGTGCGGACCCGGTTCCACACCTGCCGCCCGGTGTAGCGGGGGTTCTGGAGGATGGCCCGGACTGCGGTCGTCTCCCACACCCGCGTGTGGCGGTGCGGGTTGCGCGCCCGGTCGTAGGCAGACGGACACACGATGCCGTCTTGGGTGAGCCCTCTTGCGATCGACGTCATTCCGCGCCCAGTGACGTACTCAGCGAAGATCCGGTTGTGTTACAGCCGGGCCTGGAGCATCTTCGCCTAACCCAGGTTCTGTTTATGGCGGTACCCGACCGTGGGACGTTGATCGTGCATCCGCCGAGTCTGATGGTGACCCTCCTGATCGGGCACTACCGCAGGCGGGCCACCGGACCGTCCGATGAATGATCGCGATCGTCTGGATCAGGCCCGCCGCATCCTGGCCGAGCTCGGCGTCACCGTGGACCAACTCCGAGCCGACCACCGGCCCGCACCCGCAATGCCCACGGTCGCCGAGTACCTGCCGCGCGTACAAGACGCCGCCGGGCCCGGCGCACAACGGACCTACGGCACCTACTGGCAACGCATGGCCCGCAGATGGGGCGACCGCCGTCTCGACGACATCCGGGCCACCGATGTCGAAGCTCTGCAACGCGCCGTAGCCACGAAGGCCGTACCGCGGCGTAACGGACGCGGCGGACGGCACGCCGGCGAACACGCCATCGCCGCCGCCCGCGCCTTCTACAGCCGCGCCATCGCCGACGGCCTCATCCCCGCCGGCTCCAGTCCCGCCCACCAGGTCGCCAAACCACGGCGACTACCCAGCCCACGACGAGCACTGACCACCCACGAACTCTCCGAGATCAACGCCGTCGCCCGCACCAGCGGCAACGACACCGCCCTCGACGCCCTCCTGCTGCGCCTGCACACCGAGACAGCCTGCCGCCGCGGCGGGGCCCTCGCACTCCGGCTGCGGGATGTGGACGTGCAGCAAGGACTTCTGCGGCTGCGGGAGAAGGGCGAGACGCTGCGCTGGCAACCCATCACCCTCGACCTCGCCACCCACTTGATCGAGCACGCCGACCTGCGCGGCGCCCGATCACCCGACGACGCGCTACTGCGCTACCGCGACGGACGGCCGCTCACCTCACGCCGCTACGACCACCTGTGGACCCGGATCGGTGGGCGGCTGCCGTGGGTCGCAGCGCAAGGAGTCTCGACCCATTGGTTGCGCCACACCACCCTGACCTGGGTCGAGCGCAACTTCGGCTACGGCATCGCCCGCGCCTACGCCGGCCACACCGACAAAACCGGCCCGGCAACCACCACCTACATCAAGGCCGACCTGCAAGCCGTCGCCACCGCACTGGCCGCCCTCACCGGCCAGCCACACCCGCTCGCGACCTCCATGGACCAGCTGGGCTTCCAAGCCAGATGAGGCCAGTGGTGTTCAAGCCGACGCAACACCACGATCGTTGCGCACACATGCATAGGTGTAGATCGCACTGATCTGCCGAGATGAGTGCGCTGTACAAGTCGGATTCGGATTGCGGTCGGAGGGCAATTATCGGGTCAGCGAAATCGGCAGTCAGTTTCGCTGCCGCATGCCAAATTAGGCATGCGACTCTTTGCGGGCGAGGCTTCAGCTTTTGCGCTTCGCGCGTTCCTGAGCAGACGTTCTCTGTCAGCTACATACCCGGGAGGGTATGACATTCTGATGAAACGAGGTAGCTGTCAGCGTACGGACGCAGCAGGACTGTCTACATCAGGTCAGCTCGCATCGTATCCGTTGGAATGACCACATCCGTTCGCAGCGAGCAGCACGATCCCCAGCCCGGTGGCGACCGCGATCCTGCCGTCCGCCAACTGCAGCAGGTCTCGGACCGCGGCGCCGACGTCGACCCGCACCCCGCCGACGGTCACCCAGCCCGATTCATCGCCGCTGACTTGCGGGATGCCGTTGGCCGGCGCCGGCCGGCCGGTCCACAGGTTCCAGCGGTCGGTCCGCCCTGAGTAGCGGGTCAGCACGAGATGGTCGGGGCCGTCGAGCCTGGCTCGAATGACCTTCTCGTCGCCCCCGAGCTCCAGATCGTGGGCCGGGAGCCGCTGCAGGTCGAGGTCGAAGGCGAGAACCCGCCCGTCGGCTCGCACGACCCGGATGATCCCGGTGACCAGCACATCGGCGATCCACTCCTGCTCCGGGAGCGCGGCCCACGTAGCCGTTCCACCGAGGAGACCCATCCCCACGCGACCGGAGCCGGTGCCGATCATGTAGCCGAGCTCACCGGACAGCATCGCGAAGCAGGCCGCGGTCAGGTCCTGATCGCCGGAAGTGCGGTGCGGACCGTCGACCATCTCTCCGGTCAGCGCGTCCAGAACCGCGAAGTCGGCGGTGCCACCGATGGCCAGGCAGAGCAGGCAGTCGGTCGCGATGCTCGATCAGGCGCATCGGCGACCAGGGGCGGGCCAGAAACGTACGCCCGGCAGCCGGAACCGCGAGATCGTCGAGCTGCCAAAGTCGTACCGTCTCGTCCTCGCCGCCCGCCGCGACTATGGTGCGGTCGCCCGCGGTGAAGGTGGCCAAGGCCCAGACCGGCCCCTCGTGCCCGCTGAGCCCATCCTCCCAGCACCTGCCGGTAGCCACGTCGACCACCGCGATCTCGTCCTCCTCGTCGGCGGCCAGGACCACCAGCCGGCCGCTCGGCCGTGCGGCACCCACCGCGACGACGGCCGGCGCCTCGCCCGTGCGTCGCTGCGGAGGACGCACCTGGTCCGGCCCGAGCGCCAGCGGTTCCCCGAGCCGTCCCGTCTCGGCCGGCCAGTACCGGACGCTGCCGTCGTCGTGCCCGGTCACCACCGCATCCTCTGCGGCGGCCAGCGCGGTCGTCCGCGGGAGTGCCTCCCCCACCGGGGTGATCGCTTCGCCTGGGATGTCCCAGAGGAACAAGCGGCCGTCACCCGTAGCCCCCAGGAACCGCTGCTGTCCGATCGGTGCCAGGGCGAACACCTCGGCAGTCCCGGCTCGGCCGGCGGCGGGCTCGACGGACCGGAAGAGCGTGCGGGTGGCGAGCGTGCCGTCCCGGCGGCCGAGCACAACCTGGTCGGAGCTGCTCGTGTCCCAGGCGAGCGCGCTGACTCCCGCTCCGTCGGCCGGACCGAGCGGGTCCACCGCGGTGCCCGGCAGGTCGATCGTGTGCAAGGCCCCGCCTTCGTCGCCGACGACCAGCAGGGGCAGGCCGTCGATCACGGCGACGGCGGCCGCCTCGATCGGCTGATCGGAGACGACGATCGGGTCTGGCGACTTACCGATCGAGTCCGCGACGCCGCTGATCGCTACCGCTCCCGCCGAGTCTGTGCTCGCCACGACATTTTCGCCGAGCGGCCGGGCCGCAGCGACACATACCACTGCGCCCTCGTGCCGGCGGATGATCCGGCTGCGAGCCGTACGTCTCCAGAGCGCCGCCAGTGGCCACCAGGAGGCGCGCGGGGCGTCTCGCTCCCACTCGACGGCCAGCGCAGTGTCGGCGACTCGATGGGCGGCCAGCACCAGGTAGGCGTACCGCTCCTCGGTGGAGACCCCGGCGTGGAGGTGGTGGACAACGCTCTCATACGCCTGCGCGGCCGTGAGGTCGCCCTCGACGATCCGGGGCAGCGCCCGCAGAACCGACGCCGGGTCGGCGCGAACCAGGAAGGCAGATGAGTGGATCAGCTGGGTGAGGACGGTCGTCCCGACCGCGTGGTCGGCGAGATGATCCCGTACGTAATCCGCCATGTGGTCCCACCGGGCGGGCCAGAGCACCAGCGCGATCGTCTCGCGCGCCTCCGCTCCCGGGCGCGGTGCCTCTGGGAAGGCCGGTTCGAGCGCGTGCAGGTGCTCGTCGAGCGCTTCGTGGAACAGCCGGTAGGCGGCCCGGCTGCCCGCTTCGTCGGTCGGTTGGGTGCGGGCGACGACTACGAAGGCAGCGACGGGGCCGGTGAGCAACTCCCTGATGTTATCCCGGGTGTAGCCGCCAGGAGCGCCGGCCAGCTCGCCGGCCAGCTGGATCCACTGGTCCATCGGAAGACCCAGACCCTTCGCATACGCCAAGGGCCGCAGCAGATCTTCCGTCTGGCGCCGGTCGACCCGCACGGCGTCGAGGTATCCCTGCATGGCCTCACCGACTTCCTGCGGGAACCGCGTCTCCGGCTCCGGCAGCACTCCTCGCTCAACCAGTGCGGCGGCGCTAAGCCCGGCGACCAGGAAGGATCTGTTCGCGGCGTCCGCGATCGCGGCGGCGACCCGGTTGACCCGGGTCTCGGACACCTGGAATGTCGGATGCCGTCGGAGAATGCGGGAAGCACAGGCCAGCACCGCGGCCGGGTCGGCGAACTCCTCGTCGAGATCGACCAGGTCGACCGTTGCGGTGGGGTGACGCGGTGTCAGCGGCCGGCGGACGCCGATGAGCAGCCGGACGCGCGGGTGGGTACCGGATCGCAGTGCGGTTTGTGCCTGGCGCAGCAGGCGGCCCGGATCGCTGCTCTCGTCGACGCTGTCCAGCACCACCCCGGCCGGGCCGGGGCGCGTGGCCAGCGTGTCCCAGAGCTCGCGAAAGCTCGCGGCGGCCGAACCCACCTGGTCGGCCAGCCTCTTGAGTACGTCCTCGGCCGCCAGACCGCGGGCGTCCACCGCCGCCACGATCGGCTCGGTCGGCGGCTCGGTGATGCGGGCACCGACCGGATCGGGTCGCCGCCCCCGCAACGCGAACCAGGCCAGGACCGCCGATTTGCCGGAGCCTGGGTCACCGGTGACGATGCAGACCGGCTTGCTTCGAGGGCGGGTCAGCCAGTCCATGATGTGATTGAGCGCGTTTTCCCGTCCGGCGAAGAACCCGTCCGGCTGCGTGCCGTCGGTGGGCAGCGTGAGGACCTGTCGCCACTGCTCGGATTCATCCGGCTGGAGCAGCCACGCGAGATCGTCCCGTTCGATGGCGAGCAACGCTGGACGCAACTCGCTCAGCCGTTCGCGAAGCTCCAACCACTCCCAGATCTCCTGCGGCTCGTATCCGGGCCGGAACTGCGCACGATCGGACTGCGGGATTTCCAGCCAGTCAGCCAGATCGCCCCAACTGTTCCCAAGCCGCTGCCCGATCTGGACCTTGACCGCCCCGGAATACATGGATCAATCATGGCCCGTCGCCACCGGCAGTGCACCACACCGCCGGTACGGCTCAGGACCCGTCCGCGGCACGTCGGAGCTCCTCCTGGTCGGCCAAGCTGATGTCGAGGCTCACGACGGTCCGCGTTGCCCGGCGTCGCAGCTCAGAACGGCGTCGGGCCAGCCGGACCTGCTCCGAGGCGACCATCTGCTCGATCCGCTCGAGCACGTCCGACAACAGCCGAGCCACGTCTCGAAGGGCCTTCATGTACGCGATGAGGCTGCCGTGCCGCGACGGACGGGACCGGCGGACGGGACGGACTAGGCCGGCCTCGTCGTGGAAGTCCTTCGCCGGCTTCGCCCAGGCCGGCGCTACCGACCGATCCGCGCCCTTCAGCAATGCCGCAAGCTCCTCCTCCACCGCGTCGATGCGTGCAGACAGCACGGTGGGCGACGTGGCGCCCAACGCCTCGGCGTCGTGCGTGACCGCGCGAAGGCCGGCTACCTTGCCGTTGATGGCATCGAGATGAGCGCGGTAGTCGCCGGAGGCCGGCACGTCAGTCCGGCCGCCACGCTGCGGCGAGCCGATCCCTGAGGGCGTCCCGCACCTCGCGTGCGACGCGCCAGTCGTCGACGCCGGCGGGTTCGGTTGCCAAGTGCCCGAGGACCTCGTCGAGTTCGACGGCGAGAGCCGCCGAACTCCCGTCGTTGGCGGACTCCTCTGCGTACGCTGCCAGATGCTCCCGCACGGTGGCGACCCGCGAGGCGAGCAGGCACCAGTCGGTCGGCTCGAGGTCGAGCGCGCTCAGCTCGGCCAGCAGGTCGTTCCGGGCGAAAGCGGTGACGATCGGTTCCGCTGGCTGGTCCTCGGCCGGGCGCATGGCGCGCTCCGCCCCCAACCGCTTGGCCAGCTCGGGCCGGCCGATCTCGATGAGCTTCTCCGGCAGGATGGCCAGCCCTTCGCGCTGCTCCAGCCACTCCCAGACCCCTTGCGGTTCACGCCCGGGCGTGAACCCGCGCTCGTACAGGGGTATCTCGAGCACATCGGCCAGGTCGTGCCAATTGCTGCCCAGTCGCTTGCAGATCTGAAACTTGGCCATCCCGCTGAAGGTGACTGGTTCGGACACGATGTCGCTCCCTTTGTCACATCGTGTACGCGAGGTTGGCGGCCAGCACGCTGATCAGGATCGCCAAGAAAGCCAATGCCGCGTAGCGGAGCAGGCGGACCGCAGTACGTAACCGCGCATACCGATACCGGTGCTGGTGGATACAAACCCACAGATCCACTTCCGCGGCGTCGCCCATCGCTTCGAAGCTGGCGCGAGTGGCCACCCGAAAAGCGGCAAAGGTCCTGATCTTTTCCACAGTGTCCGAGCTGTTGAAGATCGGTCCGACCGGGATCTCGCGGAGAATCGGAAAGAACTCTCGGCTGGCACGCCGAGTGAGCAGCACGCCGGCCGCCTTGATCAACGAGGAGACGACGAGAACGGAGCTGGCGAGAATCGCGATCGTGATTGCAAGGCGCCACCCCCATTCGGTGATCCACGGCGAAGTCGACCCCAGCACCTGGCCGACGAGCAGCGCGTTTCCCGCTGACAAAATCGCGCCGGCACTCAACACGACGGAGGCTCTGGTGACGGTCGACGACCGCAGTCGATCATAACGATCCAGGTGCCACTTGAGCATGGCGAGCCGGTCCGCGTCAGAGGGTTGGCCGAGATCATTATTACGTTCCGCGGTCGCCCGTTTCGCCCGTGCGAGAAAGGGTGTCATCCGGCCTCCGGTGCTACGTTGTAGTACGCCTTCCGGTCTCGCCAACCATCGTGCGGAAAGAAGACTGGGATGACAACCAGTGCCGGTGACCGACTGCTGGAGCCGGAGATCTGGGAGGCCGCGCTGCGGAGGGAGTTCTTCGCCGGCTCCCTGGCCTTGTCCACTGCGCAGCCGTTCCGCATCAAGCACGTACGCCGGCTGACGGCCCGCCGCACAGGGTCCTACGTCGCGATCGTCCGCCTCAACGCCGACCACGGCCGTTTGGGCCATGTCGTGCTCATGCTGCTACCGCCGAACATCGCCGAGGCCGAGACGCTCGGCGTCCAGCGGGCCAAGAGTTCACTCCAAGGGAGTTCTGGCAGCCTAGCCGTTCGCGCATGTCGACCAGCACGATGTGGGCGCACCCTGCCCGCCCGCTGCCCAGCCACCTCCCCGGCGGCATAGCGCCAGCAGGCGTCGAAGGTAAACCGGTCGACCGCTTCGCGGTCCGACAACCCATCCAACCGCTGCAACACCATCACGACCGCCGCCACCCACGCCGGGACCGAGCGCCGCCCGACCTGCGCGAACAGTTCAGTGATCGGCCAACGGGACAGCCGGTCACGGTGAGCGTGCAGGAACACGAAGATCGGGTTCGGCGGCAGTGTCTCGCTACAGAAACCGGCCGATCGGATCGGGAGATCGAGCTGCTGCGACGCCCTACCCAACGCGATCACCAGAAACTATCTATATAGATAGAAAACGATGACTGCCACACCGTGGCAAGCCATCGTTTAACCTCGGCCGTTCAGTAAGGGTGGCGGGTGGCGGGGTCCTGGAACGCGAAAGTGCCTTCTGATCTGGGATGATCTGCCTTGTCTAGAGTCAAGATCGTCCCGCACGGAAGGCACCTTCAGAGTGCAGGGTACTCGTACGCGTCCGCGGATTGTCGTCGCCGGTGGTGCTCGCGGGGTGGTCGGTCATGCCGGCACCCGCCTGCTCACCGATCTGGCCGAGAAGGCAGGCTTGACCAGCGGTTTCGTTGAAGCGCTCGGGCTGGGGCGGGTGCGCCGGTCGGCTTATGAGCCGGGCCGTGTCGCGGTCGATCTGGCGGTGCTGCTGGCCGACGGCGG
Source organism: Actinoplanes sp. NPDC089786 (assembly GCF_040684855.1). NCBI lineage: Bacteria > Bacillati > Actinomycetota > Actinomycetes > Micromonosporales > Micromonosporaceae > Actinoplanes > Actinoplanes sp. NPDC089786. Next base: position 627,939 of record NZ_JBFBGU010000002.1, read on the forward strand.
CGAAGCCATCAGCGATCTCGCGGTGTTGCGGCAGCAGCCGAGCTTATTCGGGCCGGTGGCCTCGGACCCGACCGCGTGGCGGGTCCTCGACGGGATCGACACCCCGGCGCTGGCCCGGTTACGGGCCGCTCGCGCCGCCGCCCGGGAACTGGCCTGGACTCAGCTGCTCGAGACCCGCCGCAGCTTGCCCGCGACCACGATCCTGGGCCGCAGGCTGCCGGGGTTCGTGCTGGACCTCGACGCGACGATCGTCCTGGCCCATTCGGAGAAGGAATCGGCTGCGGCGACCTGGAAACACAGCTTCGGGTTCCACCCGCTGCTGTGTTTCCTCGACGCCACCGGCGAAGCACTGGCCGGGATGCTGCGTCCCGGCAACGCCGGCAGCAATACCGCCGCTGACCACATCACCGTCCTGGGCCAGGCCCTGCAGCAGATCCCCGAACGCCACCGCTACGGCAACCCGATCCTCATCCGGTCCGACTCGGCGGGCAGCAGCCACGAGTTCCTCGCCCACCTCCGCGGCCTGCGTGAACAGGGTTTGCAGACTGAGTTCTCCGTCGGGGTCGCGATCACCGAACCGGTCCGGACTGCGATCACCGCCGCGCAAGAGTGGGTGGCGGCGCTCGATGGTGACGGCAGCCCCCGCGACGGCGCCGAAATCGTCGAGCTCACCGACCTGACCGATGCCGGCCTGCTGGCCTCGTTCCCGGCCGGCACCCGGCTGATCTGCCGCCGCGAACGCCCGCACCCAGGCGCGCAATTGTCGCTGTTCGACACGATCAACGGCAAACGGCATCAGGTCTTCGCCACCGACACACCAGTCGGGCATGGTTCGATCCAGTTTCTGGAAGTCCGGCACCGCGCGCATGCCCGGGTCGAGGACCGGATCCGCACCGGCAAGACCACCGGGTTCGGCCGGTTCCCGTCCCGCCAGTTCGCGATCAACCAGGCGTGGCTGGAACTCGCCCTGACCGGCATCGACCTGCTCAGCTGGACCCAAGCTCTGCTCCTGGACGGCGCGATGGCCGCCGCCGAGCCGAAGAAACTGCGCTACCGGCTGCTGCACGTCGCCGCGAAACTGACCCGCACCGCCCGCACCACCACCCTGCGCATCGCCGCCGGCTGGCCTTGGACCACCGACCTCGTCCGAGCCTTCGAACGCCTCGCCGCCCTACCCGAACCTGTTACCTGACAACGAATTCCGCACAACGAATTCCACCGCACCGACAACAAGGACCACGGAGCAACCCGGCCTACGACCGGGCGACACCGCCTGCCCGCAGCCACATCACCAGAACCGAAACCACCACGATCAGCACACCCGACCAACCCGCACGGCTTAATGAAAGACGGAGGTTAACACCAGCCACCTAGGCGGCGCGCTGCTGGTGCCTCTCGACTACGCGGTCCACTGACCGTGCAGCATACGATGCGTGCGTCACCGCCACGGCCGGACGGTCCCACTGCGACCAACATCCCTCCGTACCCTGGCCGCGTCATGGTGACCTTCTGCCGACACCTGCACGGCAGCTTGCCCGAGTTCGCCGATCTGCTCGGTATGCGGCCCGACGAGCAGTACAGGTTCCGTCGCGGCCCTATGCTGTAAACCCTGTAGGGGGCAAGTCGGAAATCACTCGTTCAGGTTCATCCTGACTCTGCGTGGCCAGGTGTTCGCTCAACACCTGGCTCCCCGGTCCGCGCGTCAGTAAGGTTGCTCCGTTAGCACAAGTCTTCGCAGGGAGGCATGTGGTGGGCAAACTGGTCAATCCCGCGGCATGGGAAGACAGGCTCCCTGAGAAGCTCCTTGCCGCTTTGACGGAGTGGGTTGAGGGGCAGCCGTTCGACTTGCGGCACCGTCGGTGGCTAGTCGGCGGCGCGAGCGGCTCGTACGTCGCGGTAGTGCTTATGCAGCACCCCAATCGGCTGCGCGGCGGTGTGGTGAAGCTCGTCCCGCCCGAACTGGCCAAGGCCGAGTCGAGTGCAGTGCAGCTTGCCCAGCACGCAGGACCGACAGAGTTTGTCGAGGCACACCTGGTCCAAACGTCGCGGGCCGAGCCGCTGCCTGGCGCGACCGGGTACTGGTTGCACTTGCAGGACTTCGCGCAGGTCGACGTCGCGACACTGGCGCCGCTGAACCTGCTCATTGACGATGCCGAATTTTCCGCTTACTGCGAGACGATCATTCGCGCGATGACGACCGGGTGGAACCCGGACCGTGACGATCCACCCATGGACACGGTGACTCCGGGCGCATATCTGCGCACGGACCTGGCTGGCAAGAAAGACGCGTTGGGAGCGTTCGCCGCACAGATCGGGTTGAGCGCCGGCGCCACTACTGTCACTCTGCCGGCTCGGCGCAGCGACCTGCCCAACCCTTTCCGGCTGTTGACCGACGGCGTTGAGGGCGGACCGGAGTTGATGTTGTTTCGTGGCCGGGGACACGGTGACCTGAACCTGGGCAACATCCTTGTGCCAGTGTCACGTGGCGTGGTGCAGGCGGACCGGTTCCAGCTCATCGACTACGGCCGGTTCTCGACCACTATGGCGGTGTCGCGCGACCCGTCGAAATTGCTGCTATCTATTTGCGCTCACTGGCTGCGATCACTAGTGCCCGGGTCGGCGATCCGGTCCGGTCTGGCCGAGTTGGTCGTCGCGCCCGACGAGTACCGGCCGGCCCCGGCCCTCGCAGGCTGCCTGTCGGTTGTCGAGCCGATCTGGAGAGCGGCTGCGATGTGGGCGAGCACCCGCCGTTTGGTGGTATGGGACTGGGCTCAGCAACAACGCCTGGTGCTCGCCGCGGCGGCGATGCGCACGGTCGCCCGTGCCGACCAGTCCATCGACGACCGCCTGTGGCACCTCGAAGTGGCGGCGTTGGCGTTGCACCCGTTGCTCGATGAGGTGCCGCAAGGCCAGTCCGCAGCGGTGGCCACCATCCCGCCGGAGCCGCCGGTGGAGATGTCGCCGCACCGGCCCACCCGAGAGACGTTCAGCGGTCGGGTCAAGGTGGCGTTCTCCCAGCGGCTCGGCGACGACTGGCGCGATATCGCCGATTTACTCGGTATTCCTGTCTACAGCCAGGCCAGGTTCGCTATGGGCGGCGAGGCGCGACCGATCTGGGAATGGCTGGAGGCCCGCGGCCGACTGGCCGAACTCCGCGACGCGCTGCGAGCCATTGGTCGCCCCGACCTTGTCGAGTTGTTCGACGAGGATGACCAGGACGACGCCGGGTGAGCCGCAACAGCGTGTGTGTCGAAGTGTCTGTTTAGCCTCCAGCGGCCTGGCCAACCACTTTCTCGAGCCGGACGAAGACTATGACGTCACTCGAGACAGCTGCGACTTCCTGGTCGCGGCTTGCTCCGGCATCCAGAAGATCTCGGCACCTGCGGGAACGCCGTTCCTCATACGCAGCAGGTAGTTGCTGGTCCTCCGCTCCCCTCATCTGCGGCCACGGCGACCGTTAGAGCACCAGCCGCAGCAGCTCGACACCCCGGTTTCCTACCGCCACTACCGGGCCGTCCGGTGCGAGCCAGGCCACATCCGCCAGAGCGCCGTCGAGCCGCAGCCCGGCGACCGCCTTCCCAATCTGCGGATTCCAGATCCGCAACGTGCGGCGGTCGCTGACGGTGGCCAGGTAGCGGCCGCCAGGGCTCGCCGCAGCGGCGCTGATCGGCTCAACGTTGCGGTCGATGACGATGAGCGGCCCCGCCCCGGCGATGTGGATCTGCGCCTGGTCGCCATCGTCGGGCCGGGCGACGTATCCGGTCCACGCCGCGCTGACGATCAGCTGGGTGACCGGGGCGGGCATCCGGTGGATCAGGACCGACTGCCCGGTTGCCGGGTCGATCAGATGGACGGCGCCGGACGCGTCCCCGGCGAGAAGCTGGCCGTCGCGTACGTCCAGAGCGGTCAGCGCGGCGGGCAACGTCACCCGGCGGCGTTCGGCCGGGGCGTACGGGAAGAGGATGTGCAGGCCGGTGTCGGCTCCGCCCACGGCCAGCCAGCCAGCCCCGGCGTCCGCCCGGCAGAACCGGTGTTGCCCCGGCCCGAGCTCGAACTTGGCACCGGCCCGGCCGGTCGTCGGCGACCACACCAGGACGGTGCCGCCGTGTTCAACGGTGGCGAGCCAGCCCGGTGTGGCGGCGGAGGCGATCACCTGGTCCGAGTGACCCTGGCCGGTGGCCACGCGCGCACCGGTGGCCGGGTTCCAGAAGTACACGGTGCCGTCGTCGTCCGCGGTGGCCAGCCACCGGCCGTCCGGAGAGACCACGCAGGTGAAGACGTAGCCGTTGATGAAGGTGATCCGCTCGCGGCTGTTCAATTCGTAGCGGACGGCCCCACTGGTGGCGTCGGCAATCGTCGCCGTCCGGTCGGTGTCGATGACCGCGAACCAGCTCGCCCCGGCCGGTGCCCGGCAGCTCACCGTCGAACGGCGGAACGCCTCCGGGCGGGCCGCCGGAGCGCCGGAGCCGATCGGCCACAACCGGGTCGTGCCGTGCCGGTCCGCGGTGGCGAGCCAGTCACCGCGGCTGCCGGCCGTCCCGATGGTCACCGGGCCGGCGTGCGCACCGATCGGGCGGATCTGGTCGCCGGGCATCCACAGATAGACCCCGCCCTCGGCGTATCCGCGGTCGGAACCGACCGCCAGCCAGGAACCCGCGGGCCCGCAGATCGTCGCGGCGACCTCACCGGGTATATGGCACTGCTGGTCCGTGCCGCCATGACGAGGGTGGATCCGGAGCGTGGCACCCCGTTGCACCGCGTCGCCGCTGGTCGTCTCCAGCTGCTCGACCCGGGCCAGCCACGAGCCGCCGGGATCGGCCAGGGCGTGTGAGATCCACGTGGAACGTCCGCCCCGGCCCACGTGCCGCCGGAGCCGTTCCAGCACGCCGAGCGACAGCCAGTCAGGCCGGATCACCTCGGTGATCCGGCCGCTGACCGGGTCCCAGCCGACGACATCGTCGCGGTGCGCCACGATCAGCCGGCCCTGGCCGCCGACAGCGAGCAGGCCTATGTCGCGGCGGGCTTGGATCAGCCGCCGGGAGGCCAGATCCCAAACGTGTACGCCGTTGCCGTCGCCGTTGAACTGCGCCGCCAGCCAGCGCCCGGCCGGATCGGCCACCAGGGACTCGACGTCGCGTTGCCCGTACGCCGGTGGCGCGTCCAGGGTGCCGATCAGGCCGAGGCGCAGGTCCCAGAGCAGGATGGTCCCGTCCACGGTCGCCGTGGCGACCCGCTGCCCGGACGGGAGGAAGGCGCACCGGACCGCACCGCCCTTGACGACGTCGTGGACCTCGCCCGTCGGCAGGCCCTCGACCGGATCGAGCGACCACAGGTGCAGCTCGGAGGCGACGTTCCCGAGCGCCACGGTGTGACCGTCCGGGCTGATCGACGCGGAGATGATCGCTCGGCGGCTGCCGGGCAGCGTGGTGATCAGCTCGCCCAGCCCGACATCGAAGATCTGCGCCACCCCGTGCTCGTCGCAACGCAGCAGCCGTCGGCTGTCCGGGAAGCTGAGCAGCGCCGTGACTTCGCCCTGGCCGGGGATGGTTCGGGCTATCAGCGTGCCGCCCGGCGCGGCGGCCCAGCGTGATTCCAGCCGGGGCACTAGGCTCTCCGGCGCCGTGCCGGCCATGACGGCTTCGCGAGGGCCGCCGGCGGGGAGCCGTGACAGGATGGTCGCCTTGAGTGCGGCGGCCGGCCGTAGCGGTTGGAGGTCGTGGGCTGACGACCGTAGGGCCACCCGGACACCACGTACGTCGGGGTCGTCGTCGAGCAGGGCCAGGTCCGCGTCAAGCCCGGCGAGGCCGAACTCGGCCAGTTTGCGCCGCAGCCAGTCCAGGTTCAGCAGCAGCGCCCGCAACTCCCCCGTCCGGCCGGCTTGCGCCAGCTCGGCTGCCCCGTGTTCGAGCTGGAAACGCACCTCGTGATTCACGGTTCAGTCCTCGTCGTCGTCGAGCTGTTGCGGGGTCAGGGGTCGTTGCAGGTCGAGCCACTGCCCGCGCATCCGGGTGAGCCGCTGCGGGCCGAGCAGCCCGCGCAACGACTGCACGACCACGTCGTGGAGGTGGATCTGCGGCGGGTTGAGCTGGTACCGCAGGATCAGCGACTGCTCGGCGAGCAGCAGGCACAGCTTGCGTACGGCGGCGTCGTCAAGCCCTCCGGTCGAACCCCACCAGCGGCGCAGCGCGGTCAACGGCACCGGCGCGGTCTCAGGGAAGATCGCCAGCTCCAGGTAGCGTTCGCGATGGTCCGGGCGCAGGAAGTGCAGGCTGGCCGCGAGTGTCGTGTCGACGGCGTCCCTACGGCTCTGCGGGCGGTCGGCGTCGAAGCTGGACGGTCCGTCCGCGCGCAACCGGGTCTCGACCTCGGCCAGCGAGTCGTCGGTGGAGTTGCCCTGCTCGACGAGCCGGACGAGCGCACCGTTGATCAGACCGAGCAGCAGCGGCCACCGGCCCGACATGGTCAACAGCCGGGCCACGACCTCGTCGGAACCAGGCCGATCGACACCGTAGAGCAGCAGGTCACGTGCCTCGTCCGGCTGCATCTCCTCGACCGGTACCGACCGGGACCCGCGTGGCAGGCTGGCCGCGTTGCGGGTGGTGACCAACCGTACGCAGGAAGGTGCCCCGACCTGGAACGGCGCGAGCTGCCCCGGCGTCCAAACGTCGTCGATCACCAGCAGCGTCCGTTCGCCGCCGAGCGCCTCGGCCAGCTGCCCGCCGGCCCGGCGCGGGTCCACGGCGACCGCGGCCGGTCCGGTCAGCTCCTGCACCAGCTCGTGGATCTTGATCGGGATCCGGCCCTCCGGCGCGTTGCCGACCTCGACCCAGAGGATGCCACCCGGAAACGTATCCCGTACCCGGGGATCGGCAGTGACCATCTCAGCCAAGGTCGTCTTGCCGAAGCCGCCGGTGCCCCGGACCCCGGCGGTCACCCCCACGGTGGACCCCGCGTCACCGCGGAATGCGTCAAGCACCTGCTGGTGCAGGCCAGAACGGGCGATCCGAACCCGATTGGCCGCCGGCACCATCATCGGCCGTGATCCGGCGCCGGTCAGCGCGCCGGTGAGTATCGCCGCCAAGTCCGGCCGACCGGCCCTGACGCACAGCTCGGGCAGTTCCCGGAGCCGGCGGCGGACTTCGAGCCAGTCCCAGATCTCGCCGGCCTCGTAACCGGGACGCCAGCGCGCCCGCTCAGCCGCGGACGTCCCGGTCAGATCTGCGAGGTCGGACCAGCCGTCGGCGAGGCGTTGGATGAACTCGTACTTCACGGCTCCGCGGTCACGGTCCATGACGACCATCGTGGAGCATGACCGCCGCCGCGGCACTGGGCCGACCGTCTTGCCAAACACCAACGACCGGATGGCGGCCACGACCCCCGTCGTCCGGGTAGATAACCGGCAGGTTCGCGAGACACACTGGCCGGTCCCGCTGTCCGTCAGCTTCCGACCAGCCACCTGAGGAGCCTTCGTGGATCATCCCGCCGTACTCCCCCTTTACCAGGCCTGGACCGCGGTCGGCCCGGACAGCCGCAGGCACGCCCTGGCCGGGATCGACACGCCCGGCCCGATCGCCCTGCGCAGCCGTTACCGGCACTTGCACGATGCCCAGGCCCCGGCGGGCCCGCTGGCCCCCGAGCTCACCACCGCGGCTTGGCAGCGGATCCTGGACCTCGAGACCGAGGGCGACCTGGCCGTGCAGTCCGGCGAGCTCGAACGGGCCACGGCGGTGTTCGCGCAGCTGGCCAAGCTCGAGCCGACGACCGGCCACCGTGTGGTGCTGGTCCACGCCCGGATCGGCGCCGGGGACGTTGCCCGGGCCCGCGACCGCTTCGACGAGGCGATCGCCGCGTACGAAGAGGCGGTGTCGATCGCCGGCAGCGATCGTTACCGGTTCGGGGAGTTGCGGGCGAGCGTCGCCCTCGGCTACCTCGCCCTGGCTTACTCCAGCGGGAACAGGGCCACGGAGTTGTTCCGCCGGGCCGCAACGCTGGCCGAAGAGCTGGGCGATCCCCTGTACGGCGCGAACACCGCCCTCGGCCTTGCCGAGTGCCTCGAACGGGCAGATGACCTCGACGGAGCCATCGCCCTGGCCCGGACCGCGTTCGCCGCCTTCGGGCAGGTCGGTTCGCTGATCGGCCAGGCCAACGCGGCGCACCGGGCCGGGGCGTTGCTGCACCGGGTGGGCCGGCTCGACGAGGCCGCACCGCTACTCGAACAGGCCTACGGCTGGTACACCACGATCGGCGACCCGGTCGGCCTGACCAACACCCTCAGCGGCCTGGGCGACCTGTTCCTGGATCGGCAGGAGTTCGACCTCTCCGAGCGGTGGTACGCGGAGGGCCTGCGCCAGGCCGAGGCCACTCAACTCCCCCGTGCCCGAGCCCACGCTCTGCAAGACGTCGCCCGGGTGTCCCGCGGCCGAGGCGCCTGGTCACAGGCGGTCGAGGAGTTCGGCCGGGCGCTTGCGGCGTACCGGGAGATCGACGACCTTGGCGGCGTCTGGCACGCGCTCGACAAGATCGCCGAGGCCCAGGCCGAACTCGGCGGGACCTCCAACGTGGCCCGGACCCGCCTGGAGTCGGTCTACTCCATCGAGGAATTCCGCGCCGGTCACGACGACGAGCGGTCCCAGCGGGAGTACCGCGACCGGTTCGGCCCGGCGTATTCCCGGGCGCTCGCCGCCGCGACGGACGCCGACGACGCCGCGGCGTTCGCGGTCGTGGCGGACTGTTTGGCGGGACGGCGCCTGGCCGGTCTCATCGGGAACGGCGGCCCAATCCCGGCCTCGGACGCCGCTCTGCTGCAGGGTCTGCTGGCACAGGCTGACCAGCGCTTCGTCCAGCGCCGCCGGGCACGTACGGCCGAACCGGGCACCCGCGAGCAGCGAATCCGCCTGCTCGGCGCGTTCGGGATCCGCCACGGGCTGGCGGAGCGGGCCGAGACCTCGCTCGACGACCAACTGGCCGCGGTCTATCTACCACCCGAACGCGATGGCGAGCCCCTGCTGGCCGCGATACCGGCGATCGCGTACCTGCTCGAGGTGCTGATCGACCCGGCCGTGCCGGATCTGGTCCGCTGGATGTGGCGAGCGCCCGGTGGCCGGCCACGCCTCGGCTCGTCCCCCCTGGGTGACACCGCCCGCGACGTCCTCACCACGCTCGGCGGTCCGGACAGGATTCATCTGCGGACCGGTGACCTGCAACCGGTCTCCAAGGTCCTACCTCCAGAACTTCTGCGGTCGCTGCGGGCCGACGATGCGGCGGCCCTGCTCATCGTTCCGGTCGGCGACTTCTGGATGGTGCCGTGGAGCGGACTCCCACTGAGCGACGACACCGTGCTCGGCGAGCGCGTCCGCTACGCGATATGCCCGTCGCTGACCGTCCAGCGGCTGCTGGCCGAGCGCAAGAAGGAGACATCGGCAGTTGTCGCGACGGCTGACGTCTGGCGCAGCCCCCTGGTCAGCGGGCACGACCTCAGCGGCGTGGACCCGGCCCGCCTCACCCTGCGCCCGTTGGCGACACCGGCCGCGGCCCGGAAGCGGCTGCGCGACGGCAGCGACATGATGATCGTGGTCGGCCATGGCCGCCCCGCCCCCGGCCTGGGCCACTACCTTGAGCTCGACCGGAACGAGTGGCTGGTTCCCGCCGACCTGCTGGGGGTGTCCACACCCCGCCGGCTGGCATTGCTGGTCTGCGAGGCGGCATCGACCACCGGACCTCGACCGAGCGACCCGGTCAGCCTCGCCACGCTGGCGCTGGCCGCCGGCTCCGACGAGGTGCTGGCGACGCTCGGTGAGCTGGCCGACTCGTGGCCCGCCACCCAATATGCGGACGACATCCTCACCGGTATGGCTGGCGCCACGCTACCGGAAGCGTTGCACCTGGCCACGCGCAAGTTGCTGACGGAAGACGGCACCGTGGACGAGCCGCTCTTCTCATGGGCGGTGCTGGCCGCGATCGGTACGCTCTGATGTTGCTCGAGCGCATCGCCAGGGTGGAACGCCGGTCCGGTGTAGTCTCGCCTGCCACCAGGCCGAATTCGCTAAAGTGGCGCGGTGACCGATGCCGTGTTGGTGCTCGATCTCTTCACCACGGAAGCAATCCTCGGTGGCGACGAACGTCTGGTGAAGGGGGGCCGGGTGAGCTTCGGCCGCCCGATGATCTATCCGGTCCACCCGGACGAGCTCGACCCGCTGCTGGCCCGGCGCCCCGACCACGGCCAGCGAAAGTACGTCCTGCTGCACTTCCCGTTCGACCTGGAACCACCGCGGGCCGGCCGGCGGTACGAGTCGGCGACGATCGGAATCAGCTTCGAGGACGATGTGGCCGCCCTCGACATCACGCCCATCGCGCCGCACGGAGACGAGCAGGTCCACCTGGACATCCGCGGGATCGGCCGGACCGAGGTCGCTTGGGACCTGCTCGCCGGCGAGCCGGCGGCCGGCCTGCGCGCCCGCAGCCGGGTGATGCAGGTCGTCCTCGACATCCCGGCCGGCGCCACCGGGTTACGCGGGGCACTGAGCGCCAAGCTGACGATTGCCCCCGGTCGCCGGGAAGTGGGGACGCAAGGTCGCCCGCAGTCAGAAACCTGAGAACTTCGAGCTGAGCACCGGACCCGGAGGACCTGTGAGCACCGTGGACGTCCTGATCATCACCGCTCTGCAGGAGGAGCACGATGCCGCCCGCGCGGCTGTCACCGGGGTCGGCGCCGGCAACTGGCAGGAGCACGGCAAGGACAGCGCGACACCGCACCTGATCGGCGAATACGGCAGACCGGACGGCGGCCGCCTGACGGTGGCACTCGCCCGGCCCACCGACATGGGCGGGCGCCTGGCCGCTCCGCTGGTGACCACGCTGACCGACCAGCTGCAGCCGACCTGCCTGGCCATGTCCGGCGTGTGCGCGGGCAATCCCGACGACACCGCCCACGGCGACGTGGTCGTGGCGTCCCCGGCGTACGAGTGGGACGAGGGGAAACTCTCAGGCTCCACGTTCGAGGGATCGCACCAGCAGTACCCATTGAATGATCAGTGGCTGCGGGCCATCCAGAACTTCGATGTCACCACGATGCCGAGCTACGGAGTCGCCGACGAGCACGAGGCCGCCACCTGGTTGCTGGAGCGTCTCCACATGCACCAGGATCCCCGTACCCATCCGGCCCGGTCCCGGTATTTCCCGAAGAACACGTGGTCGATCCGGCTGAGCCGGCTGGAGAGCGACGGTCTGATCGCCTGGCAGGACAGTGCCTGGGCGCTGACCCCGGCCGGCTCGGCTCAGATCGTCAAGTACCTCGCGAACGACGTAGATGGTCCCGACCAGCTGCCGTTCGCTGTCCGGCCCGGGCCGATGGCCAGCGGAAGTGCGGTGATCGAGGATCCGGAGATCTGGACCAGACTCAAGCGCATGGGCGTACGGAAGGTTTTGGCTCTGGAAATGGAGGCCGCGACCATCGCGACGGTGGCCCACCAGCGGGCGGTCCCGCATTGGCTGGTCGCCAAGGGCGTGATGGACAACGCGAACCTCGACAAGGACGACCGGTTCAAGGAGTTCGCCGCCCGTGCCTCGGCCGAGGTTCTGTACGCCCTGCTCCGGAGTTTGATCGACCCGCGTCCGCGATCACCCCGGCATACCCGGGAGGGGGCGGCGGCCGGAGCGATCCCCGGCGCGGTGAAGGTCGAGGTGCTCCAGCAGCTCCATTTCGACTGGCAAGATCTGGCCGACCTGGTCGGCGTACCGGTCTTCCAACGGGCCCGCTTCGCCCCGGGCCAAGAACCCCGAGGGGTGTGGGAATGGCTGGAGGCCCGCGGCCGGCTCGCCGAACTGCCGGCTGCTCTCGACCTGGTCGGCCGGGCCGACCTGGGCGACCGGCTCCGGGACGCCGGTCAACTGTCGGCTGACAGCTGACAGCTGAGCCACAACCTCGCCCACGACCTCGCTAGTCCGATCTCCCCGAGCCGACCGCGGCGGCGTGCTGCCGCAGACCGCAACCGGGACGCCCTGTTAGCCGGCCCGGGAGCACCGCGCGTAGTCGACCCTGCAGGGGGTCGTCACCGATATGGCCGTTACGTTCCGTTATAGTGGTTACGGCCTTAGCCGCTTCGGTGGGTCGACACCGTCTCAACGCCGAGCGGGAGGATGAGTGACGCCTCGAGGGATCCTCGCGGCCGTACTGACGGGCGAGCTCAGGGTCATCGGGCCCACAAGTCGCTGCACCTGGCCGAGCCGAATTTGAGCTTCTCGAACACCCGGCAGGAACATGCCGCAAAACGCGCGTTTCTCAGTCGCCTTGGCGATGACTGGTCCGATGTAGCGGACGTTTTGTCGATTCCTCTGGACACTCGACGGACGTTCGCGCGGGGTGAGGAGCCGCGGAGGATTTGGGACTGGCTGGAGGACAGAAATCGCCTCGGCGACCTCCCATCGGCACTTCGCGAGGCGGATCGCGCCGACCTCGCCGAGGAGTTCGGCCCGGGACGGACAAGTCCGTACGTCGTGATCACTCGCTTTGAGTCCGGTCCCCGCGAGACCAATCTGCGTGAGGTCTATGACGACATCCTCGAAGGGCTGGGCAGCGGAACCATTGAGGTCGAAGACGGGCTGCACGGCCGGGCCGACTTCCACTTCGTCGCGCATCGGGCGGACCTGCTCCTCGATGTGGGCTGTGCGAGCGGCGCCATCGACCGAGCTGTCAAGGCATGTGCGTCGGGTACATCCGCCAGAGCGACGATCATCCTCATCGGACCGGTCGGCGAACGAGAGGATGCTATGAGGGTGATCGATAAAAGGCTCGGGTCGGGGACCCCACCCCATTTCTATCTACAAGGCGTGGAAGACCATGAAGAGATGCGCCAGCTGATCTCCAAGCTTGTAGAGCAATTGGTCGGCCGCCGGACTCGCCGGAGCCTGCGGACGCGAACCCAAGACCCGCGCGACCCTGATGTAGGTGGCTACTGATGAACCTTTCCTGGATCGCGGCCGTCCTGGCCCCGCGCGACATCGCCTCCCATCCTTACGTGCCCGACGATGCCCCGGCCGATTCTCAGGAGCCGATTCGGCTCGCCAACTTGATCCTGGGAACCGGCTCGGGCAAGTCCAGCTACTCGCTGCGCCTGTTGCAGCAGACGATGCGCAATGACACCGTCCGCGATGCCGTACCGAAGCTCGCCTCGCTGATCCGAGAGCCGAGCGACGACCTCGCCCGGACCGGCGCCTACACCCTCGTCCTCTGTAGCGCGGCCGCGGAGCTCGACGACTACGAGACCTGCTTCGCCACCATCGACTACGTGATAGACGGCCTTGACAAGGTGTCAGCCGATTCGGAGCTGGTCCGAGGAGCCCTGCTGCAACAGAAGGCCCTGCGCCTACGGGACGCGGGCCTGCCGCACCTTCCCACGTTGCGGTCTGCGGCTGAGGCAACCGACCGGGTGGATCCTGATCGATGCACCCCATTCGCTCCCGGGCCGAACAGCACCAAGGGCTACAGGGAGATCATCGAGACGGCCAAAGAGAACCTGCGCGCGGCCTCCGGAAGCCTGATCTCCATCGACGACATCGCCGGCCCAGACGGCGAGGCCCTCGTCGAGCTGCGTGAGACAGGCTCGCGTCTCCAGGCGGAGATCGTCCGGCGGTCGATCTCCATGCGGGCCTCCGAGTACGCGTCCTTCGTCCGGCAGATGTACAAGGACGACTTCGGGCAGCGCGGCCGGGTCCTCGGTGGAAGCAGAACCGCCGACCTCTTCGCCAGCGCCCTGTCCCTAGAGCTGTCCGGGCATGGCAACGTCTATGCGGCCCGCCGCGAGCTGGCTTTGCTACGACTGGTGCAGAGAGAGCGTGACGAGGCCGACGTGGCGGACGCCTTGCGCCTTCTCCGCCACAGCACCGCGAAGGACGAGCTTACGATTGCGCTTCGAACGCTGGTCGATGCCGGCCCACTGGCTGCGCTCGCCCGTGACGCCCAGCAGATCCTGCACTCACGCACTGCCCCCCATCTCCTGCGTGTCGTCGAGCTTCAGGTTCTGCGGGCAGCAGCGGACGTGCTGAGCTCGGAGGACTCGCGACGCGGATTCGATGCGACGATGGCAGCCCTGGCCGCTGGCGGGCCACAAGACCTGCCGGGCAAATGGCAGCTGCCGGTACTGCGCCGTTCAGTGGCCTGGGCGGCAGCCGCCGCCTTGGGCAACGTTTGTCAGCAAACCACTGCTGCCGCCGAGATGCTGCTTGCGGAGGCAGTCAACGCCCCGGAGGACGACCAGACCTTCGACGAAGAATTGCGGCGAGCCGTCGCCCTGCTCGACTGGACATCGATTGACGCAGAAACCCGCCAGCGGTGGGAAGAAGAAGCGCTCTCTCTTCTTGCCGATCGGCTTCCCGGCACCATGGAACTTGTCGCGCTTCGTTGCGGACAGCGAGCCCCCCGCTCCTCCCACGATTCTCCCATCGAACTTCTGGTGGACGATCTCAACGCGGCACTCGTACAGAAGCGGAGGCCCGAGGTCTCGGAGAAGGCTTTGGCTCCCCTCATCCAGGAGCTGGGTCGGATCCGGGCCGAGGCTGCCGACGGTCAGCATTCATTCGGTGGAGTCGACGTTGCCGCTGTCGCAGCAGCAGTGTTGATCGCTTCTGACGACACCTCGCTCTGGCAGGAACTCACTGAGTTCCTGCTTGATCCTGCGGTCAGCGCCGACGACACGGCCTTGGCCTTCGACCGGCTGTCCGGTGCCGACATAGCGTTGCCCGAGAAGGTCGCTGACGCCTTCGCCAAAGGCATTAGGCAAAGAATTCTGAACACGGCGTTCTTCGGATTCCACGCCGATATGGTGGTCTTTCCCGCCGCACTACGGTTTGCCTCGGTGCACGGCCTGATCAGTGAGGCGGACACGTACACGTTCACCGCTCGGCTACTGGGTGAGCCGGATGCTTCCTCCCGCCGCGAAGGCGCCCGCACGGTGGCTATGCTGGCACGGCGCCGACACACCGAGGGTCTGCTGCCACTGGTGTTGCCGTTCACCCGGGACGAGAACGCACCAGTTCGCGCGACGGCGGCGGCCGCGTTGGTCCAACTGGCTCAGTATCCAAGCCAATGGCAGTCGTTGATCCTGGACGAACTACACGAGATCGTGAAGCAGGACGGAACGTTGGTCGCCCGGACCCTGTTGAACGAGCTGGAGCAAACACCCTCGCCGGCGATCAAGAACTCCTTGTTGCCGTACCGCCTCCTCTCCATCCTCGACCACCCGGCGAATTCCGTTCGCCGCAGAGCCACGAAGGTGTTGGGTGATGCGCTTAGCTCCCACCCCTGAGCCGCCCGTAACCCTTCCGTTTCTACCGAGGCCGCATGACGCCACGAAATGACCAGCGCTCCGCGACGGCACCAGACGATCACCCGGGCGGGCGCCACCGGCGCGATGGCCAGGACCCGCGACCCCAGGCTCACCTCGTGGCGCGGCGACGGGCCGTCCGATCACCAGCGTCCCCCCGCGGTCGCCGGTGACGGTGACCAGCCCGGCTTCGTCGCGGGCGAGCGCGGCGGCGGTGACCGGCGCGGTGTAGAGGCCGGCGCGGCCCATCACCCGGGACTTCGCCACCCACCTGGTCAACCACGCCGACCTGCGCGGCGCCCGGTCACCCGACGATGCGTTCCTGCGCTACCGCGACGGAAAGCCACTCACCTCACGTCGCTATGACCACCTCTGGACCCGCATCGGCCGTCGACTGCCGTGGGTCGCCGCGCAAGGCATCTCCACCCAATGGCGACCTCCTTGAACCAGTTGGGCTTCCGAGGCTGACATGGTCAGTGGTGTTCAAGTCGACGAACACCACCATTGTCGTGTCTATGGGCACAGGCGGCACCCATCGACGTGTACAGATACGTAGACTGAACGCACCACTGTCGACCTGTGTGAATCCTGTAGGCGCCCCACCACGGCAGCCGCCACTACAACAGCCCTCGCTCCTGTGCGTGCATGAGCGCCTCGGTGCGGGTGCGCGCGCCGAGGCGGTTGTAGAGCTCGCGCAACAACCGGAACATTACCCGCTCGGAGTAGTGCTCTTGTTCGGCGAGCCGGCCGACCGTGAGCCCGGTACTGAGTTCTCGGAGCCAACGTCGCTCGGTCTCGGACAGCCCATACGGCTTGCCCTCGGACGGATTGCCGTCCGGCGGCGGAACGGCTGGGGACGGAGGTAGCAGCGATCGAATGACGTCGAGGGGCACCAGGCTCGTCCCACGGATCGCGGCGTGGAAAGTGTCCAGGACGATGGCCGCGGTGGCGTTGCGGGGCATCGCCGATACGGCACCGGCGGTCAGAGCCCGGACGTATGCGTCGGCGCTGACCTCTTCAAGCACCGCGACGACGAACATCCGGTCGCGAGCATGGCTGAGCTCCTTGAGCAGATCCCAGTCGTCCGTATCGAGAACCGTAAGCACGACCAGCGCGACGGTGCCGCGTGGCTGATCGTCCACCCACGCCATGAGATCGCGTGGCTCATCCGTGTCGAATCCGGCGTGAGACAGGACGGCAACCACGCCCCGCCGGAACACAGGCAGCGGATCTTTGACAGCGACGCGGAATGGCATCGATGAGCGCCTCCGATTTGGTCTGGTAGTGGATCGATCCTGTCGAACGTCCGCTTCGATTTCCACAATCACGGCCGGGTGGCAGACAGGTGTCCGCCAAGAAATTGACGCGTGTGAGCGGCGATCGGTCGTGGACCGGCGCGAATCGCACTGCTTAGCGTCGGGTGGAGTCCCAATGAAGACGACCCCGTTCAGGCCAAAGGCGGTGCTCGATGGTGTTCTACCGCTTCAGCCCGGGTGACCAGCCCGTTCCACGTAAGCCCCGCAAACGGCGGAAGAGGGTGACGATCAAGCTCCGGAGGGTCCGGACCCGATCGCGCAAGCGAAGGGGTCTCCTCGCCTGGCTGTTCGGCCGCTGATCAGCCGCGCTGCCGTCTAGGCTTTCGCTCCCGGACGGTGGCCGCCTGCCAGAGACCCGCGTAGTCGGCCGGAGACCGGCCCTGAAGCAGTACCTCGAGCAGGCTTCTCGTGCGGGCGACGACGCCGGGATCGTCAGCAATGATGCGTGCGCGCCGAAACGCCCTTTCGGCTTCTCCCAGCGTTGTTGCAACCCTGCGGAGGTAAAGGCCGGTGATGGCAAGTCCGTGAATGTCGCATGTCAGATAGGAGCTGTCGTCGACGCGTAGATCGCGAGCCTGCCGCTCGGCAAGGAGAAACGCTTCCTTGGCCGGGCCGGGCCGGTTGAGCCGAAGCGCGGCTATGCCCTGTAGGACATGAGCTAAGGGTGCATGCCGACTGCGGTCGAGGCGGGCCGCGGCGGTGGCTGCTGCCAAGGCTTCCTCAAATTGCTCATTCCTGAGGTGAACCTGCGCCACGATCGTCCGCGCGCGCCGGGACGACACGTTGTGTTCGTTGCGCCCGCCGATCTCGGCTGCCTCACGCGCGAGCCGATACGCACCTACGTTGTCGCCCGTGACCAGGTGTGCATAGGCTTCGGCGATCCGGCATTCGGCTCGGAGCACGAGATTGCTCCCAATAGTTTCGGCTAAACGCTTTGCGACGCCGATTTCTTTGAACATGGGCTGTGGCTCCCCCAAGTCCTCGAACACGGCACCAAGGTTGAGATGAATTCGGCAGCTCAACGCGTCGCGCTGTTCATCGTCGTCGGTGACGTCCTGCAGATCCCGAAGTGCGAGATCGAATTCGTCGATCGCCCCCCGCAGCGTCCCTTTCTCCGCCCGGCACAGCCCGAGGCCGTTATGGGCCGTTGCGGCCCGGAGCGGATCGTCGGCCTCCCGTGCCAGCCGCCACGCCTCCTCGTAACTCTCGGCGGCCTGGTCGAGGCGTCCCGCCCGGTACGCGGTTCCGGCCAGCTGATTCATCAAGAACGGCCCGTTGTCGACATAACCGTGATGCGCGTTGTATTCGATCGCTCGGTCCAGCAGCTTCCGCGCCTCCTCATATTGGCTCTGCTGAGTCTTCGCGTCGGCTAACGTGGACAGGTTGTGCACCAGATCGTGTCCGTCGAGATCGTCGATGAGCTTCAGCCGCCACTGACTCAGGACATCGCTCTGACCCCAGCGGCGCAGGTATGCCTCGTCAATCTCCTCCATGATGTCCAGGGCGTCGTCGTGCTGCGCGGCGGAGATTCGCAGATCGATCTCGGCGAAATGGGCATCCAGGTCGACGACGGTGTGGACGTCGTGCCGCCGAGCGTTCCGGAAGTAGTCGGCGCCAACTGCAGCGAAGGCACGCGGCGAGACACCTGCGGGGAACGACTGCAGAATGTGCTCTCCGTCGGGACGCGGCGGAACATAGAAGCGCTCGCCATCACGGCGGACGACACGCCGAGCATGTAGTCCGACGAGCACATCCCGGCTGTCGACCTCCCCGCCGTATCGGCGAAGCACGTGATTGACAACCTCGGGCCGCACCGGGCGCCGAAGGACAGCCAGCACTTGCAGGGTGCGCCCTTCGGCCGGCGACAGGGTGGCGAACAGAACGTCGATCAGCTTTCTAATAAGGTTTTCGGAGTCAGTCCGGGGCAATGCGGCAAGCAACCGGCCCAGCGCAGCCGGTTCGGCCGCATCGAGCAGCAGCGCCGCAACGAGTTCGAGCACGCGCGGATGTCCGTGACTGATGATGCCTAACTCCGCGACATCACTCGCATCGAGGTTGCGCAACGGCGGTGTCGAGTGGACAAGTCGCCGGAAGACCTCGGCCGCCTCAGGACCCGGCAGACCGCCGGCCAGATCGAATGTGTCCTCGGGGCGGCCCCAGCCCCCGCCGGTGATCGGCCGCCCAGTGATGAGCAGGAAGCGAATGCTGTGATCGTCGCGCTCTGCCAGGTCGTCGAAGACGTCGCGCAGTCCGGCGTCGAGAAGCCGGCCGTCCGCATCGAGCAGTTCTTCCACGTGGTCGACAACGACCAGCACACGAGTCGTTCCGAGCGCCGCCCGGACGGCGTCGAGACGTTCCAGCCAACTCGTCTCCGGCTCATACGTCAGAGCGTCGAGCTCTGCCTGCTTCGCCTCGTCGGGATGAGTCGCCACCAGCGTCCCGATGATCGTCGGGGCGTTGATCAGCGAGTCCCCATAGGTGGAAAGATAGGAGTACGCGTCCACACTGAGCGCGGCCTCGCCACGGTCGAGTCGCTCGAACAGTCGGGATGCGACGGCCGTCTTTCCCTCACCGGCATTGCCCACCAGCACGACAGGTCCCGGCGTGACGGCGAGCCGGCCCTCAATCCGCTCGACGAGCGGCTGACGATCCTGGAACTCGGTCGCGGCGAGAGCCGGTGGCCTTGAGACCACCGTTTTCGGCGGCCGTGGTGTGGGGTCCGCGCTCTGCCGCGCGACCGGCAAGAGCTGGGACAGCAAGCGTACCAAAACCTCGGCCGATGCGCGCGCAGCGAATCGTTTGTACCGGTCGGACTTGGGAGGGCTCGCATGGTCCATCACACCCTTGGCCACGAGCCAGATCGGCATCTCCCGGCTGGCGGCCGCGTTGCCGATCGCGGCAGCCTCCATCTCCAGTGCCACAATCGATCGCGATCCAGTGTCGGCCAGCTGGTCCCACACTGCTTTATCCTCAACAACCGCGTTGCCGCTGGCCATCGGACCGACTACTACCCGGAACGGCAGCGTCTTCGGGCCTTCCGCCGTCTGGTAGCGGAATTCCTCTAGCCATGCTCGTCCGTCGTCGGTCATTTCCAGGAGTTGACCTGTCCGCTGCAGGTGACCAGCGAGCTCTAGGTCCGTGGTGTGGTGGCGCCAGGTGTCCGTCGGCACGTAGGACGATCGGGAGTCGTGCAAGAACGGGTCGATGCCTAGGACGAGCCGCTCAAGGATCCACGCATGGATCAGCTCATCGGTAGGCGGTGCAAAGCTCGGCAGTTTGGTCGGATCGAGCCGCTTGGCATATTGCTCCCAGGACCGCAACAACGGGGTTTGTCGGTGGTCGGCCTGGAAGCTATTGGGGTATCGCTTGCCCTCGTCGTACTGGAAGACGTGGCTGGCCACGACGACGTCGCCGAACGAGACCCGCTGCGGATGACCAGCACAGACGCCAGCCATGGCCAGGCAGCGCGGCTCAAGTCGCTCGGCCAGCGTCGCCGCAACGGCGCTGGCCTCGTTGCCCCCCATTGTGGTGAGGACAGCCAGGGCGAAGGTGAGCGACGAGCCGCCCGCCAAGCGATACTCGCCGATCGAGTACGGCATGGTGTTGAACTCATTGCGTGGTTGCCAAAGCGCGACGCCCAGGTTAGGACCGTCCAGGGTCTGACCGGCGTACCGGACGGCGTCCCCCTCCAGGTCGAGGGCGGTGATGATGAGGGCATCGATCGGCACAGTCATGTTCCCGCCGGGTCGGCATCCAGATCGGCGTATCGGACGATCGAAACGGCCAGCCCGCAGACGAATACCGCCTCCGCGATCGAGACCACCACGAACGGCGAGCGCAACGGTCCGTTGATCCAGAAGATGACAATCGCCACCAGCGCCGGGGCGCAGAATCCACCAAGATCCACAATGAGTTGGAGCATCTTGCGGCTGCGGCGGTGAGGGTCGCTGCGATGGGCGGCCTCCCAGCCGAAGACCTCGGCCTCAACCTCGGCGGCCAGTCGCCGGCCGAGATCTTCTCTGATGTACCGGCCGATGGCGGACACCTTTTCGTCGTTGGTCAGGTAGGTCCAGCCGAGCAGAGTAGTGACCGGTGGGAGCAGGAGAAGCAGGTTGGCGTGTCCCCTCGAGGTCAGAGCCGCGGTGATCACGGCGGCCATCGAGGCCAGCGACGCGTAAATCAAACTGTCCCGGAAGCCGATCCTGACCTTCTGCTCCTCCTTCAGGCGTTCGTACTCGGCCAGGAGTAGACGGGATGCGGTGACGTCTGATTCCGACATGCGACCATCTTCCCGGCGAAGACTCGGCGCAATCAATACGTTGCTATCCGTTACCTAGTCATGGCACGTTTGCGGCGGGGCGGCGCTCAAATTAGTCCGTCGCATGAGTCGACGCGGGGCAACCCACGGGTCTATCTCGACATGTCCAGCTCCGCGGAAGCGATCATGGTGTGCGTACCGCCTGTGTTCGCCCTCGGACACAAATGATCAAGGCATGACCTGCGTTTTCTTCGTGGGATGTCGGCCAGTTTCCGGGCGAGCGCGCAGGTCGCTGCCGTGGTAGTTCAAGTCCCACTCCGACACTGCTCATCCGCCCACGCATTGCGCACTGACAAGAGCACCGCGGGCCCTTGGGGATCCCTGCGGTCCTGGTTCCGGAGCGCGCCGTGGCCTCGCCGACCCGACGACCGCGGCGTGGGCCGAGGGCGTCGAGCTCCCACAGTCATCCGCTAGGTCCTGCCACAGGTCGGACGGAATCACCCCGCGCCGAAACACCTCGAGGCTCAGCACGCGACCAAGAGCCTCGATCGTGTCCGAGCGCCCACCGCGCGGCACTCCGCTCAGCAGGACGTGGTCGCTACGGCCGCAGCCCGTCGCAATCCGCGCGCCAACGTGGTAGGCAACAGTCAGTACGTCCGCCCATCGCGCCGCGTACATGGCTGGCGCGGGGAATGGAGCTGTCTGGATGAGCGACAAGGACATCGAGGGCGAAGCGTTCACACTCCAGGATCTGTTCGAGCGATGGTCCTACGACATCGACTACTACCAGCGCGAGTTTGCCTGGTCCGCAGAAGACGTCCGAACCCTGGTCGACGATCTCGTCACTCAGTTCGGCCAAGCCAAGAAGGACCCCCGCACACGACGAAGCATTAGCCGCGCCGCGCAGTACTTCCTCGGGCCGTTCGTCTTCCACGACGTGCGACGTGGAGTGCGCTTCCTGGTCGACGGGCAGCAACGCTTCACCGTCCTACACCTGGTCTTCATTCACCTACGCAACCAGGCGCGCGCGCTCGGAAACACGACGCCGTAGACAAACTCAACCGAGTGATTCGGTTTGCCGGCCGCGAAGGCGGATGGCGGTTCCGGATCGACATTGCAGAACGCCGCCCCGCGCTGCAACGCTGGTACGACGGCAACGACTTCCAGCCCGACGCGGGAGACTCCATATCGCTCCGCAACCTCGCCGCCCGCAGCGACGAGCTTCGCGAACTTCTCGACAGCCGGCTGGACGCGGCGGATTTGACGACCTTCGTCGAATGGCTTCTGTCCAGGGTGACGCTGGTGGGCATACGTGCCCCCGACCGAGACAGCAGTTTCCGCATCTTTGAGTCGATGAACGACCGCGGCACCCGCCTCACACCAGTGGATCTACTCAAGAGCTTTTTGTTGTCGCGCGTTCGCGAGGGCGAAGAAGATCTCAATGTACGCTGGCGGAAGATGCTCTCCGAGCTGACCGTCTCACGCGATGAGGACGGCGCACCCAACCGCTTCCTCAAAGCAGCTCTCATCGCTAAACATGCACGGATCCTCCGAAGCGGCGATGTCGAAGGCATCAATAACGAGCTCCACCTGTGGGTTCGCCAGCATGCTGCCGAAGTGTTGCACCTCTCAGAGGCAAACGAATACTTCGAATTCGTCGACCAACTGATCGACCTGGCGAACCTCTACCGGACCTACCTCAGCGCGTCCCGAAAGCTCGATTCCTACCACGACCTGCAGGCACTCTACTACAACGAGATCAACGGGCTGACCAACCAGATGATCTTCGTGCTTGCTGCGGTCGACCACGGCGACATCCCAGTGATCGCCAAGGAGAAGGCCGCAGTGGTGGCGAACTTCATCGATCGCTGGTTCGTCGTGCAGATCGTCAGGGATGAACCGGCGCAGCCGGCCGACCTCGAAAAGCTCGTTCCCGCCTTGGTGCCTGGATTGCGTGACTGCAAAACCCCTGACGACGTTCGAGAGTTTCTCGCCACTCAGCTTTCCGAAGACGATGAGTTCAGTGGCATTCTGACCTATCAACTGCGAGGCACCAACACCGCCCGAGTACGCTACCTGCTCGCCAGGATCACAGCGTTCGCGCAAACAGGATGGAACGAGCCTGACCTTACCGAGGAATATCTTCAACCGGAGCGGGCCTGGCACATCGAGCACCTTTTCGCGGACAAACACGAACGGCACCCGGAGATACCTAATCCTGTCGACTTTCGGTTATTGCGAAACCGCATTGGCGTGCTCGGCCTTCTCAAAGGAACCGTCAATATGAGCCTGCAGGATAAGGTGCTCTCAGAAAAGATCCGAGTTTATCGCAGCGAAAACCTGGTATTGCGGTGCCTGCACTCCGACTACCACCTGAACGTCAAGCCCATTCGCATGTTTATGGAGCGGCACGACGTCAAGGAGCACCTTCGTCCGCTCGCAAGCACGACCGACTTGCAAGCCGCAGTCATCGCACGTGGCGAGCTTTACCGTCGGCTCTGCGTGGCGATTTGGAAGCGAGAACGCCTGGGCTTTCCGTCCGCACCTATCGACGCAGACGAAGGCACACCTGCGCCAGCTGCCGTCCAGTCGCCGCCCCAGATCCCGCTTCAGGTGGGCCGACGCACCAGGCCCACCGATATTCAAATGATGATCCGTAAAGGAGTGTTGGTGCCAGGAACCGCAATCGTAGGCTGCGTCGACGGCGACGATACGACGGCTGAGATTCAGCCGGACGGCCAACTCAGGCTCCACACTGGTGACGTCTTTCGCAAACCCGATGACGCGGCCCGCGCGGTAGTGGGTAAGAAGACCGAAGGAATGCCATTCTGGCACGTGATCATGCCGGACGGATCGCGGGTGTCGCTACGACGACTGCGGGACGAGGCCCGCCGACGTCGCGCCGCACCGAGAGCCTGAAGAAGAATGCGCCGACGCCGGATCGCATGTAACTTTCAGTAGTAGACGCCGAGGCGTGAAACGGTGCATGAACTGGTAGTATAAACGTATTAATAAGCTTATACGGGCGGATGTGAATTGTGGGGTGCTACTTCCTCTCGGGCACCAATCACAGACACGAGTCGCCGAGGTTACGACCTCGGCGATTATTGTTTCCTGGCCTGATCGGTAGGTCATCCGCAGGCCGATGCGGCTTTACAACTCTGCCTTGTCCCGCGGGTCGGCGCCTCGGAGAAATTTGAGCTGGTCGTTGAACGCCTCCGGGATGGTGTCGAGCTGGTCGGCGGTCGTCCGCTGCGGCGGTGAATCGGTCATGCCGAGTCGCGCCTGAGCGTTCTTCTTGACCGCCGAAGCCTCCGAGATCCACCCGGCGATCAGCGTCGGGTCGCCTCCGGCCCCGAGAGCGGCTGGGTAGCCACGGTAATAGGTAGGACCGCAGACCATCGCCTCTACCTACCCGCCACCGGCGTAGATTGGCGGACGGGCAGTTCGAACAAGGCCCAGCAAGGACGCTTGGGGAAGATCAGCAGCCGCGATAGGCGTTCGCTTGAGTCCGGGCTGTATCGCCGTGGCGACCTACACCGCGCGGAGTCAGCGTGGCTTGCGGGAGACCGCCAGCAACTTCTGCAGGCTGGCGTGCCGGAACTGGTACGAAGCACCGTTGTGGCGCAGGATCCCCCGGGCTCTTGCGTCCTCCAGGAAACGGAGAAGGAGTACGGGCCCCTCCCCGCGGATGGCCAACAGGATTTGGAGGGTCAGGAACCGGGGCCATGCGGTCACGAACCCGGCACACACCACGCTGAACAAGGCGACGAACACGACGGACGCATAGCCCTCGTCCTGCCTGCCGACCAGCAAGAGGAAGTAGCCTGCCGTCGTGGTGGTGATGGCGGCCAGGGTTAGGGCGATCATCCTGTCGCGTCGGAGCGTCTTGAGCGGCGTGACGAAGTCCTCGGATCCCCCCGCGGTGGTGCACAGTTGCGCCAGCACGACGATCGATCCTGCGAAGATGCCGGCCCCGGTGACGTGGGGATTGCCGAGCTGCACGCCGAGGGCCGTCGCGGCGCCTACCACTGCGGCGCCGGTGACCACGGCTTTCAGCAGTGACGACCATTTCGTCCGGACGTATTGCGGGTCGTTGCTGACGTCGAACTGCTTGCGGCCAACAAACGCGGCGATTGCGCCGTAGAACAGTGTTCCGAGGGGGAATATCGAGAGGGCCTTGATGATGCCGTATGGTGGTCCCACCCACGTGGCGGCGAGGGTCCCGCCTGCGGGGAGCCCGGCCAGCAAGCCGCACAGGTTCGCGTATTTGCGTTTCGCCCCAGGGACCGGGTGATCGGATCCGAGCGCCAAGATCGGTATCTTCCACCATGCGATGTCCGGCGACTGCTGGTGCTCGACCACGGCCGCCAGATAGGCCAGCCACGCCGTGGCCTTCTCGGCCTCATAGCGACGCCAGCGAGACCCGGGCAGGAGCTCGGCGTCCGGCATGCCGACATGGTGTTTGTAGAGCGACGGTGCGTACTCCTTTAGGAGGTGTTGCTCGATCTGGCTCGCTGTGCGGAAGCGGAGGAGCTCCTCCGGCATCCGGGGAGGCCTCTGGTAGACGACCCGTGCCAGATAGGCCATCAAGGGGGTGGACAGGGCCTTGGCGATGACGCTCCTCTGATCGCCGCCCAGGCGCGCGGTCACCGGCTCCCACAGCTTGCCGTTGTCGAACGTACCCGCAAGCAGGTAGGCGGCGATGTCGGGCGCCCGAACGGGTTTCATGCGAATCGTCACGACGTTCTCGATGGTGGCGCCCGAGGTGCGGACCGCCTTCTCGAACTCGCGGCTGCGGCTGACGAGCACGACTGGGGAGCTGGTGCCCATGACCGCACTCAGTTCTGTGAGGGCGTTGGGGCGAGTCTGCGCGGGCATCTCGTCCAGCCCGTCGAGGAACGGAACGATAAGCCCGTCGTCGATGAGATTCTGCACGGTTTTGGCGCCGCCCGGGAAGGCCGGGTAGAGCGCCGTCAGTTCGCGGCGCATCCAGGCATGCAGATGGACGGCCGTCGGATCCCACGAGGAGATGTTGAGCAGCACCGGCACGCCCGTTCCGGCCTGCCTGGCATCGAGAAGCTCGAGGAGAAGCTGGACGGCGAGGATGGTCTTCCCCGAGCCGGCACTGCCGAGCACGAGCAGGCGACTGAGGTCCGCCGCGTTGAGCAGCGACGCCAGCCTCGTCGGCACCGCGTCGCCGGGGTGCTCGACGGGCCTGCCGGCCGGTGATCGTGGTGTGCCGACGGCGTCACGCGAAGGGTATTCGACCGACCGCGGCACCAGCATTAGCGAATGGCTGCGCAAGCCCAGCTTGCGGGTCTCTTCCACCCACTGCTTGCGGACCTGTCGGGCGAGGTCGTCCGCGGCCACTGCACTATCTCGATCCGTGGTGCCCGGCGATAGCGACCGCCAGCCGAAGAAGAATCCGAACACCACTGAGATGATCGTGAAGGGCGCGATCACCAGCCCGGCCGCACCTCCGAGCTTGTCCCATTGGTCCGCGCGCTCCGGCGCGCCTCTCGCTAGAACCACGACCCATGCGATCAGGGCCACCAAAAGGACGCAAATGCCGATGGTGATGAGCAGGCCTCTCGTCGCTCGTCGGCGCACGGCACTCATGCTGTCGCTCCTCCCGCCGTCCGCTGGTCCTCCCGAGGCGCTCACATGCGCCTGCTCGGATGGATCAACGTGGCAACGCGGGCACTGGAAACTGGTGTTGGTACGCAACCCCTGATTGCCTCTTGTCCCGCTCCACTCGGGGATCAACAACGCCTAATCGGATGGTTGGAGGAGTGGCCATGCAGGGGGCGGGCTCGCGCCCATCGCTCAGGTCAGACACGTGAACTCGCGAGAGGCAATCACCGTGGGCGCATCCTGAGTGTTGGGCCTCGGACACTCAAAATCCGCACGGGTGCGTAGAAACCCGTGTTCGTGTTCAGAGGTATCTGAACACCCTTCTTCCCTTCGCACAGTGCCGCTTTGCGCGGCCGGTCGGCGGGGGCGGTCCACGTGAACACCCCCCTCGTCGCACCTGTCATCCCGGCGAGTGATCCGGCCGCGCGTCCAACGGACGCCCCGGCACAGGTGACTCGCGGACCGCTGCCGCTCCCCACCCTCGACGCCGTCCTCCCCCTGGCACAGGTCGCCTGCGCGCTGAGCGCGGTGGACCGCAGCGGCCGGGTCGCCGACCGCAGCGTCATCCGCGCTCTCGGCTGGAGGCCCGGGCAGATCCTCCAGATCGGCGTGCACCGCGGCATGGTCGTGGCCCGGGCCGTGGCAGGCGCCGCCGGTCGTGTCGACCGCCGGGGCTTCTTGCAGCTGCCGCTGCCGGTACGCCGCCGGTGCGGGCTCGGCGCCGGTGACCGGCTGCTGCTGGCCGCCGACCTGGATGCCGGGCTGCTGACCGGCTATCCCCTGCCGGTGCTCGGGCAGCTGCTGGCCGCCGCCACCCCGGCGGGAGGTGCGGCATGAGCCAGGCACCACCGGACCGGGCCGAGTTGCAGGCGGCCCGGCTGCTGCTGCAGCGGATGGGCATCACGGCCGAGGATCTGCTGCGGACACCGGCGGCGCGGCCGGCGGCGCCGACCTTCGCGCAGTACGTGCCGGTGGTCGCGGCCGCGGTGTCGGCGGGGACTCGGCGCGCGTACGGGTCGTACTGGAACAAGGTCCTCGCCGTGTGGGGCGACCGACACATCGACGAACCGGTGCCCTCGGAGATCGAGCGGCTGTGCCGTCAGGTGCAGGCCGACGTGGTGCCCCGCCGTAACGCCCGCGGCGGGCGGTCGGCCGCCGAGCATCTGGTCGCGGCGTTGCGGTGCCTGTACAAGCGGGCGGTGGCCGACGGGTTCGTCGAGCAGGCGGCCAATCCGGCGGCGAAGGTGGCCAAGCCGCGCCGGGTGCCCAGCACCCGCCGGGCGATCGCCGACACCCGGCTGGCCGAGATCAACGCGGTGGCCGCCCGCTCGGGCGACGACCCGCAGCTGGACACCCTGCTGATCCGGCTGCACACCGAGACGGCGTGCCGGCGCGGCGGGGCGCTGAATCTGCGCCCGCGGGATCTGGACCCGGACCAGTGCCTGATCTTCCTGCGGGAGAAGGCCGGTACCACGCGGTGGCAGCCGGTGTCACCGACGCTGATGCGGCACCTGCAGCAGCACCACACCGAGCGTGGTGACGGCGACCGGGAGAAGCTGCTGCTGCGCTACCGCGACGGCCATCCGCTGACCTACCGGCGCTACGACCACCTGTGGGTGCGCATCGGCCTGGAACTGCCCTGGGTCCGGGCACAGCAGATCAGCACCCACTGGTTGCGGCACACCACCCTGACCTGGGTGGAGCGCCGGTTCGGACAGGCCATCGCCCGCGCCTACGCCGGGCACACCGATGAACGGGGCGGCAGCAGCAGCTCGACGGCAGGCTATGTGCGGGCAACCGTGCCGGAGGTGGCTATGGCACTGGCTGCCCTGACCGGTGAACCCCATCCCGCCGCCGGGGAGGGCTGATCAGGTAGGACGACGCCGTGGCCGGCACACATGTCATGAACCGCACCGGGTGCCGGGTCTCCCGAGCCCGGTGCGGCGGACGCGGGTGACGTCCGCGAAGCGATTGCGCCGGAAGCGGGCCGCACCGGCGCTTTTTCCGATCGGGGCGGTGCTAGATCGCCGCTCTCTGCACAGTGGACCGACCATGACACATTAGACACAGAGGGTAACTTCACGACGACTTGCGGTATTGGGGCGTTCATGAACAGGTCCGCGTCAAGGGTATGGATCTCTCGCCGGACGGCCCGGCTCGCGCTTACCGCGGCGGTCTGCATGACCGCGGCAGCGGCCGTCGTGTGGGCACCCGTCTTCCTGGCCCAGTTCGCCCGGGCACCGTTGCCGTGGAGCCAGCTCGCGGACATCGGCGACGCCTACGGCGGGGCATCGGCTCTGCTCAGCGCCGCCGCCCTGTGCGGCATCGGCGTGTCGCTGATCTACCAGCAGAAGCAACTCAGGCAGGAGCTGACCGGCATCGACCGGCATCGACACCACGATCTGATCAAGATCGCATTGGACCACCCCGAGTTCCTGCAGATCCTGGAGCCCGAGATGGCCGCGAGCCCGACCGGACGGCTCGAGGTCTACGCGAATCTCGGGATGCACTACTGGCT
This sequence comes from Actinoplanes sp. NPDC089786, assembly GCF_040684855.1. Classification (NCBI taxonomy): domain Bacteria; kingdom Bacillati; phylum Actinomycetota; class Actinomycetes; order Micromonosporales; family Micromonosporaceae; genus Actinoplanes; species Actinoplanes sp. NPDC089786. The sequence goes on from NZ_JBFBGU010000002.1 coordinate 656,985, forward strand.
GGCGGCATGGGAACTCGGCGAGGTCGACGACGACGAACTCCGTGCGCTCGCCGCGATGATGTTCAAGAACCCTGTGGCACGGGAATGGTGGCGCCGGTCCGGGACCTCGTGGATCGGCACACAGACCCGCCGGGGCCGGCAACGCTTCATCGATCTGGTGTCTCAGGAACAGCTGAAGGCCTCTCACGCCGCACCCGGCCGCGCTCCGGTGGTGGCTCCGCCGCCTCCGGCAGTGGCCGGCCCGCGGACCCGCCGGCGGATACTGCACGGTTCCTCGGGAAGACAACCGCCAACAGTGAACAGCGCAATGGCCCCTGAACGGATGACCAGGCCGGTCGTGACCGAGGCGCTCAGATCTCCCGCGCTGCCGGCTCAGCACCCGCCGGGCCGGCAAGAAGCATCCGTGCCGCCCGGGCCGTCGCCGGCATCTGCCCGCACGCCCGGCGTGGGCGACGACTGTTCCCGTGGTGTCCGAGGCACTTGCCGGCTGCTGGCGGAGTTACCGGGAACAGTCATCGCGCCGGCAGCCGGGCACGGCCAGAAGCTATTTTCCGCCTATCGCGCCGAATGGCTGGCGCACGGGCGTCTACTCCTGGGTCGGGACGCTGATCACCTGCTTTTGTGGTAGGCGTCGACCACTGCGCTCGGAATGCGGCCACGCTCGGACACCTCGTAGCCGTTCTTGACGGCCCATTCCCGGATGGCCTGGTTCTGGTCCCGGTTCGACCGTGCCGGCGCCGTCGCGCGCGACCCGATCCGTCCACCGCCACCGGCGCGCCCTGTGCGGGTGGCCACGCCGAGGTAGGGGTCGAGTACTTTGCGGAGTTTGCCGGCGTTCTTCTCGGAAAGGTCGATGGTGTAATTGACTCCGTCGAGCCCGAATTCGACGGTGCGGTCGGCGTCGCTGCCGTCGAGGTCGTCGGTCAGAACGGTGATGACTTGCTTAGCCACAGGTACTCCTGAGTCCATCGAATAGTGATAAGGGATCGGTCGCGTGAACAATACCTCAGCATTTGAGGTGGTGATGTCCTGCGTGAGATAAATTGACCTGAGAGAACGCCGGCGCGACGTCTTCCCTCGTTATCGTGGGCGGCCGCCCCAGGGAACAGGACCGGCGTACGGATCAGCTCCGCGCGTATCGCGGGCGCGTCAAGACCGCCACGGCGCCGGCCGCCGTCAGCGATACATGTCGGCACCGTTCAGGCGGCGAAGGTGGCGGGGTGCGGATGCTGCGCGGCGGACGGGCGGGGCGGGGCGAGCGGGTGAGGTTCCCCGGTGAGCACGGCGACCGCCGCGGCGACCTCCTCGATCTGTGCGTGTACGTAGGTGATCGTGGTGCCGACGTCGCGTTGCCCGCTGTGCCCGGCGAAGGCTCGCGCGACGGCATAGCTGAAGTTGCGTTCGACCCAGGTCAACGTGGTGTAGCGCAGCCAATGGGTGGTGATCTGCTGGGTCGCGACCCAGCGCAGATGGATGCCGAGCCGTCCCCAGAGGTGGTCGTAGCGGCGGTAGGTCAACCGGCTGCCGTCGCGGTAACGAAGCAGGGACCCGTGTTGGTCGGTGTCGCCGCGTTCGGCATGATGATTCTGCAGGTAGTGCATGAGTGTCGGCGAGACCGGCTGCCAGCGTGCGGTGCCGCCTTTCTCCCGGAGTCGGACCAGGCATTGGTCGGGGTCGAGGTCGCGTGGTCGTAGCCCCAGCGCGCCGGCGCGGCGGCAGGCCGTCTCGAGGTGCAGCCGGATCAGCAGCCCGTCCAGGCCGGGATCATTGCCGGTGGTCGTCGCGGCGTGGACGACAGCCGCGAGTTGCTCCTCCGACAGAGCGTGGCGGGCGTTGGCCAGCCGCCGCGGCTTGGCGACCCTGGCCGCCGGGTTGCCGGCCTCGTCGATCAGGCCGTCCATCACCGCGTGCCGGTAGACGCATCGCATCGCGGAGATGAGGTGTTCCGCAGCGGTACGGCCACCGCGGGTGTTACGCCGGATGACAGCCTCGTCGCGGATGTCCTCGGCGAGACGCTTGATCTCCGACGCTGTCGGGTCGGTGATACGTCGTCCGCCCCAGCGTTGGCAGATCTTGCGCCAGTAGGGTCCGTAGACGCGCCGGCTGCCGGCCGACACCGCGGCCGTGACCTGGGGCACGTACTCGTCGAACGTCGGTACCCCCTCGTGCCGGGGAGCCTGCTGCGGCGAGCAGCTGTTCGGGGCGTACGCCGAGCTGATCGAGCAACGCCCGCAGCATGGCGATCTGATCGCCTGTAGGTGAGGGTGTCCTGGTCATGGGTCCTCCCCACGGTGAGCGGTGATGAAATCCGCGACGATCGACGCCGCCATGATGATCAGCTCACCGGCCTGCCGGTGCCCGGCGACCGCCACACGATCGCCGGTCACCAGGTCGCAATGTCGCCGGAGCTGCAGCGGCAACCGCAGATGACCGCGGCCGGTGATGCTTGTCCGGGTGCCGGCCCGCCCTTGTCCGATGCGGGCGACGATGACCGGGCCGGCTCTGGTGTGCAGTTCCAGCGTGTCGCCCGGCGACCAGCCGACATCGGTGACAGGTGTTCGGTCAGCGAGGCGTCCGTCACGGTCGACGGTGGTGACCACCAGACGAGGGGCCGAGCGACAGACCTTGTCGGGCAGGACGGGTACGGGCAGTCCCGGACCTGTCGGTGGCGACGTGGCGTCAGACAGCTTCGTCGGCGAAATCTTCGGATGCCGGGGGCGCGGTAGACCCGGACCGGCTAATTGCCGATCGGTGCTGGCGGTCATGGCCGCTCTCCGGACGCGTCACCGGTCGCGGCGGCTCGGCTTGATCGTTGCCGGCGAGGCGTGACGCCGTGCGACATCGGCCCTGTCCGTACGTAATGGGGCGGCGGCCAGTTGCAGACGGACAGCGACGTCTCGACCGCTGCTGCGATAGGGCGCCGCCACCCGTCTCAGCTCCTAGGGCGATCGACGCCACGGCAATGACGGCAAAGTCTCGTTGGGCCATGATTACGCTTAACATCGTTGTTCTCCATTGGTGAGTCATCCGATGGATGCTGATGCGGTCGTGCGGCTTGAGAAACCTCGTGTGGACTCCCCTCTCGGCGTTGCTCCACCGGGGTCAGCGAGCGTGTCCAGCAATTAGGCCAGAGCAAGCCAACACAAGCCGCCGGCACCCAAACCCCCGATGTGGCTGTTGGGCTAGGCCACAGCGACCAACAGCAATGCCCCTTCTCCAGCTGTCCCCGATGTCGTTCATCGCTCTGACCAACAGCGCAGGCGGGACCGGCTGTTGGGAGCGTCAGGGCGACGACAGCCGGAGGGAGTAAGGCTGTCGTCTCGGCTTGCCGACAAGCACACCGATACGCCGAGGTCGACCGGCACGCGTTGCCCTCTCACCCCTGTTGGGCACGCGCCCGAAGACGAACATCGGTGGCGTGGTCAGTGAGTGTTGGGCGCCGAAATCGCCAACGGCTGCGGATCAACGCGATGCTTCGCTAATGGCGAACACGCCAGTCGCGCGGCATTGCTTGGCATTCCGCCCACTTCGGGCAATACCCCAGCACGCCAGGTTGGCAGCCCGCCGCGACATCGTCTTCCTGTCGCCTGCTCCAGGCTGCGACAGGGCGCCGTCTGACGGTCACCGACGACACGATCAGCGACCAGGTCACAGCCACGTGACGTCTGACGCGATTCCAGGCATCAAGCGCTACACCTAGAGTGCCACCTTGTCGCGACCCCCAAAAATCATGACGACACAGTCTCGACTGCACGCTGGCGTCAACGCGCAAGACGCTGCGCCAGAAGTCGCCGTCCCTGACGCCGCGGTCACAAACGCTGCCATCACCCCTCCTGGCAACCGTTCGCGTGGCCTACAGGCGACGTGTTACAGCTCCGGAGGGATATCTAAACATCAGAATCGGGTGAAGGACGCAGAAGCAAGTTTGCTGCAGGCTGACAGGATTTGAACCTGCGACCCCTTGTTCTGAATCTCCACTTTGGAGGGCTTGGCATTGCTTGTCAGAAACCCGCACTGATCAGCCAGAATGTGGCTGGAGGATCCCTCGTGACTTGTCATCGCTTGCCATGAGTTGGCGTTGTTTTCGGTGAGTAAAGCCGGGGGCGGATCAGAATCGCTGCACCCTCACAAGAGGTCGCCGAGATCCCAACTTCTCCCGTCGCAAACATGATAATACGGATGGATCGAACCGCGGTGGACCATACTTACAACAATAAGAACCGCATCATCGCAGCTCAGGGCCCAGACGTTCCGGTTACGGCGGTTCGTCGCCGTTGGTGACCTGTCGCAGGCCCTGTTGCGGGCCGTTAGCGGCAACGCGTCGTATCAGCAAGATGACGCGTGTCCGGTGACCGGAGTCGACCAGTGGAGCGGTAGCGGCGATGCCGCGTTGGCGATCATCACATCGAGGCCGCCGAAGTGTCTGACGTGTGTCTGTACTGCGGCGTCGACCGCGTCGGGTCGGCGACATTGAGTGACAGCGCGATGGCTCCTGTCCCTTGCCGGGTGAGGCCGCGCTGAGTTCCTCGAGCTCGGCGGCCGCGGACGCAAGGTCCGAGACGGAGACCATGAGACCGTCCGCTTCGAGCCGGCGAGCGATGCCCGCCCGATGCCGCGAGCGGCGCCGGTCACCATCGCGGAGCGTCGCGGAGGTTGGCTGGTGGACATCAGGTACCTCCCGGTCGTGTCAGCGAGCCCGGGGTTGATCAGTCGGGATAACGTCGGCGGCAGCGACGATTAGCTCCACGCCTGCAGCGGTGCAAAGTGCGGCGAGGTGGTCGTTCGATTCGTCGGTGACGATGGTGGCGACCGCGTCGAGTTCACAGACGGTGGCGAAGTCGGTTGCTCCGACCTTCGTGCTGTCCATGACGACGACGACTCGGCGAGCCCTGTCCATGGCGGCGCGTTTGACCTGCGCCTCGCTCAGGTCGGCCACGGTGAACCCCTGGTCGGTGACGCCGGTGACCCCGAGGAAGGCGAGGTTGACGGTGAAGCTGTTGAGGTCCTGCTGGGTGAGTGGTCCGACGAAGCAACCGCCGGTGGGACGGTAGTTGCCGCCCAGTACGGTGTGCCGGATGCCGGCCTTGTCGGCGAGGGTCTGGGCCACGGCCAGCGCGTTGGTGAGCACGTTGACGTTGGCCGGGGAGCCGGCGGCGGCCGCCGGGACGAGTTGTTCGGCGATGGCGAGGGTCGTGCTGCCGCTGTCGAGGAAGATGGCGTCGCCGGTCTTGACCAATGCCAGGCAGGCGTGGGCGATGCGGGACTTCGCGTCGATGTTGCGGCCCATCCGGGCGGGCATGTCGGGTTCGATCGCCGTACGCAGGGCGATGGCGCCGCCGTGGGTTCGGCGCAGCTGTTGCTGCCGGGCGAGGTCGGCGATGTCCTTGCGGATCGTCGGCTCGGTGACGCCGAGCAGGTCGGCCAGTTCGGTGTTGCGGACCCGGCCGCGTTCGTGCAGCAGTTGAAGGATGTGGGCATGACGCTCGACGGCGAAGGCGGGCGCGTCGGACTGTGACATACCCCGAGTCTCGCGTACCCGCATCTCGCGGCTCACGCGCGCCTCTCCCCCGTGTCGGCCGCCCGCAGCAGGCGGTGGACGGCCGCGGCGGCAGCGGCGTTGTGCTCGGCGGGCTGGTCGTAGCGGGCCGGACCGATGGTCAGGTCGGCCCCGAAATCGGCCGCCACCGACTCGGCGACGTCGAGGGGATGGACGGGGTCTCGGCCGGCGCCGAGCACGTGCGTGATGACGGGCGTTCGTGGTGGCGTGGGCGCGTCACCGGGGAGGGCCACCAGCCGCTGCCAGCGCCGGGTCGCGCCGGGGTCGGCGAACTGGCCCAGCAGTGCGCGCGCGGCGGCTTCTGACGTGCCCGCGACCGCGGCGTACTCGATCGACCCGGCGAAGAGCCGCCGGGCCTGTGCCGCCGGGTGGTCGCGCAGGAGCCGCCCGATCGCGGTCAGCGGCGCCAGGTTGGGTGGTTCCGGCGTCCACCTCCAGGCGGGTCTGATGAGCAGCATCGCCTTGATGGTGAGGCGGGCTCGGGCGGCCAGTTCGGCGGCGATCCCGGCCCCCATCGAGATACCCACGACGGTGACCCCGTTCGCCATCTCCTGGTCGGTCACCAAGCGTTCGACGTCGGCCGCGAACTGACCGAAGCTCAGCAGGCCGGGCTGCTCGTCGAGGTCGGTGGCGCCATGGGCTCGCAGGTCCGGGGCGAGGATCCGGCAGTGGCGCCGCGCCCGTTCGTCGACGATGCCGAGTGGTTGCCGCCTGGTGCCTCCGAGCCCGTGCAGCAGGAGCAGCGGTTCGGTGCCCTGGCCGGTAACGGAGAAGCTGAGTCCGGTCATGCGGGTGCGTGGTCGGCCAGGAACCGGCTGACGCGTACGGCGTCGTCGGCGGCGAGGTCCTGCGCGATGATCGGCACCGTGTGCGGAAGCCCGGCGTGGAGTCGCATCACCAGGTCGTAGTCCATGCCACCGGCCCCGGGTGCGGCGTACCCCTGGCTGACGACGTCCTTGGCGTGCACGGCCATCACGTGCTCGCCGAGCAGGCCGAACGCGTACTCGAGGATCAGCCGTTGCCGGGAGAGGGTGGCCGGCTCAAGGAGGTTCGCCGGGTCCAGAACGACGGCGAGGTGCCGGGCGTCGTCGCCCAGTTCGGTGAGCAGCCGGTGTGCGGCGTCAGCGTCGCGGATCACGTTGCCGGGTTCTGGTTCGATGCCGAGCCGGACCCCCGCGTCGCGGGCCGCAGGTAGCAGCCGGTCCAGGGTGGCGCGCAGGTCATTCCAGGCGGTGGCGGTGTTGTTGCCGGGGTGGGCCCGCCACATGTTGTCCGCGTCGCGAGTGCCGGTGCAGAGCGTGACGACCTCGGCGCCGATGGCGGGTGCCCTGGCGATGACCTGACGGCAGGCTTCGGTGTTGGTCTCGCGTACCGCGCGGTCCGGGTGAATCGCGTTGAAGGTTCCTGACAGACCCCAGATCCGTACGCCCGCGTCGGTGAATTCGCGGCCGATGCCGGCCGCGTCCTCAACGGTGAGGGTGGTGTCCAGGGTGGTACGCCCGAGCGCCGACAGGTTGAGCTGAGTGGCGGTGAAGCCGGCGGCTCGGATGGCTCGCGCGACCTCGGCCGCCGGGCCGGGCGGGAAGACCCGCGCGAACACTCCGAGCTCGGTCACGGCTTCACCCACGAACCGTCGTTGGCCACCGACTCGGCGACGGCGTCGATAAGCCTGACCGCGGCCACCCCGTCCTGGGCGTCCGGGCTGGCCGGAGTGCCCGAGGCGATCGCGGCCGCGAACGCCTCGATCTGACGTTCGTAGGCGTTGGAGTCGGGGAAGACCGCTCGTTCGCTCGTGCCGTTCGCCTCGTCGTAGACCTCGACGTCACTCGCACGCAGGACGAACGGGAAGTGGGTACGCAGTCTGACGTGGCCCTTCTCGCCGTAGATGTCGGCGCCCTCGGACCACTCCGCGTGGACGTTCGCGGTGATCTCGAAGTGCGCGAGACCGCCTTCAGCCAGTCCCGCCAGACCGTGCCAGGTGTAGTCCTTGCCGGAGTGGGCCAGCTGGGCCGACACCCGGGCCGGGTCGCCGAGCAGGTACCGCACCCCGTCGAGGACGTGGGCGCCGTGGGTGGTGAGCAGGTAACTGGACCGGTCGGCCTTGAAGGCCGCCTCCTGCTGCCGGACCGTCTCGTCGACGACCAGGGCGGGGAACAGGGTCGCCTCGGTCGCCGGCCGCAGTGCCGACATCACCCGGTACCAGACGGTGGCCGACAGCACCTTCCCGATGCGGTCACGCACGGCTTCCGCGGCGTGCTGCACGCCCGGGTCGTACCGCTTCATCGCGCCGACCTGGAGTGTCAGGCCGCTCTCCCGCGCGACGGCGGCCAGTTCCTCGGCGTCCTCGACGGTGCCGGCAAGCGGCTTCTCCACCAGCACGTGCTTCCCGGCGCGCAGGGCTTTCACGCCGAGCGGCAGGTGCAGCCGGTCCGGCACCGCGACGATCACCGCCTCGACGTTGTCGTCGTCGAGCAACTCGTCGACAGACTGATATCCGGGTACGCCGTACCGGCTGCTCAGCGGCCCGGCGAGCAGCGGCGACGGGTCGCAGAGAGCGACGAGTTCGGCCCCTTCGGCGCGCGCCAGTGCGGGCAGGTGAGCAGCTTGGGCGATACGCCCGGCGCCGACGACGCCGATGCGGAGGTTGGACATGGGTGCTCCTTGCGTCAAAGGCCCGGCTGAGGCTGAACGGCGAGTTCGGCGGCCCCGAGGACGCCGGCGCGGTTGCCGGCGCGGGCCAGGGAGATATGCGGGCGGGGATGGACCGGTCCGATCGGTTCGATCCGGGCGACGGCTTTGCGTACGGCGTCGAGCAGGACATCGCCGATGGCGCTCGCGCCGCCGCCGAGCACCACGGTGTGCGGGTCGATGACGCAGGCGAGCTGCCCGCACGCCAGCGCGATGGCCCGGGCGGCGTCGTCAATGACGGTCAGCACGGCCGTGTCGCCGGCGTTCGCCCGCGCGGCGACGTCCGGCCCGGTCCAGGCGGACGTGTCGAGACCGGCGGCGCGGCCCCGCTCGACGGCCCCGGCGAGGATCGCCTTGCCGCTGGCATAGACGGCCAGGCATCCGCGGCGCCCGCAGACGCAGGCCGGTCCGGTCGAGTCGACCTGCAGGTGCCCGAGTTCGCCGGCCAGCCCGGAGGCCCCGGTGATCAGCCGGCCGTCACAGATCACCCCGCCACCCACGTCGGTGCCGAGCGTCAGCATGACGAAGGCACCCTCGGACGGCGCACCCGCGAGGACGTACTCGCCCCAAGCTGCGGCGTTGGCATCGTTGTGCAGGACCGTGTGCAGACCGGTGCTGCGGGCTAGATCCTGCCGCAGTTGCCGGCGCTCCCAGCCGAGGCTGACCGCGGACACCACGTCGCCTCGGTCGGGGCTGAGCCAGGCGGCCATCGCGATCCCCACCGCCGGCCGGTTCGCGCTGCCATCGGTCAGCTCGGCGATGCGCGCGGTGATGTGTGCGATCAGCCGGTCGTAGTGCTTGGTGGGCAACGGCGTGAGCTCGAAGTCGCGGAGCTGCCCGCTGTGGCCCACCGAACCGATGGCCAGCTTCGTGCCTCCGATGTCCACCCCGATCGCCCGCATTGCCACCTCCAGTCGACTCCATCCGAGCCTAAACGAAACGATCCGAGTCTGTATACTCCCACGGATACTTTCGATTTGACTCTTTACAGCTCAGTATCGGTACGGCACAGTGCCGTACAGACGCATTGCTCGACTCGGTCATGGGGGAGGTCCTGTGCAGGCCTACGTCTCGCTGTGGTCGGCGGATCTACTCGACGTCGGCCGCGACATCGACCGGGTCGCCGACATCGCCGACGGTTTCCACATCGACGTCTTCGACGGCCACAACGTGGCCGAGCTGCTCTTCGGGCCGGACTTCGTGGCCGCCGTCCGGAAGCGGACCGCGCTGCCGCTCGACGTGCACCTGAACGTCAGCGATCCCGGCCTCTGGGCCAGGCGGTTCATCGACGTCGGCGCCGACATGGTGACCGTGCAGGCATCGGCCTGCCCCGACATCGCCGCCACCCTGGGCCTGATCCGCCAGGCCGGCGCCCGGCCGTCCCTGGGCGTCGAGGTGCACGAGGAGGTCGCCGACGCTCTGCGATGGACCGGACACATCGACCGCTTCCTGCTCATGGGCACGGCCATCGGCGTCAAGGGCGCGGGTCAGGTCCCGGACGCACCGGACCGGGTACGACGGCTCAAGACCGGCATCAGCACACTCGGGTCGGGTCAGCCGGTCTTCGTCGACGGCGGTATCCGCGCCGAGACGGTCGGCCCGATCGCAGACGCCGGCGCCGACGGCGTCATCCCGGGATCTCTGGTCTACGGGGCACCGGACCCGGCCGCCGCGATCCGGGCCTTGCACGTCCTCGGAGGGCCGAAATGAAGGCCGTGGTCTACGACGCCGCCCGCAGCTTCACCGTCAAAGAGATCGCGAAGCCCTCCGCGGGTCCGGGCGAGGTACGGATCCGGGTCGACCAGGTCGGCCTCTGCGGAACCGATCTACACCTCCACGAAGGCGGCTTCGACGCGGTCTTCCCCCTCACCCCCGGACACGAGGTCGTCGGCGTAGTCGACCAGTTGGGCGAGGGCGTCACCCGGTTCAGCGTCGGCGAACAGGTGACTGTCAACCCCAACCTGCACTGCGGTTACTGCGACTACTGCCGCGCCGGCCGGCTGATCTCCTGTACGAACGCCAAGGGCTTCGGCGCCAACGTCACCGGTTTCTTCTCCGAGTTCGCGACCGCCCCGCAAAGCCTCGTGTTCTCCGTGGAAGGCCTGCCCCGGGACGTCGCCGTGTTCACCGAACCGGCCGCCTGCGCCATGCACGGCCTCGAGACCGCCGCCGTACGCCCGGGCTCCAGCGCCCTGGTCTTCGGCGCAGGACCCACCGGACTGCTGCTGGCCCAACTGCTCGCCACCGGCGGCGCCTCGTCCGTGACCGTCGCGGCGCCGACCCGATTCAAACTCGACACCGCCGCCGCCCTCGGCGTCGACCACACCGTGCAGATCAACCGTGGCGATGCCGGCGACACGATCTCCAAGGTACAGGCCGCCTCGCCACAGGGGGACGGATACGACCTCGTCGTCGAAGCAACCGGATCCACCGCGATCGGGGAGCTCTGTGTCCCGGTCACGCGCAACGGCGGCACGGTCCTCGTTTACGGCGTCACCCGCGCCGACGAGACCGTCCGCTTCCACCCGTTCGACGTCTTCCGCCGCGAGATCACCATCAAAGGGTCCTTCGCCGAGATGACCTCGTTCGGCGCCGCCATCGCGGCGCTGCGCTCCGGCCGTGCCAGGACCGACGGCATCATCACCCACCGATACTCCCTCGACGACTACGCCGAAGGTCTTGAGGCGCTGGCGTCCGACCCCGCCGTCCACAAGGTCGTCATCGCTCCCTGAGCGGACGCGCCACAACCCCGACGGCCGGCCCTCCATCGCTGACCGTCGAGCAGCCGGCCCCCTTGCGAATCAACCGAACAAGATGCCGCGCCCGGACGAGAACTCCGCTCCCGCGGCCCCGGCCAGAGAGGAACCTCGTGCGCCTGTACCTGGACACCGCGGACCGCACGGCCGCCGAGAACCTCCTCGCGACCGCGCTCTTCACCGGCGTCGCCACCAACCCGACGATTCCTCAACGCGCGGAGCTCGGCGGCTCCGCCATTCCCGACATCTACCGCTGGGCCACCCGAGCCGGATCCAAAGAGGTCTTCTCCCAGGCGTGGGGTGAAGACCCGGCCACACTTGTCAGACGTGGGCGCGAACTGCGTAGCCGCGGCACCGAGGTCGTCGTCAAGCTCGCAGCGTCCCGGGCCGGCACCCAGGCATGCGCCGAACTCGCCGCCGAAGCGGTCCGGAGTCTCGAGCGGGCCGCACGCTCGGCCGGCACCACGGATCAGGACAACGCGGCCGTCGTCGCCACCCGCAGCCGGGCCACTCTCGTCATCACGGTCACACCCTCATGAGGGCGGTCCGATACGACGGTCCGCGCAGCTTCACCGTCACGGACGTACCGACGCCGCCAGTCGGCCCGGGCGATGTCAGGATCGCGGTTCAGACCGTCGGTGTCTGCGGCACGGACCTCCACCTGCACCACGGCCACTTCAACGCCGTCTTCCCGTTCATTCCCGGCCACGAGATGGTCGGCCAGGTCGAGGAGATCGGTAGCAACGTCGCCGGCGTACATCCCGGCGAACTCGTCACCGTCAACCCGAACATCTACTGCGGCAGCTGCGACTACTGCCTGGCCGGCCGACTCGGCCTGTGCGGCAACTCCCGCGGGATGGGCAGCAGCCTGCCCGGGTTCTTCGCCGAGTCCGTCACCGTCGATCAGCGACAGGTCTTTTCCGTCGAGGGCCTGGACCCGGACGTCGCCGTGTTCACCGAACCCACCGCCTGCGCGATGCACGGCGTCGAAACCCTCGGCGTACGCCCCGGCTCACACGCCCTGGTCATCGGCGCCGGCCCGACCGGCATCCTGCTGTCCCAACTGATCGGGTCAGGCGGCGCGGCATCCGTCACCGTCGCCGACATCGCGCCCGCCAAACTGCAGACGGCCTCCCGCCTCGGAGCCGATCTCACGATCGCCCTGACCCGGGACACCGCAAAGAGCGCCGAGACCCTGCTCGAGGCGGCACCGTCCGGAGACGGCTATGACATCGTCGTCGAGGCAACCGGCCTCACCGCCATCGGCGACATCTGCGTCCCGCTCACCCGCAACGGCGGGACCGTCCTGATCTACGGCGTCACCCGCGCCGACGAAACACTGTCCGCCAGCCCCTACGACATCCTCCGACGCGGGATCACCATCAAAGGCTCCTACGCCGAAATGACCACGTTCGGCGCGGCCGTCGCAGCACTGCGCACCGGCCGGGCACGAACGAACGAAATCATCACCCACCGGTTCCCACTCGACTACTACGGCCAGGTCCTCGCCGCACTCACCAACGACCCGACGGCCCACAAAGTCGTGATCGACGTCCGATGACATAGCAAGCTCGTGGAGAAAGCCGAGCGTGGAAGAACGCCTGTCACCGGACAGCCGGTTCTTGTGATCAAGGCTCACCTCCTCGGCCCGTGGCAGCCGTACAGAGCCGTGGGACACCGCGAGGTGGGTTGACGGACCGGTACGTTAGTCGTAACTTACCGTTCGTGGCTACTTACCGAGCGGGTGACGGGTGGGACGCGCTGGGCGATCCGACCCGGCGTGCCATCGTCGCGTGCCTCGCCGAGCGGCCCCAGGCGGTCGGCGAGCTGGCGGACGCGTTGCCGATCAGCCGTCCCGCGGTGTCGCAGCACTTGAAGGTGTTGAAGGAGGCCGGGCTGGTGACCGACCGGGCGGCGGGCACCCGCCGGGTCTACCGGCTCAACCCGGCCGGGGTGGCCGCGCTGCGCGACCAGCTCGACACCTACTGGGCCCGCGCGCTGGACGGTTTTCAGGACGTGACAGAACGTCCGGACGAGGAGAGGTCATGACCGAGACCGAGTTGGTGGTGCGCCGACAGGTCGTCGTCGACGCCCCGATCGAACGGGCCTTCGACGTGTTCACGCAGCGGTTCGGTGACTTCAAACCGCGTGAGCACAACATCATGGGTACGCCGATCGTCGAGACGGTGTTCGAGCCGAAGGTCGGCGGGCACATCTACGACCGCGGCGAGGACGGCACCGAGTGCCGGTGGGCGCGGATCCTCGCCTTCGACCCACCAGACCGGGTCGTGTTCTCCTGGGACATCGGGCCGACCTGGCAGGTGGAGCAGGATCCGGACAACACCAGCGAGGTCGAGGTCCGGTTCATCGCTGAGACACCGGAGCGGACCCGGGTCGAGCTCGAACACCGCAACCTCGACCGGCACGGCCCCGGCTGGGAATCGGTCCGCGACGGCATCGGCCAAGACCAGGGCTGGCCGTTGTACCTGGCCCGCTACACCGCCCTGTTCACCGAGACGAGCTGACATGCCGGCCGCCAGCACCGCCACCGTTACCAGCGTCGACATCAATCGGCCGGCCGCGGACGTCTTCGCCCACGCCACCGACCCGACCCGCTTCCACCAATGGCAGCAAGGCGTCGTCGACGGCCGCATGGAACACACCGGGCCACCACAGGTCGGCGCCCGCTGTCTGACCACCCGGCGCATCGGCGGTGCCGACCGGGCAAGCACCTCGACCGTCACCCACGTTGAACCACCACACACCTGGGGAGTCGAAGGAATCGACGGCCCGATCCGGGCCACCGTGGACGTCACCGTGGAACCGCTGACCGCGGGCCGGTCCCGGCTGACCATCTCGGTCGACTTCACCGGCCACGGCATCGGCAAACTCCTGGTACCACTGGTCGTACGCCGGCAGGCCCGCGCCGAGATGCCCGCCAACCTCGCCACCCTCAAACGGCAGATGGAAACCCGGTAGCTATCGAAAAGGCTCAGACGTCCACGGGTCAGGGACCGGCGGCGCCGCGCGGCGCATACATGATCACGGCGACGCCGAGCAGGCAGAAGCCGGCCGGCGGCGTGCCCTCCCTGTGCCGTTCGGAAACCCGGCCGCGGGGTCTGACGTGCGGTTTGTCCGGCACCCTGGCCCGCTCCCATGGTCATGCTGACGCCATGATCCTGTCG
>NZ_JBFBGU010000003.1:0-532905 GCF_040684855.1 Actinoplanes sp. NPDC089786
CCGCCACGGCCGATCGCCACAGCCTCGGCACCCAGCAGCAACCGCCACTGCCGCTCATCCAGATGCGGCCGCAAAACAGCCAACTTCACCGCCAAGGCATCCTCACTCATCACACCAAACCCAACGAGCCGATCATGAAAACCGCCGACCAGCTAATTCATCGTCGAGCCCTTACCCACGGGCGGCGTAGGTGCGGCAGAGCTTCGGTTTCCCGACGCCAGCGCCACCTCTTCGAGCGCTCGCCAGCGGCGGCGTGGCATTCAACCCGGCGACCGTGGCTGCCGGCCGATGGGTCGGGTGAACCCCGTGTGGTGGCCACCCGCCGCACCCGGCTCTTGTGAGGGAGGCACAAACACCATGAGGGATTACCTCGGAAACTGGCGAGCGGGCTGGGCCGGCGATGCTCGGCCCGGCGCTGAGGACATGGACAAGCCGGCGCTGTACCGGGTCCGTGATCACGCCCTCGGCGGGATGCACTCGTTGGAGGCCGATCGCATCCACTGGCAGGCATTCACCGACACCTATCCGATGATCGAAACCATCGTCCGTCAGACGGTGGCGTTCCGGGTCCGCGCCGTCGAACATCTCACCGGCCTCGGCGTGCGGCAGTTCGTCGAGATCGGCAGTTGGCTGCCTACCATGTGGCCCACTCACACGCTGGCACCTCAGGCGCGGGTGGTGTACGCCGCCGACGACCTGGCCGCCGTGCTGTGCGGCGAGCGGACGCTCCGCAGCGAGCCGACCGCCATCATGATCCACGGTGACCCGAGCGACCCCGGCACCATCCTGGACGGAGAAGCGGCCCAGTTCCTCGACCTCGCCGAACCTTGCGCCGTACTGCTGCCCGGGGTGCTCGACCTCATGGACGAGCCGGCCGCGCCGTGGTGGGTCGTCGCCCAGATCGCCGCGAGCCTCGCACCGGATAGCTGGATGGTGGCTACCCACCTCACCCCACCCCGGAACGGCGAGGACCGGAACGCGCAGGACCTGCTCTGCACGCTGTGGAAGACCCTCGGCGTCGGCCTGTACCCCCGCCCGGCGGACGCGCTGCGCGACTGGTTCAGCGCGGTGTCCGAGCTGGACGACCCGATCTGCCCGGCCGAGTGGTGGTGGCCGGACCCCGAAGACATGCCGCCGGACTCTCCAACCTGCCCGGTGCTTCTCGGCATCACCGCCCGAGTACCGGCTGCGGGCCGAACAGCAGTGCCCACGTGTCATTTCCCCGATTCCGAGCCTTGCCATCGAGAGGAGAGTCACCATGACTGACGTCACGTCGAGCGTCCCCTCCGCCCCACGCGGTAACGACGCGAAACGGGAACCGCCGCCTCGTGCTCTGGTCGAGGCAGCCCAGCACGACTACCGCACGATGCTCGGCCGACTGGTCGAGACGACCGGCGCGGTGCGTTCCCAGCTCGACACCGGTTTCACCGACTTCGAAGCGGTCGCCGACGTGTGGCGCAGCCTGCTCCAACAGCAGGACCGCCCGGCCACGATGCTCCTGGCCGCCGTCGCGATCGTGCAGCTCGCCAAGGTGCCCCAGCCCTCGCCACTCGGCGAGCCCGACACCAACCAATGAACCCGGCGGGCCACGTGCCCGCCGGACCACACCCCGAACACTAGGCAAGGAGCCCCGTACCTGATGACCTCGACCAACCGGGCCGTCGCGTTGCGCGCCGTCCCGCAGACCGACACCGGCCGTATCGGTGCCACCTTCAGCGCCTGGGCGCCGCTGGCCGGTGACGGTCAGGAGGCGGCCAAGTGAATGCCCCCGCCAATCCGCAGACCACGCGATCGTCGGCACCACGACGTCGGTGGGCCAGCGTGACCGCAGCCGCCCTCACCGGTGTGGTTGTCCTCGGCGTCGCTGGCGGCATTGCCATCACCCGCCCGTCCACCACCAGCACGGTGGCACCCGCGACCTCAGCCGCTGCGTCCTCGGCGGTCTCGAACCCGTCTACGGAGTGCCCGACCGCCGCCGGCGATCGGACCCCCGCAGCGCCCGCGCCTACCCGGCCGCCCACCGGTCCCACCGTCGTGCAGTTTCCCCACGGCACCGAGCCCGCCTGCCCACACCTGCGGGCGTTGATCGAACAGGTGAGCGCCGCGCCGAGCGACCCGCCCGCTTGTGGCCGGTACGCCTACCTGGACGTGCGGCAGTGGGCCGCCGACACCACGATCGGACCGGACGGGCTGGGCACCACCCAGACAGTCGAGTTCGACTACCGACGCTGGCGGGCGGACGACGGCTCCGGACGGGTCATCACCATGCGCGACGAGCCCGCCGCCGACCCGGCCGCCACGACCGAGGACTTCCCTGCCGGCGGGCTGCCCGGTGCGCTGAGCGCGCCGGTGAACACCGACCCGGGCCTCATCTCCTCCCAAATGGATGCCATCCAGCCCTGGGAGAACGGTGACCAGGCCGGTATCCGCGCCACGGCGGAGATCTACGGCTGGCACACCCCCAACCGGGACCAGCGCGCGACGATCCTCGCCGTGCTGCGCGACTCCGAGCTGATCTGGCGCGGCAACGCCGTCGACCGCGTTGGCCGGGCTGGAGTCGCGATCAGCTTCGACAGCGACAACGGCGTCAGCCGGGACCTCCTCATCCTCGACCCGCGACAGGAGAGCCCTTGGCCTACGAACTGGTGACCCTGCGCAACCGGAAAGCTCACCGGACCGTTCCCCGCTGTACAGGACTACCAACTCTTCCTCGACCACCATCGCCAACATCAACTCACTTGAAGTCGTCAGACCCGATCGTGAGCCGCAGCCGACGGCGGTTGAGGAGGACCGAACCGAGTCGTCTCGTCTGTGATCGGTGTACCCCGTCTGCTATGTCGCCGGTGGCGCCACTCCGGGCGGCACACCCTACGAGGACTTAGGCGGTGATCGGATGCCTGGCTGAGACGCGACCCACCTGGGGGACGTTAGACAGTTCATTGGGCGAGCCGGATATGAATCCGGCAGCTTTCGACAAGAGGGATTTCTTGATGACATCACAGGTTGACGACGCCGCTGCCTTGCGTGAGGCGATGGTGACCGCCCTGCGCGACGAGGGTCTCATCACCACAGACATCGTTGCTGCGGCGATGAGCGCGGTGCCCCGGCACGACTTCGCCCCTGGCGAGCCGCTGGAGAAGGTCTATCAGACCAACACCACTCTGGTGCCCAAGATCGATGCCGAAGGACGGCAGACCAGTGTGGTCTCGGCCTCCCACATCCAGGCCATCCAGCTCGAACAGGCTGACGTGCGGCCGGGGATGAACGTGCTGGAGATCGGCAGTGGTGGATACAACGCCGCTCTGATCTCGGAGATCGTCGGCCGGACCGACTCGGTGACGACAGTGGATATCGATGCCGACGTCGTCGACCGTGCCCGCGCGGGTCTGGCCAGGGCCGGGTACGAGCACGTCAACGTCGTGCTCGCCGACGCCGAGCACGGCGTGGCGCAACACGCGCCGTACGACCGGATCATCGTCACGGTCGGAGCCCACGACATCCCGCCCGCCTGGCTCGATCAGCTCACCCCGGACGGCCGAATCGTCGTCCCGCTGCGCTTCGCCGCGATCACCCGGCTCATCGCCTTCGACCGGATCGCGGACAGTCCGACCCTGACAGCCAGCAACTACCGGCTCGGCTCGTTCGTACCGATGCAGGGCGACGGCGCCGCCACCGAGAAGCTGATCGCCGTCACCCCCGACGTCGGGCTGCGCATCGATCAGAACAGCACCCTCACCTTCGACGTGCCGGCGCTGCGCAAGGCGCTCAACACCAAACCGGTGCAGAGCTGGTCGGGCACGCCGTTCGACATGCCCGACGAGCTGGAGCTTTACCTGCTGACCAACGGTCCGGAACTGCCGATGGTGCACGCCGCGCAGGCCGCCGTCGAGCAGGGCGTGGTCGATCGGACGGTGCGTAACGGCACCCCGGCGCTGGTGCGCGGTGGCACCATCGCCTACCGCATCAAGCGCGAGAATCCGGACACCGTCAGCGGCTACGAAACAGGCGTCGTCGCCCACGGCCCGGAAGCCGAGCAGGTCGGCGGCGAGCTACTCGCCATGATCCGCGCTTGGGCGGGCGGCTACTACCGGCGCAACGCGGCCGACATCGCGTACCGCCCGAACACCGCCGACACCAGCAGCCTGACCGGGTGGCACACCACCAAGCGACACGGCGTACTCGCCGTCGCCTGGTCCTAAAAGCTTCGGCGCTCACCTCAGCGGCCCACGCCGAGCAGCGCCGGGGAAATCTCCATCACCCCAACCAGGGAGGTTGTCATGCCCCAACTCGCCACAGCCCTGCCCGACACCCAGGACGGCACTGCCGACGACTTCGACCTCGACATCGAGTTCATCGAGGCCGGCGGCACCGTCGAGCACATCATCAAGATGACCGAGGACAACTGCGGCAGCACTTGCGCGTCGGCCTGCACCAGTTGCTGACCTGTCACATCCGTCGATGGCCCGCCCGACTGGCCAGCCCGCTCCACATGGCCAGGTCGTAGAGCGAGCCATCGACATCGGAGTCAGGAGTGCCCGGCCCCGGGGGGATTCTCGCGGGGCTGGGCTTCCCCGTCCACTGCCAGAGGATCACGTCCTGGGGAGGCCGCCATGTACCGCAGTGTCAACGACGCCTTGATGCTCAGAGCCGCCGTCCTTCGCCCGGACCAGCTCGGCGGATGGCCCGACCTGACCGGCAGTGAACCGACGGCCGGTTGGCGCTCGTGGCTGACCGAGACGTTAGCGATTCCCGGATTCGCGGCGGCCTTGGCCCACGCCTCCCCGGATCTTGCCGAGCGGGCCACCGCCGCCGTCAGCGGCAGCCTGTCGCACACCGACACTCGGCGCGTGCTGCTCGCGGTCATGCGCTACCTGCTGCGCGCCACCACCCGGGCCACCCCGTACGGGCTCTTCGCGGGCATCGCCCCTGCCACGGCAAGCCGCAGCGGCGGCATCCGATGGGGTGCCGCGCACCGGCGGATCGCGCGCCTCCAGGCGTCCTGGCTTGCCGCCGTCCTCGACGCTCTGGAGTCCGACGCACGGCTGCGCCCGTATCTGACGGTGTGCGCGAACAACCTCCTGGTGCAACGAGCAGGCAAGGTGGTGCTGGAGTACCGCGCTGCCACGAGCGACCCCCAGGGCGCGCCGGCCCATCTGCGGATCACGGCCAACGATGTGATCCGTGCTGCTCTGGTGTTGGCTACTGCACCGATCCGGTGGGCCGATCTGATCGCCAAGCTGACCGCCGACGGCAGCGTGCCGCGAGAAGGCGCAGAGCGATTGATCGGCCAGATGGTGGCGCAGCGGCTGCTGTTGACCAGCCTGCGCCCACCGTCGACCCAGACCGACCCCCTGACGCACGTCGTGGACCAGGTGGAGGCCGCCGCAGCCGAAGGCGTCGACGTGGCCGATCTACTTGATCAGCTCCGTCCCGTTCGTGACCTCAAAATCCGACACCATCGGGCACCAGACCAGGCGACGGCTGACGCACACCTGCGAGACCTTCGCGAGTCCGTCACCCTGATGCACCCCGGACACGCGGTCGGGATCGACCTACGGCTGGACTGTGACCTCGTGGTACCGACCACGGTGACGGCTGAGGCGAGCCGAGCCGCCGCCGCGCTGACCCGCCTCGCCCGTTCGACATCGGCCGGGTGGCGGGACTGGCATGCACGTTTCTTGGACCGGTACGGCTTGCACGCCCTGGTCCCGGTCGTGGACGCGATCGATGCCCAGGTGGGAATCGGCTACCCGCAGGGTTTCACCGGCGAACCCGCCGATACGGCGTCCGCACTCACCGACCGGGACCAGCGGTTGCTCGCCCTGGCGCAACACGCCGTCCTGCGCCATGAACACGAGGTGATCCTCGACGACGCCCTCTTGGAGGAGCTGGCCGGCGCGGCACCGACAGAGATCCTGCCGACCGCCGAACTCACCGTGCGCGTCCACGCCGACTCGCTCCAGGCCATTACGGATGGCGACTTCCAACTGTCGGTCGTGCGGGCATCCCAGCAGGCGTTCTCGACCGCGGGCAGGTTCCTGGACATGCTCGGCGGGACCGCGCGGCGCCAGGTGGCCACCTGTATTGCTGACAGCCCACCAGCTAGCGCCGGAGCGTTGCTGGCTCAGTTGTCTGCGGTCACCCGCTACACCATCAGCCTGGACGTCAACCGCGCCGCCCGGGTCTTGCCGTATCTGGTCCCGGTCGGCGAGTACCACGTACCGTCGCCGGGCACGATCGGCTTGGACGACATCGCGGTGACCGCCGACGGGCACCGCTTGCACCTGGTGTCGATCTCCCGCCAGCAGGCGCTCCAACCGGTCGCGGTCAACACGGTCGAGCCGGTACGGCACGCCCACCCGCTCACCCGCTTCCTCGCTGAGGCACCCGTAGCCTTCGCTACCCCGTGCTCGCCGGTGGAGTGGGGACCAGCAGCCAAAACTCTGCCATTCCTGCCCGCGCTCCGGTACGGCCGAAGCCTCCTGAGCCCCGCACGGTGGCTCCTGACCGCCTCCGAACTACCCGACCGGACCGCCGCCTGGCAGCGATGGGACCAAGCCCTCGCCACCTGGCGCGAAGCGACCGGCTGCCCCGCCACCGTCTCACTCGGAATCGGCGATCAGACCGTCGGCCTCGACCTCCACGAACCCGCCCACCGGGCACTGCTGCGCGACCACCTGACCCGCAACCCCACCGCCCTGCTGCGCGTCATCCCCGACGGCGACGCCTGGATCGGCGGGCACCGGCACGAGATCGTCATCCCTTTGATCGCCACCACCCCGCGACCACCAGCACCCCGGCTCGCCGGCCCTACCGTCAATGTCCGCGCCCACGGCGCCCTGCCCGGCGGCGACCACCACTACCTGAAGATCTACGCCCGGCCCGAGGAACAGACCACCATCCTGACCACCCACCTACCCCGGCTCTTGGGCAAGCATCCGGACGCGGGCAGGTGGTGGTTCCTGCGCCACGCCGACCCCGAACCGCACCTGCGGCTACGGATCAGCGGCCTGCCCACCGAAGCCGTCACCGACTGGACGCGCAAGCTGGCCGACGCCGACCTGACCCACCGAGTCCAATGGGACACCGACTACGGCGAGCCCGGACGCTTCGGCAGCCCGGCCGCCTACCAGGCGACAACAGCGGTGTTCGAGGCGGACTCCGCAGCCGTACTCGCGCAGTTAGCCGTCACCGGGCGACGTCCCGCCTCCGGCTGGCAGGCATTGACCGCCGCGAGCATGGTCGACCTCGTCACGGCAGTCATCGGCGACCCGGACGATGCCCTGCGATGGCTGATCGCCCGGACCCGCGCGCACCGGCCCGCACCACCACGGCCCGTCTACAACGAGGCGATCCGCCTGGCCAACCCGCACGACCGCTGCGCCGTGGCATCCCTGCCCGGCGGCGCAAACCTGATCGACCGCTGGGCCGACCGCCGCCAAGCCCTCGCCGTCTGGCGCGACAACCTGCCCGCGATCAGCGCCATCCCCCCGGTCGAGCTGCTGCCCGACCTGCTGCACCTGCACCACGTCCGCGTCGCCGGGCTCGACCTCGACAGCGAACGAGCCTGCCTGCACCTCGCCCGCGCCGCCGCGCTGAGCTGGACGACAAGGAGCACCCCATGACGACCCCCACGACCACCATCAACCCCCTCGATGTACTCGCGGCGATCTCGGCCGGGCTCGCCGACCCCGCCACCGTCGGCCCGTCACCCGACGGCCGGACCCGGCCGCAATCGCTGGCCGGAGGCGCGGTCGGTATCGCCCTGCTGCACATCGAACGGGCCGTCTCCGGACACGGCGACGAAGCCACCGCCCACCGCTGGATCCGCGCCGCAGCCAGCGAACCGGTCAGCATCGGCCGTAACTCCGACCCCTTCCACGGCGCCCCCGCCCTGGCGTTCATGCTCCACATTGCCCGCTCGCTGGGCGGCTACCGCCGCGCCTACGCCAGCCTCAACACCGCCACGATCACCCTCACCCGTCAACGCCTCGCCGCCGCCCACGCCCGCATCGACCGCCGTGAACCACTGACCATGTACGAGTTCGACCTCGTCCACGGCCTGACCGGGCTCGGCCTCTACCACCTCCACGCCCACCCCGACCATCCCATCAGCCACGACATGGTCGGCTACCTCGCTCGCATCACCGAACCCCTCAACGACAGCGCCGCTCTTCCTCCCTGGTGGCTGCCCTCCGGGCTCGCCGGCACACCCGACCCCGACTTCCCGCACGGACACGGCAACATCGGCGCCGCCCACGGCATCAGCGCCACCATCGCCCTGCTGGCCCACGCCATCCTCCACGGCCACGACACCCCCGCAGCCCGCAACGCCCTCGCCGAACTGTGCCGCTGGACCGATCTCCATCGCCAAGACGACCCCGCCGGCATCTGGTGGCCGGGATACGTCACCCCCGGCACCGACCCGAAACGGCACCGGCCCTCCTGGTGCTACGGCACCCCCGGCATCGCCCGCGCCCAGCAACTCGCCGGGCTCGCCCAACGCGACACCACCCGTCAACAGCACGCGGAGAACGCGATGCTCGCCGTCCTCCACGACACCGCCCAGCGCGAACGACTCCCCGAGATCGGCCTGTGCCACGGCAAAGCCGGGCTCCTCCAGGCCGCCTGCCGCATGGCCGCCACCAGCACCGACCCGCACCGCTCGGCCCAGCTCACCGCTCAACTGCCTGGCCTCGCCGCCGAACTCACCCATCAGCTCGCCGCCGACGCCCTCCACAACCCCGAGCTGATGGATGGCACGGCTGGAGCCGCGCTCGCCCTGCACACCGCCGCCACCGGCACCTCAGCCACCGGCTGGGACACCTTCCTCGCCCTGAGCTGAGCGGAGTACCGCCGATGACGGCACCCGAATGGCGGCAGGTCACGATCACCTTTCCTGACCCCCATGCCGCAGAGCAGACAGCCGGCACACATCTCGCGCCGATCCTGGCCGAAGCCGAAGCCCGCCAGCTCATCACCACCTGGTTCTACGTACGCAAAGGCGACTGGCGGCTGCGCCACCTCCCCGCTGCCGCGACGAAGGACGCCGACCGCTACCTGACCGGCGAACTGGAACGGCTCACCCGCGACAGCCGAATCTGCGGTGCCGTCCCCGGCATCTACGAGCCCGAGACCTGCGCCTTCGGCGGCCCCGCAGCCATGGACATCGCCCATCAGCTCTGGCACCACGACAGCCGCCACCTTCTGACTCGCGACAACGGCCGCGTGACCAACCGTGAACGCGAGACATCGATCATTCTTCTGGCGGCGATGACCCGAGCTGCCGGCCTCGACTGGTACGAGCAAGGCGACGTGTGGGCACGCGTCGCCGACCACCGAGACCCGACCCAGCCCGACCGTGTCGATTCCCTGCTGAACGCCGCACGAAGGCTCCTCACCGTGGACCCGGCCATTCTCAGGCAGCAAGCACCGTCGGCCGGCTACGACACCGTGATCGAGGCATACACGTCCGCTGGCGACGCCCTCCGGCGCATCAATCAGACCGGCCAGTTGCACCGCGGCCTGCGAGCCACCCTCGCCCACCACGTGATCTTCGCGTGGAACCGGCGCAGCATCCCCGGCCCGCAACAGGCGGCCCTCGCCACCGCTGCCAAGACCGTCGTCTTCGGCCCCGACCCCACGCACGGCGAACTCATACCAGGCGGTGCCTCATGAACCCGATCATTGCCCGCAGATTCCCGCTTGTCGCGCGGCCCCGGCCTGCCTGCACGCCCTTGACCCAGCGGGTATCCGATCTTCAAGAACGCGCGGACCTCGCCAAGGAGCACGGCAACGTGGCGTCAGCGACCGCCGTCTTCAACCTCGCCGCCCTCATCGCATCCGACTGCGGCCTGCCCGACCTGGCCCGAACGTGGTGTCACCGGCTCGCCGCCGTCGCTCTCGCCCACGACAGCGACCCCCAACACGCGCTCGAACCCGTCGTCAACCTCGCACGCCTCCACATCCGCGCCGGCGACGGCCCCGCCGCCTGGACCCTGCTGGAGACACTCTTTCAGGCCATCGACACCCGCACCGACACCACGATCGACGGCCTCACCATCCCCGCCATCCTTATCACCGACACACCCGAGGCCCACCTCAAAACGCGGACGTGGGCCTGGACCGTCCTGCTCGGCACCGGCGCCCACGCCCTCGCCACCGCCGGCCGATGGGACGAAGCGAGCCAACACCTCAGCCGATACAAAGGGGTCGGGGCGCGCATGCTCGACGGCCGACAAGTCACCGTCATCGCCCACATCATGGCGGGCCGCAACGAGCAGGCACGCGCGATGCTCGGCGCAACCCAACCCGGCGAACCATGGGAAGACGCCGTCACCGCCTGCCTGTCTCTATACGTGCCCGCCGACGACCCGCCCCACCTGGTGACCGCCGCGCTGACCGCCTACCACGCACTCGGCCCCACCAAGTCCGGGCTCGCCGTCTTCCACATCCGGCTCGGCCTCACCGTCATTGATGCCCTCGACAGCGGGCACCCTGCCAGGGAACAGATTGCCGCGAACCTGATCCGCCACGCCGCCAATGACGGCTACGCCGCCCGCGATCTCCTGGCCCACCCCGGACGTCTCGGCATCGCCACCAACCGACAGATCGACCAACTTACCGACCTGGTCTCCGACTGCGGCCTCGCTCTCGGACACCTGACTGCGGCCCATATCGCCGCGCTCAACGGCGCCCTCGATACCGCCCAATCGGCCATCGCGTGCCAGAGACGTCGGCAGGCGCACCTACCGGTGTAACCGCCATCCCAGCTCGGCTTTCAACGCCCAGTCCAACCTCACCCGCGTACGGCAGCTTCCCGGGGAGACGAACGATGCCGCTCGAACTACTGCTCGACTCGCAGGCCGCCGAAGAGTTCATGCATGCGTGGCCAGACACGCCTCAACTGCTGATGCTTCCCGCCGACGGCCGAGCGCTGACCCGCGTGATCAGCGCCAACACCATCATCGACATGCTCGACAGCGGCTGCTTTCCGCCGGCCGATGTCAACGTCGTCAAGAACGACACCGTGCGTCATCCCCGCCTGTTCACCTCAGCCGACCGGCTCGATCCGGTCAAACTGAGGCAAGCGCGCGACCGTGGCCACACCGTCCAGATGCGGCACCTGGAACGGTGGCTTCCGGCCATGGCGACCGTCACCAGATCAATCCAGCGTCAAACCGGCTGCACCAACTACGTATCCGCCTTCGTCACGCCGGCAGGCCAACAAGGGCTCGGACACCACTGGGATCAATACCTCAGCATCGTCGTCCAGCTCGCCGGCACCAAGACCTGGGACCTCTGGAAACCGAAGGCTGCCCAGCCCACCCGCGCCCATCTGACAACGGTGGAGCTATGGCAGGACCAGTGGATCGAGGAGTGGAACGGCAGCGGCCCCGGCATGTCGTTCGACCTCAGCCCTCACCAAGTCCTCGTGCTACCACGCGGGTGGATACACAATCCCTACAACAAGGACACCACCGAGAGCGTCCACCTCACGTTCGTCATCAAGGAACGCACCCCGCTCTGGATCGCCGAACACCTGACAGCCACCGTCATCAACGACCCGGCATTCCGTCAGTCCATACCCCCGAGCGATCTCACGCCGGAGGCTATCGCCAGCCGCGTTGAGCAGACCCGCGAGATGCTCATCCAACACCTCAGCGCGCTCGACACCCACGAACTCGCCCGGGTCCTGCGAAGCGTGGCCGACGCGGAAGTAGATCTCGATCTTGTCTGATTGGATCAAGCCCCAGAACTCGAATCCGCAAATGAATGCGGACAGAATGGCAGCGCCGATCGTGCCTGCATCATCTTCCCGCAAGAATCCAGGCAGCGGCAATGGTTCATGCGGCAGTCACGGCGGCAGTCGCAAAAGGGCACAAAGAGACGAAGAAGTTCCCAGTTGAAATCCGCTCGAAGGCGGCGATCTTGATCGTCGCAATGCTGCACACAGTCACCGTTCTCGCGCGCCACTTCATCCGACATTGTTCCCGCTCTCCTCGTTGCTGTAAGCGTGAGGGCGATCTTCGACCACGCCTCCCCATGTGCTCAAGGTTAGGAATGGGCCAGCCGTCAAGCAAGACGACAACGAGCGCTTTCTCGAATTACACCGCCTCGGGAAATAGCAATACACCGTGGCGGAGAATTCGTACCAGGACTTACGTTGCCCAAGTCTCCAAATACGCATGATCGCAAGCATCGGTTTGTGCAGAATATGCGAATCCAACGCACGCACCTTCGGAGCCGAGGGCCGCCGAAGCCAACGATCATGCCCATGGTCCTCAGCGCTCGCATGCCGATCGGAGCCGCAGTCCGTGCGTGCCGACCAAGCGCAGTCGCCGTCTCGGGCCGTCAGTAGAGGGCCGTTCAGGTTCGACGCCTTGAACTACCGATGTGAGTATATTACGCAAGTCATTACCCAGTGGGGCTTTGGTGCATTAATGAGCAGAGCCAGAACTGTGCATGGCGTGGAGTTTGCATATACAGCGCCTTGATTCCAGTTTTGATATTGCGGCTTGGACCGCGGCGACATCCCATGAACCGACTACCGGTGCACAGGGAGGCATCATGAGCATGTGGCTATTAAAGAGCTGAGTGAAGCGGGCCGTACCAACGTCGGCGCTCCGACGAGGAGGGTGACTAATCTTGAGGACCGCACTCGTCGCGTCGCCGGTCATCGTCAGCGAACAAGTCGGCTGGCGTAAGCATATTCCTTCGCATGTAGCGGTCAATCCCTATGGATACCGCCGACAGGGCGGCATTTGCGTTTTTCAGCCTCGGCTCTTGTGGTGCGCCGAGTTCCTGCGCGCACCATTCCCAGCCCCGATCGGTTAGTTCTAAAACCAACCTAGGGCCGCTCTTGCGCACGTCGATCAAGCCGAGATCGGTGAGAGCGTCACGATCCCGTTTGAGGATGGCCAGTCCGTAACGGTCCTGTAGCTCCCGGCTGCTGGCTGGGCGTTTGCCGATAGACATCAGTGTCAGCAAGGCCATCCTCTGGGCCGCCGGCAACAATGGATTCCTGAGGCCGGGGGAAGTCGACCGAGCCGCGGCACTTGCAGTAGTCACCTGGGGCTGGTGCTGGAGGGTGCTGGCGATCGGGCGAGTCGGTTGGCGGGTTCTGGCGCAGATCGCACTCAGGGGACCACAGGCCGTCGCGTCTAGCCGTTGCCGATCTAGGATGACGATCTTCCAGCCATCCGAGGTCAGATTCACTTGCCCAGCCTCGATGTGGCCCCAGTAAGCGACTTTGTTGTCGACGTCCACCAGGACAAGTAGGACCGGGAGTTCGTACCCCAACCAGTAGTCAAGGTGGTCGGAGATTCCTCGGTACACCCACCCGTCGGGAGTCCGCTCACGAAACCACGATGACCCACTCTTGATCTGCGCACCAATCAAACGGCCTGTCGCCCTACCGCCAGCGCGCTGCTCGATGATCGCATCGATGCCAACATCACTAACCGGTTGCTCCCGGAAGATCCATTGGAGATGTTCATGCACGAACTGGTCGACGAGTGCGACGCCCAGGCGCGCCGTCAGCTGACGTTGATCGAAATGCACCAGTTCAGTGTGCTCCAGAACGCCCGACACGGGAACCCCGAGCTGCACGCCAGCCGGAGGTGAGGGTGGGCGACGTGTTGTAGATGATCGTTGGACTACGATTCGCCCGAGATGCCAACGAAGAGGTGACTGTGTCCTCCTTGCTGTCACCCGTCCCAACACCCTCGCCTGACCAGGTACGGAGATACCTCGCACGCTGGCGGGTAGGTGACAATGAAAAGATTGACGCCGCATTGAAGATCGCATTCGCGGCGATGCCAAAGAACGACGATGTCGGCCAGGTCGGCGTCAAGATTGCAGCACTGAACGGCCTCTACTCGACCAATATATTCGCTGTGGTTCAGGTCGCCCGGCACATCGTGAGCTTGGACATCGACGCCGCACTGGCGGGGGACGTGATGGACCCTGCCCTCGTCGAGAGGATCGCCAACGTTGAGATCCGCGGCAAGAGGCGGCGCAACTACTCCTTCGCGACCAAGTATTGCAACTTCCATCGGCCGGACGTCTATCCTATCTACGACTCCTTAGTGGTCGGCATCCTTAACTCGTTACTCAAGCAAGGCGAAAAGTTCGACACCTTCACGCGCGGCGAACACTGGGGCACCGATTACGCGATCTGGCACCGCTCGATCCGAAGGTTTTGCGAGCACTACGGCCTGGGCGAGTTCTCTATTCGGGAGATCGACAAATACCTGTGGACCTTGGCCAAGGAGCGGAGGGCCAAGCCCGCTGGACCGACCCCTACGATCGAGGGCGCCCCGACAGCTACTTGACACGCGTTCGCAGCTCCGCGCGTGTGCCGCTGCGTGGCGGCCATGGTGCTCCTCGGTGGGCATCCTCATCCGCTGAGAATGCCAGCCTTCAGGCCAGCACCTAGCCGCGCAGTGTTGGAGTACAGCGCACGCAACCTGATCGACTCATATCAGGCTTAGTTGTTGCACCGCTGCGTCCGCTCGCGGCTCTTGGCTTCGGCCTACGCCACGGGCAGTCTGACGGGATTGCGTGCGCAGTTCGGGCTGCTTACTGATGACGGTGAGCGTCGTGCGGGCGCGGGTGAGTGCTACATAGAGGCTGGAGGGTTCGTGCTGGTCAGCGTCGAGGACGATGGCGTGGTCGTACTCTAGCCCTTTGATGAGCGTGGGGCGCGACACCGTGTGCCGGCCGCTCTGTCGACCCGTCGCGCGAGTCCTGTTGCGGTGTTGGATCACTGCCTCTGCTACTGACTGGTCGCTGGCTTCTGCTGTGCGCAGAGCGTTCAGCACGGTACGCCAGGCGTCATGCCGGTAGGTTGCTCCGCCGGGCAGTTGGCCGATTGCGACGAGTGCCGCGCGGACGGCGGCGGCGCCAGGAGTCGTGAGAAGACTGGACAGAAGTTCTTGAGCCGCCTTTGCCCCAGGTCGGAGAAGGTGGGCGATCGGCTTGCCGGCCTCCAGCCGTCGCACGTCCTCGCTCTTGATCAAGGGCGAGATGCCGCTGATGCATGTCTTTCCCCAAGTCGCAGTCGCTGCCGCGACGGCGGGGGCGTCACCCTGGTCGACGATTCGAGCGAAGTCCACCATATCTTTGCCTTCGATGGTCTCCATGACGCTGTAGGAGCCGTTCAGGTGGCTACCGACGCCGTTGCAGTCGCGGTCCCACATTCCGATCGCGACGATGGACTCGGCGGGGTATCGAACTCGTGCGTCCCGACATTCCCGGACCATGGCGCGATACTGTTCCGCCGACGGAACCCACCGCACCGGTGTGCCGTCGCCGATCCGGATGGGAGTTCGCTGGCTGAAGTTGTCGCGTACCCCCAGTAGCCATTGGCCGAGGTCGGCGTTGTAGTCCTTCCATCGCCAAGGATGTGTGCTGATTCTCAGGTCGGGCCAAAGTGATTGGACCTCGCCGGACCATGACGGCAGCGGGTCGGCATCGTCCCAGCCGAAAATTGCCTGGAGCGGGTCGCCGAAGACTGCGACGGGTATCGCCGTGCTGATCGCAGCGGCGAGACCATGTTGGCGCGTGGTGCAGTCCTGATACTCGTCGACAATCGCGAATGTGTACGTTGCGGCAAGGACATGTTGAAGGCTGCGGGCTTGGATTACGCGAGCGGCGCCTTTGTAATAGAGGGCTGAGTCTGCCCAGACTGGTTCGACGGGAACAGTTACTCCGGCCAGGTTCGGGTAGTGGCGGACCAGTTGATGGGACCAACTCGCGATTGTCTCAACACGCGCCGCACCCTGCGGTACTCCCATCCTCTTGATGCGCCGCCGCAGCGCGTCAACTCCCGCGTGGGTGTGGGTGAGGACGAGCGCTCGTTGCTGGACGTCGGCAGTGAGCCGCGTCATCGCCGCGATGATCTCGGTCTTGCCCGTGCCTGCGGGCATGGTGATCGAGCAGGGCATCGCTTGGCGGACGAGCAGCGCGTCTACGTGGGCGCTACTTGCTGAGTTGATCGGTGGGCTCCTCGTCGCCATATATGAACTGCCGCACCTTGGTCAGCTCGCTGCCGAGATGGGTCATCCGGTAGCGGTTCCAGTGCCGACAGATGAACTCACCGAGGGCTTCGCCGGCATCCTCCCGTTTGAACCACGCCTTGTCGTTCTTGTCCTTCTTCCCGGAACCTCCACCAGCGGCGATAACGATCGCGGCCCGCACCTCACCTGGCGTGTAGCCAGCGGCTGCCCAACTATCGGGGTCGCACGGATCAAGAGGAGGCGCAAGCTTCGGCAATCCACTGCGGAGGTGACTTTCCACCGCGTCGACACCCTTGTGGTTGACGGCAAGCCCCACGATCTCCGACAACGCAGCCGGCTCGACAAGCTCATTGATGATCTCTGCCTCGGTCGAGTTGCCGTACTGCCAGCGCGCAATCAAGACGCCCACGGCTGCGGCAGCATCGACATACTTGTCGACGCCACGGTCATCGTTGTCGACCAGCAGCGTCGCCAGAACGCCGAGGTCTTGGTAGACCTTGGCCCGGATCGCCGCGTTCGACCCACCACCGTTAAAGAACGTCACCCCCAGCGCCGCGTGCGTGGACAAGCCCAAGGTGATGCGCTCGTCGTCCCAGCAGCGGATCAACGCCCGAAGGATGCCAGCCTCGGTGGCACCTTCGCCCACGACAACCTTGCGGGCAAGGATCGCCGACGGGCCTGCCCGCAAGGCGCCCTGCGCTTCGTCGATGTCCGGTGGTACCGGCGTAACAGTGGTAAGACCGGTGGCCTTCTCCTTGCGGACGACGCTGATGTCGGTCGCTGCCATAGCCTGCACAGCGATCGGGGAATGGGTGGTCACGATGACCTGGCCTCGCCGCTGGGCCGAGCGTTTACGCAGCTCGTGTAGCACATGCAGCAGCCGGTGCGGCTCAAGGCCGTGCTCGATCTCGTCCACGAGCAGGATGTTGCCGTCCTGGGTCGCCAGCTCCTGGGCCGCGATGCTGATGAGTCTCCGGCTACCCAGCCCTGAGTGAGTCAGAGGCACCCTGTCGTCATGGAGCAGCAGGGCCGACGGTGAGGCTGACGCGACCGGATCCCATCCTGGTCTCAGATCGGCGAACTGACCGCCGCCAATAGCGGCGGCGGCAGCCGCTACTTGGCCGGCGGTGGCGATCAAGTCCTGGCCGACGCCGTTGAACACGGTCTCGCGTGACGCCCTCCGCACGGCCGTAACCGCGGCATCTGCTCCGGACTCAGTGAGCCGCGCGAGCGCTGACCCACGTCCCCAGCGAAGGTGCACGTCGACGCGGTCGTCTACCCGAAACAGACCGAGCAAGCGACGCTTCCCGCTGGTCAGCGGCATCCCGTCGTCATGCTCGTCGTGACGGACCACCGTCCATGACGGTTCCAAATCCGCGCCGATCGTGAGTTGGAGCATCACGCAAGCCTCGGAATCGGGCGCAGGGTCGTGCTCAAGTTCGCCGCCCGCGGCGAGTCCGGTCAACCACATGCCGAAGCCCGTTTCAGCGTCGAGCAGCGAGGTCGTGAGGTCGCCGATCAGCACCCGCAACTCGATTGGCTGCGTCACATCACAGTTGTAGAAGTCTGCATCACTGAACGTGACGTTCGGGCGGGACGTCAACACCAACGCGATGGCGTCCAGCAACGTGGTCTTCGTACTGTCCCCAGCTCCGACAAGACAAAGAAATTGCTGCGGGGGCAGCCGCCACTCAGCCTCGCGGATGCCCCGGAAGTTGGACACGGTCACCCGCCGGATCTGCACCCGGAGCAGTCTAGCGACGACTCGCCCAAGAGCCACACGGTCGGCCCGTTACTATCCGTTCGGGGGCGTCGCGGGGCCGACCGTCTGCCTCGGACCCGGGGTCGAGCGCTGTCGCTGAGATCCGGGATGTATCGCGGTGAGTTTGTCGGACCTGGCAGCTATGGTGCCGGGTCATGAGCAAGCGCTTTAAGATCAAGCGGCCTCCCGAATCCGCTGGCTTCTTGTACGTCATCGGCTTCGACACAGGAGTCATCAAGGCTGGCCGAACCTCCGACCTTGATCGCCGCACCGGTGAGCACAGGCGCGCTGCGGCGCGGTTCGACGTGAGTGCGGTGCCTGTCTGGACCTCTGAATACATCCAAGACTCTGACGAGGGCGAACGTATGCTGCTCGGCAGACTCGGCACTATCGGACAACGCACGAACGCGGGTCGTGAATACTTTCGGGGCGTCCCGTTCGCGGTGGCCCGCCACCAGGCCGAGATCGTGGCCAGCTACTGCAAGGTGCGCCCGGCGTCGTGTACGTGCTGCGAGGGAAGCCAGACCATGCGTCTGGCCGCCGTTGTCGTCGCTGGTCCCGCGTCGCCAGAGCCGGACGACTTCAGCGCAACCTTCACACTCGCCGATGGCTGCCAGATCGAAGCGCAACTCAACGATCCCGACCTCGGCCCAACTGGTCGCTACCCGCTGCGCCCCGGTGACAGACTGGACATCGACTTACAGCGGCGGGGACGGACCTCCTGGGACGTATGGGGTACCTACCCGATGCTCGCAACTCGATGACCAACCCGCTCCAGCCCTTCTATGTCCTGGCAAGTTGGCAGCTCGATTGGTGGCGGACGCAGGCCCGGTCGGGGTGGAGCCTGGGCGGGCAGCCCTGCGGGGCTTGTACACGGCCCGTACTGACGATCCGGGACCTGACCGCACCGCTGCTGGTGATGCCCTACGACCGGCACGCCGGAACATTTGCTCGGGGTGGCCGCGTTGGATCAGCTCACCACCGTCGTGCGGCAGCTCGCCGTGCTCGGGATCCGGGGCGTGAAGGTCTTGGCTACGGCACCGGTCGTGACCCCTCGGCGCGTGCCGCGACCGCGCCGGCAACCTGATGTGCCAGGCCGTCGAACGAATCAAACCGGCGGCCCCGGCGATCGTGGCCGCCACCGAAGCACACGAACGGATGGCTTGCGAAACTTTCTCGCCATTCTACCGAGTGTTGCCTCGTTGCTGAGCTGGTTGACAGTCCGCATCTACGACATGCCCATGACCGTACGGACTCTGCGAAGCGGCGGTGCCAGAATGGGTTGGCGTGGCCAAGGGCGCCCGCGAAACTTCCGACAGGCGGGCGGGCGTGGAAGCGACCTTCGACAACGGACTCCCCGCTCTGCTCGCCGAGTACGGTGAGCTCCGAGAGGAGTCGCAGGCGGCGAGACGCACCCTACGGCTCGCCGGCTTGGTGGTGCGTCTGCTAGAGGAGGCGGGCGTCGATGCCGCGCTCAGGCTCCCAGATGTTCCTGCCGTGGCGTTCATGTTGGACGGCCGGCCGTTCCTGATGGGCCTGACCTGGTTGGATCGGCCGATGAGCGGCTCCGCGACCGCGCAGATGGCCGAGTCACTGCGCTCCCACGCTCACGACGGCACGGTGATTGTGGCGTCCATGTCTGGCTTCGATTCGTCGACACCCTCCGGGCCGGACCGCACGCTGCTTTGGGATCGCACACACGTCGAATCCGCCTTGTGTGGTCTCGCGCCAGTGCTGGACATGCTGACGGTCACGGCGCGGGCCGCGTTTGTCGAAGGCGCCCGCTATGTTCCGCTCGAGCGGATGCTCACCATCGACGACGGGACGTCCTCCCCGCAGATGGCCACACCAGACCTCATGCCGCCACCGTGGCCGGTCTTGCCAGAGCCGTACGACGGCATCCCGGCCACGTTGGCGCTGGTCGGCGAAGACGGGTGGCCGAATATCTCGGGTATTGCCGCCCTCGACGTCGATCGACTCGTGGTCGTGACGGAGCAGGGCCTGGTGGAGCTCGACACCGTACGCGGCGTGACGTCGTGGATCATGAGACTCGCTGGGTGCGTCGACGAGCCCTTGGTCATGCCGGACGGGTCGGTATTGGCGGTGTGTAATGACGCTGTGGTCCGGGTGGCCGACGGCCGGCTGGAGGCGATCGCGGGTGGTTTCTCCGGCAACGTGCACCTGCTGACTGGGCCCGAGGGTGAAACGTGGGTACTCAGCGGGAGCGGACCAACATTCGGTGCGGGCACCGGCACGCTGGCGTTGACCCGCATCGGCGAGCGTGTGGGTCGCCAACATCGCTACGACATCGAGTTCAACGCCAACGTCCACACTGCCGGTTGGCTTGAGGGACGGCGGTTCTTCCTGGCCGCAGCCGGTAACTCCACGGTCATCGATCTCAATCGAAGCTCACGTGCGAAGCGGGACGACTGGATCCCGTCGGCGCACGACTACCGTGCCTACCTGCTCGGAGTCGACGACCATCGGGTTATCACTGCGGGCGGCAACCCGACCGGCCTCGGCGTGACACTTGTACGTACCGACATTCGTGCACGCTCCAACGAACTGCTCACCAACCTCACCGTCAACTCGGTGAGGGGACTGTGCGCGGCACCGGATGGCGTCGGCTACATGCTGGGTGACGTCTACGGTGCCCGTCGAGGTCCGCGAGACCCCTGGCCGGTGCTCATCCGTCTGCCTGGCCTGCGCCCGCCAATCGTCACGACTGGCTACGCTCCACAGAGCACTGCGGCGGCGACAGCGGGAGGAACTATGGACCCGTACGACACCGTGCGACTCGCCGCACGCGGAAACCTCCGCGATTACCGGCGCGACGCGCGTCCGATCGACGACGGCGGACAAGCAGTGGTCTTCCGGGCGGAGCACAAGCCATCCGGCGTTCTCGTCGCCTTCAAGAAGCTGCGCTCAACGAGCCCGCAAGCGGTCGCGAGGATGAAGCGAGAGGTCGACGTGGCCCGCGCGCTGGGGGACAACCCGCACGTAATGCCGGTACTCGACCACAGCGACACGTACGAGTGGTTCGTCATGCCGCTCGCGAAGGAGACCGCTGCCGCTGTCCAGTCCGAACTGAGCCATCCGGACGCGCTGCGGGGACTTGTCACCGCGATCTGCGAAGCGCTGCGGCCAGCACACACCCTCGGCTGGGTCCACCGTGACCTGAAGCCCAGCAACCTGCTGCGACGCGACGGGGTCTGGACCGTAGGTGACTGGGGATACGGCCGCCGCCCCCGTGGGCAGACGACAAACCCTGACCGCACCCGTGTCGGAGCCATGCTCGGCACCGAAGGCTTTGCTGCACCCGAACTCTCGATCGACGCGCACAAGGCTGGTCCACAAGCCGACATCTACAGCATCGGGCAGATCATCGGCTGGGCTTTGCGGGGCCAATGGCCCCAGGCGAACACGCCACTGCTGCCCGCGGATGGACCCTGGCGCCACGTGGCCAAGGAGTCCACCCACCTCGATCCCACCCGCCGTCCAGCTAATGTTGACGACCTGCTGGAACTCATCCGACAAGAACTCGATTTTGACCAGCCTGACGGCAGCGATCCCGCAGCGCAGTTCATGGCAGCCGCCAACAATGGTGACGAAGCAGCCGCCGCGAAACTGTTCGCGCTCGCCGCCCGGAGTCCCAATGACACCGACCTCTACTGCCGCATCCTTCCCCGGCTCGATCCCGAAGCGGTGTACGCCGCCGTGGCGGCCGACCCGCAACGCGCCATCGAAGTTGCGCACGCGATGCGGGAGCACCTCTGGGCGGACGTGTCACATGAGGAAGCAGCCGGCGTCATCATGTTGCTGCACTCGATCGAGAGATGGGCAGCCGACGACGGCGACCTTGACCTCCTGGAGGAGGCCGCCGAGGCGCTCTTCGTGTGGGACGGGCGCTGGGATCAGTGGACGCCTCAACGAACCATCCGGACGTGGATGGCCACCCTGCAAGGGGATCCAGCCGCAGTGATAGCCCGCCAACTTCGGCGAAACCCCGACGCCGCCCGGCACTTCGCAGAACTCAACGAAGACCGCCACGTGGACGAGCGCATCCGCCGGGCGGTCCGCTGAGTGAATGACTAGGCGCCCTCCGGCCCGCATGCCGGATGCCGAAGATCTCTGAAACCGGGGCCGAAGCGCGAGCCGCTCGAAGCCGCTTCGCGCGACTGCGGCGGGGTCACGTTAGATGCGGATCTTGTCACCTGGTGAACTTGTGGGCCGACGCGTGGCGGAGCAGCCTCAGCCCGACGCCTGATCCGGTGAGTCGGAGTGCGTACGGGGTGGTGGCGGACTCGTGAAGATCTCGCCCAACCCTGGGCTCCCCTCAATGACGGCGACGGCCAGGCTCGCTGATATGCCTTCGGCGATACCGATCCAGTTGGGAAGCCCGAGGTCGGCGACCTTGGCACGGCAGTGACTTGCAACCATGTCGTCGAGTTCCGGCCGCAGCAGCCGGTAGTCGGCCATCAAAGTGACTCCGAGGCTGTCGGCGAACACTTGGGTGATGTTGGACCAGCCCTTTTCCCGAGCCCTGAGCTGGACATGCAGGAGGCCCTGTTCCCACTTGTCTCGCGAGTCGTCGTCACCGTTCAGCAGCGCGATTCCGGCCAGCATCCAGTGGTCCGGTCTGCGTACTTCCAGATCATGCAGAAGCTGTTTCAGCATCGGCGGGATGGGTTGTTCGGGCTTAGCCGCCGGGACAGATCGGAGACCTTGTCGGGTGAAGTACCAGTCGTCGATCGCCTCCGTGAAGCTCAGCAACCGGAACCAGTCGGGTGGGCGCTCGGCGTCGAAGTAGCCGTCGAAGAAGAGGCCGTTTGCGATATAGTTGCCGACCCAGTCCAGTTCGTCGTGGGTTTGGACCCTACCGTCGCGTTCGAGGCGCAGCCGGCGCAGCATGTAATGACCGAGTTGGCTGCCTTGGAGGAGGTCGGTGACGGCCATCAGGTCGGTCAGCGAGAGGACCCAGGGGACATGCCTATCCGCTGGAAGAGTCCCAATACTCCGCAACTCGTGGGCTTCGGTCGCCCATACCGTCACGTCGTCCAGGCACACAATGATCTCAACCTGGAGGGGTGCGGCAAGTGCCCGTACCTGGTTGCCGGTGAAGCCCAGCGCAGGACCACCGTGCGCGCCTAGTTCCGTCGCCAAATCCCGATGTTGCTGTGCGGCGGACTGGACCAGGTCCTTGAGGTGGCGGAGCATGCGGTCCGAAGATCCGCGAAGAGCGGGCGCCGTCATCCGGCCGGCCTTGCATTGCACCCGCAGACCCAGGTCGTCTGCGCGGACAAGACCGTCAAGATCGCTATTGGTGGCTGGCGAGCGCCACTTGACGCCCGTCCATGACTCGCTGCCGGGTAGTGCTTCGGCGAGCCTCTTCGTGGCTTCGCGCTCCACGAACTCGCCTCGCGACGCGACGTATCGTTCCCAGACTCGACCGTCCTTGTGAAGGGCGTCCTCCATCAACGCCCTGATCGACTCGACGAAGGTCGACGGGGCGGGCACTAGGTATCCGTCATCCAGGTTGAGGATCGGCCAATGAGTGAGGGGATGCGCACCTGTGGGATAGGCGTGGTGTTTGACCTTGAACTCTGACGGCGGGCACGTGAACGCGTCCAGGAACGCCTGGCATGTCGCCGTGTCAAGCCCCGTTTCTGTAGCCAGGTCCTCGGGGGTGATTAAAGTGAGCGATCGGGCATCATGGAAGGTCCAGGCTGATATGAGCATGGCGACCTGCTGTTTGGCCTCCGTGGGAGTCATCGACAAGACCGTCGCTGGGAACGGAGTGCCGCTCACATCCCGACGCTGACGCGCACGTTTGAGCATCCGTTCTATTTCGTGGCGAGCCTCACCTGCCTCGCATTCTCGCGGGTTCACCCGCTTCTCTATCACCGTCCCGATCGCATCGGACAAGGCGAGTGCGTCGCCGACGGTGAACCCGAGCAACTTTCGGCACTCGGTGTCGAACGGGTCGAGGCAGCCACGAAGAACACTGAGCATATGTTCGGGATACGCGGTTCCCCGGATACCCATCGAATACATGCGGGCCTTGAACGCATACTCCACAGTCGCGTCGTCGGGGTGAGCTTGGCGGTCCTCCATTGCGTCGAGCATGGTCAGCCAGGTTGCCGCGCGGAACATGTCCCTGACCAGCTCGATTGCCTCACCGGCAAGTTCATGTTGCCGTACGGGGTCGATGTCCTCACGACGCACGATGCCCACGCCGAGAGCTTGGAGCGCCAGGTACTCGATGTGCGCCGGCGACTGGTCGTTCTCGGACTCCCGATAGGTGTCGGGATCAATCCTTGGGTAGACGAGCGAGAGGAAACCGAGCAGATCTGCGGGATCCGCTTCCTGAAGAATCTCGACTAGCCGGCCTCGCCGTTCGGCCTGGCGTTGCCATAGATCATCGCGCTGTGCCAGAACTCCGGCGACAGCTTCGGCATGCGCGTCGGGAGAACCGACGCCCTCCATCGTGATGTGTCGCCCGTGTCGAGCTACGCGGAAGAGGCTGGTCTCCAGCACCTCCGTCGAGTCGCGGGCCTCAGAACGCCGCGCGTCAGCGTGACGCTTACTCCTCTTGCGGCCCATCTGCAACTTCCACTGTTGACCAAGGCTCCGCCCGCCATCGCCCTACGGTCCTCCAGCATACTTCCCGTCCGCTTTTGCCCTCACCAGGGTTTCTTTGGCGGCGAGGGCGAAGGACGAGCCACAGGGCCGCGGGGGCTTTCCCGGATGGTGTTTGAATCCCACCATTGCAATCCTTCGAAAAGGTGCGGCGCGCTCCGGCCCCCCGGAGCCGACGTCCGGTCAGCTCCGGACGGGAGCCGGGCTGCCGATGTGTACCCGGCTGCCCTCGGGTAGGTCGGGATCGCCTCGACCCCTAGCCGCCCTGACCAGCGTTTATTGTGTCGGGCGGACCGCCGTTGCCGGGTAGCGTGGTGCCCGTGGGTGATGAACACAAAAGTGTGTCAGATTCCCGGGTTCGGCTTGCCGGCCCTAGCCATTCATTGCAACCGAACAGCGATCGTTAGTGTGCGCACAACCCGACTTGCTATGACCCGATGGTGCTGGTGCATGCTCGCGCGCTGCTGTCCGGGTCGACCGCCGAGGGCCTGACCACGTACGTCGAGGCCGACTACCACGAGCCGGACAAGATCGTGGCCGCGGCGGGCGACGCGCTCGACCTCACCCAGCCGGTCGCGATCATGTTCATGGGCGTGCTCGGCTACGAGCCCGACCTCGAGGTGGTCCGGTCGATCGTGAGCACCACGGTCGCCGCCGCCGCGCCGGGCAGCCACCTGGTGCTCTGGGACGGCACCAACACCAGCCCGTCCGTGGTCGACGGGGCGAACAAGCTGGCCGAGAGCGGCGGCGTGCCGTACATCCTGCGCAGCCCCGACGAGATCGCGAGCACGTTCGCCGGGCTCGAGCTGGTCGAGCCGGGCCTGACCCAGATCACCCAGTGGCGCCGGGGCGACGATCCGGACGACTACATCGATGCGTACGGCGCGGTGGGTCGCAAGCCCTGAGGGTTGTCTGACGACTAGTCTTGCGGCGTGACGGTACGACTGGTTGGTGCCCGGGAGATCCGTACGATGCTCGCCCCGATCGCGCGGCGCCGCTTCTACAAGCTGGCCAAGCGCCGCGGCTTCCCGGCGGCCGCCGCGACGCTCGCCCAGGGCCGCCTGTGGCGCGCCGAGGAGGTCGAGTCGTGGATAGCGCTCAACCGCAGACCGTCGCCGAGTCCTACCTCGCCGCGGTAGACGCGGCGCGGCCGGGCCTGGTCGAGCGCCTCTACCTGGTCGGCTCGGCCGCGCTGGGCGCCTGGCAGCCCGGTGTCAGCGACGTCGACGCGATCATCTTCACCTCGCGGCCGCTGACCGACGCCGACCTGGCCGTGCTGCCGACCACGGTCGACGGCCCCTACCTCGCGCCCGAACTGCACGATCTGTGGCCGGTCGACCGGCGCGTGGTGCCGTTCGTGGTCGGCGAACGTCGCCGAGATCCCGGCCTGTCTGAACGACGTCAGCCCCGATGACCCGGCGAGCGGCGACGGCGTCACCTGGTTCGTCCTCGGCGGCCCGGCCCGGCTGCACTACACGCTGGCGTACCAGGACATCGTCTCCAAGGCGGCCTGCGGCGACTACCTGGCGTCGATCTTCCCGGCGTTTACCGACCTGGTCCGCCGATCCCAGGCGTGGCGCCGCGGCGAGCCGGTCTCGTTCACCATGGCCGACCTGGCCCTGGCCGCCGAGAGCGTCAATGCGGTGGCCGACGACGCCTGGCGCCGCTTCTCGGCGTGACAGGATGGGTGCCATGGACATCGTGCTGACGATCGTGGTCGTGACGGCCGTGTTCGGGGTGGTCCTCTGGGCGCTGGTGCTGCTGGCGCGCAAGGTGCGCCGCAGCGGGGTCGGCGCCAACGTGATGGGGCCGATCGACGAGATCTATAACCCGGGCGCGGCGCGGTGGCGGCCCGAGATCGAGCAGCACGAGCAGCGCGTCGAGCCGGTTATCGGGTCGGGGCGAGACCGAGACCGTCCAGGACCTTCGACACCCGGGCGTCCTCCGCGGCCATGAACCGGTCGAAGTCCGGCCCGTCCAGGTAGGCCGCGGTCCAGCCGAACCGCTCCCGCGCCGCCGTCCAGGCCGTCGAGACGGCCAGCTCACCGAGCATCTCGAGGAGCAGGGCGCGGCCCTCGCCGGCCAGCCCGGGCGGCGCCACCAGCCCGCGCCAGTTGTTGAAGACCACGTCGAAACCGGCGTCGCGTACGGTCGGGGCCGGCAGCTGGGGCACCGGCGCCTCGCTGGTCACCGCGAGCGCCCGGAGCTGGCCCGACTCGATCTGGTCGGCGTATTCGCTCAGCCCGGACATGGCGAAGTCGACCCGCTTGCCGAGGATCGCCGCGAGCAGGTCGCCCCCGCCGTCGTGCCGGTCGTAGACGACACCGGCCGGCGGCAACCCGACCGCGTCGGCGAGCAACATCGTGGCCAGGTGATCCGGCCCGCCGGCGAGTGAACCGCCGCCGATCGTCACCCCGCCCGGATCGGCGCGCCAGCCGGAGATCAGCTGGTCCAGCGACCCGTACGGCGAACCGCGCTCCACCACCAGCACGGCCGGCTCCTGCACCAGCCGCGCGACCGGTGTCGTGTCCCGCAGCCGGACCTGGGCGTCCGCGGTGATCTGGGCGCCGACCAGCCCGAGCCCCATGAGCATGAGCAGCCGCTCGTTGCCGCGCTCGTACACCAGCCGCCGCAACCCGACCACGCCGCTCGCGCCGGGCAGGTTGAAGACCTCGACCCCGCGCGCTATGCCGCTGCTGGCGAGCGCCGCGGCCAGGACCCGCGCGGTGACGTCGTAACCGCTGCCCGGCGGGTTGGGCACCATGATCCGCAGATCGGCGTCGGCCGCGGCCGACGTGCACCCGGCGAGCGCGGCGGCCAGCGTTCCCCCGAGAAGAGTCCGCCGCCGCATGGCAGACAGCCAAGCCCTTTCCCTCCGGGCCGTCAACCAGCACCATGGGCGGATGCGCCAACGCCTGTCGCTCTCCGGGCAGCTGCTCATGATGCAGCTGGCCATCGTGCTGCTGGTCGTGGTGGCGGTGGCGGCGGTGTCGATCGCGGAGGCCGACGCCGCGTTCCGGCGGGTCGAGGGCGAGCGGCTGCGGTCGGTGGGCGAGAACACCGCGATCAACAGCACGGTCCGGCTGGGCCTGCGCGACCAGCTGGGGCGGGACGTGCTGGAGACGGTGGCCGAGACCGCCCGGGCGGTGTCCGGAGCGTCCTATGTGGTCATCGCCGACCGCACCGGCACGATCAAGACCGGGCCGGACGCCGGGCAGCCGGTGCGGATGGGGGCGAGCACGGGCCTGACCGGGCGCTCCTGGGTCGGTGTGCTGGACGATCCGAAGGAGCTGGTGGCGCACGTTCCGGTGTTGGACGAGCAGGACGGCCGGTTCATCGGGATGATCGTCGTCGGCCGGGCGTACCCGACCCTGGTCGGCCAGCTCGGCAGCGCCGTACCCAATCTGCTGATCTATCTGGTGCTGGGCGCCGTGGTCGGGGTCAGCGGGTCGCTGCTGCTGGCCCGCCGGGTGAAGCGGCAGACGCTGGGCATGGAGCCGCGCGAGATCTCCGGGCTGGTCGAACACCGCGAGGCGATGCTGCACGGCATCAAGGAGGGCGTGATCGGCACCGACTCGGTCCACCGGGTGACGCTGGTCAACGACGAGGCGCTCCGGCTGCTCGGGCTGCGCGCCGACGCGGTCGGGCGGGAACTGGCCGAGCTCGGGCTCGACCCGGCGCTGCTCGACGTGCTCACCGGGAGGTCGGCCGGCGTCGACCAGGTGGTGCTCAGCGACGACCGGGTGGTCGTGCTCAACCGGCAGCCGGTGGTGATGCGCGGCCGCGACGTCGGGTCGGTGACCACCCTGCGTGACCGCACCGAGCTGACCGCGCTGCGCCGGGAGCTGGACGTCAGCCGGCACACCACGGACACGCTGCGGGCGCAGGCGCATGAGTTCGTCAACCGGCTGCACACCATCGCCGGGCTGGTCGAGCTGGGCGAGCACGAGGAGGTGGTCCGCTACATCACCCGGACCAGCGAGCTGCACGAGAGCCTGGACCGCGAGGTCACCCGGGCCATCCGCGACCCTGCCCTGGCCGCGCTGCTGATCGCCAAGGCGAGCCTGGCCGCCGAGCAGAATGTCACGCTCACCATCGGGGCCGGCACCGACCTGCCGCCGGTCGACGAGCGGCTCTCGGCCGACCTGGTCACGGTGGTGGGCAACCTGGTCGACAACGCGTTCGACGCGGTTCGGGCGGGCGGTGAGATCACGGCGATCGTACGCACGGAGGGTGACGATGTTGTCGTCACGGTGACCGACACCGGGCCGGGGGTGGCGCCCGAGCTGGCCGAGCGGGTGTTCCAGCAGGGCTACAGCACCAAGGGCGAGGAGGACGGTCACCACGGCCTGGGGCTGGCCCTGATCCGGCTGATCTGCGTGCACCGGGGCGGCCGGGTGTCGGTCGAGGGGTCGACGTTCACCGCCCGGATGCCGCATGTCCTGGCGGCCGTCTCGTGATCCGGGTGCTGGTCGTCGACGACGACTTCATGGTGGCGAAGGTGCACCGCGGCTTCGTCGACCGGGTGCCCGGGTTCACCACGGTCGGCGTGGCCCACACCGGGGCCGACGCGCTGGCCGTCGCCGCGGCCGAACGCCCCGACCTGGTGCTGCTCGACATCTACCTGCCGGACATCTCCGGGCTGGAGGTGCTGCGCCGGCTCCGCGAGCAGCCGGGCGGCGGGCCGGACGTGCTGGCCGTGACCGCGGCGCGCGACGTCGGCACGGTGCGGTCGGCGCTGCACGGCGGCGTGGTGCACTACGTGCTCAAGCCGTTCACGTTCGACGTGCTCCGGGACCGGCTCGAGCGGTACGCCGACGCCTACGGCCGCCTCGCCACCGCCCGGGACGTCGCCCAGTCCGATGTGGACGACCTGTTCGTGGCGTTGCGCACCACGCCCAAGGTGCTGCCCAAGGGGCTCACCGAGGACACGTCGGCGCTGATCGCGGCGGCCATGCGGTCGTACGACGGCGACCTGTCGGCCGGGGAGTGCGCCGAGCGGATCGGCCTGTCCCGGGTCAGCACGCGCCGCTACCTGGAACATTTCGTCGACACCGGCAAGGCCGAGGTGCGGCTGCGGTACGGCTCGGCCGGCCGTCCGCAGCGCCGCTACCGCTGGATCGGTTGACTCTCTCCCTGGGGCAGACCACAGACTCGGCGCCATGCACGTTCCTTATGTGGGCAACGGCCCCTACTGCTACTCCAACTCGCTCGCGATGCTGCTGGGCGAGCGGTCCCCGTCGACGGCGGTCATCGAGGTGGCCACCGGCGGCCCGTTCGGGATGCAGCTGATCGGCGGGCAGACGGTGTTCTTCGACGCGTACGGCTGGGATCCGGACCTGGGTTTCGGCCGTGCCCTGACGGCTCTGGGCTGGCGCTCGGAGGTGTCGAAGGGCGGTAGCGCCGAGGAGGCGCTCGACCGCTTGCGTGCCGCCGCGGCCGACGGCCCGGTCTGGGTGGGGCCGCTGGAGATGGGCCACCTGCGTCATCACCCGGAGATGACCGGCCCGATCGGCGCCGACCACTTCGTCGTGGTGCTCGACGTGAACGACGAGCGGGTGCTGACGCACGATCCGCACGGCTACCCGTACGCGGAGGTGCCGGTCGCCGAGTTCCTGACCGCGTGGCGGGCCGAGACCCTGTCCTACGGCGACCCGTACACCATGCGCACCGGTTTCGAGCAGGTCGCCGAGGTGTCCGACGCCGACGCGATCCGGTCGATCCTCCCGGCCGCCCGCGA
Source organism: Actinoplanes sp. NPDC089786 (assembly GCF_040684855.1). NCBI lineage: Bacteria > Bacillati > Actinomycetota > Actinomycetes > Micromonosporales > Micromonosporaceae > Actinoplanes > Actinoplanes sp. NPDC089786. The sequence goes on from NZ_JBFBGU010000003.1 coordinate 30,164, forward strand.
TCACCTGGCCATGGTCGCCGACCAGAAGATGCCGCCGGGCAGCCTGGGTAACGCCGACGCGGCCCACCGGGTGGCCGAGCTGGTCGAGGCGGGCGCCGAGGACGGCCTGCGGGACCACTTCATCTACTTCGCCGTACGCGTCGGAGCCCGCCGCCTCGACGACACCGCCACCTGCCTCGAGTTCGCCGGCCAACCGGCCGGCGCGGTGATCGCGGCCGAGCAGGCCCGCCTCGTCGGCTCGTTGCAGCGTCCCCTCGTCGACCGGAACTACCCGAAGGCGGCGGCCGCCTTGCGTGAGCTGGCTCCGACCTACGAGCGCCTGCTGGCGGCGTTGAGTTAAGGCTTCAGTCGTCCTCGGCGAAGGCGAGTTTCCGGGGCTCCTCGTCGGCGTTGGGGGAGTGCCGGAGGCGGGCGATGATGCGCGGCAGGTAGGGCACGATCACCGCGACCACCGCCAGCGCCAGCAGGGTCACGGTCAGGGGCCGGGTGACGAACACGGTCATGTCCCCGTTGGACACCAGCAGCGCCCGGCGGAACTGCAGCTCCATCATCGGCCCGAGGATCAGGCCCAGGATCACCGGCGCGATCGGGAAGTCGAAGTGCCGCATCCCGAAGCCGACGATGCCGACGGCGTACGCGATGAAGACCTGGCTGATGCTGCCCGTCGCCGCGTAGACGCCCAGGGTCGCGAAGACCAGAATCCCGGCGTACAGAATGGGTCGGGGGATCTGCAGGACCTTGACCCACACCCGGATCAGCGGGAGGTTGAGCGCCAGCAGCAGCACGTTGCCGACGTAGAGCGACGCGATCAGCGCCCACACCAGGTCGGGCGACTTCTCGAACAGCTGCGGGCCGGGTTGCAGGTTGAAGATCTGGAACGCGGCCAGCATGACCGCCGCGGTCGCCGAGGTCGGGATGCCCAGGGTCAGCAGCGGCACGAGCACGCCCGAGAACGCGGCGTTGTTGGCCGCCTCGGGACCGGCCACCCCCTCGATGGCGCCCTTGCCGAATTCGTCCTTGTTCTTGGAGCGGTGCTTCTCGTACGTGTAGGACAGGAACGTCGGGATGTCCGCCCCGCCCGCGGGCAGGGCGCCGAACGGAAAGCCGAGCGCCGTGCCGCGCAGCCACGGCGCCCACGAGCGGCGCCAGTCGTCCCGGCTCAACGTCGGGGTGCCGGGTTGGATGGGCTCGATAACGGAAGGCAGCGTGCGGAGACGCGACGCCACATAGAGCGTTTCGCCGATCGCGAACAGCCCGACGATCACGACGACGATGTCGATGCCTTCGAGCAGTTCCGTCGTACCGAAGGTGAAGCGCGCCTGACCGGTCAGCCCGTCGATGCCGACCAGGCCGAGGAACAGCCCGAACATCAGCGACATCAGGCCGCGGAGCAGCGAGCGGCCGACCAGCGCGGTCACCGCGACCATGGCCAGCAGCGCGAGCGCGAAGTAGTCCGACGCCCGGAACGTGGTGGCCAGCTTGGCCACCGGCTGGGCGAACAGGCTGAGCAGCAACGTCGAGATCGTGCCGGCCACGAACGAGCCGATCGCCGCGGTGGCCAGTGCGGCCTTGGCCCGGCCGCGGCGGGCCATCTGGTAGCCCTCGATCGCGGTCGCCACCGAGGCCGACTCGCCGGGCGTGTTGAGCAGGATGGACGTGGTCGAGCCGCCGTACATGGCGCCGTAGTAGATGCCGGCGAACATGATGAACGTGCCGATCGGGTCGTCCAGGCTGAACGTGACCGGCAGCAGCAGGGCGATGGTCAGCGCCGGTCCGATGCCCGGCAGCACCCCGACGAACGTGCCCAGCGTGACGCCGATGATGGCGTACAGCAGATATTCGGGTTGAAGGACCGTCCCGAAGCCGGACAGCAGGTCGCCGAAGACGTTCACAGCGGGAACACCCCGGCCGGCAGGAAGATGTCGAGCAGGCGGGTGAAGGCGAAGTAGATCGCCAGCGGCAGGACCAGGGCGACGATCACGTCACGGACCAGGCTGCGGCTGCCGAGCACTCTTGACACCGCGATGATGAACAGGAACGCCGAGACGACAAATCCGGCATATTCCAGGATGAGCGCGAAGCCGACCAGGCAGCCGACGACCCCGAGCGGGGCAATCCAGCCCACGGAATCGTCGCTTTTTTCCGACTCACGGGGAAATCGCAGCAGGTAGAGCGCCGCCACCAGGACCCAGCCGCCCGTGACCAGCACCGGAGCGAGGCGCGGCCCCTGCGGGCTGAGGTCGCCGTCGGCCGCTTGCCACGCGAGGATAAAGAGGACAATTCCGACTGCCAACAGGGTGAGCGGGAGGACCCACCCGGAGCGGCGGCCGGCGACAGGCCGCCGCTCCGGTTCGGACTCGGACGTCATCCGCCGAGGCCGATCTCGGTGAGCACCGTGGTGATCCTCTGGTTCTCACTGGTGAAGTACGCCTTCGCGTCCGCGCCGCTGCGGTAGAAGTCCTCCCAGCCCTGATCGGCCAGGGTGGCCTTCCACTGCTCCGACGCGTGCAACTTGTCCATCATGGCAACGATCGCCTGCTGGGTGGGCTCGTCGACGCCGGGCGGGGCGACGATGCCGCGCCAGTTCATCAGTTCGACGTCGTACCCCTGCTCCTTGATGGTCTTGGCCGGGCTGCCGCCGCCGACGTCCACGCCCTTGGCGCCCGACACCGCCAGCGCCCGCACCTTGCCCGACGCGACCAGATCCTTGAACTCGCTCTGCCCCGACACGGCTGCGGTCAGGTCGCCGGCCAGCAGCGCCGCCTTGGACTCACCGCCGCCCGAGTAGGCCACGTACTTCATCGCCTTCGGGTCGGCGCCGGCCGCCTTGGCGAGCAGTCCGATCAGGATCTGGTCGGTGCCACCGGCCGAGCCACCACCCCAGTTGATCGAGGTCGGGCTGGCCTTGGCGTCGTCCATGAGCTGCTTGAGCGTCTGGTACTTGGAGTTCGCCGGGACGACGACGACCTCCTGCTCGGCGGTCAGCGTGGCGATCGGCGTGACCTGGTCGAGCTTGACCGGCGACTTGTTGGAGACGACGCCGCCGACCATGACCAGGCCCATCACCATCAGGTGGTGGGGGTCGCCGCTGTTCTTGGACACGAGCTGCGCCAGCCCGATCGTGCCGGCCGCGCCGGTCACGTTGTAGACCTCGACGGACTGGTCGATCAGCTTCCCGTCGGTGAACGCCTTCTGCATCGTGCGACCGGTGAGGTCCCACCCGCCACCGGGCGCCGCGGGCACCATGAGCTGCACGGTCTTGGTCGGGTACTGGACCGCGCCGCCGTTCTTGGCCGCGCCGGGCGAGTCTCGCTCACAGCCGGCCAGCGCACCGGATACCAGCATCGCCGACACGGCTACCGCCAGTGCACGTCTCACGGCTGCTCCTCAGGTTACGAGTTCGTTTCGCCGATGCTGCCTGTCCGGGTGACGCCGGTCACCGTTGCGGACGCGATGGTTCTTTTGGTCATTTTGAAACCGCTTTTGAGGGGTACGGGCCCACCGGAGTCCCGCCTTCGACGCGCCGGGTCGCCGCTTGGTCCGGGCCGCTTCTCGCCGCCGGGCCGGATTGTGGAGATCTCGTTCTCCACCTGACATCCAAGGTTCGCGGCGCGCTGATCGGCATCGTGAGACGCATGAACTCGCTGGCGAACGACGTCGTGGTGGTGGGCGGCCGATGTGCCGGCGCGGCCACGGCGATGCTCCTGGCCCGGCGCGGGTTGCGGGTGACCCTGGTCGAGCGCAGCCGGATGCCGTCCGACACCCTGTCCACCCACGGCATCGCCCGCGGCGGCGTGGTGCAACTGTCCCGCTGGGGCCTGCTCGACGAGGTTCTGGCCAGCGGTGCTCCGGCGATCCGCCAGGTCGTCTTCGGCCTGGACGGCGTCGAGACCGTTCGCCCCCTCAAGGATCACGCGGGTGTCGACGTTCTGATCGCGCCGCGCCGCCACGTGCTCGACACGATCCTGTTGCGGGCGGCGGCTGAGGCCGGGGCGGCCATCCGCACCGGCGTCGCCGCGACCGGGGTTCTGCGTGCCGACGACGGCCGCGTCGAGGGCATTCGCTCCTCCGCGGGCGACATCCCGGCGCGCCTGACCATCGGCGCCGACGGCGTGCGCTCCCGCATGGCCACCTTCTTCGGCGCCGACCTCGTGGAGAGCCACCCGTCCGAGGCCGCGACCTACTACGTCTACGTCGCCGGCCTGCCGAACCGCGGCTTCGAGTACCACCTCGGCTCCGGCCTGTTCGCCGGCGTCTTCCCCACCCACGACGGCCTGTCGTGCGTCTGGGTCTGCGGCCCGGCCCCGACCACGTCGCGGGCCACGACCGGCTTCGCCGACCTGCTGGCCCGGGCCTCACCGTCGCTCGCCCGGCGGGTTTCCCAAGGCCACATCACGTCCCGGGTACGCGGGGCGGCCCGCCTGCCGAACCTTCGCCGCCGCGCCACCGGCCCCGGCTGGGCGCTGGTCGGCGACGCCGGCTACCACCGCGACCCGATCACCGGCCACGGCATGACCGACGCGTTCCGCGACGCCGAGCTGCTGGCCCGCGACATCTCCACCTACGAGCGGCGCCGTGACGACGCCGTGCGCGAGGTGTTCGCGATCACCCGTGAGATGACCCGGTTTCCACCGCCGGACGAATTCACGGCCCTTCAGCGGCGACTGAGCCGCGCCCTCGATGAGGAGGCCACCACGCTGGCCTCCATGCCCAAAGGGTCTGAATGGTGGATCAGCCAGGGCTGCGGCGTGGCCCAGAGCGCGCCTGACAGCCGCCACGAAACACCCAAATACAACACCGGTATTCGGGCGCTTCGCGCCGGATGCCAGCCACCCTCTGGACCTCGCCTCGCACTTGGCTGATCCACCATTCAAACCCTAGGAGAACTGGTATGACCGTCAACGGAGTCGACACGAGCACGCTGTTCGCCACGATCAACGCGGTGAAGGAACAGCCGTCACTGGCCGAGTTCCAGTTCCGCGCCCGCAACCGCTGGGTCAGCGGCACCCACAACCGCACCACGATCAACGGCTACTCCGGCGCCGGCCAGGAGCACGTCCGGGCCGTCGACCACGAGTACGACGCCGACCACCCGCCGGTCCTGACCGGCAGCGACCAGGGCCCGACCCCCGTCGAGTTCCTCCTGCACGCCTTGGCCGCCTGCCTGACCAGCGGCCTGGCCAACATCGCGGCGGCCCGGGGGATCCCGCTGACCGAGGTGACGTCCACCGTGGAGGGTGACATCGACCTGCAGGGCATCCTGGGCCTGAACAACGAGGTCCGCAACGGCTACCAGGCCATCCGCGTGACCTTCGAGATCCGCGGCGACGCCACCCCCGAGCAGCTCGCCGCCCTGCTCACCCAGTCCCGCAACCGGTCGGCCGTGTTGGACGTCCTGACCAACGGCGTGCCGATCGAGATCAAGATCAACACCCCGGCCGCCGCCGCGCCAACCCCGGCCTGACCCCACCGGCGTCGACCGCGATAGCGTCTCGACCCCTTTGCTCTGAGCGCGTATAGGCACCACTCCTTGGCCCCTCTTGCTCTGAGCGCGTATAGGCACCACTCCTTGGCCCCTCTTGCTCTGAGCGCGTATAGGCACCATTCCTTGACCCCTCTTGCTCTGAGCGCGTATGGGCACCACTCCTTGGCCCCTCTTGCTCTGAGCGCGTATAGGCAACACCCCGCGCCGGACCGCGCCGCGGAACGAAACGCCGTCAGGGCCGGCTGAAAGCGCCGTCGCCGGCGGCCACCAACGAGATGCCGGACACCGCCACCAGATCGCGGACCGTCGCCGAGGCCAGGAAGCGCCCCGGCGACGCGCGGTCGGCGAGTCCCACCGCGACGTCGACACCGGGGCCGTCGACGATCCCGCCGTCCCGGGCGATCTCCGCGATGTGCAGACCCAGCCGAGCCTCACCGAGCGGCTTGGCCAGCACGTCGCGGATCGCGGTGGCCGGACCGTCGTACACCGCGATTTTCACCCCCGCCGGTGTGTGAGCGATGCGTACCGCGGCCAGCGGCGGCAGCTCGCCACGGATCGCGAGCACGGTGCCCAACGCCAGGTCGGGCGGCGACGCGGGCGTGATGTCGGACAGGAACGACTCCAGCGGATCCAGGATCTGGTTCGCGTCGATCGCCACGAAGTGATCCGCGCCCGGCAGCTCGACGAATCGCGCCCCAGGGATGTGCTCGGCCAGGTAGCGCCCCTCCTCGGGCCGGCTGTCCCGGTCGCCGCGGCGGTGCATGACCAGCGTCGGCACCCGTACCGAAGGAAGCGCGTCCCGCACGTCGACCAGCGTGTTCATCGCGATCAGCGCCCGTACCGTCGACGGGGTGGCCGCGGCCCGCGCCCGCTGCCCCCACCACCGCGCCATCGCGTCGTCGGCGGACGGCGCCATCACGCGCATGTCCGCCTCCCAGCTCCACTCGACCGCGAGCCGTTCCACGTAGCGTTCCCGCTCCTCGCGGGTCGGCGCCCACGGGTAGTCGTCGGAGCGCTCACGCTTCGCGTACGAGCCGTAGAGCGCGAGCGCCTCGACCCGGTCCGGGTGCATCGCCGCCAGCAGCGCGGCCATCGGCCCGCCCTCGGAGTAGCCGAACAGCACCGCCCGCCGCGACCCGGCCGCGTCCATCACGGTCAGCAGGTCGTGCATGCGGGTCTCCAGGTCGGGAACCTCCCGCGGCCGGTCGGAGAGCCCGGTGCCGCGCTTGTCGAAGCGGATCAGCCGCCCGAAGGTGCCCAGCCGGTCGAGGAACGCGGCGTGCCGCGGGTCGGCCCAGTCCAGCTCGAGGTGCGACACGAAGCCGGCGATCAGCACGATGTCCCGTGGCCCGCCGCCGGTGACCTGGTAGGCGATCTGCAGCCCGTCGCTCTCCGCATAACTCACCGGCTCATGCCGGACAGCCGGTGACGCCCCGCCCAGACGCACCGTGCCGACGAACCGGTAACCCTTCCCGTGCACGGTCCGGATCAGCCGCTGCGCCTGCCCGTTGTCGCCGATCGCCTGCCGCCCCTGCTTGATCCGGCTGGTCACGGCCGATTCGCTGACGAACCGTCCACCCCAGATCCGATCCATCAGCTCTTCCTTGGGCACCACCCGGTCCCGCTGCGCGACGAGGTAGGCCAGAACCTCGAAGACCTGCGGTTCGACGGGCACGCGGACACCCGCCCGGCGCAGCTCGACGCCGTCCGGGTCGATCTCCATGTCCTCAAAAGCCCAGGTCACAAGGGCAACCTATCGTCGCGGCGTCACATGCCGCTACCGATGTCACCGCCGCTGCTGACCCACCCCGGTGGTGGCGGCGTCGAATACGGCCCTTTGCCGCCGGTGGCGCGTCCCGGCCCGTCGAGATGCTGGAGGCAGACGGCGCCCGGCACCGTCCAGCACTGCCCGCGCCCACCGCAGTCGGCGAGGTACCGCCGGGCGTCCGGCACGTCCACCGACTTGTCGACCCGGAAGAGCAGCGGAAGGCCGTCCGCCGGCTCTTCCCGAGCCTGCCGGTAGGTGACCGCCAACTCGTGGCCCGTTCCTCCGGACTCCACCCCGCCGGCCGCCTCGGCATGCGGAACCGGTCGTCCGACCGCGGCCGCGATGAACTCCGCGCACTCCCGCTCGTGCCGTACGAATTCCCGCCACCAGTCCGCGACCAGTACCGACGGCATGGAGCGCGCCCCGCGTGGATGCCGTGCGTGCAACCGGAACCACTGCCGCGCCGCATCCTCCACCATGGTCAGGTGCGCATCGGTCAAACCTGGCCGAGACGCGGCCAGCCGCTGGCGCACCCCCGTCGGGAACACATAGTCATCAACCGCGGCCACCCGCTTCGAGGCGCCGCCGAACACCCGGAGAGCCATGCGCCTCAGTGTGCGCCGGCGAACGGTCCTCGGACAGCGGCCCATTGGAGGAGCATGATGGTCTTGGCGTCCGCGATCCGCCCGTCATGACACATCGCCAGCGCTTCCTCGAACGGCAACTCGACGACGGCGATGTCCTCCCCGTCATCGGCCAGCCCGCCGCCGTCACCCGTCCGAGTGCCCGAGTCGTAGGGCGCGGCATAGAAATGCAGCCGCTCGGTGACCGACCCCGGGCTCATGTAGACGTCGAACACGTGCTGAAGCGACCCCACCTCAACGCCCAGTTCCTCGGCCGCCTCCCGCCGGATGGCCGTCTCCGGATCATCGTCATCAAGCAGCCCCGCCGCCGTCTCCAGCAACATCCCGTCCGGATGATCATTCACATAGACGGGATACCGAAACTGCCGAGCGAGCAGAACCGTCCGCCGCGCCAGGTCATAGAGCAAGATCGTCGCCCCGTTACCCCGGTCATAGGTCTCCCGCTGCTCCGTACTCCAGGTCCCATCCGCATGCCGGTAGTCATAGGTGGTCTTCCGCAGCACGTGCCACCCGCTGGCCACCAACTCCACCCGCCGAACCACAACATCCGGATTCCGATCCAGCCCCAGTCCGGCCCGATCCAGCCCCGTCCGCCCCCGATGATCAGGCACATCAACCCCGGCCACACCCATGCCGCCACCCTACGTTGATCTTCAAACCCATCCTTTTGGTACGCCCAGAGCACTCCCCGCCCGTCCCGCCGCTGGCCCTGCTCCGAGCCCTCGCCGGGTCGCGTCGTCCCCTCGCGTCAGCCGTCCTTTGTCCGCCTCTTTCGCCGAACGGCCTTCCTTCGTTCGCCGATCGGCACACCTCGTGGACGTTTCTGCCGCATCCATCGCACGGCGCAACTCGTGGCCGGAGCGGGACTGGGTGGGTGATCGCGCTCGGTGCGGCCGTGGCGACCTGTGCCTCAGCCCGCGAAGGCTTCGCGGCAGTGGCGGGCGAAGGCTGCCGCGGCCGGGCTGGGTCGCGGCCGCCAGACAACGGCGAGCAGCGCCGGCAGCTCGATCCCGTCGATCGGCCGCGCGACCAGCTCCGGGAATCCGGCGGCCATCGATCGGCTCAGCACCGCGACGCCAAGGCCCCGCGCACCGAGATCCGCGACCGCGCCCGGTGCGGACGCTTCGAGCGCGATGACCGGCCTCAGCCCGGCGGCCGCGCATGCCTGGTCGAAGGCGCTCCGGATTCCGGTCCCCGAGGGCAACGACACGATCGGGTGTTCGCAGAGCGTCGCCAACGGCAGAGCCGACCGACCGGCGAGCGGATGCCCCCGCGGCACGATGGCCGCCAGCCCCTCACTGATGATCACCTCGGCCGAGAGCCCGTCCGGTGGCTCACCGGCGATCCCGACCAGCGCGACATCCGAGAGCCCCGCCCGCACGTCGGCGATCAGCACATCCGAGTTGCCCTCCCGCAGCGCCAGCTCGATGCCCGGGTGCTCGTCATGGAACGCGGCCAGCGCCCCGAACCAGGGCTTCACCTCGCACCCCTGCACCATCCCGGCGACCAGCCGCCCGCGGAGCAGCCCATTCACCTCGTCAACGGCGCCGCGCAGCTGCTCGGCGGCGGCGAGCGCCTCCCGGGCGAACGGCAACGCCGCGCTACCGGCTCCGGTCAGCCGCGCGCTCCGAGCCGACCGATCGAACAACTCAGCGCCAAGCTCATTCTCGAGCGCCCGTACCTGCGCGCTGACCCCCGGCTGACTGATGTGCACCCGTTCAGCGGCCCGCGTGAAGTTCGCTTCCTCGGCCACCGCCACGAAGTACTCGAGCTGCCGCAATTCCATAACCACAGATTCTAGCCACTACAAGAACTATGAGTTGGACTTGTAGCGCCAGCCGATGGAGGGTGAACTCATGAGCGAACGAGAGAAGGCCATGAAGCCGGAGGACCTGACCCGCCTGTTCGTCGAGCGCGCGAACGCCAAGGACGCCGAGGGCTTGTCGCTCCTGTACGAGGAGAACGCCGTGATGGCCTACCCACCCGGCGAACAAACGGTCGGCCGAGCCGCCATCCGCACCCTCTGGGAGAACGCCTTGCCCCACCTGCCGGCCTTCGAGCCGGAGGAGCCGCTACCCACCCTGATCAGCGATAACCTGGCCCTGACGTCAACCCCGCCCAAGGACGGCGCCGGCGCCCGAGCCCAGGTGGTCCGCCGCCAGCCCGACGGCTCCTGGCTCCGCGTCCTCGACCAGCCGGAGTTCACCGCCCCCGCAAAGTCCCGCTGACCCGGCACCCGGGTCGCGTGCCCTGCGGCCTCCGCGCAGCGGCGTCAGAGGATGACACCCAGCCGGAGTTCACCGCCGGCGCGAGGTTCCGCTGACCCGGGCCTGGATCGGGCGCCAAGCCAGCTTCGTTGGCGGCCTCAAAGGGCGACGACCAGGCGTCGGTCGGCGGTGCCGGCGGCCTGGCGGGACCAGGCGTCGCCGATGTCGGCGAAGGCGACCGTCTCGTAGTCGAGGGTCAGCCGGCCCCCGCGCACGTGCTCGGCGATCACCGCGAGCGCGTCGGCCCGCTGCTCCTTGGTCAGCTCGGTGTTGGTGTAGCCGAGCACGCTCAGGTGCTTGCCTCGCAGGGTCGCCGAGTCGAACGGCGCGTTCTCGCCGGCCGAGCTGCCCAGGTTGACCAGCCGCCCGCCGGGGCGCAGCGCGTGCAGCGCCGCCACCGCCGGCGCCCCGAACACCGGGTCGACCACCAGATCGAACGGACCGTGCTCGGCCAGACGCTCGTCGAGGGCCGGCCGATCGATCCGGACCACGGCCGCCGCCCCGGCCCGCTCGGCCCGGCGCTGGGCGGCGTCCGACCGGCACCCGGCGATGACCCGGCCCGCCCCGTGCAGCCTGGCCAACTGGATCGAGGCTTGCCCGACGACCCCGCCGCCGCCGAGGACCAGCACCTGCTCGCCCGAACGAAGGTCGCCACGCCAGGTCAGCGCCATCAGCGCGGCCACCGCCGACAGCCCGAGGGCCGCGATGAGACGGTGGTCAACGCCCTCGGGCAGCGGCACGACGTCACCGTCCGCGGCCACTGCCCACTCGGCCATGCTGCCGTTGCCGGGGAGCATGCCCGCCGACGTCGCGAACCACACGGGGGTGCCGTCCGCCAGCTCACCCACCCCTTGCACACCCGGGACGTACGGCGTCGCCGGCACCCCGAAATACGACGTCCCGGACGCGCACAGCAGGTCGAGCGGCGTGATCGAGGCGGCGGTCACGCGCACCCGGACCTCGCTCGGGCCGGCCGCGGGCTCGGGGCACTCGGCGACCGAGGGCGGCCGCCCGCAGGTGTCGACGACAGCGGCGCGCATCATGTCGCGATGTCGGGGTAGGGCAGGTCGAAGTGCTTGAGCCGGGCCCCGAACGCGATCTGGTATTCCAGCGGCCCATGGTCACGCTCGAACATCGCGATGAACAGGGTCAGCGTCAGGAACGGGTGTGCGCCCAGCTCGAAGAGCTTCACGTGGTCGTGACCGGCGAGCGCCGCACGCTCTTCGTCGGTGAACTTCAGCCAGGTGCTGGCCTCGCCGGTGTGGCAGTTCAGGACCGCGTTCGCCCGCTCGGCCTCCCACCAGCTCACCGTGCCGGCCGGGTCCTCCCGGTAGCGTTCCACCAGTTCGGGATCACGGTCCACCGTGTACAGAAACTTGTCCACCAGGTACTTGCTCACTTGGGCGCTCCGTTCGGGTACCAGGTGAAGTACGCCTCCATGGTGTGGAAGAGGTCGAGGCTGTCGACGTAGTCGGCCTTGGCCCCGGCGCCCGCCACGCCCATCATGAGCATGAAGTCCATGAACCCGTGCGTCGCGTTCCCCGGCGCGTGCAGGCTGTCGAGCGTCACCTCGGAGAGGCAGCTCTCCAGATCGCCGGTGGCGATCCACTCGACGGCCTTCCGGTCGAACTCCGGGTCGGGCCCGTGCTCGCCGAACTGTCGCGGCCCACCCAGCTCGAGCGAGAGATGGCCGGTGCCGATGATCGCCACCCGCAGGTCGGACGGCCAGGACTCGACAATCTCCCGGATCGTCTCGCCCAGCTGCACGAACCGTTTCGGCCGGGGGAGCGGTGGCGCGAAGATGTTCGTGTAGATCGGCACGATCGGAAGGTCGGCCTCGGGCCGCAGGGTGATGATCGGGCACGTGATGCTGTGGTCGATCCGCAGCTCGTTGCTGAAGGCCAGGTCGAAGTCGCGGTCGATGCCCTGGCGCAGCAGATGGGCGGACAGGTCCTCGTCGCCCTTGAGCAGCATTCGCGGCAGCCCGAACTCGCGCTTCTCGTTGTACCAGTTAGCGTCGTAGAACGGCGCCTTGCCGATCAGGAACTGTGGCATGTTGTCGAGCCACAGCTGGTGGAAGTGGTCGGAGCCGACCATGACCAGCACGTCCGGGTTGGCCCGGGTCAACGTTTCGCGGAACGCGGTGATCTTGCGTACCCACTCGTCGGCGAAGGGCGGACGATCTTCGCCGGTCGCTGTGCTGGCCCGGTAGTAGAACGGGTGGTGGGTGGAGGCGATCACCGCTACGACGGTGGCCACGGCGGCTCCTCTCTGTGGTCTGTTCGGGCGGTGGTCTACTCGGCTTGGTCGAGGTCGGTGTAGACCGCGTTGCGGTCGACGGTCAGGTAGATGTCCATGCCCAGCGGGCGGCGCCGTTCCTCGGCGAGGTGGCCGAGCAGCCCGGCCGCCCGGGCCAGCAACGCGAAGCCGCGCAGCAGGTCGACCGGCAGGCCCAGGTCGGCCAGCGCCGCCCCGCACACGCCGGCGCCGTTGAGCGGGAGCGTCCGGCCCAGCACCTGTGGATGCACCCGGCCGATCGCCTCGAACAGCCGCAGGTGTGGCCCGCGCAGTCCCTCTTCGTCGGCGATGCCGATCAGCACCGGCGTACGCGGATCCTGAACCTTGTGAACGGGGTGCCCGAGCCCGGGGATGAGCCGCTTCGCCGACCGGGCGGCCCGGACCGCCTCCAGCGCGACCGCGTCCCACCCGGCGTCGTCCTCGGGTTGCGTCTCGAGGCCCCGAAGCGTGTCGTGCAGGAACCGTCCACAGTCTTCAGTGACACCGAGGAACCGGGAGCCACCGCCGAGGAGGCCGGCCGCGAGGGCGCCCTGCAACGACTCGGGCGCGCTCAGGTAGGTCAGCCGGGCCGCGATCGCGGTCGGCGTGAAGCCGTGGTCGGCCAGGGCGACCAGCACCGCCTCGAAGACCCGCGTCTCGCCCGCGGTCGGGCGGTGCCCGGCCACCAGCCAGTAGGCCAGCTCGCCGAACCCGACCTTGCCCATCAGATCGGCCGCGAGGTCGTGGCCGAGCAGCCGGATCTGGTCGGCGTCGGACGTGCCGATCGAGGTCGGGAAGCTCAGTTCTCGGTCAGCCACGCGCGGATCTCCTCACCGTGCTCGTCAAGGGCCGGGGGCGGCAACTCGTATCCCGCCGGGGTCTGCGAGAACGTGATCGGGTTGCGGACACCCGGCACGTCGCCCACGGTCACGACCGGTTCCAGGCCGAGTTCCTCGGCGAGCGCGAACCCGCCGTCGATCGTGTTGATCGGAGCGCACGCCACGCCGGCCGCCAGCAGCTCGCGGAACCACTCGTCCTTGGTGCGCTTGGCCAGCCGCTCGACCAGGATCGGCCGAAGCTCGGCGCGGTTGGCCGTGCGGTCCTGGTTGTGCGCGAAGCGCGGGTCGTCGGGCAGCCCGGGCAGATCGAGCACCTGGCACAGCTTGCGGAACTGGCCGTCGTTGCCGGTGATCACGATGAGGTCGCCGTCGGCGGTGGGCAGCGGCTCGTACGGGAACAGGCTCGGATGCGCGTTTCCCATCCGGAACGGCACAGAACCGCCCGCGACGAACCCGCTGCTGTGGTTGACCAGCCCGGACAGCGCGGACGACAGCAGGTTGACCTCGATCCGCTGGCCGGTGCCGTGCTCGTCGCGGTGTCGGAGAGCGGCCAGGATGCCGATGCTGGCGTGCATGCCGGCCATCACGTCGAACACCGAGATGCCGGCCCGGTACGGCGGGCCGTCCGGGTCGCCGGTCAGGCTCATCAGGCCGGAGATCGCCTGGACCATCAGGTCGTACCCGGGATAGCTCGCGCCCTTGCCGGTGCCGAAGCCGGTGATCGACGCGTAGATGATGCCGGGATTGGTGTCGCTGACCGTCTCGTGGTCGAGGCCGAAGCGCTGGAGCCCGCCCGGCCGGAAGTTCTCGATCAGCACGTCGGCGCGGCGCGCGAGGCGCTGGGCGACATCCAGATCATCGGGATTCTTCAGATCGAGGGCGATGGAACGCTTGTTGCGGTTGACTCCGAGGTAGTAGGTCGCGATGCCGTCCCGGACCGGAGGCATCCAGGTGCGGGTGTCGTCACCGCCCGGGCTCTCCACCTTGATGACCTGCGCGCCGAGATCGGCGAGCAGCATCGTCGCGTACGGACCCGCGAGGATCCGGGAGAAGTCGGCCACCACCAGGCCGCTGAGAGGTCCCATGTCCGCCCTTCATCGTGTCCGCCAGGCGGACGATCGTCCGCTACCGGGAAGTCTTCTCCTCTCGCGGACGCGATGTCAACCGCCTCGTGACAGCCCGGAAATCTGGTCTTGACACACGGTTAAGGGCGGGAGCAACCTGGTGGCCTCACAGCGACCGCCAGACGGACGACTGTCCGCCGAGGCTCGAAGGGGAGTGAACGGCGATGAGTGAAAGCGTGGTTTTCCGCAACGGCTTAGTGCTCACCATGGATGACGCACACACCGTCCTGACGGGTGCGGACGTGTTGGTGGTCGATGACCGGATCGCCGAGGTCGGCGTCGGCCTCACCGCGCCCGAGGGCGCCGTGGAGATCGACGCGTCCGGCGGCATCGTGATGCCCGGCATGATCGACACCCACCGCCACATGTGGCAGACCGCGATGCGGGGGTACGGCGCCGACTGGACCCTGACGCAGTACTTCGTCTGGTACTACCTCGAGTCCGGCAAGCTGTTCCGCCCCGAGGACATCTACGCCGGCAACCTGCTCGCCGCGATCGAGGCGATCGACGCCGGCGTCACCACGACCGTCGACTGGTCCCACGGCCTGCAGACCCCGCAGCACGCCGACGCCGCGGTCGACGCGCTGGAGGCGGTGCCCGGCCGGTTCGTCCTGGCCTACGGCAACATCCAGCAGGGCCCGTGGGACTGGTCGACGAGCGACGGCTTCCGTGACTTCGTCAACCGCCGGATCACCAGCGGCAACGACATGCTCGGCTTCCAGATGGCGTTCGACGTGACCGGCGACCCGGCGTTCCCCGAGAAGGCGGCCTTCGAGGTGGCGCGTGAGCTGGGCGTGCCGGTGACCACGCACGCCGGCGTCTGGGGCGCGACCAACGACGACGGCATCCGGCTGATGCACGAGAACGGCTTCATGACGCCACAGAACATCTACGTGCACTCGGCGACGCTGAACCAGGATTCGTACAACCGCATCGCGGCCACCGGCGGCTCGGTCTCCGTGTCCACCGAGAGCGAGCAGAGCGCCGGCCAGGGCTACCCGCCCACCTGGACGCTGCGCGACCACAACATCCCGGTGTCGCTGTCGATGGACACCAGCGTGTGGTGGAGCGGCGACCTCTTCTCCGCGATGCGGACCACCCTCGGCGCCGACCGGTCCCGCGAGCACATGGCGGCGCACGCCAACGCCGAGACCGTCACCCACCTCCACCTGCGCGCCGAGCAGGTGGTCGACTGGGCCACCCGCGGCGGCAGCAAGGCGCTCGGGCTCGACGACAAGGTCGGCAGCCTCGAGCCGGGCAAGAAGGCCGACGTCGTGCTGATCAAGAACGACGCCTCGCCGGTGATGTTCCCGATCCTCAACCCGTACGGTCACGTTGCCTTCCAGGCCCAGCGCGGCGACGTGCACACCGTGATGATCAACGGCCGGTTGGTCAAGCGTGACCACCGCTTGGTCGACGTCGACCTGGCCGCGGCGCGGAGCAAGGTCGAGGCCACGGTCGACCATCTGATCGGCCAGATGGGTAAGGAGGCCTGGGAGAAGGGCATGAACCCGGACGTGCCCGAGACCAAGGTGACGGACAACCCTTACACCTACACCGAGTGGGACGCCGGATCGGCTCAGTGGAAGCATTGAGCCTCATGGGACTCGAGGGAGGCAGGATGGCGCGCGACGACGCCGGCCCTGACTTCATCGAGGCCTTGGCCCGCGGGCTCGAGGTGCTCCGGAGCTTCCGGCCGGAGCGCCGGGTGTCGACACTCAGCGAGATCGCCGCGGACACCGGCCTCGCGCGGCCGACCGTGCGGCGGATGCTGATGACGCTCATCGCGCTGGGTTACGTGCGCAACCACGACCGCGGGTTCGTCCTGGCGCCCCGGGTGCTCGAACTCGGCATGACCTACATCAACTCCCTCGACATGTGGGATGTCGCCCGTCCCCACCTCGAGAAGCTGGTCGCGCAGACGAACGAGTCGAGCTCGATGGCGCAGCTGGACGAGGGCGACATCGTCTACGTCGCCCGGGTCGCGGTGCCGAAGATCGTGACCCTGGCGGTCTCGATCGGCACGCGCTTCCCGGCGATCGCGACCTCGATGGGCAAGGTGCTGCTCGCGGCGCAAGACTTCAACACTCTCGACTTCCTGTGGGAGGAGCCGAGCCGGTCCGGTGTCACGCCGCGCTGGCAGCCGACGCCGAACGAGCTGTTCCGGGAGCTGCGCGAGGTCCGGGCGAAGGGCTGGGCGCTGGCCGACCAAGACCTCGCGCCCGGCATCCGGTCGATCGCGACCGGCATCCGGGACGCCGAGGGCGAGGTGGTCGCGGCCGTCAACATCACGGTGCACGCCGCCGAGACGCCGGTGGAGAAGCTGACCGGCGATTACCTGCCGCTGCTGCTGCGCACGGCCGCGGACATCAGCCACGACTGGGCGATGCTGGGCAGCCTTCCGGTGAAGACGATCACACCCGGCAGTGGTGGATGAGTAATCTTTCATGGCTTTCCTGCCGATCGGCACTGGCCGGAAGTGGCTCTTTGACGGCACGATCGACAGGTGACGACCTTCGGGCGCGTTCCCTTCCCGATCTCGCTGACCGGCGAGGGCGTCCAGCTGCGCGAATGGACCTCGGAGGACCTCGACGACCTGGTTGAGCTGCTGGACGAGCCCGACATCGCGCGGTGGACGCCGATGCCGTCACCGTTCGACGTGGCGGCCGGGATCGCGTACCTGAAACGGGCGCAGCAGGGCCGGATCACCGGGCAACGCCTCCAGCTGGCGATCACGGCCGACGGGCTCCGGCCGCTCGGCGAGGTGCTGCTCTTCGGCGTCGACCCCGGCCTCAAGGAGGCCGAGCTGGGCTATCTGATCGGCGCGCCCTTTCGCCGCCGCGGGCTGGCGTCGGCGGCGCTGTCACTGCTCTCCGGGTACGCCCACAGCACGCTCAACCTGAGCCGGCTGCTGCTGCGCATCGACCCGGCCAACACGGCCAGCACCTCGGTGGCGCGGCATTGCGGTTACCGGTTGACCGGCGAGCCGCCGATCCTGCAGGAGGGGCCGTACGGTCCGAGCAGCCTGGACACGTGGGAGCTGGTTGAGGCCCATACGGGCGCCCGCAAGGAGCGGCTGCGCAACGTGCCGACCCGTCGCTACGGCCGGCGCCCCTGACCGGAGCGCCGCCACCGCGACGGCGCGAGGAACGGCCGATGGCGCCGGGCCCGGGGTGAGACGAGCGGCGGCCGCCTCCGTTACGACTGCCGTCCTTGACCTGGGCGTCGCGCCGCAACGGCGCGAGGACGGCCGAGGTGGCGGGCGCGGAGGACGAGCGGGCGGGGCCAGAAGTCGGAGGGCGGCCGAGGTGGCGGGCGCGGAAGACGGGCGACCGGGACCGAAGAGGCGGGAGAAGCTGACAGGCCGTGTCAGGCACGGCGGTCTAGGGTCGGCGTCATGGCTGTTCAGCAGGTTGATCGCGAGCGGGTGATGGCATTCCGGGTGGCGGCTGTCGGGCTGGCCGAGCGCGGACAGGACCGGCCGGGGGATCTGCCGCTGCTTGATCTCGGGGTGCAGGAGTACACGCCGGGGTCGGTTCGGGTGGCGCTGGCCGCGCGTACCCAAGCTGATCTTGAAGACAAGCGACTGGTGATGGTCTGGGCGGCCCGGGGAGCGCCGCATCTGCACCGGAAGCGGGATCTGTGGGATCTGGCGCGCGCGTTGTGGCCGGTCAGCGACGCGGATGCGACGGCGCGGATCCAGAGCGGGCAGATCCGTGAGGGGATGAAGCTCGGGATCCGGGCGTTCACGGCCACGGCCGAGGCCAACCGCAAGGTTGTCACGGGCTCGATGCCGCGGGGCGAGGTCAGCACCCAGGTCAGCAAGCTGGTGCCGAAGGAGCTCACGTACTTCTGCCGGACCTGCGACGCCCAGCACATCGCGGGCAACGTGTGGCAGCACGCCGGTCTGGCCGGCGGCCTCCAGGTCGAGTCGCGGGGCAAGGACGCGACGCTGGGGCCGATCAAGGACTGGCCCGGCGTACCCGAGGAGAACGACGGTTTTGACCGATTGATCCGGCTCTATCTGCGGATGCTCGGGCCGGCCGGGCCGCTCGAGGTGGGGAAGTACTTCGGCAGTTCGACGGCCGAGATGAAGAAGGTGTGGCCGGACGATCTGGCCGAGGTCGGCGTCGACGGACGCAAGGCGTGGCTGCCCGCCGACGCGGTGGACGACCTGGTCAAGGCGAAGGCGCCGAGCGGGGTGCGGTTCGTGCCGCCGATGGACGCGCTGCTGCAGAGCCGCGACCGCGACCTGCTGGTGCCGGACAGGAAGCAGCAGAAAGAAGTGTGGCGCACGCTCGGCAACCCGGGCGCGCTGCTGGTCGACGGGGAGGTCGCGGGCGTGTGGCGGGCCAAGATGGCCGGTCGGAAGCGGGTCGATCTGTCCGTGACGGCGTTCGGGGGAGCACCGGGCGCCAAGGTGCGGAAGGCGGTCGAGGCGGAGGCGGCCGAGGTGGCGCGGGCCCGGGAGGTGCCGGAGGCGAGCGTCGCCTACAGCTGATGGTCGCCGGGCCGGAAGCGACGATTGCGGTACGCCAGCGACGCCACGATCACCGTCGCGCAGGCGGCGGCGACGCCCGCCCCGATCCACCAGCCGCTGACCGCCAGGATCAGCGCGGTCACCCACACCGCGACCGCCACCATGATCAACAAGATCGGCGGGCGGCGGCGGCCCGGGCGGCCGCCGGCGGCCATGCGCTCGCAGAACTCCGGGTCGTCGCGGCGCAGCTGCCGCTCCAACTGCGCAAGCCTGCGAGTGTCTTCTCTGCTCAGCATGTCGCCACCTCTCGGTCCGGTGCTCCCGTTCCCAGACGCATCGACCGGGCCCCATCGCAACCCCGGTGATGACATTGTTACCCGGCGGTCGCAAGACCGGTACTTCCGGGCCTGCCGAGATGATGCCCGATCGATGCCCGCAGGACATCGCACCGGAGGTGTGATTGGGCTGTTCAGGCCGCCCGGAAGACCCAGATGCGCATCAACAGGAACCGCACGCCGGTGGCGACGGCGTTGGCGGTCACCAGGACGGCCAGCTCCAGCCAGGCCGCCGGGGCCGTCGTGGTCGAGTGGAGCAGCGCCAGCGAGCCACTGGTCAGCGCCAGCCCGATGCCGAAGACGACCAGGCCCTGGGCCTGATGCCGCCAGGCGCGGTCGTTTCCGCGTACCCGGAAAGTGAGCCGGCGGTTGGCCGCTGTGTTGGCCACCGCCGTGAGCAGCAGGGCCAGCAGATTGGCCCACTGGGCGCCGAGACCGACCCGGAGCAGGGCAAAGATCGCCAGGTAGGCCAGCGTGCTCGCCAGCCCGACGCCCGCGAAACGCACCAGCTGCCCGGTCAGCCCGGCCGGCACGCCCGCCACCGGCAGCGGATAACGCCCCAGTTGCTCGCGGAGCGCCGCCAGCGGAATGCGCCCGCTGCCCAGGCCGCGGGCCAGCCGCACGATGCCCTTGAGGTCGGCGATCGCCGTCGACACGATGTCCACCCGGCTGTCCGGGTCGTCCACCCAGTCCACCGGCACCTCGTGGATGCGCAGGCCGGCCCGCTCGGCCAGGACCAGCATCTCGGTGTCGAAGAACCACCCGGTGTCCTCGACCATCGGCAGCAGCCGGGCCGCCACGTCGCCGCGGATCGCCTTGAAGCCGCACTGCGCGTCGGAGAACCGCGCCGCGAGCGTGCCGCGCAGCAGCAGGTTGTAGCCGCGCGAGATGAACTCCCGCTTGGCGCCGCGCACGACCCGGGATCCGCGGCTGAGCCGCGACCCGATCGCGAGGTCCGAGTGGCCCGAGATGAGCGGCGCGACCAGCGGCAGGAGGGCGGCCAGGTCGGTGGAGAGATCAACATCCATGTACGCCAGGACGGCCGCGTCCGAGTGCGTCCACACGTGTTTGAGCGCCCGTCCCCGCCCCTTCTGCGCCAGGTGCACAGCGGTGACCTCGGGCAGCGCCTCGACCAGATCCGTGGCCACGGCCGCGGTGGCGTCGGTGCTGGCGTTGTCCGCGATCGTGATCCGGAACCGGTAGGGGAACCGCGCCGACAGGTAGTCGTGCAGCCGGCGGACGCATGGTTCGAGGTCGATCTCCTCGTTGTAGACGGGAACGACGACATCGAGGACCGGAGCGTCCAGGCGCAGCGGCGCGGTCGCGGGCTCGGGCAGCGTGGAAAGGCTCATGCCACCAAGGTCGACTGCGGTGCTTTGCCCCGAATGTGGCAAAGCTGTGCCGGCCCTATGAATGCTGCGGGAGTGGTGCCTATACGCGCTCAGAGCAGCTCTGAGCGCGTATAGGCACCACGCGCCGCTCAAGCGGCCCTCCGGATGGAGAGCCGCCTGAGCGGGCCGACGCGAAGTGGTCACTACGGCTGGGTCAGGTCGTAGACCGTGACACCGTCGATCGTCTGGGCGGTGAAGTTCTCCTGCACCCACGAGGAGATCTGCGAGCTGCCGCCGGAGTTGTTGCCGCCCCGGCCGCCGCCACCGAAGCCGCCGCCACCGATGAAGTAGTGCACCTTGCCGTCGGCGACGTACTGCTTGAACTGCTCCAGGGTGGGCGATGGGTCGCTGCCGTTGAAGCCGCCGATCGCCATGACCGGTTTCCCGGTGGCGAGCTGGTAACCGGACGCGTTCTGCGAACCGACGGCCGCGGCCGCCCAGGTGTAGTCGTCGGCGTTCTGCTCGAGCAGGGACTTCATCTGGTCGGAGACGGTCGCGGCGTTGAGCAGCCCGCCCATGCCGCCGCCACCCGGCCGGCCGCCGAAGCCGCCGCCCGGAGCCGCGCCGCCCGGAGCCGCGCCGCCCGGAGCCGCGCCGCCCGGGAACCCGCCGCCACCAGGGAAGCCACCGGGGAAGCCGCCGCGCATCCCGCCGCCGCCGGGGCCGCCGCGCCCGCCCGGCCCACCACCGAAGCCGCCCTGAACCGCGGGCCCCGCGGAGGGGATGGACCCGGTGTGCGGCTCGGCGGCGGTCTGCACCGCGTACGCCGCGGGACCGGCCAGCGTGGCACCCAGCGCGACCCCGGCGATCACCGCGGCCACCCGCATCGGCAGCCGCATCAGACCCAGCGTGCCGACCGCCGCGGCCAGCCCGCCGACCAGGACCACCCAGCGCAGCCACGGCAGGAAGTCCGTGCTCCAGCCGAGCATCGTGAACGACCACCAGGCGCTGACCCCGATGGCGAGCGCCAGCATCACCGTTGCGAACGGCGCCTGCCAGGTCGGAGCCGCGTATCCGTCCACCATGGAGGAAGATGCCGCGGGGTTGGAGGACGTCGACCGCTTGCGGATGGCGCGCCAGGTCAGGGCCGCGCCGATGCCGACCACCGCGCCGATCGCCGGTGCGAGGGCGACCGTGTAGTACGCGTGGAAGATGCCCTGCATGAAGCTGAACACCAGGCCGGTGACGACCAGCCAGCCGCCCCACAGCACCAGCCCCGCGCGCAGCCGGTCGGTGCGCGCCGCCCGCAGCGTCAGCACCAGGCCGGCCACCAGCAGGATCAGCGCCGCCGGGAGCACCCACGAGACCTGACCGCCCTGCGACGCGTCGAACATCCGGGTCAGCCCGGTCGAGCCCCAGCCCCCGCCGAAGCCGCCCCCGCCGCCGCCACCGACGCTGCCGGTCTCCTCACCGTTGAGCCGGCCGAGGCCGTTGTAGCCGAGGGTGAGCTCCAGGATGCTGTTGTTCTGGGAGCCGCCGATGTACGGCCGCATCGACGCCGGCACCAGCTCCACAATGGCGATCCACCAGCCGGCCGACACCACGATCGCCAGGCCCGCCACCAGCAGCTGCACGATGCGCTTCTTGACACCCCACGGCCCGAACAGCAGATACGCCAGCCCGAACGCCGGCACCACCAGCAGCACCTGCAGCATCTTGGTGAGGAAGCCGAAGCCGATGAACACCCCGGCCCAGACCAGCCACTTCGTGCCCCCGTCCTCGAGCGCCCGGGTCATCGCCCACGCCGCGGCCACCATCAGCAGCACCAGCAGCGCGTCCGGGTTGTTGAACCGGAACATCAGCACCGCCACCGGGGTCAGCGCCGACACCGCCCCCGCGAGCAGCCCCGCCGCCGGCCCGTACCACCGGCGCACCGTGGCGAACAGCAGTCCCGTGGTGGCCACGCCCATCAGCGCCTGCGGCACCAGGATGCTCCACGAGCTCAGCCCGAACAGCCGCACCGACAGCGCCATCACCCACAGCGAGGCCGGCGTCTTGTCCACGGTGATCGAGTTGGCCGCGTCCGACGAGCCGTAGAAGAAGGCCTTCCAGCTCTCCGACCCGGCCTGCACGGCGGCGGAGTAGAACGCGTTCCCCCACCCCGACTCGCCCAGGCCCCACAGGTAGAGCAGGCCGGTCACCAGCAGCAACGCGAGCAATGAGGGTCGCACCCAGCGCGGGTCGCCGGGTTTTCCGAACAGGAGGTTGCGCTTTCGGCCCGGCGCCGGCGGGTTCGGCGGCGCGAGCGGCGGAGCCGGCATCGTCGTGGTCATCGGAGTCCTTCGGGCAGGGTTTCAAGCTGACCCCGTCACTCTCGGCGCGCGCTCTGTCGGCGCCTTGTGGTTGCCCTGTGCGGATTCTGTGAGGTTCATTCCCGGGTACGGGCGCAGAAGAGTCCCGCCGTCGACGCGCCGGGCCGCGGGTGGTCCAGGCCGCTTCTCGCCGCCGGGTCATGCCGGGTCGTGGGGCCTTGACGTGGCGACTCGGTAAGTCGTAGCTTACCGTTCGTGGTTACTTACCAAGCCGACGACGGATGGGACGCACTCGGCGACCCGACCCGACGGGCGATCGTCGCCTGCCTGGCCGAGCGTCCACGGGCGGTCGGGGAGATCGCCGAGGTGCTGCCGATCAGCCGCCCCGCCGTCTCGCAACACCTCAAGGTGCTCAAGGATGCGGGCCTGGTCACCGACCGGGCCGCCGGCACCCGCCGGGTCTACCGGCTCAACCCCGCCGGCGTGGCCGCGCTGCGGGACCAGCTCGACACCTACTGGAGCCGCGCCTTGGACGGCTTCAAGGACATTGCGGAGGAGAAGGAATGAGCGACACCGTCGTCATCCGGCAGATCGTCGTCGAGGCGCCGATCGAGAAGGCGTTCGCGGTGTTCACCGAGCGATTCGGTGACGTCAAGCCGCGCGAGCACAACCTGCTGTCGTCCCCGATCACCGAGACCGTCTTCGAGCCCCGGGTCGGCGGCCACATCTACGACCGGGCCGAGGACGGCACCGAATGCCGCTGGGCCCGCGTCCTGGCCTACGACCCACCCCACCGCGTGCTGTTCACCTGGGACATCGGCCCGACCTGGCAACTGGAACAAGACCCCGAGAACGCCAGCGAGGTCGAGGTCCGCTTCACCGCCGAATCTCCCAGCCGAACCCGGGTCGACCTGGAACACCGCAACCTCGACCGCCACGGCCCAGGCTGGGAGTCCCTCCGCGACGGCGTCCGCCACGACGAGGGCTGGCCCCTCTACCTGTCCCGCTTCGCATCCCTGTTCCCGCAGGTCGGCTGAACAGCCGCAGCCGCACCCCGCCTCGGTAGGGGTGGGTTGCGCTGCGCGACGAGCCGCCGCCTCCCCCGCCCCGGCACTGGGTGGGTCTGGAATGTAGCGCGGGGCACGACGATCGGCGGCGGTCGTCCACAAGCGGGTCCGCCTGTGGACGACCGCGGGGTCAGGCGGCGCGGCGCTTGGCCGAGGCGGTGGCCAGGCGTTCGAGGACCTCGACCGTGGTGTCCCAGCCCATGCAGGCGTCGGTCACCGACTGGCCGTAGGTCAGGCTGTCGCCGAGGTTCTGGCGGCCGGGGACCAGGAAGCTCTCCAGCATCACGCCGGAGATGCCGGGCTGGCCGGCCTCCACCTGCTGGGCCACGTCGTCGGCGACCAGGGGCTGGCGCAGGTGGTCCTTGTTGCTGTTGCCGTGGGAACAGTCGATGACCAGGCGCTCGGGCAGGCCGGCCTGCCCGAGCAGGGTCAGGGACCGGGCCACGTCGGCGGCCGAGTAGTTGGGCCGGCCGCCTCCGCCGCGGAGGACCAGGTGGCAGTCGGGGTTGCCGGTGGTGTGCAGGATCGCCGGAGTGCCCGAGAAGTCGATGCCGGGGAAGACGTGGGGGGCGGCGGCCGCGTTGATCGCGTCGATGGCGGTGCTGATGCTGCCGTCGGGGCGGTTCTTCATGCCGATCGGCATGGACAGGCCGCTGGCGAGCTGGCGGTGCACCTGGGATTCGACCGTGCGGGCGCCGATCGCGCCCCAGGCCACCGCGTCGGCGATGTACTGCGGGGTGATCGGGTCGAGGAACTCGACGGCCACCGGCAGGCCGCGGCGGACCACCTCGAGCAGCAGTCGCCGGGCCACCCGCAGGCCGGTGGACACGTCACCGGTGCCGTCGAGCGCCGGGTCGTTGATCAGGCCCTTCCAGCCGACCGTGGAGCGGGGCTTCTCGAAGTACACGCGCATCACGATGAGCAGGTCGTCGGCCAGGCGATCGGTCGCGTCCCGCAGAAGTGAGGCGTACTCGCCGGCGGCCTCCGGGTCGTGCACCGAGCACGGCCCGACGACGACCAGCAGCCGTGGATCTCGGCCCTGGAGCACCGCTTCGACCTGACGCCGGCCGGCCAGCACCGCGTCGTGCAGATCTTCGGTGAGCGGCAGCTCGTGGTGGAGCAGGGCGGGGCTCATCAGCGGGACGGCGGTCGCGATGCGCTGATCCCGGACCCGCTGCACCTCGGGGATGGTCATGACAACAACCTTTCCGCCGGGCGCCTGACAGCGTGAGCCGGCTTGTTTTTCGCAAACGAAAAGGCAGCGACATTGTTGTCGCTGCCTTGGCCGGCTCTGGTGGGTGTCTCAGGTCAGGAGGTTACAACCGAGGACACCGGCTGAGCCGGCCTCGTAAACCACCGATACCAACGGGACACGCCAACACAGTACACGGATGTACGCCCGCCGGGTTATGGGCAACCAGGTCCGCCTGTGGTCCGATGGGAACATGAACGAGGTCTCGGCCCCCAATCTGCTCGACGAGTTGCTCGAGCTGTCGCCCCGCGAGCGGTTCCAGGCCGTCGCCACGGTCGTGGCCCGGGTCTGGGAGACGCCGACCGTGCTGCTCGGCGAGATTCCGCCCACCCAGGCGATCACGGCGATCGCGGTGGTCGCGGCCGGTCTGCCGGCGGCGTACGGGCGAAGCTGGCTGGACCATCGCCTGGCCCGGGCCGCGTTGCCCAGCGTGAGCCCCGAACTGGCCGGGCGGGCCCTCTGCGCGCTCGATGTGATCGTCGGCCGCGACCGCGAGTCGGTGCCGCTGGAGCTGCACGTGAGCGACGGCGAGGCAGCCGGCGCGCTACTGGAGGACCTCCGTGACGTCCTGATGGACGGGCTCCGCCGCCGCCCCTGGTGACCGCGGTTCCAGCGGCAGCCGCACGGTGAACTCGGTGCGGCCCGGCTCCGACCGCACCGCCACCGTGCCGCCGTGCGCGGTCACCACCGCGTGCACGATGGACAGCCCCAGCCCGGTGCTGCCGGCCGCCCGCGACCGAGAGCTGTCCCCCCGCGCGAAGCGCTCGAAGATGTGCGGCTGGAGGTCGGCGGGAATGCCCGGGCCGCGGTCGGTCACGGTCAGGGCGGCTTCGCGGTCGGTCGCGCTCACCCCGACGGTCACGGTGGTGCCTTCGGGGGTGTGCGTACGCGCGTTGCCCAGCAGATTGGCCAGGATCTGGTGGAGCCGCGCCGCGTCACCGATCACGCTGACCGGCTCCTCGGGCAGGGCCAGCTGCCAGTCGTGCCGCGGACCGGCCGCGTGCGCGTCGCTGACCGCGTCGACCACCAGCATGGTCAGGTCGACCGGGGTGTGTTCGAGCGGCCGCCCGGAGTCGAGGCGGGCGAGCAGCAGCAGGTCTTCGACCAGCGCGGTCATCCGCAGCGCCTCGGACTCGACCCGGCGCAGCACGTGCCCGACCTCGGCCGGGACGGGCTGCCGGCTGCGGCGGCTGAGCTCGGCGTACCCGCGGATCGCGGCGAGCGGGGTGCGCAGCTCGTGGCTGGCGTCGGCGACGAACTGCCGTACCTGCGTCTCGCTCTGGTGTCGCGCCTCGAGCGCGCTGCCGACGTGGTCGAGCATCCGGTTGAGCGCCGCGCCGACCTGGCCGACCTCGGTGCGCGCGTCGGTGTCCTCGGCCGGCACCCGCTGCGCCAGGTCGACCTCGCCGCGGTCGAGCCGCAGTTCGGAGACGCGCGTCGCGGTGGCCGCAACCCGATTCAAGGGCATGAGGGTACGCCGGACGATGTACGCCCCGGCCAGCCCGGCCGCGACCAGCGACAGCAGGATCCCGCCGCCGATGACCAGCCCGACCGAGAGCAGCGTGTTCTGGGTGTCGGCGAGCGGCAGACCGGTGACCACCACCTGGTTGCCCGGCGCGAGGGTCGACACCACGAGGAAGTCGCCGAGATCGCCACCGAGGTCGACCTGGACGTGCTCGCCGTTGGGCGGCAGGGCGGCCAGCTTGTTCTCGGCTTCGCTCGGCAGCCCGGCATAGTCGCCGCTGTCGCGCGGGTCAAAGTTCTCGTCGGCGACGGACTGGGTGTATTCGATCTTGCCGCCGAAGACGCCGGCCTCGCCGGTCACGGGATGCGGCCCCCAGATCACGACGATGCTGCCGGCCTGCGCGCCGCCCAGGACATGCCGCTTGGCGCCGTCGATCGCATAGAGGGTCCGCTGGACACCACCACCGTTGGGGCCGGGCGGCCCGCCGCGGCCCAGCGTCCGGTTGGTCAGCTCGGTGAGGCGGTCGTCGACCCGGTCGAACAGGGTCTTGTGCAGGAAGATCTGCGCCGTCGCGCCCACCAGCAGGCCGAGGGCCGCGAGCAGGGCGATCAGGATCGCGACCAGCCGGGTACGCAGCGGCCAGCTCCGTGGGCTGAGCCGGCGCGCCGGATGACGTGGTGGTGCCTCGGCGTGCGCAGAGCTGCTCTGCGCACCTATAGGCACCATGTCGGTAGGCACCATGCCGGGGGAGGGCACGTCAGTCGGCCGGCTTCAGGACGTAGCCGGCGCCGCGCATGGTGTGGATCATCGGCGTCCGGCCGGCGTCGATCTTCTTGCGCAGGTACGAGATGTAGAGCTCGACCACGTTGGCCTGGCCGCCGAAGTCGTAGTTCCACACCCGATCGAGGATCTGGCTCTTGCTGAGCACCCGGCGCGGGTTGCGCATCAGGTAGCGCAGCAGCTCGAACTCGGTCGCGGTGAGCGTGACCAGGTCGCCGCCCCGGCGCACCTCGTGGCTGTCCTCGTCCAGGGTCAGGTCGCCGACGTGCAGTTGTGACTCGGCGCGCAGGGGCGAGCGGCCCATCCGGCGCATCAGCCCCCGCAGCCGGGCCACCACTTCCTCCAGGCTGAACGGCTTGGTCACGTAGTCGTCGCCGCCGGCGGTGAGCCCGGTGATGCGGTCCTCGACGGAGTCCTTGGCGGTGAGGAACAGCACCGGCACGTCGGGGGTCTCGCCGCGCAGCCGGCGCAGCACCTCCAGCCCGTCGATGTCGGGCAGCATCATGTCGAGCACGACGGCGTCCGGCCGGAAGTCGCGGGCGGTTCGCACGGCGGTCATGCCGTCGCCGGCGCTGCGCACGTCCCACCCTTCGTAGCGGAGGGCCATCGAGAGCAGCTCGGCCAGGGTCGGTTCGTCGTCGACGACGAGCACCCGGACCGGCCCGCCGTCGGGGCGGCGGAGTTCGGTGCTCGTGTCGGGGTTCGCCATCGTCATGCTCCCACTCTCGCGGGCGCGGCTATGTCCGCCCTTTCCGTTCCCTGTGTATCACCTGTGCGGCCGGGACATAGGCGGAGCTGCGGTTTCGCACAGCGCGCGGACACCGTACGCCGGAATGGTCGTGGTCATGACGAAGACGATGAGCCGGCGGATGTCGGTGGTGGCGCTGAGTGCCGCGGTGGGTCTGGCCGCCGTGATCGGGCCGGGGCAGGTCGCTACGACGCGGCCGGGTGCGGGGGCGTCGGTGAGCGCGGCCGACACGATTCGCAGTGTCGGGATGATGGCCGATGCCGCCCCGGGTGTGTCGAAACGGGATGAAACGGTGTGAAGCGGGCAGGATTGCGCCGGTCCTGGAACCGAGCGCTGGGAGATCGGGTTGGCACGCGTCATCGCCCTGCTGGTGGCCGCCGTGGCAACCCTGCCGCCCACCCCCGCGATCGCGGCGGACAGTGGGGACGCCTGGCCGGACGGCCTGACCACGGACTCGGTGCGCGCGGCCACCGTCGGCAGCGCCTCGATCACCGCGGGCCGGGCGCACTCCTGCGCGACGACCAGCGTCGGCCGGGTCTACTGCTGGGGTAGCGACAGCGACGGCCAGCTCGGTGACGGCCCGCCGCTGACCAGCGTGAGCCGGGCCGTCCCGGTGAGCGCGCCGAGCGGGATGCCGGTGGTCGTGCAGGTGGACGCGGGCGAGGAGCACACCTGCGCGCTGGAGCACAACGGCGCGGTGTTCTGCTGGGGTGACAATTCCTCGGGTCAGCTGGGCGCCGGTGACACCAACGACCGGGACGCCCCGGTGGCGGTGCGGTTCCCGGCGGGCTTCCTGCTGGTCGAGGTGACCACCGGCGAGAACCACAGCTGCGCGATCGACGAGCAGGGCGCGGCCTGGTGCTGGGGCCGCAACGCCGAGGGCCAGCTGGGTACGGGCGGGACGACGGACTCGAACGAGCCGCTGCGGGTGTCGGACGCGACCGGGCTGACCGATCCGGTGGTCGACATCGCGGCCGGTGGCAACACCACGTGCGCGGCGACTGCGGACGGTGTGGCCTGGTGCTGGGGCGCGGGGGACCGGGGCCAGCTGGGCGACGGCGCCGCCACCGACGCCGGGCGGCCGGTGCGGATCGCCACCAGTGGGCCGCTGAACGACGTGGCGGTGCGCCAGATCGCGGTCGGCAAGCAGCAGTCCTGTGCGGTCGGCGAGGACGGGCGGGCATCCTGCTGGGGGCGCACCGCGACCGGCCAGGAGAACCGGCCGAAGGCGGCCGGCGGCCCGGGGTTCCGGCAGGTGGCGGTCGGTGGCGAGCATGTCTGTGGCGTGGACATACAGCAGGCCGGCTGGTGCTGGGGCACGGGCGCGGAGGGTCAGCTGGGCAACGGCGGCACGGCCGATCGACTCGTACCGACCAGACTTGATTCGGATAACGAGCTGCGTGATCTGGATAGTGGGGACCAGCACTCCTGCGCCCTCGATCGGCGCTACATCGCGTACTGCTGGGGCAACGACGGCGCCGGCCGGCTCGGGGCCGGGGCGAGCGGCGCGAGTCGCGTACCCCTCAGGGTTGAGGGTCTGCCGCGCTCACCCTCGGCCGTGACCGGCGTGCGGGCCGTGCCCCTCAACGGCGGCCTGCGGGTGTCGTGGCGGCCGGCGACCGACTTCGGGTCCGGCGACTTCCTCGCCTACCTGGCCGTGACCTCGGGGTACGAGGCGTTCTGCACGGTCGAGGCGGCCACCGGCACGGGCTGCGACCTGACCGGTCTGACCAACGGTCGGGCGTACGACCTGACGGTCTTCACCTACGCCACCGACGGCACCGCGCTGAGCGAGTTCGCCACCTCGAAGCCCGGCCTCGCCCCGCCGGCCAGCGACAGCCCGGAACCGGGCGCCGGCGGAGCGGCCGAGAAGCTGCCGGACACGACCTCGGAGGTGCTCGTGCCACCGAGCGTCGCGCTGGGCTTCCTGCTGATCGCCCTCGGCCTGGCCGCGCTGCTGGTGAGAAAGGCGAAGGTCAGGGCCGGGTGACCTCGAAGGCCGCGTCCCGCACCTGCGACGCGCCCGCCTTGAGCCGCTCGGTCCAGTACGGCCGGTTCCAGTTCACCCAGCTCACGTCGCCGACGAACTGGTCGGTGCCGGAGGCCGAGACGGTCACCCCGGCGCCGGGGCTGACCACCAGCGACAGCGAACCCCCGCGCGGCACCCCGACCATGTGCGCGGACGGGTCGGCGTACCCGAGCAGCGCCCACGGCACCCGGACGATCAGGTCGTCGCCCTCGCGCCGCCACAGCGACCGGCTGTCGGCGCCGGGGGTCCAGCTTCCGTAGCGCAGCGCGCCGGCGTTGATGATCTCGGCCGGCAGCTTCTGGCCGGTGCTCGGCACGATCAGGTCCCGGTTGACCACCAGCTCGAAGCGGCGCCAGCCGGCCGGCGCCGGTCCGCGGGCCGAGGCGGCCGCGCGGTAGTCGAGCGGCAGCGGGTCCAACAGCTGCCGGAGGTACGCCTGCCCGGTGCGGTTGACCAGGTCGAAGGTGAGCGCCGCGTCTCCGGTCGGGTCGGCCGACCCGGGCGGCGGCGGCCCGTTCACCGCCGGCAGCACGTCGAAGGACAGCGTGAGGGCGCTCGGCGCCGGGTCGCCGAGCCGGACCCGGAGCCGCAGGTACGACTCGTCGACCCGCGCGTCGACCCGGCGGGCCGGCCAGCCGCCCTCGGTGTCGAACAGGAATCTGGGCGGCGTGTCCGGAGGGCCGGCCGCGTCCACCGCGATCAGCCCGAAGTGCTGCTCGTTGGTGTACGGGTCGTGCCAGAGCTGCCGCCGCTCGCCGTCCTGGTGCTCGATGGTGTTCCAGGTGAACTTGAACCACTCGTCGGCCCACCCGAACAGGAAGCCGCCGGCCAGGCCCACGTCGCGGATCAGCCGCAGCAGCTCGGCGTCGATCCGCATGGCCTCACGCTCGCTGTGGTCGCCCTGGCCGCGGCCGAGCGGCGAGTGGTGCGCCGACCCGATCGCCGACGGCACGCCGAACTCGGTCACCAGCACCGGCATGGTCCCGTGATGCTTCTTCAGACGATCCAGATAGCCGGCGTACGGGTCGGAGCGCCCGCGATACCGGAAGGTCTGCAGGCCCGGCTCGTGGCGCTGGAAGTCCGGGTAGTAGGGGTAGGCGTGATAGCTGGCGAAGGTGCCGGCCGGCCATGCCGCGGTGGCCCGCACGTGGTTGGCGTCGAGTTGCAGCAGGTCCTCCTGCGGCAGCGGCTCCTCGGGGTGCCGCAGCGGGTCGGTGGTCGGCCAGTTGGTGAACGCGATCGGCTGGCTCAGGCCACGTTTCGCCTGCTCGGTGGCGACCTCGTTCATCCGGGCGGCGAGCCAGCGCTCGGTCGGCGACGCTTCCGGCGTACTCGTGAAGAACCTGCCCTTGATCGTGGGCGCGGTGGCGTTGCGCTGGTCCGAGGCGTGGGCGGCGTAGGGGTCGAGCTCGACGCCGACGATCCAACCGGCCAGCCAGGGTGTGACGTCCGTGTCCCAGGTGCCGCTCGCCCGGCCGCGCGCCTGCGCCCGGGTCAGCGCGCCCGCCACGGCGTTCGACGCGTCCCGGATCTCGCCCTTCATCGCGTCCGTCACGGCTTTGTCATAAAGGTTCCGCTTCCCGACGTACGACTCGTCCGGGAAGTAGACGCCCTGCATCAGGTAGAGCGGCCGGTCCGGGTTGGCCCGGTTGTGCCGGGCCAGCTCCTGGTAGAAGGCGGGCGGGTGGATCGTGTAGACGCGGACGACGCGTAATCCCAGCCAGCCCATCGCGGCCAGCCAGGTGCGGTACTGCTCCCGGGTGATCGACAGCTCGCCGGGCAGGTGGCCGGGCGTGGTGCTGCCCAGGTTCACGCCGGGCAGGAAGTCGACGTCGCCGCCGGCCGTATGGAGAAAGAACGTTCTTTCTCTCACCGACGCGACCAGGTTCAGGCCCTTCGCGGTACGGAAGGCCGGCGCCCAGCTGCGCCCGGCCGGCGGCGACGGGATCTCGTTGATCCCTTGGATCGCGAACGCTGGCGAGGTGACCCTGGGCGAGGCGTCCGCGCCGGTCAGCGGCAGGCACATGGCCAGCGTGGTGAGGACGATCGCGGCCGCCTTGAGCCGTCCGAACGTCGGACGCCGGGGCGCCTGGACCAGATTGATCGGAAAGTCCCCCACGCAGGCATTCTGCGGCGCAGAAGTTGCCGTTTACGGGGATTTGTCGGTAAGCCGGAGAAGGCGGGCGCTCGCCGTTGGCTCGATGTTGTGCCAGCGTTGGTGTTCTCGAATTCCCGGACTTGGAGGCGGTCGTGGATCTTCTCGAGGAGTACCGCAGGGCGACCTTCACCTTCGAGTCGGGCGACCCGCTGAGCGCCGCCCGGATGCTCGAACCCATCGTCGAGGCGGAACCGCGGAACACCGCGGTACGCCAGTTACTGGCCCGGGCCTACTTCAACTCGGCCCAGCTGGCCGGGGCGGAGGCCCAGCTGAGGGCCTTGATCGAGCACGATCCCTCGGACCACTACGCACACCACGTGCTCGGCCGGACCCTCGAACGGGCCGGCCGATTCCGTGAGGCGCTGCCCCACCTGCGGCTGGCCGCGGCGATGAAGACCGAGCACGGCGACTACCAGGAGGCTCTGCACCGCGTGGAGACCTGGCTGGGCAAGAACGACTCGTAGGCTGGGTGCCGTGAAGCTGAAGCTTGATCTCCACGACATCTTCAACAAGGGCCAGCAGATCGACAAGGCGCTGCGTGGCGTCATCGACGAGGCGATCGAGAAGAAGGCCACCCTGGTCGAGATCATCCCGGGCAAGGGCAGCGGGGCGCTGAAGAAGAAGGTGCTCCGCTTCCTCGACCAGAAGGAGATCAAGCAGCTCTACCACCGGGTCGAGAAGGACGGCGACAACTGGGGCCGGCTCTTCATCCACTTCAAGTTCGAGTCGGCCCAGAGCCGCGGCCGCCGTGGTCGCGGCCGCTAGGCCGGGTTTTGAACAGCGGCCTGGCTACACCGTGTAGGTCTTCGCCACCGCCACCAGGTCGGAGGTGTGTGAGCCGACCGCGCCGACATCGGCCGGGCGGGGGCGGAAGCCGGGGAGGCCGGACAGGCCGTCGCTGCCGTCCATCGCGCGGAACCGGGCCGGGGCGGCGCCGTCCAGCCTGAGGAGCACGTCGACACCCTCAGGCGGGGCGGCGAAGAAGATGAAACCGAAGCCCCACGCGCTGTCCCGGTCGTCGGCCGCGACGTCGGCCGGGATGGCCCGGCCGTTGACCGAGGCGGCGGTGACGGTCGTGCCGGTGGCCACGTGCAGGGCGGTGAAGCGTACCGGCCGCTGTGATCGAAGCCTCAGCCGGAGCACCCGGCTCGCGCCCTCGCGGGTGTCGCTGACCACCGTGAGCTGCGGCGCGGCCAGATCGGCGCTGTTGGCGGGGCCGGTCAGCAGGCGCGCGGCGCCGAACGCGGGCAACGTGTCGGCGACGGGCCGCTTCGAGCCCGCCACGAACTGCGCGGTCCACGGGCGCGGCCTCGTCTCGTCGCTCAGCCACCGCGCCTGGCCGGTGTCGGTGTCCAGCGCGTACATCAGATGGGTCGGCTCGGGGTGGTCCGCGTCGAACCTGTCGGTGTAGAGGCCGGCCGCGCCACACCCGACGATCGCGAGCAGGGCCAGCAGCGAGGGCAGCACGCCGAGCCGCCGGGACCGGAGGGCGACCAGGCCGCGCTGGCCACCGGCCTCCGGGTGCAGCAGGTCGACCACCGGCAGCAGGGCCAGCCCCAGCGCCACGCCGAGCAGCGCGCCCGACGCGGCCAGCACCATGCCCAGCGCCGGGAAGAACAGCATCACCATCGGCACCAGCACGACCACCGCGACCGCCCCGCCGGCCAGCAGCACGAGCACCGAGCCCCAGCCGCCGCGGAACGCGATCGCGAGCAGGCCCATCAGCGCGCCGGCCAGGGCCGGGAGGGCGAAGAGGTACGAGCCACCGGGCGCGAACCAGGCCAGCAGCAGGCCGAGCACGGCCAGCCAGCCGAGGCCGCCGACGGTCAGCGCGGCCGGGGTCATCCGGCGGCGCAGCAGCGCGTACCAGGCGAACACCACGAACGCGGTGGCCGCGATCGCGCCCAGCCGGAACCACAGTGGACGGTACGGGTCGATCTGCAGGTCGGTGTACGCCGGCCGGATGATCGTCACCACCTGCCACAGCGACTGGGCCAGCACCGGCGCCCCCAGCAACGGGATCAGGCCGAGCAGGAAACCGCCCCACAGCTTGCCCCGGGTGACCAGGCCCCGCTTGCGCGCACTGGCGCCCAGCCGCAGCACGGCGAGCAGGGCCAGCAGGGCGATCGGCCAGACCAGCCAGCCGGGGTAGCGCGCGAGCCCGGCCGGTGTCGGGAAGTAGGTGGCGTCGCTGGGCGCCTCCAGGTCGTTCAGGTCACCCCGGCCGAACTCCTTGACCAGCGCCAGCGCGTTCTCGCCGTGGTGTTCGAGGCTGTCCTGGTCCATCCGGGACGCGGTGTCGGTCGGTGCGTGGTAGTTCGCCGCGCCGTCGATGTACGCCGTGTTCAGCCCTCGGAAGCCCGACTCGCGGAACGGCGTGAAGTCGGTGTCGTTGGGCAGCAGGCGGTACACCTCGACGGCGAACGACGTGCCGACCGGGCGCGGCGCCTTCGCGAACACCCCGATCAGCTTCTCGTCGTCCGGCGAGGTCTCGAACGTGATCGCCGGGCCGCTGGTGCCGCGGGCCTCCAGGTTGAGCGCCACGCCACCGTCGCGGGCCAGCGGGTGCTGCTTGACGAACGCCTCCGCGCCGCACAGGCAGGCCTCCTCGCCGTCGGTCAGCACCACCACCACGTCGTTGCGCAGCCGCTGGCCCGAGGCGGTCAGCGCGCGGACCGACTCGAGGATCGTGGAGACGCCGGCGAGATCGTCGTTGGCGCCGGGACCGGTCTGCACGGAGTCGTAGTGCGCGACCAGAAACACCCGTCCGGTGGACGCCGTGCCCGGGATCGTGGCGATCACATTGCGTACGCGCGCCATCGCGACCCCGCCCGCGGCGCCGGACAGCCGCCCGCCCTGCTCGGTGACCGTGTCCTGGACCTGCGGGTCGAGGCCGTCGCCGCGCAGCGTGGTGACCAGGTAGTCGCGGACCCGGTCATTGGCCGCGCTGCCGGCCGGGTGCGGTGCCGTGGACATCGCCTGGACGTGCTGAAACGCGCGCCCGGCACTGAATTCGGGGGCCGGCGCGGACGTGTCCCGGGCGGCCGGCGGTAGCAACGAGGACACGGCCAGGAAGCCGACCGCCCCCAGCACCAGCAGGGCTAGCAGGGCGGCCAGGGGGCGAAGCCGGGGACGGGCCAGGGCGCGGTCGGGGGCGTCACGCATGGGTGACATCTAATCGTGTCCCCCCGACGCCGGGTACCCCGGTGATCTTTCTCGCGGGTGGCATAACTTGGAGCGGTGACCGAGCCGCTCGACCCGTCCGCCGTGATCGCGGAGTTCTTCGACCGGGTCGCACCCTACGATCCGTCACCGAGTGATTCACCCGTGGCAATGATTGCCGTCCGCACGGCGCTCGGTGACCGCACCTTCACCGTCGGCGACCATGTGGTGCGGGCGATGTGCAAGGCCCTCGACGCCTACCGCGACCCGGAAGACCGCGGCGAATGCGTCGGCTGCGGTGGCCGCCGGCTGGACGAGAACCTGCACTGTCCCGACTGCGGTCAGTTGCACGGCATCCTTGGTCAAGTGATCGCCCACCATGTCCGCCGGCTCCAGGCCGAGGGCGGAGCCGGATGACTGTGTTGTCAGTTTCTCCGCCGTGGTACACGATCTGCATGTCACGACGGGCGGAGTCGAGTGGGGAAACGGCATGACGGAACGGTCGGTCGCGCCCCGCACGGGGCCGGTCGCGCCTGCTGCGCTGAGCGCCGAACGGCTGCGCATCCTGCTCGTGGAAGACGACGAGGGCGACGCCTTTCTGGTGCGTGAGCTGCTCGAAGAGGCCGGCGCCCCGTTCGAGCTGACCGTGGCGCGCAGCCTGTCCGAGGCACGCGGCAAGACCAGCGGCATCCAGTGCGTGCTGCTCGACCTGGGCCTGCCGGACGCCGAGGGCATCGACGGGCTGCGCCGCTTCCTGGCCATCGCGGGCAGCGCGGCCGTCTGCGTGCTCACCGGCCGCTCGGACGAACACCTGGGCGTGGCCGCGGTCGCCGAGGGCGCCCAGGACTACCTGGTCAAGGGCCAGGTCGACGGCGTGCTGCTGACCCGGGCCCTGCGCTACGCGGTCGAGCGCAAGCGGTCCGACGAGAACGCCCGGCGGCTGCGCGAGGTCGAGTTGCGGCAGTCCGAGTCGGCGCGCCTGGAACGCGGCCTGCTCCCGCAACCGCTGATGGACACGACCAAGGTGGCCGTGCACACCTTCTACCGGTCCGGGCGGGCGATGGGCCTGCTCGGCGGCGACTTCTTCGACGTCATCCAGGTCGGCGACGACAAGCTCCACCTGATTGTCGGTGACGTCTGCGGGCACAGCGTCGACGAGGCCGCCCTCGGGGTGGAGCTCCGGGTGGCCTGGCGCGCCCTGGTGCTGGCCGGGGTCGCCGACGACCAGGTGCTCAGCGCGCTCGAGCAGGTGCTGATGACCGAGCGGCGGGCCCGCGAGGTGTTCGCCACGGTCGCGGCCGTCGTGATCGATCTGGCCGGCAACCGCGCGACGGTACGCCTGGCCGGCCATCCGCCGCCGGTGCAGCTGGTCGGCGGCAAGGCGACGCCGGTGACCGCCCGGACCGGGATCGTGCTGGGTGTCCGCCCGACGCCGACGCCGGTCTCCGAGGTGCGGTTCGACGGCGAGGACTGGTCGCTGCTGCTCTACACCGACGGACTGATCGAGGGGCACACCGGCGTGGGCAACGAACGTCTCGACATCGAGGGGCTGTGCGCCCTGCTCGACGAACCGGCCGCGCGCGACGTCCCGCTGGCGGCGTTGCCGGCGTGGCTGGTCGGGCAGGCCGAGCAGGCCAACGGCGGACCGCTGGCCGACGACGTGGCCATGCTCCTGATCTCGCGCGGTGATGGCCGGTGAACCTGTTCCGCATCCGCACGTGGACGCTCCGCGCGCGGGTCCTCGCCCTCTGCCTGACCGTCGGGGTGCTGCTCACCGCGCTCGGTGTCTACGCCGCGATCATCGCGACCCGCAGCAACGGGTACGTGGACGACCTGCTCAACCGCACCGGCCCGATGCGGGTCGCCGGCGAGAACCTGGTCACCGCGATGGTCGACCAGGAGACCGCGGTCCGTGGCTACGCGATCAGCGGCCGCCCGTCGAACCTCGACCCGTACAACCTGGGCGCCGACAACGCGAACAAGCAGATCGCCGAGATCCGGGCCCACATCCGCCCCCGGGACGAGGACGTCCGCGAGTCGCTCGCCCTGGTCCTGCAGCGCTACGACGACTGGCGTTCCGGGGTCGCCGACCCGGTCATCCGGGCCGTGCGGGCCCGGGGCCCGGCGGCCGGGCAGGCGCTGATCGAGCAGGCCGGCACCCGGCAGTTCGACGCGCTGAGGCAGTCGATCGGCGACCTGCAGAGCGACATCCTGGTCCTGCGCAACGTCACCGCCAACAACGCCCAGCAGGCCGGCAGCGCGCTGGTCGCGGTCGAGATCGCCGCGGCCGCCATCGTCATCCTGGCCGGGGCGTCGCTGCTGCTCCTGCTCGACCGGCTGGTCACCCGGCCGGTGCTCGAACTGGCCGGGCAGGTCCGCGAGGTGGCCGCCGGCGACTACGAGAAGAAGCTGGCCAGCGCCGGGTCGCCCGAGTTGAGGGTGCTGGCCGAGGACGTGGACGGCATGCGCCGGCAGATCGCGGCCGAACTGGCCGAGGTCCGCGAGGCGCGCGGCCAGATCGAGTGGGTCAACGAGCAGCTCAAGGTGCAGGCCGAGGAGTTGGTCCGGTCCAACCGCGACCTCGAGCAGTTCGCCTACGTCGCCTCGCACGACCTGCAGGAACCGTTGCGCAAGGTGGCCAGCTTCTGCCAGCTGCTCCAGCGCCGCTACGCCGGGCAGATGGACGAGCGCGCCGACCAGTACATCGGGTTCGCGGTCGACGGCGCCCAGCGGATGCAACGCCTGATCAACGACCTGCTGGCCTTCTCCCGGATCGGCCGGCTCACCAACGGCTTCACCGACGTCGACCTGAACCACGTGCTCGACGACGTGAAGTCGCAGCTGGAGACCGCGGCCGGGGAGGACGGCGAGATCGTCTGGCACGACCTGCCGGTGGTCGAGGGCGAAGAGGCGCTGCTCACGACGCTGTTCGTCAACCTGATCGGCAACTCGTTGAAGTTCCGCCGGCCCGACGCGCCGCCGCGGATCGAGATCACCGCGGTCCGGGACGGCGGCGACTGGAAGATCACCGTGCGGGACAACGGGATCGGCATCGAGCGGGAATTCGCCGACAAGGTCTTCGTGATCTTCCAGCGGCTGCACGCGCGGGACGCGTACGAGGGCACCGGCATCGGTCTGGCGATCGTCAAGAAGATCGTCGAATACCATGGCGGCCGGATCTGGCTGGACCTGGACGTGGACGAGGGCACCTCGATCAACTTCACGCTTCCGGTGCCGGTATTGGTCGCGGCGGAGGAACCACGGAAAGAGGTCACGGCATGACCGGCTCGATCAACAGAGCTGACGGCACTCCGATCGAGGTGCTGCTCGTCGAGGACGACCCGGGCGACGTGCTCATGACGCAGGAAGCGTTCGAGGACCACAAGGTCCGCAACCGGCTGACCGTGGTCTCCGACGGCGCCGAGGCGCTGGCCTACCTGCGCCGCGAAGGTCAGTGGGAAGGCGCCGTACGCCCCGACCTGATCCTGCTCGACCTCAACCTTCCCCGGCGGGACGGGCGCGAGGTGCTGGCCGAGATCAAGAAGGACGACGAGCTGGGCCGCATCCCGGTGGTCGTGCTGACCACGTCGGCGGCCGACGAGGACATCCTGCGCAGCTACCAGTTGCACGCCAACGCGTACGTCACCAAGCCGGTCGACTTCGAACGGTTCATCTCGGTGATCCGCCAGATCGACGAGTTCTTCGTCAGCGTCGTGAAGCTGCCGCCCCGTGCTTGACCAGGTGAGCGACCTGATCCGGGAGGTCGCGGCGACCGAGGTGCTGCCCCGGTTCCGGCACCTGGGCGCCGGCGACGTCGAGATCAAGGCGCCCGGCGACGTCGTGACGATCGCCGACCAGGAGGCCGAGCGGGCGCTGACCCGCGGGCTCACCGCGCTGCTGCCCGGGTCGGTGGTGGTCGGCGAGGAAGCGGTCGCGGCCGATCCCACCGTGCTGAGCCGGGTCGGCGACGGGGGCGCGGTCTGGATCGTCGACCCGGTCGACGGCACCAACAACTTCGCCGCCGGCAAGACGCCGTTCGCGGTGATGGTCGCGCTGCTGCAGGACGGCGATCCGACCGCCTCGTGGATCCTCGACGTGGTCGACGACCGGATGACGATGGCCGAGGCCGGCAGCGGGGCCACCATCGACGGGGTACGGCTGAAGACCCGCACCGACGACCCGGGGCCGCGGGCGATGACCGGCGTGGTGGCGCGCAAATACCTGACGCCCGAGTTGCGGGCCCTGTCCGACGCGAACGCCCACCAGTTCGGCCGGGTCACGGCCGGACACCACTGCGCGGGGTACGAATACCCGGCGGTCGCGACCGACGAGCAACAGTTCGCCCTGTTCTGGCGGGTGCTGCCCTGGGACCACGTGCCCGGGACGCTGATCCTCCGCGAGGCCGGCGGCACGGCTCTTCATCTGGACGGGAGCGCCTACCGCCCGGTCGACTCGGAGCGCGGCCTGCTGGTCGCGCCCAACGACGACATCTGGCACAGCACGCGCGACGCGCTGTTCCCCGGTCACGTCTTCTAGATGACCTCCTACCTCGATCAGGTCTTCGGACTGGGCGGCCGGCTGGCCGTCGTCACGGGCGGGTCCTCCGGGATCGGCCGGGTCATGGCGGTCGCGCTCGGCCGGGCCGGTGCCCGGGTCGTCGTGGTGGCGCGGGGCGCGGCCGGGCTGGCCTCGACGGTGGACGAGCTGCGCGGCTTCGGGGTCGACGCCGCGTCGCTGGCCGCCGACCTCGCCGACCGGGCCGCAGTCGACGACCTGGCGGGCCGGATGCTCGACGGGTTCGGTGAGCCGGACATCCTGGTCAACTCGGCCGCGGTCAACCGGCGGCCACCCCTGGACGAGCTCACCGAGGACGACTGGGACGTCACCCTGGCCGCCAACCTGACGGCGCCGTTCCTGCTCGGGCAGGCGTTCGGGCCGCGGATGGCCGGGCGCGGCTGGGGGCGGATCATCAACGTCGCGTCGCAGCAGGCCTTCCGGGCCTACGGGAACAGCGGCGCCTACGGCGTTTCCAAGGCGGGGCTCGTCGCGTTGACCCGATCGCAGGCGGAGGCCTGGTCGCGGCGTGGCGTCTGCTGCAACGCGATCGCGCCCGGGGTGGTGCACACCCCACTGACCGAGCCGGTGTTCGCGGACCCGTCCAAGGTCCGTGCCCACGCCGCGCGCGCGATGACCGGCCGTAACGGCGTACCGGAGGATTTCGCCGGTGCGGTCGTCTATCTGGCGAGCGATTCGAGCGCCTCGGTGACCGGGCAGACACTCTTCGTCGACGGTGGATATTCGTCCACCTGATCGGGGTGCGTCCTGGCCGCCGGTCCCGGTAGAGTCGCCTCGCTTCATGACCTTGGGAGGCTGAGCGTGGCGGCGATGGTCCTCCGGCGGCTGTGTGCTGCTGTGGCGCTGGCGGCGGTGACGATGGCCGCCGCCCTGATCGGGGCCGGCCCGGCGAGCGCGGCGCCCGATCCGGAAGGCGGCAGCAAGACGTTGCGGGCCGCGCTGGAGTCGGCGGCCCGCGGCCACGTCGAGGCGAAACAGAAACTCGGCGCGTCCCAGAAGCGCCAGAAGCAGTTGCAGAGCACCCTGCTGACCGCGCAGGTGGAGGCCAAGCAGCTGGAGACGCAGGTCGCGGCGGTGGCGGCACGGTCCTACCGGCTCGGCCGGTTCAACACGATGACCCTGCTGCTCAACGCCAGCTCGGCCGACACCTTCATGGAGCGGATGCAGCAGCTCGACATCATGGCCCAGCTCGACGGGCGGGCGCTGACCCGCTACCGCGAGGCGATCGCCGCCACCACCAAGGCGAAGGCGGCCGTCGGCCTCGAGATCAAGGAGCAGCAGAAGCAGGTCGCGGTCATGGCCAAGAAGAAGAAGGAGGCCGAGATCGCGCTGGCCAGCGTCGGCGGCGGCAGCGTCGCGGGCGGGTTCGTCGGCGCCAACTCGCCGCTGGCCAAGCCGGCGCCCCGCAACGCCAACGGCTCCTGGCCCAAGGAACGCTGCACCGTCGACGACCCCACCAGCGGCGGCTGCATCACCCCGCGGCTGCTGAACGCCTACCAGCAGGCCCGGGCGGCCGGCTTCAAGCGCTACACGTCGTGCTTCAGCGAGCGGTCCTCGGGCGAACATCCACTCGGCCGGGCCTGCGACTTCGCCGCGGCCAGCGGCGGCTTCGAGAACAAGAACGCCTCCGGCGGCGACAAGGTGTACGGCAACAACCTGGCCGCCTACTTCGTCAAGAACGCCGACCGGCTGGGCGTGATGTACGTGATCTGGTTCCGGCAGATCTGGATGCCGAGCACCGGCTGGCGCGCGTACAGCGGATCCGGCGGACCCAACGCCACGCACACCAACCACGTGCACCTGTCCATCCTCTGACCAGGTTGCCTCGGTACCCTTCGGCCGATGGAGACGCCAAGCACCACCGACGCCCCCACGCGGCCGCTTCCCAACGCCCTCGCGACCGCGCTGGTCTTCTTCGCCAGCGGGTCGGTGCTGGTGCTCGAGATCGTGGCGTTGCGGCTGGTCGGGCCCTATGTCGGGGTCACCCTGCAGGTGAGCAGCTCGGTCATCGGGATCTCGCTGGCCGCGATCGCCTACGGGACGTGGCTCGGTGGCCGGCTGGCCGACCGGTACGACCCGCGGGTGCTGCTCGCGCCGGCGCTGATCCTCGGCGCGATCGGCACGGCGGTCACCCTGCCGCTGGTTCGGTGGGGCGGTGAGTTCCTGCGCGGCGGCGCGGCTCCGGCCGTACTCCTGCTCGCCGCTCTGGCGGTCTTCCTGCCCGCGTTCATCCTCGCCGCGATCAGCCCGCTGGTGGTCAAGCTCCAGCTCGGTGACCTGCGCCGGACCGGTGAGGTGGTCGGCCGGCTGTCCAGCATCGGCACGCTCGGGGCGATCACCGCGACGCTCGGGACCGGCTTCATCTTCGTGGCCGCGATGCCGAGCAGCTGGATCATCCTCACGCTGGCGATCATGCTGGCGGTGGCCGGGTTCGGGCTCGGCTGGTGGCTCCGGCGGCGTGATCCGGCGGTGGTCACGCCGGGCCAACCGCGTACGCGCGCGGTCCTGGCCACGATCGGGTTGGTGGGCGCCGGGCTGGGAGCGCTGTCGCCGACGCCGTGCGACGTCGAGACCGCGT
This sequence comes from Actinoplanes sp. NPDC089786, assembly GCF_040684855.1. Taxonomy (NCBI): domain Bacteria; kingdom Bacillati; phylum Actinomycetota; class Actinomycetes; order Micromonosporales; family Micromonosporaceae; genus Actinoplanes; species Actinoplanes sp. NPDC089786. The sequence goes on from NZ_JBFBGU010000003.1 coordinate 72,840, forward strand.
ACCACTGCGCCCGGGTCGACCACGATCCGGCCGTGGCCGGCGGGCGCACGCTGATCCTCAACAGCGCCCGGCACTCGTACGTCGACCTGAACGACCCCGAACATCTCAAGTTCGCGTACGTGCAATGGCTCGGCGCCGTCACCGACACCATCCGCCTGCTGCGGGCCCCGATCTCGGCGCTGCACCTGGGCGGCGGCGGGTTCACCATGCCGGCGTACGTGGCGGCGACCCGGCCGGGCAGCGACCAGCTGGTGCTGGAGCTCGACGGCGGCCTGGTCGACCTGGACAAGCGGGAACTCGGCCTGCGCACCGGCCCGCGGCTGCGCACCCGGGTCGGCGACGCCCGGGTGGGTCTCGCCGAGCAGCGCACCGACGCGTACGACCTGGTCGTCGGCGACGCCTTCGGGCACCTCGTCGTCCCGTGGCACCTCTCCACCAAGGAGATGGTCGCCGACATCGCCCGGGTCCTCCGCCCCGACGGCGTGTACGCCCAGAACGTCATCGACTATCCGCCCGGCCGCTTCATCCGGGCCGAGCTCGCCACGGTCGCCGCGGTCTTCCCGTACACCGCGCTGATCGCCCCGCCGAAGGCGCTGGCCGGCGAGACCGGATCGAACTTCGTCATCGTCGGCTCCGAGTCGCCGCTGCCGACGACCTTCCTGCGGGATGCGCTCGACCTGGCCGACGAGCCGGTCACCCTCCTCACCGGCGCCGACCTCACCACCTACATCGGCGACAGCCGGGTGCTCACCGACGACTACGCCCCGGTCGACCAGCTCCTGCAGGGCTGAACCCCAGGCGACCCACTCCGGACATCGGGGCCGGTTTCTCCGAGCGTCGACTGCGGATGGGGAGTTCGTTTCACAATTGGCATATGGGGCGGATCGGGCGGCGCATCGCGGACCGGTACCGCCTTGTCGACAAGCTCGGCACCGGCGGGATGTCCGAGGTCTGGCGCGGGTACGACGAGACGCTGGGCCGGGACGTCGCGGTCAAGGTGCTCTCGCCGCGGCTGGCCGATGACGACGCCTTCCGGGCCCGGCTGCGGCTGGAGGCGCTGGCCGCGGCGCGGCTCTGCCACCCGCACATCACCAGCGTCTTCGACTTCGGGGAGGCGCCCTCCGGCGGCTTCGGGGAGGCGTCCGTCCCGTTCGTGGTGATGGAACTCAACGACGGCGAGTCGGTCGCCACGCGGGTCCGCCGGAACGGGCCGATGGCCTGGCGGGACGCCGTCACCCTGGCCGCCGAGGTCGCCTCCGCGCTGGCCACCGCCCACGCCTGCGGTGTCGTGCACCGGGACATCACCCCGGCCAACGTGATGCTCACCCGGGCCGGCGCGAAGGTCGTCGACTTCGGGATCTCCGCCCTGGTCGGGCAGCGCGACGCCGCCCCGGACGGCAGCCTGCTCGGCACCCCGGCCTACCTGGCGCCGGAACGACTGGGCGGGGTCGACGTCTCGCCCGCCGCGGACATCTACGCGCTCGGCGTCCTGCTCTACCGCACGCTCACCGGCCGGCTGCCCTGGCCGGCCGAGAACACCACCGAGGCGCTGCGCGCCCACCTCTACGCCGACCCCGAGCCCTTCCCCACCCTGCCCGGGCTGCCGGCCGGCGTGGCCGACCTGTGCCTGCGCTGCCTGGCCAAGGCGCCGGCCGAACGCCCGCAGGCGGCGGAGGTGGCGGATCGGCTGGGCACGATCGTCGGGATGCCGCCGATCGCCCCGCCGATCAGCGACGCCCCGACGGCCGTGCTCAGCCGGCCGCACCACGCCCCGACCCCGGCGGCTCAGCCCACGGTGGCGATGCGACCGACCGCCGTCGAGACGATCTTCACCCGGCTGAGGCTGCGGCCGCCCAAGCCGGCCAAGTCGCTGCGGCTGCGGGCCGGCCTCCGGCTCCTCGGCGCCCTGCACGTCGGTGTGGCCAAACCGCTCGGCGGTGGGCTGTTCCGGGGCGGGCAGGTGCGGCACGACCTGTTCTCCGGGCGGCTGCGGTTGCAGGCCGGCGCGGCCACGGTCGCGCTGCTGGCGGTGGTCGGCATCAGCTGGACGGCAGCGGGGGAGCCGGCCGAGGTGGGACCGGCCCAGGCCTCGGCGGCGGCCGCGGGCGCGGCGGCCGGGGTTGTGCACGCCGCCGACTGCACGGTCCGCTACCGGGTCGAGAAGGACACCGGCACCGACTTCCAGGCGCGCCTGACCGTGGTCAACACCGGAGAGCGGGCCATCGGTGGCTGGCGCATGGAATTCGCGTACCCCGGAACCCAGCGCTTGAAGAACCCGGCCCAGGCAGTGGCGCAGACCGGCCGCCGGGTGATCTTCCACGGCCGGCGGAACCTGGGGCCGGGGCGGTCGGTGAGCGTCCTGCTCCGCGGCGCGTACCGGGGCACCAACCCGCTTCCGCTCGCGTTCACACTCGATGGGCGTACCTGCGAAGCCGAGGTGGTCGGCGCACGCACCATCGAGGCCGAGGCCGCCCCCGCCGCGCAACCCACCCCCGAGCCGACCCGGGTGAGCAAGCGGATGCCCAGGGCGACCGCCGACAAGCCGGTCACCAAGCCGAAGCGAAAACCGGCCTCCACCAGGACGAAGCCCGCGAAACCCAAGATCGAGAAGATGCCGGTACGGCCGTCGCCGCCGCCTTCGCCCACCCGCGTCGGCGGTTTCTCGGTCGCGATCTAGCACGCGTTCACACGTTCGTTGCGTCAAACCAACGCGCTTGTCGCCTCTCGACCGTTGAATGTGATCGTGGACTACGTACCGGCCAAGCCACTGGTCATCGGGCATCGGGGAGCCAGCGGATACCGCCCCGAGCACACACTCGAGTCGTACCGCCTGGCGGTCCGGCAGGGCGCCGACTACATCGAACCCGACCTGGTCTCCACCCGCGACGGCGTGCTCGTCGCGCGGCATGAGAACGAGATCTCGCAGACCACCGACGTCGCCGTGCACCCCGAGTTCGCGGGCCGGCGCACCACCAAGATCATCGACGGCGCCGAGGTCAGCGGGTGGTTCACCGAAGACTTCACGCTCCACGAGCTGCGCACGCTCCGCGCGGTCGAACGGCTTCCCCGGGTACGCCCGCAGAACACCCTCTTCGACGGCCGCTTCACCGTGCCGACGTTCCAGGAGATCCTCGACCTGGCGTCCGCCGAGGAGCGTCGGCTCGGCCGTCCCGTCGGCGTGTACCCGGAGACGAAGTACCCGTCCCACTTCGCGTCGATCGGGCTGGCCCTGGAAGAGCCGCTGGTCCGGACGCTCTACCGGAACGGTTTCGCCGACCGCGCCGACCACATCCTGATCCAGTCGTTCGAGGCGTCCTCGCTGACCAGGATCCACACGATGACCGACATCCGGCTGATCCACCTGTTCGAGGAGCCGCCGGCCGACCTCGGGGCCATCGCGTCCTACGCGTACGGCATCGGCCCCGACAAGGACCTGCTGGTCGACGACCCGCGGCTGGTGCGGCGGGCGCACGAGGCCGGGCTGGCCGTGCATGCCTGGACGATCCGGGCCGAGAACCAGTTCCTGCCGCCGGTCTTCCGGATCGGCGACGATCCCGGGTGGCGCGGCGACGTCACCTCGGAGTACGAGTACTTCCTCGACATGGGCGTGGACGGCTTCTTCACCGACCACCCCGACACCGCGGTCGCGGCGGTAAACGCCGTGCGACGGCATCGGGTGCCCGCTACCGTGGGCTGATCTTTCCCTTGTCAGAAGGGCGCTGATGATGCTTCTCACCACGGCTGGGGTTCTCGCCTAGCCCTCTCTTCTTCCTCGCGGCTAGGCGGATATGACCTCCATCCCGCCTCGTTGAGGAGCTCCTTTTGCGTGCCCTGGTATCCGTGCGTCTCGGCGCGGACTTCAGCAAACTTCTGACCGCGTCGGCGGTCGCCAACCTGGGCGACGGCGTCACCATGGTGGCCGGCCCCCTGCTCGTCTCCACCCTGACCACCGACCCCGCCGCCGTCGCCGGGGCGGTCTTCGCCCAACAGGTGCCGTGGCTGCTGTTCGCCCTGGTCAGCGGCGCGTGGGCGGACCGGCTCGACCGCCGTCGCCTGGTCGTCGCGGTGAACGTCGTCCGCGCCCTGGCCATCGCCCTGCTGACCGCGTCGATCGCTCTCGGGTTCGTGTCGGTGCCGCTGATCTACGGCGTGTTCTTCGTCTTGGGCGCCGGCGAGACGCTGGCCGACACGGCGTCGTCCGCGTTCGTGCCCACGATCGTGGCCGAACGCCACCTGCCGGTCGCCAACTCCCTGCTCGGCGGCACCTTCACGGTGGTACACCAGTTCGCCGCGAAGCCGTTCGGGGCGTGGCTGTTCGCCCTGGCCGCGGCGCTGCCGTTCGGCGTCAACGCGGCGTCCTTCCTGGCCTCCGCGCTGCTCATCGCCTGGTTGCGCACGGTCCCGCCGCCTGCCCGGGTCGAACGCCGGCCCCTGTCCGAAGACATCCGCGCCGGCCTGCGCTTCCTCTGGGGACACCGCCTGCTCCGCAGCCTCGCCGTGACCATGGCCTTCGGCAACCTGGTCTTCTGCGCGGCGTTCGCCATCTTCGTCCTCTACGCGCGCTCGGTGCTGGGCCTGTCCTCCTTCGGGTACGGGTTGCTGCTCACCGCCTTCGCGGTCGGCGGCCTGCTGGGCACCGCCCTGGCCCCCTGGCTGCTCCGGACGGCCGGCGCCACCGCATTGCTCCGCGTCGGCCTGCTCATCGAGGTCGGCCTGCACGCCACCCTCGCCGCCACCACCGACCCCTGGCTGGCCGCGGTCGCGATCGTCGTCTTCAGCATCCACGGCGCGGTCTGGGCCACGGTCGTCGTGACCATCCGCCAGCGCACCGTCCCGCCATCCATGTACGGCCGCGCCACCGGCGTCTACGCCTTCCTCGACCTGGGCGGCGCCGCCCTGGGTTCCCTGCTCGGCGGCCTCCTGGCCCAGGCCTACGGCCTCCTGGCCACCTTCTGGACCGCGGCCGCCGCCATGACCGTCCTGACCGCAGCCGCCTGGCACCCCCTGGGCACAGCCACCAACGCCCTCCACCCCTCCACCCCCGAACCCACCGACCCACCCGAACCCACCGACCCACCCGCGCCCCGGCCGTCGACATCGATCGGGCCTCCCGAGGGCTGACGCCTAGCAACGGCGCCGGCCGGCCCGCACGCCCGGTCGGCGCCGCCAGGCCGGTCGTGAATCCCGCGCTCAGCGAAGTGGTAGCCCATCGCGGCATCTGAGCCTCGGATACCGCTCTGGGCTACCACTCTTGGGACCGGCTGACCCGGCGGCTAGAAGCGGCCTGGACCAACGACTGGCCGGCGCGTCGAAGGCGGGACTTTGGTGTGCCCGTACTTCATCAAGGTTTTGATCTTGAGGTTGGGAAGCGGCGATAGGGTCGGCCCATGAGGCTTGGGGTGGTCAGTGGGGGTGGGACCGGGATCGGGCGGGCGATTGCCGGGATGTTGGCCGGTGAGGGCTACGACGTGATCATCGTGGGGCGGCGGCCCGAGGTGCTGGCCGACGCGGTGACGTGGGTGGGGCCGCAGGCTTCGGCGGTCACGGCCGATCTGGCCGACCCGGATCAGGTCGGCCGGGTGGTCGACGCCGTCGGTGGGCGGCCGGTGGACGTGCTGGTCAACAACGCGGGGGCGTTCGTCGCGGGGGACGACTCGACGCCGCGCGGGCTGGTCGAGCACTGGCGCGCCAACCTCGACTCCAACGTCACGACCGCGGTGCTGCTCACCGAGTCGTTGCGGCCGGCCCTGCGGCGGCCGGGCGGCAAGGTGATCCTGACCAGCTCGATCGCCGCCCAGCGTGGTGGCGGCGGGCCGTATTCGGCGGCCAAGGCGGCCCTGCACGGCTACATGCTCGACCTCGCGGTCCAGTTCGGGCCGGACGGCATCACCGCCAACGTGATCTCGCCGGGATACATCACCGACAGCGAGTTCTTCCTGGGCCGGATGACCGAGGAAGGGCACCGCAAGCGGGTCGACTCGACGCTGGTCGGGCGGCCCGGCGTGCCGGCCGACATCGCCGAGGCGGTGCGCTGGCTGGTGGGGCCGGGTGGCGGTTTCGTCACCGGGCAGGTGATCAACGTCAACGGGGGGACGGTCCTGGGGCGGTGAAGACGGCCCGGAAGCGCAGCGCCGACCAGTGGTCGTCGATGGCCACCTGGCCGGCCGGCCGCAGGTCGAACTCGGCGATGATCGGCCACAGCGAGTCGCGGTTGATGTCGGCCCGGCCGCCCTTGGGGTAGGCGACCCAGAACGCGTTCGGCTTGGTGACGTCGGCGCGGTGGGTCTCCATCAGCTCGCGGGCCGACGCGGCGTTGTCGGCGAACATGATCGCGGTGCTGGCGGTGGCCAGCTGGTCGCTTTCCCGCACGCCCTCGGGCATGGGGGTGAGCAGCGCGATGTTGGCCGGGTCGGACACCCAGACCGTGGTGTGGGGCTTGATCTGCAGCTTCTCGGCGACCGTCTTGGACATGGTTCTCACCCTTCCACGCGGGGCGTTCCGAAATCCGGCCTGTGGATAACTCCGGCACTGTCAGAGGCGGCTGGTAGACATGCGGCGTGGCAGAAACAACAGTCAGCGACGCGGAACGGGCGGCGGTGCGCGAGTGCGCCGAAGAGGTGCTGCGCAAGCTCGCCGGTGACCATGCGGTCCTGCGGGCCGATCAGTGGCGGGCCATCGAGGCGCTGGTGATCGACCGGCGGCGGGTGCTCTGTGTGCAGCGCACGGGGTGGGGCAAGTCGGCGGTCTACTTCGTGGCCACCGCCCTGCTGCGTGACGGGCTGGCCGCCGAGCCGGGGGAGCCGCCGGCCGGGCCCACGGTCATCGTGTCGCCGCTGCTGGCGCTGATGCGCAACCAGGTCGAGGCGGCCGCCCGCGCCGGCATCCGGGCCCGCACGATCAACTCGGCCAATCTCGACGAGTGGAGCGAGATCACCGCCGAGATCCGGGCCGGTGAGGTCGATGTGCTGCTGATCAGCCCCGAGCGGCTGAACAATCCCGACTTCCGCGACAACGTGCTGCCGGGGCTGGCCTCGACGACCGGGCTGCTGGTGGTCGACGAGGCACACTGCGTCTCCGACTGGGGGCACGATTTCCGGCCCGACTATCGGCGGTTGCGGACGTTCCTGGCGGGGCTTCCGGCGCGTACGCCGGTGCTGGCCACCACCGCGACGGCCAACGCCCGGGTGACCGCCGACGTGGCCGACCAGCTGGGCGACGCGCTGGTGCTGCGGGGCACGCTCGACCGCGACTCGTTGCGTCTCGCGGTTCTGCCCCTGCCCGACCCGGCCCACCGGCTGGGCTGGCTGGCCGACCATCTCGAAGAGCTGCCGGGCTCCGGCATCATCTACACGCTGACCGTGGCCGGGGCGATCGAGACGGCCGACTTCCTGCGGTCGCGCGGGTTCGCCGTGGCGTCCTACACCGGCCAGTCCGAAGACTCCGAGCGCCGCGCGGCCGAGCAAGACCTCCAGGACAACAAGATCAAGGCGCTGGTGGCGACGTCGGCGCTGGGCATGGGCTTCGACAAACCCGACCTCGGCTTCGTCGTGCATCTGGGCGCGCCGCCGTCGCCGATCGCCTATTACCAGCAGGTCGGGCGGGCCGGCCGCGCGGTGGAACACGCCGAGGTGGTGCTGCTGCCGGGGGCGGAAGACCGGGCGATCTGGCGATACTTCGCGTCGCTGGCGTTCCCACCGGAAGATCAGGTGCGGCTGGTCCTGGCCAACCTGTCCGGCGACCGTCCGATGTCGACGCCGGCGCTGGAGCCGCTGGTCGACCTGCGCCGGACCCGGCTGGAGATGATGCTCAAGGTGCTCGACGTGGACGGCGCGGTCCGGCGGACCAAGGGCGGCTGGACGGCGACCGGCGAGCCGTGGACCTACGACACCGCCCGCCTGCGTCGCGTCGCCGAGGCGCGCACGGCCGAGCAGGAGACCATGCTGGAGTACGCGCGCACGACCGTGTGCCGCATGGAATTCCTCCGCCGCTGCCTGGACGATCCCGACGCCGCGCCGTGCGGCCGGTGCGACACCTGCGCCGAGCCGCTGTTCGACACCGACGTGTCACCCGGCGCGCTGGCCGCCGCGCACGCCTTCCTCGGCAAGCCGGGTGTGCCGATCGCGCCCAAGAAGATGTGGCCCACCGGCCTCGACGCGGTCGGGGTCAAGCTGAAGGGCAAGATTCCGGCGGGCGAACAGATCGCGGCCGGCCGGGCCGTGGGCCGGCTGTCCGACCTGGGCTGGGGTTCCCGGCTGCGCGAGCTGGTCGAGGGCGACGACGGGCCGCTGCCCGACGACGTCGGCGGCGCGGTGGTCGGCACGCTCAAGTCGTGGGCTCAGGGCGACGACGCGTGGGCGGAGCGGCCGGTCGCGGTGGTCGCGATGAGTTCGACCCGGCTGGTCCGCGGGCTCGCCGAGCACATCGCGTCGGTCGGCCGGTTGCCCTGTCTGGGGTCGCTCGACCACCGGCCGGGCGACGAGCCGCGGGGCAACAGCGCCCAGCGCGTCCTCCAGCTGCACGACGCCTTCACCGTGCCGCCGGGCCTCGACCTGCCGGATGGTCCGGTGCTGCTGGTCGACGGCCTGGTCGACTCGGGCTGGACGATGACGCTGGCCGGGCGGGCGCTGCGCCGGGCCGGCGCGACCGCGGTCCTTCCGTTCGCGCTGGCACTAGCGGGATGACGGGCGCCCGAAGCCGTGAATAGGTTGCTGGTCGATCGGCGCGATGCGGATGTTCTCCCCGAACTCCGGCGCGTGGATCATCATGCCGTCGCCGATGTAGACGCCGACGTGGCTGATCCGGCCGTAGAAGAAGACCAGGTCACCGGGCTTGATGTCGGATCGGTCGAGGTGGGCGGTCGCGCCGTGCTGGCGGGCCGCGTTGTGCGGCAGCGACACCCCGGCCCGCTCCCAGGCGGCCAGCGTCAGCCCCGAGCAGTCGTAGGCTCGCGGGCCGGTGGCGCCCCAGCGGTAGGGCTTGCCGAGCTGGGCGAAGGCGAAGGCCACGACCTTGCCGCCGGCGCCGGCGAGGTCGGGCGGGGCGGGGAAGCGGAAGACCGCGGCATATCGAGACCCGCCGCTGTAGGCGACCCGGCGCATCTGCTCGAGCGCGGCGATCTCGCCCTCGACCAGGGTCTTCCGGGCGCTGAGCTGCGTCTGGGCGCGCCGTTCCTGGTCGGCCAGGCGCCGGAGGGTGATGCGGGTGCCCGCCACCCGCTGCCGGGCCAGGTCCAGGTCGCGGACGGCCCGCTGCTGCTGGGCCGCCAGCTCGTGCAGGCCGACGATCTTCGCGACGAACTCGTGCGGGTCGTCGGCGCTGAACAGGGCGACGGTCGGGCCGCGAACCGTGCGCTGGTAGGCGCGCGCCGCCAGCCCGCTCATCAGGTGCCGCCGCTGCCGCAGGTCCTCGGTCATCGGCCCGATCCGGGCGCCGAGCGTCCGTTGCCGGGCCAGGTTGGCGCGGAGGTCCTCACGGGACTCGTTGTACTGCTCGACGATCACCTCGAGGCGGTGGGCGGCGGCGGTGATCCGCTGGTCCAGCTCGCCGGTCGACGGCCGGTCGGCGGCGTGGGCCGGGGAACCGAGGGCGACGGCGGCCAGCAAGATCACGATGATGAGACGGTGCACGTCGGCTTCAACGAGACAAATCGCCCAAAGGGACGGCTGACCGTGGGATACGGGTGGGGGGTATGCTGGCGGCATGAGTGACGACCACGCCGGGCCGCACGGCTACTCCGGTGACAAGCAGGCGCTGCTCGGGCGGCTGCGCCGCATCGAGGGCCAGATCCGCGGGCTGCAGCGGATGGTCGACGAGGACACCTACTGCATCGACGTGCTGACGCAGATCTCCGCCGCCAAGAGCGCCCTCCAGGCGGTCGCGGTGGGTCTCCTCGAAGACCATCTCGCGCACTGCGTGGTCGACGCCGCCCGGGCGGGCGACCCGACCGAGAAGGTCAAGGAGGCGTCCGACGCCATCGCCCGCCTGGTCAAGAGCTGACGGAGGATTCGACAATGTCTGTGACCACCACCTACACCGTCACCGGAATGACTTGCGGCCACTGCGTCAGCGCGGTGACGAACGAGTTGAGCGGGCTGTCCGGCGTCGACGACGTCCAGGTCGACCTGGGCTCCGGCGTGGTCACCGTGACCAGCGTGGCGCCGTTGGACGCCGACGCGGTACGGGCCGCGGTGGACGAGGCCGGCTACGAGCTCGCCGATGTCTGAGGACGTTCTGAACCGCCCGCCGGCCCGGGAACAGAGCGCCGCGTTCAAGCTGGCCGTCTTCGGCGCCGTGCTGATCGTGGTGCTGTTCGCCGGGTACGGCATCGGGCGGCTGAACGAGTCGCCGGCCGCGTCCAGCGCCCCGGCCCAGCCCGCGGCTGACGGCCACGGCCACAACGCGCCGGCCGCCGCGCCGTCCCACGATGACTCCGGTCAGGCGCCACACGTCCACAACGCCGACGGGTCGGTGACGCCGGGCGGCGGGTCGGGCAGCGCCGACGTCGGCGGGCTGAGCCTGACCAGCGCGGGCCTGACCCTGGCGCCGAAGTCGTCGACCTTCGCGGCCGGGCGGACGCAAGACTTCTCGTTCGCGATCCGTGGGGCCGGGAACGCGGCGATCACCACGTTCGCGGTCGTGCACGACAAGCCGCTGCACCTGATCGTGATCCGGCGCGACCTGTCCGGCTTCCAGCACGTGCACCCGACGATGGCGCCGGACGGCACCTGGAGCATCCCGCTGACCCTCGCCCGGCCGGGAAGCTACCGGGCGGTCGCCGACTTCACCGCGATCGTCGGCGGCCGGCAGGTGCCGGTGACGCTGGGCGCCGACCTGACCGTGCCGGGAGACTACCGGCCGGTGGCGCTGCCCGCGCCGGTGCAGCAGGCGGTGACCGGGGAGTTCCAGGTGGCGTACGAGGGGCAGCCGCGGGTCGGGGTGACCCAGCCGCTCTTCATGACCGTGACGTCGGCGGGCCGACCGGCCACGTTGGAGCCCTACCTCGGGGCGTTCGGCCACCTCGTCGTGATGCGCGAGGGTGATCTCGGCTACGTGCACGTCCACCCGGAGGCGACGCTGGCCGACGGCAAGGTCAAGTTCTGGCTGGCCGCACCGGGGCCGGGCCGTTACCGGATGTTCTTCGACTTCCAGGTCGGCGGCAAGGTGCACACCGCCTCATGGACCGCCTCAGTCGGATAGCAACGTGGCCAGCGCCGGGGTCACACCCCACTGCGCGGTCAGGGCGTCGTACTCGTCACGCGGGCCGGAGGCGCCCGTGTGACGAGCGCGCAGGAGCAGGTTGCGCGGGGTGTGCGCGGAGTCGACGAACTCGACGACGTCCACTTTGTAGCCCTCGGCGCGGAGCAGGGCCGCGCGGAGCGTGTCGGTCAGCACGTCGGCGAAGCGCTCGCGCAGGATCGGGTGGCGGGTCACCTCGGCGTACGGCTCGGGGGCTGGGTGGGCCTTGAGCTGGGCGGCGATGTCGTGGTGGCAGCACGGCGCGGCGAGCACCCAGGTCGCGTCCCAGCGGACCGCGCGGGCCAGGGCCTGATCGGTCGCCGTGTCGCAGGCGTGCAGGGCGAGGACCAGGTCGGGGCGCACGTCGACCGAGGCGTCCTCGATGGTGCCGGCCACGAAGGTCACGTCATCGGCGCAGTCCAGCGCTTCGGCGAGAGCGGTGTTGCGTACCCGCTGATCTTCGCGGACGTCGACCCCCACGACCCGGACCTGACCGCCGCGGTCGGCGAGATAGCGGTAGGCCGCGAACGTCAGGTAGGCGTTGCCGCAGCCCAGGTCGACGACGTGCAGCGGGGACGGCAGCTCGGCGGGCAGCGTCGCGGCGAGCGCGCGGAGGAAGGCGTCGACCTGGCGGCGCTTGGCCGCGGTGGCGCCGAGCACCCGGAACAGCGGGTCGCCCGGGTCGAGCAGCCACTGCTTGGCCCGGTCGTGCTCGCGGGGCGCGGCGTCGGTGCGGTCGGCCGCCGCCCGGTGCACCTGGGCGTCGCCCTTCTTCGTGATGCGGACCTGCACGGTGGCCGCGGTCGTCTCGACATGCCAGTTGCCGAACGGCTCGGCCAGCAGCTCGTCGACCGCGGCGGCCGCCTCGGGGCCGGGGGAGACGTTGCGGGTGAACGGGCGCGCGCCGTCGTCGGTGACGATCTGGAGCTTGGTGCCGCCCTTGAGCGACACCGGGCGCAGCTCGGCCCGGCGTACCGAAGGCTCCTGACCGCGCCGTTTGCCGGCCGCCACGGCCCGGGTCAGCGCGGGGTCGAGCAACAGGTCGCGAACTTCGGCCAGGATGGTGTCGAGGGACTGGGGCATCCCACCATTCTGCCCCGTTCGAAAGATCGCCCCCATCGGTTAGGCTGACCTAACTCACGGGGCGAAGACCGAGCCAGACCGAGGGGTTGCCGGATGTCAGTCGCTGAACCGACCGAGGCGGAGCGGCTGTCCGTCCGGCTGCGCTCGGGCACCCGTGCCGATCATGAGGCGGCCATGGGTAGTGGCTACCTCGACCGGCTGGCCGACGGGCGGCTGCCCCGCGAGGCGTACGCCGATCTCGCCGCGCAGCACTGGTTCATCTACCGCGACCTCGAGGCGGCGGCGCTGGCCCAGCTCGACGACCCGGTGGCCGGCGGTTTCGTGCGGCCCGAGCTGCGCCGCGAGCCCGCCCTCGCCGCCGACCTGGCCTTCCTGGTCGGCCCCGACTGGCCGTCGCGGGTCGTGGCGCTGCCGGCCACCCGCGCCTACACCGCCCGGCTGCGCGAGGTGGCGTTCGACCGGGCGCCGGCGTTCATCGCGCACCACTACACGCGTTACCTCGGCGACCTCTCCGGCGGCCAATATCTCGGCCCGGCCATCGCCAGGTCGTACGGGCTGAACGGCGACGGCCACCGGTTCTTCGTGTTCGACGGCATCCGGCCGGCGGCCTTCCGCACCCGCTACCGCGAGATGCTCGACGCGCTGACCTGGGCGGCCGCCGAGGAGCAGGAGTTCCTCGACGAGGTGGCCGAGGCGTACCGCCACAACATCGCCGTGCTGGCCGAGCTCAAGGAGCGCTGGACGTGACCGACCCGTTCCCGCCCGAGGTGGTGGCGCAGATCGCCCAGCACATGAACGGCGACCACGCCGACGACAACGTGCTGATCGTGCGTGGTCTAGGCGGCGCCGGCGACGCGACGGCGGCCCGGATGTCCGGAATGGACGCCGACGGAATGGACTTCACGGCCGCCATCAACGGTGTCGAGGTGCCGATCCGCATCCCGTTCAGCGAGCGTCTGACCGAGCGCCGCCAGGTCCGCGCCGAGGCGGTCCGCATGTATCACGAGGCCTGCACCGCGCTGGGCGTCACGCCTCGACACTGAAAGATCCAGATCTGACGGGTACGCCCGGCCACTCCCAGCCTTCCGCGGCCGGACGGCGCCGGTCGAGCAGGGAACGGCGTCAACCCCACCCGCGGCCGGGGTCACCGGCCGCGAGGGGGAGCGATGTCACGCCTCGGCCGTGGTTCCGACGCCGGCCTCGGAGCCGCCGGACATCTCGGCCGTGGCGCTGCCCGAGCCGGACCCGCGGTTGCCTCGGCCACCCCGACGACGCCGGCGGCGCGGACGGTCATCGCCGTCACCGCCCTCATCGCCGTCGCCGGCCGATTCGGTGGTGGCTTCCACCGCGGTGTCGTCGTCGCCGGCCGAGAAGAGCATCTCGGTCGGGGCGGCGGCGGTGCGCCGGCGACGCCGCGGGCGTTCCTCGTTGCTGACCTCGGCCACCGGCGCGTCCGGCGACGTCTCGGTCGTGGCGTCGGCGGGTGTGGCGACGTTGTCGTCCTCGCCCTCGAGCCGGCGCCGGCGACGCTGCCGCTTGGGCCCGTCGGCCTCACTGCGCTCGGGCGCCGGGGCCTCGGCCGCCGGACCGGGCGCGTCGCGGCGGCCCCGGCGGCTGCCGGCCCCACTGCGACCGGCGTCCCGGCGAGGCCGACGGCCACCGCCCAGGTCTTCCTCGACCTCGGCCGACAGCCCGGCCCGGGTGCGGACGGCGGTCGGCAGCGTGCCGGAGATGTCGGAGGGGATGTCCAGGTCGGCGTAGAGCGCCGGCGAGGTGTGGTACGTCTCGGGCGGCTGCGGCATGCTGAGCCCCATCGACTTGTCGATGAGTACCCACCGCGGCATGTCTTCCCAGTCCACGAAGGTCACCGCGACACCGGTGGCGCCGGCCCGGCCGGTGCGGCCGATGCGGTGCGTGTAGGTGTCCGGGTCTTCGGGACAGTCGTAGTTGATGACATGCGTCACACCGGAGACGTCCAGGCCGCGGGCGGCGACGTCGGTGGCGACCAACACGTCGATCTTGCCGGTGCGGAACGCGCGCAGGGCCCGCTCGCGAGCGCCCTGGCCCAGGTCACCGTGGACGGCGGCGACGGCGAAGCCGCGGAAGTCGAGATCTTCGGCGACCCGGTCGGCCGCCCGCTTGGTGCGGGTGAAGATCATCGTCAGGCCGCGGTCCTTGGCCTGCAGGATGCGGGCGACCATCTCCAGCTTGTTCATCGGGTGGGTGCGGTACACCACCTGCTTGGTCAGCGGGCTGGGGCCGCTCTCGCTGGTGTGCCCGGCGTGGATGGTCACCGGGTGGGTCAGGAAGCGGCGGGACAGCGCCACGATCGGGTCGGGCATGGTCGCCGAGAACAGCATCGTCTGACGCTGCTCGGGGAGCATGGCCAGGATCTTCTCGACGTCCTCGAGGAAGCCCAGGTCGAGCATGCGGTCGGCCTCGTCCAGCACGAGCGCCTTGATGCTCTTCAGCTTCAGCATCTTCTGCTTGGCCAGGTCGAGCAGGCGGCCGGGGGTGCCGACCAGGATCTCGACGCCCTTCTTGAGCACGTCGACCTGCGGTTCGTAGGCCACACCGCCGTAGATCGGCAGCACCCGCACGCCGCGGGTGGCGCCGGCCGCGGCGATGTCGCGGGCCACCTGGAGGCCCAGCTCACGGGTCGGTACGACGACCAGCGCCTGGGGCTGGCCGTCCGCGCCCTCGGACGGGGCGAGCACCCGCTCCAGCAGGGGCAGGCCGAAGCCCAGGGTCTTGCCGGTGCCGGTGGGCGCCTGGCCGATCAGGTCGGTGCCGCGCAGGGCGATCGGAAGGGCGTACTCCTGGATCGCGAAGGCCCGGGTGATGCCGGCCTTGGCCAGCGCCTCGACGGTCTCGGCCCGGACGCCGAGCTCGGCGAAGGTCGGGCTGTCGGCGCGGACGGGGGCGCGACTCAGCACAGGGACCAGAGCGGGCTCTGTCTCGATGTTCTCGATCTCACTCATGAAGTTCTACGGGTGCCTCTCGTGGTGCGCCCGTCGAAGTCCTGGGCGCGTTTCGGGTAGGGCGCGGGCCACACGCGAACCGAAGTCGCGGGCCGCACGCGCTGTCGCGGCGGGACGTCAGAAGAGATCAACGTCGGCGGCAACAGGTGAAGTCTACCCGACCAAGAGATCTGGCTGCTCGGGAGCGTGATATAGCGGCCGGGCGCACAGGAACTCGCCCTGGAGGCGCCCGGCCGTGACGAGGCGAGTCAGCGGGTGGTGAAGCCGAACGGCCGGCTGGTGCTCTCGGCGATCTCCACGTACGCGATCTTGGCGACCGGCACGATGACCTTGCGGCCCTTCTCGTCGGTGAGCGAAAGAAGGCCGTCCTTGGCGATCGCCTCGGACACCGCCTGCTCGACCTCCGCCGGGGTCTGTGTGCTCTCGAGCGTCAGCTCACGCGACGCATACTGCACGCCGATCTTGACCTCCACGGGGTCCTCCTTGACGAAGTGGTGTTCCGCATGAAGGCTAGCCGATTTCCTCAGCCGTTCCCGGTGATGACCCGTCCTGCAGCGGGAAGCTCGCGATACCCCGCCAGATCAGGGACGTGACCAGGGTCTCCGCCTCGCCCTTGGGGGTCGGCCGGCCGTGCGCCAGCCACCACTGCGCGCTCTGGCCGGAGGCGCCGACGAGCCCGGAGGCGAGCAGCTCGGCATGCGGCCGGCTGACGCCGGTGTCCGAGATGATGGTCTCGGTCACCGCCGCGATGCAGCCCTGCTCCACGCGCTCGACCCGCTCGCGGACCTGGGGGTCGTTGCGCAGGTCGGACTCGAAGACGAGCCGGAAGGCTTCACTCTCATGGTCGACGAAGTCGAAATAGGCACGGACGGCCCCGCGGACGCGTTCCTTGTTGTCCGGTGTGGCGTGCATCGCATCTTGCACCTTGGCGATTATCGCGTCGCAATGCGTGTCCAGCAGGGCCAGATAGAGCTCGAGCTTGCCGGGAAAGTGCTGGTAGAGAACCGGTTTGGAGACGCCGGCCCGCTCCGCGATGTCGTCCATCGCCGCAGCGTGGTAGCCATGGGCCACGAAGATCTGTTGCGCGGCCGCGAGCAGCTGTTTGCGCCGGGCTGACCGGGGAAGACGCGTGGGCCGCGCGGTCTGAGCCCCGCCGGACGCAGTGGTCATGATCTCTCCAACCTCTTCAAGCCAGGGTCCCCCGCTCATCGCCCGCCCGGTCGGGTCGTAACCCTCGGCCGGGCAATTGTCGCGACGCTGCAACTTATCGCCACTGCCCTCACACGGTAGCCTCAGCGGGGGCGAGCAAGGAGCGCGCGGTGGACGAAACAGGGCATTCCGGTGACACCGGGGCAGCGGGTGGCGGCGGCGCGGATGCGCGCGACCGCACCCTGCTGAACGGCTGGGCGAGTTCCCGCAGCCCGTGGTCGTCCGCGGCGGATCAGGGCGATGAGTCCGACGATGACGTGCCCTCCTGGCGCCGGCCCGCGCAGGAGATCCGGCCCTTCACCCGGCAGCCGCCGGGCGAGCGGCCGTCCGGTGACGTCCGTCCATTTCCGGGGAGTGCCGAGATTCATCCGTTCCCGGGCGCGCAGGCGCCCCAGCAGCGCAGTGCTCCGCCCGCCGACTCGTCCCAGGCGCCGCCGCCCCAGCCCGAGCCGCCGTCCGCCGGGTCCGAGCCGGGGGCGCCCCGCTGGTCGGACAGCAACCGCCGATACGAAGACCTGCTCAAGCACTTCTCCGGCACCCGCGGCAACGAGCCGTTCGCGCCGGCCCGGTTCAACAACCTGTCCCGGCCCGACACCCTGCAGGACGACGAGGACCGCCGCCCTGCGCCCGGCCGGCCACGTGACGACGAGCGCCCACCCGCCCCGGCCCTGCTCGACCCGCCCACGCCGAGCAGCGCGCCGCCGTACCCCTATGAGGGTGACCTGGACGACGACAACGGTTACCGGCCCCAGGCCGCGAACCAGCAGACCACCTTTCCGGCCGTGCGCGCGGCGCCCCCGCCCGGCCGCCGCAACGAGCCGGCCCGGCACGCCCTCGACCCCACACCCGTCGCGGGCCTGCCACACATCCAGCCGCCGTCGTCCGACTCCGGCCAGGGCCCGGATGCCCCTCGGGTGCGCCAGCCCTACGATCCGGTGACGTTCCCGCGCCGGCTCCCGTACGAAGCGCCGCCCGGGCCGGCCGTGGCGCCGTCCGCCGGTGGGTACGCCTCGCCGGTGGCGTACCCCGGTCAGGCCGCCACGACCGCGGAGGACGCCGCCAACGCCCTGCCCCAGCGGGTCCCGGCCAAACCGGACGTGCCCAACGTGCCCACCGTGCCCGAGCCGGCCCTGGTCGAGCCCTCGGCCGAGACGCCCGAGCTCGCCCGCATCGCCAACCGCCTGCGCCGCGACGACCTGCTCGACCCCGACGAGCGGCAGGAAGGCTTCGACGTCCAGGACATCCTGGCCGCCGTCCGCGAGGTCGCGGGCGTCCGCGACGCGATGGTGCGAACCACGCCCGCCGGCGCCAACAGCCTCCGCCTCGACCTGGCCGAGGGCGCCGACCCGGCCGAGGTCAGCCGTCTGGTGGCCCGGCTGTTGCAAGACCGGATGGGCCTGGACGCCGCGCCGCAGGGCGGCAGCGACCAGCCGACCGGGCCGCTGCCGCCCCACCCCGCGCCGATCGCCTCGGCGTCGGTGCCGACCACCCCGATGCCCGCCGCGTTCGTGCCCAGCCAGCCCGGCCCGGCCGACCCGATCGCCGGCAGTGCCCCCGCGCCCGCCGGCGACCTGCGCCGGATGCCGACCATGCCGCAGCCGCCGACCCTCGACGAGCCCGGCGCCGAGACCGAGCCCGGCCCGCCCGGACCGCTCGACATCGGGCACGAGCCGGTGCCGCGCGTCATGATCGACAACGTGCAGGTGACCACCTTCGGCACCGAGGCGTCGGTCGAGGTGCGGCTGATCATGGGCGGCCGCGCGGCCAAGGGCATCGCCACCGGCCCGGCCGTGGACGGCTACCTGCTGCGGCTCTGCGCCACCGCCACCACCGAGGCGATCAACGACCTGCTCGTCGCCGCCGACCGCCGGCCCGAGGGTCCGGCCCGGTGCTTCGTCGAACACGCCGGGGCCGTCCCGTTCGGCTCCAACCAGGTCGCGGTGGTCGTGCTGCTGATGTCCTGCGGTGGCTGGGTGGAACAGCTGGCCGGTTCGGCCATGGTCGGCAACGACGGACGCCACGCGATGGTCCGCGCCACATTGGCCGCCACGAACCGGCGGCTGGAGGCACTCTTGTCTCGATGAAGGGTGCTCAGCTGGCCGCCGACAGCGCGCTGCCGCCGGACGGGGCGGTCCCGCCACCGCCGTGGCCACCGCGCCAGGTCGTGATCAACGGCGCGATGATGCACGTCCGCGACACCGCCGCGACCAGCCCGTCGGCCGAGCCCGCCGTCTACGTGCACGGGCTGGGCGGCTCGTCACAGAACTTCACCGACGTGGCCGCGCTGCTCGCCGACCGGTTCGACGGCCAGGCGGTCGACCTGCCCGGCTTCGGCTACAGCGACCCGACCAAGCGCTACTCGATCCCCGCCTTCGCCGACCTGCTGATCGCCTACCTCGAGCACGAGGGTCGCGGGCCCGTCCATCTGGTCGGCAACTCGCTGGGCGGGTCGATCTCGGTCCGGGTCGCGGCGTTGCGTCCTGATCTCGTACGCACCCTCACCCTGATCTCCCCCGCCATGCCGTTCCTCGACCCGCGCCGCACCGCCCACGGCCCGATCCTGCCGCTGCTCGCGCTGCCCCGCGCCGACCGGCTCTTCGCCCACGGCATGGCCCGGATGACCGTCGAGCAGATGACCGACGACGTGCTGGCGGCCTGCTTCGGCGACGTCACCCTGGTGCACGCCCAGCGCCGGGCCGAGGCGACCGAGGAGATCCGCCTCCGCCACACGGTCGCCCATTACCCCAAGGCCTATCTGGGTACGCTGCGCGGCCTGGTCTCCAGCTTCGTCCGCGCCTACCTGCCCGGGGCCGGCTCGCAGTGGCGGCTGGCCGCCCGGATCACGGCGCCGACCCTGGTCATCGGCGGCCTCTCCGACAGCCTGATCGACCCGCGGGTGCCGGCGCAGGTGGCGCGGGTGGTGCCCGACGGGCGGCTGCTGATCCTGCCGCGGGTGGGTCACGTGGCCCAGATGGAGGTGCCCCGGCTGGTCGCGCGGGCGGTGGTCGGCATGCTCGACGCCCCTCCTGGCCCTTCCGTGTCGCCTGCCTCGCCTGCCTCACCCGCCCCGGCCG
Source organism: Actinoplanes sp. NPDC089786 (assembly GCF_040684855.1). Classification (NCBI taxonomy): domain Bacteria; kingdom Bacillati; phylum Actinomycetota; class Actinomycetes; order Micromonosporales; family Micromonosporaceae; genus Actinoplanes; species Actinoplanes sp. NPDC089786. The sequence goes on from NZ_JBFBGU010000003.1 coordinate 92,422, forward strand.
CCTCGCCCGCCTCGGCCGCTTCGCCGGCCTCACCCGGCCCACCCGCCTCGGCTGCCTCGGCCGCCTCGCTGGGGGAGGCTTCGCCGGCGGCCTGAGTGCCCGGTGCGTGATCAGCTTCTGTGCGACGCTGGAGGCGATGACCATCGTCCGCAGGCACCAGGCACCGGATCGCCGGTGGGTGCTCGCCGTACCCTTGATCATCTTGATCCTGGTGGCCGTCGCCGGCCTGGTCCGTCAGCGGCTGGCGCAACCATCCGCCCCGCCGCCGGGCGCCGCTCCGTCCCCGTCGCCTGCCTCGTCCACGCCCACGCCGCCGCGCACCTTCCTCAAGACCGACCCGGTCCGTCTGGTCGGCCCGGTGCCGGCTCGCGGGCAACGCACGTTCGGGTACGCGACCGGCCGGGGCAAGGTCCTCGGGTACGCCGGCCCGGTCCGCCGCTTCAAGGTGGCCGTGGAGCGGGGCAGCGACGAGGACCCGAACGCCTTCGCCGCCGCCGTCGAGTCGACCCTGGGCGACCCGCGCAGCTGGATCGGCAACCGCGAGCTGCGACTCCAGCGGGTGGGCGGCGCCGAGCCCTCCGACTTCGTGATCTACCTGGCGACCCGGGACACCGCCGCCGCCATGTGCGCCGCCGGCGGCCTCGACATCCGCGACCGCGGCCAGCCGTACACCTCCTGCCGCACCACCGCCCGCGTGATCATCAACCTCGACCGGTGGCGGTTGTCCGCGGCCCCCTACGTGGCGGCCAAGGTGCCCCTGACCACCTACCGGCAGTACGTGATCAACCACGAGGTCGGCCACGAACTGGGCCAGGGCCACCAGGACTGCCCCCAGCGCGGAGCCGCGGCCCCCGTGATGGTCCAGCAGACCCTGTCCCTGCGCGGGTGCGTGCCCTACGCGTGGCCCCGGCGCGCCAACCGGCCCTACGCGGGCCGCGGCATCTGAGGCGTCCGTCGCTTTGGAGCTGGTGTCATAGGGCGCTCATCGCTTTGGAGCCGGTGTCACGAGGCGCTCGTTGCTCTGAGCCGGGCGCTGCCAGCCGATTCGGCTGACCGAGCCGGTTGTCCGGCCGCTGGGCGGGTGGCGCTTCGGCGGGCGGTAGGCCGTCCTTCGGCGAACGAATGGGGCGGTTCGCACGGGGAGTCGGGAAACGCCTGTGACGAGCCCCAGGTCGTGGCACTCTGGCTTATGTTATGGCAAAGGCGACAAAAGGTTCCGCAGACCCTCGGGCCGCCGCTGAGGATCTGTCCATCCGGGACCACACGACGGCGATCCCCCGGCGCGCCTCACGGTCGGCTGCCCGCCCGACCACAGGTGTGACCCCCGCCCGCCCTCCCGCCACGTCCTCCGGCCCTCAGCCGGTGCGCGGCCCGGACGGCCGCTTCCAACCAACCGCGCCCCCCTCGCCGGCGAAGCTCACCGCCGCCGCCCGCCCAGGCCAGCCGGCCACCCGCCCGGCCTCGTCCGCCCAGCCGGTGGCGTCCGGCGGAGTCAAGATCTCAAACGGCTCGGCCCCGGCCAAGAAGCCGGCCGCGCCTCGCCCGGCGTCGTCGGCCAAGCCGGTTGTGGCTCGTGGTGAGCAGACGCCGGCCCGCCCGGCGTCGTCGGCCAAGCCGGTGACGGCGGACGGGAAACAGACGAAGGCCCGCTCGGCGCCGCCTGCCAAGGCAGTTCGCGGCGTCCGGGCTCCTGGTCGCCCGGCACCGGCCTCGAAGCCGGCCCTAACACTTGCTGCCCAAACTGCCCACCCGGTCACGAGCACGAAGCCGTCGCCCAAGCCCGCGGACGCGAGCGACGGGAAGCCGGGCCCCGAGGCGATGAGTAGCGAGAAGGCGAGCACGGAGAAGACCCGGGCCGAGAAGGCGGGGGAGCCGGTTCAGGGCCTGGTCGCAGCCCCTCATGCAGAGACAGCGTCGGGTGACGACGCTGCGCGGGGAGTGGGCGAGGGGCTGGTCGCCATCCCTGGGGGCAAACCCGAGGCGATCACCGCTCGGGTGGATCAGCCGGAAGACCCGGACGGCAACAGCGAGCCGGTGCCGAGGGTGGCGGCTGCCGCCTCCAACTCGCGGCGGTCGACTACGGCGAGTATCCCGGCGCGGAGTTCCACGGAGTCGGGGAGCAGCCAGCGCCGGGCCACCGCGCGAGCGAAGTCGACCGGCGGGACCACCTCGCGGAACGAGTCGGGAGCGTCCCGCGCGGCTGCGAACAAGTCGACCGCCAGCCGGGCTGCCTCCCGGTCAACCGGGAAGACCTCGGCCGGGTCGGCTCGGCCGGCGCCCTCTGAGACGGCCCGGAGCACGCGCGGCACGACCGCATCGAAGGCGACGGCCGCAAAGGCTGCGCCTGCTAAGGCGTCGGTCGCGAAGGCCGCGCCCGCAAAGCCGGCGACAACCAAGGCGGCGCCCGCGAAGTCGGTGGCTACCAAGGCGGCGCCCGCGAAGTCGGTGGCTACCAAGGCGGCACCCGCAAGGACGGCGGCTACCAAGGCGGCACCCGCAAAGGCGGCTGCTACCAAGGCGGCACCTGCAAAGGCGGCGGCGACCGCAAAGGCGGCGACCACCACGGCAGCGCCCGCAAAGGCGGCGGCTACGAAGGCTGCGCCCGCAAGGACGGCGGTCACGAAGGCGGCGCCCACGAAGACGACGGCGACGCCTGCGAAGACGCCTGCTACGCAAACAAAGACGTCGGCGGCGCCCGCTAAGACGGGGGCTGCGCCTGCGAAGACGACGGCCACGTCCGCAAGGCCGGCGGCCACGAAGGCGACGCCCAACAAGGCGACGCCCAACAAGGCGACGCCCAACAAGGCGACGCCCAACAAGGCGACGCCCAACAAGGCGACGCCGACCAGGGCGACGTCAACGGGGACGACGCCGACCGGGTCCGCGCCGGCCAGCAAAGCGACCGGCGGAAGCACGAAGACCACGCCGAGCAAGGCCGGCGCCATCGCTGCGGCACCCGCCAAGCCGGCGGCCACCAAGCCCACGTCGACCAGGAGCACACCGACCAAGGCCGCAACGACGGAGGCCGCGCCCACCAGAAGCGCGGCGACGGAAACGCCCACGCCCAGGAGCGCGGCGGCACCCGCGCCGGCCGTACCCAAGGACGAGCCGGAGTCGCCCACCTCGGTGACGCCGACGGCGGAGCCCGTCGGACCGGTGGCCGAGGTCGCCGCCGCCCAGCCCGACCTCAGGGCCGACACCGCCGAGATCCCTCGCGTGGAGCAACCCATCGAGGAGCGGCGCGGCGGCGTGGTGGCAGCCACCCTCCGCCCGGCGATCGAGGAGACCCAGCCCCAGGCCCAACCGGAATCCGACCCGGTCCCGGGGTTCGTCTTCGCCTCACCCGGCGCCCCGCTGATCCTGCCGCCGGCCGACCGCGGCCCCGGCCCCGGCCCGGAGGCCCAGCCGCGCGGCACTCGCTACGGTCGCCAGCCGCTCACTCCGAGCGCCCGCAAGGCCCTGCAGCGCCGCCGCCTGGTCGCCCTGATCGCGTTCGTGCTGCTGGCCGTGATCGTGCTGCTGATCGGCCAGTTCGTCCGGGGCGACGACGGCCGGCGGGTGGCCAGCCGGCCGGCCGCCACCGGGGGAGTGGCGCCGGCGGTGGGCGGGGGGATAGGCGGGCCGGCCACCGAGCCCAAGGTCGAGCCCCCAGTGGCGACGGCCAACGGTGCGACCGGCAAGACGGCGGCAACGACGACGGCGGCCACCACCGCGCCGGCCGACACCGCGAACACCGCGCCGACCAGGGTGGCGGCGGCCGACGCGAGCGGGTTCACGTTTGTTGCCGGATACGGCCCGGTCCTGGGCGCGTCCGGCACCCTGCGGCGGTTCAAGGTGAGCGTCGAGAAGACGATCGGCCAGGGCAACGGCGGTGACTTCGCCGACGAGATCGACCGTACGCTCGGTGACGAACGCGGGTGGACCGCCGGGCGGCAGTTCCGGCTCCAGCGGGTGCCGGCGGGGGCGGCCGGCGAGTTCACCATCTACCTGGCCTCGGCGACGACCACCCAGCGGATGTGCAACGCCGGCGGCCTGAAGACGGACGGGTTCACCTCCTGCCGGCTGCCGGGGCAGGTGGTCGTGAACGACGCCCGGTGGCAGGACGCGGTGCCGGACTACAACGCGCCGCTCGAGACCTACCGGGCCTACGCGCTCAACCACGAGGTGGGACATCAGCTGGGGTACGGCCACGAGGCCTGCCCGGGCCGCGGTCAGCCGGCCCCGGTGATGCTGCAGCAGACGTACGGCCTGAACGGCTGTGTCGCGAACGCCTGGCCGTACGTCGACGGCAAGCGGTACGCCGGCCCGCCGGCCGCCTGAATCCCGCATGTCGGGCCCGTGGCCCACGTCATGCCCCTTCGGCGCGGCAAACGAGCAACAATGGGCCGAGCACCTTACCGCCCACCCGGGGAGTGAACCGTGTCCTTGCCCCCGCTCGTCGAGCCCGCCGCTGATCTCTCGGTCGATGAGATCCGCCGCTACTCGCGCCACCTGATCATCCCGGACGTCGGGATGGACGGTCAGAAGCGCCTGAAGAACGCCAAGGTGCTCGCCGTCGGCGCCGGTGGCCTCGGCTCGCCCGCTCTGATGTATCTGGCCGCGGCCGGTGTCGGCACGCTCGGCATCATCGACTTCGACACGGTCGACGAGTCGAACCTCCAGCGCCAGATCATCCACGGTGTGTCCGACATCGGCCGGCCCAAGGCCGAGTCGGCGGCCGACAGCATCCGCGAGATCAACCCGCTGGTGAACGTGGTCATCCACAACACGTCGCTCGACCGCGACAACGTGATGGAGATCTTCAGCCAGTACGACCTGATCGTCGACGGCACCGACAACTTCGCCACGCGTTACATGGTCAACGACGCGGCGGTGCTGCTCGGCAAGCCGTACGTGTGGGGTTCGATCTACCGTTTCGACGGCCAGGCGTCGGTCTTCTGGGCCGAGCACGGCCCGTGCTACCGCTGCCTCTACCCCGAGCCCCCGCCGCCCGGCATGGTCCCCAGCTGCGCCGAGGGCGGCGTGTTGGGCGTGCTCTGCGCGTCGATCGGGTCGATCCAGGTCAACGAGGCGATCAAGCTGCTCACCGGCATCGGCGAGCCGCTGGTCGGCCGGCTGATGGTCTACGACGCCCTCGAGATGGAATACCGCAAGATCAAGGTCCGGAAGGACCCCGACTGCGTGCTCTGCGGCCCGAACGCCACCCAGACAGAGCTGCTCGAAGACTACGACGACTTCTGCGGCGCGGTCTCCGAGGAGGCGCAGGAGGCGACGCTCAACGCGACCATCACGGCCCGTGAGCTGAAGGACTGGCAGGACTCCGGCAAGGACGTGTTCCTGGTCGATGTCCGCGAGCCCGCCGAGTTCGAGATCGTCCGCATCCCGGGTTCGACGCTGATCCCGAAGGGCGAGATCCTGTCCGGCGAGGCCCTGTCCCGCTTCCCGCAAGACCGCCAGATCGTGCTGCACTGCAAGTCGGGGGTACGCAGCGCCGAGGCGCTCGCGGCCCTCAAGGCGGCCGGTTTCAAGGACGCCGTGCACGTCCAGGGCGGGGTCGTGTCCTGGGTAAACACGGTCGACCCGTCACTTCCGTCATATTAAAAACGGCCGCAAAGCAGTAGCGTCAGCCCCGTGGTGGACCTCGATGCCGCGATCGGCTATGTGGTGGGGCACGGCGATGCGGTGGAACGCGCCCGGTTGTCGTTCCTCCGTAGCGGCGCGCCGCCTCCGCCGCACATCATCGAGCGCATCGCCGCCGGCCAGACCGCGAGTGGCGGCTGGCCGGCGTCGGGCGACGGTGTGGTGCCGTCGGTGGACGCCACCTGTTTCCGGCTGGGTGAGCTCGACGACCTTGGTGGGCTGCACGGTCCCGAGGTCGAGAAGGCGCTGACCTGGCTGGCCACCGCCCAGCGGCCGGACGGTTCCTGGCAGGAAGACGCCTCGCTGGCCGACCAGGCCCCCGAGTGGGCGATGCCGGGCGACCCGGAGGCGACGCTCTATCTCACCGCGGTGGCCGGGTTCTGGCTGACCGTGGCCGAGGCTGGGGCCCATCCCCATTTCGAGGCGCCGGCCCGGCACGCGTCGGTGCTCACGGCGGCGGCCCGCTTCGCGGCTTCCCAGGTACGCCCGGACGGCACCTGGCCGTCCTTCCTGGCCGCCGGCTGGCACCTGGCCGGGCTGCTGCACGGCGAACAGTTCTTCTACGAGTCGGCCCGGGTCCAGTTGGTGTTGGGTGACCGCCTCGCCGACATGTCGCCGGCCGACGTGGCCGCGATGGCCGCCACCCTGCGCCGGCTCAACCTGGGCGACGACTGGCTGGTGCAGAGCGCCCGCAAGCGCCTCGCCGAGACCCAGCGCACCGACGGCGGCTGGGACAGCGACGAGGGCCCGAGCTTCGACGTGAACACGACCCTGATCGCGATCAGGGCCTGCCGTTAAGAAAGATCCGGGCCTGCCGGTTGAGAAGCTTCCGGGCCTGCCGCCGAGGGGCTGAAGCTCAGCGGGTGTGCCCGTTGCCGGTCACGATGTACTTCGTCGAGGTCAGCTCGGGCAGCCCCATCGGGCCGCGGGCGTGCAGCTTCTGGGTGCTGATGCCGATCTCGGCCCCGAAACCGAACTCCCCGCCGTCGGTGAACCGGGTCGACGCGTTGATCATCACGGCGGCCGCGTCGACTCGGGCGGCGAAGCGCCGGGTGGCGACCAGGGACTCGCTGACGATGGCCTCGGTGTGCCCGGAGCCGTAGTGGCGAATGTGGTCGAGCGCGTCGTCGATGGAGTCGACCACCGCGACCGAGAGGTCGGCCGACAGGTATTCCTTGCCCCAGTCCTCGTCGGTCGCCGGGACCACGTCGAAGGACGTCTGCTGCACCCGCGCGTCGCCGTGGATCGTGACGCCGCGGTCGATCAGCTCGGCCAGGACCAGCGGCAGGAACGAGTCGGCGATCGCGGCGTGCACCAGCAGCGACTCGGCCGTGTTGCAGGTGGAGAGCCGCTGGGTCTTCGAGTTGACCGCGACCGCGAGCGCCTTCTCCAGGTCGGCGTGCTCATCGACGTACACATGGCAGTTGCCGACCCCGGTCTCGATCACCGGAACCGTGCTCTCCTCGACCACGGCCTTGATCAGCGCGGCCCCGCCGCGCGGGATCAGCACGTCGACCAGCCCGCGGGCCCGCATCAGCTCCTTCACCGAGTCGCGGGTGGTCGCGTCGAGCAGCTGGATCGCGTTGGCCGGCAGCCCGGCGTCGACGACCGCCTTGCGCAGCACCGACACGATGGCCGCGTTGGAGCTGAAGGCCGAGCCGGAGCCGCGCAGCAGCGCCGCGTTGCCCGATTTGAGGCAGATGCCGGCCGCGTCGGCCGTCACGTTGGGCCGGCCCTCGTAGATGATGCCGACGACGCCGAACGGCACCCGCACCTGCCGCAGCTCGAGCCCGTTGGCCAGGGTCGAGCCGCGCACGACGTCGCCGACCGGGTCGGGGAGCGCGGCCAGTTGTTCCAGCCCGCCGGCCATCGCGTCGACCCGCTCGGTGGTCAGCGTGAGCCGGTCGATCATCGCCTCGGACAGGCCGCCCGAGCGGGCGTTGTCGACGTCGACCCGGTTGGCCTCGACGATCTCGTCGGCCCGGAGGCGGAGGCGGGACGCCATGAGCAGCAGCGCCGCGTCTTTCTCGGCGCGCGTCGCCGCGGCCAGATCGATGGAGGCGACCCGGGCGTCCGAGGCCTGCTGCTGCACGGTGGTCATGATGAGACCTTTCTAGAGGAGTACGAGGTCGTCACGGTGGACGACCTCACGTTCGTAGCCGGGGCCGAGCGCCGCGGCCAGCTCGGGCGTGGACCGGCCGAGAAGCGCGGGCAACTCGACGGCGTCGTAGTTGACCAGGCCTCGGGCCACCGGCGCGCCGGAGCCGGCGTCGACCAGATCGACCGGGTCCCCGGCCGCGAAGGAGCCGTCGACCGCGGTGATCCCGGCCGGCAGCAGCGACTTGCGGCGGGCCACCACCGCGGCGACCGCGCCCGGGTCGAGGTGGAGCCGTCCCCTTGGCGCCGTGGCGTGGGCCAGCCAGAACAGCCGGGCCGTGGGCCGGTGGGCCGCGGCTTCGAAGAACGTGCCGATCTCGGCGCCGGACGTCGCCTCCGCGGCCAGCGCGGCCGACGTGAGCACGACCGGAATGCCGAACCCGGTGGCGATCCGCGCCGCCTCGACCTTGGTGACCATGCCGCCTGTGCCCAATTTTCCCGCGCCGCTGACCGAGACTTCCGACAGGTCGGATTCATCGCGAATGACGGCGACCCGGCGGGACGAGGGGTCGGACGGGCGGCCGGTGTAGAGCGCGTCCACGTCGGACAGCAGCACCAGCAGGTCGGCCTGCACCAGGGCGGCGACGAGCGCGGCCAGGCGGTCGTTGTCGCCGAACCGGATCTCGTCGGTCGCCACCGTGTCGTTCTCGTTGACGATCGGCAGCGCGCCCAGGTCGAGCAGCTTGCGCAGGGTCCGGTAGGCGTTCCGATAATGCGCCCGGCGGGTCACGTCGTCCACGGTCAAGAGCACCTGGCCCACCGTCAGCCCGTGGCGGGCGAAGCCGGCCGCGTACCGGCCGATCAACAGCCCTTGCCCCACCGAGGCTGCGGCCTGCTGGGTGGCCAGGTCGCGCGGACGCCGGGGAAGATTCAACGGGCTCAGCCCGGCGGCGATCGCGCCACTGGAGACCAGCACCACCTCACGCCCGCCGGTGGCCAGCCCACCCAGCACGTCGACCAGAGCGTCGACGCGCTGGTCGTCGATCCCGCCGGACGCCGTGGTCAGCGAGGACGACCCCACCTTGACCACGACCCGGCGCGCCTCGGTCACCGCTTCGCGCACCCGCCCATTCTGCTCGCCCGCCACCGCCGGCCCGCCGCGAGATCCCATATCGTGGCCCAGGTGACACCGCAGGAGTACGTCGAAGAGGTGCTCTCACTCGTCGAGCGCATCCCCGAGGGCCGCGTGATGTCGTACGGCGCCATCGCCGACGTGCTGGCCGATCGTTCCGGCCGCAACTCCGCCCGCCAGGTCGGCACGATCATGTCCCGGCACGGCGGCGCCGTCCCGTGGCACCGCGTGGTGGCCAGTTCCGGCCGCCTGGTCCCGGGCCACGAGCAGGAGGCCCGCCAGCGTCTGCTCGCCGAGGGCGTACCCCTGAAGGGCGACCGCGTCGACATGAAGCGAGCCCACTGGATCCCCTAGAGGAGCAGACCCACCCCGCCGCGCCGTGGGTCGCCGGCCGCCCCGCCCGCGCCGACCGCGGTCACCCCGCCGAAGTAGTGGTTCATCTCCGGCCACCGGTTGATCGCCCAGCCGGCGTCGGTCAGAGCCGACAGATCGGACTCGGGCAGCCCGGGCTCGGCGTGCACGGTGCCGTCGACGACGTGGAAGCGCGGCCGGGCGATCGCCGACGCCAGGTCGAGCCCGTCCACCAGCACCCCGAGCAGCGTGTCGATCAGCGCGGTCCGGATCCGGGACGCGCCCGCCGACCCCGCCGCCACGATCAGCCGCCCCTGGTCGTCGATCACCACCAGCGGGCACATGTTCGACGACATGCGCCGCCCCGGGGCCAGGTCCGCGGTGATCAGCTCGCCCTCGCCGAGCATCGAGTTCAGGTTGACGCCCAGCCCCGGCAGCCAGACCGCGGCGCCCAGCCCGAGCGTCGTGGTGATCACGCAGGCGTTGCCGTCGGCGTCGACCACCGACACGTTCGTGGTGTCGCCGATCTTCTGCCGTCCCTGGTCCCGCAGCGCCGTGGCCAGCGCCACCGGCGTCACGTCCGGTGGCAGCGCCGCGATCGTGTCCACGGTCCGGCTCAGGTCGTGCCGCGCCCGCACCCGATAGCCGTTGAGGGAAGCGTGGTCGACCGAGGTCTCATGCACCCGGTAGGCCGACAGGTCGGACAGACCGAGCGCCCCGCCCGCCGATCGCACCGCGTCCACCATCGGCCGGGCGAACGCCCCGGTGTAGAAGGCCGCCGGCCCCTCGTCGGCCAGACCTTCCAGCGCCGTCGCCAGGCCCGGGTGGAACAGCAGGTCGCCGCCTTCGAGCAGCTTCCCGTTCGGGGTGTAATAAGCAGCCCCTTCCCCGTACGCCAGCGCGGGCGCACAGGACACCAGGGTGCGGGCCTGCGCGGCGGGCAGCACGACGCCTGTTTCCGCGAGGCGCCGAGCCGGTTCGACGACCGAAGCCCACGGCAGCCGTCCCCACCGCCGATGCACCTCGCCGCAGCCCGCGGGCACCCCCGGCACGGCCACGCTGGCACCGCCGATCTCGTACACCTGGGGAACGCCGCCGAACAACACGTCCACCTTGACCATCGGCCCGGCCGAGGCGTCGCCGTCGGTGCCCGGCACCGCGACGAAGAAGTCGAGGCAGGTGACCTCGCCGGTGGCCGCGTCGAAGTAGGTGGCGAACCCGCCGCCGCCCAGCCCGGTGTAGATCGTCTCGGCGACGCAGCAGGTCAGCACCGCCGCGACCGCCGCGTCCGCCGCCGTGCCGCCCTCGCGGAGGATCCGCAGGCCCACCTCGGCGGTGACCGGATGGGCCGCCGCCACTCCCGGCGAGGCCGGACTCAGCACGCTCATCGGACGAACTGTAGGCGTATCGACTACATGATCGATAACATCCGCGTCCATGACGGTCGCCCGTCCCCCGGAGGAATTAACCACGCGCACCCGGGCCGGTTATGCCCTCGGTTCGCTGGTCACCGGCGCCTTCGGCACGGTCCCCGGGCTGCTCCTGCTGCCATACCTGACCGACACCCTCGGCGTGACGGCCGGCCTGGCCGGTCTGCTGGTGCTCCTGCCCAAGGCCTGGGACGTCCTGTTCAACCCGATCGCCGGTCGCGTCTCGGACCGTCGCGGCGACCGCCGCCCGTTCCTGCTCGGCGCCGGCCTGCTGCTCGCCGTGCTGTTCGCGCTGATCTTCGCGGGTCCGTTCGGCGCCGGTCCGGCCGCCGGCCCGTACGTCGCGGTCGCCTTCCTCGTCGCGGCCACCGCCTACGCCTTCTTCCAGGTGCCCTACGTCGCGATGCCGGCCGAGCTCACCGACGGCTACGCCGAGCGCACCCGCCTGATGACCTGGCGCGTCGCGGTCCTGGCCCTGGCCATCCTGATCTCCGGCGCGCTGGCCCCGCTGGTCGTCGAGCAGACCGGCGGCGGCCTGACCGGCCACCGGTGGTCGGGCGTGTTCGTCGGCGCGCTCATCGTCGTGGGCACGCTGGGCGTCTTCTGGGGTACGCGCACAGCCCGGTCCCGAGCGCCCGAGCAGACCGAGCCGAGCTTGCGTACCCAGCTCAGGATCGCCGCGGCCAGCGGCCCGTTCCGGGCCCTGCTGCTCTGCTTCGTGATCCAGTCGGCCGGGGTGGCCACCATGCTGGCCGGCGTGCAGTATTTCGCCGACCACATCGTGGCCCGCGACTCCGCCGCCACGTTCCTGTTCGCCGCGTTTGTCGGCCCCGCCCTGCTCGTCATGCCGCTGTGGAGCCGGGCCGGCGCCCGGCTGGGCAAGCGCCGCAGCCTGATCGCCGCCAGCCTCCTCTACGCCCTGGGCACCCTGCTGCTGATCCCCGCGTCGGCCGGCCCGCCCCTGGCGATCTACCTGGTCGTCGCCCTGGTCGGCATCGGCTACGCCGGCCAGCAGGTCTTCGCCATGGCCATGCTGCCCGACTGCATCGCCGCCGAGACCACCCGCACCGGCAAACGCCAGGCCGGCGTCTTCACCGGCGTCTGGACCGCGGGCGAAACCTTCGGCCTTGCTCTCGGCCCCGGCCTCTACGCCGCCGTTCTCCAGCTCTTCGGCTACGTGTCCTCGTCAACCGGCGAGGCCGCCACCCAGACCGGCACCGCCCGCCTCGGCGTCCTGCTCGGCTTCACCGTCCTGCCGGCCCTGTTCGTGGCCACCGCCGTCCTCCTCCTGCGCCGCTACCCCGACCGCCCCCCTTTGCTCTGAGCGCGTATAGGCACCACATGCTCTCCGCCGTGAACAGGCACAACACCCCGAAGCGCGCCCGAACCCCACAGCTCTGAGCGCGTATAGGCACCACCCGGCCCGAGCGTGCGCGCGATCCAAACCCAGGTCAGGGGCCGTTGCCTATACGCGCTCAGAGCAAAAGCGGCCAGGGCGGGATGGCGGCGACCGCCGAGCGGACGCGGTGAAGCGCGGGCTCGAGCCGGTCGAGAGGCGGCGTCCCGAGCGCCAGCCGCAGCGCGCGTGCGGCCCCGACGGACCGACCGCGCAGTGCGGCTGCCGCGACCCGCTGCCGGGCCGCCGCGTACGCGCGACGGGACTGTTCCCACGAGGCGACCGAGGCGGTGGCCACCGGTCCGGCCCGGTACACCGGACGTGGGAGCGGAGGTTTGGGATAGCGTCCTGGCATGATCGATGCGCTGCCGGCCACCGGCGTCTCCGCAGCTCAGGTGCTCGCTGAGTTGCGCGAGCTGCGGGCCGCCGACCTGCCGACGCACGGCGGGCGGCTGTTCGCGTACGTCTATGACGCCGACGTCGCCGGGCTGGACGAGCTGGCCCAGGCCGCGTACGCCCTGTCGTCGCACGTCAACGGCCTGGACCCGACCGCCTTCCCGAGCCTGCTGGCCATGGAGAACGCCCTGGTCGGCGCGGCCGCGCGGCTGCTCGGCGGCACCGGCGAGACGGTGGGGACGGTGACCAGCGGCGGCACCGAGTCGATCCTGCTGGCGGTGAAGGCGGCCCGCGACGCCCGCCCCGAGATCGACCGGCCGCGGATCGTGATGCCCTCCACGGCGCATGCCGCGTTCGCCAAGGCCGGCCACTACCTGCGGGTGGGCCTGGACGTGGTGCCGGTCGGACCGGACCTGCGGGCCGACCCGGCGGCGATGCGGGCGGCCATCCGCTACGAGACCGTGCTCGTGGTGGCGAGCGCGCCCTCGTACGCCCACGGGGTGATCGACCCGGTCACGGAGATCGCCGAGGCCGCGGCGGGCCTGGACGTGCGCTGTCACGTGGACGCCTGCTTCGGCGGCTGGGTGCTGCCCTACCTGCGCCGGCTGGGCGCCGAGCTGCCCGCGTTCGACCTGTCCGTGCCGGGTGTCACGAGCATCTCGGTCGACCTGCACAAGTACGCGTACGCGCCGAAGGGTGTCTCGGTCCTGTTGCACCGCGACCAGGCGCTACGGCTGCCGCTGTACTTCGCCCACGCGGACTGGCCGGGCTACACGATGATCAACCCGGGCGTGGCGTCGACCCGATCCGGTGGGCCGATCGCCGCGGCGCTGGCCGTGCTGCGCCACCTGGGCGACGCCGGCTACCTGGACCTGGCCCGGGAGACCCGCGAGGCGGTGGTCACCCTGGCCGCGGCGGTGCAGGCCACCGATGGGGTACGCCTGTACGCGCCGACCGAGACCACGGTCGTCTGCCTGACCACCGAGGACGGCGTCGACCCGTTCGTGCTGGCCGACGAGCTGGCCGCCCGGGGCTGGCACACCCAGCCGCAGATGGGGTACGGCAAACTCCCGCCGACCATCCACCTGACCGTGACGGCCGCGGTCCGCCCGACCACCGGGGCGTTCGTGTCCGACCTGGCCGACGCCGTGGCCGCGACCCGGGCCCGCGGCCCGGTCGAGCTGCCGGCCGACCTGGTGGCGACGGCCGGCGCGCTGACCCCGGCCGCCGTGACACCCCAGCTGGTGGCCGGGCTGGCCGCCGGCCTGGGCCTGGCCGACGGGGCGGCCGGTCCGATGGCCGCGGTCAACACGCTGCTCAACGCCGCGCCGCCGGCCCTGCGCGAGGCGTTGCTGACGGGGTTCCTGAGCCTCTTGCAGCGCCCGACCCGTTGAGGCGTAGCGTACGAGCGTGGCCTTGCCTGGAGTTCTCGGAGAGCCCATCCGGTTCGTGCTGAACTGGGGGCGCCGCTACTCGCTGTGGGTCTTCAACTTCGGCCTGGCCTGCTGCGCGATCGAGTTCATCGCGTCCAGCATGGGCCGGCACGACTTCATGCGGCTGGGCGTCATCCCCTTCGCGCACGGCCCACGACAGGCCGACCTGATGGTGGTGTCGGGCACGGTCACCGACAAGATGGCCCCGGCGATCAAGCGGCTGTACGACCAGATGCCCGAACCCAAGTACGTGATCTCGTTCGGCTCCTGCTCGAACTGCGGCGGCCCGTACTGGGACTCGTACTCGGTGACCAAGGGCGTCGACCAACTGATCCCGGTGGACGTGTACGTGCCCGGCTGCCCGCCCCGGCCCGAGGCTCTGCTGCACGGCATCCTGCGTCTCCAGGAGAAGATCGCCGGCGAGCAGTCCGGCGTCGGCGGGGTGAACCGGCGCGACTCGGCCTCGTTGTCTGCCCCGATGGTCGTCCCGCCGGTGGCATCCGGGGGCTAATCTCCGGTTCATGAGCGAGCAGTCACGCGCCGACTTCATCATCGAGGTTCTGATCAGGGAGTTCGGCGACCTGATGGCGCAAGATCCGGCGGCGTTCCGGCGCAAGTTCCGCAAGATGGCGGCCTCGCCGTTCGCGTTCTACCGGGGCAGCGCCTCGCTCTTCTACGCCGACCTGACCGGCTCCTACGCCGACGACCGCTACCTCGACGAGCGGACCAGCCGGGTGTGGATCCACGGCGACCTGCACGCCGAGAACTTCGGCACCTACATGAACGCCACCGGCCAGCTCGTCTTCAACGTCAACGACTTCGACGAGGCGTACGTCGGCCCGTTCTCCTGGGACCTGAAGCGGTTCTGCGCCAGCGTCGCGCTGATCGGGTACGCCAAGGCGCTCTCCGACGACCACATCACCGCGCTGGTCCGGACGTTCGCCGAGTCGTACCTGACCGAGCTGCGGGCGATCGCGGCCGGCGGCGACGACGCGATCGGCTCGATCACGCTGAAGACCGCCGACGGCGTACTCCGGGAGGTGCTTCAGGAGGCGCGGCTGAACACCCGCGTCGACCTGCTCTCCCAGCAGACCACGATCGACAACTACGAGCGGCGGTTCTCGGTCGGCGACGGCGTCTTCGAGATCGACGACGAGACCGCGGCGGCGGTGCGCGAGGCGTTCGACCGATACCTGACCACGCTGCCCGACGCCAGCCGGCCGCTGTCCACCAACATCAAGGACATCAAGCTGCGCAAGGGCGTGGGCATCGGGTCGGCCGGCCTGCCGTCGTACAACCTGCTGCTCGAGGGGCACACCGAGGCGCTCGAGAACGACGTGGTCATCTACATGAAGCAGGCCCAGGTGCCGGCCGTCGCGCGCTGGATCGACGACGACCGGGTCCGGTCCTACTTCAAGCACCAGGGCCACCGCACCGCCGAGTCGCAGCTCGCGCTCCAGGCCCACGCCGACCCGTGGGTGGGCTACACCGAGCTGAACGGCGTCGGTCAGCTGGTGGCCGAGGTGTCGCCGTACGCGGCCGACCTGGACTGGGCCGACGTGAACGAGCCCGAGGAGCTGACCGGCGTGGTCGGCGACCTGGGCCGCGCGGTCGCCCGGATGCACTCGGTCGCCGACGACGAGTCGTCGCACGACCTGGTCGACTTCTCGACCGAGGAGGCGATCGTCGAGGTGGTCGACAAGGACCCCGAGGGCTTCCTGACCCATCTTGTCGAGTTCGCCCACAAGTACGGCGACCAGGCCCGTGAGGACCACCAGGACTTCGTCGACGTCTTCCGGAACGGACGGCTCCCCGGACTCGAATAACAGTGGTAGGCCAGGGCGGTGTCCGAGCCCCGGATACCGCCCCGGCCTACCACTGGGCCGCGAGCGGGGCGTTTAGGATGCGTCCATGACGCCCGAAGAGGTCGGCGAGCGACTCGTCGCACTGCTGGCGGAAGAACCCGCGCCGGCCCCGGTGGTCACCACGGCGATCGCCGCGCCGGCCGCCGACGCGGCCGCCGCGGAAGCCGCTTCGGAGGCCGGCGAGGTCACCGCGAGCGTGTCCGGCGGCGGCGAGGGTCATGCGCGTGCGGTGGTCGACGTGCCGGTCGCCCGCTGGTGGCAGGCGGCCCGGGCGGCGCTCGACCAGGGCGCGCTGGGCTGCGACTTCTTCGACTGGCTGTCCGCCGTGGACGAGCTCGACGACGGCTTCACCGTGGTCGCCCACCTGTGGTCGACCCGGCGCAAGCACGGTCTCCTGCTGCGCGCCCGCGTGCCCAAGGAAAACCCGGTGGTGGAGACGCTCACCGACCTCTATCCCGGCGCCGCCTGGCACGAGCGCGAGACGCACGAGATGTTCGGCATCGCCTTCGCCCGGCACCCCGACCTGCGGCCGCTGCTGCTGCCGCCGGAGTTCGAGGGGCACCCGCTGCGCAAGGAGTTCGTGCTGGCCGCGCGGGTGGCCAAGGCCTGGCCGGGCGCGAAGGAGCCGGGGGAGTCCGAGGCCGGCGGGCCGGCCAAGCGGGCCCCGATGCGTCCGCCGGGCGTGCCCGCCCCGGGCGAGTGGGGTCCGCGCTGATGCCGCTCTGGCTCGACCTCGCGATCCGGGTGGTCGCGGTGGTCCTCGGTTTCCTGGTCCTGCCGCTGGTCGTGGGCCAGACCGAACACAAGGTGATGGCCCACATGCAGGCCCGGCTCGGCCCGATGTACGCCGGGGCGTTCCACGGCTGGGCCCAGCTGATCGCCGACGGCGTGAAGTTCGTGCAGAAGGAGGACATCACGCCCCGGGCCGCCGACCGCACGGTGTTCCGCCTGGCGCCCCTGGTCGCACTCTTCCCGTACCTGCTGGTCTTTCTGGCCCTCCCCCTCGGGCCCGGCGGTCTGGTCGCCCAGGCCCTCGACGTCGGTCTGTTCTTCGTGCTGGCCGTGCTCGGCGTCGGCGTGGTGGCCGTGCTGATGTCGGCCTGGGCCTCGGCCAACAAGTACAGCCTGCTCGGCGGCCTGCGTGGCGCGGCCCAGCTGCTCGGTTACGAGCTGCCGCTGGTGCTGGCCGCGGCCAGCGTGGCCATGGCCGCCGGAACGCTCAGCCTGCCCGGCATCATCGAGGCGTGGCGCCCGTGGTGGCTGCTCTGGCAGCTGCCCGCGGCGATCGTGTTCTTCATCGCCGGCGTCGCCGAGATCCGCCGCCCCCCGTTCGACATGCCGATCGCCGACTCCGAGCTGGTCTTCGGCTACATGACCGAGTACACCGGCCTGCGCTTCGCGTTCTTCCTGCTGGCCGAGTACGTCGGCATCGTGGTGATCGCCGCGCTGACCACGATCCTGTTCCTCGGCGGCTGGCACGGCCCGTTCAGCGATCAGCTCGGCTGGCTGTGGACGCTGGCCAAGACGTTCGCCGTGTCCTTCGTGATCATCTGGATGCGGGTGACCTTCCCGCGTCTGCGCGAGGACCAGCTGCAACGCCTGTGCTGGCTGGTCCTCGTGCCGGTCGCGCTGGGCCAGCTGGTGCTGACCGCGGTGGTCAAGGTCCTCACCTGAGCGGTTCGGTGCGCTCCCGCAGGGCGTTCCAGACCTTGTCGGGTACGCGGACACGATCGTCGTCGGCCGTCTTGATCTCGCCGGCGGCCAGCCGGTCGAAGAACTCCCAGTCGTCCGGCTCCCGGTCCCGGTCCGGCATCGCACCCCAGCAGTCCCACGGCAGCATCTCGACACCGTCCAGCGCGGCGGCGTCCCGGATCATGTTCCCGGCGATCCACCACCACCCCTGACCCACGTTGATCAGCCCGTACTTCTCCGGATCGTCCCGCCCTTCCCGGCAGCGCCGCCACCCGTCACCCGCGATGACGAACTCGTCCCGCGTGATGTCCGTGACGTCGAACCCGATCTTCAGCTCGCGGGTCAGCACGTCGTCGAGCTGGGCGTCGAACAGCCGCCACCGCTCGCCGTCATGGAACTCGACCACCCAGTGGTCCCCGCGCATCCCGTCCCCGAAGTAGGTACCGAACCCGCACCGCGCCCGAGCCGGCACCCCCGCCCGCCGCAGCAGCGTCATGGCCAGGACGGTGAACCCCCGGCAGTTGGTGACCAGCCGCTTGTCCGGGCTCCGAGCGACATCCAGCGGCCGGCCGTCGAGCGCCACGATGCCGTCGAGCATGTCGGACACCTTCCGCAGGTGCACGGTCTGCTTCCGTTCGTCGCTCAGCTCCACCCCGTACAGGTCACCCAGAAACTCATGAACCAGCAGCCCCTGAACCACCCGGGCCACCCCGGCCACGTCCGTCGGCAACCCGTCCAGCAGCCCGGTGAACTCACCCGGGTCGGTCATCCGCCCAGGCTTGATGTAATCCGTCATGCCGACCACTCAACGACCTGACACGGTGTCAGAGTCAACCGTCCTCGGACGGCCGCGGGAGGGTCAGGCGGCCGATCGACATCTCGAGCCGTCCGGCGGCGGACGGTTGTCTTCGGCGGTCACATCGGTCCTCCGGGAATGGGTCGCTCACCCTTCGGCGCGACCGTATCGGAAGATCTGCCGGGGGTGTGCTCGCACCGGAGTGGTCAAGAGGGCAGGATGTGTCGTTGTGAGTGAGAACGGGGAGAAGAGCACGCCGGGAGCGGGCCTCATCAACGGGCTCGCGGTGACGCTGCGCACGATGACCCAGCGCAGCACGACTCAGCAGTACCCGGATGTCGAGCCCGAGTTGCCGCCGCGCTCGCGGGGTGTGATCGCCCTGCTCGAAGAGAACTGCACGGTCTGCATGCTGTGCGCGCGGGAGTGCCCGGACTGGTGCATCTACATCGACTCGCACAAGGAAGAGGTCGTCGTCCCGGGGGCGGCCCGGCCCCGGCAGCGCAACGTGCTCGACCGGTTCGACATCGACTTCTCGCTCTGCATGTACTGCGGCATCTGCATCGAGGTGTGCCCGTTCGACGCGCTCCACTGGACGCCCGAGTTCGAGTACGCGGAGACCGACGTGCTCAACCTGCTGCACGACAAGGACCGGCTCGCCGCCTGGATGCCGACCGTGCCGCCGCCGCCCGCCCACGACGTGCTCGGCGAGCCGTCCAAGGAGGAGGCCACCGCGGCCAAGAAGGCGGCCGGCCCGGGCGCGGCGACCACGGCCAAGAGCGTCCCGGCGCGGCCACGCAGGGAACCGGGCCCGTGACCGTCGCCGACGCTCTTCTGCTCGCGCTCGGGGTGGTTGCGGTCGGCGCCGCCGCGCTCGTGGTCACCTCCAAGCACCTGGTTCGCGCCGGCCTCTACCTGGTGGTCAGCCTGGGCGCGATCGCCGGGCTCTACCTCGTGCTCGGCGCCGAGCTGGTGGCCTGGGTGCAGGTGCTGGTCTACGTCGGCGCGGTGGTCGTGCTGCTGCTGTTCGCGGTGATGCTGACCCGGGCGCCGATCGGGGCCTCGGACGACCTGGACCGACCGGCCTGGCCGGCCCTGCTGGTCGGCGCCGGGGTGGGACTGGGCCTGGCCGTGCTGCTGGCCGACGCCTTCCGCTGGGCGATCTTCCCGCTGCCCGAGGCGGGCACCGCGGGCCGGATGGGCGAGCAGATCTTCGGCAGCTGGGTGCTCCCGTTCGAGGTGATCTCCATCCTGCTGCTGTCCGCGCTGGTCGGGGCGATCGTGCTGTCCCGGCCCGACATCAAGGGGCGGGGTGAATAGGTGCACGCGGTGATCCCGTACGTGATCGCGGCCCTGCTCTTCGGGCTGGGCGTCTACGGCGTGCTGCGCCGGCGTAACGCGATCCTGGTGCTGATGGCCGTCGAGCTGATGCTGAACGCGGTCAACCTGGTCTTCGTCACCGCCGACGTGACGACCCGCGGCGCGACGCACCACGCCGGGGCGGTGTTCACGCTGTTCATCATCGTGCTGGCCGCGGCCGAGGTGGGCGTCGGTCTGGCCATCGTCCTGCAGTACTACCGCCTGCGTAAGGCGGTCGCGCTCGACGAGGTGCAGCTCGAAGGGGTCGCCGAATGATCGCGGCGCTTCCCGGCGTACCCCTGCTGCTCGGTCTTCTGGGTCTGCTCCTGAGCCCGGCCGATCGGGCCGGGCGGAAGAGAGCCGCCGCGCTCGGTGTCACGGGCGCGGTGCTGGCGCTGGCGCTGACCGTGTTCCTGCTGGTGACCACCGATGATCCGGAGGAGATCCACCTCGATTGGGTACGCCTCGGCGACCTCGATGTGACGCTGAGCTTCTCGGCCGGCCCCGCCGCGCTCTACGTCGCCCTCGCGGTGACCGTGGTCGCCCTGGCCGTCCAGATCTACTCGATCGGTTACCTGCACGACGACCCCCGCTACGCACCGTACGCGGCACAGATCTCCCTGTTCACCGGCGCGATGCTGCTCGTGGTGACCGCCGGTGACCTGATCCTGCTGCTGGTCGGCTGGGAGGTGATGGGCGTCTGCTCGTACCTGCTGATCGGCCACGACCGCCGGCTGCACGAGGCGCCCGCCGCCGCAGTCAAGGCGTTCCTGGTCACCCGGGTCGGCGACGTCGGTTTCCTGCTCGGCATCGCCCTGCTCGGCTGGTCGGCCCGCTCGTTCCGGATCGCCGACGTGCTCGCTTCTGATTTCGGCGCGACCACGCTGACCGCCGGGCTGCTGCTGATCCTGGCCGGCGTGGCCGGCAAGAGCGCCCAGTTCCCGCTGCACACCTGGCTGCCCGACGCGATGGCCGGCCCGACGCCGATCTCGGCGCTGATCCACGCGGCCACGATGGTCGCCGCCGGGGTGTACGTGGTGTTCCGGCTCTACCCGCTCTTCGCCCAGTCGCCGACGGCGCTGGCCACGCTCGGGGTGATGGCCGCCGTCACGCTGCTGCTCGGCGCGCTGTCGGCGATGGCCCAGGACGACCTGAAACGGGTGCTGGCCTGGTCGACGGTGTCCCAGATCGGCTACATGACCGGGGCGCTGGCCGTCGGCTCGCCCGCCGCCGCGCTGTTCCACCTGCTCACCCACGCCGCGTTCAAGGCGCTGCTGTTCCTCGCGGCCGGCGCGGTGATCCACGCGGTCGGCACCAACTACCTGTCCCGGATGGGCGGGCTGCGCCGGGTCATGCCGGCCACCTTCTGGTCGTTCGTGATCGGGCTGGGCGCGCTGGCCGGGCTGCCGCCGCTGGCCGGCTTCTGGTCGAAGGAGAACGTTCTGGTCGCCGCCGCGCACGCCACCGAGGGCGGCGAGGCGGTGCCGGCCTGGACCGCCTGGGTCGTCTGGATCGCGGCGCTGGCCGGGGTGCTGATCACGGCGTGGTATTCGACCCGGCTGCTGCTGCGGGCGTTCTTCGGGCCGTCCCGCGCGTACGGGCCGGACGGACCGGACTGGGAGGTCGGCTTCGACGACGCGCGGTACGACCGGCCGGGCGTCGCGCACGACCCGCCGCGGGTCATGCGCTGGCCGGTTCTCGTGCTGGCCGTGCCGGCCGCGCTGCTCGGGCTGGCGGCGTTCGCGCCCGGCTTCCGCACCGCTCTCGAACTGGAACAACCCCACCTCGACGTGGCTATCGCGCTGCCGATGCTGCTGCTGGTCACCGGCGCCGGCACGGCCTGGTGGCTGTGGCGGGCGGTGCCCGGCGCCGACCCGGTGCTCGCCCTCGGCCGCGTCCAGCCGGTGCTGGCCAACGCCTTCTACCTCGACGCCGTGCAGGACCGCGCGATCGTCCGGCCGGTGAAGGCGCTCGCACGGGCCGTCAAGTGGACCGACGAGCGGGTGGTGGACGGCACCGTCGAGGGCGCCGGCAAGACCGCCACCGGCCTGGGAACGCTGCTCAGCGCCGCCCACCGCGCCGCCCTGCCGCGCGCGGCGGTCGCCGTCCTGACCGGGGCGCTGCTGCTCGGCGTGGTCGCCGCCATCTACGGAGCGTCCGCATGAACGAGGTGCTGATCGCCGTGCTCGTGGCGCCGGCCCTGGGCGCCCTGGTCGCGGCGCTGCTGCCGGAACGGGCCGGCCGCGTGGCGGCGCTGGTCGCGGCCGCGGTCACCTTCCTGCTCACCGTGGTGGTGGCGCTGCCGCGGGGCGCCAGCGGGCCGATCGTCCCGTGGCTGGAGGTCGATCACTCCTGGATCCCGGCCCTCGACGTCCACTTCCACCTGGCGGTGGACGGGGTGTCCGGGCCGCTGGTCGTCCTCACCGGGCTGCTGACGCTGCTCTGCTGCGCGTACACCATGTGGCGGCCGCCCTCCGGCCGTACCCTGATGGCCCTGCTGTTGGTCTTGGAAGTCGGCATCCTCGGCACCTTCCTCGCCTTCGACCTGGTGCTGTTCTTCCTGTTCTTCGAGATCACCCTGCTGCCGATGTACGCCGTGATCGCCGGCTGGGGCGGACCGGACCGGCGGCGCGCGGCCCGCAAGTTCGTGCTGTACACGCTGTTCGGCTCGGTGCTCCTGCTGCTCGGCGTGGTCACCGTGATCGTGGCGGCGGGCACGGCCGACATCTACGCGCTCACCGGCGGCCTCGGGCTCTCCCGCACCACCCAGTACGCCGCGTTCACCCTGTTCGCGCTGGCCTTCGCGGTGAAGGCGCCGCTGTGGCCGCTGCACACGTGGCTGCCCGACGCGCACACCGAGGCGCCGACCGTCGGCAGCGTGCTGCTGGCCGGGGTGCTGCTCAAGATGGGTACGTACGGACTGATCCGGATCGGCGTCGGCGTCACCCCGACCGGCGCCGCCTGGGCCGCGCCCGTGCTGGCCGTCCTGGCCGTGGCCGCGATCATCATCGGCGCGCTGATCTGTCTGCGGCAGACCGAGTTGAAACGGCTGATCGCCTACTCCAGCGTCGGGCACATGGGCTTCGTGCTGCTCGGCATCGCCACCCTCACGGTCACCGGCCTACAGGCGGCGCTGATCGGCAACATCGCCCACGGCGTCATCACCGGCCTGCTGTTCTTCCTGGCCGGGGCGATCAAGGACCGCACGCACACCGGTGACCTGGCCGAGCTGGGCGGGCTGCGGGAGACGGCGCCGCGGCTGGCCGGGATGTTCGCGTTCGCGGCCATCGCGTCGCTGGGGCTGCCCGGGCTGGCCGGTTTCTGGGGCGAGGCGTTCGCGGTCGTGGCCGCGGTGCAACGGGGCGGTCCCCTGTGGATGACGCTGGCCGCGGTCGCCGCCGTGGGCGGTGCCCTGACCGCGGCGTACTTCCTGCGCCTGCTCCGCCGCGTCACCCACGGCGCCCCGGTTCCCGTGGACGCCCTGCCGGTCGTCTCCCGGACCGAATGGGTCGCCTGGGCGCCGCTGATCATCCTGGCGCTGCTGCTCGGCCTGATCCCGTCGCTGGTGCTCATCGGCTCGGGCGACCCGATCGGCGCGATGACGGAGGCGCTCCGATGACCCAGTCCATCAACCACCTGGCGCTGCTGCCGCTCTACGCCGCGGCCGGCACGGCGGTGCTCGTCCTGATCGTCGACCTCGCGGTCGGCCGGCGCTCCGCGATCTTCGGTACGGCCGCCGCCGGCGCCCTGATCACCGCGCTCGCCCCCGTCGTCGCCTCGACCGACCCGACCCTCTGCGTCGGCGCCAACTGCTCCTGGGCCGCCGGTCCGTCGTCGGCGCTGATCGCCGTCCTGTTCGCCGCCCTCACCCTCGGCGTCCTCGGCCTGTCCACCCGCGTTCCCGCGCCCCCCGGCGAGTTCTGCTTCCTGCTCACCTGCTCGATGACCGGCGGCGTCGTCATCGGTTACGCGGGCGATCTGGTCACGCTGATCGTCGGCCTGGAAACCCTGACCCTTCCCCTGTACGTCCTCACCGGACTCCGCCGCACCACGGCCGGAGCCTCCTCCGCCGTGACCTTCTTCCTGGTCAGCGTGGTCTCCACGGCGATCGCCCTGCTCGGGGCGGGCCTGCTCTTCGCCGCCACCGGCGCCCTGCACCTGTCGGCGCTGACCCCCGGCGCCGGCGCGATGGCCCCCCTGGCCTCGGTCGGCGTGGCCCTGATCGTGATCGGCTTCGCCTTCAAGGTCGCCGCGGTGCCCCTGCACGCCTGGGCGCCCGCTACCTACGACGGCGCCCCCCTGCCGGTCGCCGCCTACCTCTCGACCGCCTCCAAGCTCGGCGGCGTGGTCGCCCTGGCGGCCATCACGTCCCGCCTCGACACCGGCCCGCTGATCGCCGTCCTGGCCGTCCTGACCATGACCGTGGGCAACCTGGTGGCCCTGCGCCAGACCCGCATGGTCCGCCTGCTGGCCTGGTCCTCGGTGGCCCAGGCGGGCTACATTCTGGCCCCCCTGGTGGCCGGCGGGTCCGGGGTGACCGCCGCCCTGGCGTACGCCACCTTCTTCGTGGCCCTCGAGTTCATCGCGTTCGCGGTGATCGTGGCCCTGCTGCCCCCCGACGCCCACGGCGGCGACATCGCGTCCTACCGGGGCGTCGCCCGCCGCTCACCGTGGCCCGCGGCCGCCTTCGTCCTGGCCCTGTCCGGCCTGGCCGGCCTGCCCCCCGGCCTGGCCGGCCTGTTCGCCAAGGTCACGATCATCGACACCCTGATCAACACCGGCTGGGGCTGGCTGGCCGGCGTGGTGGCCATCAACGCCGTGATCGCCCTGGCCTACTACATCCGAACCGCCGCGATCCTCTACGCCTCCCCACCCGGCATCGCCGTCGCCGACCTGCGCCTCCCCAAACTGCCCATCCGCTGGCCGGTCGCCGCAAGCCTGATCGGCGCCGCGGTGATCGCCGTGATCCTCGGCTTCGCCCCACAACTTCTGTTCACCGCCCTCGGCTACACCGAGTTCGTGCCTCTCCTGTCACGCTGACCCTCGCCCCGCCCCCGACCACTGTGGTCCGGCCAATTCGCGGAGGTCTCCCAGGGTGGTCTGGCGCTGGTGGTAGGCGGTCTGGGCCTCACCGCTTCCCCAGCGCGACAATCTGCCACGGCGTCGTCGCGCCGCCGACAAACACGGCCAAGCCAATCGTCGCTCCTCGCCGCCCCTCATTCCCGCCGCCCAACTGAACAGTGGCAGCACCGCCCGGTCCGCGACACCGCCCCGCCCCGCCCCGCCCCGCCCCGCCCTACCACCGTCCGCGACAGTGGTAGGGCGGGGCGGTGTTCGGGGTCGTGATGCCGTGTTGCTCCACCACTGTTCGGGACGGTGGTAGGTCTTGACGGTATTCCGGCCGCTTTGCCGTGTTGCTCTACCACTGTCCGCGACGGTGGTAGGTCCGACGGCACGCCGATCGCCGCCACTCACGCCCGGCAGCGAGCGTGAGTGGCGGCGGCGAAAGCGAGAGAGCAGCTCGGGCGCTTGGTGCTCCCCAAAGCTCCACTCAGGACCGGCGCGAGCGATGCCGGCTGGAAGAGCGTCAGCGCAGACCTCCGCCGACGCCGGCCTCGAACGGCGGGCACGAGTGGCAACCGGGTACCCCGGCCGCGGCTCTGCGCCGCCCACTCACGCGAGAGTCGCGTTCACGGCCTTGACCCGCGGCCGGCGCCGCGGAGCGGGAACGGGAGCCGGTGTTGCGGTTGGGGACGTTGTCGCGCGTACCCCAGCATTCGATCTTGCGGTAGTTCGTTTGTCGGGGGAGCGCGGCGTCAGCGGGGCCCGATGAGGGCGGCCTGCTGGTGGAGGCGGGCGATGCGCTCGCCCATCGGCGGATGGGTGGAGAACAGGCCGGCCAGCCCGCGGGCGGTGAACGGGTTGGCGATCATCAGGTGGGCGGCGCTGGTCAGCTGACCCTGAGCGGGCAGCGGCAGACGCTGGGCGCCATAGTGGATCTTCTCCAGGGCACTGGCCAGGGCCAGCGGGTCGCGGGTCAACGTCGCGCCGGACGCGTCGGCCTGGAACTCGCGGTTGCGGCTGATGGCAAGCTGGATGATGGTCGCGGCCAGCGGGCCCAGGATCAGCATGAGCAGCAGGCTCACCGGGTTCGGCGAGTCCTCGTCGTCGCCTCCGCCGAGCGGCAGGAAGATCGCCAGCTGCGCGACCATGGTGACGATGCCGGCCAGGGCGGCCGCGACGCTGGAGATCAGGATGTCGCGGTTGTAGACGTGTGACAGCTCGTGCCCGATCACACCGCGGAGTTCGCGGCGGTCCAGAATCTGGGTGATCCCGACCGTCACCGCGACCGCGGCATGCTCCGGGTTGCGCCCGGTGGCGAACGCGTTCGGCTGCGGCGACGGCGACACGTAGAGGCGCGGCATCGGCTGCCCGGCGTCGGCCGACAGCTCGCGCACGACCTGATGAAGGGCGGGGAACTCCGCCTCGGTCACCGGCCGGGCGCGCATGGCCCGCAGCGCCAGCCTGTCCGAGAAGAAGTAACTACCGGCGTTGATGGCCAGCGAGAGGACGACGGCGAACACCAGTCCGCCGCTGCCACCGAGCCAGTAGCCCAGGCCAAGAATCAGCGCGGTGAGCAGACCCAGCAGCGCGGCCGTCTTGAGGCCGTTGTGATGGCGGTGCACAGACACTCCTTCGACATGCGAGCGGGGTGGGCTCGCACTCCGATGGAACATCGCCAACCGTGGAATTCATCCGGTAGTAGCTGTGAAGTCGCTGAAGGTAGTCGGTCACAACCGATGCTGAGGTACGCCCAACAAAGGTCCCCAACCGCAACACCGAGCTCCCGTCCCCACTCCGCGAGCAGAGCGAGGGTCAAGGCCGTGAACGCGCCTTTCGCGTGCCGGGCCGCCCCAGCACGGTTCGAACGACCTCCACCCGCACCTCGAACGCCACCAGGTCGGTCGCCGACTCCACCAGGAGAGCCAGCCCACGCATTCCGGTTCGCGGTGGAAAAGGCCCCGGCGCGGTTCTGGCTCTCCTCGCAGTTGGGGTCCTGCAGCCCGAACAAGCGATAACTGGCACAAACGGTCGTGGCCCACGCCGCAGCGGTATCGGTCATCTGCCATCCGTCCTCAGGAACGTTGTCACGTTGGTGATCCGGGACTCGTGGATGGTGAGGATCACCAGGCCGAAAGGCTCGCCGTTGCGGTGTTGCCAGAAGGCTGGGGAACCGTTCATCTCGGTGGGGATCAGGGTCGCGCCCTCGCAGCCGCCCGCGGCGAAGGCGGCGGCCAGGTTGTCGCGGCCGCGTAGCCACCAGCGGAACGGCGGCATGGTCATGGTGGCGTCCTCGTGGAGCAGGGCCACCAGGCCCGTCACGTCGTGGCTCTCGAACGCCTTGCAGTAGCCGTTGAGCAGGTCGCGCTGGTCGGGGTCGTCGGGGCGGCGGGGGTCGCCCGGTGGCGCCTTCACCGTCGCTCGGGCGCGCTGCAGGGCGCTGGTCACCGACGCGGTTGTCGTCTCCAGCAGGGTTGCCACCTCGTCGGCCCGCCAGCAGAGGACGTCGCGGAGGATCAGGACCGCACGCTGCTTGGGTGGCAGGTGTTGCAGGGCGGCGATGAAGGCCAGGCGGATCGACTCGCGCAGGACCGCGGTGTCTTCGGGGAGGGCCTGGGCGTCGGGGATCGGCTCGATCCACAGCTCGGCGGGTGCGGGGTTGCCCAGGGCTTCGCCCGGGGTCTGTGCGAAGGGTGGCGGGTGCGTGAGGTGGTCGCGCACACGACCGCGCCGTTCCGTACGGGAATGATGCGTACGCTGGGCGAACTTGTTCTGGCCCGGGGGGATGTCAACCGGATGGCCGACCGGGCGGCCCGGCGGGATGCGGGGCGGATGAGCGCCGAAGAGCTGCTCGCCCAGGTCAGGGACAACGTTGATCATCCCTGGGCGCCGCCGGGTGGTGGGCCGCACGCCGCCTTGTCGCATGACGTCATCCATGGGCTGGACATCACGGTGGGGCTGGGGTTGGCGCGGCGGCCGCCGGTGGAGCGGGTCGGTCTGGTGCTGAGCGGGCTGCGACCGCGGAACGTGGCGTTCTTCGGGGTCGATCTGACCGGCGTGGAGTTGCGGGCCACCGATCTGGACTGGCGGTTCGGGGACGGGCAGCCGGTCGACGGAACCGCGCAGGATCTCTTGCTGGCGGTGTGTGGCCGGCGGCTGCCGGCGGGGCGGCTTACCGGCGCCGCGGCGGATCGCTTCGTCGGCTGAGCCACTGGGGCGGGCGCGGCCGGCCGCCCGCCGGCCGGCTGACGGGGCCGGCCGGCTGAAAGGGGCTACTCCGGCTGCGGGTCGAACTGGGCGTTGGCCGCGGCCAGGGCGCCCTCCAGTTCTTCGGGGGTGGCGCCGGCCGCGCGGACGACCTCGGTCCAGCGGCTGATCGACGCGCGGGTGAAGGGCAGCAGCTCGGGCGAGAGGGCCGCCTCCTGGGGGTCGCCGATGGCGTCGCCGGCCACGTACTGGGCCAGGCCGAGGAAGGCGCCGTCCCAGCCGGGGCCGACGAACAGGGCGCCGGCCACGCTGCCGGCCATGGCCACCGGAACGGTGTGGTCGAGGGTCAGCTCGGTCTGGCCGGTCGCCTGCTCGGCCAGGGTCAGCTGGAGGAGGCTCTCGGGGCCGCCGAACGTGGTGCGCAGGCGGTGGGGCGGGTCGCAGCCCAGGATGTCGCCGCCGGCGTTGCCCTCGAGCTGGAAGTGGCCGCCCTCCTTGAGCTCGCCGGTGATCGGCATGAACCAGCGGCGGATGCGGTCGGGTTCGGTGATCGCCGCCCACAGGTCGGCGGGAGTGGTGGCGTAGGTCCGCTTCATGACCACGCGGACGATCTCCCCGTCGTCGGCCGGCTCGCGGCCGACGGAACGGTGGACTTCGGCAAGTTCGGCGATGAGGTCTCTCACGCCGCCACAATACAAGCGAAGCCTAATATTCGCTAGAGCTAATACTCTGGGCCAGGATGTCGAGGCCTTCGGCCAGCTCCTCGCGGGTGGCGGTCAGCGGCGGCGCGATCCGGAAGACGCCGCCCATGCCGGGGAGCTGGACGACGTTCATATGCAGGCCCAGTTCGAGGCAGCGGCGGGTGACCTCGGCCCCCAGCTCGTCGGAGACCAGCTCCAGGCCGACGAGGAGTCCTCTGCCCCGTACATCGGCAATGGTCTCGTGCTTGGCCGCGAGCTCTCGGAGACCGTCCTGGAGGAAGGCGCCCGACTCGGCCGCGACCCGGTCGACCTTCTCGCGCTCGAGGATGTCGAGGACCGTGTTGCCGACCGCAGCGACCAGCGGATCGGAGACGTGCGTGGTGAAGAAGAGGAAACCGCGCGCGTGGGCCTCGGCCTCGATCTCGGCGCTGGTGATCACCGCGGCCAGCGGGAGGCCGGCGCCGAGCGTCTTGGAGAGGGTGAGGATGTCGGGGACCACGCCGTCGCGCTCGAACGCGTACCACTGGCCGGTGCGGCACAGACCGGTCTGGGCCTCGTCCAGGATCAGCAACATCTCGCGCTCGCGGCACTTCTGCTGGAGGGCGGCCAGGTAGCCCAGGGGCGGCTCGATCACGCCGCCCGAGCTGAGGATCGGCTCGACGATGCACGCGGCCAGGCTGCCCACCGACTGGGCGTCGATCAGGTCGAAGGCGTAGTCGAGCTGGCGCTGCCAGTCGAACGTACCGGTCGCGTCGACGAAATCCGGACGGAACGGGTTGGGCGTCGGGATGGCGAAGTTGCCGGGCGCGGTGGGGCCGTAGCCCTTCCGGCCGGAGCTGTACGTGGCGTTGGCGGCAGCCTGGGTCATGCCGTGCCAGCTGCGCGCGAACGAGACGATCTCGTGCTTGCCGGTGACCAGCTTGGCCATCCGGATCGCCGCCTCGTTGGACTCGGCCCCGGTGGTCAGCAGCAGCACCTTGTCCAGCGGGTCGGGCAGCGACTCGGCCAGCCGGCGGGCCAGGTCGAGCACGGGACGGCTGAGCATGCCGCTGAACAGGTGGTCCAGTTCCGCCACCTGCCGCCGCACGGTCGCCACCACCTCGGGGTGGCTGTGGCCGAGGATGGCGCTCATCTGGCCCGAGGTGAAGTCGAGCAGCCGGCGGCCGCTCTCGGTCCAGAGGTAGCTGCCCTCGGCGCGGGCGATGATCTCGGGCGAGAAGCTGCCCGCCCCGGAGTAGCGGATCAGATGTCTTGTCATATGACAAAACTAGGCCGATGTCATGCGCCGCGCGATCAGCTCTTCGACCTCGATGTGCTCGGTCATGTAGGCGTGGAACGCGTCAGCCACCGTCACGCCGTGCGCGGGGACGTCGGTCACCACGATCGCGTCACCCGTCCGCACCTCGCCCGGAGCGACCACCCGGAGGTACGCGCCGGTGCGGTTGGCCTGGGTGAAGCGCTTCGTCCACTGCTTCTCGCCCATCCGGGCCTGGAACGTGGCACACGGGATGCGTGGATAGGTCGGCGCGAGGACCAGGCCACCCTCGCCGACGTGCCACAGCTCGCCCACCACCGCGGTGCTGGCCGCCACGCCCTCGGTGGTGAGGTTCTCGCCGAACAGGCCACCCGGCAACTCGCGGCCGAGCTCGCGCTCCCACCAGGCGTAGTCCTCGCGGGCGTACGCGTAGACCGCCTGGTCGTCGCCGCCGTGGCTTCTCACGTCGAAGATCTGGTCGCCGACGAGACCGCTGTGCAGACCGGTCCGCTTGGGGCCGGGCGCGCGCACCGCCACCGGGTGGTCGACCGGGACCTTGTTGATGCCGGTGATGCCGACACTCTTCGCCGTGCTGCGCATCGGCACGGCGACATTCACGGAGAGCACCCTGCTCACTGGAACTGCACCACCTTCCGGTCCTCCACCGGGCGGTAGCCCAGTCGCTGGTAGAGCGCGTTGCTGGTCGGGTTGGTCAGGTCAGTGAAGAGCACCACGTCGGTGGCGCCCGCGTCCAGTGCCGCCCGGGTCACGGCCGTGGTGACCGCGCCGCCGTAGCCCTTCGCACGGTGCCGGCGTGGGGTGTAGACCGCCACCACCCGGACCATCCCGGAGTCGGGGCGGGTGACGCCGGCCATCGACACCGGCTCCCCGTCGACCTCCCACAGCGTGAGGCCGCCGTAGGCCAGCTTGTCGTCGACCAGATCGGCGTTCACCGCCTCACCGATCTCGCGGTGGAATCCGCCGAACCAGTCGATCAACAGGTCACGGTCGGCCCGGCCGGCCACTCGTGCGGCCCCGGGCGGTGGCGTCGGCGGCGTGAGCGCGTCCAACCGGAAGAGGCGGGCGCGGCGGCCGACCGTCAGGGTCGCGCCGGTGCGTTCCTGCCACGCGGCGGCGAACCGGTCGGCGTCGCCGGCCCGGGCGTTGATGCCCGGCAGCGGGGTCTCGAGGTCGTTCGCGAGCGCGACGACCGAATCCGGCGGCGTCGACGTCAGCAGCAGCGGGTGCGGCGGCGTACGCAGGAAAGCGCCGGTGACCTGGCCGCCGGCGTCGGTCCACCAGCCGAAGATCGGGTCCGCCGGGCCGTAGATGTGTGGACCGCGGCTCTTCAGCGCCCCGGCGATGGTCAGCGGCACCGTGTTCTCGACCGGGTGGGACCGGAGGAACGGTCCGGCCCGGTCGATGAAGTCTTCCACGGCGCCGGAAATGTGCCAGCTCATCCGGACAGCCTGTTATCCGCGCCAGGCCTTTGCCAAGCGGATTAGCGAGTCCTGCCGGGTGGCCGCCTCGAAGACCGTGCCGGCGATCATCAGCTCGTCGGCGCCGGTGCGCTCGACCAGCGCGTCCAGATCGGCCACGACCTCCTCGGCCGTGCCCGCGTACTGGGTGCCCGGCAACTGGTCGAGCACCTTGAGGTCGAGCTCGGTGAGGTCGTCGGCGGCGGTCGCGGCGGTCTCCGGCGAGACGATCGGCCCGAGACGACCAGTACGCAGACTGAGCGCCATCATCCGGCTCGGCCCGGCCAGGAACCGCGCCTCCTCAGTAGTCTCGGCCACGATCACCGAGGCGCTGACCATCGCGTGCGGCTCGGCCAGCACGCCCGGCCGGAAACCGTCGCGGTAGAGCCGCAGCGCGCTGTCCACATCGGAGGTCATCGCGAAGTGGTAGGCGTAGCAGAACGGCAGACCCAGCGCCGCGGCCATCTGCGCGCCGAAGGTGCTCGACCCCAACATCCAGACCTCCGGGTACGAGGCCGGCGCCGGCGTCGCCTTCAGGTGGGTGGTGTTCTCGTCGCTGAGCAGGGCCAGCACGGTGCGAAGGTGCTCGGGGAACTGCTCGACGGTGAGGTACGGCGAGACGCCACGCAGCGCGGCGGCGGTGGCCTGGTCGGTGCCCGGGGCGCGGCCGATGCCCAGGTCGATGCGGTCCGGGAAGAGCGCCTCCAGCAGCGCGAACTGCTCGGCCACGACGAACGGCATGTGGTTGGGCAACATCACCCCGCCCGAGCCGACCCGGATGTGGCTGGTCTGCGCGGCCACCGCCCCGATCAGCGTCGCCGGGCTGGTCGAGGCGACGGCCGGCATGTTGTGGTGCTCGGCGACCCAGAACCGGGCGTACCCATGCTCGTCAGCGGTCTTGGCGATCTCGACGGTGCCTCGCAGCGCGTCGCCACTCGAATGGCCGGCGCGGACGGTGGCAAGATCAAGGACACTCAGCGGTACGCGCGTCATTCCTGCATCTTGCCTCGGCGCACCGCCTGCACGCCAAGGGTCGTGACCAGCAACGCAACACCCGGCAGGAGCAGCCAGACCGGCCATGGGTACACGTCTTCGTCGGCCCCGGCAGCGACCAGAACCCAGGCCACCAGGTTCACCGCCATCAGCGAACCCCAGATGATCCACAGCACCGACAGCGCGGTGGGCAGGCGGCGGGCCTGGCGGCGGAGGTCGGCGCGGCGGCGGCCCTCGACATCGGCCGCGCTCAGTCCCGGCGCCGGCAGGTCGGACACCAGCGGCTGAAGATCGGCGTAGGTGGCGGCGACGTAGGTCTGCTTCACCCGGTCGTCGTACTCGTGAAGCGACAGCCGGCCCTCGTCGAGGGCGGCCTTGAGGCGTTCGACGACCACCTGCCGGTCGGCGTCAGAGGCACGCATCCGGGCCGGATCGTGCCCGCCGGACCGGGCGACTTCCTTGGCCATCTTCCCCACCCCCGAATCGGGAATCAGGCTACCGCTTCCTCCTGGCCCAGAGCCTCCCGCAGCCGGGCGGCGGCCCGCTCGTCGGCGCGGGCCATCGGGCCGGCCGGGAAGCCGGCGATCGCGGCGCCCACGAACAGCGAGACGGCGGCCATCACGAAGGCCCACGGGAGGCCCCCCGGCAGGTCGACGATCACGCCGGACAGGGCGCCGCCGGCCGCGCTGCCCGCCACCGAGACGGTGACGATCCAGGTGAAGGCCTCGTTCAGCATCGACGCCGGGGCGATCCGGCCGACCAGGTTGTTCTCCACGGTCAGCGCGGGTGCGATGGTGGTGCCGGCGATCACCATGGCGAAGCCGAGCGCCACCGGATTGGACCACAGCGACAGCACCGCCAGCCCGGCGAAGCTCACGCCGACCAGGGCGAGCAGGCCGGCGAACTGCTTCGGCAGGGCCATCGCCGGGCGCCGCGTGCCGAACCAGAAGCCCCCGATGGCGCTGCCCAGCCCCCAGATGCCGAGCAGGATGCCGCCCAGGCTGTCACCGCCGCCGATCTGCTCGGCGTACGCCGGAACGACCACCCCACCGGCGCCGAACGCGATGCCCAGCGCGAAAACACAGGCCAGCAAGGCCGGAAAGCCCCGGGTACGCAGCGGACCGAGCCCACGGGTCTGATCGCCGGAGCCACGCTTGTGCCCGCGCCGCATCACCGGCAGACGGGCGATCAGCAGCGTGCCGATCAGCGTCGCGGTTCCCGCGGCGACGATGGCCGCGGCCGGCCCGCCGGTGACCACGATGAACGCGGACACCAGCGTCGGCCCGAGCACGAACACCAGCTCGAACAGCGAGGTCTCGGCGGCCAGCGCGGCCTGCCGGAGCTCATGCTGCCCGGAGCCGACCTCGGTCATGTCGGTCCAGGCGCGCCGGATCGCGGCGGTGGCCGGCGGGAAGGTGGCCCCGGCCACGCCCGAGGCGACCACGATCAGCGGAAGGGCATCCCCTCCGCCACGACAGGCGACCAGCAGACCGGCCAGCGCCAGCGGATGCAGAACGGCCGTCACGATCAGCACCGGCCGCGAGCCGGCGCGGTCGGCCAGCCGACCGGCGAACGGGCTGAGCGCGGCCCCCGCGATGGCGTAGACGGCGCCGGCCAGCCCCGCCGCGGCGTACCGCCCGGTGGCGTTCTGCACCAGAAGCAGCAGAGCGAGCGGCGTCATGCCGATACCCAGGCGGGCGAGGATGCCGACGATCCACAGGGTCCGCGCGCCCGGCAGCCCCCACACCACCAGATATTGGCGCAGCGCGGTCACGGACACACCCCCCGGGCCGGTTGTTACGAGGTAACGAGCAGACGACGATCTGACCCTAACCGGCAGGGGTCGTCGAACTCACGCGCAAATCCGGCCGATGTCGCCGGAATCACCACGCGCCCAGTAACGGGATGGCATTGGCGAAAGGTCCTCAACCGCCCAGCGCGCGAAGCGCCGCTGAACCGTCACGAACGGGCGCACGAATAAGGCGAAGCGCAACGATTACCGCGCGGGGCTTCCGGGGGCTCGGCCCCCGGAGCAAAATGACGAGCGGCCCCGGTCTGCGCATTCCGCAGACAGAGGCCACCGACGCTCGTGGCGGGTAGAGGATTCGAACCTCTGAAGCTTTCGCGACGGATTTACAGCCCAAGCTCGTAACTGTCGCTGGCCTGCAGCGGAGTGCTCCGGTGAGACGTTCTCCTCCGCGCATGCTCCGTACGGCATGCTGGCGGTACTCGGTCGGTCGGGGCTAGACCCTCGTGGCCCAGCGTCGCTGTCGGGCCGAGCGAAGATTCTTCTGCTCGGCCCGACGAACTTGCGGGTTTCGGTCCTCGGGCATGATGAAGTACTCCCTACGAGGCCGGTACCACGGTCGACCGACGTCCTAGACCAGGGCGGAGGGCACGCAGCGCGAGGTTTGTTCTTCGTGACTGATTCCCCTTGTGGTCGTCTTCTCATACCGGCGCGTCGTGACGCACACCCGCCAGGGGCGGGATCCGTTACGTCGGTGGCGTGGCGCGTGGGCCCGCCGCCTCAACCCGAGGTGATCGCTTCGGGTAGGCCGGCGGTGGACCGCCACGAGCACCAGGAGCAATTCGTGAACGACCAAAACCCCCTCGAGGCCGACGGCGACGACCCGGAACTGCCCCGTCTCACCAGCGACGAGCTCCCCGATGACGTCGCGGAGACCGAAGACGAGGCGGCGAACACCGCCTGGAGCCGGTGGAGCAGCGAACCCATGCCGGCTCTGCCGAAGATGGCTGCGGTACGGCGCGCTGCGGAGGCCGGAATCACTGACGGGCTGCCGGAGCCGTTCGCCTGGGCGCTAGCCACCGCGGTCACCGACCCTGCCAGTCTGCGAGCGGCACTGAACACCAAGCGCACCATGCCGGTGGTGG
Source organism: Actinoplanes sp. NPDC089786 (assembly GCF_040684855.1). NCBI lineage: Bacteria > Bacillati > Actinomycetota > Actinomycetes > Micromonosporales > Micromonosporaceae > Actinoplanes > Actinoplanes sp. NPDC089786. The sequence continues at coordinate 127,593 of NZ_JBFBGU010000003.1, forward strand.
GCGGCCAGTTCGAGTTCATCGAGGTCGACTTGTGGACGCCAGGCGTCACGCCGATGGTCACGAACCATCGGGCGTTCGCGGAGCGGATCTACCCCGCTTCCGGGTCAGCAGGTGAGCTGGGCCCGCTGCGGGGGCCGTTGTCTGCGGATGGGGCCACGTCCACCCTGCGTACTGAGGCACGCGATGTGTCACACGTGCTGGCCGAGGCCGAACGCGCTCGCACCTTTATCCTGTCCGACAACAAGCTCGCCGCCTCCATCGCCGAGCGGGGCATCATGATGCCCGTCGACGTCGTCTACAACGAGATTCACCACGCCGACGGCGAACCGCCGGCGTGTCTGCTGGCCACGGCCGAGGGCTCAAGCCGGGTGACAAACGCGCACCAGGTGCTCGGGATCGCGGACGCCAAGACCGCGATGTACGACCTGCCCGCGGACGGGGATCGATTGCGGCGATACATCAACTCCGTCCTGAATGACGACCCCAACGAGCCGGGCCTCACGTCGAGGACCGCAGCCAAGCGTCGTGGACGGCGTAACGCGCTGATCGTGCGTGCCCGGGTGATCCTGCGTTTCGTGCCCGCCGTGGGGTCCCCGTACGACTTCGCTCAGGCCATTAGCAGCTACCTCGGCATGCTGCACGTCGATGGTCCGCGTCCCTGGCCCACCACCGGGCGTAACGAGGCCATGGCCGAGTCCGTCGTTCGGGCCCTGCGTCACCAAGGCGCGATCTCCGATGACGAACACGACTACCTCGCTGGCCTGATGGATCCGGCAACCGCGGCGCGGCACGGGTTCCCCGGAGAGCCCGATGCGCAGGCCGCGCATGTCATCGAGACCATGCTGCGCCCGAACCTTCGCCCCATCGTGTCGCGTGCCATCCGCGACGTCACCTCCGCCGCCCAGGCGTCGGCGTCGGTCAAGGCCGACACCGCAGCGGAACTGGCGCTGCGACCGATCCGGAGCCTGGCCATGGGGATGCCGGCCGAGGACCCCGAGCGCCGTCGCATCGACGCGATGCAGGCGGTTTATCGTCGCGCCTGCCGGCTCAGGCTGTACTCCGTGGCCGAGTGGGAAGTGACCGACCGTTCCCCAAAGCAGCTGCTCGAGGATGCGCTGCGGGAGCTCACCGACTCGGCGGACACGCCCACCGGCGACGGGGACTACTCGACCCGCACCGAGCTGGCCGCACTCGCCCAGTTCCACCTCACCCGATGGGGTTCCCTGCGCCGCGAGCCCTACGGCAGTGGCGGCACCAACGCGGACAAGCGCGGACCCCACGATGTGCTGAGGGCGATGATGGAGGAGGCCCAAGGGCTGCGCCTGCTGTACCAGGCGATCATCGACGGACGCGCCGGTCGCGCGCCACGCATCGTCGACGAGAACGGTCAACTGGTCCACGGCCACGTCAGCGACAGCGGCGCCCTCGTATCCGACCCGAACGAAGACGAGGTGGAAGTCACCGACCGGTGGCTGCGTGACGATGCGTTCCCGCGGGTGGGTGTGCATCGCCCGATGCCGACACCTCCGCCTGCGGAAACGCCCAGCATGGCGCTCGCGCGACTCAAGGGGCAGGTGGCGCGGTCCCTTGAGATCCTCGAGGACAACGTCGAGAAGCTTGAGGAGCTCACCGACGGCAACAACCCCACCCCGCTGATCGAGATGCAGGGATGGGCGACCGACGACCTGCTCCAGCGGTTCGATGACCTGCGGAGCCGGCTGTCCTTCTGGAACGGGCTCGCCAGCCGCATCGCCAAGCGCGAGCGTCCAGCCACGCAGGAGGACTGAAACTAACCGAGGCGGGCCGCCACCAGCGGCCCGTCTCATCGCAGCTCCGAATTGACCAGCCGAGCAGGGTGTTCAAGCCCGGTCCGGCGGTACCATGAACAACAGCACGAAGCCCCGCCTGGGGCCACTCCGATGGTGTCGCGGGTGCCGAGACGGCACAGCCACGCGGCGGTAACGGCGACAACGCCTGAACTGACCGATCCGCGAGCCTGAGACCCGGCGGTCGCTTCTTCTCAAGTGCATGAGCGTGGGCGTGGCCCCCGCGCTCCACCTGGAGAAGCGACGTGACATCAGATACCAGCACGACCCAGGACCATCTCTTCCCTCTGCATGCCGCAATCGGTACGCCGCCGGCCGGCAAGAGCTGCGGTCGCCTCGCGAACGGGTTCCCGGACCTCGCCATCCAACAAGCCGTATTCGACGGGGACGTCGAGGATCCGCAGCTACTCGACGCGGCCCGCGCTGTCTGCGCCTCGTGCCCCGTCCTAGGTGACTGCCGGCTCTACGCCGAGGACAGCCTTGACGACACGACGTTCCTCGCCGGCGCGACGGCTACGGAACGAAGGCGCCTGCATGGCCGGGCGGCCCGGGCGCGGCATCGGAAGCAGGTCGTGACATCGATGCGAGCGGCTGGAATCACGATCCCGGAGATCAGCTTTTACAGCGGTTACCCCATACGCACCATCGAGGCCGACCTCGCCAGGCAGGCTCGTGATGGCGGAATCTGACGCTTAACGCAAAAGAGCACGCCGCTCCGTATGGAACTTGGCGGTCGGGTGCGTGTACAACGGAAACGGAAGTCCGCTTGACGGAGACACGGGTACATGGTTATTGTCTCCCTACACGGGCTCCCGGGTCCGTTGTACACAAGGAGGAGCGTTGGAAACCCTGTTCCAGATCGCCGAGCCTGATCCTCGGCGTGAGCACGCCGACACGCGCCTGGCGGGTATGGCGGAGGCCGCCAAGATTGGAGGCGTGAGCAGGCAGGCGGTGACGAACATGCGCTCGCGGGATGCGAACTTCCCGGCCCCTCTCGCTGACCTGGCCAGCGGGCCGGTGTTCCGTGAAGCAGATCTTGTGCGCTACTTCAAGCAGCGTGGCCGCGAGGTGCAGCCAACGGCCTACGGTCAGGTTCAGCGTAAGCGGACCACCAGGTTCGACCCCCTGGATCGGGTGAACCTCGCCCAGAGCGTGGAGCGGGCGTTGCTGGAGGAGCCGATGAACCCGCTCCCGCCGGCGGCGCCGTTCGCCGGCGCGGGCCTGTACTGCATCTACTACCTCGGCTCCTACGAGCCGTACGCCAAGATCGCGTCAAGTCCCAAGCCGGTCCCGCTGTACGTCGGTAGGGCCATCCCCAAGGGCGCCCGCGCCGGCGTAGGGGGAGTGCTGTCGACGATCGAGGAACCGGTGCTGTTCAACCGGCTGCGTGAACACTCTCGCTCGATCGAACAGGTCGAGAACCATGGCGTCTCGGTCGGGCAGCCCGAGCTGCAGTCGGCGGACTTCCGCTGCCGGTTCCTGGTCGTGGAAGACATTTGGGTTCCCCTGGCAGAGGCTCTGTTGATCGGTCACTTCCAGCCGCTGTGGAACCAGGTCTTGCAGGGCTTCGGTAACCATGACCCGGGTGGCGGGCGTCGCCGCGGCGCGCGCCCGGACTGGGATGAGCTGCACCCCGGCAGGAGTTGGGCGATGAAGCAGGCACCCGCACGTCGCGACCGGGAGGAAAGCCTGGAGCGCGTCCGGGCTCACCTGAACAATCTGCTCGAGCCTGACCTCGGGGCCGTCCCGAACTTCAGCGAGGAACAGCTCAACCTGCTCGGGACTGACAACGACTGATGGACCTAGTTGGTGGGCGCCGATCCCGGCGCCCACCAAGGGTCAGCGCGCGGTGGGCCGGCTCGGCAGCCGAGTTCACACCACCACCGGACGGGTCATGTTGTACGTCGCCTGTGAGGTGGTCAGCGGGACTGCCTACGTGGCCGCCGACAGCGAGGTTGCGGAGGTGGCATGGTGCGACCGTGCGGCCTTCGGCGGCAAGGTCTCGCACCCGCTCCACGGGCCGGTACAAAGGCACCTCGGCGCCTGTCTTCGCTGACCTCGACCTTCCCTGGGTTCAGGGTGTGAGCCGCTTGCGATCACAGGTGCCGGGTTGACGGCGCGGTGCTAGTCGTGTGTACACCTGACTAGTGTTAAGCATGAGGGGGCGTGGCCACTCGCATCGTCAGTCCGCGGGCCGGACATCAAGGTACCGTTGTTCACGTCGAACACCTGTTCTATCTTTGCCGGATGGATGAGCGGGTCGAGCACTGGTTCAACCGGCGCTACGGCATCGCCCGCCGGGACGTCTACCTGATCCGGACGCCTATGGGCTGGCAGGTGCTTGGCCGCGAGGGCGGATCGGAGGGGCGCGAGGTGGCGCACTACTTCGACGAAGAGGGCGTGGCTCGCCAGATGTTGCGCCGGATGCTCGAAACGGTGCCGTCAGGGCAGGACAATTGGGCACTCATGTCCGGCAATGCGGTAAGAGACCGAGAGACCTGATCCCGTTGGACGATGTAGGGCCGCCTTCACCGCGGACTAAGCACGACCACAGTGGCGTCGTCGTGGCGCTTGCCTCTCCAGCGCGTCGGGTCAGGGTCGTGCTTCTCTGCGTCGCGGACGGCGTCCACCAATGCTTTTGGCCCCAGGGTATGGAATTGTGAAAACACTTCGGCCCAAGTCCAATTGTAGCGCTCGGTAAGTCTGCTGACTCCGTCAGTGCAGAGCATGATGCGGCGGACGTTGGCCACCGGAATGCTTCCGGTGAGGCCGTTTTCCGCAGCGTCCGGGACGGCACCTAAAACCCAGAATCCACCGGGTTTATTGCGCACTGAGCGAACGAAATCCGGGGAATAGGTGCGCACCTCCGCCGACGTAACAGGCGCCTCGGAGAGGCGGTCTACACGGTCGTCTATTACAGCAAATGTCTCGTCGTCAACTGTTTCTACAACAATCGCGCAGTCAGCTACTACTAGCCATTCGATAGCGACCCCGGTGTGGCGCAAAATTGCGCCCGCTGCACCGGGAGAAAGCGGGTCCGATAAATTGCAGGACGCGCCGTGGTCGATAATGGTCTCCTCGATCGCACCGCGAACGATGGCCTCAAGCGTCTGCGCGGGAGAGTCCTCAAGGCCCTTCCTCAAGTTCTCGGCTAGACGCTCGACTACCCACGTGACGGGGTGAACACATCCGCCGGCCTCGCCAGGATAACGGCCAGCACCGTCCAGGACTAAGGCCCAACTAGAGCCGGCCAGCCAGTAATCCTCGTTCGTACCGCCGGGCGTGGCTTCCGTGATCGCACCAACGACCTGCACTTGTGCGCCTCTCAGTCTGGGATCTTGAATCGGTATGCCATCTCAACCATGTCGCCGCTAATGACGGCCAGCATGACTTCGACGGCGCGGCCCGCAGTATCGTAGGTCGTTCTCGTCAATTCGACGACAGGAGTGCCCGGCGGAAGCGCCAGTGCCACGCTCTCCGGCCCGGACGGCATTCTGACGCGCCATTCCTCTGATATCTCATCAAGTTCGTAGCCAGCCTCTTCCAGCCGCGCAAACCCTCCACCCGGACCGGTATTCTCCTCGCGAATGAGAGTTCCTCGGACGACCGGCAGTTCGTAGTACGAATCTGCTAGCTGGTTTGGCCTACCATCCACATAGGTTGTACGTCGACGTACCCATACCGGGGTTCCAATCTCAATCTTTAGGCGGTTAGCCACTACTGCGGGGGCCGGGACTTCCGCGAGTTCACGAATAACCTGTTCGGCGGAACGCCCTTGTTCGGCTGCCTCGGCAACCAGGATGGCCTTTCCCGATCTCCAGCGAGTTTTGCTATACCGATCGATTCCATGTCGCCGGGCAGAGGGTCGTTCTCGGACGAAATTCCCTTTTCCTTGTTGTGAGATGACGAGACCTTGCTGCTTAAGGAGGTCGACAGCTTTCCGGACGACCGCCAGGGACACCATGTGGTCTGCCGCCAGGCTGTCCAAGGTAGGTAGCTGCTCCCCTGGTCGCAGGTCACCACGCTCGATCTGCATGCGGATGTGGTCGGCCAGGCGGACCTGAGCCGGACGCGCATCGGTAGGCCCTGTACTCATTGGGCTAACTCTACGCCATTCCGCAGGTCTGCATACAGACTCCCTTGACAGTCGATGTGACGCGTGCGTACGGTTTGGTCGTTCGCAAGTCTGCATACAGACACGCAGACCTGCAAACATGATCGCCGGTCGGCAGGCCACGAGCGGCGGCACTTAGTTGCCGCACGCCATGACACCGCTGTGCCCGGTCGTCCGTTGAGAACTCCACAGAGGCAGCGTTGACCGGCTGATTCCACGGTCAGGCGCTTTACCCGGCCCGTCGGGAGACGGCGATACGGGCGGCGCCAGCACCACAGCGACAGGACTGTCGTGAGCAGTAATTACCTCGCATTGAGCCACTTGGCGGCCGACCCCGGTGTCTTCCCGGGCGAGCGAGGCGAGCGAGATCGAAAGTCCGTCGCTGCCCTCCTCTGTGTAACGCCGCGCGGCAGGTCGCACCCGATCCGGGAGCGCCGCCGCGCGGCGCCTTTCCTGACTTCCCGATCGAGCTGTGAAGGCGTGATTGCCATGGCTGCTCTCGCTTCGCTCGTCCGTATCACCGCGTCTCAGGGCGCCTTGTGGCGCGCCTGCGCCGGCTGTACGACCTTGGCGCCGCTCGCGCCGGACCAGACCAGATGCACGGACTGCCGGGCCGAGCCGCCGCGTACCTCGCGGCGCCGGTCGCGGGCGGCCTGACCGGAAGGACTCCTGACCTCCATGTCGCACACGAATCCTGGCTTCGCGGTCGATGACCTGGTCAAGGTCGACGGCGATCGGCCCGACGACGACCCGTGGACGATCACCGAGATCGTCACGGACAACCCCAAGCACGACGGCCCCTACGCGTTGCTGCGTAACGAAAACGGTGAGCGCTCGTGGTCCGCCTTGCGGATCCTGTGGCATGTCACCGCCGACTTCGGCACGGCCGAGCCGTCTCCGTGCGAGTTGGCTGCGATCGAGGCAGAGTGGCCGCAAATCGAGAAAGGCCTCGCCGAGCTGGACGCCGAGATCCAAGCCTTGTACGCGGCCGATCGTGGCCTGAGCGAGTTGGATTGGCGCCGCAAGCGGCGGCGCGAGGCCCGGCTCACCCGCGGGGCGGCCCCGGCCCGGTCGGTCACCGCGTTGCGGCCTGCGGCCTGATGGCCCGGATCCGGGCCGCGTTCCACGACCCGGACGGCGCCCGGTACGGCATCCCCACCTTCTGGTGGCGGGGTGCACCGGAAGGCTTCGCCACCCGCCGGCAGCTACGCCGGCGCGGTCTGTGTCCGGGCCGTCAACCCGTTGCAGCGCAAGTGCTTTGGGCCGGCGTGGGCGGCGTCCGAGCCGCCTATCTGTACCGGCTCGATCTGGCCCGGCCGAAGCGCACCGCGACGCCGGCCGTGCGAACGGCCCTCGCGAAGGCGATGCGCGCCCGCCGCACCTGTCGCAGCTGCGAGCAGGTGCGGCCCTACATCATTCCCCGCTCGCTCGGCGAGTGCCTGACCTGCTCAGACTCTGCGAAGGAGGCTCCGTGAGCACTCGTAAGAACCGCCGCACCGTGATGGCCGAGCTGATCCTGCTGGCCGACCCCACAGCGTTCCGCGTCTTCCGCGAGGACGCCCTGTCGATCGACTTCGACCGGGTCGCCGAACTCAAGTCCTGGTTGCACCTGGCCGGGCTCAATGACCCCGACATGCTGACCGGAGGGCACGACGGCGTCAGTGATGATGGCCGGCCGTACCGGTCGATGAGCGCCTACCCGAAGTGGCACGGCTGGGAGATCTACGCCAACGCCACCGAGTACAGCGACACGACCGGCGAACTCAACCCGCAACTCGCGGACCAGCTCGCCGAGCTGGCCGCCGAGGAAACCGACGTACCTGCGGGGGTGACCGGATGACTGACTACCTCAAGTCGGCCGCTGACCTGCTCGCCAAGGCCGCCGAGGACAACGAGCGGTGGTCCTTTAAGACCACAGTCATCGAGGGCCGCGAGCGGATCGCGATGAAGTACGCCCAGCTCGCCGCGATCGAACGCGGCCTCATCCCGACCGACATGGTCGGCGACCTGCTGGCTCAGATCGCTCGATCTGAGGTCCCGCGGTGACGGCCGCGACGCTCGCGCCGCCGGACAGCCCGGCGATCGAGGTCGAGCCGACGCACGCGGCAGCGCTTGCCGAGCTGACCACGATCACCGACCGGGTCCGCTACGCGTGTGAGCACGGCCCCGGTCCGCGGACCGACGCGGTCCGGCAGTGGCTGGCCGCGTACGGCATCGAGACTCGCCGCCCGTACGTGTCCACCCTGGTCAACGGCTACCGCGGCAACCTGGACATGACCGATACCGGCGAGATCCCGGCCCTGACCGGCGAGACCCTCGCCGACCTCGACCACCGATCCGCCGGCGTCGAATCCGCCGAGACGCGTTCGGATCCGGCCGCCATCACCGACGACCCGATCGAGGCGGAACCGCGTCGCGACACCGAGCCTGACCCCGTCGCGACGCCTACCGGGAAGCAGGAGCCTCGACCGGCCCCGGAATCGACCGATCCCGGCCCGGCCGGCACGAGTGTCGCGACGCCTGAGCCTGCTCCTGCCGCCGTCGCGACGGGCACCCCCGGAAGCGTCCACCGGTCGCCGAAACCGGGCGCTCTGGTGGCCCTGGCCGTGTCCGTTGCCGCCGCCGCCGGCGGCGGCGTGCTGGCCGTGTCTCGGCTGCCGCTGAGCGTCGTACAGGGCTGGCCGTGGCCGCTCACCCTGTCGGCCGGGCTGGCGACGGTGACGATCCTGCTGATGCTGACCTGGTCCGCCGGGTCCGTGGTCGGCAGCCTGGTCACCGGACGCACGGCGCGGGACCTGACGCTGGACCTGGCGTCGTGGACCGTGGCCGGGATCGCCGGGTTCCTCGCCGCATACGGGCAGGTCAAGTTCGCGCAGTGGGCCGGCGTCACCGGTACCACCCGGTTCATGGTCCCGGGCATCCTGGAGCCGTCCGTGGTGGTCCTGCTGCTGCTGGCCAACCGGCGGGTCCGCCGCCGGCTCGCCGGCCTGCCGGCCAAGCCAATCGGGAAGATCCTGACCCTGGCCGGGCTGCTCGGCGGGTTCGCGGTCTACACCAACGTGGTCCACGCCGGCGGCCGGCTCGGCCTGGTCTTCGGCGCGGCCACCGTCGTCGGCCTGATCCTCTGGTGGGTCAAACTGCAGGACGACGCGGCCCCCGAGGTCTGGGACGACGCCCCGCAGTCCAAGCGCCTCTCTCGGCGCACCTCGCGGTACCGGTTGCTGCGCTGGCTGATCCTGCCCGGCCAGACCCGCCGGGCCTGGTTGATCAGCCTCGATCACTCCATCACGGACGCCGAGGCCGGCCTCGACCTGGCCCGCCGCTGGCGGCGCGCCTACGACGAGGCCCGCAAAGCCAAGCGCAGCCGCCGGGACGCCCGCCGCGCAGCGACGGCCTGGATCGACGAGTACCTGCACTGATGACCAGCGACAACGCCGACCGCCGGGTCTGGCAGTTGCGGAACCTGACGGTCATCGAGACCTTGATACGTGATCATGACCTACCCGCCATGGTCTGGACCGTCGGCCCGCTCGGGATCACCGGCGACCCCTACGCCGCGTCCGACGACGACGCTCGGCGGACAGCCGTCGAGAGCTGGGCTCACGTCCTCGGCGCCACCTGGTGGGCGCCGCACGTCGATGGCGGCATGACCACGCTGCGGGCGAGTGTCAAGGACTACCACGGCGCGGCGATCATCCTGCGCACGGTCCTCTTCGAGGCCGATTCCGCAAATCAGTAGCGCCGTACGACGGCGACCGTGGGGACCGACCCGGGCAACCCGGTCGGTCCTTCTCGGTGACCGCCAGAACGGCGGCACGGGCGGCCCCCTCCCGCCTGGACAGCTACCGGGGCCACCCGTCACTCCTGCACAAGGAGCGACCTCATCATGGCATCCAACCCCAGCTCCAACCCCTCCGGCAGCACCCAGAACGCGACGGGCGCCGTCATCGCCGACGCCCGCCCGGTCTACGACGCCCGCCGCGGCCACCTGATGCCCGCCGGGCACGACGCGGCCAGCGCGCCGCAGCACAGTGCGGCCCGTCGCGGCCAGGCCGGACACCAGAGCCGTGGCTAGGGCCAAGGACGTTCCCCGCGGCCAGACTGACCCGGCGACAGCACGGTTGCTGGCCGCGGTCGACTCCGAGTCGCGGCCCTACACCGACCCGCAAGCCCAGTACCCGCGCGCCAAGAGTTTCCGGCGCACGGTCACCGAGGGCGCCAACCGGCGCGAGGCCCGCTGATGCGCCGCCCGATCTGCCTGCTCCTCGCCCTCGCCGCACTCCTGCAGCTCGCCAACGCGTACCGCGCAGAGTCCGGCGCCGACCTGGCGCTGCACCTGGCGTCCGGGTTGGGGCTCGCCTTCGCCGCCGTCCTGGCCCGCCCGCACCGTCCCCGTACCCGCGCCCGCCGATTCCGCCTGTTCAGAAAGGTCCGCCGCCGTGGCTAACGACACCACGATCACCGTCGTCGGGAACCTCACCGACGACCCCGAACTCAGGTTCACCCCCTCCGGCGCCGCCGTCGCCAACTTCCGGATCGCCTCCACCCCGCGCACCCTCGACCGGCAGTCCGGGGAGTGGCGTGACGGCGACCCGCTGTTCCTGGCCTGCAACATCTGGCGCGACGCTGCCGAGCACGTCGCCGAGTCCCTCAAGCGCGGCAGCCGCGTGATCGTGCAGGGCCGCTTGCGGCAGCGCTCGTACGAGACCAAGGAGGGCGAGAAGCGCACCGTCTACGAGCTGGAGGTCGACGAGATCGGCCCCTCGCTGCGGTACGCCACCGCCACGGTCAAGAAGATCACCCGCACCGCCGAGCCCGGGGCCGCGCCGAACCGGCCGTCCGCCCCGCGGGGCGGCTCCCCGGAGGACCCGTGGTCGGCGCCCGCGTCGACCTCGACGCGCGTGCCGGCGACGGTCGGCGCCGCGGCCGACGACGAGCCGCCGTTCTAGCCCGCTTCGGGCCGGTCGCCGCGACGGCGCTGCGATCGGCCCGGCCCGAGCCCTTCCGGACAACCCTTGATCGGAGAAACCGCTCGTGAGCCAGTGTCACCTCAGCGCCGGGCAATGGCGCGTGATCAGCTACCTGTACCACCCGGACCAGCTCAGCCGGCGAACCAGCCCGAGCCTGGCCACCGTCATCCAGAAGCAGGACGTCGACCGCGACGACGTGATCGAGGTCATTGAGCGCGGCCTCGTGCAGGGCCGCGTCGGCGGTGAGGAGTGCACCCGCGGGCCGCTCAAGCGGCTACCTGAGAAGGCGATCCGGCTGCGGCTGACCAAAGCCGGGATCTACCGCGCCCACACCGACCCGCAACACCTGGTCCTGTGCGCGCTGCGCGCGTACGGCTACAGCCTTCACCTCGACTTCCTGATGAACCGGCTCACCGCGAAGGTCACCTTCGGCGAGCTGTGCGAGATCGCTGACAGAGGGCTGATCAGCACTCACCTGCTCGGCGACGACATCGAGGTACCGATCGCCGACATGCGCGAGACGCCCAGCCTGGCTGTCGCTTGCCTGACCGGGCGCGGCAAGACCTTCGCCGCCTATGTGTGACTGCCCAACCCCACCCCGCTTCATCAGCCTGAACCCACTGATCGGAGAGACTGCTCGTGAGCAAGCGTCACCAACTGAGTGCCGATAGCTGGCGCGTGATCGGCCACCTGTTCGACCCCACGTTGGTCAGTCCGTATCCGCGCCGTCGGGACCCGAGCATGGCCACGGTCTGCAAGAAGCAGGACGCCACCCGCGAGTCCGTGATCGACGTCGTCGACCGCGGCCTCGTCCACGCCCGCCTGGACGGCAACGAGATCCCGCTCGAAGGGGTGCGACGCCTGCCGGAGAAGGCGATCCGGCTGCGGATCACCAAGGCCGGCATGTACCACGCCAGCCACGACCCCACCCACCTCGTGATGTGCGCGCTGCGCACCTACGCCGACCTGACCCTGTACACGCTGCTGCGTGGCCTGGCCAGCCCGATCGGGTTCGGCGAGCTGTGCGAGCTGGCCGACCGGCACCTGTTCGGCACGTACCTGGTCGGCGCCGACACGGAGATCCCCATCCGCCAGATGCGGGACATGCCGTCGTTCGCCTACGCCCGGCAGACCGCCGTTGGTCGCGCCTACGCCGCCACCCGGTAATCAGTGTGACGCGTCGGGTGCAGCTGCCCGCGACGCGTCACACTGCCAACCCTCGTGAAAGGACAGTGATGGCTCGCCGCCTCATGCCCGACGTGGAAATCAAGGATGACGAAGACCTGCTCAAGCTGCTGGAAGGCATCCGGCAGGTCGGTATCTCGGCTCACGATGAGGTCGATGAGCTGGCCGGGATGATCCGGATGAAGATCGAGCGGTACGGCCGCCGCAACGGGCTGTCGCGGATGCGGGCGAAGTTCTGGGGCCGGCAGGTCGCCCGGCCGCTGGTGCGCGCCGCCGACGAGTTCCTCGCGGTGGCCGCGTACGCCCGGGTGTGCCGCAACCGGTTCGAGGCGTTCCTGGTCGCGCTCGATGACGAGCAGCCCTCCGCCTCGGACTTCAACGTCCGCGGCCGTGGCAACGGCCGGCGGGCTGCCTGATGGCCCGCCGCAGTCGGTACGCGGGCGGCCTCGACGCCGCCCGCGGCGCCTCCTACGAGGTCAAGGGCAATCCGCTGCCGTACGTGATCCCGCCGGTCGCGGCCGTGGTCAACCTGATCCTGGCCGGTGTGCTGTCGCGGCTGTGGGGCGCCTACGCGGATCCGACGGTGTGGCAGGCGGCGTGGCGGGCCGGGCTGATCCTGGCCTGCTCGGTCGCGATCGTGTGGTGCACCTGGCAGGTTGGCCGCGCCCGGCAGCTCCCGCTGCGCGCGGCGTCGCTGCTCATGTCGATGGCGGCGTGCGGCGGGCTGTTCGTGCTCACCTTCACCCGCTGGACGTTCGACGCGGTGATGACCTACCTGCTCATCATGATCACCGCTTCGATCATGCTCGCCGTCACGAAGCTGTTGCACGGCAAGGGCGACGACGCCCGTAGCAGCCCGTTCGGTGAGCTGGGTGAGCGGGTCAAGGAGTTGCAGGACATCGGCAAGACCGGCCGGCCGAAGGTGGTGGACGGACGGGTGGTCACGCACACCGAGATGGTTCACGGCGCGGACTTCGGCAGCCTGGCGACCAAGGAGGTCCGCACCGCGATCGCCTCGGCCAACGATGTCCCGGTCGGCGGGGTGCGGATGATCCGCGACCGCAACACCCCGCGCACCGGCCGTGTCGAGATCTCCCCGGTCGACATGCTCGAACATCCGCCCGCCTGGCCCGGCCTGTCCGCCCCGGGCGGATCGATCGCCGAGCCCCTGCGGATCGCGGTCTACCAGACCGGTTCGGTGGTGCCGCTGATCCTGCCCGGTGATCCAAGCGTCGACCGCAACGCGATGGGCGTGCTGATCCTGCTCGGCGCGTCCGGCTCGGGCAAAACCGCGTTGCAGCTCGAACTCGCCGCAGAGGCCCGCTCCCGGGTCGACGCCGAGGTCGTCTACATCGACGGCCGTAAAGGCCTGCAACTGCCGAAGGCGTTCCGCGACGCCATGCACGTCATGATCCACGACCAGGCCGAAGGCGAACGCTACCTCGACGGGCTCATCCCCGACGTCGCCAAGCGGGCCGCGCAGATCGGCGGTCACGGCCACGACCAGTGGACCGCCGGATGTACCAAGTGCCCGAAATACAAGGTGGTCATCGTGGACGAAGCCAGCAAGTTCATCGAGTCCGAGGACACCATGGTCGAGTTGGCCGAATCGGTCCGCTCGGCCGGGATCGGTCTGCTGCTCGGTCAGCAGCGCGCTACCGGCGATCGGCTGCCCACCTCGGTGCGGTCGACGGTCGGCGGGGTGATCTGCATGGGAGTCAAGGACATCGGGGAGGCCGCCCGGGTGCTGTCGGAGGAGACCATCGAGGCCGGCGCCGACCCGTCGTGGAAGAACCGCAAGCCCGGCGCTCTCTACGCCGAGCTGCCCGGCACCGACCCCGACGACTGGTCCCTGCCCGGCCGCACCTACAAGATCGACCGGGATGAGGTGGTCGCCGAGCTGGTCGCTTACCTCGCCTCCATCGGTGAAGCGCCTGCCGGGACCGGGATCGCCGTGACGGCCGCGGCCGCCGTCAAGGAATCCGTGGCCTCCGTCAAGGAATCCGTGGCCTCCGCCACGGCAGAGCCGGTACGCGACCGCGACGACGATGACGATCCGGACCGCGACAACGATCCGGACCTCGTGCCGCCGCCGGTCGACCCGGACTGCCCACCGGATGAGGACCCGCACGCCCCGATCACCGTCCCCAACCGGACACGGGTGCCGCTCGACCTCGAACCCGAGAACGGCCGGCAGTACACGCCGGCGGAAATCCGAGCCATGATCCGCAAGGCGATCGTCACCGCCTACGGCAACGGCCGCCGTGACGTCCGGCCGGTCAACTTCTCCCCGATCGTCGGGCTGGTCGGCGACAAGGGCCTCAAGCCGCCCACGCTGACGAAGATCCTCGGCGAGTTCTGCCAGGGCCCGGCGCCGCTGCTGCGCAAGAACGACCACGGCATCTACGAGATCCTGCCGCCCGACGATGACGAGCCCGGTGCCGCCCTGGCGCGTGCCGCATGAACGCTTCGACTCTCACCGGCCGGTTGCGCCGGGCTGCCGCGTGGCGGCCCGGCCGTCAGGACGGCGCCCGCGTCGTCAAGATCCGTTGCCCGTACTGCAAGCGGTGGCACCCCGCGCGCCGGTTCCGTCAGGGCGCGCGCGGCTGCCGCGGGTGTGTCGGCACCGGCTGACACACACTCACCCGCCCATCACACTCCGTAGCGATATTTCACGCAGTTCACGCGCTTCACGGACTTCACGCACAGGCCTGCAACGTGCGTCTATGCGTGCGCGTGCGCGCGCGCAAGCCTCTTCGTGAAGTCCGTGAAGCCGTCCCACGACTTCCTCCCGAGCTATACAGAAAGTGACATCTCATGTCTTCGTCTTGGTTCGGGTTCGCCAGCCGCAGCGCGGCCCGCGAACTCGGCCGGCGCCTCTGGCGCTGGTTTCTCGCGTTCGAGATCATCCGCTGGTTCGCCCGGACGGTCCTGCCCGTCCTGCTCATCCTGACCGCGCTCGGCGCCGCCGTCTGGGTCGCCGTGCGCACCGCCGGCTGGTGGCTGCCCCGCCTGACCGGCCTCGCCATCATCGGCGTCATCCTGGTCGCCGCCGGCTGGCTGGCTCGCCGCTACCGGTGGGAGCTCCGCGCCGGGCTGCCCCGCACCGCTGTCGCGGTCGGCGTCCTGGCCCTGGCCGGGGTGCTCGGCACACTCGTCTACTGGCTGCGCTGACCGGGATGAGAGCGCTGTGGAACAGGCCATCATCGCCGACCTTCAAGCCGCCGGATGGCGGGAGGTACCGATCGCCGTGCACGACGCGCTGTGCCGGGTACGGGTGGCCACCCTCCAAGAGAGCGGCCCGTATCCCGGGCTCTTGCACTGCGCGTTCTGCGGCTTCTTCTACGCGCGGCCGTCGGGCAGCTAAAGGCCAAGGCCAGCGGCGCGTGCCAGGGGGCAGCCGCGCCACTGATCGTTCTCATCCCACACGACCGCGATGCCCTCGGCGTTGAGCCACGCGACGCGCCGGTCGCTGATCGGAGCGCTGAACACCGCGAGCAGGCCCAGGCCGGCGCCGGGCGGGTAGAGGAAGTGCCGATACTCCTTGAGCTGGCTGTGAGCCTCGCGCGTGGCACGAACGACATCGGTGTGGCCGTAGACGACTTTGTACTCACCGATCCATTGCGTGGGCTTGGTGACGACGAAGTCGCGCGGGTGGACCTTGGTGGTCAGCGCGAACCCTTGGGTTTGCAGCCACAGCCCGTACCGTTTCAGGCCGCCCTCGTGGCGGGGCTTGCGTTTGATCGAGCGTTTCGGCTGCTCGATGGTGGTCTCAACGTCCTCGCCGGGCTCGAACGGCAGATCCCGATCGAGCGGATCGACATGGACAGCCGGTGCGGTCCAGACTGTTCCCGGCGCGGTGCTGGCGAGTTCGTCTCGGACCCGGATCGCCTCACCGAGTAGCACGCAGGCCTGTGCCAGGTCGCCGGCGAGGACCTTGTCGTCGGGCATCGCGTTCAGCGGGTAGGTCTTCGCCAGGATCGTCGCCGCCTCGTAGCGGCGCTGACGCAGTCCCGCGAGTTCCAGGGTCATAGAACTGTTCCACCCGGCTGCCGCGTCGGCGGGGATGCCCGCGCGGATCGCGGCCGCCTCGGCGTGGAACGAGGCCAGCAGACGCGGCTCACGCGGGGACAGGGTGGCGCCGGCGGCCTTGGCGGCCATGTCGCTGGCCTTGAGCGCCTCCGACCGCAGCTCGGTGCCCATGTTGACGCTCAAGGTCCATGCGTTGGTGGTGGCCTGTAACAGCCACACCACGTACAGACCCCGTCGTGGGTTGTTGGACTCGTCCGGGTCGAAGAACCCCACCCACGGGGTGTCCGTGGTGCTGCCCTGCCCGCCGCTGCCCTTGATCACGAACTCGCTGGGCCGGTAGTCGTCCAGCAGCTCGGCCGCTCGGCTGAGAAGCCGCTGCTGCGGTGTGTCGAACCCGTCGCGTGGGGAGTAGCCGCTTCCCACGCCGCGTAGGAAGTCAACCAAGGTCGTCGGTGCGGTCGCCATGCGCACGGTTCTACCGCACCGGTACGACACATTTCCCCGTTTCTCGTGTCCTCGTGACGCTCACCAGCGCGTGCCCTCGGCCGCCGCCGGCGTGCCGCGCTGCCACGAAAGCAGGCGACCATGACCCACCCGATCTCCCCCCTTGTCCGCCAGGCCGGCCGGTATGTGACTGGCACCCTCGCGCGGCCGAGGCTGCTGGATCTGTGCTGCTGCCAAGGCGGCGCGACGCGTGGCTACCAGAACGCCGGTTTCTACGTCGTCGGCGTGGACCTTGCGCCCCAGCCCCGCTATGTCGGTGACGAGTTCATCCAGACCGACGCCCTCGACGTCCTGCGTGACCGCGCGTTCTTGGCGGGCTTCGACGCGATCCACATGTCCTGGCCCTGCCAGGGCTTCAAGCTCGGCACCCTGCGGACCACCAAACCGGTGCCCGATCTGGTGACCCCGGGCCGTGAGGCAGCGAACGCCACCGGCCTGCCGTGGGTCATCGAGAACGTCATGGAGGCACCCCTCGACCCGGACCGGTCGATCGTGCTGTGCGCCAACACCTTCGGCCTGCGCACCTACCGGCACCGCCGGTTTGAGTACTCCCGCCACCTCGAGCTGACCGCGCCGGCGCACCTGCCGCACATGAAGCGGGCGCCAAACCGCCGCCGGCGCGAACGGTGGCTGGCCGGCGACCACGCCTCGATCACCGGCGACGTCGGCACCTATGTCGGCCCCGAGGCCATGGGCATCAACTGGATGACCGGCAACGGGCTGTCCGAGGCCATCCCGCCGGCTTACACCCAATGGGTAGGCAGCCAGCTCCTCGCCTACCTGACCGGCGCCTGGTCGACGTTCCCGGCAGCCTTGGAGGCGGCGTGAACGCCGTCAAGGTGCTGACGCTGTTCAAGCTGCCCGAGCCCGAGCCGCCACGGCCAGCCGAGGACGCGGTGGTCGCCGTCTTGCGCGAACCGGGGCGGGTCAACGACGCGGTAGCCGGCGCGATGGGTTGGCTGCGAGCCGAAGCTGGCCCAGATGGCGCCGTACCGACCCCGGGACGCCGGCTCATCCCGAACAGCGCGATGGCCTCAAAGAGCGAGACACGAGCGGCTTCGCCGCCCTCACTTCTCAGGGGCGCTACGCGCCCGGAACCCACCCCCTGAGCCTCGTACGACCCGTCGGCTTCGCCGGCCGGCACGACACCTCTGAACTGCCCCCTTTCCGGAGACACCTCGCGTTGATCGGAGTTTCGATTCTCATGGCGGCACTACACACCCGCACCGTGATGTCCCTGATCAGCAGCATGAACGCCGACCCCGACCTGATCGGCACAGCCCTGGCCCGGCAGGAGGTCATCCACGCCCTGGCAAAAGTGGTCGGCGCGATCGCCGTCGCCACCGCCGAACTCCAGGACAAGGTGTACCCGCTGTCGACGCGCCGGGCGGCGGGCAGAGATCGGCGGTGGCGCACCGCGGCGGCCCACCTCGACCACGCCGTTGACGGCGCCCAGCACGCCCAGTACCTGCTCGCCAAGGCGGCCGGGCAGTGCCACCGGCTGATCCGCGACGGCGAGATCATCGAGTACCACGGCAGCCTCACCCCGCAGCACGGCCGTTACGGCGTCGACGGTCCTTGTATCTGCGAAGACTGCGACAACCGCGGCCTGGCCCTGCAACTGAACCCCGTCCGCGGCGGGCATCTGCTCGGCTGCGTCAACCTGCACAGCGTCAGCCCCATCCCGGCCGCCGACACACGAGCCCTGCACAACGCCCGCCAGGCCGAACGGCTGCTGACAGCAGCCCTCGGTACGGTGCCCGCCCTGATCGACGCCGGTCACGCCGTCTACCTCGCCCGGAGCCTGGCCGTGGTGACCGGCCGGACGCGCACCGTGCTGGCCGGCTGGCGGGACATGTTCGGCCGCATGTTCGGCGCCTACTGGTGGTCGTTCGACACCGAGGGCGGCTCCCCGCGGCGCTTGGAGCGGTCCATCCTCACCGATCTCGACCAGGCCGGTAACACCCTGCCCGGGGTGGCGGCGGACTTGCGCCGGGCTGTCACCGCGCTCGCGGCCATCGAGGCCGAGCCCGCCGGACCGCGGGCGGCGTGATGCCACCGGTCAAGGTAGAGGCGCTGGCGCTGTTCGAGCTGCCCGAGCCCGAGCCGCCGCGGCCACCCGAGGATGCCGTGGTCGCCGTGCTCCGCGATCCCGGCCCGGTCAGCGACGCGGTGGCCGGTCGGATGGGCTGGCTGACTGGTCTGCTCAACCCGGCAGCGCCGCCGTCGTGTGTGCGGTGCGGCACCGTGCACGTCTACCGGGCGCCGGCCGGGTTCGTCCTGGCCTGCCCGACCTGCTTCCCCGGCGAGGTGGCAGCGTGAGCACCGTCTACACCCGACAGGTGTGCGGGCGGCCGGTACAGGTCGTAGCCGACCCTGGGCCGGAGGAGTTCGCCCGGTTCGCCCGATCGGAGACGCTGTTCGGGCTGGACGTGGAAACCACGCCGATCGACGACGCCGGGCCGCGGTTCTTCGGCCCCGGCTTCGGGGTCCGGCTCGTCCAGATCGCCGCCGCCGATCAAGCGATGGTGCTGCGGGCCACCGACCCGCAACAGCGGCAGATGATCGAACTGCTGCTCGGCGACCCGGAATGCCGGTTCGTCACGCACACCAACTTCGACGTCATCGCCGTATGGGCCGCGTTCGGCATCGCGCTCGGCCTGCGGGCCATCGACACCCACGTGCTGGCCTGCCTGCTCGAACCGGGCGTCACCGCCGACCACGGCCTCAAGTCACTGTCCGAGCGGCACCTCGACGACGGCCTCCGCCGGGCCGAGGACGACCTATACGCCCTGTTCCGGGCACTCGCCCCGGCCGGGCAACGCGCCGGCGGACGGCCCGCGGTCCACGGCTGGTCACATGTGCCCATCGGCGCCGAACCGTACGTCGTCTACGCCGGCCTCGACGCCATCTACGTGCGGCGGCTGCTCGATGTGCTGCTCGGCGAGCTGGCTGACCTCGGCTACCTGCCCGCGGCCGAGCTGTGGCTGGCTGCGCAGACCACCGCGTTGCAGATCCGCGGCATCCTGCTCGACCTCGACCACACCAACACCCTCCGGGCCGAGTTCGAGCAGGCCAACCACACCGCGCGCGCCGACCTGGAAGCCCTAATGGGGTGCAAGGCCACGAGCCCGAAACGCCTCGACTGGCTCGCCGAGCGGGGTGTCGAGTTCCGGCACTTCACCGACGCCGACCGGCCGTCGCTGTCCGGCAAGGACGCCCTGCCCGATCTGCTCGCCCGCTACCCGGGCGGCGAGGTTGGCCGGATGCTCGAGCTGACGACCCGGATGGCCGAGACGGGGAACTTCGCCACCAACCTGGCCCGGTTCCCCGACTTCGCCGACGCCAACGGCCGGGTGCACCCGGACTACCGCACCCTCGCCGCGCACACCGGCCGCATGAGCGTGAAGTGGCCGGCCATGCAAACGTTCAAGAAGGACGACCCGCGGCTACGCGGCTGTTTCGTCGCCGAACCGGGCCACGTGCTGGTGGGCTGCGACTTCAAGGCCGTCGAGGTACGCGTCGCCGCCGCCCTCGCCAACGAACCCCGGCTGATCGAGGTCATCCGGGCCGGGACCGACATTCACGACAACACCGCCCGGCTGATGTTCGGCCCCGGCTGGACGAAAGCCCAGCGCACCCTGGGCAAGCGGGCCACGTTCGGCACCATCTACGGCGGCGGCGCCCCCGGTCTCGCCAAGCAGACCGGGGTGTCGGTCGAGGTCGCCCGGGACGTCGTGCAGCGGTTCAAGCGGGCCTACCCGCGGATCACCGCGTTCGGGAAGGCGATGGCCGAACGTGACCCGGTACGTAACGCTGCCCGCCGGCGCATCCCGGCCGACCCGGCGCGCACGTACGCGAACAGCAACTACGCCATCCAGTCCACGGCCCGGGACCTGCTCGTCGAGTCCCTCTACCGGCTGTGCGCGCTGGACGGCTGGCACCCGTTCCTGTGGGCGATCATCCACGACGAGATCGTCTTGCAAGTCCCGGCCGGTGACGCTGAGGACGCGAAACGGGCGCTCGAACAGGCGATGACGACCTCGTTCCGCGGCGTCCCTATCGAGGCCGACGCCGAGATCATCGGGTCGCGCTGGGGCGGCCACGACGCCGACGTCATCCCCTTCCCGGCGAGTACGCCGCTCGCGGCTGCCGCCTGATCAACCCCCTCATCGATCTAGGAAGGTTCCCAGTTCATGAGTCACGCGAACAGCGAAAAGACCCTCGCGCAGATGACCATCGAGATTCGTGAGATCAACATCGAGAAGGGCTGGCGCACCGCCGGCGGCGGCCTCGGCAACAACACCTTCGGCGACTACCTCGCGCTGCTGCACAGCGAGCTGTCCGAGGCGCTGGAGGCGTACCGCGATCACCGGCTCGCCGACGCCACCGACTACGACAACGGCGACCCTTGCGCCGACCCGGTGGGGCACAAGCACAAGCCTGAGGGAGTGGGTAGCGAGTTCGCCGACGTCCTGATTCGGGTGCTCGACACCTGCGACGTGTGCGGTGTCCAACCGTTCGAGAACGATCTGGCCCTGGCCGACGTTTCCCCGATCGATGGCCGCTACCTGCAATCGTTTGGCGACTGGATCGCCTGGCTACACCTGTTGACCGCCCAACTCGGGTCAAACAAGCTCGCCGACGACGCCGCGTATCTGCTGCGTGCCCTGGTCGCGACCTGCGAGCAGTTCGGTATCGACCTGACCGCCGAGTACGAGCGCAAGATCACCTACAACCGCACCCGGACCTACCAGCACGGTGGCCGCACTCTCGTCGCCTGACCACAGCACCCCCGGTGGCGTCGCATCGAGCTGCACGCGACGCCACCGGAATGTGCCCTCAAGTGCGAGAAGGACGGCGTTCCGCCGCCTGAAAACCCTTTCTGAAAACCGAGAGGACCCGTGCCGTGACCGACGCCGGCCCGCTGCTGTTCGCCGCGCTTGCCCTCGCCGACGAGGGCCTGCCCGTCTTCCTGCTCGGCCGCACCAAACGGCCCGTGGCGAACTGCCCGGCCTGTCCCGCTGACGACGGCGGTCACGACCGGGCCGGGTGCGGGCACCTGACCTGCCACGGCTTCTACGCCGCCACCACCGACCCGGACCGCGTCCGCGCCATGCACGCCGCGGTACCGGGCGGGCTGCTCGCCATCCGCACCGGCGCCATCTCCGACATGGCCGTCATCGACATCGACCCCCGCAACGGCGGGCGGCTGCTGCCCGAGCTGATGCCGCCAACCCGCTGCGTGAGCACAGGTTCCGAGGGTTGGCACCTGTACTACCGGCACCCCGGCGGCCCGCTCGCCAAAGACCTCAAGCACCGCGGCTACCCAGGGATCGATGTCAAGGCCGACGGTGGCTACGTGGTCGCTCCGCCCTCGATCCACCCGGGCACCCGACGCCCGTACCGGCAGGTGGGAGACCGGCCGGTGATTGAGATGAGCCCGCCGCTGATCGCTGCCTGCCGGCCGGCCGAACCGCCGCCGGCCGCGACCCGCCCCACGGCCCTGACCCCGACGACAACAGGCGGGCTCATCTCAAACCCCGCCGCCCTGCTCACCGCGCACCTCCGCGCGGTAGACCGCGCCCCGACCGGCCGGCGCCGGGTAACCCTCTACGGCGCCGCCCGCGGCGTGGCCCGCATGGTCGCCGCCGGAGCCATCACCGCGCATGACGCTTACACCGCGCTCTACGACGCCGGCGTCCGGGCCGAGCAGTCCCACTACAACATCACGACCGCCATCACCGGCGGATTCCGCGCGGAATCCGTTGCTACCGAAGGGATTGCCGCATGACCCATCCCGAACCGCCCGACGGCGCGGCTGTCCTCGACCGCCTGCACGCCGTCCTGATCAAGTACGTGATCCTGCCCAGCGCCGAAGCGATCGACGCCGCCGTGCTGTGGATCGCTTCCACCCACGCCCAAGACGCGTGGACCCACGCGCCCCGCCTGGTGATCAAGGCACCGGAGAAGCGGTGCGGCAAATCCCGGCTGCTCGACGTCGTGGACGGCACCTGCTACCGGCCGTTCATGACCGTCAACTCCTCCACCGCGGCGATTTGCCGCTCGATCACCGACGCCGACCCGCCCACGATCCTGCTCGACGAAGCCGACACCGTCTTCGGCGGCAAAGCGGCCGAGTCCAACGAGGAACTCCGCGGGCTACTCAACGCCGGCCACCAGCGCGGCCGGCCGATGACCCGCTGGGACCACCAGAAGAAGGAACTCGAACGGATCCCGACCTTCGCCATGGCAGCGCTGGCCGGTATCGGCTCGATGCCCGACACGATCGAGGACCGGGCCGTGGTGGTCAAGATGCGCCGCCGCACCGCTTCCGAGAAGGTTGCCCCGTTCCGGTCCCGCCGCGACGGGCCGGCCCTGCGGCAACTCGCCGCCGACCTAACCGCCTGGCTGCGGCCGAACCTGACCGAGCTGGAGAATGCCGAACCGGCCATGCCGCTGGAAGACCGGGCCGCCGACACCTGGGAACCCCTGATCGCGGTCGCCGACCTCGCCGGAGGCAACTGGCCCGGGCGCGCCCGCCGAGCGGCACAGACGATGAACGCGGCGCGTGAGGGCGACACCGAGTTCTCCGACCGGCTCCGGGTGCTCATTGACTGCCGCACCGTGTTCGCCAACTTCGATGCCTTGCCCTCGACCGTGCTGCTCGACGGGCTCAAGGCCCTGCCCGAATCACCGTGGGCGGAGTACAACGGCGGGACCGGGCTGACCTCGATGAAGCTCAGCGGACTGCTCCGCGAGTACGAGATCACCTCACAGAACATCCGGTTCCCGCCGCCGACCGGACAGGTGAAGGGCTTCCACCGGGAAGGGTTCACCGATGCGTGGGCGCGCTACTGCCCGCCCGCCGACCCAGGCGAGTCCGTCGAGCCGTCCCAGCCGTACCAGCCGTCCCAAGACGGCGTTTCCGCAGCCCACACCCCGGTACGGCTTTTGCGGCCGGTACGACCTGAGTCGTCCCGCGACCAGACCGGGACGGCTTAACCCGTCCCACCCCTGAAAAGCCGTCCCAGGCCTGACCAGCAAAAACACGCCGTTGGGACGACTGGGACGGCTGGGACGGCTTACCCCGACAGAAACCCTTGATCCACACGCCGTGTCGCACACGATCAACGGCCCGGTACCGAAATCGGTACCGCTGAGAGCCGCGCAGAGACATCGGCGCATCTTGTCATATCGACCCTGCCCCGATCTTGGCTCCACGGCGCTCTCAGCGGCCCCGCCCTGGGACGTTCTGCCGATCTGGGACCTCCGAGGTCCCTCCAGCACCCCTCGCGTGCAGAACGGGCGTACAGGGCCGTTCTGCACGGCCCGTCGCTCAATCAGGAGGTAGGCGTGGCTACCCGCCGTGCGCACCTGACCAATGCCGAACGCAAGCCGTCATCGCTCACGATTCCCGAAGTGATTGCAGAGCTACAGGTTTCCCGCTCGACCTTCTACTACTGGCGTCAGACCGGAAAGGCGCCGAGGTGTATCAAGCTGCCCAACAACGAGATTCGGGTCCGCCGCAGTGACTTTGACCATTGGCTAGAAGGTCTTGAGGAGGCTGCGTGACCAATCGCGACGAAGACGCCGAGGAACTTCGCTTTTCCCACAGCATTCGGATTTGGGACATCCGAACGAATGCTGGAAAGCGGCGCACTACCTACTCGGTGCGGTGGATCGTGGGTGGGGAGGAGCAACACCGGACGTTTGCGAGCCGGGCGCTCGCGGACGCATTTCGCGCGAAGTTGCTTACCCACGTTCAGCGCGGTTCGGCGTTCGAGAAGGCGTCGGGTCTGCCAGCTCCGATGCTGCGGGAAGCGCAACGCCGGTCATGGTTCGAGCACGCAAGCCAGTACACCGACATGAAGTGGCCGGCAGCAGCGCCGAAGTCCCGTACCGGTATTGCCGAATCTCTGGCCACGGTTACACCTGCCCTACTCAGTTCGGATCGGGGCCGACCGAATGACGCCCTGATCCGCCGAGCATTGTTCGAATGGGTGTTCGTTCCGCCCCGTCGAAAGGGAGGCGATCCGCCCGCCGACCTTCGCACCGTCGTGCGGTGGCTGGAGCGCAACACGATCACACTCGGCGACCTTGAGGACCGCACGAAAGGGCCGGAGTTGACCCGCCGCGCCCTCGACCGGATCGCGTTGCTGATCGACGGTAGTCAGGCCGCAGCCAAGACGATTGCCCGAAAGCGAGCAATATTTTACAACGCCTTGGGCTATGCGGTCGAGCTGGGACTTATCACCGACAATCCGCTAGATCGGATCACCTGGAAGGCACCTATGACAACCGAGTCGATTGATCGAAGAGTGGTAGTCGACCGAGAGCGTGCGCGCACCTTGCTGACGGCCGTCGCCGTTCAGCCGGGTGTGGCGCCGCGCCTTGTAGCGCTGTTCGCGCTGATGTACTACGCGGCACTTCGCCCGAGTGAGGCCCTCGACTTTCGGGTAGAGAACATCGCCGCATTGCCGAAGTCGGGTTGGGGTGAGCTACTGCTGGGCAACTCCGCGCCGCGTACGGGCCGCGCGTGGACCGACAGCGGCAAGTCTCGGGAGCGGCGCGGGTTGAAGCACCGAGCTACCGACGACACTCGGCCTGTACCCGCTCATCCCGAACTGGTGGAGATCCTGACCGAACATCTTGGCTACTTCGGAAACGCGCCCGACGGCCGGCTGTTCATCGGGCCGCGGGGCGGGACCATTGGTGACTCGACCTATCTCGGCGTCTGGCACAAGGCCAGAGCGCTCGCCCTCACCCCTGCGGAGGCCCGGTCGCCGCTCGCCAAGAAGCCGTACGACCTGCGGCACGCGGCCGTGTCGACCTGGCTCAATGCGGGGGTACCCGCCACTCAGGTAGCGGAGTGGGCAGGGCACAGCGTTGCCGTACTTCTCCGGGTCTACGCCAAGTGCATCGTGGGGCAGGAAGACGCTGCTCGGCGACGCATCGAACGAGCGATGGCGGAGCAGGAGGAAGGGTCCCTGGCCGGCTGACCGTGCCGCGGAAATCTCCGCGTATTCTCCGTGGCTACCCGTGAACGGCTGTACATGGCCGGACATGGCTGGACTCATGAGTAAGGCCCCTCCCTGCCGTTTTGGCTGGTGAGGGGCCTTGTCCTGCCGGTGGTGGCGGGTAGAGGATTCGAACCTCTGAAGCTTTCGCGACGGATTTACAGTCCGCTCCCATTGGCCGCTCGGGCAACCCGCCTTGCTGTTGACGCACTCAGCGGCAGCAGCGGAGAACAGGATAGCCAACCTCGAAGGGCGGTCCACAACCGGGTACGGTCGGCATGTCGGACAGCCGCAACCGACGCGCCGACCGCGCCCGCGAGACAAGACCCCACGGAGTTTGATCATGGCAGCCAGCCCGTCGTTCGACATCGTCAGCAAGGTCGACCGGCAGGAGGTCGACAACGCGTTCCATCAGGCCGAGAAGGAGCTGAGCACCCGCTTCGACTTCCGGGGGACCGGCACCGAGGTCGCCCAGACGGGTGATAACGGCGTGACGATCACCTCCGAGACCGAGGAGCGGGCCAATGCCGCCCTGGACGTCTTCAAGGAGAAGCTGGTCAAGCGGAACATCTCGCTGAAGTCGCTGGAGGCCGGCGAGCCGCGGCAGTCGGGGAAGACCTACAAGATCGACTGCAAGGTGATCGAGGGCATCGAGTCGGACAAGGCCAAGCTGATCAGCAAGAAGATCCGCGACGAGGGGCCGAAGGGTGTCCAGGCGCAGATCCAGGGTGATCAGCTCCGGGTGACCGGCAAGAAGCGTGACGATCTGCAGGCGGTCATCGCCCTGCTCAAGCAGGAAGACTTCGGCGTCGCGCTCCAGTTCACCAACTACCGGTAAATCGGTGCCGGGGGCCGCAAAATCGGACCATGGACACGAGTACGTGGACGCTCGTCATCGGTGGCGCGATCGGTCTGGCCCTGGCCGTCTTCGGGGTGAAGGTGCTGGTCACCGGGCGCGCTCCGGCCAGCACCTCGCGCGCCTTCCGCAACGTCCGTGAGGCGGGGCTCTACCACCTGCTCTTCGGGGTGGCGCTGATCCTGCTCGTGGCGGGCACCAGGTTGCCGGGGGAGCGGACCGGCATCGTCACCGCGGTTCTCGCGGTGGTCCTCGCGATGTGGGCGATCCTGAAGTACCGCCCCAAGAAGCGGAAAGAGGTCGACGAGCCCCGATGATCCCTCCCGTGCTCGATCTCGCGGCGGCCCAGCAAGAAGGCCAGCGGGTGGTGTTCGCCGACGTCCGCTACTACCTGGACGGCCGCCGGGGCCGGGACGCCTACGACCGGGGTCATCTGCCGGGCGCGATCTTCGTGGACGTGGACGACGACCTGGCCGCGCACGGGGCGCCGCCGACCGAGGGCCGCCATCCGCTGCCCGATCCGGAGGTGTTCGCCGCGCGGATGTCCGCCCTCGGGGTCGGCGATCAAGATCTGGTTGTCGCGTACGACGACAGCGGCGGCGTGATGGCCGCCCGACTGGTCTGGATGCTCCGGGCCACCGGCCACGAGGCCGCGCTGCTCGACGGCGGGCTGGCGGCGTACCAGGGGAGTCTGGAGACCGAACCGTCTGGCCGGGCCCCGGCGGTCTTCGCTCCGCGGCCCTGGCCGGCCGATCGCCTGGCGACGATCGACGAGGCCGCCGACACCGGCAACGTGGTGGTCGACGCGCGTGCGCCCGAGCGGTTCCGGGGCGAGAGCGAGCCGATCGACCCCCGCGCCGGCCACATCCCGGGCGCCCGGAATGTCCCGTGCCGTGACCATGTCGGCGCGGACGGCCGGTTCCGGAGCGCGGACGAGATCCGTGGCAATTTCGCCGCGGCCGGGATCGAGGCCGGCGCCGCTGTCATCTCCTACTGCGGTTCCGGCGTGACGGCCTGCCACAACCTGATCGCGATGGAGCACGCCGGCCTGGGCGTCGGCCGGCTCTACCCGGGTTCGTGGAGCGCCTACAGCAACACCGGGCGCCCGGCCGCGACCGTGTAGGACCTGCCCTAGTCGGGTTCGCCGGCCAGGCCGCGGGCCGTCTGGGCCTCGCCCGGGTCGAACCCTTCGTACCCGGAGAGCTCGTGCTGGCGGGTCTGCTCCTCGATCCAGCGGTTGTGCGCCTCCCACGCCGCCTGTTTGCTGCTGCCGAGCGCGGCGCCGATCTGCGTCCAGGTGGCGCCGGCCGCGCGGGCACTGCGCACCATGGCCTGCCGCCCGTACCCGGCCTTGCGAATGACGACCTCGCTGAGCGCGAGCAGCTCCAGTGACTCGTCCTTGGACAGTGGCGACTCGCCGTCGTTGTCCATTGCGGCGAGCGCTTCCCGCATCCTCAGCTCGTCGTAACGCGTTGTGGCGGTGGAGAGCGTGTGACCGCGTTCGAGTTCGTCGGGAGTACTCATGGGACCACTCAAGCGTCAAGGCGTCCTGACGTCAAGAAGACCTGACGCAGGCGTGTGAATTGGCCTCACGTATCCCGTTAAATCGGACTCAAAGCTCTCAATACTGCGGGCGTGAGTTTCGTAAGTAACTCAGCCGTTCAGCCAGGATTTCGGTATGTGCGGTCCTGACCCACCGAAGGACGATGTTCGACGCACATCGTGTGTGGCACCATCATCACACCCCCCAACGGAACCAACTCTTCGCCCGGGAGTCCTAGATGTCCGCAAGGAAGCTGAGCCGCCTCGCCGGCTTCGCGTTCGTGCTCGCCGCCGTGTTCGGGGGCATCGGCGCGGCAAGCGCGTCGGCCGCCAGCGCGGCCCCCGAACCGACAGTCACGGTTCTCTCCACCCAGGGCGAGGTCATCTGGACCTGAGGTCCCAGCCTCACCTGTGGACCTCAGCGGTGGAACAGATTGAGGGGGTGAGATGGCCGGTCGACCCGCGCCGCGGCGATCGCCGCAATACGCGTGGCTGATAACCAATCCTCTCGCCTTCTTCGCCTTGCTGGTTGTCGTCGCCTACTGGGTGAAAGAGCCAGGCTGGTTCCATTCCTGGTTGGGCGGGCTGATCGCGTTCGTCTTCCTGACGATCGCCAACTTCAGCGTCTTCACGGTGGTCGTCCACCGGCAGGGCGTCACGGTCGTGGTCACCGAGATCCCCTTGGTGCTCTCGCTGTTCTTCCTGCCGCCGGTGATGGTGATCCTGGTCAGCGCGCTGGCCACCATGGCCGTGCTGCTCTACCAGCGACTCGACCCGATCAAGCTGTGTTTCAACGTGGCCAAGGCCGCCGCCGCCACGTCGGCGGCGGTGCTGGTCATCGAGGTGCTGCCGCCGATCACCGACGCGGGCCCGGGCACCTGGGGCACGCTGTTCGCGGCCGTGCTGGCCAGCGCCGTCCTCAGCCTGCTCGCCCTCGGCGGGGTGATCTCCATCCTGCAGGGCCGGCGGTCGGCGCAAGAGACGCTGAGCACCGGCACCGCCATGCTGATCACCACCGCGGCCAACACCGTGGTCGGCCTGATCTTCCTGATCGTGCTGAACGCCTCGCCGTGGGCGGCCGTCCTGCTGGCGGCGCTGATCGCGGCGCTGTTCGTGGTGCTGCGCTCGTTCGCCGAGTTCTTCCGGCAGCACCGCACGCTCGCCGACGTCTACGAGCTGACCCTGGCCGTCCGCGAGCGCGGCGCCGGCGACGGCCTGGAAGACGTGCTGCTCGACCGGGTGCGCGGGCTCATGCGATCGGAGTACGCGACCCTCTGGCTGCCCGCCCAGGGCCGGCACCCCGAGGTGCTGCTCACCGCCCGGGTGGACGACGCCGGTCTGCTGGACATCTCACCGACCCCGGCCGAGGTGCGCGACCGGGCGATCGCCACGCAACACGCGGTGGGGGTCGGCGACCGGTTCGGCGAGTCCGAGGACCTTCGCCTGCTGGCCCGCGAGGCCGGGCTGAAAGACCTGCTGATCGTGCCGCTGCGTTCCGGCCAGGTGACGATCGGCACGCTCGAGGTGGTCAACCGGCTGGGCAGCCAGCTCACCTACCGCGCCGCCGACGTCCGGGTGATGGAGACGGTGGCCGCGCATGTCGCGGTGGCGGTCGAGAACAGCCGCCTGGTCGACCGGCTGCGCTACGACGCCTACCACGACCGGCTGACCTCGCTGCCCAACCGCCGCCGGCTGACCGACGCGCTGGCCGAGTCGGTCAAGGTGCGGGCGCCCGGCGAGGTGGTCGCGGTCCTCGCGTTCGACGTGGACGGTCTGCGTGACGTCAACGAGTCGATGGGCCACGCCGCCGGCGACAAGCTGCTGACCGAGGTGGCCAAGCGGCTGCTCGCCATCGCCGGGCCGGGCTCGCTGGTCGGCCGGATCGGCGGCGACGAGTTCGTGGTGACGATGCGCTCGGAGAGCACCGAGGCGACCGTCCAGCTGGCCACCCAGATGCGTGAGCAGCTGCGCGGCCCGATGGTCGTGGGCACGCTCACGCTCGACGTGGACACCGCGGTCGGGGTCGCGGTGCAGCCCGACCACGGCGACGACCCCGAGGCCCTGCTGCGCCGGGCCGAGCTGGCGGCCAACGCGGCCAAGCTGGTTCCGTACGGCGTCCAGCTGTTCCACCCGGCCCTGGAGTCGCGGGCGGTCCGCCGCCTCGGCCTGGCCGGCGAGCTGCGCAAGGCGCTGGAGGACGGCGAGCTCGAGGTCTACTTCCAGCCCAAGGTCACGATCGGCGACCGCCATCTGGTCGGTGTGGAGTGTCTGGCCCGCTGGAACCATCCGGCCCACGGCGAGGTGGCGCCGGAAGACTTCATCGCGGTGGCCGAACACACCGGACAGCTGTCCCGGCTCACTGAGGTGGTGCTCACCGAGGGCCTGCGGCGCTGCCGGCAGTGGCAGGACGCCGATCGGCCGCTGGCCATCGCGGTCAACCTCTCGGCCCGTACCCTGCTCGACCCGCGCTTCCCCAACTCCGTCCACGAGCTGCTCAAGCACCATCACGTGGCGGCCGAGCAGGTCACCTTCGAGATCTCCGAGCCGGGCATGCTGGGCGACATCGAGCGCACCCTGCCGGTCCTCTATCAACTGCGAGATCTGGGGGTACGCCTCTCCGTCGACGATTTCGGCACCGGCGCGTCCTCGCTGTCCTATCTCCGCCAGCTGCCCGTGCACGAGGTGAAGATCGACGACTCCTTCGTGCAGGGAATGGCGACCGACAGCGGCGATCTGGCCATCGTGCGGGCCGTGATCAGCCTCGCTCGTGAGTTCCGCCTCACCGTGGTCGCCGAGGGCGTGGAGAGCGAGCTGACCCTCGATCTGCTGGAAGAGATGGGGTGCGAGATCGGCCAGGGTTACCTCTTCAGCCGGCCGCTGCCGTACGAGCGTCTCGAGGCCTGGTTCAGCGCCCAGACCGAGCCCGAGTCCACGCCGACCGGTGAGGTTCGTCGCCTCCGGGCAGTCATCTGACGAGGCCCTGACCTGGGCGGATGCTCGATCGGGTATCCGGTTTCACCGAGGCCTGGCGGCCGTGTAAGCTACTCCCTGCGCAACAAGAGAGTTCGTGCGCGCCCCCTTAGCTCAGTCGGCAGAGCGTCTCCATGGTAAGGAGAAGGTCTACGGTTCGATTCCGTAAGGGGGCTCCAACCGGGCCCAGCTCTCACGGGCTATGAGCCTGGCTCGGCGGTGTAGCTCAGATGGCAGAGCAAGCGGCTCATAATCGCTGTGTCGCCGGTTCAAGTCCGGCCACCGCTACTGCACGGTTTTGCATGTTGGCGACCCCAGCCGTTACGCTGGAGCGTCGTTAAATTCAGCTTTTAGCAGGAAGGCACCCCGCCGTGGCCAAGGCGACCGACGTCCGTCCGAAGATCACTTTGGCGTGTACGGAGTGCAAGGAGCGGAACTACATCACCCGTAAGAACCGCCGCAACGACCCGGACCGCATCGAGCTGAAGAAGTTCTGCCCCCGGGACGGTAAGCACACCCTGCACCGCGAAACCCGCTGACCTTCAGCATCCAGCTTCAACGCCCTGCGGCGGTCCGGTTCAGCGGGCCGCCGCAGAGTAGTTTCTAGGCATGCCCTTGGATCAACCATCCGCAGCCCCACCACCACCCAACAAACGAATAAATACTTCCTTTATCGGCCGCTCGTGGCCGCCCACCGATGTCTACCTCGTCGGCCGCGAGAAGATCCGCGAGTTCGCCACGGCGATCGGCGCGACCGACGCGTTGCACCATGATCCCGAGGCTGCGCGCACGGCCGGCTACGCCGACGTGGTCGCCCCGCCGACCTTCCCGACCGTGGTGACGATGAAGGCCAGCCGCCAGATCATCGACGACCCCGACCTCGGGCTCGACTACTCCCGTGTGGTGCACGGCGACCAGCGCTTCACGTTCGCCCGCCCGATCGTGGCCGGCGACACCCTGGTCTGCGTCAACACGGTCGAAGAGATCCTCGAGCGCGGCGGCCACCACTTCATCACCACCCGCACCGACGTCACCACCGAGGCCGGCGAGCCCGTCGTCACCGGCTGGTCCAAGCTGGTGCAGCGAGGGGCCGAGCAGTGAGCGACCAGTTCCCGCCCCAGACGTTCCGGATCACCCGGGCCGACCTGGTCCGCTACTGCGGCGCCTCGGGCGACTTCAACGTGATCCACTGGAGTGACCGGCTGGCCCGCCACGTGGGTCTGCCCGGGGTGATCGCCCACGGGATGTTCACGATGGCCCTGGCCGGCCGGGCGGTGACCGCCTGGGCGGGCGCGGCCGACGCGGTCGAGGACTTCAGCGTCCGGTTCAGCCGCCCGGTCCCGGTGCCCGATGACGACGAGGGCGCCGAGGTGGTGTTCACCGGCCGGGTCAAGAGCACCGACGACGAGGGCCGCACCACGATCGCCGTCACTGCCACCTGCAACGGCGAGACGGTGCTCAAACTGGCGCAGGCCACGATCCGTAAGAAGTAGGGGCGGGTTGGGCAACCAGGCGGGGTACCCGTACACTGGTGCGCCGTGGGGTAAGTGACCCCTGCTTCTCTCGTGCGCCTGTCCGGCGGGCGGGTTTGCAGGACCCGCACAGGGGTGTAGCTCAATTGGCAGAGCAGCGGTCTCCAAAACCGCAGGCTGCAGGTTCAAGTCCTGTCACCCCTGCGACAACCCGAGCGACGCGCCGACCGTCGGCACCGGTGGTCAGCGCGTAGCCCACCCCACCAACCGACGGAAGAGGGCGAAGTGGCCGAGAGGAAGCGACCCGGCGACGATCCGGCCGACGACCGCCCCGAGGACGAACTCCGGGACGAGATCGTCGACGATGACGTCGAGGACGATGAGATCGATGACGAGCCGGTCTCCCGTGGCGGCACCGCCGTCAAGGAGCGCAAGGCCAACTCGGACAGCCCGACCTCGAAGAAGAAGGATGTCCGCCGCGGCGGCTTCTTCGGCCGCATCGGTGGTTTCTTCCGCGAGGTCGTCAGCGAGCTGCGTAAGGTCATCTGGCCGACGCGCAAGGAGCTGCTGACCTATACGGGCGTCGTGATCGCTTTCGTCGTCGTGATGACCGCGATCGTCGCCGGACTGGACTTTCTGTTCGCCAAGGGCATCCTCTTCGCCTTCGGCAACTAGCACTTAGTGGAAGTGAGCGAGCGTGCCTGAGTACGACGACGAGACCGCCGAGACCACGGGCAAGCAGTCCGCGGTGGCAACGGCGGCGAGCGACGAGTCGGTCGAGGCCGCCAGCGCCGCCCCTGCCGCCACGGCGGACGAAGATGCCTCGACGGGCGATGACGCTCCGACGGGCGACGACGCCTCGACGGGCGATGACGTCCCGGCGGACGCCGAAGCCTCGACGGGCGACGACCCCGCCCCGACGGAAGACGACGAAGACTTCGACCCGGTCGCGGAACTGCGGCAGAAGCTGCGGTACGCGCCCGGCGACTGGTATGTGGTGCACTCGTACGCCGGTTACGAGAACAAGGTCAAGACCAACCTCGAGACCCGCATCACCAGCCTCGACATGGAGGATTTCATCTTCCAGGTCGAGGTGCCGACCCGCGAAGAGGTCGAGGTCAAGAACGGCAAGCGCCTCCAGGTGCAGAACAAGGTGTTCCCCGGCTACATCCTGGTCCGCATGGACCTGACGCCGGAGTCCTACTCCTGCGTGCGCAACACCCCCGGGGTCACCGGCTTCGTGGGCGCCACCGACCGGGTCGACCGGCCGGCGCCGCTCTCGCTCGACGAGGTGCTCAAGTGGCTCGCACCGGCCGTCGAGCAGGAGGAGAAGAAGGCGAAGCCCGAGATCAAGGTGCTCGACTTCGAGGTGGGCGACTCGGTCACGGTGACCGACGGCGCGTTCGCCTCCCTGCCGGCCTCGATCAGCGAGATCAACGCCGACCAGCAGAAGCTCAAGGTGCTGGTCTCCATCTTCGGCCGGGAGACGCCGGTCGAGCTGAACTTCAACCAGGTCGCCAAGATCTGAGTTCGCGTGGGAGGGGCGGCGAACGGCGCCGCCCCGCCAACTACCACAGGAGTTAACGGAAATGCAGCGCAGCAAGGGCTACCGCAAGGCGGCCGAGAAGATCGACCTCTCCAAGCTCTACGAGCCCGCCGAGGCCATCGCCCTGGCCAAGGAGGGCACGTCCACCAAGTTCGACGCCACCGTCGAGGTCGCCATGCGCCTCGGTGTCGACCCGCGTAAGGCCGACCAGATGGTCCGCGGCGTCGTCAACCTGCCGCACGGCACCGGCAAGACCGCCCGGGTGATCGTCTTCGCCCAGGGCGCCAAGGCCGAGGAGGCCGTCGCGGCCGGCGCCGACGAGGTCGGCACCGACGAACTCGTCGCCCGGATCCAGGGTGGCTGGCTCGACTTCGACGCCGCGATCGCGACGCCGGACCAGATGGCCAAGATCGGCCGTATCGCCCGCATCCTCGGCCCGCGTGGCCTGATGCCGAACCCGAAGACCGGCACCGTCACCATGGACGTGACCAAGGCCGTCTCCGATATCAAGGGCGGCAAGATCACCTTCCGGGTCGACAAGCACTCGAACCTGCACCTGATCATCGGCAAGGCGTCGTTCAGCGCCGAGCAGCTGGTCGAGAACTACGGTGCGGTGCTCGAGGAGGTCCTGCGGGCCAAGCCGTCCGCGGCCAAGGGCACCTACCTCCGGAAGGTCACCGTCGCCACCACCATGGGCCCGGGCGTCCCGGTCGACCCGAAGGTGGTCAAGGGCCTCCGCGAGAACGCGGCCGCCTGACGATCGTCTGAGAAAAGACCCCCGGGGATTCCCGGGGGTCTTTCTGTTGTGGCAGGCTTCCGGCCGTGCGTTTCGACGGGGTGTGGTTCCGGTACGGCCGGCGGGCCGAGTGGACGCTGGCCGAGGTCGACGCGGTGATCAATCCCGGTGAGACGGTCGTCGTCCTGGGCCGCAACGGCGCCGGCAAGTCCACGTTGCTCCAGCTCGCGGCCGGTGTGCTGAGCCCGGTCCAGGGCCGGGTGACCGACCGTCCCGCCGTGGTCGGCTGGGTGCCCGAGCGGTTCCCCGCCGACCAGCCGTTCACCGCCGAGCAGTACCTGCGCCGGATGGCCGAGATCCGCGGCGGCTCCGGCGTCGACGAGTGGTTCGAGCGCCTGAGGTTCGCCGAGCACCGGCACACCCGGCTCGCCGACCTCTCCAAGGGCACCGCGCAGAAGGTCGGCGTCGTCCAGGCGCTGCTGCTGCGTCCCGGTCTGCTCGTTCTGGACGAGCCGTGGGAGGGCCTCGACGCGGTGGCCCGCGAGCTGATCCCCGAGATCGTCGCCGAGGTGACCGCGGCCGGGGGAGCGGTGCTGGTCAGCGACCACCGCGGTGAGATCGCCCGGCTGCCCGACGCGATCCGCTGGACGGTCGCCGAGGGCCGGGTGCGGCCCGGCGAGCCCGACCCCGAGCCGGACGACGACGATGACGAGGTGGTCATCGAGGTCGTCGCCCGCCGCGCGCACGCCGACCAGACCATGGCTGAGCTGCGCGATTCCGGTCACCGTGTGCTGGGGGTACGCGCGGAGGGAAAGCGATGACCGCACTGGTACGCATGCGCGTGACCGCCTTCCTCGGCAGCGGCCGCATCGCGGCGCCGGCGATCCTCGCCCTGGCCGTCCTCGGCGTGCTCTACGGCGGCGGCGCGTCCGAGGCCGCCCCCGCCTACGGCTACTCCGCCACGGTCTTCTTCCCGGTGCTGGCGTGGATGGTCAAGCTGGTCCTGGACACCGAGCCCGACGTGCAGCGCCGCCTGGCCCGCATCGTCGTCGGCGCCCGCCGTGAGGCCCTGGCCGGCCTGCTCGCCGCCGCCCTGTGCGGCCTCGTCCTCTGCCTCTTCGCGATGGCCGCTCCGCTGCTGGTCGGCGCCATCCAGGGCCCGGACCTGCTGGGCGGCATCCTGCTCGGCGTCGTAGCGCATCTGCTCGCCCTGGCCGCCGCCCTGGCCCTCGGCGCCCTGTCCAGCCGAGTGGTGGCCGGCAGCCTGGCCAAGGGCCTGCTGATCCTGGTCGGCGGGGCCATCCTGACGATCATCTTCGGTCTGTCCCACTCGATCGCGCCCTGGCTGGTCCCGCCGGTCATGGCCGTGGCCCGCGCTCTCAACGCCGACACCCTCCCCGGCGCCGGCCGCTACGCCTTCCTCGCGGCCTGGTCCCTGACCTGGTGCCTGGTCGTCCTCGCCGGCTATTCGCGCCTGAGATCCCGCCGCGCCTGATTCCCCCCGGTTATCCACAGTCCCGCTCCCTGTGGACAGCCCGCCAAGATCACCGCCTCGACCCGCTACCGTCCGACCCACCCAGTGCCGGGGTGGGGGAGGCGGCAACACGTCGGCGCGCGCAACCCACCCACCACCGAGGTGGGCGCGGCACCCGGCCGGCACCGTGACGTAGGTCGCGGGCCGGGCGGGAGGTCGCGATTTGGACGTGACGGGCGGGACGCGTACTGTTGCCTGCGAAGTTCCACCCAAAGACCGCTGGTCGCCGCAGTGCCCGTTTGACGACGGACGCCGCGGTCGAAAGTCCCGCACATGCGGGCGGCCCGCGCAGGGAGCGAACGGATGCGCCCGGCCGCCTTGAAAAGCGCCCGATACCGCCCCGTGGCCCTGCGCCCGGGGCGTTTCTCATGTTCGGAACCGATCAGCGTTTCGAGCATTGAGAGGAGGGACATGGCGGACAAGCCGGTCCGGGCCGACAAGGCCACCGCTGTCGCTGAGCTCACGGAGCAGTTCCGGAGCTCGTCGGCGACGCTGCTGACCGAGTACCGCGGCCTCACCGTCGCGGAGCTGACGGAGCTGCGGCGCTCGCTCGGCACGCAGACCAAGTACTCCGTGTCGAAGAACACGCTCGCGAAGCGTGCCGCT
Source organism: Actinoplanes sp. NPDC089786 (assembly GCF_040684855.1). Lineage (NCBI taxonomy): Bacteria > Bacillati > Actinomycetota > Actinomycetes > Micromonosporales > Micromonosporaceae > Actinoplanes > Actinoplanes sp. NPDC089786. The sequence continues at coordinate 164,506 of NZ_JBFBGU010000003.1, forward strand.
TCAGACGCGGGCATCGAGGGCCTTGACGCGCTGTTCACCGGTCCTACCGCGCTCGCCTTCGTGGAGGGTGACCCGGTCGAGGCGGCCAAGGGCCTCCGGGCTTTCGCCAAGACCCACCCCGCCATGGTGATCAAGGGCGGCGTCTTCGAGGGCAAGGCCATCTCGGCCGACGAGGTCAGCAAGATCGCCGACCTCGAGTCCCGTGAGGTGCTGCTGGCCAAGCTGGCCGGCGCCATGTTGGGCAACCTGACCAAGGCGGCGGGCCTGTTCCAGGCGCCGTTGTCGCAGGTCGCGCGGCTTGCCGCGGCCCTGCAGGAGAAGCGCGAGAAGGACGGTTCCGCCGAGGGCTAGGCCCGTCGCGCGGACAGACCACCACAGACCAGAAACAACGAAAGGTTGCCAGACATGGCGAAGCTCAGCACCGACGAGCTGCTCGACGCGTTCAAGGAGATGACGCTGATCGAGCTGTCCGAGTTCGTCAAGCAGTTCGAGACGACCTTCGAGGTCACCGCCGCGGCGCCGGTTGCCATCGCGGCGGCCGGCCCGGCCGGTGCGGCCCCCGAGGCCGAGGCCGAGAAGGACTCCTTCGACGTCGTCCTCGAGGCCGACGGCGGCAAGAAGATCCAGGTCATCAAGGTCGTGCGCGAGCTGACCGGCCTGGGCCTCAAGGAGGCCAAGGACACCGTCGAGGCCGCCCCCAAGGCGATCCTCGAGGGCGTCAACAAGGAGAAGGCCGAGGAGGCCAAGGCCAAGCTCGAGGGCGAGGGCGCCAAGGTCACCCTCAAGTGATCTGAGCCCCAGGCTCGCGGTGGCGGGGACCCTCAGGGGTCTCCGCCACCGTCTTTTCCCAGGTGAAAGCCCTGGCCGACAGGGCTGTGGCAAACCACCGCAAGATCCACCAATCGTGCGCTATGGTCGCTATGCCGCGTCCGATGGACGACGGCACGCGGCGCAACCCTTGACTGAGTGTCCGACGACGGGCACGCTGACTATCAGCAAGTTCCGCGCTTGCGACCGCCCACCGATGGGTAACTCGGAGACAACGGGTTCCATCCGGGCACCGAGGGACAAACGCTCGCGTTCCGAGCGGCCCCTGGAGTGGCACCGACCAAAGAACCGCAGGTCGGAGGCCCCGGGAGGCACGCTCCGCAGCGTCCTGAGGTTGGGGCTGGACAGCGGTTGGCCGAGCGGCTACACTGCTAGTTTGCGCTGCCTTCTGCCTGGATCCCTGCCGGCATATCCATCTGGATAGTTGCCGGGGGGTCCATTGGAGTGCACGCAGACACCCGCAGCTCAAAGCCGCATCAGCAGCACCGGTCCTCGGAAGGACGCATCTTGGCAGCTTCCCGCCCTGCGAAGACCAGCCGTACGTCGAGCGCCTACGCTCCCCGCCGTATCTCTTTCGGCAGGATCACCGAGCAACTTGAGGTTCCCAACCTCCTGGCCATCCAGACCGAGTCATTCGACTGGCTGGTGGGCAACGAGGCCTGGCAGGCCCGATCGACGGACGACCCGCACGCCCACTCGGGCCTCGCAGAGATCCTTGAAGAGATCAGTCCCATTGAGGACTTCTCCGGCACCATGTCGCTGTCCTTCTCGGCGCCCCGCTTCGACGAGGTCAAGGCCTCTATCGAGGAGTGCAAGGAGAAGGACCTGACCTACTGCGCGCCACTGTTCGTGACCGCGGAGTTCACCAACAACACCACTGGCGAGATCAAGAGCCAGACGGTGTTCATGGGTGACTTCCCGATGATGACCCCCAAGGGGACGTTCGTCATCAACGGCACCGAGCGCGTCGTGGTGAGTCAGCTCGTCCGTTCTCCCGGTGTCTACTTCACCAAGGAGCCGGACAAGACCTCCGACCGCGACCTGTCGAGCGTGAAGGTCATCCCGAGCCGGGGTGCCTGGCTCGAGTTCGACATCGACAAGCGCGACACGGTCGGCGTCCGGATCGACCGCAAGCGCCGGCAGGCCGTCACCGTCCTGCTCAAGGCGATCGGTTGGTCCGCGGAGCAGATCCGCGAGCGGTTCGGCTGGTCCGAGCTGCTCATGACGACGCTGGAGAAGGACCACATCGCCGGGCAGGACGAGGCTCTGCTCGACATCTACCGCAAGCTCCGCCCTGGCGAGCCCCCGACCAGGGAGAACGCGCAGACCCTGCTCGACAACCTCTTCTTCAACCCGAAGAGGTACGACGTCGCCAAGGTCGGCCGTTACAAGTTCAACAAGAAGCTCGAGATCGACGTCCCGATCGTCCGGGGCACGCTGTCCGAGGAAGACATCGTCAAGACCGTGGACTACCTCTGCCGGCTGCACGCCGGTGAGGAGGGCTACGAGGCCGACGACATCGACCACTTCGGCAACCGTCGCCTGCGCACCGTCGGCGAGCTCATCCAGAACCAGGTCCGCGTGGGCCTGTCCCGGATGGAGCGCGTCGTCCGTGAGCGGATGACCACCCAGGACGTCGAGGCGATCACGCCGCAGACCCTGATCAACATCCGCCCGGTCGTGGCGGCGATCAAGGAGTTCTTCGGCACGTCGCAGCTCTCGCAGTTCATGGACCAGACCAACCCGCTGGCGGGCCTGACCCACCGGCGCCGGCTGAGCGCGCTCGGCCCGGGCGGTCTGTCCCGTGAGCGGGCGGGCTTCGAGGTCCGTGACGTCCACCCGTCCCACTATGGCCGGATGTGCCCGATCGAGACCCCGGAAGGCCCGAACATCGGCCTGATCGGTGCGCTCTCGACGTTCGCGCGGGTGAACCCGTTCGGATTCATCGAGACCCCGTACCGGCGGGTGGACGGCGGAACGGTCACCGACCACGTCGACTACCTCACCGCCGACGAGGAAGACCGGTTCATCAAGGCGCAGGCGAACGCCACGCTGAAGAGCGACGGCACCTTCGCCGACGACCGCGTCCTGGTCCGCCGGAAGGGCGGTGAGGTCGACTACGTGCCGGGCACGGAGGTCGACTACATGGACGTGTCGCCGCGGCAGATGACCTCGGTCGCCACCGCGATGATCCCGTTCCTCGAGCACGACGACGCCAACCGCGCCCTGATGGGTGCGAACATGCAGCGTCAGGCGGTCCCGCTGGTCAAGGCGGAGTCGCCGCTGGTGGGTACGGGCATGGAGTACCGCGCGGCGGTCGACGCCGGTGACGTGGTCGTCGCCGAGGTCGGCGGCGTGGTGGAAGACCTGTGCGCCGACTACGTGACGGTGCACCAGGACGACGGCCACCGCCGCACCTACCTGCTGCACAAGTTCCGCCGCAGCAACGCCGGCTCCTGCGTCAACCAGAAGCCGGTCGTGTTCGAGGGTGACCGGGTCGAGGCCGGCCAGGTCGTCGCCGACGGACCGTGCACCGACGAGGGGGAGATGGCCCTCGGCCGCAACCTGCTCGTCGCGTTCATGTGCTGGGAGGGCCACAACTACGAGGACGCGATCATCCTGTCGCAGCGCCTCGTGCAGCAGGACGTGCTCACCTCGATCCACATCGAGGAGCACGAGGTCGACGCCCGCGACACCAAGCTGGGTCCGGAGGAGATCACCCGCGACATCCCCAACGTCAGCGAGGAGATGCTCGCCGACCTGGACGAGCGCGGCATCATCCGGATCGGCGCCGAGGTCGTGCCCGGCGACATCCTGGTCGGCAAGGTCACGCCCAAGGGCGAGACCGAGCTGACCCCGGAGGAGCGGCTGCTGCGCGCCATCTTCGGTGAGAAGGCCCGGGAGGTCCGGGACACCTCGCTGAAGGTTCCGCACGGCGAGACCGGCACGGTGATCGGCGTCCGCACGTTCTCCCGCGAGGACGGCGACGAGCTGCCCCCGGGCGTGAACGAGCTGGTCCGCGTCTACGTGGCCCAGAAGCGCAAGATCCAGGACGGCGACAAGCTCGCCGGCCGCCACGGCAACAAGGGCGTCATCTCGAAGATCCTGCCGGTCGAGGACATGCCGTTCCTCGAGGACGGCACCCCGGTCGACATCGTGCTCAACCCGCTCGGCGTGCCGAGCCGGATGAACATCGGCCAGGTCCTGGAGACCCACCTCGGGTGGATCGCCAAGACCGGCTGGTCGGTCGAGGGCGAGGACGAGGAGTGGAAGCGGCAGCTCCGGGCCATCGAGGCCCACGAGTCGCCGAAGGACAGCAATGTCGCCACCCCGGTCTTCGACGGCGCCCAGGAGGAGGAGATCAAGGGTCTCCTCGAGTCGACCCTGGTCAACCGCGACGGTAAGCGGCTGGTCAACGGCGACGGCAAGGCGCAGCTGTTCGACGGTCGTTCCGGCGAGCCGCTGCCCGACCCGATCGCGGTCGGCTACGTGTACATCCTGAAGCTGAACCACCTGGTCGACGACAAGATCCACGCTCGCTCGACCGGCCCGTACTCGATGATCACGCAGCAGCCGCTGGGTGGTAAGGCGCAGTTCGGTGGACAGCGGTTCGGCGAGATGGAGTGCTGGGCGATGCAGGCCTACGGCGCGGCGTACGCGCTTCAGGAACTGCTCACCATCAAGTCCGATGACGTGCTCGGCCGCGTGAAGGTCTACGAGGCCATCGTCAAGGGCGAGAACATCCCGGAGCCGGGAATCCCGGAGTCGTTCAAGGTGCTGCTCAAGGAGCTGCAGTCGCTGTGCCTCAACGTCGAGGTGCTGTCCAGCGACGGTGTTGCCCTGGAGATGCGCGAGACCGACGACGAGGTCTTCCGGGCCGCGGAGGAACTCGGCATCGACCTGTCCCGCCGCCCGAACGAGGGCGTCAGCAGCGTCGAAGAGATCTGACGGAGTGCGGCGTCCGGTGGCCTGAGGCCGCCGGACGCCGCCCCGCCGGCCTGGAATTTATCCGAGCAACGAAACACGAGGGATAGTCCAAGTGCTCGACGTCAACTTCTTCGACGAGTTGCGCATCGGCCTTGCTACCGCTGACGACATCCGCCAGTGGTCGCACGGCGAGGTCAAGAAGCCCGAGACGATCAACTACCGCACGCTCAAGCCCGAGAAGGACGGACTCTTCTGCGAGAAGATCTTCGGTCCGCAGCGGGACTGGGAGTGCTACTGCGGCAAGTACAAGCGGGTCCGGTTCAAGGGCATCATCTGTGAGCGCTGCGGCGTCGAGGTGACCCGGTCCAAGGTCCGCCGTGAGCGCATGGGTCACATCGAGCTGGCCGCGTCGGTCACGCACATCTGGTACTTCAAGGGTGTGCCGAGCCGGCTGGGCTACCTGCTCGACCTGGCGCCCAAGGACCTCGAGAAGATCATCTACTTCGCGTCGTACGTGGTCACCAAGGTCGATGCCGAGGCGCGTCACCGCGATCTGTCGACGATCGAGAACGAGATCTTCGCCGAGAAGCGGCAGTCCGAGAACAGCCGCGACTCGACGATCGAGGGTCGCGCCGCCAAGCTCGAGCAGGACCTGTCCGAGCTGGAGGCCGAAGGCGCCAAGGCCGACGTCCGCCGCAAGGTCAAGGAGGCCGGCGAGCGGGAGATGCGCCAGATCCGTGACAAGGCGCAGCGTGAGATCGACCGGCTCGACGAGGTGCTCGACACCTTCCGCAAGCTCGACGCCAAGCAGCTGGTCACCGACGAGCTGCTCTACCGCGAGCTCCGGGACCGCTTCGGCGAGTACTTCGAGGGCGGCATGGGCGCCGAGGCGATCAAGGCGCTGCTGCAGAACATGGACCTGGACGCCGAGGCCGAGTCGCTGCGGGAGACCATCCGCACCGGCAAGGGCCAGCGCAAGATCCGTGCGCTGAAGCGGCTCAAGGTCGTCGCCGCGTTCCTGAACACCCGCAACTCGCCGCTGGGCATGGTGCTCGACTGCGTCCCGGTCATCCCGCCGGACCTGCGCCCGATGGTGCAGCTCGACGGTGGCCGCTTCGCGACCAGCGACCTGAACGACCTGTACCGCCGGGTGATCAACCGGAACAACCGGCTCAAGCGCCTGATCGACCTGGGCGCGCCCGAGATCATCGTGAACAACGAGAAGCGGATGCTGCAGGAGGCCGTCGACGCGCTGTTCGACAACGGCCGCCGCGGCCGGCCGGTCACCGGCCCGGGTAACCGTCCGCTGAAGTCGCTGTCCGACATGCTCAAGGGCAAGCAGGGCCGGTTCCGGCAGAACCTGCTGGGCAAGCGCGTCGACTACTCCGGCCGTTCGGTCATCGTCGTCGGCCCGCGGCTCAAGCTGCACCAGTGCGGTCTGCCCAAGCAGATGGCCCTGGAGCTGTTCAAGCCGTTCGTGATGAAGCGCCTGGTCGACCTGAACCACGCGCAGAACATCAAGTCGGCCAAGCGGATGGTGGAGCGCCAGCGTCCGGTCGTGTGGGACGTCCTCGAAGAGGTCATCAGCGAGCACCCGGTGCTGCTGAACCGCGCGCCGACCCTGCACCGCCTGGGCATCCAGGCCTTCGAGCCGCAGCTGGTCGAGGGCAAGGCGATCCAGATCCACCCGCTGGTCTGCACCGCGTTCAACGCGGACTTCGACGGCGACCAGATGGCGGTGCACGTGCCGCTGTCCGCCGAGGCGCAGGCCGAGGCCCGGATCCTGATGCTCTCGTCGAACAACATCCTCAAGCCGGCCGACGGCAAGCCGGTGACCATGCCCACCCAGGACATGATCATCGGGCTGTACTACCTGACCCACCTCACGCCGGGCGGCGTGGGCGAGGGCCGGGTGTTCAGCTCGGACGCCGAGGCGCGGATGGCGTTCGACAACGGCGAGCTCCACCTGCAGGCCCCGGTGAAGATCCGCCTTCAGGAGGTCGCCGGCGTCGACAACGGCAAGGGCGCCGCCTGGGAGCAGCCGGAAGGCTGGCAGCCGGGCGACCAGGTGCTGGTCGAGACCACGCTGGGCCGGGTGATCTTCAACGAGACCCTGCCGCCGGGCTACCGGTACGTCAACTACGAGATCCGCAAGGGTCAGCTGTCGGCGATCGTCAACGACCTCGCCGAGCGCTTCCCCAAGGTCGCGCTGGCCGCGACCCTGGACGCGCTCAAGGAGGCCGGCTTCCACTGGGCCACCTGGTCCGGCGTGACGATCGGCATGGGCGACGTCATCGGGCCCCCGCGCAAGCCGGAGATCCTGGCCAAGTACCAGACCGAGGCCGACCGGATCGACAAGCAGTACCAGCGTGGCCTGATGACCGCCGAGGAGCGTCGCGGCGAGCTCATCGAGATCTGGACCAAGGCGACCAACGAGATCTCCAAGGAGATGGAGACCGCGCTGCCGCAGGAGAACCCGCTCTGGGTGATGATCAACTCCGGCGCCCGCGGTAACCTCCTCCAGCTCCGGCAGATCGCCGCGATCCGTGGTCTGGTGGCCAACCCCAAGGGCGAGATCATCCCGCGGCCGATCACGTCGTCGTACCGCGAGGGTCTGACCGTGCTGGAGTACTTCATCTCCACGCACGGCGCACGGAAGGGTCTGGCCGACACCGCGCTGCGTACCGCTGACTCGGGTTACCTGACCCGGCGTCTGGTGGACGTGTCGCAGGACGTCATCATCCGCGAGGAGGACTGCGGCACCGACCGGGCGATCCCGATGACGGTGCTGAGCCGGAACCAGGCGGGCGAGCTCGAGCTCGACACGCACGCCGAGACCGGCATCCACGCGCGGACCATCGCCGACGACATCACCGATGCCGACGGCAACGTGGTGGTCGCCCGGGGCGAGGATCTCAACTCGATCCTGGTCGACAAGCTGGTGGCGGTGGGTACCGAGACGGTGCGGGTACGCAGCGTCCTGACCTGCGAGTCCAAGCTGGGCGTCTGCGCGGCCTGCTACGGCCGTTCGCTGCCGACCGGCAAGGCGGTCGACATCGGCGAGGCGGTCGGCATCATCGCGGCCCAGTCCATCGGTGAGCCGGGCACGCAGCTGACGATGCGTACCTTCCACACCGGTGGTGTCGCGGGTGAGGACATCACCCAGGGTCTGCCGCGGGTCCAGGAGATCTTCGAGGCCCGTGTGCCCAAGGGCAAGGCGCCCATCGCCGACACCCCGGGCCGCGTGCGGATCGAGGACGGCGAGCGGTCCCGCAAGATCGTGGTTGTCCCGGACGACGGCAGCGAAGAGATCGTGTACGACAAGATCTCGAAGCGCGTCAAGCTGCGGTACCACGACGGCGAGCACGTCGGCGTCGGCGAGAAGCTGACCGAGGGCACCATCGACCCGCACGAGCTTCTGCGGATCATGGGTCCGCGGGCGGTCCAGGTCCACCTGACCCAGGAGGTCCAGGAGGTCTACCGCTCGCAGGGTGTGCTCATCCACGACAAGCACATCGAGATCATCATCCGCCAGATGCTCAAGCGGGTCACGGTCATCGACTCGGGCGCCGCGGAGTTCCTGCCGGGCATCCTGGTCGACCGGGCGCTCTTCGAGTCGGAGAACCGCCGGATCGTCGGCGAGGGTGGCGAGCCCGCCGCCGGTCGTCCGGTGCTCATGGGTATCACCAAGGCCTCGTTGGCGACCGACTCCTGGCTCTCGGCGGCCTCCTTCCAGGAGACCACCCGGGTGCTCACCGACGCTGCGATCAACTCGCGCAGCGACTCGCTGGTGGGCCTCAAGGAGAACGTCATCATCGGCAAGCTCATCCCGGCCGGTACGGGCATCAGCAAGTACCGCAACATCCGGGTCGAGCCGACCGAGGAGGCCAAGGCCAAGGTGTACTCGATGACCGGGTACCCGGAGACCGACTACGGCTTCGGGCCGGCCAGCGGGCAGGCTGTGCCGCTGGACGACTTCGATTTCGGGTCGTACCGCTAGGTCTGATCGATACCGGAGGGCGGCCACGTGTGAGCGTGGCCGCCCTCCGGGCTTTAATGGGTACGTGACACTTCCCGCCGCCGTGCCCACCCGGCACCCGATGGACCCGGAACCGGCGTCGTCCACCAAGGCCCGCGCGGTCTTCGCGCTCGGCCTGACCGCGCTGATCACCGGTCCGCTGGTCGGTGGGGTGATCCCGGCCACGATCGCGCTCGTGATGGCCCGGCAGACGCATCGCCAGCAGTTCGCCGCGGCGGGCTACCTGACCGGCAACAAGTGGGTGCGCCGCGGCCGCGGACTGGCCTGGGCGGGCATCGTGCTGGCCCTCACGGCCCTGGTCGTGGCGGTCATCGTCGGCCTGCTCCACCTGGCCGGTCCGGGCGGGCAAGACTTCGACACCACGACCGACTGAGGCGGGCTGCGCCCTCTCACGTTCGGGTGACAAGCTTGGGGTATGACGTACCCGGGCCATCCTTACCCTCAAGCTGGGCCGCCGCAGGGGCCGCCGGGCCCGCCGCCTCCGCCTGAGGACGGTCGCTGGCAGCCGGCCCGCATCGATCCGGTCGGCGGCACCGAGTACGGACTGGTTCAGATCCAGGTGCCCCCGGTGGTCTCCGGACAGGCGACCGGCGCGATGATCGCCGGCATCGGTTCGATCGTCGTCTCGCTGCTGGTCTTCTGCTTCGGCTCGGCCGGCGCGTCCGCGGGCTGGGGCGGGCTGGTGGCCGGGGCGTTCACCCTGCTGGCCGTGCTGATCGGCGGCGGCGCGGTGGCCGTCGGGCTGGTCGCCAGCCGACAGATCCGCAGGTCAGGGCGCGATGGCATGCTTCGTTTCACCGGCCGCGGCCAGGCCATCGCGGGCATTTCCTGTGGCGCCACGGGCGTGGGAATAGCCCTGCTCGCCCTGGGGTTCTCCCTCTTGGTGCAAGTCTCCTGACGGTGCCCGCTCGCGGAATCAGGACACCCGGTACACTTGACCGTGCGGAGATATCCATCATGGCTGGCGGGGTTCGTTTTGACCGCTGAGCCTGAGGTGGGTAATCTTCCTCCTCGTGCCTGGGCTTGCCCGGGCAAGTCGTGCGTGCGCCCAGAGTCGTAGGCAAGACCGGGGCAGCAGCACGGCTCGGGCCAGGCGCCCGAACAAGAACAAGACTCGCCGCGCGTTATCGCAACGCGCGGCGGGACCGTGAGCCGGACGACACGCCCGACCGCGGGTGTCGGACGATCCCCCCGGGTCGTTCGACACATAACGCATACGAAGACGGTGCGGCCGTGAGGAATGCGGCCGAAGGGAGCGGAGAAACCCGGTGCCCACGATCCAGCAGCTGGTCCGAAAGGGCCGCCAGGCTAAGACGAGCAAGACCAAGACGCCGGCGCTGAAGGGGAGCCCTCAGCGGCGCGGCGTGTGCACGCGCGTCTACACCACCACCCCCAAGAAGCCCAACTCTGCGCTGCGCAAGGTCGCTCGTGTGAAGCTGAGCAGCCAGATCGAGGTGACGGCGTACATCCCGGGCGTCGGCCACAACCTGCAGGAGCACTCGATCGTGCTCGTGCGTGGCGGTCGTGTGAAGGACCTCCCGGGCGTCCGCTACAAGATCGTCCGTGGTTCGCTGGACACCCAGGGTGTCCGCAACCGCAAGCAGGCCCGCAGCCGTTACGGCGCGAAGAAGGAGAAGAGCTGACATGCCTCGTAAGGGCCCCGCTCCGCGCCACCCGGTGGTCGCTGACCCGGTGTACAACTCGCCGTTGGTCACCCAGCTGGTGAACAAGATCCTGGTCGCCGGCAAGCGTGCGCTCGCCGAGCGCATCGTCTACGGCGCTCTCGAGGGCTGCCGGGAGAAGAACGGCACCGACCCCGTGGTGACGCTCAAGCGCGCCATGGACAACGTCAAGCCGACCCTCGAGGTCCGCAGCCGCCGCGTCGGTGGCGCGACCTACCAGGTGCCGGTCGAGGTTCGTACCCCTCGGCAGACCACCCTGGGCCTGCGCTGGCTGGTTCAGTACTCCAAGGCCCGCCGCGAGAAGACCATGATCGAGCGGCTGCAGAACGAGCTGCTGGACGCCAGCAATGGCCTCGGCGCCGCGGTGAAGCGTCGCGAGGACACCCACAAGATGGCGGAGTCCAACAAGGCCTTCGCGCACTACCGGTGGTAGTCAACCACCACCTGACGACGACGAAGACGAAGAGGGATTGAAGTGGCCGCCGCAGACGCGCTCGCCAACGTACGCAACATCGGCATCATGGCGCACATCGACGCTGGTAAGACCACGACGACCGAGCGCATCCTGTTCTACACCGGCATCACGTACAAGATCGGTGAGGTCCACGAGGGCGCTGCCGTCATGGACTGGATGGAGCAGGAGCAGGAACGCGGGATCACGATCACCTCCGCCGCCACCAAGTGCGAGTGGAAGGGTCACACGATCCAGATCATCGACACGCCGGGCCACGTCGACTTCACGGTCGAGGTGGAGCGGTCGCTTCGTGTTCTGGATGGTGCCGTCGCGGTGTACGACGGTGTGGCCGGCGTCGAGCCGCAGACCGAGAACGTCTGGCGGCAGGCCGACAAGTACAACGTCCCGCGCATGTGCTTCGTCAACAAGCTGGACCGCACCGGCGCGGACTTCTTCCGCTGCGTGCAGATGATGATCGACCGGCTGAACGCGACGCCGCTCGTGCTGCAGATCCCGATCGGCCTCGAGGGCGACCACATCGGCGTCGTCGACCTGATCGGCATGCGCGCGCTCACCTGGCGTGGGGAGACCCAGAAGGGTGACGACTACGCGATCGAGGAGATCCCGGCCGAGCTGGTCGACTCCGCGACCGAGTGGCGCGAGAAGCTGATCGAGACCCTGGCCGACGTCGACGACGAGGTCATGGTCAAGTACCTCGACGGTGTGACGCTCAGCGAGGCCGAGATCAGGGCCGCCATCCGGCGTTCCACGATCGCCAGCAAGGCCAACCCCGTGCTGTGCGGTTCGGCGTTCAAGAACAAGGGCGTTCAGCCCATGCTCGACGCGGTGGTCGAGTTCCTGCCGTCGCCGCTGGACATCCCGGCCATCGAGGGCCTCGCGACCGACGGCGAGACGCCGCTGCTGCGCAAGCCGTCGAACTCGGAGCCGTTCTCCGGCCTGGCCTTCAAGATCCAGACCGACAAGCACCTCGGTAAGCTCACCTACTTCCGGGTCTACTCCGGAACGGTGGAGACCGGGTCCCAGGTGGTCAACTCCACCAAGGACCGCAAGGAGCGGATCGGCAAGATCTACCAGATGCACGCGAACAAGCGTGAGGAGCGCTCGTCGGCGCAGGCCGGCGACATCATCGCGGTGCAGGGTCTGAAGCAGACCACCACCGGCGACACGCTCTGCGACCCGCAGAACCCGGTCGTCCTGGAGTCGATGACGTTCCCGGAGCCGGTCATCCAGGTCGCCATCGAGCCGAAGACCAAGTCCGACCAGGAGAAGCTCGGTGTCGCGATCCAGCGGCTGGCCGAGGAGGACCCGACCTTCCGCGTCTGGAACGACGAGGAGACCGGTCAGACCGTCATCGCCGGCATGGGCGAGCTCCACCTCGACATCCTCGTCGACCGCATGCGGCGCGAGTTCAACGTCGAGGCGAACATCGGTAAGCCTCAGGTCGCGTACCGCGAGACCATTCGCGGCACGGTCGAGAAGCTCACGTTCGTGCACAAGAAGCAGACCGGTGGCTCGGGCCAGTACGCGAAGGTCGTCGTCACGGTCGAGCCGCTGCCGCTCGAGGCCGACGGCCCGACCTACGAGTTCGTCAACGCCGTCAGCGGTGGCCGCATCCCCAAGGAGTTCATCCCCTCGGTGGACGCGGGCGCCCAGGACGCCCTGCAGTACGGCGTGCTGGCCGGCTACCCGCTGGTCGGCGTCAAGCTGACCCTGGTGGACGGCCAGTACCACGAGGTCGACTCGTCCGAGATGGCGTTCAAGATCGCCGGCTCGATGGTGATGAAGGAGGCGGCCCGCAAGGCCGACCCCGCGCTGCTCGAGCCGATGATGGCGGTCGAGGTGACGACGCCCGAGGACAACATGGGCGACGTGATCGGCGACCTGAACTCCCGCCGTGGTCTGATCCAGTCGATGGAGGAGCGCTCCGGCGCTCGCGTCGTCAAGGCTTCGGTACCGCTGTCGGAGATGTTCGGCTACGTCGGCGACCTGCGGTCGAAGACTCAGGGCCGGGCGAGCTACAGCATGCAGTTCGACTCCTACGCCGAGGTTCCCGCGAACGTGGCGAAGGAGATCATCGCGAAGGCCACTGGCGCCTGATGCGGTGAGGCGCGTGCGGTCCGTCGAGGGCCGCACGCGCACGAGCAGTCGACAGAGTCCCCATCGCCTGACCGGGCGTGCCGGGCGAGAAGAAACCAAGTCCACAGGAGGACACCAGTGGCGAAGGCTAAGTTCGAGCGGACTAAGCCGCACGTCAACATCGGCACCATTGGTCACATCGACCACGGTAAGACGACGCTGACTGCGGCCATCACTAAGGTCCTGCACGACGAATACCCGGACCTGAACCCGTACACCCCGTTCGACGAGATCGACAAGGCGCCGGAGGAGAAGGCCCGCGGCATCACGATCTCGATCGCACACGTCGAGTACCAGACCGCGTCGCGCCACTACGCGCACGTGGACTGCCCCGGCCACGCCGACTACATCAAGAACATGATCACCGGTGCCGCGCAGATGGACGGCGCGATCCTGGTGGTCGCCGCCACCGACGGCCCGATGCCGCAGACCAAGGAGCACGTGCTCCTGGCCCGCCAGGTCGGCGTTCCGTACATCGTCGTCGCCCTGAACAAGAGCGACATGGTGGACGACGAGGAGCTCCTGGAGCTCGTCGAGCTCGAGGTTCGCGAGCTGCTCAGCACCTACGAGTTCCCGGGCGACGACCTGCCGGTCGTGCGCGTCTCGGCGCTCAAGGCGCTCGAGGGCGACGCCGAGTGGACCGGGAAGCTCATGGAGCTGATGAACGCGGTCGACACCGCGATCCCGCAGCCCGAGCGTGACACCGAGAAGCCGTTCCTCATGCCCATCGAGGACGTCTTCACGATCACCGGTCGTGGCACCGTGGTGACGGGTCGCGCCGAGCGCGGCATCCTGAAGCCGAACGAGGAGGTCGAGATCGTCGGCATCCGCGAGAAGTCGACGAAGACCGTCTGCACCGGCATCGAGATGTTCCGCAAGCTGCTCGACGAGGCCCGCGCGGGTGAGAACGTCGGTCTCCTGCTCCGCGGCATCAAGCGCGAGGACGTCGAGCGCGGCATGGTCGTGGTCAAGCCCGGCTCGGCGACCCCGCACACGGAGTTCGAGGGCCAGGTCTACATCCTCTCCAAGGAGGAGGGCGGCCGGCACACCCCGTTCTTCCAGAACTACCGCCCGCAGTTCTACTTCCGCACCACGGACGTCACCGGCGTCGTCACGCTGCCCGAGGGCACCGAGATGGTCATGCCGGGCGACTCCACCAGCATGTCGGTCAAGCTGATCCAGCCGATCGCCATGGACCAGGGCCTGAAGTTCGCGATCCGCGAGGGTGGCCGCACCGTCGGCGCCGGCACGGTCACGAAGATCAACGTCTGATCGAGAATTATTCACGCCGGTGAAGGCCAAGTGCCCTCGCCAAGGCCGATCGGGACTCCCGGTAGGTCGTGAATAACTCTCGAAGGTGACCCCGATTAGCATCGCCGCGCTCGATACGGCATACTAGTCAGGTTGCGTCCGCGCGGGGTGGCCAGATGCCTCAGGCAACTGGTCACCCTCGCCGGGTGTCCGGTGTGTTCTATGGCCACCGGCACCCCGATCCCCCGCTCCAAGGGTTTTGGGAAGTCGCTGTAGTACGTCGGTAATTGCGACACGCCCGACCGCGGGGGTCGGACAAACAGGCGAAGGATGGCCTTCGCACGTAGCGGCATCGAGAGAAGGAAACAGAAGCCACCATGGCGGGACAGAAGATCCGCATCCGGCTCAAGGCCTATGACCACGAGGTAGTCGACTCCTCGGCGCGGAAGATCGTCGAGACGGTGACGCGTACCGGTGCTCAGGTTGCTGGCCCGGTGCCGCTGCCCACGGAGATCAACCGTTTCTGCGTGATCCGTTCGCCGCACAAGTACAAGGACTCGCGCGAGCACTTCGAGATGCGCACGCACAAGCGTCTGATCGACATCATCGACCCGACTCCGAAGACGGTCGACTCGCTCATGCGTCTCGACCTGCCGGCTGGCGTCGACATCGAGATCAAGCTGTAGGGATCGCGATCATGGACAGGCAAGTGAAGGGCATTCTGGGCGCCAAGCTCGGCATGACCCAGGTCTGGGACAACAACAAGGTTGTCCCGGTCACTGTGGTGCAGGCCGGCCCATGCGTGGTGACCCAGGTCCGCACCCCCGAGGCCGACGGCTACGCCGCGGTCCAGCTGGCGTACGGCGCCATCGACCCGCGCAAGGTGAGCAAGCCGAAGAGCGGCCACTTCGCGAAGGCCAACGTGTCGCCGCGGCGGCACGTCGTCGAGCTGCGTACCACCGACGCCGGTGAGTACGAGCTCGGCCAGGAGGTCACGGTCGAGACGTTCCCGGTCGGCACGCCGATCGACGTCACCGGCAAGACCAAGGGCAAGGGCTACGCCGGTGTCATCAAGCGGCACGGCTTCCACGGTCTGAAGGCCAGCCACGGTGTCGAGCGCAAGCACCGCTCGCCCGGCTCCATCGGCGCCTGCGCGACCCCGGGTCGCGTCTTCAAGGGCGTGCGGATGGCCGGTCGGATGGGTGGCCGGCGCTTCACCGTGCAGAACCTCACGGTGCAGGCGGTCGACACCGAGAACAACATCATCCTCGTCAAGGGCGCCGTTCCCGGCCCCAAGGGCGCGCTGATCCTGGTCCGCACCGCGGCCAAGAAGGGCGGTGCGGAATGAGCTCGGTCGACGTGATCAACGCCAAGGGCGAGAAGACCGGTTCGGTCGATCTGCCCGACAGCGTCTTCGACGTGCAGGCCAACATCCCGCTGATGCACCAGGTCGTGGTGGCCCAGCTCGCGGCCGCCCGGCAGGGCACGCACAAGGCCAAGACGCGCGGCGAGGTCGCCGGCGGCGGCAAGAAGCCGTACAAGCAGAAGGGCACCGGTCGTGCCCGCCAGGGCTCGATCCGCGCACCGCAGTTCGCCGGCGGTGGCGTGGTGCACGGCCCGCTGCCCCGCGACTACAGCCAGCGGACGCCCAAGAAGATGAAGGCCGCCGCCCTGCGTGGCGCCCTCTCCGACCGGGCCCGTGAGGGTCGGGTGCACGTGGTCGAGTCGTTCATCGACGGCGACACCCCGTCCACCAAGACCGCCGTCGCCGTGCTGCGCAAGGCGACCCAGAGCGTCAAGGTGCTCGTCGTCCTGGACTCCGAGGACCACGTCGCGTGGTACTCGCTCCGCAACGACGCCGGCGTGCACCTGCTCGAGGCGGGTCAGCTGAACACGTACGACGTGCTGGTCGCCGACGAGGTCGTCTTCACCAAGGCGGCTCTCGACGAGTTCCTCGGCCGGACCGAGACCTCCGGGGAGGGGGACAAGTGACCACGATCGCCGACCCGCGGGACATCATCTTCGCGCCCGTGATCTCGGAGAAGAGCTACAGCGTTCTCGACCAGAACTGGTACACGTTCCTGGTCGACCCGAACGCCAACAAGACGCAGATCAAGATCGCGATCCAGCAGATCTTCGACGTCCGCGTGCTGACCGTGAACACGGCGAACCGCGAGGGCAAGCGCAAGCGCACCCGGACCGGCTTCGGGCAGCGCAAGGCCACCAAGCGCGCGATGGTCAAGCTGGCGGAAGGCGACCGGATCGACGCCTTCGGCGGACCGGTCAGCTAAGGGGTTATGACTCATGCCTATCCGTAAGTACAAGCCGACGACTCCCGGTCGTCGTGGCTCGAGCGTCTCGGACTTCGCCGAGATCACCCGGTCCACGCCGGAGAAGAGCCTGCTGGCTCCGCTGCCCAAGAAGGGTGGCCGCAACGTCCACGGTCGCATCACCACGCGGCACCAGGGCGGTGGCCACAAGCGGCAGTACCGGCTGATCGACTTCCGCCGCAACGACAAGGACGGCGTGCCGGCCAAGGTCGCGCACATCGAGTACGACCCGAACCGGACCGCCCGCATCGCTCTGCTGCACTACATCGACGGCGAGAAGCGCTACATCATCGCGCCGAAGGACCTCAAGCAGGGTGACCCGGTCGAGTCCGGCGTGGGCGCGGACATCAAGCCGGGTAACAACCTGCCGCTCCGCAACATCCCGGTCGGTACGACGGTCCACAACGTGGAGCTTCGTCCCGGCGGTGGCGCCAAGCTGGCCCGTTCGGCCGGCGTCGGCATCCAGCTGCTCGGTCGCGAGGGTGTCTACGCCACGCTGCGTATGCCCTCCGGCGAGATCCGTCGCGTCGACGTGCGCTGCCGCGCCACCGTCGGCGAGATCGGTAACGCCGACCAGTCGAACATCAACTGGGGCAAGGCCGGCCGCATGCGGTGGAAGGGCAAGCGCCCGACCGTCCGTGGTGTCGCCATGAACCCGATCGACCACCCGCACGGTGGTGGTGAGGGTAAGACCTCGGGTGGTCGTCACCCGGTGAACCCGGGGGGTAAGCCTGAGGGCCGTACCCGTCGCAAGGGCCAGCCGAGCGACAAGCTGATCGTTCGCCGCCGCTACGCCACCCGCAAGCGCGGGTAACGGGAGTAGAAGATGCCTCGCAGCCTGAAGAAGGGCCCGTTCATCGACGACCACCTCCTCAAGAAGGTGGAAGTCCAGAACGAGAAGAACTCGAAGAACGTCATCAAGACCTGGTCGCGACGCTCGACGATCATTCCCGACATGCTCGGGCACACGATCGCCGTGCACGACGGACGTAAGCACGTCCCGGTGTTCGTCACCGAGGCCATGGTCGGCCACAAGCTCGGCGAGTTCGCTCTGACCCGTACGTTCAAGGGTCACGAGAAGGACGACCGCAAGAGCCGTCGCCGCTAACGCAGATTCACGGATAAAGAGGATTTAGGAGCTACAGCGATGCCAGTCAAGGGCGACGCTCCGGTGCTTCCGGGCGCGCGGGCGGTTGCGCGGCACGTGCGCATCTCGCCGAACAAGGCGCGCCGGGTGGTCAACCTCGTCCGCGGTCTGCCCGCGAAGGAGGCTCTCACCGTCCTGCAGTTCGCGCCCCAGGCTGCGAGCGAGCAGGTCTACAAGGTGCTGGCCAGCGCGATTGCGAACGCGGAGAACAACGAGCGACTCGACCCGGACGCGCTCCTGGTGAGTGAGGCGTTCGTCGACGAGGGTCCGACGCTCAAGCGGTTCCGGCCGCGGGCGCAGGGCCGGGCGTACCGGATCCGCAAGCGCACCTGCCACATCACCATCGCGGTCGAGGCGGTCCAAGTGGCCCGTCCGGCCAAGAAGGCCGCACCGGCCAAGAAGGCCGAGCCGGCCGTCGAGCCGCAGAAGGCCGAGACCACGGAGGACACCGAGTAATGGGTCAGAAAGTTCACCCCACCGGATTCCGCCTCGGCATCTCCACCGACTGGAAGAGCCGCTGGTTCGCGGACAAGCTCTACAAGGACTACATCGGCGAGGACGTCAAGATCCGCCGGATGATGTCCAAGGGCCTGGAGCGCGCCGGCATCTCCAAGGTGGACATCGAGCGGACCCGGGACCGGGTTCGCGTCGACATCCACACCGCCCGGCCGGGCATCGTCATCGGCCGTAAGGGCGCGGAGGCCGACCGTATCCGCGGCGAGCTCGAGAAGCTGACCGGCAAGCAGGTCCAGCTGAACATCCTCGAGGTCAAGTACCCGGAGTCGGACGCGCAGCTGGTCGCCCAGGCGGTGGCCGAGCAGCTGTCCAGCCGGGTCAGCTTCCGCCGCGCGATGCGCAAGGCCATGCAGTCGGCCATGAAGAACCCGATCTGCAAGGGCATCCGGGTGCAGGTCTCCGGCCGTCTCGGCGGCGCGGAGATGAGCCGCACGGAGTTCTACCGTGAGGGTCGCGTCCCGCTGCACACGCTGCGCGCGAACATCGAGTACGGCTTCTTCGAGGCCCGTACCACGTTCGGTCGCATCGGCGTGAAGGTGTGGATCTACAAGGGCGACGCCGTCGCCGGCCGCGAGGCCGTGCAGGAGGCGCCCGCCCGTCCGCGCCGGGACCGCGCCGAGCGTCCCGCCCGTCGTGGCCGTTCCGGTTCGTCCGGCACGACCGCGGGCGGCACCGAGGCCGGCCGCGCCGCCGCTCAGTCTCGCGGTGGCGACACCCCGACCGGTGAGTCGACCTCTGACGCGGCCGTCGCTGCGGCGCCGGCCGTCGCCGACCCGCAGCCGAAGGAGGGCTGACACATGCTGATGCCGCGCAAGCCCCCGAAGGGCTTCCGCAAGCCGCACCACCCGGACCGCCACGGCGCGTCCAAGGGCGGCAATCGGGTGGTCTTCGGCGAGTTCGGTATCCAGGCGCTGGAGCCGGCCTACGTGACCAACCGGCAGATCGAGTCGGCTCGTATCGCGATGACCCGCCACATCAAGCGTGGTGGCAAGGTCTGGATCTCGATCTTCCCCGACCAGGCGCTGACCAAGAAGCCCGCCGAGACCCGGATGGGTTCCGGTAAGGGCTCGCCCGAGTGGTGGGTGGCCAACGTCAAGCCGGGCCGGATCCTGTTCGAGATGTCGTTCCCGAACGAGACTGTGGCCCGCGAGGCGATGCGCCGCGCGATCCACAAGCTTCCGATGAAGTGCCGCATCGTGACACGCGAAGGAGTGGAGAGCTGATGGCAGCGGGCGTTAAGGCAGCCGAGCTGCGCGACCTCTCCGACGAGGAGCTGGTCACGAAGCTGCGGGAGGCCAAGGCGGAGCTGTTCAATCTCCGTGTGCAGGGCGCTACCGGCCAGATGGACAACCACCGCCGGCTCCAGGTGGTCCGCAAGGACATCGCCCGGATCTACACGATCATGCGTGAGCGGGAGCTGGGCCTCTCGGTCGCGCCGGATGAGGTGACCGCATGAGTGACAACACCACCGCTACCGCGCGGCCCCGGCGCAAGGTGCGCGAGGGGCTCGTGGTCAGCGACAAGATGGACAAGACCGTCATCGTCGAGGTTGAGGACCGCGTCAAGCACGCCCTCTACGGCAAGGTGCTCCGTCGGACCCGCAAGCTGAAGGTGCACGACGAGCAGAACGCGTGCGGCACCGGCGACCGGGTCTCGATCATGGAGACGCGTCCGCTGTCCGCCACCAAGCGCTGGCGGATCGTGGAGATCCTCGAAAAGGCCAAGTGAGTACGCCGGGCCGGCTCCACCGGCCCGGCGGACCATCGTTCCGCCAAGCTCCGACCGCTCCGGCGTCGGAGAACTGGCAGACATAGGAGACAGACGTGATTCAGCAGGAGTCGCGACTCCGCGTCGCTGACAACACGGGTGCCAGGGAGATCCTGTGCATCCGCGTGCTCGGTGGCTCCGGTCGCCGCTACGCGAGCATCGGCGATGTGATCGTGGCCACGGTCAAGGACGCCATCCCGGGCGCGGGTGTAAAGAAGGGTGACGTCGTCAAGGCGGTCATCGTCCGCACCGCCAAGGAGAAGCGCCGTCCGGATGGCTCGTACATCCGCTTCGACGAGAACGCCGCCGTCATCATCAAGGACGGCGGGGACCCCCGCGGTACGCGCATCTTCGGCCCGGTCGGCCGTGAGCTGCGCGACAAGCGGTTCATGAAGATCATCAGCCTGGCGCCGGAGGTGCTCTGACCGTGAAGATCAAGAAGGGCGACACGGTCGTCGTCATCGCCGGCAAGGACAAGGGCGCCAAGGGCAAGGTCATCGCGGCCTACCCGACGCGTGACAAGGTCCTGGTCGAGGGCGTGAACCGCATCAAGAAGCACGAGCGCATCCGCACGACGCAGCGCGGCGCCAAGACGGGCGGCATCGTCACGCAGGAAGCCGCGATCCACATCTCGAACGTGCAGATCCTGGACTCGGACGGCAAGCCGACCCGCGTCGGTTACCGCGTCGACGACAACGGCCAGAAGGTCCGTATCGCGCGTAGCAACGGTAAGGACCTGTGATGACCGCAGCCACCGAGACCAAGACCCTGCCCCGGCTCAAGCAGAAGTACCGCAGCGAGGTCATCTCCTCGTTGCAGGAGCAGTTCAAGTACGGCAACCCGATGCAGATCCCCGGCCTGGTCAAGGTCGTGGTGAACATGGGTGTCGGCGAGGCTGCCCGGGACGCCAAGCTGATCGACGGCGCGGTCCGTGACCTGACCACGATCACCGGTCAGAAGCCGCTGATCCGCCGGGCCACCAAGTCCATCGCGCAGTTCAAGCTCCGCGAGGGCATGCCGATCGGCGCGAAGGTCACCCTTCGCAACGACCGAATGTGGGAGTTCCTGGACCGGCTGCTGTCGATCGCGCTGCCGCGTATCCGTGACTTCCGCGGCCTGGACGGGCGCAAGCTCGACGGGCACGGCAACTACACGTTCGGCCTGACCGAGCAGTCGGTGTTCCACGAGATCGACCAGGACAAGATCGATCGCACCCGGGGCATGGACATCACCGTGGTAACCACCGCCACGACCGACGACGAGGGCCGGGCGCTGCTCAAGCTCCTGGGCTTCCCGTTCAAGGAGAACTGAGCATGGCTAAGAAGGCGCTGATCATCAAGGCGGCCGCGAAGCCGAAGTTCGCCGTGCGGGCATACACCCGGTGCCAGAAGTGCGGTCGCCCGCACTCGGTCTACCGCAAGTTCGGCCTGTGCCGGGTTTGCGTGCGGGACATGGCCCACCGCGGTGAGCTCCCCGGCGTGTCGAAGGCTTCCTGGTAACCAAGAGCAATACCGCTTCGCCGTAGGCCCTGAACCCACGGGGAACCCCGGCGAGAAAGGTTGACGAATACCCATGACGATGACGGACCCGATCGCAGACATGCTCACGCGTCTGCGTAACGCCAACCAGGCGTACCACGACAAGGTGACGATGCCCTTCTCGAAGATCAAGGCGAACATCGCCGAGGTCCTCAAGGCCGAGGGTTACATCGCCTCCTGGTCGTCGGAGGACCCCGAGGAAGGCGCAGTCGGCAAGCGCCTGGTCGTTGAGCTGAAGTACGGCCAGAGCCGTGAGCGCAGCCTCGCCGGCATCAAGCGAGTGTCCAAGCCCGGCCTCCGGGTGTACGCGAAGTCCGACGAGCTCCCCCGGGTGCTCGGTGGCCTGGGCGTCGCGATCATCTCGACGTCACAGGGGCTGCTGACCGACCGGCAGGCCCGCAAGCGGAGCGTTGGCGGGGAAGTCCTCGCCTACGTCTGGTAACGGGAGAACCTGACATGTCGCGAATCGGACGCAAGTCGATCCCGGTCCCTTCCGGCGTCGACATCACGATCACGGGCCGGACCGTCAAGGTCAAGGGCCCCAAGGGCGAGCTCTCGCACACCGTCGCCGAGCCGATCACGGTCGAGCAGGCGGACGGTGAGCTGCACGTCAACCGCCCGAACGACGAGCGCCGGGCCAAGGAACTGCACGGCCTGTCGCGTACCCTGGTCGCCAACATGATCGTCGGCGTCACCGAGGGCTACAAGAAGACGCTGGAGATCAACGGCACCGGTTACCGCGTGACCGCCAAGGGCAAGGACCTTGAGTTCGCCCTGGGCTTCTCGCACCCGGTCCCGGTGCCCGCGCCGGCCGGCATCACCTTCTCGGTGGAGCGGCCGACGCAGTTCACCGTCTCGGGCATCGACAAGCAGCTGGTCGGCGAGGTCGCCGCGAACATCCGGAAGATCCGCCCGCCGGAGCCCTACAAGGGCAAGGGCGTCAAGTACCAGGGCGAGGTCATCCGCCGCAAGGCTGGAAAGGCAGGTAAGAAGTGACCGCCACGCTCCTCAAGCGCCGCAACGGTGGCGGAGCCGCCGCGAAGCGGATCGTCGGGAAGGCGCGCCGGCACTTCCGGGTCCGCAAGAACGTCCGCGGCACCGCCGAGCGCCCGCGCCTGGTCGTCACCCGTTCCTCGCGGCACATCACCGCGCAGATCATCGACGATCTTCAGGGCCACACGCTGGTCTCCGCCTCGACCCTCGACGCCTCCCTGCGGGGCACCGAGGGCGACAAGAGCGCCCTGGCCGGCAAGGTCGGCGCTCTTCTCGGCGAGCGGGCCAAGGCCGCTGGACTGTCCAAGGTCGTCTTCGACCGCGGTGGCAACCGGTACGCGGGGCGAATCGCCGCGCTGGCCGACGCTGCCCGCGAAGCCGGACTCGAGTTCTAGGAAGGAATACCAATGCCTGGTCAGCAGCGCCGTGGCGGCGGGTCCGGCGGCAACAACGAAGGTGGCGGCCGCCGGGACAACCGCCGTGAGGGCGGTCGCGGCAACGCGCCCGCCGAGAAGACTCCCCACCTCGAGCGGGTGGTCGCGATCAACCGTGTCGCGAAGGTCGTGAAGGGTGGTCGTCGCTTCAGCTTCACCGCCCTGGTGATCGTCGGTGACGGAGACGGCACCGTCGGCATCGGATACGGCAAGGCCAAGGAGGTGCCCGCGGCGATCGCCAAGGGTGTCGAGGAGGCCAAGAAGCACTTCTTCAAGGTGCCCCGGATCGGCGCCACGATCCCGCACCCGATCACCGGCGAGGCCGCCGCGGGTGTCGTGCTCCTCAAGCCGGCGTCCGCCGGTACCGGCGTCATCGCCGGTGGCCCGGTGCGTGCCGTGCTGGAGTGCGCGGGCATCCACGACGTCCTCAGCAAGAGCCTGGGGTCGTCGAACCCGATCAACATCGTGCACGCGACGGTGACCGCGCTCAAGGGCCTGGAATCGCCGGAGATGGTCGCGGCTCGCCGTGGCCTGCCGGTCGAGGACGTCGCCCCGGCGGCCATGCTCGCGTCGCGGGCGGAAGCGGCGGTGCGCTGATGGCCCGTTTGAAGGTCACCCAGACCCGGTCCGCCATCGGGCGTAAGCAGAACCAGCGGGACTCCCTGCGGTCGCTCGGCCTGAAGCGGATCAACGATGTAGTGGTCCAGGAGGACCGGCCCGAGATCCGGGGCATGATCTTCGCCGTGAGCCACCTGGTGAACGTCGAGGAGGTCGAGTAATGCCGATCAAGGTCCACCACCTGCGCCCCGCGCCCGGCGCCAAGACCGCCAAGACCCGTGTCGGTCGTGGTGAGGGCTCCAAGGGCAAGACCGCCGGTCGCGGTACCAAGGGCACCGGCGCGCGGAAGAACGTCTCCGCGGCGTTCGAGGGTGGGCAGATGCCCATCCACATGCGCCTGCCGAAGATGAAGGGGCTCAAGAACAAGCCCCTGAACAAGGTCGTCTTCCAGGTCGTCAACCTGGACCGGCTCGCCGAACTGTTCCCCAACGGCGGCGAGATCGGCCCGGCCGAGCTGACCGAGGCCGGCGCGGTTCGCAAGAACCAGCCGGTCAAGGTGCTGGGCTCCGGCGACCTCAACGGCGTCAAGCTGACCGTGAAGGCGCACGCCTTCAGCGAGTCGGCCAAGGAGAAGATCGCAGCCGCCGGCGGGTCCACCACCGAGCTGTGAAGCTTGTGGGGGTGCTCGCCCGGGCGCCGAGAGTGGCGCCCGGGCAGCATCCCCTTTGTGACGTCTGATGCACCTCGGGGCCGATGAGGCCACCGTGACTGACCGCAGGCGTTCACGACTGTTAGAGTCCGATCCCAGCTAAGAACATCGGTCGTCCGGACCGAACCACCTCGTCCGCCAGACCGGCGGTGACCTCGCGCAGGAGGAAGAAGTTGCTCTCCGCCTTTGCCAGTGCGTTCCGTACGCCTGACCTGCGCAAGAAACTGCTGTTCACAGTAGCGATCATTGCGGTGTACCGGCTCGGTGCGACCCTGCCCAGCCCCGGCGTCTCCTACACGAACGTCCGGAACTGTCTGGACACCCTCGACCAGTCCGGCGAGGCCGGCGGCGTGCTCACGCTGCTCAACCTCTTCTCCGGCGGCGCCCTTCTCCAGCTCTCGGTCTTCGCGCTCGGCATCATGCCGTACATCACCGCGTCGATCATCCTGCAGCTGTTGACGGTGGTCATCCCGCGGCTCGAGCAGCTGCGCAAGGAAGGCCAGTCCGGTCAGGCCAAGATCACGCAGTACACCCGGTACCTGACCCTGGGCCTGGCCATCCTGCAGTCCTCGGCCTTCGTGGCCCTGGCCCGCACCGGCCAGCTGTTCGCCAACCAGTGCCCGCAGGACCAGGCGAACTTCCAGATCATCCCCGAGAACACCGGCATCCCGACGTGGCTCACGCTGGCCGTCCTGGTGCTCACGATGACCGCCGGCACCGGTGTGGTCATGTGGCTCGGCGAGCTCATCACCGACCGTGGCGTCGGCAACGGCATGTCCGTCCTGATCTTCACCTCGATCGCCGCCCGCCTCCCCGGCGAGGGCTGGACGATCAAGGAGAGCAACGGCGTCGCCAAGTTCCTGCTGGTCATCGCCCTGGTGCTGATCGTCATCACCGCGGTCGTCTTCATCGAGCAGGCTCAGCGCCGCATCCCGGTGCAGTACGCGAAGCGCATGATCGGCCGCCGGATGTACGGCGGCACCTCGACCTACATCCCCCTCAAGGTCAACCAGGCCGGTGTGGTCCCGGTGATCTTCGCTTCCTCGCTGCTCTACCTGCCGCAGCTGTACCTGCAGTTCTTCGACCCGAACAACCTCAAGGGTTACCAGCAGTGGATCCAGAACTGGCTGGCCGACCCGACGAGCTGGCTGTACATCGCCGTCTACTTCCTCATGATCATCTTCTTCACGTACTTCTACGTGTCGATCACGTTCAACCCGACCGAGGTCGCGGAGAACATGAAGAAGTACGGTGGTTTCGTCCCGGGTATCCGCCCGGGCAAGCCGACCGCCGACTACCTCGACTTCATCCTCAGCCGGATCACCCTCCCGGGCGCCCTGTACCTGGGTCTGATCTCGGTGCTGCCGAACTTCTTCTTCATCTGGCTCAATCAGTCGCAGTACCAGAACTTCCCGTTCGGTGGTACCGCAGTGCTGATCATGGTTGGTGTGGGCCTGGAGACCGTGAAGCAGATCGAGAGCCAGCTGATGCAGCGAAACTACGAAGGGTTCCTCCGGTAGTGGGGGCGCGGAGCCGGGGGGCTCTCGCGGGGTCGGTCGGTTCTCACCGAAGCGAGGCGATGTAGGTGCGGCTGGTACTGGTGGGCCCTCCCGGGGCCGGCAAGGGGACCCAGGCTGAGTTCATCGCCGCCCATCTCG
Organism: Actinoplanes sp. NPDC089786; assembly: GCF_040684855.1. Classification (NCBI taxonomy): domain Bacteria; kingdom Bacillati; phylum Actinomycetota; class Actinomycetes; order Micromonosporales; family Micromonosporaceae; genus Actinoplanes; species Actinoplanes sp. NPDC089786. The sequence continues at coordinate 190,494 of NZ_JBFBGU010000003.1, forward strand.
CCGTACCGAAGATCTCGACCGGGGACATCTTCCGGGCCAACGTCTCGCAGGGCACGCCGCTCGGCGTGGAGGCCAAGCGTTACATGGACGCGGGTCACCTCGTTCCCGACGAGGTGACCATCAACATGGTCCGCGACCGCCTGGCCGAGCCCGACGCGGGCGACGGCTTCCTGCTCGACGGCTTCCCCCGCACGGTTCCGCAGGCCTCCGCGCTGGACAAGCTGCTCGCCGACCTCGGCACCGCGCTCGACCTGGTGATGGAGCTCGTGGTCGACGACGACGAGGTGATCCGGCGCCTTTCCGGCCGGCGCACCTGCCGTGGCTGCGGCAAGATCTGGCACGTCGAGTTCGACCCGACCAGCAAGGACAACATCTGCGACCGGTGCGGCTCCGAGCTGTTCCAGCGCGATGACGACAAGGCCGACACGATCGCCGCGCGCCTGGTGGAATACACCGACAAGACGGCGCCGCTGGTCGACTTCTTCGGCGCGCAGGGCAAGCTGGTCGGGATAGACGCCACCGGGCCGGTGGAGGACGTGACAGTGCGCGCCATCGAGGCGCTTCGGTCGTACGGAGGCTGAGCAATGCCCCGCCAGCAGCTGGACATCCAGCTGAAGACCCCTGAGCAGATCGAGTTGATGCGCGGCGCCGGCCTGGTGGTCGCCGCCGCGCTGGCCGCGATGCGCGAGGCGGTGCGGCCCGGTGTGTCCACGGGCGAGCTCGACGCGATCGCCGAGCAGGTGATCCGGGACGCCGGGGCGATCCCGTCGTTCAAGGGCTACCACGGCTTCCCGGCCTCCATCTGCGCGTCGGTGAACGAGCAGGTGGTGCACGGCATCCCGTCCGCCGGGCAGGTGCTCAAGGAGGGCGACCTGCTCTCGCTGGACTGCGGCGCGATCCTGCACGGGTGGCACGGCGACTCGGCGATCACCGTGGGCGTGGGCGAGACCGACCCCAAGCTGCTCAAGCTGGCCGAGGTGGCCGAAGACGCCATGTGGGCGGGCATCGCCGCCGCGGCGCGCGGTGTGGCCAACGGCCGGGGCCGGCTGACCGACATCTCGTTCAACATCGAGAGGTCGATCAGAAAGGCCGGTCGGTACGGCATCGTCGACGGCTACGGCGGCCACGGCATCGGCACCGAGATGCACATGGATCCACACGTGCTCAACCACGGCAAGCCGGGCAAGGGCCCGCGGCTGGTGGTCGGCATGGCCCTCGCCATCGAGCCGATGATCACGATGGGCTCGCCGCGAACCCTGGAACTGGCCGACGGCTGGACCGTGGTGACCCGGGACACCTCGGTCGCGGCGCACGTGGAACACACGATGGCGCTCTGCGACGACGGCGTGTGGGTGACCACCGCGGTCGACGGCGGCCGGGCCCGCCTGGGCGAGCTGGTAACCGCTCGCCAGCCCGCCCTGACCGGCTAGGGACACCGGTCTGGCCGATCTCTCGTCCGGGGAGCATGCTGACGGTCATGGATCGAGCGGAGATGCGGGCCGGCGACGGCGACCGTGATGCGGTGGCGGGCGTCGACGGCGACTGGGGCTTCTTCTGGCCGCTCTGGGTGGCCGGGCCGTGGGGCGTCATCCTGGTGTGGCAGACCATTTCCGGCCTGAGCAACGACGAGCCGCGGAAGTGGCACGCCAAGAACGAGCGCAAGAAGCTCAAGAAGGAGCAGAAGCGCGAGCGCAAGGAGCTCGACGAGTAGGTTTGTCGCTTTTGCGGCGCGGCGACACACCCGACCCCGGGTGTGGGGGACCTCGGTTTGGTGTCGATGCATGGGCGCGCGTACACTGGCTAGCTGGCGCGCAGCGTCCACTCTTGCATGTCCTCAGCGCTTCGAGGATCGCGGGAGCCGCGGCTGGGCCGATCTTCGGGAACTCTCCCTACGGTCGGGTGGCACTGCGAGCTAGTCCAGGAAATCTGATGTCAGGTAGCGGAGGACATGCCAAAGAAAGACGGAGCCATCGAGATCGAGGGCCGCGTGATCGAGCCCCTGCCCAACGCCATGTTCCGCGTTGAGCTGGCGAACGGTCACAAGGTACTGGCACACATCTCCGGCAAGATGCGGCAGCACTACATTCGCATCCTTCCCGAGGACAGGGTTGTCGTCGAGCTCTCGCCGTACGACCTCACCCGTGGGCGCATCGTCTACCGCTACAAGTGACACCACCCGTCTGAAAGACAAGGCAAACCGTGAAGGTCAAGCCGAGCGTCAAGCGGATCTGCAACAAGTGCCGGGTCATCCGCCGGCACGGCCGGGTCATGGTCATTTGCGACGACCCGCGCCACAAGCAGCGCCAGGGCTGACGCCTACCACCTGAACAAGCTCGTTCCAGCCGCGGTCGTCATGAGTTACGGCGATGATGTGCGGCTACACCCTCGGTCGGAGGCCGGGGCCCGCCCGGGCAGGCGGGATGGATCGGGCACAGACCTCCGAGACATCTGAGGAGCTCGCCCGCACATGGCAAGACTCGTCGGCGTCGATCTTCCCCGCGAAAAGCGGATGGAGATCGCGCTCACCTACATCTTCGGGGTCGGCCGGACCCGCTCGGTCGAGGCACTGACCGCGACCGGCATCGACGTGAACAAGCGTGCCAAGGACCTCACGGAAGAGGAGCTGGTCCAGCTCCGCGACTACATCGAGGCCAACTTCAAGGTTGAGGGCGACCTGCGCCGCGAGGTCGCCGCGGACATCCGCCGCAAGGTCGAGATCGGCTGCTACGCCGGCATCCGCCACCGCCGGGGTCTCCCCGTTCGCGGTCAGCGCACCCGGACCAACGCGCGCACGCGCAAGGGCCCGAAGCGCACGGTTGCCGGTAAGAAGAAGCCCGGTCGGAAGTAAGGCCTAAATCGGAATTGGTGGGCACGGTCCGCGTGACTCGGCCCATCTCCCAGTACTCAGTAGGAGCGCAAAAGACTTATGCCACCGAAGGCACGCGCTGGGGCCGCCGTCAAGAAGGTCCGGCGCAAGGAACGCAAGAACGTCGCCCACGGGCAGGCGCACATCAAGAGCACCTTCAACAACACCATCGTGTCGATCACCGACCCGACCGGTGCGGTCATCTCCTGGGCCTCCTCGGGCCAGGTGGGCTTCAAGGGCTCCCGCAAGTCGACCCCGTTCGCGGCGCAGCTCGCCGCGGAGGCTGCCGCGCGCCGCGCCATGGAGCACGGCATGCGCAAGGTCGACGTGTTCGTCAAGGGACCCGGCTCCGGCCGGGAGACCGCGATCCGTTCGCTGCAGGCCGCCGGCCTCGAGGTCGGTCAGATCGCCGACGTCACGCCGCAGCCGCACAACGGATGCCGTCCGCCGAAGCGTCGCCGGGTCTGAGGGATAGAGAGAGAAGATGGCTCGTTACACAGGTGCGGACTGCAAGCGCTGCCGCCGCGAAAAGATGAAGCTGTTCCTCAAGGGCAGCAAGTGCGACGGGCCGAAGTGCCCGTTCGAGTCGCGTCCCTTCCCGCCCGGCCAGCACGGCCGTGGTCGTACGAAGGAGACCGAGTACCTCCTGCAGCACCGCGAGAAGCAGAAGGCCCGCCGCACCTACGGCGTGCTGGAGAAGCAGTTCCGCGGCTACTACGAGGAGGCTGTCACCAAGCCCGGCAAGACCGGTGAGGTGCTGCTCCAGATCCTCGAGTCCCGTCTCGACAACGTGGTCTACCGGGCCGGCTACGCCGCGTCCCGCGACATGGCCCGCCAGCTGGTCAAGCACGGCCACATCGTGGTCAACGGGCACAAGGTCGACATCCCGTCGTACCGGGTGAAGGACCACGACATCGTCCAGGTCCGGGAGAAGTCCCGTGCCATGACGCCGTTCGTGGTCGCGCAGGCGCAGGCGGGTTCCCGCCCGACGCCGGCGTGGCTCGAGCCCATCCCGAGCGAGATGAAGATCCTGATCCACTCGCTCCCGGCCCGCGCTGTCATCGACACGCAGGTCCAGGAGCAGCTGATCGTCGAGCTCTACTCCAAGTAGCGCTCCCGGGGATGCCGGCCACACGGCCGGCATCCCTTCATGAGAAGACGGGCGTCATATAGCGGATGCCCTGACAGAAAGAAGAAACGCGTGCTCATCAGCCAGCGTCCGAGCCTCTCGGAAGAGTCGCTCAGCGAGACCCGCTCCCGGTTCACCATCGAGCCCCTCGAGCCGGGCTTCGGCTACACCCTCGGCAACTCGCTGCGTCGCACCCTGCTGTCGTCCATCCCGGGCGCGGCCGTGACCAGCATCAAGATCGACGGCGTCCTGCACGAGTTCACCACGATCCCCGGTGTCAAGGAGGACGTGGTCGAGCTGGTCATGAACGTCAAGGACCTCACCGTCAGCTCCGAGCACGACGAGCCGGTCAGCATGTACCTGCGCAAGCAGGGCCCGGGCGACGTCACCGCGGGCGACATCCAGCCCCCGGCCGGTGTCTCGGTGCACAACCCGGACCTGAAGCTGGCCACGCTGAACAGCAAGGGCCGGCTCGACATGGAGCTGACCGTCGAGCGTGGACGTGGCTACGTCACGGCGGCGCAGAACAAGAACGCGGGCGCCGAGATCGGCCGGATCCCGGTCGACTCGATCTACTCGCCGGTCATGAAGGTGACCTACCGCGTCGAGGCGACCCGGGTCGAGCAGCGCACCGACTTCGACCGCCTGATCATCGACGTCGAGTCGAAGGCGTCGATCTCGCCGCGGACCGCGCTGGCCTCGGCCGGCTCCACCCTGGTCGAGCTCTTCGGCCTGTGCCGTGAGCTGGACGAGACCGCCGAGGGCATCGACATCGGCCCGTCCCCGCAGGATGCTCAGCTGGCCGCCGACCTGGCCCTGCCCATTGAGGAGCTGGACCTCACCGTCCGGTCGTACAACTGCCTCAAGCGCGAGGGCATCAACACGGTGGGCGAGTTGATAGGGCGTACGGAGGCCGACCTTCTGGATATAAGGAATTTCGGTCAGAAGAGCATCGACGAGGTCAAGATGAAGCTCGCCGGCATGGGCCTGGGCCTCAAGGACAGCGCGCCGTCCTTCGACCCCGCGCACGTCGTGGACTCGTTCGGCGACGTGGACTACGACACCGACGACTACCGCGAGACCGAGCAGCTCTAATCCCAGCTGCGCGGCACCTACCAAGGAGCATCAGAAATGCCCACGCCCACCAAGGGTCCCCGCCTCGGCGGTAGCCCGGCGCACGAGAAGCGGCTGCTGGCGAACCTGGCCACGGAGCTCTTCCGGCACGGGAAGATCAAGACCACCGAGACGAAGGCCAGGCGCCTGCGTCCGCTGGCCGAGCAGCTCATCACCAAGGCCAAGCGCGGCGACCTGCACGCCCGCCGCCGCGTCCTGACCGTGGTGAAGGACAAGGACGTCGTCTACCAGCTGTTCGAGCAGATCGCTCCGCGGTACGGCAACCGGCCGGGTGGGTACACCCGCATCACCAAGACCGGGATCCGTAAGGGTGACGCCGCTCCGATGGCCGTCATCGAGCTGGTCGAGGAGCTCGCGGTGGCGGCCACCACCGCGCCGGCCAAGAAGACGGCGGCCCGCAAGGCCGCGCAGCAGGACAAGGTCGAGGCCCTGGCCCGCGAGGATGACGCTCCTGCCGTGTCGTCCGACCAGGACTCGGAGCCGCCGGTGAACGCTTCCGGCGACAAGGGTGCCGAGGGCCCCGGCGACAAGGCCGAAGGCGAAGACGAAACCGCCAAGTAGTTTTTCTGAGATTTAAGCCCGGCGCGCTCACTGTTGGTGGGGGTGCCGGGCTTACTTCTTTGTGGGTACGCGCGCCCCGGAAGTGCACTGGCTCAGTGGAGAGGTTCGTCGTGGTCGAGGCCGTAACTCAACCAGCCGGGTCGGACGATGTGGTCCGGCTTCGGCTGGACGTTTCGTACGACGGCACCGATTTTTCGGGGTGGGCGGTTCAACCGTCGCAGCGGACAGTTGCCGGCGTCCTCGTCACCGCGCTCGAGACCTTGGTTGGCGTGGATAGCCCTTTGGGTCTTACGGTGGCCGGGCGGACCGATGCCGGCGTGCACGCCACCGGGCAGGTGTGTCACATCGAGCTGCCCGCCGCGACCTTCTCGGAACTCGAGGCATCGCTGCTGCGGCGCCTCGCGGCGTTGATGCCGCCGGATGCGCGGGTGCGGGCCGTGACGCCGGTGCCGTCCACCTTCGACGCCCGGTTCTCGGCCACCTATCGGCGGTACGAGTATCGGGTCGCTGATCGGGTGTGGGGGGCGGAACCGCTGCGGCGGCGGGACACGCTCGGCTGGGGGCGGCCGCTCGACCTGGACCGGCTGCGGGAGGCGGCGGCCTGGCTGGTCGGCGAGCACGACTTCGCGGCGTACTGCAAACGCAAGGAGAACGCGACCACCATCCGCGCGATCACCCACCTCGACTGGCACCGCGCCGCGGACGGGGTGGCCGTGGCGACCGTGCAGGCCGACGCGTTCTGCCAGGCGATGGTGCGCAGCCTGGTCGGCGCGATGCTCAGCGTGGGCGACGGGCGCCGCGAGCCGGACTGGCCGGGGTCGCTGCTGACGTTGCGGGAACGGTCGAGCTCGGTGACCGTGGCCCCGGCCCATGGGCTCACGCTGGTCGACGTCGGCTACCCCGCCGAGACCGACTACGCCGCGCGCGCCGACGCGACCCGCCGCCTCCGCGCCTGACCGGCGACACGCCGTTGCGGCGCCCGATCCGCGACACGCCGCGCTCACGCCGAGCCCGCGAGGCGCCGCCCACCCACCACACGCTGGGCTGTTGCGTATAGGTGCGCAGAGCACCTCTGCGCACCTATACGCGTCACAGGTTGAGGGCCCGGGCGCCGATCACCTCGCCGGCCAGGTAGGTCTCCAGGAGGTCGGCGGTGATCTGGCCGGCGTACCGGTCGTCCGGGGCGATCGGGGTGTTGTCGGGGCGGGAGATCACGCAATAGACCAGGTAGTGGCCGCGGTCGTGCCAGCCGACCTGTGAGTCGGGGCGGGCCCGCGGATCGCTGCCGGGCGCGGCGCCGGCGGCCAGCGCGGCGAAGCTGCCGTCGCCCGACTCGACCAGGGCGCGGACCTGATCGGCGGTGCGGGCGGCCGACGTGGCGTCGGTCAGGTTGAAGACGCCGGCCGTCACCTGGTAGCCGCCGTAGGGCGCGGTCAGCGACGCGCGTACCACCTGGGTGCAGCCCGCGTCATGGATCAGCCGGCCGACCGCACCGGTTGTCGCGGTCTCACAGACGTTGTCGATGTGCGTCATCTCCACCCGGTAGGGCGCGTCGCCGGCCTTCATCTGCACGGTGCTGCCGGAGAAGACCTCGGCCATGCTCAGCGGCTCCGGGTCGAGGTTGCGGGAGCTGATCGAGTACGGCGACTCGGCCGCCATCGTGCCGGTGTCCGCGGCGCCCAGCCCGCGGCGCTCGTCGGCGATCACGAAGAAGCTGCTCAGCCCGCAGATGCTCAGCATGATCAGGGCGCCCAGGCCGGTCATCAGCAGGTGCATCGCCCGTTGCGGCTCGCGCAGCGCCCACGGCCGCACGGACGGTTGCCGGTGCAGGCCCGGCGTCGGTGCGACCACCGAGCGGACCAGCACGGTCAGGCCGCCCGGGGTGGCCATCCGGCGGTGGGTGGCCCGGGACGCGGATGCGTGCAGCATGCAGGTGAGGCTAGAAGCGCACGGAAATCGATGAACGCACTGGCTGTGCGCCACCCCGGCAGCCTGACGCCCGTTCGCGGGAGGATGATGCAAGGCGTGAGCACCGAGCACTACTTCACCGCCGACCCGAGCGCGCCGGCCCGGCCGATCGAGGTCGAGTTCGCGATCAAGGGACGCTCCTACCGCCTCACCTCGGCGAGCGGAGTGTTCTCCGCCACACGGCTCGACGCCGGCACGTCCGTACTCCTGAAGAAGAGTGACCTGCCCACCGCGGCGACCACCGGCGCCCTTCTCGACCTGGGGTGCGGCTACGGGCCGATCGCGTGCGTGCTGGCCGGCGAGGCGCCGGCGGCCGACGTGTACGCGGTCGACGTCAACGCCCGCGCCCGCGACCTGACCAAGGCCAACGCCGAGCGGCTCGAACTGCGCGTCACCGTCGGCGGTCCGGACGACCTCCCGGCCGACGTGACGTTCGCGCAGATCTGGAGCAATCCGCCCACCCACGTTGGCAAGGCCGAGCTGCACGCCATCCTGGAGCGCTGGCTGCCCCGGCTCGCCCCCGACGGCGTGGCCTGGCTGGTGATCAACCGACACCTCGGTGGTGACTCGCTGCACACCTGGCTCGTCGACGGCGGCTGGGCGGTCGAGCGTAAGGCCAGCCAGAAGGGCTTCCGAGTGCTACGCGTGACCCGGAAAACCACCTGACCGAACCGCCGCGACCAGGGAGGATGCCGGGCATGGGTTACGTGGATGTCGCCGGGGTGGGCTTCGTGCTGCCGGACGGGCGCGAGCTGTTCTCCGACGTGTCGTTCCGGGTGGGCGAGGGCGCCAAGATCGCGCTCGTCGGGCCCAACGGCGCCGGCAAGACCACGTTGCTCCGGATGGTGGCCGGTGACCTGCCGACCCAGACCGGCGTCGTCGCGCGCTCCGGCGGGCTGGGCGTGATGCGCCAGTTCATCGGCATGATCGGCGACGACCGTACCCTGCATGATCTTGCTCTTTCGCTGGTCGAACCACCCCTGCGCGAGGCCGGAGAGAGACTCGCGGCCGCCGCGGCGGCGCTTGGCGAGTCGGAGAAATCCCAATTGGCGTACGCGAACGCGCTCGCGCACTGGGGTGAGGCCGGCGGGTACGACGCCGAGGTGCTCTTCGACACCGTCGCCGTGGCGATCCTCCACAAGCCGTGGGACGAGGTGCGCGACCGGCCCGTCCGCACCCTCTCCGGCGGCCAGCAGAAACGCTTCGCCCTCGACCTGCTGCTCCGCGGCCGCGACGAGGTGCTGCTGCTCGACGAGCCGGACAACTTCCTGGACGTGCCCGGCAAACGGTGGCTGGAGGCGCGGCTGAAGGAGTCGCCCAAGTCGGTGCTCTACGTCTCGCACGATCGTGAGCTGCTCAACCAGACCGCCGGCCGGGTCGTCGCGGTCGAGGGCGGCAGTTCATGGACCCACCCGGGCGGGTTCGCCTCCTGGCACGAGGCCCGCGCCGACCGGCACGACCGGCTGCTCGAATCGCGCCGGCGCTGGGACGAGGAACACGAGAAGCTGCGCGAACTCGTCTTCACGCTCAAGCAGAAGGCCACGTTCAACGACGGGCTGGCGTCGCGCTACCAGGCGGCGCAGACCCGGCTGCGCAAGTTCGAGGAGGCGGGACCGCCGCCGCCGCCGCCCAAGGAGCAGTCGCTGCGGATGAACCTGCGCGGCGGGCGTACCGGTAAGCGGGCTGTCATGTGCGAGTCGCTGGAACTGGAGAACCTGACGTTCCCGTTCGACCTGGAGATCTGGTACGGCGACCGGGTCGCGGTGCTCGGCGCCAACGGCACCGGCAAGTCACACTTCCTGCGGCTGCTGGCGGCCGGCGGCTCCTCGCCCGACGCGGACAACAAGCCGGTCGACGGGGCGCCGCTCGCGCACGTCGCCCACTCCGGTGTGGCCCGGCTCGGCGCCCGGGTGCGGCCCGGCCACTTCTCACAGACCCACGACCGGCCGGAACTGCTCGACCGTACGCTGGTCGAGATCCTCTGGCGCGGCGACGACCACCGCTCCGGCATGGACCGGGCCGGCGCGATGAAGGCGCTGAACCGGTACGAGCTGTCCGGCCAGGGCGACCAGCGGTTCGGGACCCTCTCCGGCGGCCAGCAGGCCCGGTTCCTGGTGCTGCTCCTGGAACTGTCCGGCGCCACGGTGCTGCTGCTCGACGAGCCGACCGACAACCTCGACCTGGCCTCGGCCGAGGCGCTCGAGGAGGGCCTGTCAGCCTTCGAGGGCACGGTCATCGCGGTCACCCACGACCGCTGGTTCACCAGGGGCTTCGACCGTTTCATCCTCTTCCAGGCCGACGGCGAGGTCGTCGAGACCCCCGCGCCGGTGTGGGACGTGCGCTAGTGCGGTGTCCACCAATGTCAACCGGTTCGGTGACAATGTGGATCCTCGTCCACGAGCGTGGGCGAGCGACTCCCCACCTGTAGCCGTGCTGGTGGAGCGGCCCTCGACCAGCCGGGCCCGGCGGCGGGCTTTACGCCACCTGCGTGAACCGCGTTGTCCTTTGCTGGGCGCTCGGCGCGCGGTGGCGCGGCGTCGAGCTTTGGTGTCGGCCAGGTGAAGCCGGTGTTCGGCGCGGATTGCACGCCCAGACACCAGCAGTGCTGTGGTGCCCGTCGGTAGTGGCGGCGGCGAAAGGATGAATGATTCCCAGGTCGACACCGGCGACCCGGCCGGAGTCAGGCCGACCGCCGTGCGGATGAGTGGCGACGGGTAGCTCTGCGGTCACGTCGATGTGAAGTCGGCCATCGGCGTAGAGCAACGTGACCGCTCGAATGGCTTCCGCCGGGTATGGCACGGTTCGATCCAGGCGTACGACAAGGGGCGGGCGGCCGCGTGCGGCGGGTAGCCGCAGGTTTCGGCCGGTCAACTGGAAGATGCCGTGGTACCAGCGAATCGGCATCAATCCTCTGCGCCGGCGCGGGAATCGCGCCTCACTGTGCCCGGCTTTGCGGCGTGCCGCCGCAGCGAACCAGGCGTCGGAGTAACGGCGCAGCACAGAGACCAGTATCGCACCGGTGTCAAAGCCTGCCATCGATGGGTTGCGAACGACGCGCTAGCCATCGCTGGGTTCGAGGGCTATCGTCGGCCGTAGAACCAACCCCACGGGAGTCCGGTGCACCGGGCTGAGAGGGGGGCTGTCGCGGCCCCCGACCGTCGAACCTGATCCGGATCATGCCGGCGCAGGGAGGAGCGATGGTGGAGCCTATCTTCCCCCGTCTACATGTGGTGACGGCTTCGTTGCCCATTGTGGAGGCGGTGCTCTCGGTCTCGTCGCAGGTGGCGATCCAGGTCCGCGTCGCCGATGACGTCACCGATCGAGACGCCTACGCGCTGACCGTCGAGGTGCTGTCACGGTGCCGGGCCCGCGGGGCGATGTGCCTGGTCAACGATCGCGTCGACATTGCCTTGGCGGCCGGGGCCGATGGGGCTCACGTCGGCGCTGATGATCTGCCGCCGGCCGCGGCGCGGAAGGTGCTCGGGCGGGCGGCGGTGCTCGGGGTGACGTTGCGGGCGCCGGCTGATGTGCCGTCGGCTTCGTACTTCGGGGTCGGGCCGGCCTTCGAGACGTCCACCAAGGACGGTCTGCCTCCGCCCATCGGGGTGGCCGGGGTGGGGGCGGTGGCTGATGCTTCGCATGTTCCCGTCATCGCTATCGCGGGGGTGACGCCGTCGCGGGTGGCTTCGTTGCTGGCGGTGGGGGCCTACGGGGTGGCGGCGGTGGGGGCCATCGCTCGCGATCCGGTGGGGGCCACCGAGCAGTTCTTGAAGGCGCTGTCATGAGGTGCGCGGTGGTCGGGGGCGGGATCATCGGGCTGTCGATCGCGTCGCGCCTCGCCTCTCGCGGCGTTGAGGTCCTGGTCTATGACGCGTGGGCCGCTGCCTCGCCCGCGCTCGCCCCGCCTCCCTGGGCTTCGCCTTCCGTCGCATCCGCCTCCGGCTCCTCCTCGGGCTCGGTGATGCCTGTAGGTGCTCAGAGCAAGCAAGCCGGGGAGCGGCCGGGGGCCTGGTTTGTCGCGGCGGGGATGTTGGCGGCGGGGAACGAGTCGACGTGGGAGTCGGCGGAGCTTGGCGCGTTGATGGTGGAGTCGGCTCGGCGGTGGCCTGGATTCGCGGCTGAGCTGGGCGTGCGGTTGCCGGAGGACGGGACGCTTGTCGTCGCCCTCACCGCGGATGACGTCGCGGAGGCGGAACGGGAGTGGGCCCGGCAGACGGACGAATCCGCGCGGTTGGGCGGGACCGAGCGGCTTGGCGCGGGCGAGCGGGTGGGCGCGGCAGGGCGGCCGGGTGAGTTTGGGCAGGCGAGTGCGGCCCTGGTGGCGGAACCCGGGGGGCGGCGGTTGGGGCCTTCGGGGCTGCGGGAGCTGGAGCCGGCGTTGTCGCCGCGGGTGCGGGCGGGATGTTATCTGCCGGGGGATTGGCAGGTTGATCCGCGGAAAGTGGTGGCTGCGTTGCGGGAGCGGGTGTCCGTCGTACCCGGGCGGGTTGTGGATCTTGGGGGGATTGACGCGGATCAGGTTGTGGTCGCGGCGGGGGTGGGGACGGGGGCGCTGACCGGGTTGCCTGTTCGGCCGGTCAAGGGGGAGGTGCTGCGGCTGCGGGGGGAGCCGGGGCTGTTGCGGCATGTGGTCAGTGGATATGCGGATGGACGGCGGGTCTATCTGGTGCCGCGGGAGGACGGCGAGATCGTGGTGGGGGCGACTCAGGAAGAGCGCGCTGATGACGCGGTCACGGCGGGAGCGGTGCTGGATCTGTTGCGCGCTGCCGTTGACCTGGTGCCGGCGCTGGCCGACTGTGCGATCACCGAGACGTTGGTGGGGCATCGGCCCTCCACACCGGACAATGCGCCGCTGCTCGGGCGGCTTGACAAGCGCACCGTGGTGGCCGTGGGTCACCACCGGAACGGCGTACTCCTCGCACCCGTGACGGCCGATCTGATCGCCGGCCTGGTCGTGACCGGGGAGCCTGACCCGCTGATCGTTCCCTTCGCACCCGGGAGGTTCGCGTGACCATCGTTGTGAACGGCGACCGGAAGGCCATCCCACCGGAGGCGACGGTGGCCGCGCTGGTCGGCGAGCTCACCAGGGCCGAGCGGGGGGTGGCGGTCGCGCTCAACGGTGAGGTGGTGCCACGGTCGGCGTGGGCGGCCACGGAGCTGACCGACGGCGACCGGATCGAAGTGCTCACCGCGGCGCAGGGAGGCTGACATGGAGATCTTCAAGTCGTCACGGCTGATCCTCGGCACCGGTGGGGCGCGCAGCCTCAGCGAACTGGAGACGGCCATCGAGGCTTCCGGCACCGATCTGGTGACCGTGGCGCTGCGCCGGATCGACGCGGCGGGGCCGGGGCTGCTGCCGATGCTGGACCGCTGCAAGGTGCGGGTGCTGCCGAACACGGCCGGGTGCTACACCGCCGCCGACGCGGTGAAGACGGCGCGGCTGGCGCGGGCGGCGTTCGAGACCGACCTGGTCAAGCTGGAGGTGATCGGCGACGACCGGACCCTGCTGCCCGACTCGGTGGAGTTGCTGCGGGCGGCGGAGACGCTGGTCGCGGACGGGTTCACGGTGTTGCCGTACACCAACGACGACCCGATCCTGGCCCGCCGGCTGGAGGCGGCCGGATGCGCGGCGGTGATGCCGGCCGGTTCGCCGATCGGCTCCGGGCTGGGCATCTCCAACCCGCACCACATCCGGTTGATCCGGCAGATGGTCGAGGTGCCGGTGATCCTCGACGCGGGCATCGGCACCGCCTCGGACGCGGCGCTGGCCATGGAACTCGGCTGCGACGGTGTGCTGATCGCCAGCGCGATCACCCGGGCCGAGGACCCCGCGCGGATGGCGGCGGCGATGCGGCACGCGGTCGAGGCGGGGCAGCTGGCGTACGGCGCCGGACGGATCCCGCAGCGGTTCCACGCGCTGGCCTCCACCCCTGACGCCGGGAAGCCGTCGTGGTGACACCGTCGGGGCTCGTCGTGCTCACCGACCGGCGGTCCGCCGCCGGCCCGCTCGCCACGGTGGTGGCGCGCGCCGTCGAGGGTGGCGCCGGGTGGGTGGTCCTGCGGGAGCGCGATCTCGGGTACGCGGAACGCCGCGCCCTCGCCGACGACCTTCGAGCGTTGCTGCCGCCCGGCCGGTTGATCGTCGCCGGCCCGGACCCGCTCGGCGGTGACGCGGTCCATCTGGCGGCCGCCGACCTGCTGCCCACGCCGGGGTTCCGGCTGGCGCCGCGCGATCCCCAGCCGCCGAACGGCATCCGCCTGGTGGGCCGGTCGTGTCATTCGCTGTCCGAGATCCGGCGACTGTCCACCGAGGACTACGTGACGTTGTCGCCGGTGTATTCGACGGCTTCCAAGCCGGGGTACGGGCCGGCGCTCACGCCATCGGCCGCGGGGCGCCTCGGTGGTGGGCTGAGGTGGCTGGCGCTGGGCGGCGTCACGACGGCCGCTCAGGTTCGCGAGTGCCTGGCCGCGGGGGCGGAAGGCGTGGCCGTGATGGGCGCGATCATGACCGCCCGCGACCCGGCCGCCGTGGCCGCCGAACTGTCCGCCGCCGCCGCGCCCGCGTCCGCCGCGTCCGCGCCGGCGTCCGCCGCGCCCGCGTCCGTGCCCGCCGCATCCTTGTCCGCCTCGCCCGCCGCGGCCGTTCCTCTGGCGGCTGCTTCGTCGAGTGGTAGCGGAGAGCGGTATGTGGGGGCGGACCAGCGCGCTGGGCTACCGCTGGGGGAGGGGCGATGACACCGCCGGTGGTGTTGACGATCGCGGGGTCGGACTCGGGCGGCGGGGCCGGGATCCAGGCTGATCTGAAGACGTTCGCGGCGCTCGGGGTCTATGGGACGTCGGTCATCACCGCCATCACGGCGCAGAACACGCTCGGGGTGACCGGGGTGCATGCGGTGCCGGCGGTGATGGTGGCGGCTCAGCTCGACGCGGTGCTCGATGACTTCGCGGTGGCGGCGGTCAAGGTGGGGATGGTGCCGAACCGGGAGGTCGCCGAGGTGATCGCGGCCCGGATCGACCGGCTGCCGAATCTCGTCGTCGATCCGGTGCTGGTCGCCACCTCCGGCAGCCGGTTGTCCGCTGTTGCTTCTGTCCAGCCTTTACTGGCGTACCCCTGCATTTTGACCCCGAACCGCTACGAAGCCGCGGCCCTCCTCGAAGCCGGGGTGAGGCGGAGCGGGGATGAGGTTGCAGCCGGAGTCGCGCCAGGTGGGGAGGGGATTGCGGGGCATGTTGCGGCCGAGCTGGCCCGGTGTGGGGTCGGCACGGTCGTGGTGACCGGGAGCGAGACGGCCGTGGACGCGCTGCACTTCCAGGGAGTGACCACCCGGCTGGAGGGGGTGGCCGTGGACACCGTCAACAACCACGGGTCGGGGTGCACGTTCTCGTCGGCCATCGCGGCGCGGCTTGCGCTCGGTGACGCCGTTCCGGTTGCGGTGCGTGAGGCCAAGGCCTACGTGGCGACTGCGCTGCGTGGTGGGAAGGACTGGGAGCTCGGCGCTGGGCCGGGACCGCTCGATCACTTCGCCTAGGTAGGGATCCGTCGGCACCATCGTGGAGTTTTGGCGGCCTATCGGCGACCGTTTTGTACGGAAAGGGGAGGAAGATGCGGAAGAAGGTGTACGTCCACGGGGTGCCGTTCGCGGAGGTCGAGCTGAGCGGGGACAACCCGCCGGTGCGGCTCTACGACACGTCGGGGCCGGGTAGTGATCCGGCCGAAGGGCTGCCGGGGCTGCGTCGCGAGTGGATCGCGGCGCGCGGCGGGAAGGTCGAGCAACACAGCGGCGGGAAGGTCGAGCAACCGGGCGGCGGGAAGGTCACGCAGTTGGCGTGTGCGCGGGCCGGGATCGTGACGCCCGAGATGGAGTTCGTGGCTATTCGCGAGGCGATGGACGCCGAGGTGGTGCGGGCCGAGATCGCGGCGGGGCGGGCGGTGCTGCCGGCCAACGTCAACCATCCGGAGAGCGAGCCGATGATCATCGGGTCGCGGTTCCTGGTCAAGGTCAACGCCAACATCGGGACGTCGGCGGTCAGCTCGTCGGTGGCCGAGGAGGTGGACAAGCTGACCTGGGCCACCCGCTGGGGTGCGGACACCGTGATGGACCTGTCCACCGGCAAGCGCATCCACGAGACGCGCGAGGCGATCCTGCGCAACTCGCCGGTGCCGATCGGGACCGTGCCGCTCTACCAGGCGCTGGAGAAGGCCGGCGGGGACCCGGTCAAGCTGACCTGGGAAATGTTCCGGGACACCGTGATCGAGCAGGCCGAGCAGGGCGTCGACTACATGACCGTGCACGCGGGGGTGCGGCTGGCCTACGTGCCGCTGTCGGTGGGCCGGGTCACCGGGATCGTCTCGCGCGGCGGGTCGATCATGGCGGCCTGGTGTCTCGCGCACCATCGGGAGAATTTCCTGTACGAGAACTTCGCCGAGCTGTGCGAGATCTTCGCCCGGTACGACATCACCTTCTCGCTGGGCGATGGCCTGCGCCCGGGGTCGATCGCGGACGCCAACGACGAGGCGCAGTTCGCTGAGCTGCGTACCCTCGGGGAATTGACCCATGTCGCGTGGGAGCACGACGTGCAGGTGATGGTCGAGGGGCCGGGTCACGTGCCCATGCACAAGATCAAGGAGAACGTGGACCTGCAGCAGGAGCTGAGCGACGGGGCGCCGTTCTACACGCTCGGGCCGCTGACCACGGATGTCGCGCCGGCCTACGACCACATCACCTCGGCGATCGGCGCCGCGATGATCGGCATGTTCGGCACGGCGATGCTCTGCTACGTGACGCCGAAGGAGCACCTCGGGCTGCCGGACCGGGACGACGTGAAGGCCGGCGTGATCGCGTACAAGATCGCCGCGCACGCCGCCGACCTGGCCAAGGGGCATCCGGGGGCACAGGACTGGGACGACGCGCTGTCCAAGGCCCGCTTCGAGTTCCGCTGGGAGGACCAGTTCAACCTGTCGCTCGACCCGGAGACGGCACGGAGCTACCACGACGCCACACTGCCCGCCGAGCCCGCCAAGACCGCGCATTTCTGCTCGATGTGCGGGCCCAAGTTCTGCTCGATGCGGATCAGTCACGACCTGAAGGCGTACGCCGAGCAGGGCATGCGTGACAAGAGCGAGGAGTTCCGGGCCGCCGGGGGCGCGGTCTATCAGATCGCGAGCGGTCAGAGCTCGTAGAACGTCGGGCTACTCGTTGCTCAGCTTGCTGACCCAATCCACGTACTCCTCCTCCTTGGCCTGCCGCTTCGACTTCTTCTCGGGGGCCGGCCTCATCGGCGGAGGTGGGTTGGTCGGTTCCGGCTGGGCGAGGGGTGCGGAGATCGCGTGCGGCTCGGGTACGAGCGGAGCACCCCGAAGCCGGTCCGGGGTGGCGTCGGCGTTGACCGCGCGGCGCTGCGGTTGCAGGGCCTCGGGCGGGATCTCGGGCAGCGCGGGGGCGGGGACGTAGGGCGGCTCGCTCGGGGCGGCCGGGGCGTTGCGCCGGCCGCGGCGGATGCCTCGGCCCGTGGTGGCCGGCCGCCCGCCCGCGGTGCTCGGCTCGAAGGCCTCGGTCGAGTCCCCGGGCGACATTTCGGAAATGTCGGGTGGGGCGGGCTTGCGGGCGCCGCGACCGCGGCGAGCGGGCCGCTTCGGCGCCGCGGGCGGCTCGTCGGCGACTCCACCGAACGACGGCCCATCCGCGGCTTGACCGAACGACCCGGTCGCGGCGTGGCCGGGCGGCCCGGCAGCGGCGTGAGCGGGCGGCCCGGCGGCGTGGCCGGATGGTCCGGCGGCGGCGCGAGGGGGCGGCCCGGCGGCGGCGTAGGCGTTCGGGTCGGTCGGCGTACCGTGGCGGCCCGGGGAGTCAGTGGCCGGCCGCTGCACGGGAATCGGGCCGGTCGGCTCGTCGTCGTCCCCGCCGGCTGGGCGGCCGGAGCCAGGAGGAGAGGTCGGCTCGTCCGGACGCGAGCGACGGCCGGTGCCGATGGCGGCGGCCGGCTCGTCGCGGTCACCGTCGCCGTCGTCCGGGCGAGAACGGCGACCGGAGGCAGCCGCCGCGTCATCGTCGCCGAGGTCGTCGGGGGCGCGGCGAATGACCGCGGCCAGCACCGACCCGAGCACGCCCGCCCCGGTGGCGGTCATCGCCGCCCAGTACGGCACGACCTGGTAGCGGTCGGCGCCCGCGCCGGGGCCGGCGATCAGGTAGGACAGCGTCAGCAGCGCGGAACCGGGCAGCCCGGCCAGCGCGATGGTGAGGATCGGCAGGTCGCGGCGCCGGGCCGCGTACCCGAGGATCGCGCCGGTGACCAGGGCCAGGGCCGGCATCGTGAAGAGCGCGGTCCGTTGCGTCACCTCGGGGGAGAGGTAGCCGGCGTCGAAGACGCCCAGGCGTACCGCGGGGAGCGGGTCGTCGGGGCCGAGCGAGGGCGCCACCGAGAGCAGGGCCAGCACCCAGACCGCGATGCCGATGACCGTCAGGCTGCGGCGGGCGATCAGCTGGGTGAGGGCGGCGTACGCGGCGAACACGCCCACCGCCGCGCCGAGTGTGGCGCAGATGCCGATCACGAAGACCGGATGGACCCCGTCGACGCGCGCCGTCCGGGCCGGTTGCATGGTGAGCGGCACGACCAGCGCCGCGCCCAGCCCGGCGGCCAGCGACAGCGCCACGAACGTGCCCGGGGTCGCGGGCGCCCGCCACCGGTCGCGCAGCCACCGCCCGGCCAGGGCGCCGAGCACCGCCGCGGACATCGCGAACCAGGCCACCCAGGCCAGCTGCGCGGTCCACTGGTCGCGCGCGGCCACCTCGACGACCCTGGTCAGGCGGAGGATGCCCAGGCCGTAGGCCAGGCCGAGCTGACTGGCACCGGCCAGGGCGGCGACGCCCAGGGTCGTGCCGAGCAGCTTGGCCCAGGTCCGGAATGCCATGCGGGCACGGTACGGAATGGCCCCGGTCGATCGCCAGTTGAGGGTGGCTACTTAAGGATCCGGAAAGCCTTCACGTCATCAGTAGTTCGTGCAGCTCGGCACTGCACCGGGCGACCTCTTCGAGGTGCGTGGTGCGGCCGAGCGTACGTGGCCTGGGGATCTTGATCTCGAGGATCTCGCGGATCCGCCCGGGGCGCGGGCTGAGCACCACCACCCGATCGGCCAGCAGCACCGCCTCGTCGATCGAGTGGGTGACGAAGACCGTGGTGGCGTGGTTGTCCATGTGCAGTTTCTGCAGCTCGCCGGCGAGTTCCTCCCGGGTGAGCGCGTCCAGCGCGGAGAACGGCTCGTCCATCAGCATCACCTTGGGGTTGGTGATCAGCGACCGGCAGAGCGCGACCCGCTGCTGCATGCCGCCGGAGAGCTCGTGTGGCATCTTCCGCTCGAATTCGGTCAGCCCGGTCAGCTCGAGCAGCTCGTGGGCCCGGGCCCGGTGGTCGGACGGGCGCCAGCCGAAGATCTTGACGGGCAGCAGCACGTTGTCGAGGACCGTGCTCCACGGCAGCAGGGCCGGGCGCTGGAACATCATCGAGACGTCCCGTCGCGGCCGCTGCACCGCTTCGTCGCCGATGTGCACCGCGCCGCCGCCGGCCGGCAGCAGGCCCGCGATGATCCGCAGCATCGTCGACTTGCCGCAGCCCGACCGGCCCAGGATCGCGACGAACTCGCCGTCGCCCACGTCGAGGTCGATCCCCCGCAACGCCTCGACGGTGCCGGACTTGGTGACGAACGAACGGGACACACCGGACAGACGAATCATCGTGGCGCTCCGGGCGGCTCAGCTGGCCAGGCGCCAGCGACCGCTGCGCGCCACCAGAAGGGTAAGCGCCTGCGGCATCAGTCCGGAGTGGTTGTCGGGGGTGAGCCGGATCGCGCCCGACATGCCGTCCATCTGGGTGGTCTCCACCGCGTCGCGGATCGCCACCCGGTCGGTGCCGGCCCGTTCGATCGCGTCGGCCAGCACGTTGACCGCGTCGGCGGCCAGCGAGGCCACGCCCGAGTAGGTGCCGTAGCGCGAGGTGTAGTCGCGGAACCACTGCTTGCGGGCGGCCTTGGCCGGGGTGGTGGCGATGACGTCGTCGATCGCGAGCGCCTGTGTGAACACCATGGTGGCGTTCTCCGAGGCCTTGCTCGCGTCGGACGCGATGAACAGGTCGCCCGCGGCGGCGGCGTCGTAGTAGATCTTGCCCTTGAACCCGGCCGCCTTGGCGCTGTTCGCGGCCGGCCCGGCCAGGTCGGGGCCGACGAAAAAGACCAGCGCCTGCGGTTCGCTGTCGGCCAGCGTGCCCACCGCCTGGGTGATGTCGGTGGCGGTCGGCTTGACGGCCACCGTGCTGGGGATCTGCACGCCGGCCTTGCCCGCCTCGGCGCTGAACGCCTTCTGGGCGCCGCTGCCGTAGAGGTCGGAGGTGTGCAGCACACCGACCCGGGTGATCGGGGCGGGCTTCGTGTTCCGCATCGCCGTGGCGAGGGCGGCGGCGCTGTCGCCCGAGTTCGGGCCGAGCTTGAAGATGAACCGGCGCTCGGCGATCGGCTGGCTGACCTCGTCGGCCGGCGCCAGCGCGATGGTCGGCACCTTCTTCGCGTCGATCGTCTTGGCCGCGCCCCGCACGCACTCGCTGCACTGGCCGGTGATCACCGCGGCGACGGCCGGGTTGTCGGCGAGCGTGCTGATGTTGCGGAGTGAGACGGTGGCGTCCGACCGATTGTCCAAGATCGACAGGCGCAGCTTGCGGTTACCCAGCACGCCCGAGGCGTTGATCTGATCGACCCGCAGCTGGAGGGCGCGGCCGTACGCGGCGTCGGCCGGCGAGCTGGTGGCCAGATCGGCGCCGATCAGCACGTCGGTGGCCGCGGTGGACTGGTCGTCCGACGTACAGCCGGCGAGCCCGGTGGTGAGCAGTGCCGCGGCCGCGAGAACGGCCGAGACCCGACGGGGGATCCTCACTGCGGGTGCCTCTCTAAGGGGATGTGTCCATATCGCGACGGTGTCCGCAATGGACCAGGCTGCACGGACACGGCGTCCGTCCGATCGCGAGAAACCTTGCCAACGTGAAGCTTCCTAGGTCAAGCCGCCTGGTCACGGGGAGCGAGACAAAGATCTCACATAGTGGTTGGAATCTTGGTACTAATGCGTTACGGCTTGCGCACTTACCGTTGTCAAGGTCATATTCGTGCACGTCAAAGCGACGGTTTCGCGCACTCGTTCACTGAGCGGATGTTTGCCATTCCACACAGTAGGATGTTTCGGGCTGACGCCGGACTTCCCAAACGCATTGCGCGTCTGATGAAATCGCGGCCGTGCCGCGTGTTGCACGTAGCTGTCCACAGCCGCCGGAAAGGCCCGGGCCACCGGCGTCGGGTGGGTGAAGAGCTGTGGGGATGACCTGCGAGGAGATGTCGTGAGCACCGGTTCTTCGACCCAGCCTGCGACCACCCCGGCACCGGCCGCGCGGCCGCGCCGGGGTCTGCCGAGGCTTCGGGACGCGCGGATCCGCACGAAGCTGGCGCTGATCCTTTTCGTCCCCCTGGCCGCCGTGCTCACCCTCGGCGTGATCCGGCTCTACGACGTCGGAAACCAGGCCGTCGACGCCCGTGAGGTCGAGAATCTCACCCGGCTTTCCGCCGATGTGTCCGACCTGACCCACGTTCTGCACAACGAGCGGATGGCCGCCGCCAAATACCTCGCCGAGGCCCGGACGCCCAAGGACGATTACAACGCGGCGATCGCGCAGAGCGACATCCGGATCCGTCAGTACCAGGCCGATCGCCGCGAACTGGACAATGTGCCGGCGTCGGTCGGACAGCGGCTGACCCGCATCGACGACGACGTGCGCACGATGGACATCACCCGGACCCGGGTGTCCGAACGCGACAAGATCTCGGTCACCGAGGCCGTCCTGCGGTACGGCGTGATCGTCACCGACCTGGTCGGCTACGGCGAGGCGCTGGGCCAGTTCGCCGGCGACGGCGCGGTCGGCGACGACCTGCGCGCGGTGAACTCCTTCGCCAAGGCCAAGGCCGGCACCGCCGAGCAGGAGGCGATCGCGTACGCCGCCCGCGTGCAGGGCGACATCAGCGACGAGCAGAAGGCCTCGTTCATCGCCACCCAGACCAGTCAGCAGGAAGCGCTGCTCAGCTTCTCGGTGGTGGCCTCACCGGCCGACCGGGCGCTGGTCGACTCCACGGTCACCGGTGACGCCGTCAACCTGGCCGACGCGGTGGCGATCCGGCTGGCCCGCGGCGACACCGTTCAATACCCCGAGATCCTGCAGACCTTCGGCGCCGTCGTCGACCTGATGCGCTGGGCCGAGCGGCGGCTCGAGAGCCAGGCCATCGCCGGCGCCGCCGACGAGACCTCGACCATCGGCCGCCGGGCCGCCGTCGAGGGTGGCCTGGTCCTGCTCGTGCTGCTGATCGCCATCGCGCTGGCCATCGTGCTGGCCCGGTCGCTGATCCTCTCGCTGCGCCGGCTCCGTGAGGGCGCGCTCAGCGTGGCCCACCGTGACCTGCCGGAGGCCGTGGCCCGGCTCCGTGACGTCCGCAACCTGGGCGACGGCGGCGCCGACGACATCGTCAAGCAGATGCGCGACCCGATCCAGCTGCACAACCGCGACGAGGTCGGCGAGGTCGCGACCGCGTTCAACACGGTCCACCGCGAGGCGGTGCGGATCGCGGCCGAGCAGGCCGCCCTGCGTACCAGTGTCTCGGCGATGTTCCTCAACCTGGCCCGCCGCTCGCAGAGCCTGGTCGACCGGATGATCGGCGAGCTCGACACGATCGAGCGCAGCGAGGAGGACCCCAAGCGCCTCGCCCAGCTGTTCGAGCTCGACCACCTGGCCACCCGGATGCGCCGTAACGACGAGAACCTGCTGGTCCTGGCCGGTGCCGACTCCAGCGCGCCGCGCCGCGAGGACGCCCTGCTGGTCGACGCGCTGCGCGCCGCGCAGTCCGAGGTGGAGCTGTACAACCGCGTCGAGTTCGGCACCGTCGACACCGACATCTCGATCGCCGCGATCGCCGTCAACGACGTGGTCCGGCTGGTCGCCGAACTGCTCGACAACGCCACCCGGTTCTCGCCGCCGAACACCATCGTGGTCGCCGACGGCCGGCGCATCCGCGACTACGTGGTGATCCAGGTCGAAGACCGCGGCCTGGGCATGTCCGACGAGCAGATGGGCCAGCTCAACACCCGGCTGGCCGAGCCGCCCAGCGTCGACGTGGCCGCGTTCCGGCTGATGGGCCTGGCCGTCGTCGGCCGCCTGGCCAGCCGCTACGGCATCCGCGTCGAGCTGCGCACCAACGTCGAGGGCGGCACCATCGCCCAGGTCACCCTGCCGAGCACCATCGTCCTGCTGCCGCACCGGTCGATCGACGGCCCGATGGACCGGGGCATGCCCCAGCTCGACCGCGGCATGCCGCAGTTCGACCGCGAGATGCCCCCGGCCGACCGCGGGATGCCGGGCAACGTCGCCTCGCTGCCCGGCCGCTCCGGGATGGTCTCGCTGCCGCCGATGGAGGAGCCGTCGTGGCGGGCCGAGCTGCCGTCGCCGTCACACCCGGCGCTGCCGCAGATGCCGTCGCAGCGTCCGCCGTCCGAGCCGATGCCGTCCCGGTCGCCGATGCCGTCGGCGTCGCCCACCACCGACCGGCCGCCGCTGCCCACCCGGACGGTCCAGCCGATCGGGTCGGCGCCGTCCGGCCCGCCCGCCGCACCCAAGCACGTGCCGGCCGCCCCGCCGAACAGCTGGAGCGACCCGACCCGGGCGTTCCCGGCGGTCCAGCCGGCCTCGCCGGACATCCAGGTCGCGGTCGGTTTTGTCACCCCCGACGGCCGCAAGGTCCCGCCGCCCGACCGGCCGGCCAGCCCGAACCCGTCCGGGTGGGGCGCCGCGCTGGCCGCGATGCCGGCCGTGCCGCCGCCGCCCGCGCCGCCGGAGGCCGACGACCGGGCCGAGGCGCCGATCTTCCTGCAGATGCAGGCCAGCTGGTTCCGCACCCACGAGGGCACCGGCGACCCGAACGACTGGGGCATGCCCACCGCCGGGTACGCCCCACCGCCCAGCGCCACCTCGCCGGCCCCGGCGATGGCCGGCGCGATCTCCGCGCCGCCGGCCGCACCCGCTTCCGCTCCGCCCGCTCCGGCTGCCCGGCCGTTGTCGACTCCGCCTGTTCCGGCTGCTCGCCCGGCGCAGACGCCGCCCGTTTCCGCCCCGGCTGCTCGCCCGGCGCAGACGCCGCCCGCTCCGGTTTCCCGCCCGGCGCAGATGCCCGGATCGGATCTGCCCCGGAGGGATGTGCCCGGAAGCGGTTCCGGGCAGAATGGACCGCGATCGGTGCCGGCCGGCACCGACCACGGCGGATCCTCCGCGAACACTCGACCGGATGAACCGGGCGAGGAAAGGTGGCGTACCGCCGCCGATGAAGGATGGCAGCGGGCGATGGCCGCGGCGGCACCCACCGACGGTGGCCAGACCCGCTCCGGTCTTCCGAAGCGGGTACCCCAGGCACAACTCGTCCCTGGTGGCGTGCAGAGCGGTCCACGTATGGAGAACCGGCGTAGTCCGGACGAAGTGCGCGGCCTCCTCTCCGCATATCACCGTGGCGTGCAAAGAGGGCGTACGGCCGGCGGTGCCGAGGCCGGCACGGGCGCCCCTGCTCCTAAGGAGAACTGACAAGTGACCAGGCCCCCCACCATGCAGGACATGGGCTGGCTGCTCAGCAACTTCGCGGACAGCGTCGCCGGCATTGCACACGTCGTCGCCGTTTCCGCGGACGGGCTGTTGCTCGCCTCCTCCCGCGACCTGCCGACCGACCGCGCCGACCAGCTCGCCGCGATCACCTCCGGCGTGGTCAGCCTGACCGAGGGCGCGTCGCGCATGTTCAGCGCCGGCGAGGTCCAGCAGACCATCATCGAGATGGACAGCGGATACCTGTTCCTGATGTCCATCAGCGACGGTTCCTCGATGGCCGTTCTGGCCGCGCGCAGCTGTGACGTCGGCCAGGTCGGCTACGAGATGGCCCTCCTGGTCGAACGGGTCGGCGCCGCCCTCGTGCCCGCGCCCCGCGAGACCGTCGGCCACCAGGCCTGACGGACCCCCGCACCCACAATCGACGAGGGAGGTGACCGATGGGGCAGCCCAGGCAATCGCACGATCCGCGGGGAAACTTGGTCCGTCCCTACGCGGTCACCCGCGGCCGGACCGAGCCGCAACGGGACATTCCCATCGAGGCTGTCCTGGTCGCCAGCCAGGCCAACGTGCAGGAAGCCCGGTTCGCCGGGCACGACAAATATCGCATCGCGCTGCTGTGTGAGCCGAGGGCCCAATCCCTGGCCGAGATCGCGGCGTACCACCGGCTACCGCTGGGGGTCGCCCGCGTGCTCGTCGCCGACATGGTCGCCGACGGACTGCTGGCGTTGCACAGTGCCGCTCCCAGACAAGGATTCGCGGAGCGGATGGATCTGCTGGAGAGGGTGTTGAGTGGACTTCGCAAGCTCTGAGCGGGCGGGGGCGCAACCCAAGGAGATCACCTCCGCGAAGATCGTGATCGCCGGCGGCTTCGGCGTCGGCAAGACGACTCTGGTCGGTGCGGTCTCCGAGATCGAACCGCTCACCACCGAGGCGGTGATGACGTCGGCCAGCTCGGGCGTCGACGACGCGTCCAAGGTGCCCGGCAAGGAGACGACCACGGTCGCCATGGACTTCGGCCGCATCACGATGGCCGACGACCTGATCCTCTACCTGTTCGGCACGCCCGGCCAGACCCGGTTCTGGTTCATGTGGGACGAGCTCATCCGGGGTGCCGTCGGCGCCGCGGTGCTGGTCGACACGCGCCGCATCTCGGACGCGTTCGCCCCGCTCGACTACTTCGAGAACCGGCACCTGCCCTACCTGGTCGCCCTGAACTGCTTCGACGGCGCGCCGCGGTACGAGCCGGAGGAGGTCCGCGAGGCCCTCGCCATCGCGCCGCACGTGCCGCTGATCATGTGTGACGCCCGCCACCGCGACTCGGTCAAGGCGGTCCTGGTCGGCGTCGTCGAACACGCGATGGCCACGCTGGTCGAGGAACAGGGCCGAGGCTTCCCCACGCCGGTCGGCTGACATCCGCCACCTTCCGGGACATCAAGGTCACAATCTTGATGTCCCGGGTTCGTCGTGGACCAGACCGTCGCTCCCGCCGGAGACCGGTCGCTGCGCTCCCTGCCAGGTGCGTAGTGGCTGAGCTGTGTCCGCTGCGCGGACTGAACCCCACGCTCGCTGCGCTCGCTGTCGCGCACTCGCCGCCCGCGCCCTCTTACGGGGTTGATCTTGATGGGTTGATCCTGACGGGTTGATCTGAAGAGGGAGCGTCAGGGGGCCAGGCGGTAGCCGCGCTTGACGACCGTCTGGACGATGCCGGCGGTGCCGAGGCCGGCACGGAGGCGGGCCACGGCCATCTCGACCGCGTGCTCGTCGGCGCCTCGCGGGAGCATGTGCAGCAGGGCGGCCCGGGAGAGGACCTTGCCGGGGGTGGCGGCCAGCGCCCGGAGGACGGCCATCGGGGCGGGGGCCAACGGGCGCAGTTCGCCGTCGAGGATGGCCGCGTGGCCGCGGAGGGTCAGCGAGTGGCCCGAGATTTTGATCGTGCGGGCGCGTTTCGGCAGCTCCTCGACGATGGTGCGGACCAGAGCGCTCAACCGGGCCCTGGGCGGGGCGACCACCGGCACGTCGCGGCTGCGGAGCGGGGCGGCGGTGACCGGGCCCACGCAGGCGGCCAGCACGTCGGTGCGGAAGGCCGCGAGGATGTTGTCGCACTCGGGGCCGGCGGCGCGCAGCAGGGCGCCCACCGCGGGGGCCGAGGTGAAGGTCACGGCGTCGACCAGGCGGGCCGAGACCAGGTCGACCAGTCGGTGCAGCGGCGCCGGGTCGGTGGGCGGGGCCCAGCGGTAGACCGGGACCTCGATCACCCGGGCGCCGGCCGACTGGAGGGTCTCGGTGTATTCGGGCTGGGACTCGCCGTGCAGCTGGATGGCGATCGTCAGGCCGGCCAGGCCACGGCCGCCGAGGTGGTCGAGGATCTCGTCGAAGCTCTCGCCCTCGGGGGCCCACTGGTCCTGCAGGCCGGCCGAGCGGACCGCCGCCCTCGCCTTGGGGCCGCGGGCGACCAGGTAGGCCCGGGACAGCGCCGCGCGCAGCGGGTCGGCCAGGCCCCAGCCCTCGGCCGCCTCCAGCCAGCCGCGCATGCCGATGCCGGTGTTGACCAGCACCACGTCGGGTGGGGTCTCCAGGCAGGCCCGGGTGGCGGCGCGCAGCTCGGCGTCGTCGGCGATCGGGACGATGCGCAGCGCGGGGGCCAGCACGACCCGGGCGCCGCGACTCTCCAGCAGCCCGGCCAGCTCGTCACGCCGGCGGTCGGCGGTCACCCCGACGGTGTAGCCGGACAGTGACGCCGTCGGCTCGGCCAGGGCCGAGGCGGCGATGACGGCGCGTCTGGATCCCCCCGTGCGCTCCGTCATCCCATACGCATTTCGAAAAGCCGCGGCGTGGCCGAACGGTCCACCGAAGGGCACGCTCGGAGATCGCCGTCCTCAGCGTCGACCCGCTCCCATGTCGCGCCTGCGTTCTCCGCCGTACCTCCGACCGGCACACGCCGCGGCTTCTCCAGACCGGGCCGAAGCCCGGCCTTCACCGTCAGGTCCGTCCTCAACCCTGACGGTGGTTCCTGGGTGATGCCGCTGCCCACGACGGCTGTGGGGCCGGAGCCGCACCGCGTCGTCGAGCCATCCGCATCACGTGCCATGCGGAGAGCGTGCCGCCGGTCAATTTCGGCTTCGCGTCCCATTTGTTTCGAGCATGCAAAGACGCATCGACCCCTGGCCGGCCCTCCCGGGTGACCCGCTGCCTGACGGTGTTGGGCCTGCGGCTATGCTATAGAAGTCTGTTTTCCCGGTCCTAGCGGCGGAGTTCGAGGGCATCGTCACACCCGCCCTAAGGCCGCCCGTTTTGACCGCGGCGCGCACCGGCGGGTATTGTTGCCTGCTGTTGTGCGACAGCTGCCGGCGTACCCGCGGGTACGCTTGATGGTCGAGCTTGCTGCGACCAGCGCGCGCTTCCCAGAACCGACGACGAGACAAGGTATTTCTGTGCGTACGTACAGCCCGAAGCCGGGTGAGATCGAGCGTCAGTGGCACATCATCGACGCGTCGGACGTCGTCCTGGGCCGCCTGGCAACCCACACCGCGACCCTTTTGCGGGGGAAGCACAAGCCGACCTTCGCGCCCCACATGGACACCGGCGACTTCGTGGTGATCATCAACGCGGGCAAGGTGGCTCTGACCGGCAACAAGCGGCAGACCAAGGTTGCCTACCGGCACTCCGGTTACCCGGGCGGCCTCAAGCAGATCGGCTACGAGGAGCTGCTGAGCAAGCGCCCCGAGAAGGCGATCGAGCTGGCCGTGAAGGGCATGCTCCCGCACAACAAGCTGGCCCGACAGATCATCAAGAAGCTGAAGGTCTACCCCGGCGCCGAGCACCCGCATGCGGCCCAGCAGCCCAAGCCGTTCGAAATCATCCAGGTCGCGCAGTGAGCGCGGGAGAAGGCAGCAGCATGTCCGACGTTATCGAGCCCGAGGTCGTCGAGACCGTCGAGGCGCCCGCTGAGGCGGTCGCCGAGACGGTCGTCGTGGTCGAGACGCCCGCGCCGGCCCCGGTCCGTGCCCCGCGTCCCGGTGACCGTCCCATCCAGACCGTCGGCCGCCGCAAGGAGGCCATCGTCCGGGTCCGACTCGTTCCCGGCAGCGGCAAGATCACCTGCAACGGCCGTGATATCGAGGCGTACTTCCCGAGCAAGGTGCACCAGCAGCTGATCCGCGAGCCGTTCGTGACCACCGAGAAGGCCGAGACCTTCGACGTCATCGCCAACCTGCGTGGCGGCGGCATCACCGGGCAGGCCGGCGCGCTGCGCCTCGGCATCGCCCGGGCCCTGATCACCAACGAGCCCGACGACCGGCCCGCGCTGAAGAAGGCCGGCTTCCTCACCCGTGACTCGCGGGTCAAGGAGAGCAAGAAGTACGGCCTCAAGAAGGCCCGTAAGGCTCCGCAGTACTCGAAGCGCTGATCTTGCGCCTCGGCTGACCGAACGGCCGGGTGCGGCCCCTCTCGCCAGGGGACGCGCCCGGCCGTTTCGTGTTTTCTCCGACCCTGACCACTGACGCAAAGGAAGCCGCCATGGGGCGTCTCTTCGGCACCGACGGCGTACGCGGACTCGCGAACGGCGACCTCACCCCCGAACTCGCCCTCTCGGTCGCCATCGCGGCCGGGACGGTGCTGGTCGAGAGCGACGCCAGCCACCAGCCGCTGGCCATCGTCGGCCGTGACCCGCGGGCCAGCGGCGAGATGCTGGAGGCGGCGGTGGTGGCCGGGCTGACCAGCGTCGGCGCGAACGTGGTCCGGGTCGGCGTGCTGCCGACGCCGGCGGTCGCCTTCCTGGTCGGGCAGGCCAACGCCGACCTGGGTGTGATGGTCTCGGCCTCGCACAACCCGATGCCGGACAACGGCATCAAGCTGTTCGCGGCCGGCGGGCAGAAGCTGCCGGACGACCTGGAGGTGCGGATCGAGGCGGCCATCGCCGACGGGCACGGCCTGGTCGGGCGGCCCACCGGCGGCGACATCGGCCGGGTGCACGACCTGCTGGACGGCGCCGAGCACTACGTGAAGCACCTGGTGTCGTCGCTGCCGCACCGGCTCGAGGGCATCAAGGTCGTGGTCGACTGCGCGAACGGCGCGGCCAGCGAGGTCGGCCCGGACGCCTACCGGGAGGCGGGCGCCGAGGTGATCGAGATCTTCGCCGAGCCGGACGGCCTGAACATCAACGACGAGTGCGGCGCGACCCACCTGGAGGCGGTCAGTGAGGCCGTCGTGCGGCACGGCGCCGACCTGGGCATCGCCCACGACGGTGACGCCGACCGCTGCCTGGCCGTGACCGCCTCGGGTGAGGTCGTCGACGGCGACCAGATCATGGCCATCCTGGCCCTGGCCATGCGCGACGCCGGCACGCTGGCCGACAACACGCTGGTCGCGACCGTGATGAGCAACCTGGGCCTGCGCCTGGCCATGAAGCGGGAGAACATCCGGCTGATCGAGGCCAAGGTCGGCGACCGGTACGTGCTGGAGGAGCTGGCGGCCGGCTCGTTCTCGCTGGGCGGCGAGCAGAGCGGTCACATCGTGATGCCGGCCTTCGCCACCACCGGCGACGGCGTGCTGACCGGGATGCACCTGATGGCCCAGATCGCCTCGTCCGGCAAGTCGCTGGCCGACCTGGCGTCGGTGCTGCACACGCTGCCGCAGGTGCTGATCAACGTGAAGGTCGCCGACCGGGCCGCGGGCGCCGCCGCCCCGACCGTGCAGGCCGCCGTGGCGCTGGCCGAGGAGGAGCTGGGCGAGACCGGGCGGGTGCTGCTGCGCCCCTCCGGCACCGAGCCGCTCGTCCGGGTGATGGTCGAGGCCGCCACCGAGGAGCAGGCCCGCTCGGTGGCCGAGCGGATCGCCGAGGACGTCCGCGCGGCCAGCCCCGCCTAGACCTTCCGCAGCCGCCGCGCCGCCTCGTCGATCACGTCCTCGCGCTTGCAGAAGGCGAATCGGATCAGGTGGCGGCCGGCGTCCTGGTGGTCGTAGAAGACCTGGGTGGGCACGGCCACCACGCCGCACCGGGCGGGCAGCGACCGGCAGAAGTCGGCGCCGTCGGTCCCGCCCAGCGGCGTGATGTCGGCGGTGACGAAGTAGGTGCCCTCGGACGGCAGCACCCGGAAGCCGGCGTCGGCCAGCCCGGCCACCAGCCGGTCCCGGCGGGACTGGAGGCTGTCCCGGAAGCCGGTGAAGTAGGCGTCCGGCAGGCCCAGGGCCACGGCCACCGCGGGTTGCAGCGGGGCCGCGTTCACGAACGTCAGGAACTGCTTGACCCGCTGCGCGGCGGACACCAGGGCGGTCGGCCCGGTGGCCCAGCCGATCTTCCAGCCGGTGCACGAGAAGGTCTTGCCCGCCGACGAGATGCGCAGCGTGCGCTCACGCATGCCGGGCAGCGTGGCCAGCGGGACGTGCGGGCCGGACGCGTCGGTGAAGACCAGGTGCTCGTACACCTCGTCGGTCACCGCGTACACGTCGTGCTCCTGGCACAGCGACGCGATCAGGGTGAGCTCGTCGCGGGTGAAGACCTTGCCGGTCGGGTTGTGCGGCGAGTTCAGCAGCACCAGGCGGGTCCGCGGCCCGAACGCCGCCCGCAGCTCACCCTCGTCGAACGCATACCGCCCGTCCGGTCCGGGCCGCAGCGTGACCGGCCGCCGCACGGCTCCGGCGAGCGTGATCGACGCCGCGTACGAGTCGTAGTAGGGCTCGAAGCACACCACCTCGTCGCCGGTCTCGCACAGCCCGAGGATGCTCGCCGCGACCGCCTCGGTGGCGCCCGCCGTGACCACCACCTCGGTGTCCGGGTCGGTCGCGAGCCCCCAGAACCGCTGGTCGTGGTCGGCGATCGCGTGCCGCAGGGCCGGGATGCCGGCCAGCGGCGGGTATTGGTTCGCTCCGCCGCGCAGCGCCTCGGCCGCCGCCGCCAGCATCTCGGGCGGCCCGTCGGTGTCGGGGAAGCCCTGCCCGAGGTTGATCGACCCGGTGCTGAGCGCCAGCGCCGACATCTCGCTGAAGATGGTGGTCCCGAACGGCCGCATGCGCGCGACCAGCTGATCCGCCGTCACGCCCGGAAGCCTACGGTGCTACCCGCCGATGAGCGCCTTCGTGCAGGTGACCGAGGCGAACGCGCCGGTCTTGGAGCTTTTCACGACCTCTTTGCCGTCGACCAGCGCCCGGCAGCTGATGTCGCCCTCGTCGCCGGAACCCCGCACCGCGACCACCGAGACGAAGGCGGCGCCGTCCATCGTCGTGCTGAACTTCCACGGCAGCTTCGGCTTGCTGATCGTCTTGGGCCCGTCGCTGATGTTGGCGAAGTAGACGATGTCGATCGGCCCGTCGCCGCGGACCTCGTAGGTCACCTTGACCTGCTTGCCCGAGTCGGGCCAGCCGGGGAGGTCGGGCAGCGTCGGGACGGTGGTCGGCAGGTCGGGGATGTCGACCGGGTTGGACGGCAGGGCCGGCAGCGTCGGCTTGGTGATCGGCTCGACGATCTCCTTGGCCTTGTCGGTCGCCTGCTGGTAGATCAGCACGCCGGCCGTGGCCACGCCGCCACAGAGCAGCAGGCTGACCGCGAGGATCACCGCGACGATGGGCAGGTTGCTCCGGCGCGGTGGCCGTGGCGGCGGCGGGGGCGGCCCGGGCGGCGGCCCGTAGTCGGGCTGGAACTGCGACGTCGGGGGCTGGTAGGGCGGGACGGACGCCGAACCGGGCTGGTAGCCCGTGGAGTCGGGTCGTGCCCATGGCGAGCCACCGGCGGCCGGGGTTGTGGGATAGGGAACGTCCGGCGGTTCGTTGCTCACGTCGTCTCCCGGGAGGCACGGGGGGTGACCCGAACGGTACACCGAGCCGCAAAGCCACCTCCGAGCTGACCGAACGGCTATTTCAATCACCTACGATGCGCGAAAGTACTCGTCTTGCGCATGACGCGTGAGCGAAAGTCGGATACGCTGCCCCACATGTGTGGGATCGTGGGTTACGTCGGTAATCGCCCGGCGCTCAGTATCGTGCTCGACGGATTGCGGCGGCTGGAATACCGCGGATATGACTCCGCGGGTGTGGCCGTCATCGACGCCGGTGCCGTGCGGACCGAGAAGCGGGCCGGCAAGCTGGCCAACCTCGAGAAGGCGCTGGCCGAGCGCACCAGCGACGGTATCGCATCGGGTCCGACGGCCATCGGGCACACCCGATGGGCCACGCACGGTGGACCGACCGACCGCAACGCGCACCCGCACCTCTCGGCCGACGGCCGGGTGGCGGTGATCCACAACGGCATCATCGAGAACTTCTCCCGGCTGCGGGCCGAGCTCGAGGCGACCGGCGTCGAGTTCCTCAGCGACACCGACACCGAATGCGCCGCCCACCTGCTCGCCGCCGAGATGCGCACGGTGCGCGAGAGCGGCGTGGCCGACGGCCCGGCCCTGCTGGCCGAGGGCATGCGCCGCACCGTGCGCCGGCTGGAGGGCGCCTTCACGCTGCTCGCGGTCGACGTCGAGGTGCCCGACGCGGTGGTCGCCGCCCGGCGCAACTCGCCGCTCGTGGTCGGCCGCGGCGACGGCGAGAACTTCCTGGCCAGTGACGTCTCGGCGTTCATCGAGCACACCCGCGAGGCGATCGAGCTGGGTCAGGACCAGGTCGTCCTGATCACCCCGGCCGGCATCGAGATCACCGACTTCCTGGGCACGCCGGCCACCGGCAAGGAGTTCCACGTCGACTGGGACGCCGCCGCCGCCGAGAAGGGCGGCTACGACTACTTCATGCTCAAGGAGATCGCCGAGCAGCCGCAGGCCATCGCCGACACCCTGCTGGGCCGGCTCTCCGACCGCGGCGAGATCGTGCTCGACGAGGTCCGGCTCACCGACCAGGACCTGCGCGACGTCGACAAGGTCTTCATCGTGGCCTGCGGCACGTCGTACCACGCCGGCATGGTCGCCAAGTACGCGATCGAGCACTGGGTGCGCATCCCGTGCGAGGTGGAGCTGGCCAGCGAGTTCCGCTACCGCGACCCGATCCTGGACCGCTCGACCCTGATGATCGTGATCAGCCAGTCCGGCGAGACCATGGACACCCTGATGGCCCTGCGCCACGCCAAGGAGCAGAAGGCCCGGGTGCTGGCGATCTGCAACACCAACGGCTCGACCATCCCGCGTGAGTCGGACGCCGTGCTCTACACGCACGGCGGCCCCGAGATCGCGGTGGCCTCGACCAAGGCGTTCGTCACCCAGCTCGTGGCCTGCTACCTGATCGGCCTCCACCTGGCCCAGATCCGCGGCGTGATGTACGCCGACGAGGTCGCCGCCGTGGTCGACCGCCTCCAGCAGACCCCCGACCAGCTGCGTGAGCTGCTGGCCGGCATGGAGGACGTCCGCGCCCTGGGCCGCGAGCTGCGGACCGCCTCGACGCTGCTCTTCATCGGCCGGCACGTCGGCTTCCCGGTGGCCCTGGAGGGCGCCCTGAAGCTCAAGGAGCTGGCCTACATGCACGCCGAGGGCTTCGCGGCCGGCGAGCTCAAGCACGGCCCGATCGCCCTGATCGACGAGGGCACCCCGGTGGTCTGCGTGGTGCCGTCGCCGGCCGGTCGCGGCGTGATCCGCGACAAGGTCGTCTCGAACATCCAGGAGGTGCGGGCCCGCGGCGCCCGCACCATCGTGATCGCCGAGGAGGGCGACGACACGGTCAGCGCGTACGCCGACCACCTGATCGTCGTGCCACGCACGCCCACCCTGCTCGCCCCGCTGATGACCACGGTGCCGCTGCAGATCCTGGCCTGCGAGATCGCCGCCGCCCGGGGCCACGACGTGGACCAGCCGCGCAACCTGGCCAAGTCGGTCACCGTCGAGTAGCACCGGGCGTCAGACCCGGCCCAGCGTGATCGACGCCAGCCCGTCCAGCGCCGGGCGCCCCGGATCCCAATATCCGGAGTGCCCGGCGTCGGGCTGACTGGGCACCACCCGAGCGCCGAAGTCGTCGTCGACCGGGTTGCGGCCGTGCCACAGCTCGTCCTCGGGTAACCCGAAGGCGGCCGGGCCTAGCACCGGCGCCAGGCCGGTGGCCGTCAGGTCGCGGCCCAGCGCGTCCGGGGCCGGGGCGGCGTACTGCACCACGTCGCTGACCGACGACATCGCGTAGACCGACGGCACCGCCAGGTCGGCGGCCCGGTCGACGCCGGCGCCGGGCGACCCGACGAGGACCACCGCGTCGGCCTCCAGGCCCGGGGTGGCCGCGGCCGACCCCACCACCAGCGACCCGTAGCTGTGGCCGAGCACGGTGAACCGGCCGGTCTGGTCGCTGTGGGCGGCCCGCAGCCCCGCCTGGAACTGCCGCAGCGCCGTCGCCCCGGCCACCGCCCGGTCGCGGCCGGCCGCCTCCGGCACGGTGTCGGGGGTGTCGTAGCCGAGCCAGAGAACCGCGCTGGTCGCCGTGGCCGGGTCGAGGGCGGTGGCCCGGGCCGCCACCAGCGCGGCCCGGTCCCGCTCGCGTGGCTGGTCGGCCGCCATCCCCGGCACGTGGGTGAGCACGTTGGACGCCGCGTCGGGGTCACCGGAGGCGAGCACGATGTGGTCGTGGTCGGCCCGCAGCAGATAGCTCCGCGGGCCGGCCGGGTCGTCGAGATCGATCCGGCCGTCGACGAGCAACCGGTTGGCCAGGTCGCGGGTGGCGGCGGGCAGGCCGTCGCGCCCGCCGACCAGCTCGGGCTCGGTGGCGATGAGCCAGAAGCGCTGGGCCGGCGTGAGGCCCGCCCACCACACGGCGACCCGGGCCGGGGCGGCCGGCGGCGGCGGGAACGGCGGCGGCGCGGCGCCCAGGTCGCTCATCAACGAGTCGGCCAGCTCGGCCAGGCGGGCCGTGGCCTCGGCGTCGGCCGCGCCGGCGAGCCGCAGCGCGTCCTGGATCGGGGCCATGGCCTGTCCGAACCAGGGCGCCACGGGCGGCGTGACCCGGCCGTCGTCGTCGACCCGGAGACCGGCCCGGGTGGCGATCTCGACGCCCCGGCTCAGCAGCGCCCGGGCCCGCCTCAGCGCGCCCGCCCATTCGCTCAGCGCCTGATCGGCCGACCAGCAGTGCAGCTGGATCTGGACGGCCACGCGGCGCAGCTTCTCCAGGTGGGCGGTCGCGGCCTCGGCCGCCGCCCCGGTCCAGGCGGCGGTGATCCGGCCGATCCGCGCGGCGATCTGCGCGGCCCACCGACCGGCGGTCGCGGCGTGTTGTCGCCACGCGACGGCCACCGCGAGCCAGCGGTCGGGGTCGGTCGCGCGCAGCCGGGCGTACGTGATCGAGACCTCGGTCATCGCACGGCCCGCAACCGGCCGGCGATCTGCTCGTCGGCCTCGTCGTAGTCGCGGACGACCGCGGCCAGCCGGTCGGCCGCGCCGGCCAGGTCGGTGGCCAGCAGACCACCACGCACCCCGGTCGCCGTGGCCAGGGCGCCGGCCGCGTCGGACGTCGCCCAGCGGGGCGTCGACAGGGTCGCCGGGGGATGAGCGGCGCGCACGGTCGCGCTCAGCGCCAGCAGTGGGCGTACACAAGCTTGCAAGGCCTGGGTGTCGACCTCGAGATCGGGACTCATGCCGGGAAAGGTAGAAGGATTCCCGGCCGCGGCGGACGGGCCTGTGGACAACCCGATGTCCACAGGCCCGGCCGTCGAACATTCATTAGGGTTATCGCGTGATCGTGGCAGTCGGCATCGACGTCGTCCTGGTGGAACGCTTCGCCGGCGCCCTGGAGCGGACGCCGCTGCTGGCCGACCGGCTCTTCACCGAGGGTGAACGCTTCACCTCGTCCGGCAATCCGCGCTCGCCCGAGTCGCTGGCGGCCCGGTTCGCGGCCAAGGAGGCGGTGGCCAAGGCGCTCGGCGCACCGGCCGGTCTGCGCTGGCACGACTGTGAGATCGTGGCGGATCCCGACGGGCGGCCCTGGCTCACGGTGTCCGGCACGGTGGCGGCCGCGGCCGTCGAGCGGGGCGTCGCCCGGTGGCACCTGTCGCTGTCCCACGACGGCGGCATCGCGTCGGCGATGGTGGTTGCGGAGAGTTAGGGGAGGACATCGACATGCGGCTTGCCTGGCGCGTCGCCGACGTGCGCGCGGCCGAGAAGGCGCTGATGGCCACGCTGCCGGCGGGCACGCTGATGCAGCGGGCCGCGGCCGGCCTGGCCCGGCGCTGCGGGCTCCTGCTGACCGGGTCCGGCGGCGTCTACGGCGCCCGGGTGCTGCTGCTGGTCGGCAGCGGCGACAACGGCGGCGACACCCTCTACGCGGGCGCCCGGCTGGCCGAACGCGGGGCCCAGGTACGCGCCCTCCTGCTGAACCCCGACCGCGTCCACCTGGATGGCCTGGCCGCCCTCCGGGCATCCGGCGGCTTCACCGTGCGTGACCTGCCGGTCCAGGCCGACCTGGTGCTCGACGGCATCGTGGGCATCGGGGCCAGCGGCGGGCTGCGGCCCGAGGCGGCGAGCCTGGTCAAGGCGCTGGGTGGGCTGCGGGCGCGGGACGGTGGCCGGCCGCCGGTGGTCGCGGTGGACGTGCCGAGCGGTGTGACGGTCGACACCGGTGACGTGCCCGGCGAGGCGGTGACCGCGGACGTGACGGTGACCTTCGGCTACCTCAAACCCGCCCATGTGGTGGGTCCGGCGGCGCCCCGGGCGGGCCAGGTCGACCTGGTCGACATCGGGCTCGGCCCGATGCTGAGGAGCGATCCGGCGGTACGCGTGCCCGACGCGGAAGACATCGCCGAATGGTGGCCCACGCTCGGCGCGGAGTCCGACAAGTACAGCCGTGGCGTCGTCGGGGTGGCCACCGGCTCGGCCACGTATCCCGGCGCGGCCCTGCTGTCCACGACCGGCGCCCTGGCCGGGCCGACCGGCATGGTCCGCTACGCCGGCAGCGCCCACGCCGAGGTCGTCCGCGCGCATCCCTCGGTGGTGGCGGCGCCGCGGGTCGGCGAGGCCGGAAGGGTGCAGGCCTGGGTCTGCGGCTCGGGCCTGGGCACCGACGAGGCCGCCCGCACGGAGTTGCGCAGCGTGCTGGCCACCTCGCTGCCGGTCCTGCTCGACGCCGACGCGCTGACCCTGCTGGTGGACGGCAAGCACGCCGACGACCTGCGCCGGGACGCCCCGCTGGTGCTCACCCCGCACGACGGCGAGTTCAAGCGGCTGGCCGGCGAGGCGCCCGGCGCCGACCGGATGGCCGCCGCCCTGCGGCTGGCCGCCTGGATCAACGCCGTCGTCCTCCTCAAGGGTGATCGCACCATCGTGGCCACCCCGGCCGGCCAGGTCTGGGCCAACCCGACCGGTACGTCCGCCCTGGCCACCGCGGGCAGCGGCGACGTGCTCGCCGGGCTGCTGGGCTCGTTGCTGGCGGCCGGGCTGGCGCCCGAGCGGGCCGCGGTCGCGGCGGCCTACCTGCACGGGCTGGCCGGCCGCCGGGCCGCGGCGGACGGACCGGTCACCGCGCCGGACGTGGCCGCGGCGCTGCCCGGCGCGATCCGGGACACCGTCGGTCCCGTTCCCGCTCAGTAGGCTGGGAGCCATGTGGCAGGCCGAGGTCCGGGTCGATCTGGACGCGATCCGGGACAACGTGGCGTTGTTGCGCGCCCGCACCACCGCCGAGGTGATGGCCGCGGTCAAGGCCGACGGCTACGGCCACGGCATGGTTCCGGCGGCCCGGGCGGCGCTGGCCGGCGGCGCGACCTGGCTCGGCGTGGCCACCCTGGACGAGGCCCTGACCCTGCGCCGCGCCGGCATCACCGCGCCCGTGCTGGCCTGGCTCAACGCCCCCGGGCTGCCGCTGCATGACGGGGTGGCGGCCGGTGTCGACCTGAGCGCGGCGAGCCTGGAGCAACTGGCCGAGCAGGTCACCGCCGCCCGCGGGGCCGAGCGGGCGGCTCGCGTCCATCTGAAGCTCGACACCGGGCTCGGCCGCGGCGGCGCGCCGGCCGACGAGTGGCCCGCGCTGGTCGAGGCGGCGGCCAAGGCCGAGGCGGCGGGCGACATCGAGGTGGTCGGCGTGTGGAGCCACTTCGCCTGTGCCGACTCGCCGGGCCACGAGTCGATCGGCCGGCAGCTGGCCGCGTTCGCCGACGGGCTCGCGGTGGCCGAACAGACCGGTGTGACGCCGCGCTACCGGCACATCGCCAACTCGGCGGCCCTGCTGACCCGGCCCGACGCGCACTACGACCTGGTCCGGCCGGGCATCGCGATCTACGGGCTGTCGCCGATCGAGGGCGAGGCGTTCGGCCTGCGCCCGGCGATGACCGCCCAGGCCCGGATCGCCATGGTCAAGCGCGTGCCGGCCGGACAGGGCGTCTCGTACGGCCTGACCTACCACACCGAGCGGGAGACCACCCTGGCCCTGGTCCCGCTCGGCTACGGCGACGGGGTGCCCCGGCACGCGTCGAATGCCGGGCCGGTGGAGGTCAACGGGCGGGTGCACACCATCGCCGGCCGGGTGTGCATGGACCAGATCGTGATCGACTGCGGCGACGACCCGGTGGCGCCGGGCGACGTGGCCACGCTGTTCGGTCCGGGCACGCCCACCGCCGACGACTGGGCCGCCGTGTGCGGGACGATCAACTACGAGATCGTGACGCGGTTCGGCGGGAGCCGGGTGCCGAAGGTCTACGACGGGGGTCATCCATGAGCCGGCCGGCCATCACCAAGAAGCACGTCGGCATCGTCGGCGCCGTGGTCGGTGTCGCCGCGGCCGGCCTGGCCACCGCGTTCGCGGTCGAGCGGGCGCTGGTCCGCCGATCGGTGAACGCGCCCGGCGACCCGCACCGCGAGGAGGAGTTCGGCGACCAGCCGTTCGACGAGGAGCTGACGGTCACCGCGGCCGACGGCACCGACCTGCACGTCGAGGTGGTCGAGCCGGCCGACGGGCCGAACGACCGGCCGACGATCGTCTTCGTGCACGGCTTCGCCCTGGACATGGGCACGTTCTACTTCCAGCGCAAGGTGCTGACCGAGCAGGGCGACCACCGGATGGTCTTCTACGACCAGCCGGGCCACGGCCGGTCCGGCAAGCTGAAGTCGGGCGACTACGACATCGCCGCGCTGGGCAAGTCGCTGGCCGCGATCCTCGACAAGACCGTGCCGACCGGCCACATCATCCTGGTCGGGCACTCGATGGGCGGCATGACGATCATGGCGTTCGCCGAGCAGTACCCCGAGTGGTTCGGCGAGCGGGTCACCGGCGTGGTGCTGATCTCGACCTCGGCCGGCCTGATCGACAAGACCAAGATCGGCCTGCCCACCCTGGTCGCGCGGGCCAGCGCGCCCTGGTTCCCGATCTGGAACACCGCCGCGCGGCTCGGCGGCCCGGCCATCAACAAGGCCCGCATTGCCACCTCCGACCTGGCCTGGCTGCTCACCCGGCGGTACGGCTTCGGCGAGGACAAGCCGAGCGCCTCGCTGGTCACCTTCGTCGAGCAGATGAACGCCAAGACGTCGGTCGAGACGCTGACGAAATACCTGCACACGCTCTACACGCACAACCGGTTCCCGGCCCTCTCCGCGTTGCGCGGCGTCCCGGTGCTGGTCATCGTCGGCACCAAGGACTATCTGACCCCGGTCACCCACTCCGAGGAGATCCTCCGGCACCTGCCCGAGGCGGTGCTCAGGAAGATCGACAACAGCGGCCACGTGGTGATGCTCGAGAAGGCCGACGACGTGAACGCGGCGATCCTGCCGTTCCTGGAGAAGATCTCGTGATCCTGCTCTCCACAGTGGAAGACACCCGTTCCTTCGGCCGCCGGCTGGCCTCGGTGCTGCGACCCGGCGACCTGGTGCTGCTGACCGGGCCGCTGGGCGCCGGCAAGACCGCGATGGCGCAGGGGATCGGGGCCGGGCTGGGCGTCCAGGGCGCGATCACCTCGCCGACGTTCGTGATCGCCCGGGTGCATCGCGGGCCGGTGCCGATGGTGCACGCGGACGCGTACCGGCTGGGTGATCGCCCCGACCCGCGGGCCGAGATCGACGACCTCGACCTGGACGCCTCGGCCGGCGACGCGGTCACCGTGGTCGAGTGGGGCGAGGGCCTGGCCGAGCAGCTCAACGACGAATACCTCCAGGTCCGCATCGACCGCCGCGACGACGACACGCGGGTGGTGGACCTGATCCCGCACGGCGCCGACTGGGAAACAAGGATCAAGGACATCGACGAATGAACCTTCTGGAGCTGCTGCCCGCCCCCTGGCCGGAGGCGCTGGCCGAGCACCTGGACGCGGAACGGACCGCCGCCCTGGGCGAGTTCATCGCGGCCGAATACCGCGACCACACGATCTATCCGCCGATCGAGGACCTGTTCGCGGCCTACCGGCTGTGCCCGCCCTCGTCGGTTTCGGTCATGATCCTCGGGCAGGACCCCTATCACGGTCCGGGCCAGGCGCACGGGCTCAGCTTCAGCGTTCGTGACGGTGTGCGCATCCCGCCGTCGTTGCGCAACGTGTTCAAGGAGCTGGCTTCGGACCTCGGAGTGACGGTGCCGTCCACAGGGGACCTGACCGGCTGGGCGCGGCAGGGTGTGCTGCTGCTCAACGCGGTGCTGACCGTCCGGGCGACCAAGGCCGGCTCGCACGCGGGCAAGGGCTGGGAGGCGTTCACCGACGCGACGATCGAGGCGTTGAACGCGCGGGACGACCGGATCGTCTTCCTGCTCTGGGGCGGCTACGCCCGCAAGAAGGCCGCGCTGATCACCAACCCGGCCCACATCGTGCTGGAGGCCGGGCATCCCAGCCCGCTCAACCGGGCCGGTTTCCTCGGCACGCGCCCGTTCAGCGCGGCGAACAAGGCGCTGGCCGACGCGGGCCGTCCGACGATCGTCTGGGGCTAGCCGTGTTCGTACTGGCCCTGGACACCGCGACGCCGGCCTCGACCGCCGCCGTCGCCGAGGTCACCGGCGCCGGCCTGCACGGCCTGGCCGAACGGCGGACCGTCGACCCGCGTGCGCACGGCGAGCTGCTCGCGCCCCAGATCCACGCGACGCTGGCCGAGGCCGGGGTGCGTCCCGGCGACCTCGGCGCGATCGTCGCCGGCCTCGGGCCGGGCCCGTTCACCGGGCTCCGCGTTGGGCTGGCCACCGCGGCGAGCATGGGCCAGGCGCTGGGCATCCCGACGTACGGTGTCTGCAGTCTTGACGGTCTTGGTCGCGCTGCGGGGCCGGGCCGGGTGCTGGTGGCGACCGACGCCCGCCGCAAGGAGATCTACTTCGCGACCTATCTGGACGGACACCGCGTCACCGAACCGGCGGTGGCGAAGCCGGCCTCCTTCACCGGCCGGGCCGACCGGGCCGTGGGGGAGGGCGCCGTGAAGTACAGCGACATCATCGGGCTGCCGATCGACGAGCACGTGCTCTACCCGCCCGGCGCCGCCCTGATCGCGCTGGCCGCCGACCGGGTCCTGGGTAA
The DNA here is from genome assembly GCF_040684855.1 of Actinoplanes sp. NPDC089786. Lineage (NCBI taxonomy): Bacteria > Bacillati > Actinomycetota > Actinomycetes > Micromonosporales > Micromonosporaceae > Actinoplanes > Actinoplanes sp. NPDC089786. The sequence goes on from NZ_JBFBGU010000003.1 coordinate 232,179, forward strand.
GGCCGCCGGCGAGCTGCTCACCCCGCTCTACCTGCGCCGGCCGGACGCGGTCGAGCCGGCCGGGCGCAAGTCCGTGCTGCCATGACGCTGTCCCGGCTGCGGTGGTGGCACATCGACGAGGTGCTGCGGATCGAGGAAGACCTCTTCGGGGCCGAGAAGTGGTCGCCGGCGATGTTCTGGAACGAGCTCGCCCTGCGCCGCTACTACCTGATCTTCACCGAGGAGAACCAGATCCTCGGGTACGCCGGACTGTCCGTCGTGGACGCCGAGGAGTCCTGGGTGCAGAACATCGCGGTCCGCCGGGACGCCCAGACGCGGGGCATCGGGCGCGAGCTGCTGGAGGCGCTGCTCGCCGAGGCCGCCCGGCAGGGCAGCCGCAAGACGCTGCTCGAGGTGGCCGTCGACAACGAGCCGGCCCAGCGCCTGTACGCCCGATACGACTTCGAGCCGGTCGGCATCCGCCGCGGCTACTACCAACCCAGCAACACGGACGCCCTGGTGATGATGCGCAATGGCTGACGGCCCTCTCGTTCTCGGCATCGAGACCTCGTGCGACGAGACCGGCGTCGGCATCGTCCGCGGCCACACCCTGCTCGCCGACGCGCTCGCCTCCAGCGTCGACCAGCATGCCCGCTTCGGCGGCGTGGTGCCCGAGGTGGCCAGCCGCGCCCACCTGGAGGCCATCGTGCCGACCATGCGGCGGGCGCTGGACGAGGCGAAGGTCACCCTGGCCGATATCGACGCGATCGCCGTGACGGCCGGGCCGGGTCTGGCCGGCGCGCTGCTCGTCGGCGTCGCCGCGGCCAAGGGGTACGCCCTCGCGACGGACAAGCCGATCTACGGGGTCAACCACCTCGCCGCGCACGTGGCGGTGGACACCCTGGAGCACGGCCCGCTGCCCGAGCCGGCGATCGCCCTGCTGGTCTCCGGCGGCCACTCGTCGCTGCTGCTGGTCGACGACGTGACGGCCGGCGTGACACCGCTCGGCGCGACCATCGATGACGCCGCGGGCGAGGCCTTCGACAAGGTGGCGCGGCTGCTCGGGCTGGGCTTCCCGGGCGGGCCGGTGATCGACCGCCGGGCCCGTTCCGGCGACGCCGCCGCGATCCCGTTCCCGCGCGGGCTGACCGCGGCCAAGGACCTGGCCGCGCACCGCTACGACTTCTCGTTCTCGGGCCTCAAGACCGCGGTCGCGCGCTGGGTCGAGGCCCGGCAGCGGGAGGGGACGACGATCCCGGTGGCCGACGTGGCGGCCAGCTTCCAGGAGGCGGTCTGCGACGTGCTCACGGCCAAGGCGATCGAGGCCTGCCGGGCCAACGGCGTGGAGACGCTGGTGATCGGCGGCGGGGTGGCGGCCAACTCCCGGCTGCGGGTGCTGGCCACGGATCGTGCATCGAAACACGGCATCCGGGTACGCGTACCCCGACCGCAGTTGTGCACCGACAACGGCGCGATGGTCGCGGCGCTCGGCTCGCACCTCGTGGCGGCCGGCGTGGCGCCGAGCCGGCTGGATCTGCCCGCCGACTCCGCCATGCCATTGACGGCGATCACCGCGTGAAGGTAGGCAGTGGCTCATGATTGCGCGGATGTGGGAGGTGCGCGCCCTCGGCAGCGGCTTCGACGAGTTGCTGACCTGGGTGTGTGAGAAGGCCGTGCCTGAACTCGAGGTGCTGCCCCAACATGTGTCGACGGACGTCTACTCGTCCACCGACAAGCGCATCGTGGTCATCTCTCGATGGCGCCATTCCCCGGTCGCGATGCCGGCGCCGCCCGCGTCGCTGGTGGCGCGCTCGCCGCACGTCTGGGACTTCAGCCCGGTGGACCGCTGAATCGTCAGTTCCGCAGGGCGATGAACAGGGCGAGGATCACCAGCGTGACGATCGCGATGAGGAAGACCACGAGCAGCTCGCGCCGCGGGTGATCGTCCTCGGTGGCCGGCAGGTCGCTGGTCACGGCGGCGAGCTCAGACTTCGTGCGGGCGCCGACCGCCGCCTCGACCCGGGCCGCGAACTCGTCGAGCGTCAGCCGACCGGCGCCGGTGTGCCGCTCCAGGGCGGCCACCACTCGCTGGCGATCGTCGTCCGACGCACGGATGTCCACGGGCCGGATGCTAGCGAAGAAACTGGGTTGCCCGGTACCGCCGAATGGGCGTTCGCTAGGCGTATGTCGGAAGTGACTGAACGTAAGTTCGGGTGGTGGGACATGTGGGTCCACCCCGACGACGATCCACGGTCGGACGAGAACTTCGACGGCGAACGGGCCACGCTGCTGGGCTACCTCCGGGACTATCGGCTGACCCTCGAGATGAAGTGCGCCGGGCTGGACGCGGCCCAGCTGGCCGCCCGTTCCGTCCCCCCGTCGAACCTGTCGCTGCTGGGCCTGCTCCGGCACCTGGCGGGCGTGGAGCAGACCTGGTTCCGGCTACGGATGGCCGGGCAGGACGGGCCGCGGCTCTACCGCAGCGAGGACAATCCGAACGGCGACTTCGACGACGCGGTGGCTGACCCGGCGATGGTGGCCGAGGCGTGGGAACGCTGGCGGGAGGAGGTCGCGTTCGCCGACGCCTACGTCGCCGGCCAGGCCGACCTCGGCGTGATCGGCGCCGCCGGGGATCCGTTGCGGCAGGTCCTCGTCCACCTGATCGAGGAGTACGCCCGGCACTGCGGTCACGCCGACCTGATCCGCGAGCGCGTCGACGGGCGCGTCGGCCAGTAGCGTGGTTTCCGGGAGGTGGCCGCGATGCCGGAGGGCGACAACGACTTCGACGACATCGTCGCGCCCCTTCGCGAGGAGCGGTTCACCACCCGGCCGCCCCGGCGCCGGCTGTTCATCGCCGGGATCGCCTGTTGTGTCGCCGCGGTGGCGCTCTTCATCTTCGGCGGGGTCGAAGGCGCGGTGCTCGCCGTCATCCCCTGGATCGCCGGGATGCTGCTGGTCGTGGCCGGGCGTTCGAACCAATGACGAAAGGCGCGCCGTGGGGAGACGGCGCGCCTTTCGTTGATGTGGGTCGTGCGACGGTCAGAAGCCCGGGCCGTGCTGGTGGCCGTGGCCACCGTGGCTGTGCCCGTGGCTACTGCCGGCGGCCGGGTCGGGCTCGGCCGGCTTCTCCACCACGAGGCTTTCCGTGGTGAGCAGCAGGCCGGCGATCGACACGGCGTTGGAGACCGCGTTGCGGGTCACCTTGACCGGGTCGATGATGCCGGACGCGGCCAGGTCGACGTACTCGTCGGTGGCCGCGTTGAGGCCGTGGCCCCAGCCCAGCTCACGAACCTTGCCCACCACGACGTAGCCGTCGTGGCCGGCGTTCTGCGCGATCCAGCGCAGTGGCTCGTCCAGCGCCTTGCGGACGATCTGGACGCCGATGGCCTCCTCGCCGGTGAGGCCGAGGTTGCCGTCGAGCACCGAGGTGATCTGCGAGAGCGCGGCGCCGCCACCGGGGACGGTGCCCTCTTCCACCGCCGCCTTGGTCGCCGCGATGGCGTCCTCGATGCGGTGCTTGCGCTCCTTCATCTCGACCTCGGTGGCCGCGCCGACCTTGATCACCGCGATGCCGCCGGACAGCTTGGCCAGCCGCTCGGCGAGCTTCTCGCGGTCCCAGTCGGAATCGGACGCCTCGATCTCCTTGCGGATCTGAGCGACCCGGTCGGTCACCTCGGAGGAGACGCCGCCACCATCGACGATGGTGGTGTTCTCCTTGTCGACGACCACCCGGCGGGCGCTGCCGAGCATCTCCAGGGTGACCTGGTCGAGCTTGTAGCCCAGCTCGGGCGCGATCAGCTCGCCGCCGGTGGCGATCGCCATGTCCTGCAGCATCGCCTTGCGCCGGTCGCCGAAGCCGGGAGCCTTCACCGCGGCGACCTTGAAGGTCTTGCGGATCGCGTTGACCACCAGGGTGGACAGGGCCTGGCCCTCGACGTCCTCCGCGATGATCAGCAGCGGCTTGCCCGACTGGAGCACCTTCTCCAGCAGCGGGAGCATCTCCTCGACCGAGGAGATCTTCTGCGTGGTGATCAGGATGTACGCGTCCTCGAGGACGGACTCCTGCGACTCGGCGTCGGTCACGAAGTTCGGCGAGATGAAGCCCTTGTCGAACTGCAGACCCTCGGTGACCTCGAGCTCGGTGCTGAGCGCCGAACCCTCTTCCACCGTGATGACGCCGTCGCGGCCGACCCGGTCCATCGACTCGGCGATCAATTCGCCGATGGTGGCGTCCTGGGCCGAGATGGTGGCCACGTTGGCGATCGCCTTGTGGTCGTCCACGTCGACGGCCTTGTCGAGCAGCGCCTTGGAGATGGCCTCGGCGGCCAGGTCCATGCCCCGCTTGAGGCCGATCGGGTTGGCGCCCGCCGTCACGTTGCGCAGGCCCTCGCGAACGAGTGCCTGGGCGAGGACGGTCGCCGTGGTGGTCCCGTCGCCGGCGACGTCGTTGGTCTTCGTCGCCACCTCCTTGACCAGCTGGGCGCCGAGGTTCTGGTACGGGTCGGAGAGCTCGATCTCCTTGGCGATGGTGACACCGTCGTTGGTGATCGTGGGCGCGCCGAACTTCTTGTCGAGGACGACGTTGCGGCCGCGCGGGCCGAGGGTGACCTTGACCGTGTCGGCGAGCGTGTTGACGCCGTGCTCCAGCAGGTGCCGGGCGTCGTCTGAGAAGCTGAGAATCTTCGCCATCTATTGGTCCCTTCACGCACAGCCGCCCCGGTCCCCGTCGCCGGGGACCGAGGCGGTCAGCACATCAGTAGGTCACTTCTCGATGACCGCGAGGACGTCGCGGGCGGAGAGCACCAGGTACTCCTCGCCGGCGTACTTGACCTCGGTGCCGCCGTACTTCGAGTAGAGGACCGTCTCGCCGACCTTGACGTCGATCGGGACGCGGTTGCCCTTGTCGTCGATGCGTCCGGGGCCGACCGCGAGGACGGTGCCCTCCTGCGGCTTCTCCTTCGCGGTGTCGGGGATCACGAGGCCCGACGCCGTGGTGGTCTCCGCCTCATTGGCCTGGACCACGATGCGGTCCTCAAGCGGCTTGATCGCAACCTTGGTCGCGGTAGTCACGGGCATACCCTCCTGGGTACAGGTGTTGCCGACCTCGTCAGCGAGGCCGGACTGATGCCTCATGCCACCGGGCGGGGCCGTCGTCGCGGGTGCCGGTCCGCCTGGCGCAAACGCGGCCCATCGCTGGGCTCACGCTGGCACCCTCATGGTGAGAGTGCTAAGTCGGAGGTTATGCCGGAACTAGCACTCCGTCAACCAGAGTGCCAACGAGTTCGCCCAGGGGAGAATGTCGTCCCGTGGACCTCGAACTGTTGGCTGAGCTGCGTAATGACCACGAGGTCCTGGCGGCCGCCGCGGACCTGGCCGGCGGTGACGCGCTGACCGCCGGCACCGCGCTGCGCGCTCGTGGGGTGGAACCCGGGCTGGCCGCCGCGGCCCTCACCCAGGCCACCCTGCGACGCTCGGCGCGGGCAAAGTTCGGCGCCGCGGCCGACCGGATGTTCTTCACCCGTCCGGGTCTGGAACAGGCGACCCGGGCGGTGGTGGCCGAGCGCCGGGCCGCCCGCCTGGCCGCCGCCGGGGTGCGAACCGTCGCCGACCTCGGCTGCGGGCTGGGCGCCGACGCGCTGGCCTTCGCCCGGGCCGGCCTCCGGGTGCACGCCGTCGACGCCGATCCGCTCACCGCCGCGATCGCCGCCGCCAACGCGGACGCGCTCGGTCTCGCCGACCGCATCGAGGTGACCTGCGCCGACGCCACCACGGTCGAGGTCGAGCGGTTCGACGCGGTGTTCGCCGACCCGGCGCGCCGCAAGGCCGGGCGGGGCCGGGTGTTCGACCCCGCGTCGTTCTCGCCGCCCTGGGACTTCGTGGCCGGGCTGGCCGCCCGCGTGCCCCGGACGGTCCTGAAGCTCGCGCCCGGCATCGACCACGCCCTGCTCCCGGCCGGCGCCGAGGGCGAGTGGGTCAGCGTCGGCGGCGACCTGGTCGAGGCCGCCTTCTGGTGCGGCCCGCTGGCCGCGGTCCCGCGCCGCGCGACGTTGCTGCCGGGCGGTCAGGAGCTGACCGGCACCGGGGAGCGGGACGGACCGGTCGGGCCGGTCGGCCGCTGGCTCTACGACCCGGACCCGGCCGTGGTCCGCTCGCATCTGGTCGCGGAGTTCGCGTCGGCGGTCGGTGGCCGGCTCGCCGACCCCGAGATCGCCTACGTGTACGCCGACGACGCCGTCGACACCCCGTACGCCCGGCGCCTCGAGGTGCTGGACGTGCTGCCGTTCTCGCTCAAGCGCCTCCGGGCGGCGCTCCGCGAGCGGGGCGTCGGCCGCCTGGAGATCCGCAAGCGGGGCTCGGCCCTGGAACCCGACCGGCTCCGCCGCGACCTCAAACTCGCCGGCACGTCCGCCGCCGGCATCGTCCTGACCCGGGTGGTCGGCGCACCGACCGCCCTGATCACCACCCACTCCTGAGAAAGAGGGCGACCACGCACGCACGCCGAGCCCGTCGCCGGAGGCGAGGCGACCTCGGCGGGAGCAGCGGCCGGCGCCACCCACCGAGCTACGACATGGGTGTTGATTTTTTCGCACAGCTACCCCGCGCTAGCCTCCGCGCCGTGGCTAAGAAAGCGGCCGGCACTCCGGCAACGGTGCTGCTCACTGCGCAGAAGGTCGCGCACACCCTGCACACCTACGAGGTCGACGCCGACACCCCCGACTACGGCGCCCGGGTGGCCGAGGCGATCGGCGTCCCTCCGGAGCGGGTCTTCAAGACGCTGATCGCCGCGGTGGACGGCTCCCTGACGACCGCGGTCGTACCCGTGACCGGCGATCTCGACCTGAAGGCCCTGGCCCACGCGGCCGGCGGCAAACGGGCCGCGCTCGCCGACCGGGCCGACGCCGAGCGCAGCAGCGGCTATGTGCGGGGCGGGATCAGCCCGCTGGGTCAGCGCCGCCGCCTGCCCACGGTGATCGACGACTCGGTGATGGCCTTGGATCTGATGTACGTCTCCGCGGGCCGCCGTGGCCTGCAGGTCGCATTGTCGCCGGACGATCTGGTCCGTCTGACCGCCGCAACCCTTGCGCACATTCGGACATAGACCCCATCTGTCCGAGCCGTTACGACACCGTTATGTCCCGGGGCTGATCTTTATCCCGGGATCGGGCAGGTTGGGACCACTGCGTGACTTAGCGTCACGTTGTGGGGCAAGTCCAGCTAGCGGCCCGGAACCGGTGCCGAAGCGGCTACCGGCACAGTCGTCGGTCGCTTCGGGCATGTTGCCGGATTGTTATGCCCTGTGACCAGAACGCCCGGCAACTCTGCTTGTGTAACCGCCCGCAACAGGAATACGTTGCCGGGCACAACAAATGCTCCTGATCCACTGCGTCCTGGGGAGCGAACCCTCCCTCCGCGCAAACTGGAGAATCCGACGAAGGCCCGGATTTACCCGAAAGGACATAAGTAATGCGTAAGGGAATGTTCGCCCTTGCCGCCCTCGGCCTGTTGGCCACCGGCAGCATGGCCGCTTGCGGCTCCGACAGCGACTCCGGTGGCACCGGAAGCAACGGCGGCGGCTCGGCGCCGGGCAAGGTCGGCATCATCCTGCCCGACACGGCCAGCTCGCAGCGCTGGGCCACGGATGACCTGAAGTTCCTCAAGGCGGCCTTCGCGGCCGCCGGTGTTGAGGCCAACATCCAGAACGCCCAGGGTGACAAGAGCGCGTTCCAGACGATCGCGGACGGCATGATCTCCAGCGGCGTCAAGGTTCTGGTCATCGTCAACCTGGACTCCGGCACCGGCAAGGCCGTGCTGGACAAGGCCAAGGCCGCCGGTATCGCCACGATCGACTATGACCGCCTCACCCTGAACGGCGGCGCGAACTACTACGTGTCGTTCGACAACGTCAAGGTCGGCGAGCTGCAGGGCCAGGGTCTGGTCGACTGCCTGACCGCGAACAAGGCGGCCAAGCCGGTCGTGGCCGAGCTCAACGGCTCGCCCACCGACAACAACGCCACGCTGTTCAAGCAGGGCTACGACTCGGTGCTCAAGCCGAAGTACGACGACGGCACCTTCACCAAGGGCCCGGACCAGTCCGTTCCGGACTGGGACAACGCCCAGGCCGGCACGATCTTCGAGCAGATGCTCACCCAGAACAAGCAGATCAAGGGTGTGCTCGCCGCCAACGACGGCCTCGGCAACGCGGTCATCCAGGTGCTGAAGAAGAACAAGCTGAACGGCCAGGTCCCGGTCACCGGCCAGGACGCCACCGTGCAGGGTCTGCAGAACATCCTCGCCGGCGACCAGTGCATGACCGTCTACAAGGCGATCAAGCAGGAGGCCGAGGCGGCTGCCGGGCTGGCCATCTCGCTGGCCAAGGGCGAGACGCCGACCACCGCCACCGGGACCATCAAGGACCCGGAGTCGAACCAGGACGTCAAGTCGGTGCTGCTGACCCCGAAGTCCATCACCAAGGAGACGGTGAAGGACGTCATCGCGGACGGCTTCGTGACCAAGGAAGCCCTCTGCACCGGCAACTTCGCCAAGCTGTGCACGGAAAACGGCATCAGCTGATTTGACTGTGGGGGTCACCCCCGACGGCTGACGAACGGCGCCGCTCACGCCCGCGACTGGGCGTGGGCGGCGCCGGGCGTCGCACCCCCAGAACCGGTCACCAGCAAAGGAGAACCAATCCGTGGCCGCGACACCTCTCCTGGAGCTGCGCGGGATCGACAAGAGTTTCGGTCCCGTCCAGGTCCTGCACGACGTCGGACTCAGCGTCTACCCCGGCGAGGTCACCGCTCTCGTCGGTGACAACGGCGCAGGCAAGTCCACCCTCGTCAAATGCGTCAGTGGTATCTACTCGATGGACGCGGGCACGGTGACGTTCGAGGGCAACCAGGTGGCCATCCACAGCCCCCGGGACGCCTCCGCGCTGGGCATCGAGGTCGTCTACCAGGACCTCGCGCTCTGCGACAACCTGGACATCGTCCAGAACATGTTCCTCGGCCGCGAGAAGACCAGGGGCCTCACCCTGGACGAGGCCACCATGGAGCAGATGGCCGGCGACACCCTGGCCGGCCTGTCCGTCCGCACCGTGAAATCGCTGCGTCAGCTGGTCGCCAGCCTGTCCGGTGGTCAGCGGCAGACGGTGGCGATCGCCAAGGCGGTGCTCTGGAACAGCCGGGTGGTCATCCTCGACGAGCCGACCGCCGCCCTCGGTGTGGCACAGACCGCCCAGGTGCTGGAGCTGGTCCGCCGGCTGGCCGACAACGGCCTCGGCGTGGTGCTCATCTCGCACAACATGAACGACGTGTTCGCGGTCTCCGACCGGATCGCGGCGCTCTACCTCGGCCGCACCGCCGCGCAGGTGAAGGCGACCGACGTCACCCACTCGCAGGTGGTCGAGCTGATCACCGGCGGGCGCAGCGGCAACCTCGGCCTGCCGCCGGAGAAGCCGAGCGAGTACGTCGACATCACTCCGGGAGACGACCAGTGAGCACAACCACGACCGGCCCCGCGGGCGCCGGAAAGGTCCAGGTGGCCAAGCCCACGATCGCCAGCCACGTCAGCGACTACATCGGCCGGGTGCGCGGCGGTGACATCGGCAGCCTCGCGGCCGTCGCCGGTCTCATCGTGCTCTGCCTGGTCTTCGGCATCGCCCGCCCGGACACCTTCATCAGCGCGCTGAACTTCAGCAACCTCTTCTCGCAGGGCGCGGCGGTCATCTTCATCGCCATGGGCCTGGTCTTCGTGCTGCTGCTCGGCGAGATCGACCTGTCCGCCGGTTACACCAGCGGTGTGGCCGGAGCGGTCGCCGCCGTGCTGCTGACCAAGCACGGCTGGTCCTGGTTCACCGCGGTCCCGGCCGCGCTGATCGTCGGCCTGCTGATCGGTTTCCTGCTGGGCTTCCTGGTGTCGAAGATCGGCATCCCGTCGTTCGTCGTCACGCTGGCCGCGTTCCTGAGCTTCCAAGGTGTCCTGCTGGTGTTGCTCAGCGGCGGCACGAACATCTCCATCCAGGACTCGTTCGTGCTCTCGCTGGCCAACAAGAACATGCCGGTCGTCGTGAGCTGGGTGCTCGCCGTGGTCGGCATCGCCGCGTACGCCGCCACCCAGTTCGTCAAGCTGCGCGGCCGCGCCTCCCGGGGCCTGGCCACCGACCCGCTGGGCATCGTGCTGGCCCGGATTGTCGGTCTGGCGCTGGTCGTCCTGATCCCGACCGCCATCCTGTCGCAGGAGCGCGCGATCAACCCGGCGATCAACTCGCTCAAGGGCGTGCCGATCGTCGTGCCGATCCTGGCGGTCTTCGCGGTCATCTGGACGTTCATCCTGGGCCGCACCACCTACGGCCGGCACGTGTACGCGGTCGGCGGCAACGCCGAGGCGGCCCGCCGGGCCGGTATCCCGGTCGACCGGATCCGCATCTCGGTGTTCGTCATCGGCTCGTTCATGGCGGCCATCGGCGGCATCGTCGCGGCCAGCCGGGCCAGCTCGGTGGACCCCCGCTCGGGTGGCTCCAACGTGCTGCTCTACGCGGTCGCCGCGGCGGTCATCGGTGGCACCAGCCTCTTCGGTGGCAAGGGCCGGGTCATCGACGCCGTGCTCGGTGGCACCGTGATCGCGGTCATCGACAACGGCATGGGTCTGATGAACTTCAGCCCCGGCACCAAGTTCATCTTCACCGGTGCGGTGCTGCTGCTGGCCGCCGGCGTCGACGCCCTCTCCAGGCGCAGAGCGGCCGCGACCGGCAACCGATGAATCAGCTCCTGGTGACGGGGACGGCCCGCTGATGCGGGCCGGCCCCACCCAGGAGGAGGTGCGCCGGCACAACTTGGGAACGCTGCTGCGCTATGTCCACGTGCACGGCGCGACCTCCCGTGCCGAACTGACCACCCGGCTCGGCCTCAACCGCAGCACGATCGGGGCGCTCACCGCGGAACTCACCACCGCGGGGCTCGTCAACGAGCGCACTCCGGGCGAGACCGGGCGGGCCGGTCGCCCTTCCCTGGTGGTTCAGCCCGAGAGCTCGAAAGTCTTCGCGTACGCGGTGAGCATCGAGGTGGACCGCCTGCGCGCCGCCCGCATCGGCCTGGGCGGGCGCATCCTGGACCGGCGGGACGCCGCCCGCCCGCGCGGCATGCAGGCGATGGACGCGGTCGAACCGCTGGCCCACTTCATCGACGAGATGCGCGCCTCGGTGCCGGACGGCTCCCGCTACGTGGGCGGCGGCTGCGCGGTGGCCGGCATGGTCCGCCGCGACGACGGCGTGGTCCGGCTCGCGCCCACCGTCGGCTGGGTGGACGAACCGGTCGGTGAGGCGCTCAGCTCCGCGGTGGGCGACCACGGCTCGTTCACCGTCGGCAACGTCGCCGACGTCTCGGCCCTGGTCGAGCACAGCCGCGGCGCCGCGGTCGGCTGCGACAACGTCATCTACCTGTACGGCGACGTGGGCGTCGGCGGCGGCATCATCGCCGGCGGCCGCCGGGTCACCGGGCACGGCGGCTACGGCGGCGAGGTCGGCCACATGGTGGTCAACCCGCACGGCCGGCCGTGCAGCTGCGGCTCGCGGGGCTGCTGGGAGACCGAGATCGGCGAGTCGGCGCTGCTCCAGGCGGCCGGGCGGGCCGGCGAGTCGGGCCGCGACGCGGTGCTCGACGTGGTCGAGGCGGCCATGCGCGGCGACCGCGAGGCTCAGCGGGCGGTACGCCAGGTCGGCGACTGGATCGGCTTCGGCGTCGGCAACCTGGCCAACATCTTCAACCCCGAGGCGGTCATCTTCGGCGGCACGCTGCGCGACATCTACCTGGTCGCGGCGGCGCACATCCGCAGCCGGCTGAACTCGGTCGCCCTGGCCGCGACCCGCGAGCACATCCGCCTGCGTACCCCCGAACTCGGCACCGACGCGGCCCTGATCGGCGCCGGCGAGCTGGCCTTCGAACGGATCCTCGAGGACCCGATGTCAGCGTAGCGGCGGCAGCGCGTCGACCAGCGCGTCCAGCAGCCCGCCGCCGGTGCGGTACGCGCGCGGCTCAGGCAGCTTGGGTACCCCTTCGTCGGGCAGCCCCCAGATCACCCGTCCGGGTTCCAGCGAGTCCAGCGTCTCGTACCACTGCCGTAACGGCTCCCGCAGCTGCACATGCGTGGCGAAGTTCCGCCGCCGCCGGGTCTCGTCGGCATCCCGCCGCGCCTGCAACGCCTCCGCGTCCGGCATGCTGACCAGCACCGCGTCGGCCAGCCCGAGCCGCCCCGACACGAACGCCGTCCGCACCAGCGCCAGCTCACGGTCGAACGTGGCGCGCGGCGCCAGCCCCAGCGCGGCCATACCCCAGGCGTAGTGCAACTTCACCGGATCGGTGTCACAGAACGCGATGCCGTCGGCGCGCTCGAGCTCGACGGCGTCCGCCCAGCGCTTGATGCTGACCCGCGCCCAGTGCCGGGCCAGCGCCTGCCCATCACCCGGCTCGGCCGGCGCCCCGCCCGCGTCCTCCGCGACAAAGCGGCCCACCTGACGCCGGCACCAGGTCGTCTTGCCCGCCGCCGAGGGCCCCTCCACCACCACGATCACCCCGACACTTTACGAGCCCTCCTCCACCGAACGGACGGTGGGCTATTCCCTCAGCGATGGCTACGTTCAGTGATCATGAGAAGGGGAGCTAACGCCGTGAGCAGGGTGATCGGACATTTCGCACCTGGACTGTTAGTCACCGTCGTGGGTGCACTGATCGTAATGACGATCATCCCCGCCCTCAGCGCCCTGGTGCCGCTTGCCGCCCTGTTCGCCCTGGTGGCGTTCACCGTGTTCCTGGCCTACGCGGTCCTGTCCCACAACCGCCAACTCTGCGAACGCTGCGTCCGCGCCCTCCCGCTGGACGCCGCCTCGGTAGCAAGCCGCTACAGCCTGCGCTTCCGGGTGGCCCACCTCTTCGAGAGCAAGCTGCTGGCCGGCCTGTACCTGGCCGTGGTGCTCGCCTCGGCCCTGCTGTCCACCCACCCGATCGGCCGCTACGGCTGGGCCGCCGTCCAGGCGACGCTGGCCTACCTGCTCTTCGTCTACGTCACCCACCAGCGCCTCCAGCCGTGGTGCCCCCAATGCCGCAACGGAGGCTCCGAAATCCACGCCCCCGCCGAGCCGGTCACCATCAACAGCTGATCCCGCCCTCGTCAGCACGCTCAACTGCTGGTCGCAGCGTGCCCGCTCAAGGGCGAGCGGGCAGGTTGGTTGCCTGGTGCGACTGAAGCTCCACCCATGACCAGCGCGAGCGATGCATCAGACCTCCACCCGGAAGTTCTCCAGCGCGGCCCAACCCGTCAGATGTGGCCATCCACTCGAGCGCGCTCCCTGGGCGCGGTGGCCGTGGCCATGCCGATCGAGGTCTTGCCGATCACCGTGAGCCGGCTCTCCGGCGTCCTCAACGCCCGATCTCCCTGTGGACAGTTCTCCGAACCGTCATTTTCGACCGCTACGTTTGCGCCCACCCAGTGACAGGGTGGGGGAGGTGGCGGCGCCCGCGCGTCTCCGAAATCGAGCCCGAACCCGAGCCCACCCGGCGGTGGCCCAGCCCACCACGACAGAGCGCGGGCGACCCCGCCCATGCACGCCGTGTGCTGCCGCCCAGCACGGCAACCCCACCTCGCAGCGCTGTGCGTTGCGCCACCCTGAACGTGACGCGGCAGTCAGGCTGGGCATCCGTCTCCTGGCGTTTTCTGGCGCCTCGACCGTGCCCCCGCACTTCAGCCCATGGGGAGCCGCGAGCGGCCACCCGGCGCCCAATTCCGAGCGGCAACCGAGGCCGGACGGGAACGTCACACGACGGTAAGGATCTGCGTGCGCCCGCAGGTGCACGATAGGGGTGTGAAGACCTCTCTGCGGGCCGGGTTGGCCGGTGTCGGCGCCGCTGCGGCCGCGCTGGGTGTGGCTGAGCTGGTGGCTGTGGCTACCGGGCCCACGTCGGCGCCGTTGCTTGCGGTTGGGGGCGTGGTTGTCGATCACGTGCCGGCGGGCGTCAAGGATTTTGGCATCGCGGTGTTCGGGGTGCATGACAAGACGGCTCTGTTGACCGGGACGGCGGTTCTGCTCGCGGCCTACGCGTTCGGCGCTGGGGTGGTGGCGGCTCGGCGGTGGTGGGCCGGGGTGGGGCTGGTGGCGGTCTTCGGGATCGTCGGGGTCATCTCGGCGGTCACCCGGCATGACGCGGGGGTGGTGGCCGCGTTGCCTTCGCTGGTGGCGGCGGTGGTCGCGGTGGTGGTGCTCAGGGGGCTGCTGGCTCTGGCGGCGGGGGAGCCGGTGGCGGCGCTGCGGGAGCGGGCGGCGTGGGGGGTTGGCACGGGAGCACGGTCGTCGGGGGCGGGGCGGAACTCGGGGGTGGTGTCGGGGGAGTCGGTGCCGGGTGGCGGGGCGGGCTCCGGTGTTGCGGTTGCCGACCACGATGACGCGTACCCGGGAGAGGGCCGGCGGCGGTTTCTCAAGGGTCTCGGCATCGTGGTGGGGGTTTCGGCGCTGGGCGGGGTGGTCGGGCGGCTGCTGACCGGGCGGCGGGCCGTGAGTCAGGCGCGGCAAGAGGTGGTGCTGCCGGCGGCTCGGCAGAATGCGCCGGTTGTGCCCGCGGGGGTGCAGGTGCCGGGCGCGGTCGCGTACGTGACGAGCAACGATGACTTCTACCGGATCGACACGTCGCTCTACCCGCCGCAGGTGGACCCGTCGACGTGGCAGTTGAAGATCCACGGCATGGTCCGGAACCCGATCACGATCGGCTGGGACGATCTGCTCAAGCGGCCGATGATCGAGCGGTACGTGACGCTGGCCTGTGTGTCCAATGAGGTCGGTGACTCGTTGATCGGCAACGCGCTGTGGCTGGGTGTGCCGATCAAGGAGCTGCTGGACGCGGCCGACCCGCTGCCCGAGGCCGACCAGGTGGTGCAGCGGTCGGTGGACGGGTGGACGTGTGGCAGTCCGACGGCGGTGCTGCGGGACGGGCGGGACGCGATGCTGGCGATCGGGATGAACGGCAAGCCGTTGCCGGTCCAGCACGGGTTTCCGGTGCGAATGGTGGTTCCGGGACTGTATGGCTACGTCAGCGCCTGCAAGTGGATCACCGAGATCGAGCTGGCCCGGTTCGCCGACTTCGACGCCTACTGGGTGCCGCGGGGCTGGTCGGCGCAGGGGCCGATCAAGACGCAGTCGCGCATCGACACGCCCCGGGCCGGCGCCTCGAAGCAGGCCGGGCCGGTGACCATCGCCGGTGTGGCCTGGGCGCAGCACAAGGGGATCGCCAAGGTCGAGGTTCAGGTCGACGGCGAGCCGTGGCAGGTCGCGACGCTCGCCGACACGGTCAGCAGCGACACCTGGCGCCAGTGGAGCTACGGGTGGAACGCCGCCAAGGGCAAACACCATGTGCGGGTACGCGCGACCGACACGACCGGCTACACGCAGACGAGCACCCCGGCGCCACCGGCCCCGGACGGCGCCACGGGTTGGCACGGCATCGATGTCACGATTGAGTAGACCTGAGTACGTGAGGACGCACTTTTCGTCCGACTCAGCGAAGTAGTTCGCTCATACGGTGGCTTGCATGTCCACCGATGCGGTCGGAGAACCGCTGAACACGACAACGACGCGGCCCCCCGCAGGGGACCGCGTCCTGAGCTGTGTGGTGAGTCCGCGCGGCGCCGCGCGACGGCGTCAAGCGGCTGGTGCCTGCCGTTGCGCCGGCACCGACTTGTGGGGACGGCCGAGGCGCGCCTCGAGCCGGGCAAGGTCGACGCGCCCGTGACGCCGGTCGGCCAGGTCCTCCCAGCCGACGGCGAGCAGCCGCAGCCGCTCCGCTTCGCTGAAACCTCCCCAGACCCCGTACGGCTCACGGATCGCCAGGGCGTGTGCGGCGCACTCAGCCCGGACCGGGCAGGCGCCACACATCGACTTGGCCTTCGCCTCGCGGCGGTTGCGGGACGACCCGCGTTCGCCGTCGGGGTGGAAGAACTGCGCACTGTCCCGGCCACGGCAAATTCCGAGTCGCTGCCAGTCCCAAAGGTCGGCGATGGGCCCGGGCAGTCTGCGAACGTTCGACATCAACACCCTCCTCCCGCGCGGCACCGCGGAGTGTTGTCACGAGGGCCTAGCTCAGGCCTGACGCGGTTGTACCCCGGTATTTCCGCGCTCAACCCGACTTCGTCGATGTCATCTGCGGGCGTATCCCATTGCGGCCGTAACTCGTCCCTATCTTTCCCGTTTTTTCCATCTAAAGCGCGTAATGCTGCGGCCCTCGCGTGATCTCCTCTGAGAGAGAAGGAGGATCACTGTGCGTACCGTCCTCGTGTGCGTCCGTACCCCGCTGGCGGCTCAGACCGTGGCGTCCACCGCGGCCCGGCTCGGCATGACCGGGGTCGTCCGGACTGCGGTCAGCGAGACCGAAGCCATGATCCGTCTGGCTGAAAGGCCGGCCGAGGTGGTCCTCGCCGACACCGCCGTGACCCGTCCCGACAGCGTCGGTTTCACCCGACGCGTTCTGGCCCGCGCTCCGCAGGCCCAACTGGTGCTCTTCGGCGCCGAAGACCCCCGGGTCGCCGCCGCGGCGGTCGCGGCCGGCGCCCGTGGCGTCATCCGCGGCGTCGAGCACGACCTGGTCAGTGTCGTCGCCAAGGCCCTGCTGCTCCTGCTGTTGCCGGTCCGCCCGCAGGGCATGCCGATCAACGGCGGCAACGCCCAGCCGGCCACGGTCGCCGGCGGCGTCCGTAACACCAACTCCACCGCCGGGCGGCCGGCCTACCGCGACGGCGTTCCGATGACCACGGCCAACGCCGCCAGCGTTCCGGCCATGCTCGGCCCGAACAGCAGTCCGATGGTCCCGGCGCAGCGTGGCGACGCGCCGATCGACCCGGCCACCGGCCGGCCGATGGTGGCCTGGCCGGGCAACGAGGTGGGCGTCGGCGTGGCCGAGGCGCAACCCACCGGACGCCGGCTCACCCTCACCGAGCGTGAGTTGCAGGTCTTGCGGGGCATGGCCGACGGCAAGAGCAACGCGGAGATCGGGCGTGAGCTCTTCGTCTCCGAGGACACCGTCAAGACGCACGCCCGGCGGCTGTTCCGCAAGCTGGGCGCCCGCGACCGCGCCCACGCGGTGGCGGCCGGTTTCCGAGCCGGCCTGGTCGCCTGATCTTCGTCTGAGGGGGCCGTCGACTCAGCTGGAGTCGTCGGTCCCTTCGGCGAGCGTGTCGTGTACGCCGTCGGCGTAACCGCGGGCGTATTCCCACGTCACGTAGTGGTCTGGATCCGGATCGTAGGCGGGCTCGTGCACCCGGGGGCGGCCGCTGGTGAGCAGGTGGCGCAGGTTGCCGCGGAGCAGGTCCCAGTCGAAGTAGTGCGGCTCGTGGCAGTCTTCACACTCGATGACCAGACCGCGGATCCCGGTCGGGCTGAGAAGAGCCTGGTAGACCTCGAGATCGCTGAGGTCCTCGAGGACGTCCTGACGCTCGACCTCGGTCAGCGGATCGTTCTCGGCGTCCTCGCCCGGGTCGTCGAGCCCCGCGGCCGGGTCGGCCGGATCCCCGTTGAACGGGTCGATGGGTTCATCCTGCACCCTGTCACCGTACCCACATCCGCGCCGTCTGTGCTGGCCCGGACCGCTTGTCCGCCCCGCAGTCGCGCGCGAGGCGATGGGTAGGATGAACAATCACCGTCTCCTCCTCCCGACAAGGATGATCTGTGGACGCCGACTCCGCCCGCACCGTGCCTCTCGGACTCACCTTCGACGATGTCCTGCTCCAGCCTGGCGAGTCTGATGTCGTGCCCAGCCGGGTCAACACGATCACCCGGCTCACCCGCAATGTCTCGCTGAACATCCCGTTGCTGTCCAGCGCCATGGACACGGTGACCGAGGCGCGGATGGCGATCGCGATGGCCCGCGAGGGCGGCATCGGCGTGCTCCACCGCAACCTCTCGGCGGAAGACCAGGCGACCCAGGTCGACCTGGTCAAGCGGTCCGAGTCCGGCATGATCACCAACCCGGTCACCTGCGGCCCGGACGATACTCTGCAACAGGTCGACCAGCTGTGCGGGCGCTTCCGCATCTCCGGCCTGCCGGTGGTCGACGCCACCGGCACCCTGGTCGGCATCGTCACCAACCGTGACATGCGTTTCGTCACCGACCTCAGCACGAAGGTGCGCGAGGTGATGACCCGCAGCCCGCTGATCACCGCGCCGGTCGGGGTCAGCAAGGACGAGGCGCTCACCCTGCTCCAGCGGCACAAGATCGAGAAGCTGCCGCTGGTCGACGACAACGGGCGGCTGCGCGGGCTGATCACCGTCAAGGACTTCACCAAGTCGGAGCAATACCCGAACGCCGCCAAGGACGACCAGGGCCGGCTCCGGGTGGCCGCCGCGGTGGGGGTGGGCGACGACTCGTACAAGCGGGCCCGTGGCCTGATCGACGCCGGCGTCGACGTGGTGATCGTCGACACGGCGCACGGCCACCAGCGGATGGTGCTCGAGATGATCGCCCGGCTGAAGAAGGACACCGCCACCGAGATCGTGGGCGGCAACATCGCCACCTATGCCGGGGCCAAGGCCCTGGTCGAGGCCGGCGCCGACGCCGTGAAGGTGGGTGTCGGGCCGGGCGCGATCTGCACCACCCGGGTGGTCGCGGGCGTGGGCGTGCCCCAGATCACCGCGGTGATGGAGGCGACGCGGGCCTGCCGGCCGGCGGGGGTACCGGTGATCGCCGACGGCGGCGTGCAATATTCCGGCGACCTGGCCAAGGCGATCGTGGCCGGCGCCGACACGGTCATGCTGGGCAGCCTGCTGGCCGGGTGCGAAGAGAGCCCCGGCGACCTGATCTTCGTCAACGGCAAGCAGTACAAGCAGTACCGCGGGATGGGCTCGCTGGGCGCGATGCAGTCGCGTGGTCAGGCGAAGTCGTACTCCAAGGACCGCTATTTCCAGCAGGATGTCAACGAGGACAAGCTGGTCCCCGAGGGCGTCGAGGGCCAGGTGCCCTATCGTGGTCCGCTGTCGCGGGTCGCACACCAGCTCATCGGCGGGTTGCGTGCCTCGATGGGCTACGTCGGCGCCGAGACGGTTCCCGACTTGCAGGAGCGTGGGCAGCTCATCAGGATTACCGCGGCCGGTCTCAAGGAGAGCCACCCGCACGACATCCAGATGACCGTCGAGGCACCCAACTACTTCAGCCGGTAAGAAGAGGTATGAGACATGCGTGACGTCGTCGAGATCGGCCTGGGCAAGACCGCACAGCGGGGCTATCACCTCGACGACATCGCGATCGTGCCGAGCCGGCGCACCCGCGACGTCGATGACGTGTCGACCGAGTGGAAGCTGGACGCCTACCCGTTCAAGATCCCGTGCGTGGCTCATCCGTCCGACGCGACGATGAGCCCCGACTCGGCGATCGCGCTGGGCCGGCTCGGCGGCCTCGGTGTGCTCAACGCCGAGGGCCTCTGGACCCGGTACGAGGACCCGACCAACGTCCTGGCCGAGCTGGCCAAGCTCGACGAGGAGGCGGACGCCACCCAACGGCTGCAAGAGGTGTACGCCGAGCCGATCAAGCCACACCTGATCGCCGACCGGGTCCGCGCGATCCGTGAGGGCGGCGTGACCGTGGCGGTCCGGGTGTCGCCGCAGCACACCCTGGCCCTGGCCCCGGTGGTCCTCGACGCCGGCGTCGACCTGCTGGTCATCCAGGGGACGCTGGTCAGCGCCGAGCACGTGAGCACCACGGACGAGCCGCTGAACCTCAAGGAGTTCATCGCCGACCTCGACCTGCCGGTGATCGTCGGCGGCTGCACCGACTACAAGACCGCCCTCCACCTGATGCGGACCGGGGCGGCCGGCGTGATCATCGGCGTCGGCGCCGACGAGTGGTCGACGACCGACACCGTGCTGGGCATCCGGGTGCCGATGGCCACCGCGATCGCCGACGCGGCCGCGGCCCGTCGCGACTACCTGGACGAGACCGGCGGCCGCTACGTCCACCTGATCGCCGACGGCGGCATCCAGACCAGCGGCGACATCGCCAAGGCGATCGGCTGCGGCGCCGACGCGGTGATGCTGGGCGAGCCGCTGTCGCTGGCCGAGGGCGCGCCGGCCGGTGGCGCGTGGTGGCACTCGGCGGCCAGCCACCCGCTGCTGCCGCGCGGCGGCTTCTGCATCGCCGGCGAGCCCGACGGCACGCTGGAGGAACTGCTGTACGGCCCGGCCAACCGGCCCGACGGCCAGCTCAACCTGTTCGGCGGCCTGAAGCGCGCGATGGCCAAGTGCGGCTACCACGACGTCAAGGAGTTCCAGAAGGTCTCCCTGGTCCTCGACCACCAGTAAGAGGCGACCACCAGTAACCAGTAAGAAGCGACCACCAGTAGGGCGACCTTTCGGTCGCTTTACGACCGGCCGACGTACTGTCGGTCGATGCGACGAGGGTGGATCGCGGCGGCCGCCGTGGTGGTGATCGCCGGCTGTTCGACGAGCGAGCCGGCGACTCCGGTGAGCACACCGCCGATGCAGCGGAACTTCACCGCCGGAGCCGACGGGATCGGGGACGGCTATTTCCCGACCTACGGCAACGGCGGGTACGACGTGGCCGGCTACGACCTGAAGCTCCGCTTCAACCCCGGAACCGGCGAGCTCGGCGGCACGGCGACTGTCACCGCCACCGCGACCCAGAATCTGTCGTCGTTCAACCTGGACCTGGCCGGCCTGACCGTGAGCGCGGTGACCGTCGACCGGGCGACGGCCCGCTTCGCCGCCGCCCGCAACGAGCTGACCATCACCCCGGCCACCGGCATCGTCGACAAGACCCGGTTCACGGCGGTCATCGACTACGCCGGCACGCCGGGGCCGATCGGCAACGAGACCCTGGGCAAGGGCGGCTGGCTGCGTACCGAGGACGGCGGTTTCGCCCTGGGCCAGCCCGAGTCGGCGAGCACGTGGTTCCCGGTCAACGACCACCCGTCCGACAAGGCGACGTTCAAGCTGGCGATGACCGTGCCCGACGGCGTCGAGGCGATCAGCAACGGCGTGCCCGGCGGCTCGACCACCACCGCCGGCTGGACCACCTGGACCTGGACCGAGACGGCGCCGCTGGCCTCCTACCTGTCATTCGTGGCGATCGGCCGGTACCGCGTCGAAAGCACCACCCACCTGGGCAAGCCGATGGTGATCGCGATCCCCGAGTCGTTGCCTGCGGACGGGCCGGCCGCGAAGACGATGGCCCGCACCGGCGAGATCACCGACTTCCTGGCCACCCAGTTCGGCCCGTACCCGTTCGACGCGTACGGCGCCGTGGTGATCGACGACGAGCGGGTCGGTTACGCGTTGGAGACCCAGTCCCGCCCGGTCTACGGCTCGACGTTCTTCCAGGGCGGCGAGAACGACGGCGTGGTCGCGCACGAGCTGGCCCACCAGTGGTTCGGCGACAGCGTCGCGCTCGAGCGCTGGGAGGACATCTGGCTCAACGAGGGCTTCGCCACGTACGCCGAATGGCTCTGGGCCGAGCACGGCGGCCGGACCACCGCGCAGCAGATCTTCGACCGGCAGTACGCCTCGTTCGACTGGAAGCAGACGCCCGGCCGGCCCGGGACGGCGGGCCTGTTCGGCGAGGCGGTCTACATCCGCGGCGGCATGACCGTGCACGCGCTCCGGAAGACGATCGGCGACCCGGCGTTCTTCGGGCTGCTGAAGTCGTGGCCGGCGCAGTACGCGAACGGCAACGCGACCACGGCCGACTTTATCGCGGCGGCGGAGAAGGCGGCCGGCGGCAAGAAGCTCGGCCCGTTCTTCGACAGCTGGCTCTACGGAAAGACCAAGCCGTCACCTGTGTCGTAGCGTGGGGTGCTGCGCGAGGAACGGCCCGGGGCGGTCGGCCGCGACGGCCTTGAGGAAGTCACGCCCGACCGGCTGGAGCTGCTCGCCGAGGTAGCCGCCGCCGCTGCCGACCGAGTCGCCGGGCAACGAGACCATGGTGATCCGGCTGGGTTCGAGGTCGCGCAGGGCGTACGCGAACTCGATCGGGCTCCGCGCCCCGGTGTACTGCAGGGTCTCGCCGAGCCCCCGGATCACCGTCTCCAGTTTCGCCGGGTCGGTGGCGAGGCCGCCGCCGGCCGCCTTGGCGAGCAGGGCGGTGACCAGTTGCCGCTGGTGCCGCTGCCGGTCGTAGTCGCCGTTCTTCAGCCCGTACCGCTGCCGGGCGTAGTCGAGCGCCTGCCAGCCCTTGAAGGTGCGGGTGCCGGGCAGGTAGGTGGCCTGCGGGCCGACGTAGGCGCCGCCCCGCAGCTCGCGCATCGACCCGTCCGGCTTGCGGTGCTGGGATTGCACCTTGGTGTCGACGCGCATGGTCACGCCGCCGAGCGCGTCGGTCAGCCGGCTCAGCCCGGTGAACGTCAGCACGGCGCCGCCGTCGAACGACTTGATGCCGGTGTAGTTCGAGATCACCTGGCGCAGGAAGGCGTACCCCTGCTCGGGCTTGGGCCGGCCGGAGCCGGGCACCCGCGCGCCGCGGCTCATCGCCTCGGTGATCTTGTATTGGCCGCCGGGGAAACCGGCCGGCCGGTACGGCGGCATCTTCACGCGCAGGTCGCGGGGGAGCGAGTAGAGGTAGGCGCTCTTCAGGTCGGGCTCGAGGTGCAGCAGCATGATCGTGTCGGCGTGCGGTTCCCAGTCCGGGATGCTCTTGCGGGTGTCGACGCCGATCAGCAGCAGGTCGAGCGGGCCGGAGATGTCGGCTCCGGGCGGCGGCGCCGGGCTGGCCGAGGCCGGCGGGACCGACGGCGCCGTGGACGGCAGGGGCGAGGCGGCCGGTGGGGCGTCATCACCGCGGACGGCCAGCGCGACAGCGATCCCGGCGCCGACCAGCACCAGGGCCACCGTGACGGCCGCGACCACGATGATCCGCTTCCGCTGCATGGCAGCAGAGTAGTTCACCAGGCGCAACGACTTCGCTCCCCAACGAGACCGCCGCGCGTCGCCCTTCCGGCTGACCCTTGGTATCCATGCGGGTTATCACGAGCGTTCTGGCCGGGCTGATGCTGACCGCGGCGGTGCCGGCGACGTCGGCCTTCGCCGCCGAGGAGGCGGTGGGCCTGGTCGTCGGGGTGCGCGGCGAGGTGGATCTCCCGGCCCGGGCGATCGAGACGGGTACGCTGCCCGGCGCGCTCACGGTCGACGTCCCGCGCAGCCGGGTCGCCGCGGTGGCCGACGAGCTCCGGGCCGACCCGGCTGTCGCGTACGTGGAGCCCGACCACATCGCCCACGCCGCCGCCGTGGTCACCCCGAACGACCCCTACTACGCGCAGCAGTGGGGCATCGCCAAGACCCGGGTGAACACCGCCTGGACCGCCTCGCGCGGTTCGGCCGCGATCACCGTCGCGGTCGTCGACACCGGCGTGAAGCGGCTGCCCGACCTGGCCGCCAACCTGCTCCCCGGCTATGACTTCGTGAACTCCGACACCGACCCGGCCGACGACGACGGCCACGGCACGATGACCGCCCAGGTGATCGCGGCCACCCCGAACAACGGCGCCGGCGTGGCCGGGATCTGCTGGACCTGCAAGATCCTCCCGGTCAAGGTGCTCGGGGCCGGCGGCAGCGGCTCGTACTCGAACATCGCGGCCGGCATCCGGTACGCCGCCGACCACGGCGCCGACATCATCAACCTGTCGCTGGGCGGCTCCTCGGACAGCCAGGTGCTGCGTTCTGCGGTGGCTTACGCGGTGAGCAAGAACGCCCTGGTCATCGCCGCGGCCGGCAACGAGGGCAGTGCCGCCCTGCACTACCCGGCGGCGATGCCGAGCGTGCTCGCGGTCGGCGCGTCCACCCCGGGCGACGCCCGCTACCCGTGGTCCAACTACGGCGCCTCCTGGGCCGACCTGGCCGCCCCCGGCTGCAACCCGGTCCTGAACACCGCCGGTGTGCTGACCAACTTCTGCGGCACCTCGTCGGCGACCCCGTTCGCGTCCGGCGTCGCGGCCCTGCTGGTCGCGGCCAAGCCCGCCGCCACACCGGCGACGGTTCGCCTGGCGCTGGAGAAGACCGCGGTCAAGCTGGCCGGCAACTGGCTCGCCGCCGGCTCAGGCCGGATCGACGCGGCCGCCGCCCTGAGCACGGTCCGGGGGCAGGCGATCGACGTGACCGGTCCGGCGGTGACGATCACCCGTGGGGCCGCCAGCGGCGCCCGCGTTGCCAGCACCACGCCCTACGGCGTGCGGGCCACCGACCCGTCCGGTGTCACGCGCCTCGAGCTCTACGTCAACGGCAAGGTCTACCAGCGGGTGGCCGGTGCGGCGTACACGTTCGCGGTCCCGGCCTGGAAGTTCGGCAAGGTCGTGCGGGTGCAGGCCAAGGCGTACGACCGGCTCGGCAACGCCCGCTTCACCCCGACCCGGACCTGGTACCGCTGACGCCGGTAAACTCGCTGGTCATGACGACCCCCCGACCCGTGCTCGTTGTCGACTTCGGCGCGCAATACGCCCAGCTCATCGCCCGTCGGGTGCGCGAGGCGCGGGTCTACTCGGAGATCGTGCCCCACTCGATGCCGGCCGCCGAGATGCTGGCCAAGAACCCGGCCGCCATCATCCTGTCCGGCGGACCGTCCAGTGTGTACGAGACCGGCGCCCCTGACCTGGACGCCGGCGTCTTCGACAGCGACGTCCCGGTGTTCGGCATCTGCTACGGCTTCCAGGCGATGGCCCAGGCGCTCGGCGGCACCGTGGCCCACACCGGGGCCCGGGAGTACGGCCGGACGCTGCTCACCGCCCAGGCCGGCACCCTGCTGCGTGACCTGCCCGACAGCCTGCCGGTGTGGATGAGCCACGGCGACAGCGTGACCATCGCCCCGTCCGGCTTCATGGTGACCGCGTCGTCCGGGGGCGCGCCGGTCGCGGCGTTCGAGAACCTCTCCGCCAAGCGGGCCGGCGTGCAGTTCCACCCCGAGGTGGCGCACACCCAGGACGGCCAGCGGATGCTGGAGCGGTTCCTGTACGACATCGCCGGCCTCGCGCCGGACTGGACGCCCACCAACATCATCGAGGACCAGGTCGCCGCCATCCAGGCCAAGGTCGGCGACAAGCAGGTGATCTGCGGGCTGTCCGGCGGCGTCGACTCGGCGGTGGCCGCGGCGCTCGTCCACAAGGCCGTCGGCGACCAGCTCACCTGCGTCTTCGTCGACCACGGGCTGCTGCGCGCGGGCGAGGCCGAGCAGGTCGAGAAGGACTACGTCGCGGCCACCGGCATCCGGCTCAAGGTGGTCGACGCGGCCGACCGGTTCCTCGGCGCGCTGGCCGGCGTGGAAGACCCGGAGCAGAAGCGGAAGATCATCGGCCGTGAGTTCATCCGGGTTTTCGAGCAGGCGGCCCGCGAGGTGGACGCCGAGCGGCACGTCGAGTTCCTGGTGCAGGGCACGCTCTACCCCGACGTGGTGGAGTCCGGCGGCGGCACCGGCACGGCCAACATCAAGAGCCACCACAACGTCGGCGGCCTGCCCGACGACCTGAAGTTCGCGCTGGTCGAGCCGCTGCGCACGCTGTTCAAGGACGAGGTCCGGGCGCTCGGCGCCGAGCTGGGCCTGCCCGAGGAGATCGTCCAGCGGCACCCGTTCCCCGGGCCCGGCCTGGCCATCCGGATCATCGGCGCGGTCTCCAAGGACCGCCTCGACCTGCTGCGGGCGGCCGACCTGATCGCTCGCGAGGAGCTGACCGCGGCCGGCCTCGACCGCGACGTGTGGCAGTTCCCGGTGGTGCTGCTGGCCGACGTGCGCAGCGTGGGCGTGCAGGGCGACGGCCGCACCTACGGCCACCCGGTGGTGCTGCGGCCGGTCTCCAGCGAAGACGCGATGACCGCCGACTGGTCCCGGCTGCCCTACGACCTGATCGCCAAGATCTCGACCCGCATCACCAACGAGGTGCCCGAGGTCAACCGCGTCGTGCTCGATGTCACGTCGAAGCCGCCGGGCACCATCGAGTGGGAGTAGGGGTCTAGAGACCCGGCATCGGCGGGGTCGGCGGCACCGCCGGCTCCGCGTAGGACGGCCGGTCCTCCTCGGGCATCAGGAACCACATGATGGGGTACGCCACCAGCGCCACGCCCCACGAGAGAACCGTGGCGACGGCGAAGGCGACCCGGATCAGCACCGGGTCGACCTTGAAGTAGCGGCCGATGCCCGAGCAGACGCCGGCCACGATCCGGTCGTCCAGGGGTCGGCGGAGTTGCTTGTACGGGGTCACGGTCGGTGTCGTCATGTCTCTACGGTGCGCCCTGACGGAGCCCGACAACCTCGGTGAGCCCCCCCATCCGGACCCTGATATCTGCCCCTTACAGCAGGTGACGGGCTGGGTGCGTAACGTACGTCACAGCGGCCTGAGCTGCGATTACGTAGCGCTATCGCCCTGTCAGGAATCCGACAGTCGATCTCAGCAGGTAACACAATCCGGGCACAATTCGGCCCTGTGACCCCCGCACTGGAACCCTTACGCCGCATCGCCGCGTACGCCGTCTGCACCGATGCCGACGGCCGCGTGCTGCTGGTCCGGGCCTCGAGCCGCTCCGGAACCCCCGGAGTGTGGTCGCTGCCCGGCGGCGCTGTCGATCATGGCGAGGACCCGAACCACACCGTCGTCCGCGAGACCGCAGCGGAAACCGGACTGTCCGTCGCCGTCTCCGGGCTGAGCGACGTGCTGGCCGACATGCGGTCGGTGCCGCACCGAGGCGTCACCATCCACACCGACCGGCTGCTCTACCGCGTCTCGGTGCGCGGCGGGACGCTGGTCGACCGGGTCGGCCACCCCACCGACCTGGCCCGCTGGACGTCGCTGGCCGACGCGGCCAAGCTCAAACTGCGCCCGTTCACCGCGGCCGCGCTCGGCCTGGACGCCGGCTCGGCCGACCTGCGGCCGGAGGAGGCGCCCGACTTCCCGTCGTTCTACGCCTACCCCGGGCCGGACGGTCTGCACCGGGCCCAGCGCTTCGCGGCCTACGCGATCGCCACCGACCCGTTCGAGAACATCCTGCTCACCCGCATCGCGCCGGGCTATCCGGGCGAGGGCCGCTGGCATCTGCCGGGCGGCGGCACCGACTACGGCGAACAGCCGGGCACCGCGCTGATCCGCGAGCTCGTCGAGGAGACCGGTCAGCGCGGCCGGATCATCGAACTACTCGGCGTGGCCAGCCACCGTGACGCTGCGTCGCTGGGGCCGGAGGGCTACCCGATCGACTGGCACGGCGTCCGCGCCTTCTACCGGGTGGTCGTCGAGCGGCCCACCGAGGTCCGGGTCGGCGACGTCGGCGGCTCCACCTCGGAGGCCTGCTGGATGGCCCTCAAGGAGGTTCGTGACCTGGCCGAGGAGGCGCTCACCGAGGTGACGGCCGAGGCACTTCACTCGGCGCGCCTACTCTAGGACTGGTGAAGACGAGGCAGGTGGGTGTCTATGGTCTGGCCCGTGACGCGGCCGGCCGGGCGCTGACCACCGCGGCCGGGGTGCTGCCCGGCGGGCTGGTGACGCACGGGGAACACCCCGACGACGCCGTGCTCCGGGCCGTGCGTGAGCAGACCGGTTTGACCGTACGCGTCGACGGCGTGCACGCGGTGACGGCCGACATCTCGGCCGACGGCCTGGTGCACACCGATCGCATCACCTATGACATCACCCCCGTCGACGCCTTCACCGGCGGGTTCGACGGCATCCCGCCCTTCCCGACGGAGACCCCGGCGGACGTGCGGGAAAGACGAGTGCAGCGATTCGGCGCGTACGCCCGGGCGACCGACCCGGACGGCCGTTTCCTGCTCACCCTGATCTCGGCCGGCTACCCCGGCGCCGGCCTCTGGCACCTGCCCGGCGGTGGCACCGACTTCGGCGAGACACCGCAGCAGGGGCTGACCCGGGAACTGGCCGAGGAGACGTCCCAGCGGGGACACATCACCGGTCTGCTCGGCGTCTCGCACCGCTACACCCCGGCCGAGCTCGGTCCGGAGGGCGTGCCGATGGACTGGCAGGTCATCCGGGCGCTGTTCGACGTGGCGGTCGACCGGCCGACCGAACCGGTGGTGACCGACGAGGGCGGATCGACCGCGTCGGCACGCTGGTTCCGGCCCTCGGAACTGGCCGATCTTCCGCTGACCGAGGTTGCCCGCCAGGTCGTGGGGAAACCCTTCGTTGGCGTGATCAGTTAAACTCGTCACAGGGAGAGGGCTGGGCACCACGCGAGAGCCGGACGGCCTCGCCGAGACGATCGGGCTGTGCAATGGTGTAACCCGCCAAATTCAGCACCCCCAATTTCCGTACTGTCAGTCAGGCCCCCCGAACTCCTGGAGGAAACACGTGGCGCGAACCCCCTGGCGCCGGCGACGCACGAGCGACAGTCCGCGTCCCGCCGGTCGCCGATGGGCCGGACGGCTGCGTCGCGGCGGGGTCGCCGCACGACAGGCCCTGCTGGTTCGAGTCGGCCGTCGTGGCCGGGAGACCGGCCGGGCCGCCACCGCCACCCAGGCCGAGGTCATCTACACCGGCTTCGAGCCGGCCGCGCCCGCGCGGCTGGCCCTCCCGCCGGTCGAGGTGGCGCCGGCGCCGGTCGAGGCCGAACACGTCTCGCTGCTGCCGGGCGCACACACCACCCGCCGGCGGGTCTCCTTCGCGCTGGTCAACGCCTGCACCCTGGCCAGCCTCGCCCTCGGCCTGGCCGCCATCATGCTGGCCATGCGCGGCGACGTGCGGCTGGCGGCGGCCTGCCTGGTGGCCTGCGTGGCCTTCGACGGCCTGGACGGCGCGCTGGCCCGCAAGCTGGGCGTGAGCAGCCCGTTCGGCGCCCAGATGGACTCGCTCGCCGACATGTGCTCGTTCGGCCTGGCCGCGCCGGTCGTGGTCTACGCCTCGCTGCAGCACAGCGTGCCCCGCTCGGTGGCCGCGGTGGCCTGCGTGCTGGTGGCCGGCTGCGCGGCGATCCGGCTGGCCCGCTTCAACGTCTCGCCCAAGGACGGCAAGTTCTTCTCCGGCGTGCCGACCACGATGGCCGCCGCCGTGCTGGCCCTCGCGGTGCTGATCGACCTGCCGGTGCCCGGGATGGCGCTGCTCGGCGGGGTCGCCGTGCTGGCCTTCTCGATGGTGTCCTCGTTCCCGTACGCGAAGCTGGCCCGGATCATCAAGATGCCGCCGTGGCTGTGGGTGGTGCCGGTGGTCGGCGCGCTGATCGACCCGCGACTGACCTTCGTCGGCCTGGTCTGCGCCTACCTGATCAGCGGCCCCTTCCTCTGGTTGAGGTTGAAGCAGCGCCGCACCGCGCTCTGACCCGCGCTGACGCAGAAAGAAAGGGCCCGCCGGCAACGGCGGGCCCTTCTCGTGTGCCTACTTCCAGCGGGCGATGACCGAGCTGCCGCCGACCACCTTTTCGTTCACGGTGACCAGCGGGGTGGCGGCGCCGGCGGGCAGGTAGACGTCGGTGCGGGAGCCGAACCGGATCAGGCCCATCCGCTCGCCCTTGGCGACCAGCGTGCCGATCGGGGTCCGCTGCACGATGCGGCGGGCGATCAGACCGGTCCGCTGGGCCACGATCACGGTGCCGTGGTCGGTGTCGAGCACGGTGTAGGCGGCCACGTTGTGTTCGGCGGCGGCGGTCATCGCGTTCGCGTACCCGCCCTCCTCGACGAAGTGGTCGACCACCCGCCCGGCCACCGGCACCCGGTTGACGTGCACGTCCAGCACCGACAGGAAGACCGCGATGCGCAGGTACTCGGCGTCGTTGAAGGTGACGTGCTCGACGGAGAGCACCCGGCCGTCACTGGCCGCGACGACGGCCCGCGGGTCGGCCGGCACCTCGCGTTCCGGATCGCGGAAGAACAGCGCCACCGGGGCCGCGGCCAGCGCCGGGATCAGCCAGAGCCGGGACTTCGGGCGGACCGCGCGGGCGGCCGCGGCCAGGCCCAGCGCGATGCCGGCGGCCACCACGCCGTTGGAGTCGATGTGCATGGTCCGGCTCAGCGGGACGCTGGACGGGCGGAACGCCGGGGCCAGGGTGGCGGCGGTGGCCGTGCTCGCCGGGCTGAAGCGGAGCTTGTGCACGCGTACCGGCGGGTTGTTGCGGACCACCAGGTCGGAGCCGACCCCGAAGAGCGCGCTCTGCCGGAAGAGCTCGGCCGCCGCCCCACCGGTCTGGCCGGGCACGGCCGGGGTCGCGACCGTGACCACCGCGCCGTCGGTCAGGTACTTGGCCAGGCCGTCGAGCGCGGCGCGGGCCTCCTCGGCGGTGCCGGTCATCGGCTCACCGATGATCACCACGTCGGCCGGGTCGGCCTCGGCCAGGTTGTCCAGGATGCGGACCCGGTCGGCGACCCAGCTGCCGAGCCCGGCGATGTGGTCGCGGAGCAGGTCGGCGGTGCTGCGTTCGCCGGCGACCAGGGTCAGGGTGTCGCCGGGCAGCAGCGCCTCGACGGCGGTGGCCACCACGGCCGAGGCGTGGTCGGCGCCGATCACCAGCGCCGATCCGGCGACGTTGCGGCGGGCGAGTTCGGCGGTCAGTGCCCGGGCGGCGCGCTGGCCGATCCCGGCCACCGGCGCCGTGGACACGGCGGGGAACGGCGTCATGACGGTTCGGGCCTCTCACGTGGTCAGGCGGTGACCGCCCTTTCCGGGCGGCCACCGCCGAGCATATTGCCCCGACCTGATCAGTCCTTGTGTGGCTCCGGGCGCGGCTGCCGATCCGGCTCGGGATGCTGGCGGTCGAAGCGCTCGGCCGGGTCGTCCAGAAGCTCGCGGACGATCTCGGCGTGCATCTCCGGCGGCAGGTCGCCGTGCTGCTCCTGGACCGGCGGGCCGACCGTGGCCGGGACCGGCTCCGGGCGGCGGCCGGAGCGGATCGCCCCGAGCAGCCCGATCATGCCGAACAGGATCAGCGCGCCGGCGATCAGCCAGCCCAGCCGCACCGGGGCCAGGTCGACCACCTGCGAGGCCGCCCACCAGGCCGCGATCAGCAGGAAGATGGTGCCGAAGCTGAGCGAGACGTTGTCGGTGCGGTGCGGCTTCATCGGGTCACCTCCACGTTCCCGGTGGTCATCAGGATGTTGAGCTTGAGCGAGCCGCCGCCGGGGCCGTCGGCGCCCTGGTCGGTGAAGGGCTGGGCGCCGGCCTGGGTGGCGTCGTACTCGGTGCCGAACACGGCCACCCGGCCCTCGTTCATGCCGACATCCGCGGTCACGTCCACGTTCTTCGGCACGAGCACCTGGATCTGGCCCACCTTCATCTCGATCGTGGTGTTCTGCTCGGCGCCGGTGAAGTCGACCCGGCGCAGGTCGAGCACGGCGTTGCCGATGGTGAAGTCGTACCGGTCGGCGACCGAGGCCAGGGTGGCCGGGCGGTAGACGTTGCTGCCGACCTGACCGCCGAAGCGCTCCAGGCCGGTCGAGACGCCCAGGCCGAGCGTGGCGATCAGGGCCAGCGCGATCAGCCCACGGGCCCGGCCGAGCCAGGCGCCGACGATCAGGCCGAGCGCGATCGTGGCCAGCGCGGCGGCGAAGAACGCGGACACCGGCACCGAGATCCCGGCCAGGGTCAGCACGGTCAGGAAGCCCATCACCAGGATCAGCGCGAAGAACGTCATGCTGCCGAGCTTCGACTTCTCCTTGGGCGGCTTCGGCGGCCTGGGCTGGGGCGGAGGCGGCGGCGCGGCCTGGGCCGACGGGCCGGCGTACGGACCGTGCGGTGCGAACGGCGGCCGGTAGCCCGAGACCGGCGGACCGAACTGCGGCGGGCGCGGCGCTTCCGGCGCGGGCGGCGGGACCGCGGCGGCCGGCACGTCCAGCGGCTGCGTGGCCGGCTCAGGCGCGGCCGGCGCCTCCGCGGCGGCCGCCGACGGGGCTTCCGCGGGCGGTGCTTCCGTCGAGGGGAAAGGCGGCGTGAAGGGCGGGGTGGACGGCGACGGGGTGAAAGGCGGGGTGGACGGCGACGAGGTGAAAGGGGGCGGCGGGGCCGGCTGCCGCGCGGGACCACCCCGGCGGATCAGCACGGCCGCACCGACCAGTACGGCGATCGCGAGCAGCGCCGCGCGGAACCCGTCGTTCACCACGAACGCGAAGGTCAGCACGGCCGCGCCGCCGAGCAGGACGATCGACAGCGGCTTCATGCTCGACCGGCCGCGGCCGAGCAGCGACTCGACCGGCGAGGCGGTGTCGTTCTCGGCCGGGATGGCCAGCCAGCCGACCAGGTAGATCAGCACCCCGGCGCCACCGAAGAGGCCGAGCACGGTGAGCAGCACCCGCCACAGCACCGGGTCGGTGTTGGTGGCCCGGGCCAGCGCGCCGCAGACCCCGGCCACGTAGCGCGGCCGGAGCGGGCGGATCAGCCGCTCCCGGTCGAAGGTGGTCCGCCCGCCGGCCGGCGACTGGTCGGCCGGCGGCGGCTCGTACGGCGGCGGGAACGGCGGCGGCAGCGAATCGGTGGAGGATGCCGCACCGCGGGACTGGTCGGCATCGCGGGCTGAGGCAGCATCATCGGTCATGCCATCGATACTGCGGCCCGGACCGCCCGGCTCGCCTCCGGCGCCTACCCTGACGAGACCCTGAGATGTCCCGGCCTCAGACCTCGGGGGAGTTACCCGTGGCCTGACCGGCGCGTCCGTGTGACGATCGGAGAGGACTCGGGAGGACGACATCACCACCACGACGGCAGCACCACCAGAGACGCGCCGCCTCTACCGGCAGCGCGACCACCGCATCATCGCGGGGGTCGCCGCCGGGCTGGCGCGTCACCTGGGCATTCCGGTGATCGCGGTGCGGATCGCTCTGGTCGTACTCCTCGGCTTCAATGGCCTTGGTCTGCTGCTTTATGCCGGTTTCTGGGCGGTTGTCCCGCAGCAGGCGCCGGACGGCACCCCGACCCCGCGGCGCAACCTGGCCGCGCTCATCCCGTTCGCGGCCATCGGCGTCGGCGTGGTGCTGCTCCAGGGCCTGCTGTTCGGCGACAACGGGGTGGCGGGCACGGCCGGCTGGCTGATCGCGATCATCGCGCTCGGCGCCGGCGTCATCTGGCACCAGTCCGACCCCACCCGGCGCGGCCTCTACCCGCCGGACACCCCGCAGGCCCCCTGGCTGGCCGCGGTGATCGCGGAGAGTGACCGGCGCTCCTTCATCTTCCGGTTCATCGGCGGCGGCGTGCTGGTCGCCACCGGCATCATCGGCATCGCCGCGGTGTACGCACCGCGCGGCAGCCTCAGCTCGGTGGTCAACGGGGTGATCTTCGCGCTGGTCGGGCTGGCCGGCGTCGCCGTGGTGGTGGCCCCGCTGATCTGGCGCACGTTCAGCCAGCTGAGGTCCGAGCGCGAGGGCCGGATCCGCGAGCAGGAACGCGCCGAGCTGGCCGCGATGATCCACGACCAGGTGCTGCACACGCTGGCCCTGATCCAGCGCAACTCGGCCGACATCAAGGAGGTCCAGCGGCTGGCCCGGGGGCAGGAGCGCAGCCTGCGCAACTGGCTCTACAAGCCGGCCGCGTCGCCGACCGAGCGGTTCTCGGCCGCGCTGGAGGAGGCCGCGGCCGAGGTCGAGGACACCTACGCGATCACGGTGGAGACCGTGGTGGTCGGCGACACCGACTGTGACGAGCGGGTGGCCGCCCTGGTCGCCGCCGCCCGGGAGGCCCTGGTGAACGCGGCCCGGCACGCCGGGGTGCAGACTGTCTCGCTGTACGCCGAGGTGGAGTCCGACGAGCTCAGCGTCTTCGTCCGCGACCGCGGCCAAGGCTTCGACATCGACCAGGTCGAGGAGTCCCGGCACGGGGTCCGCGGCTCCATCATCGGGCGCATGTCGCGCCACGGCGGCAAGGCGCAGATCCGCAGCGCGATCGGCGAGGGCACCGAGGTCCGGTTGACCCTCCCGCCGTCACGCGAGAGCGTGACCGCAGGAAAGGAAACGAACCGATGACCGACGAACGCCGCCTCACCGTCTTCCTGGTCGACGACCACGCCATGTTCCGCGCCGGGGTGCGCGCCGAGCTGGGCGTACACGTCGACGTGGTGGGCGAGGCCAGCTCGGTGAGCGAGGCGATCGCCCGGATCGCCGCCACCACGCCCGACGTGGTGCTGCTGGACGTGCACATGCCGGACGGCGGGGGGCGCGCGGTTCTCGATTCGATGCGGCGTACCCATCCGCAGGTGAAGTTCCTGGCCCTCTCCGTGTCGGACGCCGCCGAGGACGTGATCGGCCTGATCCGGGCCGGCGCGCGGGGCTACGTGACAAAGACCATCTCGCCGGACGAGCTCGCCGCCGCCATCAAACGGGTCGCCGATGGTGACGCAGTGTTCAGCCCGCGGCTGGCCGGGTTCGTGCTGGACGCGTTCGCGGCCCGGCCCGACGTGCCGGTCGCCGACCCCGAGCTCGACCAGCTCACCAACCGTGAACGCGAGGTTCTGCGCCTGCTGGCCAGGGGTTATGCGTACAAGGAGATCGCCAAGGAGCTCTACATCTCGATCAAGACGGTCGAGACCCACGTATCCAACGTGTTGCGCAAGCTCCAGATGAGTAACCGTTATGAGCTCTCCCGCTGGGCCGCGGACCGTCGCCTGGTGTGACGGGTCTGTCCACTGAGGGGTTCGCGCCGAGTATCGGCTTGATAACAGCGGTCTGTGCAAGCGTTTTCCTATGGAAAAGTGGCCCCAACTCACTTACCACCCCTCGTGAGCGCCCCCGAAGGAGGCACTCCCATGCTTGGGAAACGCCCATGGAAGGTGGCGGCCGGCGCGGCCGCCATCGTCATGCTGGCTGCCGGTTGCGGCAGCGGATCGGATGAGGCGGAGGGCTCGGAAAACACCGTTGTCCTGGGCATCTCCGAGCCGAAGCACCTGATCCCGGCCAACACCACCGAGGCGAGCGGCTCGCAGGTGCTGGACTCGCTCTTCTATCCGCTGGTCGACATGAACGAGCAGAAGCAGCCGATCGAGAAGGCGGCCGAATCCATCACCTCGGACGACAACAAGGTGTGGACGGTCAAGCTGAAGGCGGGCTTCACGTTCAGCAACGCCGAGCCGGTCACGTCGGACAGCTACATCAACGCCTGGAACAACGGCGCCTACGGCCCGAACGGGAACGACGGCGCCTACTTCTTCGAGCGCATCGCGGGCTACCCCGACCTGCAGTCCAAGGACCCGGACGGCGAGGAGGGCCCGCAGAAGGCCCCCGAGCCCAAGGCCAAGACGATGTCCGGTCTGAAGAAGGTCGACGACACCACCTTCACCATCACCCTGTCCGCGCCGTTCGCGGGCTGGAAGTCGGTGCTCGCATACACGGTGTTCTACCCGCTGCCCAACGCGGCGTTCTCCTCGCCGGGCGTGCTCAACGAGCAGTTCGAGCAGGCGCCGATCGGCAACGGCCCGTTCAAGGTCGTCGGCAAGTGGGAGCACGACCAGCAGATCACGGTCGAGAAGGTCGCCGGCTTCAAGGGTGACCCGGTCAAGGTCGACGGCATCACGTGGAAGATCTACCAGGACCAGCAGGCGCAGTACGCCGACCTGGTCGCGGGCAACCTCGACGTGCAGACGCTGATCCCGATCGAGAGCCTCGGCTCCGCCGCGGGCGACCTGGGCGACCGGCTCAAGAAGAGCCCGAGCTCCGACTTCGCGTTCGTCGGTTTCCCGACGTACCAGAAGGAGTTCGCGAAGCCCGAGGTGCGCAAGGCCCTCTCCATGGCGATCAACCGCAAGGAGATGACCGACCAGATCTTCCTCGGCTCGCAGACGCCGGCCACGTCCTTCGTGTCCCCGGTCGTCGCCGGCTACCGCGACAACACCTGCGGCGAGTCGTGTGTGTACAACCCGACCAAGGCCAAGGAGCTCTACACGGCCAACGGCGGCCCGGCCGAGATCAAGATCACGTACAACGCGGACGGCGGCCACAAGGCCTGGGTCGACGCGATGTGCAACCAGATCAAGGCGTCGCTCGGTGTGAACTGCACCGGCACGGGTGAGCCCAAGTTCGCCGACCTGCTCACCAAGGTTGACGCGAAGCAGCCCGTGGGCCTGATCCGGATGGGTTGGATCATGGACTACCCGCTGATGGAGAACTACCTCGGCCCGCTGTACAGCACGACCGGTGGATCGAACTACTACGGGTACAGCAACCCGGCGTTCGACAGCCTGGTCAAGGAGGGTTCCGAGGCGGCGACGCCGGAGGCAGCGATCAAGAAGTGGCAGGAGGCCGAGGACATCCTCGCCAAGGACATGCCGGTTCTGCCGCTGCGGTTCGGCCAGAACACGTTCGGTTTCTCCGAGCGGGTCACCAACGTCGAGGTCGACCTGTTCAAGAAGGTCAACATCTTCAAGATCGAGCGCGTCGCATCCTGACGCACGCCGGCTGAGCGATGGCGCCACGTCAACAGGCGTGGCGCCATCGCCATCTTCACCGCGGAAGACAACATGTTCCGATATCTCATCCGGCGCCTGCTCCAGATGGTGCTGACCTTCTTCGGCGCGACCTTCATCGTGTACGCGCTCATGTTCGCCAACCAGACCGACCCGATCCAGGCGCTGGCCGGCGAACGACCCATCACTGAAGCCCAACGGCAGGCGCTGACCGAGCGCTACCACCTCGACGAGCCGTTCATCGGCCAGTACTGGCACTACATGAAGAGCCTGCTGACCGGCGACTTCGGCATCTCCCTGACCAACCGCAAGATCTCCGAGATGATGGCCGACGCCTGGCCGGTCACCATCCGGCTGGCCCTCATCGCGATCGTCATCGTGGCGGTCGTCGCGATCACCGCCGGCGTCATCTCCGGCATCCGGCGCGGCGGGGCCTTCGACAACGTCACGCTGGTGCTCACCCTGATCGTGCTGTCCATGCCGATCGTGGTGCTGGCGCCGCTGGCCCGGCTGATCTTCGGCATCCAGCTCGGCTGGTTCCCGCCCACCGCCACCCGGGACGCCGGCTTCTACGAGTTGCTGCTCCCCGCCCTGGTGCTGGGCAGCCTGGTGGTCGCCACCGAGCTGCGGGTGACCCGGTCGGCGGTGGCCGAGAATCTCCGGTCCGACTACGTGCGTACGGCCCGGGCCAAGGGCCTCACCCGTCGCCGCGTGGTCGGGGTGCACGTGCTCCGCAACTCGCTGATCCCGGTGGTCACGCTGATCGGTGTCGACCTGGGCAACCTGATGTCCGGCGCGATCGTGACCGAGGGCGTGTTCAACATCCCCGGCGTCGGCTTCAACCTCTTCCGAGGCATCCGCACCGAGGACGGTCCGCTCGTGGTCGGCTTCGTGAGCGTGCTCGTGATCGTGTTCCTGATGGTCAACCTGCTGGTCGACCTGCTGTACGCCGCCCTGGACCCGAGGATCCGCTATGAGTGACATCCAGTCCGTGACCGCGGCCGAATCGGTCAGCACCGCGGACAAGTCCCGCAGCCTCGCCGGCGACGCATGGCGCGACCTGCGCCGCAACAAGATCTTCTGGGTCGCGGCGGTGCTCGTCGTGATCTTCGTGGTGATGGCGATCGTGCCCTCGCTGTTCGGCGCCGGCGACCCGCGCGACTGCGCGCTCAGCCGGCAGCACGACGGGCCCAGCGGCAGCGCGTTCTTCGGATACGACTTCCAGGGCTGCGACGTCTACGCCAAGGCCGTCTACGGCGCCCGCAACTCGATCCTGGTCGGGCTGCTGTCCACCCTGGTCGCGGGCACGATCGGCCTGATCATGGGCCTGAGCGCCGGCTACTTCGGCGGCTGGGTCGACGCGGTGCTCTCCCGGGGCATCGACGTCGTGCTCGGCCTGCCGTTCCTGCTCGCGGCGATCGTGCTGGCCCGGCGGCTGTCGGCCGACCCGACCAACAACGGCTTCTGGGCGGTCATCGTCACGCTCGGCTTCCTCGGCTGGACCACCGCGGCGCGCGTGATGCGCTCGTCGGTGATCGCGTCGAAGAACCAGGACTACGTGGCCGCCGCGCGGATGCTCGGCTCCGGGCCGGCGCGGCTGATGATGCGGCACATCCTGCCGAACTCGACGGCCGCGTTCATCGTGGTGCTGACCATCCTGCTGGGCACCAACATCGCCACCGAGGCCACGCTGACCTTCCTCGGCGTCGGGCTCAAGGGCGACGCGATCAGCTGGGGCATCATGATCAACGAGGCCGGTCCCAACGTACGTTCGGCCGCCGAGCCGCTGATCTGGCCGTCGGTGTTCCTGGCCATGACGGTGCTGGCCTTCATCATGCTGGGCGATGCCGTGCGCGACGCCTTCGACCCGAAGCTGCGGTGAGCGACATGACCGATATCAGAGCCGACCTGGATGTGCTGCCCGAGGTGGACCCGCGGGCGCAACTGCTCGAGGTCAACGACCTGCACGTGGAGTTCCGCACCCGGGACGGCATCGCCCACGCCGTGAACGGGGCCAACTTCCGGCTCGAGCCCGGCGAGACCCTGGCCATCCTGGGCGAGTCCGGCTGCGGCAAGTCGGTGACCGCCCAGGCGATCATGGGCATCCTGGACACCCCGCCCGGCTACATCACGAAGGGCGAGGTGAAGTACCGCGGCGTCGACCTGCTCAAGCTCAACGAGGAGGCGCGCCGCAAGGTCCGCGCCAACCGGATCGCGATGATCTTCCAGGACGCGTTGTCCGCGCTGAACCCGGTGTTCACGGTCGGCTTCCAGCTCGGCGAGCTGTTCCGCAAGCACCGCGGGATGAGCCGGGCCGACGCCCGGAAGCGGTCCATCGAGCTGCTCGACCAGGTCCGCATCCCGGCCGCCAAGGACCGGATCGCCGATTATCCACATCAGTTCTCCGGCGGCATGCGGCAGCGCGTCATGATCGCCATGGCGATCGCTCTCGACCCCGAGATCCTGATCGCCGACGAGCCGACCACGGCGCTCGACGTGACCGTGCAGGCCCAGATCATGGGGCTGCTCGCCGACCTGCAGCGCGAGCGTGAGATGGGCCTGATCCTGATCACGCACGACATGGGCGTGGTGGCCGACGTGGCCGACCGCATCTCGGTGATGTACGCCGGCAAGGTGGTCGAAGAGGCGCCGGTCTACGACATCTACGAGCGCCCGGCCCACCCGTACGCCAAGGCCCTGCTCGCCTCGATCCCGCGGCTCGACATGAAGGGTCAGCAGCTCAGCGTGATCCGGGGTCTGCCACCGATGCTGACCAAGATCCCGCCGGGCTGCGCCTTCAACCCGCGGTGCGCGTACGCGCGGGACGAATGCCGGCAGGACCCGCCGCCGCCGGCCTACGACGTAGCGCTCGGCCGCACCGCCCGGTGCCACTTCTGGAGGGAGGTGATCGGCAGTGAGTGAGGTCGTTCTCGAGACGCAGGGCCTGGTCAAGCACTTCCCGATCACGCAGGGCATCGTCCTCAAGACCAAGGTCGGCGCGGTCCGCGCGGTCGACGGCGTGAACCTGCAACTGCGCAAGGGCGAGACGCTGGGCGTGGTCGGCGAGTCCGGCTGCGGCAAGTCCACCCTGGCCAAGCTGCTGGTCGGGCTGGAGAAGCCGACCGCCGGCTCGGTCAACGTGCGCGGCGAGGACATGGTGCGCATGCGCGGCGGGGCGCTGCGGCGGGCGCGGCGGCACATCCAGATGGTGATGCAGGACCCGTACACCAGCCTCAACCCGCGGATGACGGTCGGCGACATCATCGGCGAGCCGTTCGAGATCCACCCCGAGGTGACGCCGCGCAAGGGCCGCGAGAAGGCGGTCCGCGACCTGCTGGACACGGTCGGACTGAACCCCGAACACATCAACCGCTACCCGCACCAGTTCTCCGGCGGCCAGCGGCAGCGCATCGGCATCGCCCGCGCGATGGCGCTCAAGCCCGAGATCATCGTCTGCGACGAGCCGGTCAGCGCGCTCGACGTGTCCATCCAGGCGCAGGTGATCAACCTGCTGGAGGCGCTGCAGGACGAGTTCGGGCTGTCGTACATCTTCATCGCGCACGACCTGTCGGTGGTGCGCCACATCGCCGACCGCGTCGCGGTGATGTATCTCGGCAAGGTGGTCGAGATCGGCAACGACCAGCAGATCTACGAGGAGCCGACGCACCCGTACACCCAGGCCCTGCTCTCCGCCGTGCCGGTGCCCGACCCACGCCTGCGCGGCCGTCGCGACCAGATCGTGCTCGAGGGTGACGTCCCGTCGCCGGCCAACCCGCCGTCCGGCTGCCGCTTCCGCACCCGTTGCTGGAAGGCCGAGGACATCTGCGCCGAGCAGGAGCCGCTCCTCGAGGTGCGCGAGTCGTCGTCGCATCCGAGCGCCTGCCACTTCGCCCGCCCGCGCGACGTGATCCACGCTTCGTAGGAGAAGACCGATGTCGTGGCGGGGTGGGTGGTGCAGACCGCTGCTCCCGCCGAGGGCCCGTCCGGGCGGCCGCACGCTTCGCTTCCGCGGCCGCCCTCCGGGCGACCTGCGTAAGTGGTTGCGCTCTTTTTCCACCGGGCGGTTAGCCTCGGAAGATGGGCAACATGCGCATCGATGCGTTGGACGTCCTGATCGGACGGTGGAGGTTGACCGGCCGGACCGACGGGTCCGAGTTCGACGACATCGTGGGCGAACACACGATCACCACGCTGCTGAGCGGTCGCATGCTGCAACTCGCCGGCGGCCTCCAGGTGGGCGAACACCTGATCGACAGCATCGAGCTGATCTGGGGCGTCCGTGACGGCTTCCGGTCCCACGTCTACGACGGCCACAACCCGCCGCTCGACTACACCTGGACCATCGACGGCAACCAACTCACCCACGCCGGCCTGGGCATGACCTACCGAGGCACGGTAAGCGCCGACGGCAACACCATCATCGGCCGCTGGAACGCCGACCCCGATCGCCCCGACATGGCGCACGCCGCCTACGAGGCGATCATGCGCCGCATCCGCTAGCCGAAGGCCCGCATCACCGGGATGCGGGCCTTCGGTCGGTCTGTTCTATGTGGTCAACACCTTCGCGTCGTCGTGCTCGCGAGCAGCCACCGTGATCTTGCGGGGCTTGGCCTTCTCCGCGATCGGGACCCGCAGCACCAGCACGCCGTTGTCGTAGGTCGCGCTGATGTGCTCGGTGTCCAGCGCCTCGCCGAGGAAGAGTCGGCGGGCGAACACCCCGAGCGGCCGCTCGGACAGTTGGGCCACGGCGTCACCGCCGAGATCAACGGGCCGCCGCTCGGCGCGAACGGTCAGCACCTCACGCTCCACGTCGATGTCGATCGCGTCGCGGTCAACGCCAGGCAGATCGAACGCGATCACCAGCTCATCCCCGTGCCGATAGGCGTCGATCGGCACGGCCGACGGCCGCGACCACGTGCCGGCCTCAGGCGACCCGAACATCTGCTGGGCGATCCGGTGGATCTCGGTAAAGGGCTCGCTGCGCATCAACATGGTTGCCACCTCCCGGGTCTCGACTTGAACAGTTAATGCGCGATAGATTCTTTGTACCTCGTCGTCGCAACGATGACAAGCAAGTAGTCATCAAAACGATGACAAGTTCCTGGAGGCCGTGATGGTGACCAAGCTGGTGGCAGCAGTAGCCCTGATCGAGGAGGTCGCAACCCGAGCCGCCACAGCCCGCGCCGCCTCACCTGACCCGGCCAACTCAAGCCCAGCCGACGTGCGCCAGGCCAACTTAGGCCCGGCCGAGTCGGGTCCGACCGGGGTAAGCCCAAGCCAGGTCGTTCTGGCCGACATCGGGCCGGCGGGGATGAGCTCAGGTGAGGTGGCTGGGGTTGGGCCGGCCGAGGTGTTGGACGCGCTGGTGGTGCTGCGGCGGGCGCAGAATGAGCTGGCCGCGCTGGAGCCGGAGTTGGTCGCGGCCGCGCGCGCCGCCGGGGTGTCCTGGCAGGAGCTGGCCCCGGCTCTCGGGGTGGGCAGCCGGCAGGCGGCGGAGCGGCGCTTCCTGCGTTCACTGCCGGCCGCATCGGAGACCCGGCAGGACGATCGGGTGCGCGCCGAACGCGACCGCCGCGCCGGCCAGCGCGCAGTCGACCGCTGGGCCAACGAGCACACGGTCGACCTACGCCGCCTGGCCGCGCAGGTCACCGCCCTGACCGACCTGGGCGCCGCGGCCGCCCCCCATGTGGACCGCCTGCATGAAGCTCTCGGCGCCACCGATGCCACCGACCTGCCGCACCTGCTCACAGAGGCCGTGCGCCACCTCGACGCCCACCCCGACCTGGCCACCCGAATCGACGAAATGTCCGCCGACACCGACCGAGTTCGCGAGGAAACCCAACGCCACCGTGACAGCCGCTGAATCCGCCTGGCCGACCTCAGCTGCTGAATCCGCCTCGCGGACCTCGGCCGCTGACGCCGCGTCGCCGTCCTCAGCCGCTGACGCCGCGTCGC
The DNA here is from genome assembly GCF_040684855.1 of Actinoplanes sp. NPDC089786. Classification (NCBI taxonomy): domain Bacteria; kingdom Bacillati; phylum Actinomycetota; class Actinomycetes; order Micromonosporales; family Micromonosporaceae; genus Actinoplanes; species Actinoplanes sp. NPDC089786. Next base: position 274,438 of record NZ_JBFBGU010000003.1, read on the forward strand.
CGACGTCGGCCGCCGAAGCCGGGTCGCCGAAGCCGGGTGGCCGGACCTCAGCGGCGGGCGCCGAGGTCTGCGGTCACCATCGATTCGAGTTCGTTCCCGCAGCGCAACAGCATGGCCGCGATCTCGTCGAACTGCTCAGCGTCGGCACGCCCACCCCGCCACATGGCTCGCAGCGCACCCTGACTGATCGCAAGCTGAGCGGCGGCCGCCTCAACCAGCCGCGCATACTCCTCGCGCCGATCCGCCGCAGCGAACAGCACCGACCCCCGAGCCGCCCGCAACGGCTCCCCGGCCCGGCCGAACACCGCCTCCACATCGCCCCCGGCCTGGTCAGCCCCGATCCAGGCGAGCACATGCTCCAACTCAACCGCGGCCACCGTCATCCGCCCGATAGCCGCAAGCGTCCCCTCCGACAGCTTCTCCACGCCGAAAACCTACGCCAGAACCACCCGCCCCTCACCAACCACACCCGACTCGCCCTACCGCCGCCCCGGTCAACCGCACCCGCCTCGGCCCACCGCGCCGGCCCGCCGCTGCTGTCCCGGTCGACCGCATCCGCCCCGGGTGACCGCGCCGTCCGTCGGCCGCACCCGTTCCGGCCAACCACACCCGCCTCGGCCCGCCGCTGCTGTCCGGCCGACCGCACCCGCCCTGGCTGACCGCCGTCGGCCGGCTGTTCCCGCCCGGCCGACAGCATCCGTCCGGCCAGCCGCATCCGCCGGCCAACCTCACTCGCAGCCGCAGCCGCAGCCGCAGCCATACCGGCCGAGCGCCGGAGCGCCGACCGGGACGAGGCCCGACGCCTCACCGCCCTGGCCGAGGCGATCGACGGCCTCGCAGGTGGGCCCGCTCGGCCGACCGCGGCCCTGGCCGACCGCAGCCAACCTCAGCCGTCACGAGCCCGGCCACTGCTCCACAGCCCCGTGCTCTGAGCACACAAACGCATCACTGCGATCTTGCCGGTATCCGAGTCATGCCCATATGTGCTCAGAGCAAAGGGCGCGAAGATGCGTGTCGGCCCTACGCGCTCAGGGCAAGCGAGCGGTGGGGGTTGGGCGCGGAGCGCCCGGAGGGTGACCACTTACGCAGAATGAAGGTCGCGCGGCTCTGGTTTGGACGCGCCAGCGGCCAGGAGCCGGGCGACCGGCCTCGGCGGGAGCTGCGGTCTGAAACACCCACCCAGCTACGACCTCAAGCTCTTGATCTTGTTCTGGGTGGGGAGGAAGACGGGGGCCGCGGTGTGCCACCCGCCCGGCCGCGATGTGCAGGCATTGAGCCGGGTGGGGAGGGCGCCTAGAGGGGGCCGCGGCCGGCGCGGAGGATCATGAGGGCCACCTGGGTGCCGTCGGCGCCCAGGGCGTTGCGGAAGCGTTCGACGATTTCGCGCTCGCGGCTCAGGACCAGGCGGGTGCCGCCGCTGGCCATGCGGGTCTTGCCGACCTGCTGGGAGAGGCGGGCGCGTTCCAGCCACAGGTCGATGATGGCCTGGTCGATCTCGTCGATGCGCTCGCGGGCGGCGCGGATCTCGTCGGCGGCCATGGGCTCGTCGGTGCCGGTCGGCTGGGCGATCAGTTCGGCGTTCAACTGGGGCTCCTCGGGTGCGGAGGCTGTGGGCGCCGGGACAGACTCAAGCCCCGGGCCGTCGAGCCCGGGGCTTGGTGGAAGTCTGTCGTTCAGGCGCATTCCACGGCGGCCGGAGCTCCGGTGCCGTAGGTAAATCGCGCCCGCTGAATCACGACGCCGAGTATGCCCCTGGCCCGGGCGGTCTCGCAAGGAAATCGCCCGAACCGTGGGAACTCAGCTGATCAGGGTGATCCGGTTGGCGGGGCCGGGGGCCACGGGGGCTCCGGCGCCGAGGTAGGCGGTCAGGGCGTCGACGTCGAAGCCGGGCGCGGTGACCCGGTTCGTGCCCTGGCTGAGGTTGGTGAAGCCGTCGCCACCGTTGGCCAGGAAGTCGTTGGTGGTGACGCGGTAGGTGGCGGCCGGGTCGATCGGGGCGCCGTTCAGGGCCAGGTTGCTGACCTTGCTGCCGGGCGCCGCGCTGGTGCTGTAGGTGTACGTGAGACCGGCCGACGGCTGCAGGATGCGCTGGGTGGTCTGGCCGCCGAAGCCGACGAACTGCTGCTCCAGCACGTTCTTGAGCTGCGCCCCGGTGAATGTCTGGGTGACCACCAGGTTGTTGAACGGCTGGACGGTGAACGCCTCGCCGTAGGTGACCGCGCCGCGGGCCTCGGCGCCGCTCGGCGCGTAGGCCAGGGAGGCGCGGACGCCGCCGGGGTTCATCAGGGCGATCTGGGCGCTCGCGCTGGTCCTCGTGTACGCCAGCTGGGCGTCCGCGATGACGTCGCCGAGCGGGCTCTCGCCGCTGGGCCGCGCGTCGCGGACGATGTCGCCGGTGATCTGGCCGACGACCCGGTTGGCGATCGGGGCGACCGCGACCCGGTACTTGTCGGCCACCCGCTTGGCGTTCGCGTCGACCGTGGCCGGGTTCTTCACGAACGCGCCCGCGGCGTCGGTCTGCCAGGTGCCGTCGGGGTTGCGCACGCCGTTCTCGACGATCACGTTGCGGGCCGCGATCGCGGCGAACTTACGCGTGCGCTTGTCCAGCGTGTAGTCGATGTCGGTGATCAGCTGGCCGTTGGAGCCTGCGCTGGTGACCACCGCGGTCCCGCCCCGGGTGGGCAGCGAGCAGCTGTAGAACCGGTGGGTGTGACCGGACACGACCAGGCCGAACTCGGGGTTGAGGCCGGCCACGATCGGCACGATCGGGCCGCTGAAATTGGCGCAGCCGCTCGGGTCGGCGGTGTTGCCCTGGCCGCCGCCCTCGTGCACCAGCAGCACCTGCGCCTTCACGCCGAGCAGCTTGAGCACGTTGCCCCACTTGTTGGCCGTCTCGACCTCGTCGGCGAAGGTGACGCTCTGGATTCCGGCCGGGTTCACGATGCCGGGGGTGCCCTCGAGGGTCATCCCGACAAATCCGACGGGTACGCCGTTCACGAACTTGATGTCGATCGGCGGCAGGATCGGCAGCTTGGTGCGCTTGCTGATGGTGTTCGCGGCCAGGTAGGTGAACTTGGCCCCGCGGAACCCGTCGCCGTCCTGGCACCCGTCGACCGGGTGGCAGCCGCCGCGCTGCATGCGGAGGAGCTCGTCGACGCCCTCGTCGAACTCGTGGTTGCCCACCGAGCTGACCTGGAGGCCGACCTCGTTCATCAGCTCGATCGTCGGCTCGTCGTGGAAGGCGGCGCTGACCAGCGGGGTGGCGCCGATCAGGTCGCCGGCGCCGACGGTCAGCGTGGACCGGCCGTCGGCGCGGCCCTCGGCGCGCAGCTTCTTGAGCCAGGTGGCGAGGTATTCGACGCCGCCCGCGGGGGTGCCGTTGACCGCGGCGCCGCTGCCCGCGGGCGGGTCGATGGCGCCGTGGAAGTCGTTGTAGCTGAGGAACTGCCCCTTGACCGTGCTGCCGTGCGGCAGCCCGTAGTTCACACTCACCGGCGTGAGGCCGGTCGCGGCGGCCGGGCTGCTCGTTTGCGGGATGACGGCGATGACGGCCAGTGCCAGGGCCGGCACCACCAGCCGGCTCAGAACGCGGTGTCTCATATGTGGTTCTCCCCGAATCATCGTTTGGGAACGCCACTCACTCTGGTTGATCGACGCAGGTCACCGCTACCTCTTGTGGATGACAAAACGGTTGTCCACAGGCCCGGGAAGTTGTCGTAGGCCGGGCATAGACTTCACGCCGTCATGCGAACGATCCCGGAAAACCCCCAGCTGCCCTTCGGTGCCCCGCCCGTGAAGCAGGAGCGGAAGCCCGCCCGCCGATTCGACTCCGCCGCGCTGCTCGACGGCCTCAACGGCCCCCAACGCGACGCGGTCACCCATGCCGGGTCGCCGCTGCTCATCGTGGCCGGCGCCGGGTCGGGCAAGACGCGGGTGCTCACCCACCGCATCGCCTATCTGCTGGGCGAGCGCGACGCCCATCCCGGCGAGATCATCGCGATCACGTTCACCAACAAGGCCGCCGGTGAGATGAAGGAGCGGGTGGCCGCGCTGGTCGGGCCGCGGGCCCGGCTGATGTGGGTGTCCACGTTCCACTCGGCCTGCGTGCGCATCCTGCGGGCCGAACACGATCACGCCGGGTTGAAGAGCACCTTCTCCATCTACGACGCCGACGACTCGCGCCGGCTGATGACGCTGGTCGCCCGCGAGCTCGACCTCGACCCGAAGAAATACCCGGCCCGTGGCCTGGCCGCGCAGGTGTCGAACCTGAAGAACGAGCTGGTCGAGCCCGAGGAGTTCGCCGACCGGGCCAAGGGGCCGAACGAGCGGGCGGTCGCCGAGGCGTATGTGCTCTATCAGCGCCGCCTCAAAGAGGCGCACGCGCTCGACTTCGACGACATCATCATGACCACGGTCCACCTGCTCCAGTCCCACCCGCATGTGGCCGAGGCCTACCGCCGCCGCTTCCGGCACGTGCTGGTGGACGAATACCAGGACACCAACCACGCGCAATACACGCTGGTCAAGGAGCTGGTCGGCCCGGGCACGCCGGAGCTGCCGCCGGGCGAGCTGTGCGTGGTCGGCGACGCGGACCAGTCGATCTACGCCTTCCGCGGCGCCACCATCCGCAACATCCTCGAGTTCGAGCGCGACTACCCCGACGCGCGCACCATCCTGCTGGAACAGAACTACCGCTCGACGCAGACCATCCTGTCGGCGGCCAACGCGGTGATCGACCGCAACACCTCCCGCAAACCCAAGCGGCTGTGGAGCGACCAGGGGGCGGGCGAGCAGATCGTCGGGTACGTCGCCGACACCGAACACGCCGAGGCCGACTGGGTGGCCCGCGAGATCGACCGGCTGCACGACAAGGACGACGTGCGCCCCGGCGACGTGGCCGTCTTCTACCGCACCAACAATCAGTCCCGGGTCTTCGAAGAGGTGTTCATCCGGGTCGGCCTGCCGTACAAAGTGGTCGGTGGCGTGCGCTTCTACGAGCGCAAAGAGGTCCGCGACGCGCTGGGCTACCTGCGGGCGATCGCCAACGACGACGACACGGTCAGCATCCGCCGGGTGCTCAACACGCCCAAGCGCGGCATCGGTGAGCGGGCCGAGGCGTGCGTCGAGGCGCTGTCGTCACGGGAACGCATCTCGTTCGGGCAGGCGCTGCGCCGGGCCCGCGAGGCGCCGGGCATCGCCAACCGCTCGGTGAACAGCATCCTCGACTTCGTGCAGGTGCTCGCCGACCTGCGCGAGATGGCCCGCACCGCGCCGCCCGAAGAGGTGCTCGAGGCGGTGCTCCAGCGCTCCGGGATGCTCGCCGAGCTCGAGGAGAGCATCGACCCGCAGGACCAGGGCCGGGTGGAGAACCTGCAGGAACTGGTCAGCGTGGCGCGGGAATACACCGAACGCGTCGAGGCGCAGGCCGACGAGGACGAGCCGCAGCGGGCGACGCTGGAGGGCTTCCTCGAGCAGGTGGCGCTGGTCGCCGACGCCGACCAGCTGCCCGACGACGACCCCGACCACCAGGGCGTGGTCACGCTGATGACGCTGCACACGGCCAAGGGGCTGGAGTTCCCGGTGGTGTTCCTGACCGGGCTGGAAGACGGCGTCTTCCCGCACATGCGGGCGATGAGCGACAACACCGAGCTCGAGGAAGAGCGCCGGCTGGCGTACGTGGGGATCACCCGCGCGCGGCAGCGGCTCTACCTGTCCCGGGCGGTCACCCGGTCGGCGTGGGGGCAGCCGCAGTACAACCCGCCGTCCCGGTTCACCGACGAGCTGCCGACCGAGCTGGTCCGGTGGGAACGCACCGGGTCGTCGTATACGTCCTGGTCGGGCACGGGCGGCGGGGTGGGTGGCCGCGGTGGGGGAGACCGGTCGCGCGGCGGGGGCTTCTCCGGGGGTACGCCGAAAGCGCAGCGCCTCGCCGAACGGCTCGGCATCGACGGCAGCAAGCTGGCCACGGCGAGCGATCTGCCGCAGGCGCCCAAGGTCGAGGCCGGCGACCGGGTCAACCATCAGCGGTACGGGCTGGGCCGGGTGCTCGTCGTCGAGGGGCACGGGCCGGGGGCGCGGGCGCAGGTCGACTTCGGCGACCAGGTGATGTGGCTGATCCTGCGCCACGCCCCCATCGAAAAGCTCTAGTGGTCGTGGGTGTCGGCGGAGGCGGTGGTCTCGCTGCACCCGGGGATGTCCACGCCGTGGGCGCGCATCCAGGCGGTGGGCTCGATCGGGTTCTTGTAGTGGCCCTGGTGCACCTCGAAGTGCAGGTGCGGTCCGGTCGAGTGGCCGGTGGAGCCCTCGAGGCCGATCTCCTCGGCGGCCTTCACCTGCTGGCCGACCGTGACCGTGATCGCGGACATGTGCCCGTAGTGGGTGAGGAACCCGTTGCCGTGGTCGATCAGCACCGCGTTGCCGTAGCCGCCCTCCTCGCCGGCGGCGACGACGACGCCGGCGCCGGCCGCGCGGATGCGGGTGCCGTGCGGGGCGGCCAGGTCCACGCCCGCGTGCAGGCGGCCCCAGCGCTGGCCGAAGCAGGAGGTCACGGAGGCCTCGGGCAGCGGGTTCACCCACGCGGCGGCGGTGACGGTGACCACGACCGGCTTCGGCTTGGGCAGCGGCTTCGGCTTGCGCAGGGCGGGGGCGGACGACCGCTGCGGGGCGTCGGAGAGCAGGTCCTCGGTGGGGGTGACCGCGTCGCGGACGGCGAGGTCCTCCTCGATCGCGTTGTGCGCGGCGGTGCCGGGCAGGTCGGTGGCCGGGTCGGCGGCGGGTTGCTCGGTGGCGGCCTTGCGCCGCACCGGCTCGGCCATCACGGTGCCGTCGGCGCGGCTGGGTGAGGCTACGGCGGCGACACCGACGCCCAGGCCGGCCACGCCCACACCGATAGCCAGGGCGGCGGCCACGATCGCGTGCCGGCCGCGTTCGCCGAGCAGGGCCGGGGCGGTGAGGGAGAAGGAGCGCGCCGGGCGCACGGTGGTCGCGACCCGGGGAAGCAGGTCGGCCGGGGTCAGGGGCGCGGCCGAGGCGAGCAGGTCGAGGTAGGCCAGCTCGGCGTTGGAGGCCGACGCGGGGGAAGCCGGGGTCAGGGGCGCGGCCGAGGCCAGCAGGTCCAGGTAGGCCCGCATGCCGGCGTCATCGGAGTGGTTGTCCACGGCGGTGGCGGTAACGGCATGAAGCTGCACGACGGGCGACCCTCCAGAGATCCACGACAGTCCGACACCTGAGCAGTCGGCAGGGCCGCGGGACCATGAAGCCGAATCGAGGGTGACGCCCGACATCCAACTCAGCTGCAACCGACCTGACCCCCGAAGGGGTCAATGTGGCGGGAGGGACGTTTGGGTGGGTCTGAACGGGCAAGACCGTGAACGTACGTCAGTACGCGGCGTCAGTCAGGGTGTGGCGGAAGGGGGTGGAGCGGTGCGATCAGGAGGAGTAGATCGACTGGATCTCGAGCTTCACGTCGACGCCCCGCTCGCGGAGGAACGGGATCGGGTCGACGGGCTGGCCGCCCTCGTGGATCTCGAGGTGCAGGTGGGTGCCGTACGAGTAACCGGTGTTGCCGACCTGGCCGAGCACCTGCCCGGCCTTCACCTTGTCGCCGGTCTTGACCAGCAGGCGACGGGAGTGGGCGTAGACCGCCTCGGTGCCGTCGTCGTGCTTCACCGTGACGGCGAAGCCGTACCCGCCGTCCCAGCCCGCCTTGGTGATGGTGCCGCCGTGCACTGCCTTGTAGGGGATGCCCTCGCCGGCGGCCAGGTCGATGCCGGAGTGAAGCTTGCCCAGCCGCATGCCGAACGGCGCGGTGAACTGGAAGTCTTCGAGCGGCAGGACCCAGGCGTTGGCCTCGGCGTCGGCGAGCGTCGTGACCTCGTCGTCGCGGTCGGAGCGGTCGGCCTTGTCGTTGTTGCGGGCCTCGATGTCCTGGGAGATCTTCGCCGAGTCGAGGTTGTGCAGAACGGCGGGGCTGACGTCCTTGGTGTCGGGCAGGTTCGAGGCGCCCAGGGCGACGACGCTGGCGCCGACGAAAGCGGCCGTTCCGACAACCGCGTAACGGCTGCGCGGAGGTGTGGGTACGCGTCGGCGACCGCGATAGCGATCGGGCTCGGATGACAAGCGCTGACGCACGTACGATCCTCCGTCGACACCCATATAAGGACCGGCTCTCGGTTCTACCCCTAGGGGCGGGAATCCGGGTTGGCCGGGCGTCTTCCGGGGGTTATCCGGTTGACAGCCGTGGGCCACGGTAACGAAGCAGCGTCCGTGTCACAAGTCGCACCGCCAATTCCCTGACAGTTCCGGAACGGCCTTGCGCAGTGAATGTCCGGATTCGTAGCCTTCCTAGCGACACGCTGCCAGCGTGTCGTCACGTTCCGCCCACGAATTCCATAAATACATTGGCACGTGCGCGGAGTGATGTATCAAACACGTACGGACACCGTCGGTGCTCGGCCGACATGCTTACTCCGTACCCCCTTGGGGGGTTACCGTTCGTTAAGGTGAGTCCGACCGGGGCCGTTCGTCGAGGAGGGGTCGAGGATGCAGGCACGGATCAGGGTCGTGGTGGCCAAACCGGGGCTGGATGGCCACGACCGCGGGGCCAAGGTGGTGGCGCGTGCTCTGCGTGACGCCGGCATGGAAGTCGTCTACACCGGGCTCCATCAGACCCCGGAGCAGATTGTGGAGACCGCGATCCAGGAGGACGCCGACTGCATCGGCCTTTCCGTGCTCTCCGGGGCGCACATGACGCTGTTCCGCAGAGTGATGGAGCTATTGGCGGAACGTGACGCAGCCGACATTGTCGTGTTCGGCGGCGGCATCATTCCCGAGGACGACATCGCGGAATTGCGGAAACTCGGCGTCGCTCAGATATTCACACCGGGCGCGACCACCGCATCCATCATCGAATGGGTTCGCGCCAATGTGGCGACGCCGGTGGCGTGATGACCAGCGTAAATAGCCGTCCTCAGCCCCCACCACCACCCATGCCTGACTAAAGGCAGAGCCTAAAAGGTGAGAGGCCGGACGCACCCCTCACACGTCCGGCCTCTCTATGCACGATGCCCCGCCGCCACCCCTCGACCGACAGGGCATCGGCCGTTCTCGCCGGTTCGCTCAGCGCTCCGACATCACTCTCAACGACGCCCTTGACCGGGGGTTACGCGAGTCCGGCGAAGTTCCCGTACGGGTCATCGGTGTGCCATCTCGCACAGCTCGCACCCGCGCGGGTGCGGCCCTCGGCCGGGTGGCTAATCTCCACGTGAGGCGGCCCGGAACCGGGACGGAAGGAGACACGTGGACCTGTTCGAGTATCAGGGGCGTGACCTGTTCGAACGGCACGGCCTGCCCGTGCTGGGCGGCGGCGTCGCAGAGACCCCGCAGGAGGCGCGCGCCATCGCCGAGCGTCTCGGCGGCAAGGTGGTCGTGAAGGCCCAGGTGAAGGTCGGTGGCCGCGGCAAGGCCGGCGGCGTGAAGCTGGCCGACGGGGCGGACGAGGCGGAGGCCCGCGCCACCGACATCCTCGGGATGGACATCAAGGGCCACACCGTCAACAAGGTGATGCTGGCCGAGACCGCGGACATCAAGGAGGAGTACTACTTCTCCTACCTGCTCGACCGGGCCAACCGCACCTTCCTGTGCATCGCCAGCGTGGCCGGCGGCATGGAGATCGAGCAGGTCGCCGAGGAGCAGCCGGACCGGGTGGCCAAGGTCGCGATCGACGCGAATCTCGGTGTGGACGAGGCCAAGGCGCGCGAGATCGTGGCCCAGGCCAAGTTCCCGGCCGAGGTGGCCGAGCACGTCGTCGACATCGCGGTGAAGCTGTGGGCCGCCTTCGTGGCCGAGGACGCGCTGCTGGTCGAGGTCAACCCGCTGGCCAAGGTGGGCGACGGCCGGGTGCTGTGCCTGGACGCCAAGGTCACGCTGGACGAGAACGCCGGGTTCCGGCACCCCGACCACGAGGCGCTGGTCGACCAGTCCGCGGTCGACCCGCTGGAGCAGGCGGCCAAGGCCAAGAACCTGAACTACGTGAAGCTGGACGGCGAGGTCGGCATCATCGGCAACGGCGCCGGCCTGGTCATGTCCACGCTCGACGTGGTGGCGTACGCGGGCGAGGCGCACGGCGGCGTGAAGCCGGCCAACTTCCTCGACATCGGCGGCGGGGCCAGCGCCCAGGTGATGGCCAACGGCCTCGAGGTGGTGCTCTCCGACCCGTCGGTGAAGTCGGTGTTCGTCAACGTCTTCGGCGGCATCACCGCCTGCGACGAGGTGGCCAACGGCATCATCCAGGCCCTGGCCCTGCTCGGCGAGCGCGGCGAGCAGGTCACCAAGCCGCTGGTGGTCCGGCTCGACGGCAACAACGCCGAGGCCGGGCGCGCGATCCTGGACGGCGCCAACAACCCGCTGGTCGAGCGGGTGGACACGATGGACGGAGCGGCCGAACGCGCCGCCGAGCTCGCGGCTGCGGGGAAGTGACGTAATGGCTATCTGGCTCACCAAGGACTCCAAGGTCATCGTCCAGGGCATGACCGGCTCCGAGGGTTCCAAGCACACCCGCCGGATGCTCGCCGCCGGCACCAACGTCGTGGGCGGCGTCAACCCGCGCAAGGCGGGCACCAGCGTTGACTTCGACGGCACGTCGCTGCCGGTGTTCGCGTCCGTCTCCGAGGCGATCAAGGAGACCGGCGCCGACGTGTCGGTCATCTTCGTGCCGCCGGCGTTCACCAAGGCCGCCATCGTCGAGGCGATCGACGCCGAGATCCCGCTGGCCGTGGTGATCACCGAGGGTGTGCCGGTGCAGGATTCGGCGGCCGCCTGGGCGTACAACATCGCCAAGGGCGAGCGGACCCGGATCATCGGGCCGAACTGCCCCGGCATCGCGTCGCCGGGCTCCTCCAACGCCGGCATCATCCCGGCCGACATCACCCCGGCCGGCCGGATCGGGCTGGTCTCCAAGTCCGGAACGCTGACCTACCAGCTCATGTACGAGCTGCGGGACATCGGCTTCTCCACCTGCGTCGGCATCGGCGGCGACCCGGTCATCGGCACCACCCACATCGACGCGCTCAAGGCCTTCCAGGACGACCCGGAGACCGACGCGATCGTGATGATCGGTGAGATCGGCGGCGACGCCGAGGAGCGGGCGGCCGACTTCATCAAGGCCAACGTCACCAAGCCGGTGGTCGGCTACATCGCCGGCTTCACCGCGCCGCCCGGCAAGACCATGGGCCACGCCGGCGCGATCATCTCCGGCTCGGCCGGCACCGCGGACGCCAAGAAGGTCGCGCTGGAGGCCGCGGGGGTCAAGGTCGGCAAGACGCCGAGCGAGACCGCGCGGCTGATGCGCGAGATCATGAGCTGACTTTCGCGTACGCACGACGACGCGCCGTCCCGATAGAAGGGGCGGCGCGTCGACGTTTCTGCCTAAAGTAGGCGGCAATGCCAGACACGCCCGATCAGACCGACGACTCGATGGCTTCCACGGCCACCGGGGCGGCGCACGACGCCGCCCGCGAGACCGTCCGGGTCGATCTGGCCGACCACAAGACCCGGGTGGTCGACACCGGGGCGCGGCCGACCGTGCCGCTCGACCGCGCCAACCACCCGACCGTCAAGGTTCCCGCCCAGCGCCGCCCCCGGGGCCGCCGGGGCGCGCCGCTTCCGGTCGCGGCCGGCTTCGCCACGCTCTGGGCGGCCCTGCTCTGCTACCTGCCGGTGGCCGCGATCGTCGGCCTGTCCCGCACCTTCGAGGGCGCGGGCGGGCTGGGCGGCGCGGCGGCCGGCGGGCTGGCGGCGTGGCTGCTCGGGCACGGCGTGCCGCTGGGCACCGCGATCGGCCCGGTGTCGCTGGCGCCGCTGCTGATCACCCTGCTCGCCGCCTGGCGGCTGAACCGGGCCGGGCTGCACGTGACCCGGGCCATCGGCGCCCGCCGCAGCGGCTCGCCCCGGGCGGCGTTCCTGGTCGCCGGCACGGTCGGCCTCTGGTACGCGGTCTTCGGCGCGCTCGCCGCGATGCTGCTCAGCGGGCCGGGCCTCGAGGTCAGCCCGGTACGCGCGGCCGGGCAGCTGTTCCTGATCGGCACGGCGGCGGCCCTGATCGGCTCGCTGCGCGGCACCGACGCCGTGGTGGTGCTGGCCGGCTCGCTGCCCAGACCGGTGCGGCACGGGTTGCGTACCGGCGTGGTGGCGACGCTGTTCCTGCTGGCCGCCGGCGCCGCGTTCACCGGGCTGTCGGTGGCGGTCGGCGGCGGCGAGGCGGCCGACATGATCGCCGCCTACCGCACCGGGGTGGCCGGGCAGGCCGGCATCACCCTGGTCAGCCTGGCCTACGGCGCCAACGCCGTGATCTGGGCGACCGCCTACCTGCTGGGCCCGGGCTTCTCGCTGGGCGCCGGCGCCGGGGTGAGCCTGACCGAGGTCACCGTCGGCCCGTTGCCCACGCTGCCGCTGCTGGCCGGGCTGCCCGCCGGGCCGATGGGCGGCGTCGGTGTGCTGCTGCTCGCCGTCCCGGTGCTGGCCGGGGCCTGCGCCGGCGTGATGCTGACCACCCGGCTGCGCCGCGACGAGCCGGACGAGCCGGGCCTGGGGCTGGTGCTGGGTTCGGCGGTCCTCGCCGGTCCGGCCGGTGGCCTGCTGATGGGCCTGCTGGCCTGGTTCTCCAACGGGTCGCTGGGCGGTGGCCGGCTGGCTCAGATCGGCCCCAACCCGTGGCTGGTCGGCGCCCTGGCGGCCGCGGTGATCGCGGTATCCGCCGGAATCGGCGCTGCGGCCACTCGTACGCTGCTCAAGAAATAGGAAACGCCCCGGCCGGCGGCCGAGGCGTTTCGCTTGACGCGTGTCGTCAGGTGGTGGTGCCGCCGAACATGCCGGAAAGAGCACCGGTCGCGAACAGGATGATGTTCAGGATGATGCCGAGGGCGACGATGCCGAAGGTCACGTAGGCCAGTGTCGGCGGCTTGCCGACCTTCCGCGCCTCGACCAGGCACAGGATGGCGAAGACAATGCCCAGCGGCGTGCACAGGAACGCGAAGACGATGCCGAGGACGCCCCACAGCGTCACCTTGTCGTTACCGCTCGCGGCCGGCGGCTGCTGTCCGTAGTAAGGGGGTGGCGTCACGTTTCTTATCCTCCGTGCTTGCTGTTCGCTGTGAACATGATGAAAGAGACGGGCAGCGTAACCGATGATCAGCGGTTTGTGGTGTCCGCTGGTGGACCCGGTTCGGAAGTGTCGCGAAGGGTGCCCCGAAGGGAGGCCGACCGGCCGGGAGATAGGGTGCTCAGGTGACTGACCCCGCGCCCGCCCGCCTGGTCGTCCTCGTCTCCGGCTCCGGCAGCAACCTCCAGGCCCTGCTCGACGCTTCCGCCGATCCGGCGTACGGAGCGAGGGTGGTCGCCGTCGGCGCCGATCGTGACGGCATCGCCGGGCTCGACCGCGCCGCCGCGGCCGGTGTGCCCACCTTCGTGGCGAAGCTCAAGGAGTTCGCCACCCGGGCCGACTGGGACGCCGCGCTGACCGTGCTGGTCGCCGAGCACAAGCCCGACCTGGTCATCTCGGCCGGCTTCCTCAAGCTGGTCGGGCCGGAGTTCCTGGCCGCGTTCGGCGACCGGTACGTCAACACGCACAACGCGTTGCTGCCGTCCTTCCCGGGCATCCACGGCCCGCGTGACGCGCTCGCCTACGGCGTGAAGGTCACCGGCGCCACCCTGTTCTTCGTCGACGCCGGCGTCGACACCGGGCCGATCATCGCCCAGGTCAGCGTCCCCGTGCTCGACGACGACACGGAAGAGACGCTGAGCGAACGCATCAAGGTCGCCGAACGCGCCCAGCTGGTCGAGCAGGTCGGCCGGCTGACGCGTGAAGGGTGGACCATCTTGGACCGAAAGGTACGGATTCCATGATTGACGGCCGTCGTCCGATCAAGCGGGCACTGCTGAGCGTCTACGACAAGACGGGTCTCGTCGAGCTCGCGCAGTCGCTGCACGGCGCCGGCGTGCAGATCGTCTCGACCGGCTCCACGGCCGGGAAGATCGAGGCGGCCGGCGTGCCGGTCACCCGGGTCGAGGAGCTGACCGGGTTCCCCGAGTGCCTGGACGGCCGGGTCAAGACGCTGCACCCGCGGGTGCACGCCGGCCTGCTCGCCGACCTGCGGCGGCCCGACCACGAGCGGCAGCTGGCCGAGCTCGACATCGAGCCGTTCGACCTGCTGGTCAGCAACCTGTACCCGTTCACGCGGACGGTCGCCTCCGGCGCGAGCGAGGACGAGTGCGTCGAGCAGATCGACATCGGCGGCCCGGCCATGGTGCGCGCGGCGGCCAAGAACCACCCGAGTGTGGCCGTGGTGACCTCGCCCTCGGCGTACCCGCTGATCGGTCAGGCCCTCGACGAGGGCGGATTCACGCTGACGCAGCGCAAGCACCTCGCGGCCCGCGCCTTCGCCGAGATCGCCGAGTACGACGTGGCGGTGGCCAACTGGTGCGCCACCGTGCTCGCGCCGGACGAGTGGCCGGAGTTCGCCGGCCTCGCGCTGAAGCGGGAGACCGCGCTGCGCTACGGCGAGAACCCGCACCAGCAGGCCGCGCTCTACGTCGACCCGGCCGCGCCGCTCGGGCTGGCGCAGGCCGAGCAGCTGCACGGCAAGGAGATGTCCTACAACAACTACGTCGACGCCGACGCGGCCTGGCGCAGCGCCAACGACTTCACCGACCCCTGCGTGGCGATCATCAAGCACGCCAACCCGTGCGGCATCGCGATCGGGTCGGACGTGGCCGAGGCGCACCGCAAGGCGCACGCCTGTGACCCGGTGTCGGCGTTCGGCGGCGTGATCGCGGTCAACCGTGAGGTGACCGTCGCGCTGGCCGAGCAGATCGCCGACATCTTCACCGAGGTGATCGTGGCGCCGTCGTTCGCGCCGGCCGCGCTGGAACTGCTGCGTGAGAAGAAGAACCTGCGGGTGCTGGTCGCGCCGCCGTGGGCGCCCGCGCCGGCCGAGATGAAGCAGATCGGCGGCGGCGTGCTGGTGCAGATGGCCGACCGGATCGACGCCACCGGCGACGATCCGGCGAACTGGACGCTGGCCACCGGGGCCGCGGCTTCCGCCGACGTGCTCGCCGACCTGGCCTTCGCCTGGCGGGCGATCCGCAGCGTGAAGAGCAACGCGATCCTGCTCGCGCACGACGGCGCCACCGTCGGTGTCGGGATGGGTCAGGTCAACCGGGTCGACGCGGCCCACCTCGCGGTCTCCCGGGCGGGCGCCGAGCGGGCCGCGAATTCGGTGGCCGCGTCGGACGCGTTCTTCCCGTTCCCGGACGGGCTCGAGGTGCTGCTGGCCGCGCGCGTGAAGGCGGTCGTCCAGCCGGGCGGGTCCATTCGCGACAACCTGGTCATCGAGGCGGCCGAGAAGGCCGGCGTCACCGTCTACTTCACCGGAACGCGGCACTTCTTCCACGGATGAGCTCCGACCAGGTAGTGCACAACGAGACCTTCCGCGGGAAGGACTGGGCTCTCGCCGACGAGAGCCGGGTGCACTATGAGGACTGCGCGTTCCACGACATCGACTGGTCCGAGTCGACGCTGACCGCCTGCACGTTTACCCACTGCCAGTTCGGGAACGTCCGGTTCAACGCGGCCACCTTCGTGCGGACCGCGATCCTGCGCTCGACGATCACCCGGTGCTCGTTCTTCGACGCCACGTTCACCGACTGCAAGCTGACCGGCACCCAGTTCCTGGACTGCTCGCTGCGCCCGCTCACCGTCGACGGCGGCGACTGGGGGTTCACCGGGCTCCGCGGCCAGAACCTGACCGCGGTCAAACTGGCCGGCCTGCGGCTGCGCGAGGCCGACCTGACCGGCGCCGACCTGACCCGGGCCGACCTCAGCGGCGCCGATCTGAGCAGCGTGCAACTCAAGGATGTTGTGCTGAAAGGCGCCGACCTGCGGGGCGCGAACCTCGACGGGGTCGCGCTCAAGGGCGTCGACCTCACCGGCGCGAAGATCGACCTGGCTCAGGCGGTGTTGTTCGCCTCGGCCTACGGAGCCGTGGTCTCAGGCTGATTTCACGGCTGATACGTTCGGCGAAAAAGATGACTGGGAGTGAAAGCATGGGCAAGAAGGTCACTGTCGTAGGCGCCGGCTTCTACGGGTCCACGACCGCACAGCGACTGGCCGAGTACGACATCTTCGACACCGTGGTGCTCACCGACATCATCGACGGCAAGCCGGCCGGCATCGCGCTCGACCTCAACCAGTCCCGCGCGGTCGAGGGCTTCGAGACCAAGGTGATCGGCGCCACCACCGGCCCCAACGGCGAGGGCTACGAGGCCATCGAGGGCTCCGACGTGGTCGTGGTGACCGCCGGCCTGCCCCGCAAGCCGGGCATGAGCCGCATGGACCTGCTCGAGGTCAACGCCAAGATCGTCCGCCAGGTCGCGGAGAACATCGCCAAGTACGCCCCGAACGCCGTCGTGATCATCGTCTCCAACCCGGTCGACGAGATGACCGCGCTGGCCCAGATCGCCACCCAGTTCCCGCGCAACCGCGTCTTCGGCCAGGCCGGCGTGCTCGACACCGCCCGGTTCACCAACTTCATCGCCGAGACCCTCGCGGTGCCGGTGAGGAGCGTCGAGGCGCTCACCCTGGGCTCGCACGGCGACACGATGGTGCCGGTGCCGTCCAAGTGCACGGTCAACGGCAAGCCGCTGTCCGAGCTGCTGCCGGCCGAGAAGATCGAGGAGCTGGTCACCAAGACCCGCAACGGCGGCGCCGAGGTGGTCGCCCTGCTCAAGACCGGTTCGGCCTACTACGCGCCGTCCGCCGCGGCGGCCCGCATGGCCAAGGCCGTGGCCGAGGACAGCGGCGCGGTCATGCCGGTCTGCGCCTGGGTCGACGGCGAGTACGGCATCAACGGCGTCTACCTGGGCGTGCTGGCCGAGATCGGCGCGACCGGTCTGAGGAAGGTCGTCGAGACCGACCTCACCGACTCCGAGGTGGCCGGCTTGAAGGAGGCCGCCGAGGCGGTCCGGGCCAAGCAGGCGGACGTCGCCAACCTCTGATTCCGCCTGGTGTGACCGGGGCCGTCGGCGCGGCGGCCCCTCATCCAGTACGCTCGTACTGCTTAGACGTGAATCGCGGGAAGGGAGCGCCGGCCGATGGCGAAGATCAAGGTCAACAACCCGGTGGTGGAGCTCGACGGCGACGAGATGACCCGGATCATCTGGAAGCAGATCCGGGAGCAGCTGATCCTGCCCTACCTCGACGTCCCGCTCGAGTACTACGACCTGTCGATCCAGCACCGGGACGAGACCGACGACCAGGTCACCATCGACGCCGCCAACGCCATCAAGCAGCACGGCGTCGGCGTCAAGTGCGCGACCATCACGCCCGACGAGGCGCGGGTCGCCGAGTTCGGCCTCAAGAAGATGTGGCGGTCGCCCAACGGCACGATCCGCAACATCCTCGGCGGCGTCGTGTTCCGCGAGCCGATCATCATGTCGAACGTGCCGCGGCTGGTGCCGGGCTGGACCAAGCCGATCATCATCGGCCGCCACGCCCACGGCGACCAGTACAAGGCGACCGACTTCGTGGCGCCCAAGGCCGGCAAGTTCACCATGACGTTCACGCCCGAGGACGGCTCCGAGCCGATGGAGTTCCTCGTCGCCGACTTCCCGGCCGGCGGCATCGGCATGGGCATGTACAACTTCGACGAGTCGATCCGCGACTTCGCGCGCGCCTCGTTCCGCTACGGCCTGGCCCGCAACTACCCGGTCTACCTGTCGACCAAGAACACGATCCTGAAGGCGTACGACGGGCGCTTCAAGGACCTGTTCGCGGAGATCTTCGAGACCGAGTTCGCCGACCAGTTCCGCGAGGCCGGCCTGACCTACGAGCACCGCCTGATCGACGACATGGTGGCCGCCGCGATGAAGTGGGAGGGCGGCTACGTCTGGGCGTGCAAGAACTACGACGGCGACGTGCAGTCCGACACGGTCGCCCAGGGCTTCGGCTCGCTCGGCCTGATGACGTCGGTCCTGATGACCCCCGACGGCCGTACGGTCGAGGCCGAGGCGGCGCACGGCACGGTCACCCGGCACTACCGGCAGTGGCAGAAGGGCGAGAAGACCAGCACCAACCCGATCGCCTCGATCTTCGCGTGGACCGGCGGCCTCAAGCACCGCGGCGTCCTCGACGAGACCCCCGCGGTGACCGAGTTCGCCGAGACCCTCGAGCGGGTCTGCGTCGAGACCGTCGAGGGCGGTCAGATGACGAAGGACCTGGCCCTGCTCATCTCGCGCGCCGCGCCGTGGCTCACCACCGACGAGTTCATGAACGCCCTCGACGAGAACCTGGCCCGCACGCTGGCCTGAAACCCCTTGTCGGGTACGCACAACGCCGACCGACGCGTGGCACACCGCGACCCACTCACGCTCAAGGCCGTGAACGCGCCTTTCGCGTGAGTGGGTCGTCTCGCATCCGCAGCGGCAGTTTGCGCGAAAGCGCTGCATAGCGAGCCCGGATCTCCTCGACCGGACG
This sequence comes from Actinoplanes sp. NPDC089786, assembly GCF_040684855.1. Lineage (NCBI taxonomy): Bacteria > Bacillati > Actinomycetota > Actinomycetes > Micromonosporales > Micromonosporaceae > Actinoplanes > Actinoplanes sp. NPDC089786. Next base: position 292,964 of record NZ_JBFBGU010000003.1, read on the forward strand.
ATGCAGCCGTCGAGCCATCAGCGCCACCCGGCGCCCTTCGATCAGTTCGGCCGGATCGAAATATGGGGTGTCGCCGTCGCCCTCCCTGGTGAGCAGGGCTCGATCCACAAGATCGGGTGTGGCCCAGGCAGCGGCTCTGAGCCAGTCGCGCCGTGTGCTGACAGCGGCATGCCGTAGGCCACGGCGGGTCAGCCGTCGGGCGTAGTCATCCCCGAAATACGCCAGCGCGGCAACTATCGACCTACGGTCGTCGCCTGCGGTATTCGCAATGCGTGCGCGTAGCGGCGGCAAGGGCCGAGGGTCACCCATGCGGCCGAGCGCCCAGGCGACCCGGGAGGCCAGCCAGGGATCAACATGATCCGCGAGCTGCCGGAGCCGGAAGGCGGCCCGGCCGTCGGCAAGCAGTCCGAGGGCGTTGGCGACGGAGCCCCGCATCCGGAGGGAAGGATCGTTCAGGCCCTCGCGAAGATGAATGGCCACCTCGGCGTCACCCGAGCCCCCGAGGGCTATGGCCACCGAGGTTCGCACGTCGAGGTAGTGGTCGTTGAGCCGTTCGAGCAGGGCGGGGACAGCATCGGAGCCGGGGCGGAGCCGAAGTTCCCACGCGGCGGTCTCGCGCACGGTGGGATGAGGATCGTTGCGCAGCGCGCTGATCAGCAGTGGTCGGGTCGCGTCGGGTGCGATGCGGGCCAGAGCCTCGACGGCCTTGGCTCTGACCCCGCCGTGCGGACTGGTCGCCAAGTGCTGGAGTGGCTCGAGTGACTCGGTGTCGCCGAGAAGGCCCAGAGCCCATGCCGCGGCACGTCGAACCTGAGGATGTGAGTCGTCCAGGGTCGATCGCAGGGTCGAAAGGGCTCCGAAGGTGTCCAAGTAGCCCAGTGACCAGCAGGCCGCGCTCCGAATTCGCCAGTATGGGTCCTGAAGCAGGGGGACGAGGTCGGCCCCTATCGTCGCCACGCCTAGATTCCCGACCGCCACGGCAGCGGCTTCGCGTATTTCCTTGTGGGGATCCGTCAGGCGGCCGACGATCGCGTTGCCGGCACGCTGATCGCGCGTTTGGGCCAGAGCGGACAGCGCCGCCGAACAGACCTCGATGTTGGGGTCGTTCAGCCGGGCGACCAACGGCTCGAACGCCGACTGAGCGCCCAGTTTGCTCAAGGCGGAGACCACCCATCTGCGGACGTTCGGGTCCGGATCAGCGAGGGCATCGATGAGATCGGGTGCTGTGTCCTCGGCGCCCAGCTCACCGAGGCCGTAGGTCGCCCACAGCCGTTCCTCTGAGTCGTCCGCCGTCAGCATCTCGATGAGACGCTTCCGCGAGGATCGGGCGCCCAGCCGGCCGAGCGATCCCGCGGCCCGTGATCGGACACCCGGGGCGGGATCGTCGAGCAGCCGCATGAGCCGCCGGATCGGTTTACTCACGCGCTGGCTGCCGAGCGACTGAGCGGCTTCCTCGCGCACCTCGGCGACCGGATCGGACAGCGCGTCGAGCAGAGGGTCCACCGGGCGTGGGTCGAAGTGGTGGTAGAAGGCACTGGCCACGCCGACACGCAGACGTGGATCCGGTTCCTTGAGCATCGGGCGCAGGGTGCTGAACAGGGTGTGATCGGGATACCGACCCAGGCCCTCAACAGCCGCGAGCCGTGTCGGCATGTCAGTATCATCGGCCAACGACAGCAGGCGGTCCCGGACCCGGGAGTCGATCGACTTGCCGAGAATCTCGGCCACTCGGCGGCGATTGGCCGGTGTGTCGTCCGCCGCCGCTTCCGCGATGGTCTGGACGGCCTGATCGTCGTGGAGGAGCGAGAGCGCGTTCAGCGCATACAGCCGCTCGTCGGCGTCATCGTCGTCGAGCGCTTTCCGGAATCGTTCGGCCGGAAGTGCCACCTCGAAGCGGGCGAGTACGGGCAACACCGCGGCCGAGGACAGCGCCGCGATCTGATCGCAAGCACGGTTTCCGAGGAGTTCGCCCAGCGTCCAGCTCAGCCAGAATTCGTGATCATGGGGATCGTCGGACAGCCGGCCGAGAAGGTGCGGCGCGGCGTCGGTGTGGCCGAGACTGCCCAGTGCGGAGATGAACCGCCACGTCTGCTTCTCGTCCGCCGTTTTCATCGCGTCGAGCACGGCGGTGCCCGCTTCGCTGCTCCCCAGGTCACCGATGGCTTCAGCGATGTGTCCGGCCGCGTCGCCGACGCTCGTGCGGAGGGCGGAGACGAGCGCGGGAACCGCTCGGCGATCTCCGCTGCGGCCGACCGTACCTTCGGATCATCATCGCTCAGACATCGCATCAGCGGTGGGACCGCGCTGTCGGCCGGCACGCTCGCGAGCGCCCTCGCGGCCGCCGCCCGAACCGACGCGACCTCGTCCTCGAGCCGCGCGATGACATGGGGGATCACCGAGGTCAGCCCGGATGTGCCCAGCCGGCGCACGGCGGCCGCCCGCACGAGCGGATCGGCGTCGCGGGCGGCGTTCACGAGGGGATCGACCGCCTCGGTCCATCGCCGTGCACCGAGCACCCTGGTCAGCAGGACTAGCCGCGACGCAGGCATCGCGGCCGGGTCGATCGTCCGCTGGATGCTCCTGGCCTGGTTGTCGGTCAGCCGCCAGGCACACGTTTCCGCGTTGTCCGCGAGCCGGCCGAGCGCCCACGCGGCCGTCACGGCCAGTTCGTCGACGCCGTGGAGCAGGTCGAGCAGCCGCGCGGCGGCCCGGTCGTCGCCGAACGTCAGGTGTCCGATGATCAGCGCCGCCCGGAGCACCGTCTCCCGGTCGTCGGCCGCCAGGTCCTGGATGCGTGCTTCCTGCCAGCTCGCCAACTCGTCGGGAGCGTTGGGTGCGGAACGGCCGATCACCTCGCCGATCAGGGCGACCAGGTCGGTCGAAGCGTTGCCGCTCTGGGTGCGGAACTCGGTGAGCAGGTGGCTGACCAGCTCGCCGGACCAGCGGGAACTGGCGAGCGAACGCACGGCGTCATGGATCTCGCGTTCCGGACCGTCGAACGGCAACGTCCGGACCAGGCGCCGCAGCACCGTCCGGGCCGCGTCCGGTCCCGCGTTCGGCTCGTCCTGGAGGCAGCGGGCGGCGAAGACGGTCCGGGGTGTCGACGATGCGGGGTCGCCGTCGTCCGGGCCGAGGATAGCCCGCAGCACCGGGTCGACGTCGTCGTCCGGGCAGAGGGTCACGGCGAGTCGCACGGCCTCCTGCCAGGAGCGGTCGGCCGACGAGTCGGAAGGGACCGGGTCGTCGAGGCGGGTCGCGAGGACGGCGATGTCGTCGGCCAGCCCGCGGTCCGGGTCCTTCCCGGGGAAGCACCGTTTCACCAAGGCGCGCGCGGCCAGGTACTCCTGGAACGTCAGGTGGCGGAACTCGAAGACCGGCACGTCGTGCACCCGACCGGCCTCGGTCAACAGGCCGGTGCGGTTCTCCATCAGCTGGATGAACTGGGCCGGAGTGCGTTGGGCGACGGAGTACTGCGTCGGATATTCGTCGCGTATCCGAGCCAGCAGAGTGATCAGGTCGTCGTCGGTGATCTGCTGGGCGCCCCGCACCGACATGTCGTACGCCATGTAGCCGAGTTGTGGCACCGCCTCGCGGGCGTCAACCGGCCGGTCGACCTCCGGCCGCCAGTTCAGCAGCACCTTGATCGCTTCCCGGTACAGGTCGGCCCGGTGCTCCGGCAGCTTCCCGACCGTACGTTTGACCAGGACCATCGTCGTCAGCAGCATCGGGCTCCCGGTGAGGCGTTCGATGCGGTCGGTTCCGTGGATGTCCTTGCTGATCTCGGCGGCGATCGCCTTGTGCCGGTCCGGTGGCTCGTTGAGCGCGCACCAGCGGCGGATGAAGTCGTCCTTGTCGCGGCGGCCGAGTTCGGCCAGCGTGACGTGTTCGAAGCCGCGCCCGATGCGGTAGCCCATCTCGCGGTAGCCGACGATCCGGCTGGTCACGATGACCGGCGCGGCCGGGTAGGCGAGGTGGATCCGTTCGAGCTGTTCGCAGAAACGGGCCCGGGCGGTGGCGTCGGCGATCTCGTCGAGGCCGTCGACCAGAAGCAACGCCGAGCCGTCGGCCAGCCGCCGGAGCAGGCTGGACCGCAGGACGTCGACGTGGTGGTCGGGGAGTTCGGCCCGCCGCAGCACATGGGTGAGCATGTCGGCGAGCGGACCGTTGAGCTGGTCCGCGCTGAGATCCCGGCAGCGTACGAGGACCGGTAGCCAGTCTTCGTCGGGCAGCGTCTCCACGGCCGGCAGGTCGGACCAGTCCGGGTCGCCGCGCAGCTTGAGCAGGAAGGCCGTGGCGAACCAGCGCAGCATCGTGGACTTGCCGGCGCCGGGATCACCGAGGACGACAAGGCGGCGCGACACCCGCAGGCGGGCGCCCGGGCCGACCGGGACGTCCCGGGACGCCGATTGGGCGCCGGTCGGCCTGGACCGATCGGAGCCAGGACTTCCGCTGTCCGGCGACCCGCCACCGGAAGTGGCCCGTCGACGTTCGATCGCGGTCAGCCCGCCGGCGTCCGGTGGGTCGCCCGCCTCCCGTTCGACCCGGACCTTGAGCGGCACGAACAGGGTTCGCAGCATCAGTTGCCGGGTCGCCGTCCGCCGGTCGCTCGGCAGGTTGGTCAGGTGGATCAGATCGCAGGCGTCCAGGAGCAGGTTGCGATAGGCCGCCTCGGCCCGGGCCTCCGCCTCGTCGGCCGGCTCGGCCGAGGGGTCGACCGGGTAGTGCCGGGCCAGCGCGGCCAGCAGTTGCTGAACGGCCCGGCCGGGATCGAGCCAGTAGGCGGCGATCGCGGCATCCAGCGTCAGCGGCTCGAGGTAGGCCTCCTCGTCCATCTCCAGTCCGAAGACCCGTACGCCGGAATAGCGGCGGGTGGCGTGGACCAGCCGGTGTGCCCATCGACTGCCGGCCGCTCGGGCCGTGCCACACAGCACGACCGGGCCGCCCGAGGTGAGCACCCGGCCGGCCTCGGCGACCAGGCTCTCGCCGACCAGCACCGTGCCGGAGTGCACCACCTCGTATCCGGCCGCCACCAGCGGCGCGGCCAGCCGTTCGGCCTGCTCCTCGTCGCCCTGCGCGTGAGCGATCAGGATCGGGCGACGGCGCGGCGGGACGGTCATCGGATGGCCGCCAGCAGGCGGCTCACCCCGCCGTCCCAGTTCCGGCCCAGGTCGGCATACTTCAGATCGGCGAGGATGGCGGGGACCGCCCCATCGGTCAGCCGGACCGGCAGGATCTTGACCGGATGCCCGTTGAGCTGGCGTGCCAGCATGGACATCCACTCCCGGCTCATCCACGGCGACTCGACGCCGGAGCTGGAACAACACAGGACCAGATAGGTGGTCCCGGCCAGCCCGGACGACATGCGCTCCACGATGGAGTCGCCGATGTCGATCCGCCACTTGTCGAACCAGACCTCATGCCCGGCGTCGCGGAGAGCCTCGGCCAATCGGCGCGCCTCGGAGCTGTCGGGCTGCCGGTAGCTGACAAAGACGTCCGCCATGGGCGCTCCCTCGATAACGATGACGCCGGATCGTAAAGGTACAGCCACTCTTGGTGAAATACGAGGCGATGTCCACCGAGGGGGGAGCCAGGAGTTCGGTCAAGAACGCACGTTTGAAGTCGTAACCGCGGGGTACGGCTCTCGTTTCTTACTGCGAAACGGATGACGGTCGTGACGCTGAGGGGTCGCCCGCCGGTCCGGCTGCCTTGTCCCGGGCGCCGATCGGTTCCCCTGGCTGTCCCGCGCGACCAGTAGGCGCCTCGCGCGCCTGCCGTCCCTTCCCTGCGGGGGGCCTTGTCCCGGGCCCCCCGCCCCCTAATCTCCCGGTGGATAATCCTCGTCGATCGAGGAGGGCCTCCTGAGAGCCAACGACGCTTACTGGTCCCACCGCAACCGTCCGGCCCGCGCCCGTCTGCGTGGTCTCGCGCGCAACCCGGCGATACCGGCCGGTCTGCTGCGCCGGCTCGTCGACGCGCAGTTCACCGAGGTCAAGTACGACCTGCCGGCCCGCCGGGTCTGGACGGACGAGCAGTTCGAGGCGCTGCGCACACATCCGGCCCTACCTCTCCGCTCCCGCCGAGCGGCGGCCGGCCCGCACCTGCCGGTGGCGCTGCTGGAGCGGATCCTGGCCGATGCGGCCACGCTGCCCTCGCAGGACGCCGCCGACACCCGCGAACAAGCCGTCTACCTGGGATAAGACCTTGATGGGGTACGCGCACAGCACAGCACCGCCACCTCCGCGACCTGATCAGGGGGCAGGCCGTGAAAGCGAGTTTCGCGTGACGGGTGGGTCTGTCATCATCGGCGCCATGATTTCTTGCCTCACCCGATGACGGCGCACGCCCGCCTCTGGGGCACGCTGCCCTCCCGGTACGCGGACCGTCGCGTCGCCACGTCCACGGTCGACGCCGCCGGGCGCATCGTCGCCTTCCTCGTCGCCCCCGATGCGCGGTGCTGGGTGCGCGGCCCTGCGCCCGACCCCTACACCGCGACGATCGTCGTGCTCGACGGCAAGGACGTCACCGAGGTCGCCGTGCCCGACCTCGACCTGCACTTCCCGAAGGTCGACGTGCTGGGCGACGGCTTCGTGCTGGCCGACGCCCGCTGCCGGATGCCCGAGGGGCCCGCGCCGGAGTCGGTCGCCGAGCTCGAGGCCCAGATTCCCCGCAACGCCCGCGTGATCGGCGCGGACGGCTCGACCCGAGGCACCTTCCACGCCGGCGACGGCATCGAATACCTGATGACCGACGCGGCCGGCGACATCTGGATCGGCTACTTCGACGAGGCCTCGGTCTGCGTGCCGCTGCCGGAGCGCCCGCCGCGTTCGCGTGGCCGGGCCGAGCCGGCACGGCCGTTCCGGACGATGTTGGACAGGCCCGGGCTGATCCGCTGGACCGGGGACGGCACCGCGGCCTGGCTCGCCGCCTACGACGGCAACGGCCCGCGGTCCGGGTGGCTGGACTGCTACTCGCTCAACGTCGGCGCGACCCGGACCTGGGCGTGCCCCTACACCGGCTTCCCGCTGGTGGAGATCGACGGCGCGGGGGTGCGATGCGTTCGCCGGAATCCGATCCACTGGGCGTTCGCCGTGCTGGTGGCCGGCGACCGGCTGGCCTTCGCCACGTACGACGACGGGGAGGTGACGATGCGCTTCGGGCGGGTCACGGACGGCCCGATCGAGGCCACCACCAGCGAGCCGCTCCACCTGCCTGGATCGGCGCCCCGCGCGGTGGCCGCCCGTGACGATCGCATGTGGATGGCGGTCGGCTCCTCCTGGCACGTCGTCACGATCTGACCGGGCCGCGTCAGCGGCGGGCGGGACCACTCACGCACGTCGCAGGGAGGGCGGCCGCGGAAGCGGAGCGTGCGGCCGCCCGGACCGGCCTCGGCGGGAGCAGCGGTCAGTACCCACCACCCCGCTGCGACAAATATCTTAAGAAGCGCGAATCGGGCCTGCGGTTCGGGTGCGGGCGAGGGGCACGGGTTCCGCGGTGACCGAGGCGATGCCGGGGCGGCCGTTCTCGACGACGAACTCGGCGGCCGTGCGGATCTGTGCCTGCTCGGCCCGGAGCGGCATGTGCTCGTAGTAGGCCTGGAAAGCCGCGATCCGCCGCGCGCGGAACTGCGAAGGCGTCTGGAGCTGAGGATCCTGCGGGATCTCGTCGGCCCAGTTGTTGTCGATCTCGTGGTCGTCGAACGTCACGATCCACGGGAACGCGGCATGCGCGGCCTGCAGGTGGGGGTCGGTCTTGTACTGGGCGTGGCGGTTGCGGTACTGCGCCAGGTCGAGCGGCTCGCCGGCGCCCTCGTGGACGCGGCGGGCGTTCGGGTTGGGCGCGCCCTCGTAGATGTAGTCGCCGAGGAACGCGACGAAGCCCAGGTCTTCCTCGGCCAGGTGGGCGTAGGCGGTGTAGAAGCCCGCCTGGTAGTCCTGGCAGGAGGCGAACGCGAAGCGCAGGTTCTGGGGGCGGGCGTTGTCGGCCGGGGCGGTGCGGGTGCGCCCGACCGGCGAGATCTCGACGCCCTGAACCGACATCAAGTTGATGGATGGCGCGTAGCCCGCGCACGTCCACGTGCACCGAGTGCGCGAGGTCGGCGGTGGCCTGCTTGACGCCGGACGCCACCACTCGGCGGAACCGTTCGTCGGTCGCCACCTCCCAGCGCACCGGCACCGCGCTCGCCGGCAGGCCGGACGTCGGGGCGAGGCGTGTCCAGATGACCACCGCGTCGGGCAGCGGGTCGCCGGACGCCACGCCGAGGCGGAACAGCCCGTCCGGCAGCGGCGGTCCTTCCTGGCGGATCAGGATCGGCCCGGCCGCGATCGCGGAGGCTCCGGAGACGAACGTGCGTCGGCTGATCGGAACGTCTAGAGACATGCCTCGATGCGACGCCCCGATCGTTACGCGCTTTCAACGGGCGCCCGGACCAGAGTCAAAATCATGCGGTCGTAGCGGGGTGGGTGGCGCCGACCGCTGCTCCCGCCGAGGCCGGTCCGGCGACGTGCGTGAGTGGTCCCGCCCGCCGCTGACGCGGCCCCGACCTCACGCCGCGGGAATGTCCGCGGTCACCATGCCGATCGTTCCCGCGGGGACCAGGGCGATCACGTTGCCGGTGGGGGTCATCACGGAGGTGGGGCCGAGTCCGATGTGGCTGTCGCCACGTTCGCCGGTGACGTCGGCCGACACCAACCACATGCCGGTCTCGCGGGCCCGTTCGGCGCGGATCTCGTGGTGCCGGTGCTGCCACCGGAACGCGTTCTCGCGGCGCATCATGTTCTGCGCCGGCACGAGTAGCACCTGGGCGCCCTGGCCGGCCACCGCGGCCGCCGCTTCCGGGAACTGGGTGTCGTAACAGATGTTGACCCCGAAGCGGGTGCCCGCACAGTCGAAGACCGGATACTCGCGGCCGGCCGTGAACACCTGTTCGCCGGCGGTCAGGAAGTTCTTGCGGTACCGCCCGATCACGCGCCCACCGGCCACGACCACCGCGGTGTTGTGGAAGCGGTCGCCGTCGCGCTCGATCATCCCGAGCACCAGCGTCGGCCCGGTCACGCCCAGCCGCTCGACGAACGCCGGCTCCACGGCGTGGCCGCGGACATGATCGTCGGTGACGAGGTATCCCGGCAGGAAACACTCGGGGAACAGCAGCAGGTCGACGCCCTCGGCGTCGGCCCGTCCGGCGAAGTCCCGGACGACCCGGAGCGCGGCGTCCACGTCACCCAGGATCTCCGGCGTCTGACACGCACCGATCCGCATCGAGCCGGCTATTCGGCGGTGAAGGAGCGGACGTAGGCCAGAGCGGCCTTCATCGACGCCCCCATCGGCTCGGCGCTTCGCAGGGTCTGGCTCAGCAGGCTGCCGCCCTGAAGCGCCGTGAGCAGGGCCATCGCCAGTTCGTCGAGGTTGGCCTCGGGTCGTAGCTCGCCTCGGTCGCGCATCGCCCGCAGGCCGTCGTGCAGCAGGGACTGCCAGCGCTGGAAGGCGTTGCACAGGTCTTCGCGGGTCTGGTCGTCGGCGGGGTTCAGCTCGCCGGCCAGCGAGGTCAGCGTGCATTCGCCGCGGCCGCTGTTGTGCTCCTGGTTCTCGACCGCGGCGTCGGCCCAGGCGCGGAGCGCGTCGAAGCTGTCCAGGGCGCCCATGATCGGCCGGCCGGGTATCAGCGGCGCCTCGGCCTGGCGGGTGATGACCGCCCTGATCAGGGCCTGCTTGCTGACGAAGTAGTGGTAGAGCTGCGACCCGCTGACGCCGGCCGCCTTGCGTACGTCTTCGGTGCTGGTGCCGGTCACGCCGCGCTGGGCGATCAGGTCGGTCGCCGCCTCGAGGATGCGTTCCCTGGTCGCCTGACCTTTGCGGGTCAATGTCACGCCCTCAGCCTAACGGACTGGGTTGCGCAATCCAAAAATTGCCGGTAGAAATTGGGTTCACCAACCCAGAAAGGGATCGACGTGACTGATCTAGCAGGAAAGACCGCCTTGGTGACCGGGGCCACGGCAGGCATCGGCCGGGCTGTGGCGATGCGGCTCGCGGAGAACGGGGCGGATGTTGTGGTGCACGGCCGCGACGAGCGCCGCGGCGCCGAGCTGGTGTCCGCGATCGCCGAGCGGGGCGGCCGGGCCCGCTTCGTCGCCGCCGACCTCACCGACGCCGCGGACGTCGAACGGCTGGCCGCCGACGCCGGCGAGGTGGACATCCTGGTCAACAACGCCGGCGTGTACGAGTTCACCGCGACCCCCGGCACCAGCGCCGACAGCTTCGACCGGCACCTCGCCATCAACACCCGGGCGCCGTTCCAGCTGGTCGGGGCCCTGGCCCCCGGCATGGCCGAACGCGGCCACGGCGCCATCGTCAACGTCAGCTCCACCGCGGCCACCTCGGTCGCACCGGTCGGGGCGGCCTACGGCGCGTCAAAGGCGGCCCTGGAAATCCTGACCCGCTACTGGGCCACCGAGTTCGGCGGCGCCGGCGTCCGCGTCAACGGCGTCGCCTCCGGCCCCGTGCGCACCCCCGGGACCGCACCCATGCTGGCCGCCTTCCCCGACGCCATGGACCAGGTGACCGCCCGGGGCCGGATCGGCGACCCCGACGAGATCGCCGACGTCGTCCTGTTCCTGGTCGGCGACCGCAGCAGCTACGTCAACGGCACCGTGGTAGCCGTCCACGGTGGAGAGCGCAGCCTCCTGCCCGGCTGAGACCTCCACGAACACGGCGGCCTGCCCCAGCACCCGCCGTGGGTCCACATCCTCCGGACGGAGCCGCGACCTCGAACCGCAGGACCCGTGATCTGACCGCCCAGCGCGAATCTGTGGTGGGACGGTTCCGGGGCCCCTTACCCCGGCCAGGTCGAGCCCCAGATTCCGTTCTTCGTCGCAACCCCGACGGCCCCGTGGACTTCCTCGGAACCCAGCGATCACCAGAAAGTCGCGTCCCGCCGTTGCGCCGGCTCGTCCTGGGCCGGCCGCTCCTGCGGTTGACCCCGACCCAATACCCGTGCGCCCGAAAGGTCGCAAAATTTCGGGCGACGCGGGCGCCGCCACCTCCCCCACCCAGCCACTGGGTGGGCGTCAAGGTAGCCGGTTGGCTCAACGTTTTTCGGGTTCCGTCCACAGGGCCGCCGGAGTGTGGATAAGTCGGTCGGTAATCCCGCGGCAGAAGACCATGCGTCGTCGAGGCCACCGGGACGGCGAAGTTACCGCCCATCTCGGCCATGATCTGGGTTGCGCCTGGCCGAGGCCGATGGCGCAACTGTGTCGAGGTGGACCATCTCCACGGTCACCGGCCCGGTCCTCGACGCCGTGCAGGTGAGAATCCGCGACGGCAAACCGAGTTGCCTGGGCGGAGGTTGTGGGTAGGCAGGGGCGCATGACTAGTCGGATCGCGGTAGTGGCGATTGATGCGGTGGATGTCGGTCGGGTGGTGGAGTTCTGGGTGGCCGCGCTGGGCTGGCGGGTGGTCGAGGAGGACGACGACGGCGTGGTCAGCATCGGGCCGGGTACGGGTGGCGGGCCGAGCATTGATGTGTGTCCGGTGCCGGAGCGGAAGGCCGGGAAGAACCGGCTGCATCTTGATCTTCGGGCGGACGGCAGCACGCAGCGGGAAGAGGTCGACCGGCTGGTGGCGCTGGGTGCGACGCCGGCTGATGTGGGTCAGCCGGCGGACGCCTCGTGGGTGGTGCTCGCTGACCCGGAAGGCAACGAGTTCTGTGTGCTGTCGCGGTCGGTGCAGGAAGTGGGGTGAGGCGCCGGTCACGCGAAAGGCGCGTTCACGGCCTTTCGCGTGACCGGGTCGCGGAGGGGGTGGGTGCTGTCGGAAACCCGTACCGCTAAAGGTTTTTGAGCAGTTGGGCGGCCTTCTCGGGGACGATGTCGTTGATGAAGGCGCCCATCGCCGACTCCGAGCCGGCCAGGTATTTGAGCTTGTCGGCGGCCCGGCGGATGCTGAACAGCTGCAGGTGCAGGTAGCCGAGGTCGCGGCCCTCGCCGGTGACGGCCTGGTGCCAGGCGCTGATGTACGGCATGGGCTTGTCGAACAGCGCGTCGAAGCGGCGCAGCACGTCGAGGTAGAGCGGGGCGAAGGCGTCGCGCTCGGGGCCGGACAACGCGGGGATGTCGGGCCGGCGGCGGTGGGGCGCCACGTGGACCTCGAAGGGCCAGCGGGCCGCGGCGGGGACGTAGGCCGTCCAGTGCTCGTTCGAGGCGATCACCCGGTCGCCGGACGCGCGCTCCGCGGCCAGGACGTCGGCGTAGAGGGAGTTGCCGGTCGCCCGGTGGTGCTTGGCCGCCGCGTTCAGCATCAGGCGGGTGCGGGGGGTGACCATGGGGTACGCGTAGATCTGGCCGTGCGGGTGGCTGAGCGTGACGCCGATCTCGATGCCGCGGTTCTCGAACGGGAAGACCTGCTCGACGCCGGGCAGCTCGGACAACGATGCGGTGCGGTCGGCCAGGACGTCGACCACGGTGCGGACGCGGGCCGGCGTGAGGGCGCCGAAGCTGCTGTTGTGGTCGCTGGTGAAGCAGACCACCTCGCAGCGGCCGGTGCCGGGGCGCACGGGCACCAGGTCGGTCACCGACGCGATCTCGTCGGGGTGGACCCGGGCGCTGAACGACGGGAACTGGTTCTCGAAGGTCACCACGTCGTAGTCGGGGGCGGGGATCTCGGTGGAGAACTCCGGCGTCGACGGGCACAGCGGGCACTTGTCGCTGGGCGGCAGGAATGTGCGGGTCTGCCGGTGGGCGGCCACCGCCACCCATTCGTCGACCAGCGGGTCGTGGCGCAGCTGGGACGCGGCCGGCGGGGTGGGCAGGTCGCGCTTGTCCGGCCAGGCGTTGCGGTCGTGCCCGTCGGTCTCGTCGAAGTAGATCAGTTCGCGGCCGTCGGACAACCGGATCGCGGTGCGCTGGGCGATGGTCACGGCGCGCCCACCACCACGAGTTCGCCGACCTGCTCGACCAGGATGGCGCGGGCCTGGTCGTCCAGGCCCTCGTCGGTGATGACGATGTCGGCGCGGTCGAGGGAGACGATCGACGAGATGCCGACCGTGCCCCATTTGGTGTGATCGGCGAGGACGACCAGGCGTTCGGCCGCCTCGACCAGGGCCCTGTTGACGTCGGCCTCCATCAGGTTGGGAGTGGTGTAGCCGGCGCGCTCGCTCATGCCGTGCACGCCGAGGAAGAGCATGTCCAGGTGGAGCGTGCCGATCGCGGCGACGGCCACCGGGCCGACCAGCGCGTCGGACGGGGTGCGGGTGCCGCCGGTCAGCACGACCGTCTGGTCGGGGCGGCCGGCTCGGTAGAAGACGTCGGCGACCGGGATCGAGTTGGTCACCACGGTCAGCGACGGGACGTCCACCAGGCGCTGGGCCAGGCCGGCGGTGGTGGTGCCGGCCGACAGCGCGATCGCGTCGCCGGGGGAGACCAGGGCGGCCGCGCGTAGCGCCATCGCGGCCTTCTCGGCCTGTTGCCGCACCGATTTCGCGGCGAAGCCCGGCTCGTGCGCCGAACCGGGACTGACCGTGGTGGCTCCACCGTGCACTTTCGCCAGCAGCCCGCGGTCGGCGAGCGCTTCGAGGTCGCGGCGGATGGTCATGTCGGAGACGCCGTACTCGGAGGCGAGCTCACTGACCCGCACACCGCCGGCGGCGCGGACCCGATCGAGGATGGCAGCCTGTCGCTGCTGGGCCAGCATCAGCGACACACCGCGTTACGATACGGGAACCGAACTATTTCGCACACACCTGAACACTACCTGGCTGTCGGCTGTGTGGAAAAGAGTGACCTCAGATACCTCGTCCGCGCTTGTGCAGAGCCGACAGCACATTCTCCACCTTGACCGCGCCGGTCATCGCGGCCAGCGCGATCGCGGTGCGAGGTTCCTTCCAGTTGGCGCGGACCGCCTCCTTGCTGAACTGCCAGGCCGCGCTGCGGTTGCCGGAGGCGGCCGACCAGCAGGCCAGCTGGCCGTACACGCGGGCGGCGCCGGGGCGGCAGCCGCTGATCTCCGGGTGGCGTCGCATCATCCAGCGCAGCGAGGAGATCTTGGTGGCGTACTCGTAGGCGTAGTGGCTGGTCCGGCCCCACAGCACCCGGACCAGCGGCTCGTCCAGGTGCACGATCGGCCGCCGGCGGGCCGCCCGCAGCAGCAGGTCCCAGTCCTCGTTCTGGCTGCCCGGCGCGTCCTCGGCGACCATGCCGATGGCGTCCTCGGCCAGGGCCTCGCGGCGCATCAGGAACGACGACGAGTGCAGCATGGCCATCCGCGAGCGGGCCAGCTCGTCGACCGTGACCCGGCTGCGGCCGGCCAGGCGGGGTGTCACCCGGTCCTCGTACTCGACCTCGATCGCGCAGGTGGCGAACTCGGCCTCCGGCTCGGCCACCAGCGCGGCGACCTGCCGGCGCAGCTTGTCGGGGGCCCACCGGTCGTCGTCGTCACAGAACGCCACCAGCTCGGTGTCGAGAGACAGCAGCCCGGTGTTGCGGGCGCCGGCCAGGCCGGGTGTGCGCCAGTTGGTCAGCACCAGGACCTGGGTGTCCTCGGTGCGGGCGAGCAGGTAGTCGGGTTCGGTCTGGTCGTACACCACGACCACCTTGATCTCGCCCGGGTAGCGCTGTTCGCACACCCCGGCGATGGCCTTGCGGACCAGCTCGGGACGGTTCCGGGTGGGGATCACGACCCCGACGGACGGCCAGTTCATCACGCCTCCTCAGCGAAAACGGGGTAGCCGTAGGCCCGCAGCATCGGCCCGCACACCGCGCTGACCATCCGGCGTTGCGCGGGCGGCAGCGCGGACTGCCAGGCGTCGTCCCGGCGCAGCGACAGCCGGCCCACGGTGAACCGCATCGGGTTGCCGGCCGCGCTGTGCCCGACCCCCAGGTCGGCGTGGCCGGGACGAAGAAATTCCAGGTCATCGGGCACGAGCGTGAGCCCGGCGAAGTCGGCCAGCCGGATCAGGGCCGCCCGCGGGTCGGTGAGGAACTCCTCGTAGCGGACCCGGCGAACGGCCACCCCGCGCTTGGCCAGCAGGCCGAACGCGGCGTTGTGGGCGTTCCAGAGCAGCGCCGAGCGGCCGGGCGAGTAGCGGGTCATCTCCTCCTCGCCGTCGGTCTCGGGCCGGGCGACGGTCTTCGTCCACGAGTACGCCACCCCGCGCGCGTCCCGCACCACGTGCACGACCCGCAGGTCGAGCCCCTCGGCGTGCCGCAGCACGTGGGCCAGGGCGCTGTGCTTGGACGAGTCCACCACCACGGCGGCGCCGGACACCTCGGCCGCGGCGGCGTACACCTTGGCGTAGTACCCGGCGTACTCGCGCACCTCGGCCTTCGGCATCTGCCCGGCGGCCAGCCGCGGGATGTGCCGGGTGCGCTCGACCAGGTCGCGCAGGGCGTGCACGCGGGGCACGTCCACATTGCCCCAGCCGTTGAAGGCCTTCTCGCCGACCCGCTTCCAGAACGTGCAGGCGGCGAACCGGGCGCCGCATCCGCAGCGCTCGTTGTCGAGGATGTCGCGCTGCCACAGGTGGACGATCTCGCCGAGCGCGCAGACCGACGGAAGTTCGCCGAGCAGCCGTTCGACGAGCGTGGTCCCACTGCGACCCAACCCGCCGAGGTAGAGCACTCGTGCCACTTTGTCCGTCCTTCGCTCGTTTCGCTCATATAACGAGCGAAGGACACTGAAGGAGGCGTTGCGTGAGCGTTGAGGCTTTTGATCGAGTGCACCTCGACGGAACCGGGTTCGACCGGATCACCGAGGCCGAGGTGGTGGCCGTGGTGCGCGAGGCGATCGCGTCCGGCCGAGGTGGACGAATCATCACCCCGAACATCGACATCCTGCGGCAGGCGCAGGCGAACAAGCGGGTGCGTGGCTTCCTGGACGACGCCGACCTGATCGTCGCCGACGGCATGCCGCTGATCTGGGCCAGCCGGCTGAGCGGGATGCCGCTGCCCGAACGGGTGGCCGGCAGCAGCCTGATCTGGTCGCTGTCCGAAGGGCTGGGCCGGGACGGCCGGTCGGTCTTCGTGATCGGCGGCAACCCGGCCACGCCGGCCGCCGCGGACGGCGCGACCCGGGCCGCGCGGCGGCTCGCCGAGCGGTGCCCGGGACTGGAGATCGCCGGGACGCTGTGCCCGGAGTTCGGCTTCGAACGGGACCGCGCGGTCTACGCCGAGTTCCGCAACGCGGTCGCCGAGGCCAAGCCGGACCTGGTCTTCGTCGGTCTCGGCTTCCCCAAGCAGGAGAAGGTGATCACCCGGCTGCGCGAGGACCTGCCGGACGCCTGGTTCATCGGCTGCGGCGCGGCGGTCAACTTCGTCGCGGGCGACGTCGACCGCGCGCCGCGCTGGATGCAGCGCACCGGCCTGGAGTGGGCGCATCGGCTCACCACCGAGCCCCGCCGCCTGGCCGGTCGCTACCTCAAGCGCGACGCGCCCTACGCGCTGCGGCTACTCACCGCGGCGGCCGCCCGCCGCTGACCTCTTCCGCAGCGGCTTCGGGTTGAAGTAGCTGTCCTTGGTCATCCGCTTGAAGGCCCGGAACGCGGCCTTGTCGCCGGTGAGCTGGAACTGCTGCTTCGGCCCGTTGCCCTCGGGGTCGGACTCGAAGTAGGCGACGCCCTTGATCTGCGGGTTCGCCTTGAACGTCCGGGCGGCGTCGGCCAGCCACGCGGCCCGGGCCGACGAGCCCCACGCCTTGGCCACCCCGAACTCGCCGATGATGATCGGCTTGGGGCGTTGCGCGGCCCACTCGAGGAACGGGCCCATCAGCCGGCCGATCGGCTGGAACACCGAACCGGCGTAGACGTCCACGCAGGTCCAGTCCACCTGGTCGTCGCCGGGGTAGTACTCCGGCGCGTTGCCCCGGATGAACCCCTCGGCGGTCGGGCACCACACCCAGGACACGTTGGTCACGCGTTCCTCGGCGAAGATCTTCCGGACGTACCGCCAGGCCGCGATGTAGTCGGCGCCGGACCACATGGTGGCCCGCAGGTTGGGGCGGTCCATCTCCCAGCGCATCCGCAGCAGCACCGGCCGGTCCACCTTGCGGATCGCCTGGGCCTGCTGCCGGATCAGCCGGTCGTGCTCACCGGCCACGATGGACCGGTTGTCGCCGGTGGCCCAGCTGATCATCAGGTCGGCCCCGCCGGCCAGGAGATCCTGGTCGCTCTCGGTGCCGACCATCTGCTCGAACCGGCGGTAGGTGTTCAGGATGTCCAGCCGCCGGCCGAGGTCGCCCTCGAGCCCGTCCACGGCCTCGACCCGGCCCGAGTGGGTGAGTTCGGCCGGTTTGATCCAGGCCCCGAGGTACGCGCCGTCGGCCGGCGCCCGGAACGGCCCGGCCTGGAACGGGCCGGGGTTCACGGCGACGCCGGACGGCGGGCGGGTGAGGTCGGGGGAGGGTGTCGGTTCGGGCGCCTCGCGATCCGGGGCCGTGCACCCGGCGAGCAGCAGCACCCCGGCCAGCAGGAGCTTTTTCATCCGACCCGCCGGGCGACGTAGAGCACGTTCACCGCGTACCGGTCGGAGCCGGGGAACCGCCGCGCCGCCGCGTCCGCCGCCCGGGCCAGCGAGAGCTCGTACAGCGACGGGGTGAGCATCGAGAAGCCGCGCCGCTCGACCACCTCGAAGCCGTGCCGGCCGAGCAACTCGCCGACCTGCTGGTGGGAGAGCTCGGCGAACCAGCGCTGCCCGCTGTGCCGCCGCGCCCGCAGGTGCCGCAGCGACCGGGCGTTGCCGTGGTTCTCCACCACCAGCATCCCGGCCCGCGGGGTGGGCAGCGCCTTGGCCGCGAAGGCGAGCGCCCGCTCCCGGACCGCCTCGTCCACATTGAGCAGCAGCCGGAACATGGTCACGATCGACGGCAGCCCGGCCGGCACCGGCTCGGGCACCGGCCCGTCCGGGGCGATCCGGTGGAACTCGGCCTGGGAGCCGACCTCGGCCGCCTTGGCCATCATCTCGGCCGAGGTGTCGTAGCCGTGCGCGGCGCGGACCAGCCCGTGCAGCGTCCGGATGGCCCGCCCGGTCCCGCAGGCGAAATCGTGCTGGATCGGGGGGCGGTCGAACTCGCGGGACACCAGCCCTCGCAGGTACGCACGCTGCCGCTCGTTGATGCGGGACGCGTACGTGTCCGGAGCGTAGGTCACGCTCTCGTACTTCTCGACGGCCTCAGTGTCCTGGAACACCTTGGTGTAGTCGGTGGTCACGGCTCCTCCTCAGGGACTACTCCGGCGGAATCGGAAGGCGTCCAGCGCCAGCCGCTCGCGGAGCAGCCAGGCGCCGAAGCAGAACGTGGGCACGGCGATCGCCAGCGCCAGGGAGAGGCCGGCCGGCCCGGTGCCGAGCACCGCGGTGACCAGCCGGGGCAGCACGCCGAAGCAGACGACCGAGAGCCCGCCAGCGGCCAGCGTGCCGACGCCGAACGGGTGCAGGTGGGCGTGCCGGGCCACCTGCGCCAGCGGCAGCAGGTTGTTGGCCAGCATCGCGCCGGCCAGGCCGAGCGCCGCGCCCATCGCGCCCAGGCGCGGGATCAGCAGCAGGTCGAGCCCGATGGTCAGGGCCAGGGCGACCAGCACGTTGGCGAGGTTCCACGAGGTACGCCCGGCCATCGCGAGCACCATGTCGACCATGCCGCACCCGGTCGCCACCAGCATCGCGCACGCCAGCACCACGACCACCGGCGCGCCGGCCCGGTACTGCTCGCCGAACAGGCCCAGGTAGACCGGCGCGAACAGGATGACCAGCAGGTTGATCGGCCAGGTGACCAGGACCAGCCAGCCGGTGGCGGTGCGGTAGAGGTGGTTGGCGGTGTCGGTGTCGCCGGTGGCCAGCGCCTCGGCCAGCCGCGGCTGCACCGACTGGGAGATGCCCTGGTTGGCGAACTGGATCAGCACCACGAAGCGGCCGGCCACCGCGTAGACGGCGGCCGGGGCGAGACCGCCGAGCGCGGCCACCAGCAGCACGTCCACCCGCTGCACGGCCAGCTGGGCGACGCTGGCCAACGCGCGCGGCGCGGTGAACCGCCAGAAGTCCCGGCGCAGGGCCCGGCGTTCGACCCGGCGGCTGGACGGCCCGGCCGGCTTGCCGGCCCGGTAGGTGTTGCGGAGCGCGTACGCGGCCAGGATCACCACCGGCAGGTACGGCGCGGCCCAGGCGAACGCGAACACCGGCAGCTCGACCGTCATCCGCAGGCTCGCGATCCCGGCCGCGCCCACCAGCAGCAACTGCAGCGTGCTGCGGAGGACCCGGTCGAGCATCACGGTCGGCTTCATCGCCCGGTAGCCGCGGGTGGCGGTGAGCAGGACGTCGGACAGCGCCCCGAGCGGCAGCAGCAGGGCCAGCACGCGCAGGCCGGTGACGTGCTCGGCGAAGACGTGCGGCGACTCGTCCGCGGTCAGCCGGGCCACCGCCGGCGCGCCCAGCCACAGCCCGGCGGCGAGCAGGCCGGCCAGCAGGATCACCGGGGTCAGGCCGGTACGCAGGCAGGAGCCGAGCAGATGCGTCCGGTCGGTGGCCCGCAGCCGGCTGAGCCAGAACACCAGGCCGGTCTGCGTACCCAGCTTGGCCAGGCCGCCGACCAGCGCGAAGGCGGCCGTGGCGGCGAAGAACGCGCCGGCCTGCTCGGCCCCGAGCGACCGGGCGACGATCCAGGTGACCACCACGCCGGTGCCGCCGGCCAGCGCCATGCCGGCCATGTTGGCCAGCCCGCCGCGGGCCGCGGCCCGGGTCCCGTCGAGCAGGCTGGTCACGAGTCGCGCCAGACCGGCATCCGGCCCAGCCACCTCGACAGGGCCTCGTCCTGCGGCGCGTAGTGGGCGGTCAGCTCGGCGCGGATGCCCGGCTCCATGTCGGACTGCCGCGGGCGGGCGTTGTGCCGTTCGAACTCCGGCCGGTCGAGGTGGGTGGGCAGGCCGAGGAAGGTCAGCACCTCGTCGTACACCTCGTCGGGGTGGGTGAAGAACCGCTCGCTCTCGACCACGTGGATGCGGTCGCGGCCGACGTGCTGGGCCATCCCGCCGAGGTAGCGCGCGTACTCGCCGCGGGCGCGGTAGGCGTGGTGCTGGTGGGCGAAGCTGTAGTACCCCGGGTCCTGGGCCAGCCGCTCCTCCTGGCGGTGCAGCCGGGCCGGTTCCAGGGCCAGCGCGTTGCCGAAGTCGCGTTCCCGCTCGAACCCGCGCGCCACCTCGTGATGGTGCTGCGAGTACGCACGCTCCACCGGGTCCCGGACCAGCACCACCAGCTTGGTCCCGGGCAGGTCGTGGGCGATCCGGGCGGCCGCCTGCGGGTGGTACATGTAGTACGGGCTGGACTCGAAGGTCTGCGCCGGCACCCCGTACCGCTGAAGGATCTTCTCGGCGCTGCGCTGCATCGGGAAGTGCCCGCGGTACCAGGCCATGCCCCGGTGGTACGAGGTGTCGAAGTAGTGCACGCCCTTGTGCAGCACCGCTTTGAGGATCGCGGGGTGCGCGGCGAGGGCCCGGTACAACGACGTGGTGCCGCAGCGCTGGCCGCCGCAGATCAGGAAGGCCGGGGTCATCCGGCTCGGCGAGGTGAGCCGGCCGTACGACCGGGAACCCAGGTGGACCACGCGCTTGACCGGCATGGGCATCTTGCGGACGTCGATCATCTACAGTTCCTCCACCCGGCGGATCAGCACCGGAAGCAGCCAGGTGCCGAGCACGCCCAGGCGGGCGCCCGCCTCGGCCTGGCGATCGGTCAGATAACGGGCGGCCAGGTCGACGAGGTAGAGCAGCGCGGTCAGCTCGCGGGCCTCCGGCGCCACGTTGAACGGGGCGAGCAGCTCGGCGGCCTGGCGTACGGTCGCCTCCACCGCGCCCTTGGCGTCGCCGGTGGACTGGATGCGCCGCTGCAGCTCGTGGTGCACCGCGTCGAAGCCGACCGGCACGCCCTGGGCGAACCGTTCCCAGTCCCAGACCAGCAGCGCGTCGGTCAGGTTGGCCATGTTCCACGGGGCCCAGTCGCCGTGCCACGCCCCGTACCGGAAGGTCGTCGCCCCGGCTTGCCGCACCAGCAGCTCGGCCGCCGCGCTCAGCGCGACCCCCTCGGGCCGGTCCTGCACCGAGCCCAGCCGGGCCCGCAGTTCGGTCCAGTACGGGCTGCCGACCAGCTGCCCGGCCGTGTAGCCGCAGCAGCCGGCGATGTCGACCATGGCCGCGGCCAGCCGGCGCGGGGTCAGCGGGCTGCGCGGCAGCCACACCGGCAGCGCCGACTGCACCAGCACCTGCAGGCCGCGCCACTGCCCGGCGTGCAGCACGGTCGGCACGGTCAGCTTGGTCAGGCCGGAGCGCTGCAACGCGATCAGCGCGTTGGTCTCGGCCCGGACCAGGCGCTGGGTGAGCGGCCCGGTGCCCAGCTTGCCGAAGCCGAACGTCTCGCCCTCCGGGCTGATCAGCTGGAGCACCGGCTTGCGGTTGGCCCGGGCCGGTCCGATGTGGATGCTCACCGCCAGCTCGCGGCCGAGCGCCTCACTCAGGTGCCGGTCGATGCTCTCCGGGCCGGTCACCTTGATGCGGTCGCGGAGCAGCACCCCGGAGGCGCCGGTGCGCAGCGCGGCCACCACGGCGTCCCGCTTGAGCTTGGCCGCGCGGGACTGCGGTTCGGCGTACCGGCGGACGGCCGCCGCGGCCACCTTGCGGGAGCCGGACGGCACGAGCAGCCGCGGGCGGCGGGCGTCCGGCACGACGTAGTACTCCGCGACCTGATCACCCTGGCCGTCGGTCGGGTAGAGGAGGCCGATGACCTCGGCCAGGTACTGCGCGCGGAGCGCGGCGTCGCCGGCGGTCAGCGCGGCCGGTGCGGTCTTGACTGGACTCATGCATCCCCCTCGAGATCGTTGCGCCAGAGCAGCGCGAAGGCCAGAACCATGAAGGCCAGGGGGGTGGCCAGCGAGTTGTACCAGAGCATGGCGGAGAACGAGGTGACGATCGCGGCGCTCGCGGCGATGCCGATCGGGCTGCGGTCGCGGCGGAACCGCCACAGGCCGTACGCGAAGAAACCCAGGTAGCCGAGCGTCCCGGCGGCGCCGTGCGCGAACATCAGCTGCCACAGCTGCCCGGTGCCGCCGACGGTGAAGTTGCCGCACCGCTCGCAGCCGGCGCTCTCCCCGACGGCGATCGAGTTGCGGCCGCCGATCGTGGTGCGGGTCGAGCCGTAGCCGATCACCGGCGACTCGAGGAAGCCGTCGATCGCCCGTTCCATCAGGAACGACCGCACGCCGTTGGACTTGCCGTTGTCCATCCGCGCGTTCACGGTGTCGCCCAGCGGGCTGGCCATCAGGGCCACCACCAGCGCGGTGCCGGCCACCACGACCGCGCCGATGATCCACAGCTTGCCCAGCAGCACATAGCGGAACGCGACGTAGAGGATGAGCACGCCGATCCCGATCCACAGGCCGCGGTTCAGTGAGACGACCGCCGGCGCGATCGAGATGCCGAGCACAACGACGGCGATCGTCTTTCTGAGCGGGCGGCGAGAAGCCCATGCGGCCACCACCAGCCAGCCGGCCAGCAGGCAGAAGTTGTTGCCCCAGGTGTTGGTGTAGCCCCACGGCGCGGCCGGGCGGGGTTTCTCGCCGCCGACGAGGTCCATGATCTGCGCCGCGTACGGGTGGACCATCGACTGCACAAAACCCTTGTCGCGTACGCCGGGCGGCAGCAGCATCTCCACCGGCGAGGTGAACTCGAACGTCCCCGCCACCATGCCGAGCAGCCCGCCGGCCACGGTCACCACGAACAGCCAGCCGAGCAGCTTCACCAGCCGGCGCCGGGGCAGTTCCAGCTCGGTCAGGTTGCCGGCGTAGAGCAGCAGCACGGTCATCGTCAGGTAGAGGCCGAGCCGGTAGCCGTACGAGATCAGCCGGTCCGAGGCGTGCTCGGCGACCGTGCCGGCCGGGTCGGCCCCCAGCGCCGCCGAGCTCACCACGACCGCCGCCAGGAACAGCCCCCACCAGGCGAACCCGGGCGGCAGCACCAGCGGTCGCCCGGCCGCGCGCCGCCGGAGCATCAGCACCAGCATCGGCGCGGCCATGATCGGGAAGATCAGCACGCCCAGCCCGAGCGCCCACCACAGTGGATACAGGGCCAGCAGGGCGGTGATCGGCCAGGCCGGGAGGGTCAGGTTCTTCTGCGCGGTATGGGCGGGGGGTGCGGCGAGGGCCGTCACTCGTCGTCTTTCTTGGCCGGCGGCGTCAGCTCGATGACCGCGGTCGGCGGGTCCTCGTGGGCGTCCTTGCCCTGCCGGGGCACCGTGGTGGTCGGGAAGCGCATGGTCCGCTCGGCGTCGAGGACCGCGGTCACCTCGGGCGACTGCCGTTCCATGGCCTTCTCCAGCGGTGTCAGGGCGACGGCCGGCGGCTGGATCTCATCGGCCCGCAGGCCCACCAGCCGCGGCAGAACCACCGCGCCCAGCAGCGGGGTGCCGACCCGGCGCAGCTGCTCGGCCGCGTCGGTGAGCATCGGCCGGCGCGACTTGCGCAGCTCGACCGCCAGGATCGCCGCGTCGGCCAGGCTGGCCAGGCTCTGCGCGTCGGCGCTGCTGCTGGTGGACGGCGCCTCGATGACCACGTACCCGGTCTGCCGGCGCAGCGCCTCCAGGGTGTCCCGTAGCCGCTGCGACTGCATCAGGCCGGCCGCGGTCGCCGCGCCGCCGGTGGTGATCACCCGCAGCGAGGGGATGCGCGGCATCCGCTGCATCGCCCGGCTCAACGTCACCCGGCCGGCCAGCAGGTCGGACAGGCCGGGCACCGCGTTGACGCCGAGCATCCGGGCCAGCGGAGCCGCGTCCACCACACTGTCCGGCAGGTGCGCGCCGATCAGCACGACGTCGCTGCCGGTCCGGGCCAGGGCCGCGGCCAGGTTCGCCGCGACCAGCGTGCTCGCCGACCCGCGGCTGGCCCCGGTGACCACGATGATCTTGTCGTCCGGGTCCAGGCTGGCCAGCACCTCGTTGCGCAGCCGGTTGAACACCCGCCCGCCCGGCCCGTACGGCTGGAGCACGTCGTCGAAGTGCGGCGTGGTGCGCTCGTCCAGCGCCGCCAGCACCGGCATCCGGGCCCGGTCGCGCACGTCGGCCGCGGTCCGCAGGCGACGGTCCAGCCGCTCCCGGGCGAAGGCCAGCATCAGCCCGGCGAGCAGGCCCAGCATCGCGCCGGCGGCGATGTTCAGCATCGTGTTCGGGCTGGTCGGCTCGGTCGGCACCCGGGCGTCGCTGATGATGCTGCCGGCCGCCACGGTCGTGGTGGTCAGCTCGTTCAGCCGCCCGGTCATCGAGTTGAGCTGGTTCTGCGAGTTGCTGCGCAGGCTCTCCAGGTTGCTGCGCTCGGAACTGCCCGCCTTGGCCTTGGCCAGCCGCGCGTTGATCGAGGTCAGGTTGGTGGTGAGCTGCCGGATCTTCAGCGACAGCGACTTGATCTGCGAGTCCAGGCCGCTGCGGGCGGTCTGCTCCCGGTTCCGCAGGTACGCCTCGGCGAACGCGTGCGATCCGGCCTGGGCCTTCTGTGGTGTGTCCGCCTCGAAGGTGATCACCAGCACCGTGGTGTTGGCGGGCACCTCGACCGAGACGGCGTGGGCCAGCTCGAGCGGGTTGCCGGTGCTCCGCAGCAGCGCCGCCGCCTTGACCGCCACCGCGCCGGAGCCGACCAGCTGCGCCTCGGTGTCCAGGTTGATCGAGCCCTTGGTGCGGCCGCCGGACTGGTTGGTGTCCTGCTCGACGGCGCTGACCAGCACCGACGTGCTCGACTCGTACACCCGGGGGAGCGTGCTGGTGAGCGCGGCGCCCAGGCCCAGGCCCGCTCCGGTCGCGGCGAGCACGACCCACCAGTGGCGGCGGAACATGCCGACGTAGTGCGAGAGGTCGGCGGATCCCGGGCGAGCTTCCATCTGTTCGGCGACCCTTTCAAGGGGTGAGGGTGAGCATTCGGGCGTTTCGCCCACGAGGGGTAAACGGCCGTCCTGCGTTCACGTAACTCACTGAGCCGAACTCGTCTTTGAAGAGCAGATCGAAAGCAGATCGATGTCGTAGCCGGGTGGGTGGTGCCGACCGTCGCTCCCGCCGAGGGTCGCTCCGCTCCACGTGCGTAAGTGGTCACCCTCGGCGCTGCGCGCCCAAAACGCCCGTGGCGGCATCCGCGCTGCGGATGCCGCCACGAACCAACACTTTGCCTACGGCAGTTTTGGCTCGACCCAGCCGTTCTCGACGAGGTAGGCCAGGACGGTGTCGATGGCCTCGGGGACGGTGATCGTGGTGGTGTCGATCGTCAGCTCGGCGTCGGCCGGGTCCTCGTACGGGTCGTCGACGCCGGTCAGGCCGCGGAGCTGGCCGGCCCGGGCGCGGGCGTACAGGCCCTTGCGGTCGCGTTGTTCGCACACCTCGAGCGGGGTGTTGACGTGCACCAGGACGAAGCCGGCGCCGGCGTCCAGGGCCAGCCGGCGCGACTCGGCCCGGGCCGACTCGTACGGCGCGATCGGGCAGGCGATGGCCATCCCGTGATGGCGGCCCACCTCGGCCGCCACCCAGCCGATCCGGCGTACGTTGCGGTCTCGGTCGGCCTTGCTGAAGCCCAGGCCGGCCGAGAGCTCGCGGCGCACCACGTCGCCGTCAAGCAGCGTGATGGTCCGCTCACCGTCCTCGCGCAGCCGGTCGGCCAGACCCCGGGCGATCGTCGACTTGCCCGATCCGGAGAAACCGGTGAAGAACACCACCAGGCCGCGGAAGCGCCGGGCCGGGCGGACCCGGGCCAGCTCCTTGGCCACCGCGGGCGGGGTGTGCCACTCGGGCAGCGGGAAGCCGCGGTCGAGGGTGTCGTTGATCTCGGCGATGGTCATGGCCAGCCGGCGGTTGCGCGGCGGGATGTCGTCGCGCCAGCGCCACTGGCCGTCGCGGTTGTCGTAGGCCAGTTCCCGTGGCACCAGCACCCGCAGCCCGCCGCCGGACAGCATCTCGCCGGTGGAGAGCACGTGGGTCACGCCGTACGACTGGGCCACCCGGGCCCGTAGCAGGGCGTCGCGCATCTCGTCGCCGCGCGGCATCAGCGGCACCGCGACGATCGTCGCCGGGGGCATCCGGTCGCGGGCCGCGAAGATCGCCCGGACCAGTGACTCGGGCGGCAACCCGTCCGGGCCCGGGCCGGTGACCGGGATGAAGATCAGGAGATGGGCCGCCAGGGTACGCGCGGCGTGCGCGATCTGGGCCAGCTGCGGCCGGTGCAGCGGCCGGTCGGCGATCACCCCGAGCACCCGCCCCGGTGGCAGCAGCGCCTTGACCTCCTCGGGGGTGCGCCGGAGCCGCTGGAACGGGCCGTGCCCGCCGTCACCCATCCGGCGGACCGAACCGCCGATCGCGGAGAGGCCGTCGGTGGTGGGCCACGCGTCGGTCACCTCGACCGCGGCCACCGGCGCGCCCTCGGGGTCGGTGAGCACCACCGTGCGGCGTTGCGGGTCGGCCAGGTCGAGCCCGGCGGCCATCTCGGCCGGGATCTCGCAGGTGACCGCGACCGGCCACTTCGTACCGTCGGCGAGCCGGCCGGTGCGGCGCAGCGCGGTCAGATCGGACCGGCCCAGAAAGCCGGTGAGCGGCGCATACGCGCCGGAGAGCAACAGCTCGAGATCCGCCAGCTCGTGAGGCCGTGGCGTGTACGCCGGAGCGTCGCGCACGACATCCTCGGGCAGCATCGAACCGTTCACCGTGACATCCCCCTGCAGCCGACTGGAGGACAGTTTCGCAGCACCTGCGCAACGGGTCGAGCCGGGCTCGATCGTCACCTTACCGGGTCACATATTAGACAAAGCAGACAATAGGTCGAATACTGGGCGATCGTGCGACGTCTCAGGCTTGTGCATCTGGCTGCGGTGACCACCGCGTTCACGCTTTCCGTGGTCGCCACCCTCTCCTGGGCGTGGACCGGCGGCGTCGATCAGCTCGGCCTGCCGTTCCCCGCCGACAACTCCTCCCAGGCCGGCAACCCGACCGTGCACGTGGCCCCGAGCAACGGCTGGGTCGATCCCGCTGTGCCCGAGCCCGGTGTGCCCGTCGTACCCGATCAGGGTCTTCCGGGCCCGCCGACGGCGTCGCCGCCGGTCACGGCCGCACCCCCCGCCGGGCCCGGTTCGCTGCCGAAGCACCGCCCCCAGCCGGCCCGCTGCCGCACCGGCGAGAAACTGGTGCCCACCTGCGGCATCCTCTGGGGCGTGGCGCCCGGCGCCTTCACCGATCAGCCCGGCGCGGTGGCGCTCGCCGCGTTCGAGCGCAAGACCGAGCGCCACCAGGACATCTACCACGCCTACCACCGCGGCGAGCGGCAGCTCTTCCCGACCAAGGAGGAGATCGGGATCGCCCGCGAGCGGGGCCGGCAGCGCCTGCTGTTCCTGAACTGGAAGCCGGCCGGCGCGTCCTGGGCCGAGATCGCCGAGGGAGACAAGGCGACCGACGCGTTCCTCGACCGGCTCGCCGTACACATCAGGAAGAACTTCCCCGAGCAGTTCTTCTTCACCGTGCACCACGAGGCCGAGGACAACGTCCGCGAGAAGGCCGGTTCCGGCTACACCGCCGAGGACTACTCGAAGATGTACCGCCACGTGGTGAAAAGGTTGCGCGCGCACGGCGTCGACAACCTGGTCACCGTGCTGGTGCACATGGCCTACGTCCCGCACACCACGCAGAGCTGGTTCGAGCGCATGTACCCCGGCGACGACGTGGTCGACTGGATCGGCTTCGACACCTACGCCTACAGCGACCCCGGCTACGGCCACGGCGACCTGACCGAGCTGCTGAACCGCAAAATGACCAGCAAGCCGTCCTGGCCCGGCTTCTACGACTGGGCGGTCACCCGGCACCGCTCCAAGCCGCTGATGGTGGCCGAGTGGGGGGTGTGGAGCTCGACGAAGAACCCCGGCCACAAGGCCGACTTCTACCGCGAGATGGCCCGCCAGATCCCCCACTTCACCAACATCCGCGCCATGGTGCACTTCGACACCCCGCACAACCAGAAGGGCCAGGACTCCCGCGTCGACGCCACCCGGGAGTCCCTCGCCGCCTACCGCCGCCTGGGCCGCCTCCCGGTCTTCCAGGTCGAGGTCACCAACGGCCTTTCCTGAGAGAGGCCGAATCAGGCGAGCATCAAGGCCACCACCGGCGCCGGAACCGCCCACGCCCGGTGGCTGAGGTCGGTGATGTTCTTGGTGGCCAGGACGCCGCCGCCGAACTTGTGCTCGGTCGCGAGGGCTTCCGGCCGCCACTTCCGCGTCACCCACTTGCCCTCGATGGGGGTGGTGTGCGCGGCTCCCGCGGGGGTGGGCACCGGCACCGGCGCGAAGTCGATCTCGCCGCCCTTGCCGGTGCGCAGGTAGCCGATGGTGTCGCCGTTGACCCATCGGCCGGCCTGGCGCGCGTCCACGGCGATGGCCAGATGAACGGCCAGGGCGGCCTCGCTCAGCGCCGTCATGTCGGGTGATGGGGTGCCCGACCGCAGGTGGTGGCCGAGCCAGGAGAGCAGCGGGTCGGCCAGGTAGAGCTTCGACTGGGATCCGCTCACCCGCACGCCGGTCTCGTCGACCTGGTGGCACCAGATCCCGGCGAAGTTGCGGACCAGCTTGTTCAGCCGGAGGTCGAAGTTCTGCCGGCTCGCGTAGCTCAGCGCCGCCGCCGTGGCGGAGCGGTTCAGCGGGGAGGCGCAGCGCGCCTGCAGCTCGGCGAGCAGCCGGGGGATCGAGTCGAGTGGCCCGTCGCGGTCGACGTCGCGATGCAGCCAGGCCTCCAGGTCGGCCAGGAACGCCGGCCCGACCAGGCCGGTGCGGGTGTGTTCGGCGACGGCGCGCGGGAAACCGCCGCTGGTGAGATAGGACTGCCAGGCCAGGTCGAGTTCGTCGGCGAAGAGTTCGAGCTGGGTCACCACGTCGCGTGCCTCGTCACTCTGCAGCCGCCACACGTCGATGGTTCCGGGCAGGGGGACGTCGGGCCGGGTCGCCCTCAGCACGTCGCGGAAACGCATCGGGTGCAGCAGTCGCAGCCGCCGGGACGCGCCCGACCCGGACCGGCCGGCCAGCAGGTCGCGCTCGACCTCGCCGGTGTCGCTCCAGGAGGAGCCGGTGCACACCACCGCGTCGTCCCCGAAGGCCGTGTTGTCCCGCTGGTACTTGAGGGTGCTGGTCCAGTCGTCGATTCCGGTCACCTCGTCCAGCAGCCAGATCCGGCGAGCCGCGGACCCTCCGGTGTCGACCGATCTGGTCAGCTCGCGCCCGAGCACCAGGGCGCGGGTGAGGTCTCGCGCCGTCATCGCGTCGGCCGGCAGATAGATGACCTGACGAGGGTCGACATCCGGCCGCCGGCACAGCGCCAGAGCGGTGTCCTTGAGCGCGACCGACTTGCCGACCCGGCGTGGCCCCCGGAGCAGGACCAAGCGGTCGTCGAGCGGATCTTCGGCCAGATCGGCCAGAACGTCAGCGCGGTAGCCGAGGTCGTACTGGGCGCGGTTGTGGAGGACGCGATCATCCGCAGCCCATGCGCACGGTTCGCCTTGGGTCACGGCGGCGCGCCACCAGGGATTCACCTCACCCAGGCGGCCCCGGATCTCATCGTCCCTCATAAGAAGAACTTACCAAAACCCTCCGGGTCCTGAGGTTCTAGTATTACCAAAACCCCCCGGTTGTCGTGTGACTATGAAACGTAACCTGAGAGCGTCCTGAGAAACCTGAGAGGGTTCTCGGGGTTCCACCTGATCCCCTGGTGTGACGAGGGTTTCTAGGCTGTCGCCGTGAGCCTCATCGCAACGGAAGCGTTGACCAAGACATATGGGGGGCGGGTGACCGCGCTCTCCGACCTCACCGTCGACGTCGAGCCCGGCGTCATCGGCCTGGTCGGGGCGAACGGCGCCGGCAAGTCCACCTTCATCAAGATTCTGCTCGGGCTGCTGGCGCCGACCAGTGGCACCGCGCGGGTCTTCGACATCGACCCGGCGAACGAGCCGGACAAGGTGCGCAACCGGGTCGGGTACATGCCCGAGCACGACTGCCTGCCACCGGACGTGTCCGCCGCCGAGTTCGTCACGCACCTCGGCCGGATCAGCGGGCTGCCCCGCTCCGCCGCGCGGGAGCGTGCCTCCGAGGCGCTCCGGCACGTCGGCCTCTACGAGGAGCGGTACCGGCAGATCGGCGGCTACTCGACCGGCATGAAGCAGCGGGTCAAGCTGGCCCAGGCGCTCGTGCACGACCCCGACCTGCTGCTGCTCGACGAGCCCACCAACGGCCTCGACCCGGCCGGGCGGGACGCCATGCTCGCGCTGATCCACCGGATCGGCACCGAGTTCGGCATCTCCGTGGTGGTCTGCTCGCACCTGCTCGGCGAGGTCGAGCGGATCTGCGACTCGCTCATCGCGATCGAGGGCGGCCGGCTGTTGCGGGCCGACCGGATCTCGGCGATGACCGAGGTGTCCGACGTGCTGGCCGTCGAGGTCGCCGAGGGCGTCGACGAGCTGGCCGGCGCGCTCGGGAGGCTGGACATGAAGGTCACCCGGGACGGGCGGCTCCTGCTGGTCGAGCTGACCGCGGACGACGCGTACGACCGGATCCTCCGCGCCGTGGCCGACCTGGACCTGCCGCTGCACCGCCTGGACCTGCGACGGCATCGCGTCGCCGAGCTCTTCACCCCGAGGGAGATGGCCGATGTCTGAGGCCAGCGTCATCCATGACATCGGGTACCAGCGGTACGACGGCCCGCGCCTGGGCCGTGGCGCGGTGCTCCGGGCGATCTACGGGCACGGGCTGCGCGCCGCCTTCGGGCTCGGCCGCAGCGCCAAGTCGAAGATCTTCCCCTGGCTCGTCTTCGGCATCACGATCCTGGTCGGGGTCATCCTGGCCGCGGTCCGCGCGTACGCCGGGGTCGTCCCGCTCAACTACGTCCAGTACGCGGACGCGATGAGCTGGCTGGTCATCCTGTTCGTGGCCGTGGTCGCGCCCGAGCTGGTGTCCCGGGACATGCGCTCCGGGGTGCTGCCGCTCTACTTCAGCCGGCCGCTGCGGGCCGCCGACTACCTCGGCGCCAAGTGGGTCGCGCTGGTCACGGCGGTGTGGCTGCTGCTCGGGGTGCCGCAGTTCATCATGTTCCTGGGCGCCGCGTTCACCACCAAGACCGGCATGTCCGGGGTGTGGAACGAGTTGGGTGATCTCGCGCCGGCCTGGGCGTACACCCTGATCTGGGCCGTTGTCTTCGCCTCGATCAGCCTGCTGGTGGCGTCGATGACCGGCAAGCGGGCGTTCGCGGCCGGCGGCATCGTGGCGGTCTTCCTGGTCACCACCCCGATCTTCGGCGTGCTGATGAGCCTGCCGTCGCGCACCGCCCAGGAACTGTCCGGCCTGGCCAGCCCGATGATGCTGATCAGCGGCGTCGGCACCTGGCTGTTCAAGGCGGGTAACACCGGGCTGCCGGTCGGCCGGTTCGGGCCGGTCTACGCCATCGAGGTGGTCACCCTGGTCGCCGCCTGCCTCCTCCTGCTCCTGGCTCGATACCGGAAGGTGGCCTCGCTGTGAGCGTCCTCGAGCTGCAGAACGTCTCCCGCTGGTACGGCAACGTGGTCGCGGTCAACGACATCAGCATGACCCTCGGTTCCGGTGTCACCGGCCTGCTCGGCCCGAACGGCGCCGGCAAGACGACCGTGCTGCACATGATGGCCGGCTTCCTGTCGGCGTCGAAGGGCCGGGTGACCCTGGACGGCGAGCCGACCTGGCGGCACCCGGCCGCGTACAAGAAGCTCGGCCTGGTCAGCGAGCGCGAAGCGGTGCACACGTTCCTCACCGCGTACGAGTTCGTCCGGGCCAGCGCCAAGATGCACAAGCTGCCCGACCCGGACGCCGCCGCCCGCCGCGCCCTCGACCTGGTCGAGATGACCGACGCGCAGGACCGGCGGATCGGCACCTACTCCAAGGGCATGCGGCAGCGCACCCGGGTCGCCGCCGCGCTGGTCCACGACCCGCAGGTGCTGCTGCTGGACGAGCCGTTCAACGGCATGGACCCGCGGCAGCGGATGCACATGATGGACCTGCTGCACAAGCTGGGCGAACGCGGCCACACCATCCTGTTCAGCTCGCACATCCTGGAGGAGGTCGAGCAGGTCTCCGGCACCGTGCAGGTGATCGTGGCCGGCCGCCTGGCCGCGTCCGGCGACTACCGCGAGATCCGCCGGCTGATGACCACCCGCCCGCACGTGTTCGCCCTGCAGTCGTCCGACGACCGCAAGCTGGCCGTCGCCCTGATCGGCGAGAAGTCGGTCAGCGGCGTCGAGATCGATCACAGCGGCCTGACCGTCCGCGCGTCGGACTACGGCAGCTTCACCCGGGCGTTGCCCCGGATCGCCCTGGGTGAGGGGATCCGGCTGCGCAAGCTGTTGCCCTCCGACGAGTCCCTGGAGAGCGTCTTCTCCTACCTGCTGGAGGCATGATGTCCACGGTCGCCTACATCACCGCGCGCGGCCTGTTCGGCCGGCGCCGGGCCCTGCTCCTGCTGCCGTTGCCACTTCTGCTGGTCGGTCTGGCCGCTCTCTGTGTCGCGTACGACGTGAACCCGCAGAACTGGGGCCCGACGGTCCTGGTCGGACTGGGCCTGGCCGTGGTCCTGCCCGTGGTGACGCTGATCGTCGGCACCGGCGTCCTCGGCTCCGAGGTGGACGACGGCACGATCGTGCACATCCTCACCAAGCCCATGCCGCGCCGCGACATCATCCTGGCCAAGCTGGGCGTGGCCATCCTGGTCTCGGCGGTCACCTCGGCCGTCCCGCTGTTCATCGCCGGCTGGCTGGCCGACTCACCGAAGCTGGGCCTGGCCCTGGCCGTCGGCGCGGCCGTCGGCGCCGTCGCGTACTCGGCGTTCTTCCTGCTTCTGAGCCTGCTGACCCGCCGCCCGGTGCTCCTCGGCCTGGTCTACATCCTGGTCTGGGAGGGCCTGCTGGCCCGCTTCGTCAGCGGCACCCGGGTCCTGTCGATCGAGCAGTACGTCATCGCCATCGCCGACCGGATCGCCCCGACCAACCTGCTGACCGGCCAGGTCGGCGCCCCCCTGGCGATCATCATGACCGTGATCGTGACCCTGGGCTGCACCATCTTCGCCATCGACCGCCTGCGCAGCTTCTCGGTCGCCGGCGAGACGAGCTGAGATATTACTTCCGACCGGGCGACAAAGAAGAAGATCGATGTCGTAGCCGGGTGGGTGGCCCAGACCGTCGCTCCCGCCGAGGGTCGCTCCGCTCCACCTGCGTGCGTGGTGCGCTCAAAAAGAGCGCACCACCCCGCACGCGTAAGGGGAGGCGGCCCGTCAGCTCGGGTGGGTGACCACCACGACCGGGCGGGAGGAACGCTTGACCAGGTCGAGGGGGACGCTGCCGAGGAGGCGCTCGGCCACCGCCGGCCGGGTTGTCGCGCCGACAACGATCAGGTCGGCGTTGTGGCGGTCGGCGGCGTCGAGGATGCCGTCGACCGGGCGGCCGGACAGCACCGCGTGGGTCACCGGGACGCCGGCCTCGGCGAGGCGCCGGGACATCGTGGCGGCGGCCAGCTCGGCCGCCTGGGTGAAGACGTTGCGGGGGACGGCGGCCAGCCGTTCCAGCTCGACCGCGTCGACCGCGACGACCATGACCTCGGCCCCGGTCTGTTTGGCCAGGCCGATCGCGGCGTCGGCGACCCACGGTTGATCGGCGTCAGGTTTCGCGGCCACCACGATGCGCATGTCACAGATTTCTACCGGCTCGACTGCGATCCGTCGATAGTTGGGCTCGACATATCCGGAGGTTTGTACCACCCTCCGTATATGGCGGACGCTGTCACAACCGAGGAGCCCACCCTCAAGCGGGTCATGGGGCCGGGCCTGCTCCTGTTGTTCGTGGTCGGTGACATCCTCGGCACCGGCGTGTACGCGCTCACCGGCCGGGTCGCCAAGGAGGTCGGCGGGGCGGTGTGGCTGCCGTTCCTGTGCGCGTTCGTGGTCGCGCTGCTCACCGCGTTCAGCTATCTCGAACTGGTGACGAAGTACCCGCGGGCGGCCGGCGCCGCGCTCTACACGCACAAGGCGTTCGGGATCCACTTCCTCACCTTCCTGGTCACCTTCGCGGTGATGTGCTCGGGCCTGACCTCGGCGTCCTCCGCGTCCAAGGCGTTCGCGGCGAACTTCGCCGACGCGTTCGACCTGTCGCTGGGCGAGGGCGCGGGACTGATCGCGGTCGCGCTGGGCTTCATGACGCTGATCGCGCTGGTCAACTTCCGGGGCGTCGGCGAGAGCGTCAAGCTCAACGTCCTGCTGACCTGCGTCGAGCTGACCGGTCTGCTGATCATCATCTGCATCGGCGCGTGGGCGCTGGGCGGCGGCGACGGCGACCTGTCCCGGCTCACCGACTTCCAGGCCGCCGAGGGGGAGAGCGCCTTCTTCTCGGTGACCGCGGCGACCGCGCTGGCGTTCTTCGCGATGGTCGGCTTCGAGGACTCGGTCAACATGGCCGAGGAGACCAAGGATCCGGTCCGCATCTTCCCCAAGGTGATGCTGACCGGCCTGATCATCACCGGCGTGATCTACGTGCTGGTCTCCATCTCGTCGGTGGCCCTGGTCTCGCCGGCCGACCTCGGCGAGGGTGACGCGCCGCTGCTCAAGGTGGTCGAGGCGGGCGCGCCGGGCTTCCCGCTGTGGATCTTCGCGTTCATCACCATGTTCGCGGTGGCCAACTCCGCCCTGATCAACATGCTGATGGCGTCCAGGCTGCTCTACGGCATGGCCAACGAGCGCGTGCTGCCCAGGGTCCTCGGCAAGGTGCACCCGGGCCGGCGTACGCCCTGGGTCGGGATCGTCTTCACGACGGTGAT
Organism: Actinoplanes sp. NPDC089786; assembly: GCF_040684855.1. Taxonomy (NCBI): domain Bacteria; kingdom Bacillati; phylum Actinomycetota; class Actinomycetes; order Micromonosporales; family Micromonosporaceae; genus Actinoplanes; species Actinoplanes sp. NPDC089786. The sequence goes on from NZ_JBFBGU010000003.1 coordinate 327,792, forward strand.
CGCCTTCGGGCTGATCTGGTTCGCCGACCTGACCGCGCTGGGCGGCACCACCTCGCTGCTGCTGCTCTGCGTCTTCACCGTGGTGAACGTGGCGGTGCTGGTGCTGCGCCGCGACCCGGTGGAGCACAAGCACTTCAAGGCCCCGACGGCGATCCCGGTGATCGGCGCCGTCGTCTGCGCGTACCTGGCCAGCCCGCTGTCCGGCCGGGACGCCGCCGACTACCGGGTGGCCGGCATCCTGCTGGTGATCGGCCTGGTGCTGTGGCTGATCACCTGGTTGTCGAACAAATCCCTCGAACGTCGCGCACAGTGACCCGGGGGTTCCATCCGGTGATCGATTGTGGACGAGTACGGTGCCAGACGTGAAAGCGGCCCGGCCGATGCGGCTCGTCCTTCCCGCCGTGATCGGCTCCGCGATCGCGGTGACCGCGTTCGTCCTGCTTCCGCTGCCCGCCGCGGCCGGCCTGCTGACCGCCGGGTCGGCCGGCTTCGGCGTGGCGTTGCTGCGCTCGGCCGCCCGCGACCGCACGGCCGGCACCCGCCTCCGCGCGATCGGCCTGGGCGGCGGCGCGCTGCTCGCCGGCCTGGCCGGGGTGGCGAGCGGCGTCTCGGTGGTGATCGCGCCGGGCGTCGAGGTCGACGGTGTGCCGTTGCCGGCTGAGATCCCGCTGGTCTGCCTGTTCCTGGCGGCCGCGCTCGCCCTGCCGGCCCTGCTGAGGCCGCCGCAGGGCCGCGAGCCGCTGGCCCGGCTGCGGGTCGGCCTGGACACCGTCGGGGTGGCCGCGTGCCTGCTGTTCCCGACCTGGCTGATGCTGATGAGCGGCCCGGAACGGCGCGGCGCCACGGTCACCGCGATCCTGTTCGGCACCACCGCGACCGCCGTGGCCGCGGTCACCGGTGTGCACGCGATCCGGCACCGCGCGGCGCTCCAGTGGTGCGGCCCCGGCGTGGCGCTGTCGCTGCTCGGGCTGACCGCCCTCACCGTCGGCATGGACCACCCGGACAACTCGAACGCCGCCATCGCCACGGTCGCGGCCGCCGCCGCCCTCGACGCGGCCGCCGCGATGCAATGGTGGGGCGCGACCCGGGTCCGCCCGGACGCCGGCCCGCTCCCGCCGGTGGGCAGCGAGCCCGCCGCCGGCTTCCCGCTCTTCGCGCTGCCCGTGCTCGGCTCCGGCGTGCTGGTCGCCTACCACCTGGTCAACGGCGGCCGGCTCGACCCGACGTCGATCATCCTGGCCACCGTCGCGCTGCTGGCCGTGGCCGCCCGCGAGTTCGTCTCGGCGATCGTGCTGCGCCGCCAGGCCGACCACCTCGCCGACCAGGGCAACCGGTTGCGCAGCCTGATGTTCGGGTCGTCCGACGTGGCCATGGTGATCGACACGGCACACGCGGTCCGCTGGCAGTCGCCGGCCGCCGCCCGGCATTTCGGGCTGTCCGATCAGGACGTGCTGGGCCGCCCGGTGACCGCCCTGGTCGACCCGGATCAGGCCGAGGCGGTACACGACTATCTGTCCGACCGGATCAGCGACCCGACGGAGCACACCGCCGGGTCGCCGCTCGCGGTGCGGCTGCGGGACGGCTTCGGCCGCTGGCGCGAGACCGAGTGGACGGCCGGTGGCGCCGACCCGGCCGAGCCCGGCCGCACGCTGGTCGTGCACGTCCGGGACATCAGCGAGCAGCTCGAGCTGGAGCAGGCGTTGCGGCAGTCGGCCCACGTCGACCCGCACACCGGCCTGGCCAACCGGCAGGGCCTGGTGCAGGCCGGCGAGCCGATGCCCGAGGCGGGCGCGCTGATCGTGCTGGAGCTGGGCGGGCTGACCGCGATCGCCGACGTGCACGGCACCGAGGTGGTCGAGCTGGTGCTGGCCGAGGTGGCGAAGCGGTTGCGGACCCGGGTCGAGGGCGCGGACGTGCCGGCCCGGATCGGCGAGGCCCGGTTCGCGGTGCTCACCCACGGCGGCGCGGTACGCGCCCACGTGCTCGCCAGCCAACTGGTGACCGTGCTGACCACGCCCTATTCCGCGGCCGGCACCGACGCGCACCTGTCGGTCTGGGGCGGCATGACCGACCTGGCCCCCGAGGCCGGCATGGACGAGGTGATCCGGCGGGCCGCCCTGGCCCTGCGCGCGGTCCGCACCGCCCCGCCGGGCGCCGTCGAGTGGTACGACGAGGAGATGGAGCAGCGGCTGGTCCGCCGGTCCACGTTGGAGCAAGATCTGCCCGGCGCGCTCGCCCGCAGCGAGCTCGAGGTGCGCTACCAGCCGATCGTCGAGCTGTCCGGCCGCCGACCGGTCGGCGTGGAGGCGGTGCTGGGCTGGCGCCACCCGACGCTGGGCCGGGTGCCCGCCGCCGAGTTGCTGCCGCTGGCCGAGGAGCTGGGTTATCTCGGCGACGTCCGGCACTGGATGCTGCACCGGGCGGCCCGGCAGCTCGCGGGCTGGCGCCACCACCACGAAGACCTGTGGCTCTCGGTGAACGTGCGTCCGCGTGAGCTTGCCGACCCGGTGTTCCAGGCCGCGCTGGAGACGGCGATGGCCACCCACCTGGTGCCCGAGTCGGCCATGGTGATCGAGATCGCCGAGCACGACCTGCAGGACGACAACGGCCACGACCTGGCCGGCCTGCTCGGCAAGCTGCGCGCGCAGGGCATGCGGACCGCGGTCGGCAACTTCGGCACCGGCCCGACGTCGCTGAGCCGGCTGCGGATCCTCCCGGTCGACCTGCTGCGCGTCGACCGCGAGGTGTTCGGCCAGCCGGCCGACGCGTCCCGCCGGCTCGGCGCGATCATGGACGTCACGGTGACGCTGGGCCGCCGGCTCGGCATGGAGATCGTCGCCCAGGGCCTGCAGACCGCCGACGACCTCGACACCGTCCAGGCCGCCGGGTGCCGCCTCGGCCAGGGCGACCTGCTCGGCCGCCCGCTCCCGGCCGAGCATTTCGAGGCCCTGCTGGAACAGCACCGCGACCGCTCACACCGCGGCTGAGCTCCGGGACGAGCCAGGGTCGATCCCTGATGCCGGTCGGGTGGGTGCGGCCCCACCATGGAGTCATGACCGAGAACGAGAGCAAGCGCCCGATCGACATGAACGCCGTCCGTGAGACCGTGGCCCGCGGCGTCGACGCCGTGCACGGCACGATGGCCCGGAACGGGCTGACCCGGCCGAACGACGGTCGGCTCGTCGGCGGGGTGTTCTCCGGCATCGGCCGCCGCTTCGGCCTCGACCCCTGGACCTCCCGGGTCGCGATCGGCGCGGCCCTGCTGGTGATCCCCGGCACCCAGGTCCTCGCCGCGTATCCGCTGCTCTGGGCCATGATGCCGACCGAGGAGAAGGCCACCGAGCCGGCTCCCGACCCGGTTCCCGCCCCCGCCGCCTAACGGCGGGAGCGGGACCGAAGCTGGTCAGCCCGTGTTGCGCATGCCCGCGGCGATGCCGTTGACCGTGGTCAGCAGGGCCCGTTCGAGGGCGGTCGACTCGGACGCGGCCCGGCGGCCGCCGGGGGCGGTGGCGAGCTGGCGCTGGTTCTCGCCGAGTTCGCGGTACTGCCGCAGCAGCGCCACCTGAAGGTGGTGCAGCGGCTCCAGGTAGGTGTCGCGGACGCTCAGCGTGCGGTGCAGTTCGGGCTGGCTGGCCAGCGGGTGGTCGCCACCGGTGATGGCCAGCACCTCGCGGACGGTCAGGTCGTACTCCGCCTGGATCCGCTCGAAGATCGGGTGCAGGCCCTCGGGGACCAGCGTCTCGACGTACCGCCGGGCGATGGTCAGGTCGGTCTTGGCCAGCATCATTCCGACGTTGCTGATGAAGGTCTGGAAGAACTGCCAGTTCTCCTTCATCTCGGTGACGGTGTCGGTCAGCCCGGCCTCGCGTACCGCCTTGAGCCCGGTGCCGACGCCGTACCAGCCAGGCACGATCTGCCGGGTCTGGGTCCAGCCGAAGACCCACGGGATGGCGCGCAGGCCGCCCAGGCCGGCGTCGGTGTTCGGCCGCTTCGCGGGCCGGGAGCCGATGTTCAGCGCGCCGAGCAGCTCGGTCGGGGTCGCCGCCCAGAAGTAGGCCGGCAGGTCGGGGTCTTCAACCAGTTTCCGGTACGCCGCGAACGCCGCCGCCGAGGCGGTGTCCATGGCCGCGTCCCAGTGCGCGAGCCGTTCCAGGTCGACCGCGGGCGTGTTGTGCAGCAGCGTCGCCTGGAGCACCGCGGCCACCGTGAGCTCGAGGTTCTCGCGGGCCAGGGCCGGCAGCGTGTACTTGTCGGAGATGACCTCCCCCTGCTCGGTCACCTTGATCGCGCCGTCCAGGGTGCCGTACGGCTGGGCCAGGATCGCCTCGTGGGTGGGCCCGCCGCCGCGCCCGACGGTGCCGCCCCGGCCGTGGAAGAGCCGCAGCCGTACGCCGTGCCGGGCGGCCACGTCACGCAGCGCCCGCTGCGCCTTGTGGATCGACCACTGGCTGGTGGTGATGCCGCCCTCCTTGTTCGAGTCGGAGTAGCCGAGCATCACCTCCTGCAGGTCGCCGCGGCCCCGCACGATCTCCCGGTAGGCCGGCACGGAGAGCATCTCGTCGAGCAGGTCGCCGCCCGCGTCGAGCTCGGCCGGCGTCTCCAGCAGCGGCACGATGCCGACCCGGGCCCGCCCGGAGTGGATGTCGACCAGGCCGGCCTCGCGGGCCAGGACCGCGGCGGCCAGCACGTCGTCGACGCCGAGGGTCATCGAGATGATGTACGACTCGACGACCTCGGAGCCGAACCGGTCCTGCGCGTCGCGGATGGTGAAGAACACGTCGAACGTCTTGCGCGCCGACTCGGTGAGCGGGGTGTCGGCCGACGACAGCGGCCGCCGCCCGGTCAGCTCGGAGGCGAGGAGCTTGGTCCGCTCGGCGCGGTCAAGCGTGAGGTAGTCGTCCACCTCGCCGACCTGCTCGTACATCTGGGCCAGCACCTCGTGGTGCTTCTCGGCGTGTTCGCGCACGTCGAGCGTGGCGAGCTGTAGCCCGAACGCGGACACCGTGCGGATCGCCGAGGCGACCACCCCGACCGCGGTGAGCTGGCCGGAGTTGCGGGCCAGGGAGGCGCGCATCAGCTCGAGGTCGCCGATCAGCTCGTCGGCGCCCAGGTAGTCGCGGCCGGGCACGTGCTGGGTGCCGTTGCGCAGCCGGGTGCGGGTGTTGGCCAGCTTCGCCTTGATCGCCCGCACCTTGAGCCGGTAGGGCTCCTCGGCGTTGGTCCGCCGGAAGCGGGGCGCCACCTCGGGCAGGTTGTCGAGGTCTTTGGCCAGGCTGGCGGACAGGTCGAGGGAGACGCCGCGCAGCCGGCGGGACACCGAGAGCTCGTCGATCAGCGCGTCCATGGCCCGTTCGGTGGCCTGGATGCCGTGTTCGTGCTGGATCATCAGCACGTCGCGGGTGACGGCCGGGGTGACGAACGGGTTGCCGTCCCGGTCGCCGCCGATCCATGAGCCGAAGGTCAGCGGCCGGGCCGACGGCGCGGTCTCCACGCCCAGCTGGCGCAGGGTCTCGGCCAGGTCGTCGAGGACCCGCGGCGCCGCGTCGGCGTAGAGGTCCTTGAGGTAGTAGACCGCGTTGCGCGCCTCGTCGGTCGGGTCGGGCCGGTCGAGCCGCAGCTCGTCGGTCTGCCAGAGCAGGTCGATCAGCTCGGCGAAGCGCTTGGTCGAGGCGGTGGTGTCGGTGGCGCCGTAGAGCACCGCGGCCGCCGCCTCCTCGTCCAGCGTGTCGGCCAGGCCGCGCAGCTTGGACAGGATCGAGCGGCGGGCCGCCTCGGTCGGGTGCGCGGTGAAGACCGGGCGGACGGCGAGCCGGCGGGCGGCGGCGGCGATCTCGTCGGCCGGGACGCCCTGCTCGGCGATCCGCTTGGCCGCCTGGTCGAGCCAGCCACCGTCGCGGGCCCGGCGCCGGCGCAGGTCGCGGGCGCGGTGCACCTGCTCGGTGATGTTGGCCAGGTGGAAGTAGGTGGAGAAGGCCCGGGCCAGCTTGGTCCCGGTGGTCACGTCCATCGCGGTCAGTCGCTCGGCGGCCGCGAGCGGGTCCTGCCGGACCAGCGCGCGGACCTCTTCGACGAGGTCGAGGAGCGGCGGGCCCTCCTGCCGGGCCAGGGTCTGGCCGAGCAGTTTGCCGATGCGGCGGATGTCGGCGCGGAGAGCCGCGTCGGGGCCCTCTGGATCGATGTGCCCCTGCTGGTCGGTCACCTCAGCGCTCCTTAAAGACGGCGTACGAAAGACGGCGTACGGCGGACAGCGCTGTCCCGACTCCCGCGATGGTATCGGCACGGGTCCCGGGCTGGGTGCTTTGAGGCAAGTCTCATACGACCTCACCGCCACCTCACATCCCATCCGATTACCTGTGCGCTCCACCAACGAATCGAAGGGGACCCATGTCCACTCGAAAGAACCGCACCCGGGTGCTGACCGCCGGCGCGGTGACCGCCGCGTTGGCTCTCGCCGGAGCCGGGTACGGCATCGCGAGCGCGGCGGAGGACCTGCCCGCCCTGGCGTTCCGCGCCGCCACGCACGACGTGACCGTCACGCGGTACGTCGAGGACGGCACCCCCTGGATGGACTTCGACCTCGGCGTCAACCTGATCGCCGGCAAGCAGCCGTTCGAGATCCGGGCCAAGCGGAACTCCTACTCGCAGCCCATCGTGGCCACCCAGGAGGTGACCGGCGCCGACGGCAAGAAGGCGTCGGTGGCGCTGCCGGACGGGCTGTTCACCACGTTCGACGGCTTCCAGGACTTCACCGCGGTCACGATCAAGGACACCGCGGGCGCCACGGTCCGGGAGTACAGCACCGACTGGTGCCCGAACACCTGGAACTCGCTGCGGACCCGGCCCGACGCGCCGTCGTCGACGCCGTACCCGCAGTCCTGCGCCGGCGGGAACCCCTTCATCCTCGGGTCGGTCTGGGGTGTGCAGGCCGGCTACAACGCCGCGATCGAGGCCACGCCCCGCTTCGACTGGCAGGACCCGGACGCCGAGCAGTTCGACCTGCCCGCGGGCAAGTACCAGATCACGATCAAGCTGAACGAGAAGTTCCGTTCGTGGCTGGCCGTGCCGGCCGAGAGCGCCACGGTCGACCTGAACGTGACCGTCGTGGACTCCGTGGTCGACCGGGGCGGCGAGCCGGAGGGCGCGATCCGGGCCAAGGCGGCGGTCAAGGCCGCGGCCGTCGGTGACGAGCTGCCCCCGGGCAAGGCGGCGCTGCGCGGCGAGCACAGCGAGCACGACGGTCAGGGCGACGCGTCGGTGCAGGTGTCGGCGTTCGACCCGAACTTCCGCCCGCCGGCCAAGGCGCCGAAGACGCTGGCCGCCACCCCGAAGGCCGGCCCGAAGCCGGACCTGCGGTCGCTGCCGGCCTGGGGCATCGACCTGTCGAACGAGGACGGCAAGACGTACGTCAACTTCGGCGCCACCGTCTGGAACGCCGGATCGTCGCCGCTGGTCGTGGATGGTTTCCGGCGTACCGGAACCGATCTGATGGACGCGTACCAGTATTTCTTCGACAAGAACGGCAAAGAGGTCGGCTCGGTCGGGGCCGGGACGATGGAGTGGGACCCGCGGGAGGGCCACTTCCACTGGCACTTCACCGACTTCGCGCAGTACAACCTGCTGAACTCCGACCAGAGCCTGGCCGTGCGGTCCGGCAAGGAGGCGTTCTGCCTGGCCAACACCGACGCGGTCGACTACACCATCCCGAACGCCAAGTGGCGCCCGGAGAACACCGACCTGTCCACCTCCTGTGGTGCGAACACTGCGGTGGCGGTGCGTGAGGTGCTCGACATCGGCAACGGCGACACCTACTCGCAGTCCCGGCCGGGTCAGTCCTTCGAGATCACCGATCTGCCGAACGGCACCTACTACATCCAGACGCTGGCCAACCCGGAGAACAAGCTGGCCGAGACGAAGACGACCAACAACTCGTCGCTTCGCAAGATCGTTCTCGGGGGTACGGTCGGCGGCGAGCGCACCCTGAAGGTGCCCGCGGTCCACGGCATCGAGGGCTGAGACGCCCGATCTGTTGCCTGAGTGGCAGGTAGTTGTCACTGGGCAGTGATCAACGATCTGGATTGATATGGTCACCCTCCGAATTCATCGGGGGGTGTCCATGTCTTCCATTCCGAAACTCCTGGCCGTCGGGCTTTTGGCCGTCACCGGCGCCGCTCAGGCGCCGGCCGCCGAGCCACCCGCGATCTCCTTCACCGTCTCCGGGCACGACGTCATCGCCCAGCGCTACGAATGGGCTCCGGGTCAGGTCGACCTGCAGATGGACTTCGGCATCAACCTGATCGCCGGACGACAGGCCTTCGAGATCCAGGCCCACCGCGACACCTACGCCGAACCGATCGAGGTGGAGCAGGTGGTCGGCGGGGTCCGCACGCCGCTGCCGGACGGGTTGTTCACCTCATGGACCGGCTTCAAGGACTTCCTCGACATCACGATCGCCGACCCGGCCGGCGCGGTGGTCAAGCAGTACACGTCGACCTGGTGCCCGAACTCGTACACGTCGGTGCGGACCCGGCCGGACGCGCCGGCGACCACGCCCTACCCGTTCGCCTGCGCCTGGCTCGAGAACCCGTTCGTGCTCGGCTCGATCTGGGGCATCCAGGCCGGGTACAACTCGCCGGTCGAGAGCTTCCCGTATTACGAGCCGGACGGCACGCAGTTCGACCTGGCGCCCGGCTCCTACCGGGTCACCGCCCGGCTGGCCGAGAAATATCGCGCCTGGCTGGGGGTGTCACCCGCCGACGCCACCGTCGACCTCAATCTGACCGTGGTCGACCGGAACGCCGGGCTCCGGAAGAAACCCGTTCCCGCCGGCAGCGAGCACGCGCACGAGGGTGACGCGTCGAAGCAGCTCTCGGCGTACCACCCGTTCCTGCGGCCACCGGCCAAGATCCCGACGCCGTTGGCCTCGGCGCCGGCCGCCGGACCGCGCCCCGACCTGCGATCGCTGCCCGCCTGGAACATCGCCCTCGACACCGTCGAGGGCCGCACCAACGTGGTGTTCGCCGCCACGGTCTGGAACGCCGGCACGTCGCCGCTGCTGGTGGACGGCTTCCGGCGGAGCGGAACCGACCTGATGGACGCCTACCAGTACTTCTACGACGCGGCCGGCAACGAGGTCGGAGTCCGGCCGGCCGGGACGATGGAGTGGGACCCGCGCGACGGCCACCTGCACTGGCACTTCACCGACTTCGCGCAGTACAACCTGCTGACCGCCGACCGGAGCCTGGCCGTGCGCTCCGGCAAGGAAGCCTTCTGCCTGGCCAACACCGACCCGGTCGACTACCTGCGGCCGAACGCGGCCTGGCGGCCCCCGAACAACGACCTGGCCAGCTCGTGCGGCCAGAACACCGCGGTCGGGGTGCGTGAGCGCCTCGACATCGGCAACGGCGACACCTACTTCCAGTACCTGCCCGGCCAGTCCTTCGACGTGACCGACCTGCCCAACGGCACGTACTGGGTCGAGGTCAAGGCCAACCCGGACGGCAAGCTGGCCGAGCTCCGCACCACCAACAACGCGTCCCTGCGCAAGATCGTCCTGGGCGGCACGCCGGGCGGCGAGCGCACCCTGCGCGTGCCACCCCTGCACGGCCTGGACTGAACGCCGGCGCACACGGGGCGGCGGCCGGCCTCTGCTGCTAACCTCCGCCCCGTGTTTCGCCGAACCATGGTCGTCGTCCTGCTCGCGCTCGTGAGCCTCTCCGGTTGCGGTCTTCTCGACCGTGACGAGAAGAAGGAGGAGATCGAACGCCTCATCGAGGAGAACGCCCAGTTCTCGGTCTTCCTGCGGGACGACAACCCCGCGGAGCGGAAGGCGGCCGTCGAGGCGCGCCTCCGGACGCTGCCGGATGTCACCACGGTCACCTTCGAGGGGCATGACGTGGCGTACGCGAAGATGAAGAAGATGTTCGCCGAGCAGAACCAGGAGATGCCGGAGAACTTCGAGCCGGAGAACCTGCCGGAGACCTTCGTGGTGAAGATGAAGGACCAGGCCGCGGTTCGCAACGTCCGGGACACCCCGCTCCAGGCCGAGCTCAAGGCCCTGCCCGGCGTCCAGGACCTGGTGTTCACGTGCACCACGTTCGAGGAGTGCAAGGCCGACTCCATCCGCCGGAGGTCCCCGGCCCCGGCCGCGAGCTGAACGAATCAGCGGGCCGGTTCCTCACCGGGCCGGTTCCTCAGCGGGCCGGTTCCTCAGCGGGCCAGGTCGAGGGCGTACTCCGGCCACCACACGCCGGCCGGCGGGGCGTCCGGGCCGCAGGCGCCGTCGGACTCGCCGGGGCGTTTGATCCACAGGTAGGCGTCGACCAGGGCGTGACCCGTGCGCCGGGTCGGCGCCTCGCCCAGCTTGCGGCCGGGCGGATTGCACCAGTGCTGGTCGCCCGCGCCGGGCCGGGCCGGGCCGTTGCCGTTGCGGCTGGTGTCGATGACGAAGTGGGCGCCGCCGAGGATGCGGGACAGGGCCGTGCCGTAGCGGACGTTGGCCGTGGTGGTCTCGAAGTTGGCCACGTTCAGGGCGAAGCCGTGCGACCGCGCGATGCCGGCCTTGCGCAGGCCGGCCGTCATCTTCGCCGGTGACCGGATCCAGGACGGGTTGCCCGCGTCCAGGTAGACCGTCACGCCGGACACCGCCCGCAGGGTGTCGACCGCGTGCGCCAGCAACGCGTAGCGCTCGGCCGTCCGGGTGTCGGACAGGCACCCCTGCACGGCCTGCGCCACCGCGTCCGGCTCCAGGACCACCACCGCGCGATGCCCGTCCAGGGCGGTGGCCAGGGCCGCGATCCAGTCGCGGTACGCCGGGCCGTCCGGCGCCCCGCCCGCCGACTGGCCGCCGCAGTCCCGGTGCGGGATGTGGTAGAGCGTCAGCACCGGCAGCCGGCCGGCCCGGGCGGCGTCACCGACCAGGGTCTGGGCGCGCACCGCGAACCCGGGCTCGGCGTCGGCGAACCAGGTGGCGACCGGCCGGTCCGCGATCTTCCGCAGCAGCGCCGCGTCGGCCGTACGCCCGGTCTGCTCCCAGGCCCGCACCTGCTCGGCGGCCGCACCCGCCGGGTCCACATAGAACTCCGAGGCGGGCACGGTGTGTGAGGGCATGGGAGACGCGGGCGATGAGTAGACCGGCGGTTCGGGCGAGCTGGCCACCACGAGGGAGGCGCCCACGGCCACGGCGGCGAGGGCGACCGAAACCGCGAGCCACGCCCGCCGCCCCACCCGGGCGTGGGTCGCCATCAGCGCACCTTCACCCAGCGGCCGGCCGACGGCACACCGCGATCGTCGACCAGGAACACCATGTACCAGCCGGACGGCACCAGCCCGCGGCCGGACGGGACGGTGAGGGTGACGCCGCCGGGCGCCGCGGCCACGGACGCTGCGACCGAACGCTGGTCGACGTCGGTGACATGGGTGACCGCGCTGGGCCGCATCAGCCGCGCCCCGACGATCCGGCGCGGGGACGGCGTTCCGAAGAAGGCCTTGCCGCCGCGGCTGATCGACGCCGGGCCGCTGGTCAGAGCGGGCCGCGCGCCGCGGAACAGGTAGGGCGGGCTGAACACCTCGACGCGCTGCTCGAAGGTGCCGGGATTGCGGCCGGTGCGGTCGTAGAGCGGGTCGCTGCCCATGGTGATCACCCGGCCGTCGGGCAGCAGGATCGCCTCGGAGTGGTAGTTGCGCCCGACGGTCGAGTCGGCCAGCCGCTCGAAGCGGTTCGTGGTCGGCCGGTAGAGCTGGGCGTTGAACAGGTCGCTGCGCGCCCGGCCCTGGTAGGCGCCGCCCCGGTAGCCGGACGAGCCGCCGGTGGTGAGCACCGAGTCGTCCGGCAGCAGGACGGTGCTGAGGTAGCGCGCGGGGGCCGGCAGGTCGGGTCCCGGGCGGTAGCGCGGCCGGTTCTGGGTGAGGTCGATGACGTCGGTCCGCGCGGTCGACACCGGCGACTCGCCCACCTCGCCGCCGCCGAGGATCATCACCTTCTGCTTCTGGGCCGGCGCCAGCAGCACCGACGAGCTGGTCTCGGTCATCTGCGGTTGCCGCAGGCCGGCCACGTCGGAGAAGCGGTTGGTGCGCACGTTCCAGATGCCGGGGGTACGCCCGACGGTGTCCGAGCCGTACCCGGAGTTGGAGCCCGAGTAGAACAGCCGCCCGTCGGCCATCAGATGCAGTGACGGGTACGTCGGGAACACCCGCTTCAGCTCCGGCGCCGCGGTCCAGCGCCGGGTGGCCGGGTCGTACTTCTCGTTGTCGCCGGGCAGGATCCTGCCGAACTCGTCCAGACCGGACACGGCCAGCACGTTGCCGCCGGGCAGTTCGGTCAGCGTCGGATACCAGCGGTGCTTCACCAGGTCGCCGACCCGGACGTAGCGCTCGGTGCGCGGGTCGAACTCGTACGACGTCTTGTCGCCGCCGTACTCCTGCTTCTCCCGGGTGATCTTGTCGGCCAGCCCGTAGACATCGCCGCTCAGGTCGGCGACCCGGTACTGGGCCGGCCGCCGGACGATCGGCGCGTTGCCGGCCAGCTCGGCGTCGACCCACACCTCGGCCTGGCCGGCGTGCACCATCCACTGCCGGCCGTGCTGCATCTTGGTCGCCGCGGGCACGGTCACGTCGGCGCGGGTGAGGTAGACGTACCCGGTCGGAGAGGTGACCCGGGTGCCCTTGGGGAAGAACCGCGGCCCGTGGTCGGGCGACTCATTCTTGATCTTGAGTACGCCGGCCGCGTGCTTGATGTCGGTCTCCAGCACCTCGTACGACTTGGTGCCGCCGGCGATCAGCAGGTTGCCGTTGGGCAGGAAGGTGTGTCCGGCGCAGAAGACGTCGGTCGGCGTCGGCACGTCGGTGAACGTGTCGGTGGCCGGGTCGAACAGGATCGTCCGGAAGGTGCCGGCCTGGAACGCCTCCCGGTTGTTGCCGCTGCCCGCGATGATCAGCACCTTCCCGGTGTTGAGCAGCGCGGCGTGGATGGCGTTGACCCGGAACTCGGGGGGCACGGGCAGCCGGGCCCAGTGGCCGTAACGCTCCTTGTAGGACTGCCGGTTGATGCTGAACTCGTGGAACGCCTCGCTTCCGGCGGCGACCATCGGGCGGTTCACCACGGCGACGACGCCGAGCACCGCGAGCGCGACCAGGCCGCTCGCCAGCCGGCGGGCGAGAGTGGGGCGGGGGCGGGGCTTCACGCTGTTCCTCCCTTTCGCAAGGCCCAGACGATCGTGGGCGTGAGACAGATGACGATGTTGACCGCGGGCCACACCCACATGGCGCCGTCCACGTGCCCGGCCAGCGGCGCGATCAGCAGCAGAGCGGCGTAGAAGGCGGCCCAGACCAGGCCGTGGCGGAAGGTGGCGAGCCGGTCCGGGCTGGCCGAGTCGCCCTTGGGCGTGACCACAAAACCGGCCTTGCGGCGCAGCAGCGCGCCGGCGTACGACGCCACGTAGATCGGCGCGCACAGGGTGGAGACCAGCATCCCGGACAGCCCGGACGAGCCGGCCTCCTCGTGCGGGCTGATGTTGTGCCGCCGGTTGAAGACGTACAGGCCGACCTGGAACAGCGCCGCGTCGACGTACAGCATCAGCCACACCTGATGCGGAACCTGCACCCCCTCGGCGCCCAGCACCAGGTAGCAGGCGGCGTTGGCCGCACCGAGGAGCCAGGCCAGCGCGGTCAGCGGGTAGTACGACATCAGCAGGCCGTAGTGCAGCGCCCGGCCCAGGCCGAGCCGCGGGATCATCCGCGCGAACTGCCGGACCACCACCTCGTCGGTGCCGCGCGACCAGCGGTGCTGCTGGCTGAAGTAGTCGGTCCAGGTGGACGGGCCCTCGCCGACGGCCAGCACGTCCGGGGTGTAGACCGAGCGCCAGCGCCGGCCGGTGGCCGGGTTCCGGGTCGCGTGCACGACCAGGCTGGTGGCCATGTCCTCGGTGATCGAGTCCTGCAGGCCGCCGATCGAGGTGAGGGCCTTGATCCGGACAGCGTTGTTGGTGCCGACCAGCATGGCGATGCCGCGCCGGTTGCCGGCCCGCTGGAGCAGGGAGTGGAACAGGTACTGCTGCGACTCGGCCCAGCGGGTCACCACGTTGTCGTAGTTGCCGTAGATCTGCGGGCCCACCACGAACGCCACGTCCGGGTCGCGGAAGTAGCCGAGCAGCCGCTCGCAGAAGTTCGGTTGCGGCACGTGGTCCGGGTCGACCGACACGAAGACGTCGTACGCGTCGCCGTGCTCGCGTACCCAGGAGTTGTAGTTGCCGTGCTTGGTCCGGGCCTTGAACTCGCCCGCGGCGGTGTTGCGATCGGGCCGGCCCTTGCGGGTGAAGTGCCGCACGCCGAGGCGCCCGCACATCGCCTTCACCTCGGCGTCGTCGCCCTCGTCAAGCAGCCACACCTCGTACGGCCCGGCGTGCCGGACGTCGATCGCGGCCCGCAACGTGCGCTCGACCATTTCGACCGGTTCCTTGCCCGGCACGATCGTGGTCAGGAAGGCCACCCGCAGCGTCGCGTCCGGCACGATCGGCCGCGGATCCCGCGCCCACAGCGTGGACAGGCACAACGTCACGACGTTGACCAGCCGGAACAGCTCGATCAGGGCGGTCGCCGCGATCATGAAGACGGTCGCGGCGTAGAGCATCGGGCGCAGGTCGTGGTCGGGCACCTCGATCTTGAGCAGCAGCCAGCCGAAGAACGTGCTCTCGAAGGCGAACGCGAACACGGTGATCAGCAGGGTGAGGAACGGGCGGCGGCGGGACAGCCGGCGCATCTCCACCCGGCCGCCCGCCTCCTCGGCGGTGGCGGCCGGGCCGGCCAGCACGCTGTACGCGCTGTAGCCGTAGCGCTGGGGCAGCTTGACGGTCTTGGCGGTGAGCGCCCGTACGGCGGCCGGGTCCAGGGGTGGTTTGAGGCTCACGCGGACACGGGCACGGCCGGGCGGACCGCGGGCCGGCCGTCGCCGTCGTCGGTGATCCGGGGCCGGGCGATCGGCCTACCCGGGCCGGCCGGCGTCATCAGCAGCCGGTCCGGCGTGGAGGCCGGCCGCTGCTTGCTCACGAACGCGCGGCGGGCGGCGGCGAACCCGGACCGGTCGGCCCACATGTCCCGGCTCATCTCGGCCAGCTCGCGGGCCTCGTACACGTCCAGCGGCACCCGCTCACCGGACAGCCGCCGGGCCTTGGCCGCGCGCCTCGCCTTGGCGGCCCGCGGCTCGGCCAGCTCGGCGGCCAGCTCGGCCAGCCACTCCGTGTACGCCTCGGGGTGCCGCGGGCCGACCTCGTCGACCAGCCCCAGCGACGCCGCCTGTCCGGCGCTGACCGGCAGCTTGTCGTCGATCAGCCGCTGGGCCGTCTCCGCGCCGACCCGGCGGGGGAGTGAGTACGTGTGCAGCTCCGACCCGTACAGGCCGATGTCGTAGTAGGGGTTGAGGACGATCCCGGAGCGGGCCGCGACCACGTCGGCGCCGAGCCCGAGCATCACCCCGCCGGCGCCGGCGCTGCCCGCGTACCCGGCGATCACCACCTGCCGCGTGCACGTGATGATCTCCCGGCACACCTCGTTGACGGCCCGGATGGTGGCCCACGCGGCGGCAGCCGGGTCCGGGGCGGCGTCGATGACGTTCAGGTGGATGCCGTTGCTGAACGAGTCGGTGCCGCCGCGCAGCACCAGCACGTCGGTGCTCTGCGCGGCGGCGTGCCGGAGGGCCGCGAGTAATCGCCGGCAGTGCCCGGCCGACATCGCGCCGTTGTAGAAGTCGAACGTCAGCCAGCCCACCCGGCCGGCCCGCCGGTAGCGGATCTGCCGGTACGCGGCCGGCGACTCCGGCTCGACGCCCGGGGGCAGGGGAGCGTCCGGCACGTCGCGCAGCCGTTTGCCGAGCAGCCGCGCGGCGGGCAGCTTGACGCCGTCCGGCACGCGCAGGTGGCCCAGCCAGAGGCTGCCGTCGCCGGTGCCGACCAGCACCGCGCCCTGCCGGCGGCGCAGCAGCGTGCCGGGCGGGCCGGTGCGGGCCGGGCCGCGGTGCGCGTCGTAGGCGAAGACATCGAGCCCGGCCACCGAGGTCCGCACACCGGGTGCGCCGTCGGCCGCGCGGATCCGCCGCAGAATGTCCTCCGTCGGGTCGGCCCAGTCGAACGCGCGGTCCTCCTGGCGCATCGCCGGGCGCAGCCGGGTGCCGGGCACCTCGGTCGGCATGTCGTCGGTGGGCACCGGCTGGAAGTCCGGGTCGGCCGCCTTGGCCAGGACCTCGGCCACGCACTCCAGGGCGGCGTCGGCCACCGGGCCGGTGTAGAGCGACGACTTGCGCGGCGGGGCCGCGGGAAGGGGGAACGTGCGGGTGGCCCAGATCGGCCCGGCGTCCATCTCCTCGACCGCCTGGAGCGCGGTCACGCCCCAGCGGCGCGCGCCGTCGGCGATCGCCCAGTCCAGTGAGGACGGGCCGCGGTCGCCGACCGGGCCGGGATGGATGATCACGGTGCGCCAGTTCTGCCACACCTCGGCCGGCACCCGTTCCTTGAGGAACGGGCACAGGATGAGGTCGGGACGCGCGGCGCGTACCCCCTCGATCATGTCTTTCGGACTCGTGGCGAGCAGGACACCGACGTCATGATCGGCCTCGCGCAGCGTGCACCACACGCGTTGGCTCAGGCCGTTGAAAGCTGAGACGAGCAATAAGATGCGCAAAGCTCGATTCGTCATCAGCACTGTCCTCCCCGGAAATTGGCAACAGTGATCGGGGAGTCTTGGTTACGTATAGACGCCCATGTCGGACATGTTGTCCGATAGCGGTGACTCACGTTTCCTGCTCGCGGGGCGGACTAAGCTGGGTGGCGTACCCCCCGTCCTTCCTGGGCGTGGGGCTGCTCGCCGTGCCTGCTTAGGAGTTCCTTCCGTGCAACTGTCCGGTCTGATCCCGGCCGCCCTGCGCGACCGTGGGCTCGCCCGCGCCCGTGACCTCGCTCGTAAGGGCGGGGTCGACTCCGACGCCCTCGACCTCACCGCGCCCGCCTCGCTGCGCCCGTTCGTGGTCGCCGCCGTCGCCTCGCCGGCCGGCAGCGGCGGCGCCTCGCGCCCGGTGCTCGCGGTCACCGCCACCAGCCGCGAGGCCGACGACCTGGCCGACGCGCTCGGCTGCCTGATCGACCCGGCCGCGGTGGCGGTCTACCCGTCGTGGGAGACGCTGCCGCACGAGCGGTTGTCGCCACGCTCCGACACCGTCGGCCGGCGGCTGGCCGTGTTGCGACGGCTGGCCCACCCGGCGCCCGGCGAGGCGTTGCGGGTCATCGTGGCGCCGGTCCGTAGCCTGCTTCAGCCGCAGCTCAAGGGCCTCGGCGACCTCGAGCCGGTGGAGCTGACGACCGGCGGCGAGGCCGAGCTCGAGGCGGTCGCGCGGCGGCTCACCGACATGGCGTACGCCCGGGTCGACCTGGTCACCAAGCGTGGCGAGTTCGCGGTCCGGGGCGGCATCCTGGACGTCTTCCCGCCGACCGACGAACACCCGTCCCGGGTCGAGTTCTGGGGCGACGAGATCGAGGAGATCCGCACCTTCGCGGTGGCCGACCAGCGGACCATCGATCCGGTGCGGCGGCTGTGGGCGCCGCCCTGCCGCGAGCTGCTGCTGACGCCCGAGGTGCGGACCCGGGCCTTCGAGCTGGCCGTGGAACACCCGGAGCTGGGCGAGATCCTCGACAAGCTGTCCGACGGCATCCCGGTCGAGGGGATGGAGTCGCTGGCGCCGGCCCTGCTCCAGGGGACGGACAGCATGGAGCTCCTGATCGACTGCATGCCACCGGGAACGCATGTGCTGCTCTGCGACCCGGAGCGGATCCGGACCCGGGCGCACGACCTGACGCGTACCTCGGCCGAGTTCCTCGAAGCCTCCTGGGCCGCGGCCGCCGTGGGTGGGCAGGCGCCGATCGACGTGGGGGCGGCGGCGTTCCGGACCCTGGCCGACGTGCGGTCGCACGCCACCACGTTGCACCAGCCATGGTGGACGGTGTCGCCGTTCGGCCTGGCCTCCGAAGAACCTGACCGATCCGACGAAACGCCGTGGCTCGCAACCGAGACCGTCGAAGTCTCGCCGGATCTGGGCGATGCGATCGCTCTGTCGGCCCAGCCGGTGCCGCTCTATCACGGTGACACCGCGCGTCTCGCTGCCGATCTGTCCGGATGGGTGACCGACGGCTGGGCGATCGCGCTGGTCTTCGAGGGGCACGGCACCGCCCAGCGCGCCACCGAGCTGCTGCGCGACGCCGGCCTCGGCGTCACCCCGGTGGACAGCATCCCGGCCGCGATCGAGCCGGGCCAGCTGCTGATCACCTGCGGCGGGCTCAACCACGGCTTCGTCGACGAGCCGGCCCGGCTCGCGATCATCACCGGCAACGACATCTCCGGCGGGCGCGGCGCCAGCACCAAGGACATGCGCAAGATGCCGTCCCGGCGGCGCAACACGATCGACCCGCTCGAGCTCAAGATGGGCGACCACGTCGTGCACGAACAGCACGGCATCGGCCGCTACATCGAGCTCGTCCAGCGGGTGGTCAACGGCGCCGAGCGGGAGTACCTGGTCATCGAGTACGCGCCGTCCAAGCGGGGCCAGCCCGGCGATCGGCTGTTCGTGCCCACCGACCAGCTCGACCAGCTCTCCCGCTACGTCGGTGGCGAGTCGCCGACGCTGCACAAGATGGGCGGCTCGGAGTGGCAGAAGAGCAAGGCGCGGGCGCGGAAGGCGGTGCGCGAGATCGCCGCCCAGCTCATCCAGTTGTACGCCGCCCGGCAGGCGTCCCAAGGCCACGCGTTCGGGCCGGACACGCCGTGGCAGCGCGAGCTGGAGGACGCGTTCCCCTACACCGAGACGCCGGACCAGCTCTCGGCGATCCACGAGGTCAAGGACGACATGGAGAAGGCGGTCCCGATGGACCGGCTGATCTGCGGCGACGTCGGTTACGGCAAGACCGAGATCGCGGTCCGGGCGGCGTTCAAGGCGGTGCAGGACGGCAAGCAGGTGGCCATCCTGGTGCCCACCACCCTGCTGGCCCAGCAGCACTTCAACACGTTCACCGAGCGGATGAACCAGTTCCCGGTGGAGATCCGGCAGCTGTCCCGGTTCCAGACCCCGACCGAGGCCAAGCACACCCTGGAGAAGGCGGCCGACGGCACCGCCGACATCCTGATCGGCACCCACCGGCTGCTGGCCAACTCGACCCGGTTCAAGAACCTCGGCCTGATCATCGTGGACGAGGAGCAGCGGTTCGGCGTCGAGCACAAGGAACAGCTCAAGGCGCTGCGCGCGTCGGTCGACGTGCTGACCATGTCGGCCACCCCGATCCCGCGGACGCTGGAGATGGCGATCACCGGCATCCGGGAGATGTCCACGATCGCCACCCCGCCGGAGGAACGGCACCCGGTGCTCACCTTCGTCGGCGGGTACGACGACAAGCAGGTCGCCGCGGCCATCCATCGCGAGCTGCTCCGTGACGGCCAGGTGTTCTTCCTGCACAACCGGGTCGAGTCGATCGACCGGGCGGCCCGCCGGCTGCGCGAGCTGGTGCCCGAGGCGCGAATCGCGGTGGCGCACGGGCAGATGGGTGAGGACGCCCTGGAGAAGGTCATGGTCGGCTTCTGGGAGAAGGAGTTCGACGTGCTCGTCTCCACCACCATCGTGGAGTCCGGCATCGACATCCCGAACGCCAACACGCTCATCGTCGAGCGCGCCGACCTGCTCGGCCTCTCCCAGCTGCACCAGATCCGCGGCCGGGTCGGCCGGGGCCGCGAGCGGGCGTACGCCTACTTCCTCTACCCGCGTGAGAAGCCGCTGACCGAGCAGGCGCACGAGCGGCTGGCCACCATCGCCCAGCACACCGAACTGGGCGCCGGCATGTACGTGGCGATGAAGGACCTGGAGATCCGCGGCGCCGGCAACCTGCTCGGCGGCGAACAGTCCGGGCACATCGAGGGCGTCGGCTTCGACCTCTACGTGCGGATGGTCGGCGAGGCGGTGCAGCAGTTCAAGGGGGAGCGGCCGGAGGAGGAGACCGAGGTCAAGATCGACCTGCCGGTGGACGCGCACCTGCCGACCGAATACATCAACGTGGAACGGCTGCGGCTGGAGATGTACCGGAAGCTGGCCGAGGCACGGGACACCGCCCGCCTCGACGAGGTGGTCGCCGAGATGACCGACCGGTACGGCGAGCCGCCCGAGCCGGTCGCGAACCTGATCGCGGTGGCCCGGTTCCGGCAGCTCGCCCGCACCTACGGCCTGACCGATGTCTCCGTACAGGGGAAGCACCTGCGTTTCTCGCCCCTGCCGCTGCTCGACTCGAAGCAGATGCGGTTGAAGCGGTACCACCCCGACTCCGTCTACAAGTCGGTCAACGACCAGGTCAGCGTGCCCCGGCCGATGACCCGGCGGGTCGGCGGCGAACCGCTGCGCGACCAGGCGCTGCTCCAGTGGTGTGCGCAGCTGCTGAAGGACGTGCTCGGGGAGCCCGCCACTTCCGGGGGTCGCCAGCATGCCTCCTGAGGGACGTGAGAGAGTCATCGGCATGCAGCGTGCCCGCCGTCTCGCGTCCGTCGCCGTCGCCGCCGCCCTGGCCATCGGCGGGCTGTCCGCCTGCCGGTCCGAGCCCGACGTGGCCGCCTACATCGGCGACCGGACGATCTCGGTGGCCGACGCGCAGCACGTCTTCGACGACCTGACGGCCAAGAAGGCCGCCCAGCCGGCCGCCGCGGGCGCCTCCGGGGCACCCGCCCCGGCGCCGGTGAGCATGCCCGAGGTGGTCAGCGCGATGGTCACCCACGACCTGGTCACCCGGGTCGCGAAGGCGAAGAACGTGCGGCTCCCGGCCGACGTGCCGCTTCAAGAGATCGGCGCCAGCATCGGCGTGCCCGGCAACGCGGAATACGTCCGCCTCTACGGCGAGAGCCGCCTGCTGCTGAACAGCCTGCTCCAGGCCGCACAGCCGGGCACCCCGCCGGACGCCGACGTCAAGCACGTGTTCGAGGTCTTCGAGGAGACCGGTCAGATGAAGCCCGGCCTGACCTATCAAGAGTTCAAGTCCAGCGTGTCGGCCGAGGCGCTGCAGACGCTGGGCCGCGCGCTGAACGTCAAGAAAGACCTGCAGACCGAGTGGGACAAGGCCGACCTGAAGATCAACCCGCGGTTCGCGAGCGGCGAGATCCCGGTGTACGCCGAGAACGGCCCCGACAACAAGCCGCTCAACCTGGTGTCCATCCCGCTGGTCGACCAGGACGACGCGACGGTGCTGAACAAGTCCTGATGCCCGGTCGCATCGTCCTGCTGGTCACGTCGCCGCGGCTACCGACCGGCCTGCTGACCGCGGCGGCCTGGGACCTGGTCCGGGCCCATCCGGTGTACTCGGCCGCCGCCGGCGACGCCTGGGTTGCGGCCGGTGTGCCGGTGACCGTCCTGGGCCCGGATGTCGAGGCGCTGGTCGGCGAGCTCGCGACCCACGAGACCGTGGTCTGGCTGGCCGGCCCGACCGGCGACCAGGACTTCGCCCGGCAGCTCGGTCTCCGGCTGGCCCGCGAGCCTCAGCTCGCCGAGATGGAGCTGATGTACGGCTCCTGGGACCCGCCCGGCGCCCGCCTGCTCGACGCCGTCGCCGTGATGGACCGACTGGCCTCGCCCGGCGGCGACCCGTGGAAACTGCAGCAGACCCATCAGAGCCTGGCCCAGTACCTGCTCGAGGAGGCCTACGAGGCCTACGACGCGATCGCCGAGAACGACCTCGACGCCCTGCGCGAGGAGCTCGGCGACGTGCTGCTCCAGGTCGTGCTGCACGCCCGCCTGGCCGAGAACCTGCCGGGCGAGTCGGCCTGGAACGTCGACGACGTGGCCGGCACCCTGGTCGACAAGATGATCCGCCGCAACCCGCACGTCTTCGCCGGCGAGCAGGTCGACTCGGTCGAGAACATCATCGACAACTGGGAACGCATCAAGAAGCAGGAGAAGGCGCGCGACTCGGCCCTGGACGGCGTGGCCCTGTCCCAGCCGGCGCTGGCCCTGGCGGCCAAGATCCTGCAGCGCACGTCCCGCGCCGGCCTGTCCGTGCCGCTGCCGGCCGACGACTCGCTGGGTTCGACGCTGCTCCGGCTGGTGGCCGAGGCGCGCGAGGCCGGCGGCGATCCCGAGCAGGCGCTGCGCGAGGCCACCCTGGCCTACGCCGCGCGGGTGCGCGCCGCCGAGTAGGTTGCTGACATGCCGGACTTCGTGGACACCGCCGAGCGGATCGTTGACGCGCTCCTGGAGAGCGACCCGCGCCTGGCCTCCTACGTCGGGGACCACCGCTACGACGATCGGTTGCCCGACCTGTCGCCGGGGGCCGTGGCCGAGCGGGTCACCATGCTCCGTGAGGCCGCCGACGCGCTGGCCGGCATCGACCCGGACGCGTTCGACGCCGAGGAGCAGGTCGACCACGCGATCCTCTCGGCCCGGGTCGAGCGGGGGCTGTTCGAGCTGACCGACGTGCGCGAGCACGAGTGGAACCCGCTGCTGCACAACCCCGGCGGACTGCTCCACGGGCTGATCGCCCGGCCCTTCGCGCCGCTGCCCGAGCGGCTGGCCAGCCTCGGGGGCCGGCTCGCGGCGATCCCCGACGCGCTGGCCACCGCCCGCGCGGTGCTGCGGGACATGCCGCGGATCCACGTGGAGACGGCGATCGGCCAGTTCGCCGGGGTCGCCCGGCTGATCGAGGGCCAGGTGCCCGGCCTGCTCGACCAGGAGCCGGCGTTGCGGGCCGCGGTCGAACCGGCCGCCGCCGCCGCGACCGCCGCCCTGGCCGAGTTCGGCGACTGGCTGCGCACCCGGCTGGACGTGCCCGGCCGCGACCCTCGCCTGGGCCGCCGGCTGTGGGAGGCGCGGCTGTGGCACACGCTCGACACCGAGCTGCCCGCGGCCGAGGTGCTGTCCCGGGCCCGGCGCAACGTGGAGGCGGCCGGGGCCGAGCTTCGGGAGCTGGCCGCCGGCGGGTCGGTGCGCGAGGCGCTCGCCCGGCTCGCCGACGATCACCCGGACGGCGACACGATCGTCGGCCTGGCCCGGGTCAGCCTGGACGAGGCGACCGCGTTCGTCCGCGACCACGACCTGCTGACGCTGGTCGACGACCCGCTGGTGATCGAGGAGATGCCGGAGTTCGCCCGCGGGGTGGCCGTCGCCTACTGCGACTCACCCGGGGCGTTCGAGCCGGCCGGGCTGCCCACGTTCTACTGCATCGCGCCCGCGCCCGGTGACTGGTCGCCGGAGCGGGCCGAGTCGCTCTACCGCGAGTACAACGACCACATGGTCCGCAACCTGACCGTGCACGAGGCCATGCCGGGCCACTTCCTGCAGATCGCGCATGCGCGCCGGTTCCGCGGCCGCACCCGGGTCCGGGCCATCGGCGGTTCCGGTCCGTTCGTCGAGGGCTGGGCCGTGTACGCCGAGGAGCTGATGGCCGGCCTCGGCTTCGGCGGCCTGCCGGTGCGCATGCAACAACTCAAGATGCAGCTGCGCACCAGCCTCAACGCCGTCCTCGACCAGCTGGTCCACTGCGAGGACCTGTCCGAGGCCGAGGCGATGGCCCTGATGACGGACGTCGGCTTCCAGGAGGCGGGGGAGGCGGCCGGCAAGTGGCGGCGGGCCCTGCTCACCTCGACCCAGCTCTCCACCTACTTCGTCGGCTACACCGAGATCGCGGCCATCGCCGCCGCCCGCCCGTTCGGCGCGACGCCCAAGGCCTGGCACGACGCGATGCTCGCGCACGGCTCCCCGCCGCCGCGCCACCTGCGCACGCTGCTGGGCGTCTGACCGCCCCCGAAGTGGCTGGGCCGTGTTTCATAACCCGGCCACGCCGCAGCCCTGGCCGGGTTTTGAACACCGCCTAGGGGAAGCGGGCGCCCGGCGGCGGGGTGAAGGCCGTGTATCGGGCCGTGGGGTCGTACTCGGTCATGGTCATGTCGGCCTGCCGGCCGGCGATCATGCCCTTGAAGCTGCCCAGCACGCCGTCGTTGGTGACGCAGACGCCGAGGTCACGGGCGGCCGCGTTGTCGATGCCGGTCAGGTCGAGGCAGGTGGCGTGGTGGCCGGCGATGGTGGTGTCGCGAGGGGCGATCGTGACGTTCTGGTCGAGGGCCGCCGTGTTCAGCAGCTTGATCACCACGGGCGGCGGGACGAGGCCGGTGGACTGGACCGCGGACAGCGCCGGCGGCAGCGAGCCGGTCGCGGGCGGGCTGGTCAGCGTGCAGGCCGGCCGGGAGGCGCCGCGGCAGTCGGTGACCTCGGACGAGCTGACGACGAGGCGGCCGCCCGGATAGTCGTACCCCTGTCGCAGGGGTTTCTGCGCCTGGGTGAACGTGGCCGTGGTGCCGCCGGCCAGGTGGTAGCCGGCCGTGTAGGTGAGGCCGGCCGAGGCGGTGAGCTGGGTCACCATCGCGCCGACCAGGTCGTTCCCGGCCAGGCCCTGGGCCGACGCGGCCGGCAGGTCGCCGCAGCCGGTGAGCAGCAGCCAGCCGGCGAGGAGCGCGGGGAGGGCGCGGCGGATGGCTGGCACGTGCAACACCTAAGCGGATCGGGCACCACGGTGCAAACCGCTATCCCGCGCTCCGGGCGCGCGTCAGCACCTGCTGCCGCATGACGTACCGGCGGATCTGCTGGGCCTGGTGCTCGTCCGGCTGGAGGGTGGCGACGACCTCCACGCTCATCGGGCCGTGGACCGGGACGGTCTGCCGCAGCGACGCGATCTTGCCGGTCAGGGCGGCGACGTCGACCAGTTCGTCGTCGAGCTGCACGCGCAGCCGGATCTCCTCCCGCTCGGCCAGGATGATGTCCTCGAAGTGGGCACGGACGCCCTGCTCGCTGATGTCGCGGATCCAGCCGTACACGTCGGGCAGGCCCGGCCGGCGCAGCATCACCTGTTCCCCGCCGCCGCCGCGGACGAAGTTGCGCTGCTGCTCGATCTCGGCCCGGCCGATCGGGCGGACCTGGATCCGGTTCTCGTCGACCTGGGCGACGTGCACCGGCAGGGAGTAGCGGCCGCGGATGCCGGCCGGCCACCGGAGGGTGACGTTCGAGCCGGCCTGGGGCACGGCCGCCAGGGCGAGCGACAGGGTGAGCAGGCCGGACTCGGTCGCGACCACGCGGACGCCGGGCACCGGGTCGCAGCACGCCGCGGTGAGTTCGACGTCGGCGCCGGCCTCGGGAAGCACGTGTTCGCTCATGCTGGCCGACATCGGCCGCCCGGCCACCGGCATGAGGGAAATCCGTGCCGCATATCGGACAAAAAACAGCCGCTGACATGGCGGGCCCGCGGGCTCGATACCCTTCCGGTGACGAAGTAGCCATGATGCCCCGGCGACGCGACGAAGGGCCCCGGGAGCGCGACACAGGCAGCCGTACGAGCACAAGGAGCCACACGACAGATGGCCACCATCGAAGTGATCGTCGCCCGGGAGATCCTCGACTCGCGAGGCAACCCCACCGTCGAGGTCGAGGTCGGGCTGGACGACGGCTCGATCGGCCGCGCCGCGGTTCCGTCCGGCGCGTCCACCGGCGCGTTCGAGGCGATCGAGCTGCGCGACGGCGACAAGGGCCGCTACCTGGGCAAGGGTGTGACCAAGGCGGTCGAGAACGTCGAGGAGCAGATCGCCGAGCAGCTGATCGGCTACGAGGCCGACGAGCAGCGCCTGATCGACGCCAAGATGCTCGAGCTGGACGGCACCCCGGACAAGTCGGAGCTGGGCGCCAACGCGATCCTCGGCGTGTCGCTGGCCGTGGCCAAGGCCGCCGCCCTCTCGGCGCAGCTGCCGCTCTACCGCTACCTGGGTGGCCCGAACGCCCACCTGCTGCCGGTCCCGATGATGAACATCCTCAACGGCGGCGCCCACGCCGACTCGAACGTCGACGTGCAGGAGTTCATGGTCGCGCCGATCGGCGCCGCCACGTTCTCCGAGGCGCTCCGCACCGGCGCCGAGGTCTACCACGCGCTGAAGTCGGTGCTGAAGAAGAAGGGTCTGTCCACCGGGCTGGGCGACGAGGGCGGCTTCGCGCCGAGCCTGCCGACCAACGCGGCCGCGCTCGACCTGATCGCCGAGGCCGTGCAGGCCGCCGGCTTCACCCTGGGCACCGACATCGTGCTGGCCATGGACGTGGCCGCGACGGAGTTCTACAAGGACGGTTCGTACGTCTTCGAGGGCGCTCCCAAGTCGTCCGAGGAGATGATCAACTACTACGCCAAGCTGGCCGAGACGTACCCGATCGTCTCCATCGAGGACCCGCTGTCCGAGGAGGACTGGGCCGGCTGGAGCGCGATGACCGCGCAGCTCGGCGACAAGATCCAGATCGTCGGCGACGACCTGTTCGTCACCAACCCGACCCGGATCGGCCGCGGCATCGCCGAGAAGGCCGCCAACGCCGTGCTGGTCAAGGTGAACCAGATCGGCTCGCTGACCGAGACGGTGGACGCGGTCGACCTGGCCCACCGCAACGGCCTCAAGACGATGATGAGCCACCGGTCCGGTGAGACCGAAGACGTCACCATCGCCGACCTCGCCGTCGCGGTCGGCTCCGGCCAGATCAAGACCGGCGCGCCGGCCCGGTCCGACCGGGTCGCCAAGTACAACCAGCTCCTGCGCATCGAGGAGCAGCTGGGCGACGCGGCCCGGTACGCCGGAGCGGGCGCGTTCCCGCGTTACCGCACCGCGTAGTCCCGCATCGTCGGATCATGGAGTTGTGGCATCGACGCGCCGGGGCATAGGTTCGCGGTGGCAGGTGCCGCAACTCCATGACGGGGGAGGGCAGGGATGACGCAGCGCCGCACGCCGAGCGGCCAGGGTCCGGCGCGCCGCCCCGGCCGCGCGTCCCGCCCCACGCAGCGTGTTCGCGTGCGCGACACGTCGTCCACCCGGGTCGAGCCGCGGGTGGCCCGGCAGGCCCGCCCGATGGCCGCGAAACGCACCGCGGCGACCAAGGGCGCGGCCGCCAAACGCACCGTCGCGCCCCGGCCCCGGGCGATCACCGGCCGGGCCACGGTCATGATCGCGGTGCTGGTGGCGCTGGTGCTGGCCTACACGTACCCGCTGCGGGTCTATCTCGCCCAGGAATCGCAGATCGCCAAGATGGAGCAGGCGCAGGAGATCCAGCGCCGGCTCATCGCCGAGAAGGCGGACGAGGTCGCGCTCTGGTCGGACGAGGAGTACGTGGTGGCCCAGGCGCGCGAGCGTTTCTACTACGTACGCCCCGGTGAGACCCCGCTGATCGTGCTGAACGACCCGGCCGGCGCCGCCCGGGACGCCGGTCGCGCACCCGCCGCCGCCGCACCCGACCGCTGGTACGACACCCTGTGGTCCAGCGTGCAAGCAGCCAATTCGGAGCCTCGAAACTAGATGGAATCCCCCCAGCCGGCCGACCTGGACGTTGTCGAGTCGCAGCTCGGCCGCCGCCCCCGTGGCACCCGAGCGATCGCCCACCGCTGCCCGTGCGGCAATCCCGACGTGGTGGAGACCTCGCCGCGGCTGGCCGACGGCACGCCGTTCCCGACGCTGTACTACCTGACCTGTCCGCACGCGACGGCGGCGTGCAGCCGGCTGGAGTCGGCCGGGGTGATGCGCGACATGCAGGAACGGCTCGCCACCGATCCGGAGCTGGCCGCCCGCTACGCCAAGGCGCACGAGGACTATCTGGCCCGGCGGACCGAGATCGAGGACGTGCCCGAGATCGCCCGGGTGTCGGCCGGCGGGATGCCCGACCGGGTGAAGTGCCTGCACGTGCACCTCGCGCACGCGCTGGCGGCGGGACCGGGTGTGAACCCGTTCGGCGACGAGGTGCGCGACGCGATCGGCGAGTTCTGGTCCGAGGGCAAGTGCCGATGATCACCGTACGACGGGCGCGGACCAGCGACGTGAAGGCGATCCGCACGCTGGTCGACACCTACACCACCGATCGGCGGCTGCTCAGCAAGGCCACGGTCACGCTGTACGAGAGCGTCCAGGAGTTCTGGGTCGCCGCCGACCAGGACGACACCGTGGTCGGCTGCGGCGCGCTGCACGTGATGTGGGAAGACCTGGCCGAGATCCGTACGGTCGCGGTCGACCCCTTGCACCGCGGTGCCAAGATCGGCCACAAGATCGTCACCGAGCTGCTCGGGGTGGCGCGTGAGCTCGGGGTGGCCCGGGTCTTCTGCCTCACCTTCGAGACCCGGTTCTTCGGCTCCTTCGGGTTCACCGAGATCGACGGGGCGCCGGTGCCACACCCGGTCTACGAGCAGCTGCTGCGCTCGTACGACGAGGGTGTCGCCGAGTTCCTCGACCTGGAGCGGGTCAAGCCGAACACGTTGGGGAACACGCGAATGTTGTTGCATCTATGAGGGTCGCGGCGATCGACTGCGGCACCAACTCGATCCGTCTGCTGATCGCGGACGTGGACGGCGAGCGGCTGTCCGACGTGTCCCGCCGGATGGAGATCGTCCGGCTGGGCGAGGGCGTCGACCGCACCGGCCGGCTGGCTCCGGAGGCGATCGAGCGTACCCGTCAGGCCCTGCTCGGTTATGCCGCCGAGATCGCCGAGCTGGGCATCGACCGGGTGCGGATGGTCGCCACCTCGGCGTCACGAGACGCCAAGAACGCGGGCGAGTTCCGCGACATGGTGCGGTCGGTGCTGAGGGTCGACCCCGAGGTGATCACCGGCGACGAGGAAGCGGCGCTCTCCTTCGTCGGGGCGGTGCACGGGCTCACCGAGGACCCGCCCTTCCTGGTGGTGGACATCGGCGGCGGCTCGACCGAGTTCGTCACCGGGGTGGCGGCGGTCGAGGCGGCGAGCTCGGTGAACATCGGCTGCGTGCGCATGACCGAGCGGCACAAGTTCGCCGACCCGCCGACGGCCAAGCAGATCGCGGCGGCCGAGAAGGACATCACCGCCCAGGTCGACAAGGCGCTCGCGGCCGTGCCGGGCCGGCTCGCGCACACGATGGTCGGGCTGGCCGGTTCGGTCACGACGGTGGCGGCTCTCGCTCTCGACCTGCCCGGGTACGACGCCGGCCGGATCCACCACGCCACGATCTCGTACGACCAGGTCGCCAAGGTCACCGCGAACCTGCTGGCGGCCACGGTGGCCGAGCGCCGAGCGCTGCCGGTGATGCATCCCGGCCGGGCCGACGTGATCGGCGCTGGTGCCCTGATCCTCCGCACGATCATGGAGCGGGCCGAGAAGCACGACGTGGTGGCCAGCGAGCACGACATCCTCGACGGCATCGCCTACGGCCTCGTCTGACCCCTCCGGTGGTAGCCCGGCGCGCCGTTTCGGCGGCGAATACCGTTCTGGGCCACCACTGTTCTGTTCTTGACGGTACTTCGCACTGCACAGTAGTGTGCGGTGCGTGGATGCGACGCAACTGCTCAAGGGCGTGCTCGACCTGGCCGTCCTGGCGGTGCTGCGGGACGAGGACGGGTACGGCTACGACATCCTCCGCCGGCTGCGGGTGGCCGGGCTGGAGGAGGTCGGCGACGCCTCCGTCTACGGTACGCTGCGACGCCTCTTCAACTCCGGGCTGCTGAACGCGTACGTGGTGCCCAGCGACGAAGGCCCACACCGCAAGTACTACGCCCTGAACGCCGCCGGACGAGCCGAGTTGCAGCACTCCGGCAAGATCTGGCAGGAGTTCTCAGCCACCATGGACGACCTTCTTCGCGAGCGGGGGACGGCGTGAACGCAACAGACACCGACATCGACGAGATCACGGCCTACGTCGAGGCGGTCCGCGCCGCGCTGGCCGGCCTGCCCGAGGAGGTCCGCGAGGGACTGCTCGAGGACCTGCCGGAACACCTGGCCGAGGTGGTCGCCGACGACATCGGCACGCTCGCCGACCGGCTCGGCCCGCCGTCGGTGTACGCCGCCGAGCTGCTGGCCAGCGCCGGCTACGTCGGTGGCGGCTTCCCCGACCCGCCTCCGCCGCCGCGCCGGGCCACCCGGCTGCGCCGGGCGCGCGCCTCGCTCGGCGCCCGCGTGCGCGAGCTCGACGAGAGCTCCGGGCCGCTCTTCGGCCGGCCGAAGGCCAGCGACTTCCTGGCCCAGCTCCGTCCGGCGTGGTGGGTGCTGCGCGGCTACCTGGTCGCCATGGTGCTGGCCAGCGCCCTGGGCGACGGCAGCCAGATCGGCCTGCTGCCCCGGGTCGGCGGCAGCGACCTGGTGGCTCTCGGGATGCTCGCCACCTGCGTGTTGGCCTCGATCTGGTTCGGCCGCCGCCGGTTCCTGCTGAAGCGGCCGCTGCGGCTGATGCACACCGTCGGCACCGGCATCCTGGTGGTGGTCGCACTGGCCGGTTTCAGCGACGCCGACTCGGCCAGCCGGACCGATCCCTACATGAACGCCGGCTACTCCGATCCGTACAACGACGTTCGTGATGTCTTCGTCTATGACCGTGAGGGCAACCTGGTCGAGGGCGCGCGGCTGCTCGACCAGGAAGGTCAGCCGATCCGGCTGGGCGACCCGAACTGCTACGACGACCAGGGCTCGTACAGCCGGGGCGCTCCGGAGTCGGTCTACCCGTACTGCGCCGAGAACGCGCCGTTCCGATTGGGCAACAAGCCGGCGCCCGCCGCGCCCGCCCCCACACCGTCCGGCTGACGCGCTACCGTCCCATGCGTGCACGAGGCTGAACGTGGGTCGGTCGCCTTCAAGGTGACCATCCACATCCTGCTGGCGCTGGCCATCGGCATCTCGGTGCTGGCGGCCAAGGAGTTCCTCTTCGGCGACAAGGCCGGTGGCGCCCGGGCCGGCGACTGCGTGCACGGCACCAGCCGGGAGATCACCGCCGGCACCGCCGCCCGGGCCGAGGTGGTGCCGTGCGACTCGGCCGAGGCCGACTACGAGGTGGCCGGGCGGGTGAACGGCACGACCGACGCCGACGGGCCGGCCTGCGACACGTTCTTCAGCGAGGGTGAGAAGTTCATCGTCTATTCGAGTACGGGCAACGGCGGCTACCTGCTCTGCCTGCGCCCCCGCGCGTCATGACCGCGCGTACCCCCGACGACGTCGTGTCGCGGGCGGCGGAAGCGCCCGACCTGCCGCGACTCGACGCCGAGGTGGCGAACTGCTTCGCCTGCGACCGGCTGGTGGCCTGGCGCGAACAGGTCGCCGCCGAGCGCCGCGCCGCGTTCCGCGACCAGGAGTACTGGGGGCGCCCGGTGCCCGGGATGGGCCCGCCGGACGCGGCCGTCGGCATCCTCGGGCTGGCCCCGGCGGCGCACGGCGGCAACCGGACCGGGCGGATCTTCACCGGCGACCGCAGCGGCGACGTGCTCTTCGCCGCGCTGCACCGTGCCGGCCTGGCCAACCAGCCGCTCAGCGTCGACCGCGACGACGGCCTGACGATCGCGCACACCCGGATCTTCGCGGCGGTCCGCTGCGCCCCGCCGGACAACAAGCCGCTGCCGTCCGAGCGGGACACCTGCGCTCCCTGGCTGCATCGGGAGCTGTCCTTGATCAGACCCACGCTGCGGGTGGTCATCGCGCTGGGCGCGTTCGCCTGGGCCGCGTGGTGGCCGTCCTTGACCCGGGTGTACGGGCTCCGGCCGCCCGTTCCGCGGCCCAGGTTCGGGCACGGCGCCGAGGTCGCGATGCCCGGCGCGCCGGTCCTGCTGGGCTGCTATCACGTGTCCCAGCAGAACACCTTCACCGGTCGATTGACCCCGGCGATGCTCGACGAGGTGCTGGCCCGTGCCAAAGCTTTGGCGGGCCTGGCATGATTCGTGCTCGATGGACCTCGCCCGACTGCGTCGATGGTGGCCGCTGGCCGCCATCCTCGGCCTGCTCTTCCTCGCCTCGGTGGCGGCCACCCGGTCGCTGCCCCAGCTGGAGCGGATCCGGCCGGACGCGCCGCCCGAAGAGGCCGCCCCGTTGCTGCCGACCAAGCCGATCGCCACGAACCAGCCGTCCGCCGGCGGCGGGACGCCCCCGCCGTCCGACAGCGGCCTGCCCGCGTGGCTGACCACCGCGGCGCTGGTCGTCCTCGGCGTGGCCGCGCTGGTGCTGATCGTCCTGGTGGTCTGGGCGATCCTGCGCGACCAGGCCCGCCGTCGCGGCCGCCGGGCCCGGCCCGAGCGTGAGCGCACCGACCCGAACACCGCCGAAGACCTGGTCGCCGCGCTCGACGCCGGCATCGAGGAGCTCTCCGACACCGACCGTGACCCGCGCCGGGCGGTGATCGCCTGCTGGGTGCGGCTGGAACAGGCCGCCGCCTCGGCCGGCACGCCCCGGCACGCCGGGGACAGCCCCACCGACCTGGTCGGCCGGCTGCTGCGCGAACAGCAGGTGGACGCCGGCGTGCTGGCCGCGCTGCTCGAGGTCTACCGCCAGGCCCGCTACGCCACGCACACGGTCGACAACCAGATGCGCTCGCAGGCCCGATCGGCCCTGGAACGGCTCCGCGCCGACCTCGGCACCACCCAGGTGCCGTCATGACCCGCGAGGAAGGCGGCGACGGGCTCGACGCGCTGTTCCAGTACGCCGACGAGCAGCCCGCCCGCCGCGCCCCCGAGCCCGAGGTCAAGCGGCCGCCGTCCCGGGCCGGCTGGGTCGTGCGCAACCTGCTGCTGGTCGCCGTGGCCACCACGGTCACCGTGGCCGGCCTGCGGATGGCCGGCCTCAGCGTCCCGCTGCTGATCGTGGTGTCCGCGTTCGCCGCGTTGCGGCTGCTCATGCTGGCCGTCGCGGCGGTCTCGCCGCCCTCGTCGGCCCGGGTCACCAAGCGGGCCTCGGGTGAGGAACCGGGCGAATACCACTGGGCCGGCAGCGACTCGTTGCGGACCTCCGTGCGCCGGTGGGAACTCCGGCTGGACTGGTCGCAGTCGGACGCCGACCGGTTCTCGCGTAACGTGCTGCCGGTGCTCGCCGAGCTGACCGACGAGCGGCTGCGGCTGCGGCACGGCATCACCCGGTCGTCCGATCCGCGGCGCGCGCGCGAGCTGGTCGGTGAACCGCTCTGGCTGCTGCTGGCCGACCCCGGCCGGCGGCCGCCGAAACGGGCGGATCTGGCCGGCTATGTGGACGCACTCGAACGTCTGTGAATTGTGATCTTGCGAAGGAGTGAATCGGTGGCGGACGCGGCGCAGGGCCTTTCCCCGTACGAGGTGGGGCGGCTGGCCGGTGCGGTGCTCGACCAGGTCGGCACCGTGGTGGTCGGCAAGCGCGACGCCCTGGAGCTGGTGCTGGCCGGCATCCTGGCCGGCGGGCACGTGTTGCTGGAAGACCTGCCCGGCCTGGGTAAGACGCTGACCGCGCGGTCCTTCGCGCAGGCGCTCGGGCTCGACTTCCGCCGCCTGCAGTTCACCCCCGACCTGCTGCCCGCGGACGTCACCGGCTCGTTCCTGTACGACCAGCGCAAGGGCGACTTCGCCTTCCGGGCCGGCCCGGTCTTCACCAACATGCTGCTGGCCGACGAGATCAACCGGACGCCGCCGAAGACCCAGTCCGCCCTGCTCGAGGCGATGCAGGAGAAGCAGGTCTCGGTCGAGGGCGTGACCTACCGGCTCGACCCGCCGTTCCACGTGCTGGCGACGGCCAACCCGATCGAGTACGAGGGCACGTACCCGCTGCCCGAGGCCCAGCTCGACCGCTTCCTGCTGCGGGTGTCGTTCGGCTACCCGACCGCCGAGGAGGAGTGGGAGGTGCTGCGCCGGCGGATGACCCGCCGCCAGGAGGAAGAGCTGCTCGCCCCGGTGGTCGACTCCCGCTCGCTGCTGGCGATGCAGGCGGCGCTCGAGAACGTGGTGGTCGAAGACTCCATCGGCCGTTACATCGTGGCGCTCACCTCGGCCACCCGCGAGCACGCGTCGGCGCTGGTCGGCTCGTCGCCACGCGGCTCGCTGGCGCTGCTGCTGCTGGCCCGGGCCCGGGCGGCGATGGCCGGGCGCGACTTCGTGGTGCCCGAGGACGTCAAGGAGGTGGCCGTCCCCGCACTGGCCCACCGCATCACCCTGCGGCCCGAGATGTGGTTGCGCAAGGTCAACCCCTCGTTCGTGGTCGAGGAGGTGCTGACCGCGGTGCCGGCGCCGGCCAGCGGCGCGATGCCCACGTACGCGCGCCATGAGTAGTGCCTTCAGTCCGATGTTGGGCGGTGGTGGGGCTGCGGACGGCGAGGGGCCCCGGCTGCGTCTGGCCGCCCCGCCCGCGGTGGAGGAGGCCGACGAGTCGCTGAGCGGGCCGGCCTGGGTGCCCACCCGGGCGCTGGGCCGCGCGGTGCTGCTCACCGGCCTGCTGCTGGTGCTCGGCGTCGCGCTGGGCCGCATCGACCTGGTGCTGCTGGGCGCGCCGTTCGCGATCGGCGCCGCGATGGCCCTGCGCCGGATGCCGCGCTCGGCGCCCGAGGTGACCATCAGCGCCGACGAGGAACACCTGGTCGAGGGGGGCACGGTGACCGCCGGCCTGACCGTCGCCAATCCGGATGTCCTCGACTACGACCTGGTCGTGCTGCGGACCCGCGCCTCGCCGTGGGTGAAATTGGAGCAGGCCGACCGTCCGTTCGCGATCAGCGTGCCGGTCGGCGACTGGACCGAGATCGAGCTGACCGGCGAGGCCAGCCGGTGGGGCCGGCACGAGATCGGCCCGGCGGCGGCGCGGGTCGCCGCCTGCTCGGGGCTGCTCGCCTGCCGGCCGGTGGTGACGCCGGCCCGGGCGGTGCGGGTCTACCCGATGACCGAGCCGTTCGCCGCGGTCGAGTCGATGCCCGCCGCGGCCGGGCTGGTCGGTCCGCACCGGTCCCGGCGGCCGGGGGAGGGCGGCGAGCTGGCCGGGGTACGCCCGTTCATGCCGGGCGACCGCCTGCGCCGGATCGACTGGCGGGTGTCGCTGCGTACCCGTGACCTGCATGTCGCCTCGACCCTCTCGGACCGCGACGCCGAGGTCCTGCTGCTGCTCGACGTGCTCGGCGAGGCCGGCGTCTCGGGCGGCCTGAAGGGCAGCGCCTCGGTCCTGGACACCACGGTCCGCGCCTCGGCGGCGATCGCCGAGCACTACCTCAAGCGCGGCGACCGGGTGTCCCTGCTGGAGTACGGCGCGAACGGCCGCCGGCTGCGTCCCGCCACCGGCCGCCGGCAGTACCTGACCGTCCTGGAGTGGCTGCTCGACGTGAAGGCCGACAACGACGCCGAGGCCGCCCTCGAACACGCCTTCGGCGCCCACCAGGTGTCCTCGGACGCGCTGGTTGTGGTGCTCACCCCGCTGGTCGACCCGCGGTCGGCCGACATGCTGGCCCGGCTCACCCAGAGCGGCCGGTACACGGTGGCGGTGGACACCCTGCCCGAGGGCCTGACGCCGCCGCAGCGCAGCGCGTGGACGCCGCTGGCCACCCGGCTGTGGCGGATCGAGCGGGACAACGTGCTGGGCCGGCTCCGCGAGCACGGGGTGCCGGTGGTGTCCTGGGCCGGCACCGGCAGCCTCGACCTGGTGCTGCGGGACGTGGCCCGGATGGCCTCGGCGCCGAGAGGTCATTGAGGGAGGCGAGCAGACATGTTCGACGGCATCACCAACCGGCTGACCCGGATGCAGACCGCGATCAGCCGGGCGACGCTGGTGCCCCTGCTGGTCAAGACCGGGGTGGCGGCCACCTTCGCCGGGGCGATGATCGTGGCCTGGCCGGCGGCGATCGTGTTCGGCCAGTTCGTGCTGCCGCTCCTGCTCTTCGCGATCTATCCGGCGTTCGCGCCGCGCGGCCGGGGCCCGACGCTCGCGGTGCTGGTCGTGGTCGGCGGCTGGGTGGCCGGCACGACCTGGTACGACGGCCGGGTCGAGGCGTGGCGGGTGATCGCCATCGGCACCTTCCTCTACCTCGGGCACACGTTGGCCGCGCTGGCCGCGGTGCTGCCGTACGACGGGGTGGTGAACCTCGACGTGGTGGTCCGCTGGCTGCTGCGGGCCGGGGCGGCGGTCCTCATCTCGGCGGTGCTCACGGTGATCGCTCTCGGCCTCTCCGACGCGCTGGCCGGCAGCGCCTTCGTGCTGGCGACCGTGGTCGGGCTGGCCGCCGCGACCGCCGCGACGCTGCTGCTGGCAAGGTTGCTGCGACGTACCGGTAACTAACCTTTTACGTGTGTTCCTCAGCACCCCCACCTGGGCTTGTGCTGCGTCACACCGCGCCGCATCGGGGTGCTCCGGTGCGGACAATGGACCACGTGAGACCTCAGCGTGTGATTGTCGTCGGAGCCGGCCATGTCGGCCTTTACGCGGCCTTGCGCCTGTCGCGGAGGGTCAGCCCGCGGCGGGCCGAGGTCGTCGTCATCGACCCCCAGCCCCACATGACCTATCAGCCGTTCCTCCCCGAGGCGGCGGCGGGCAACATCTCGCCGCGCCACTCGGTGGTGCCGTTGCGCCGCGAGCTGAAGCGCTGCCGCATCGTCTCCGGCGAGGTGACCCGCATCGAGCACGACCGCAAGACGGTCACCGTGCAGCCGATCGAGGGCCCGCCGACCGAGATGACCTACGACCACATCGTGGTCGCGCCCGGTTCCGTGTCGCGCACCCTGCCGATCCCCGGGCTGCGTGAGCGCGGCATCGGCTTCAAGACCATCGGCGAGGCCATCTACCTGCGCAACCACATCCTCGACCGGCTCGACGTGGCGGCCGTGACGCCCGACCGGGCGGTCCGCGCGGCGTCGCTGACGTTCGTCTTCGTGGGCGGTGGCTACGCCGGCATCGAGGCGCTGGCCGAGATGGAAGACGTCGTCCGCGACGCCCTGCCGACCTACCCCGAGCTCCGGCAGGATGAGGTGCGGTTCGTGCTGGTCGAGGCGACCAACCGGATCCTGCCCGAGGTCGGCCCCCAGATGGGGGCGTACGCCGCTCGTCAGCTCGACAAGCGCGGCATCGACCTGCGCCTGGACACCCGCCTGGTCTCCTGCGTGGACGGCTGGGTCGAGCTGAGCGACGGCGACCGGTTCAAGGCCGAGACGCTGGTCTGGACGGCCGGGGTCAAGCCGTCGCCGATGCTCGACCGCACCGACCTGCCGCGCGGCCCGCGTGGTCACCTCACCGCGCTGCCGACGCTCCAGGTGGTCGACGGCGACCGGGTGCTCGACGGCGCCTGGACCGCGGGCGACTGCGCCCAGGTGCCCGACCTCACCAAGCCCGACGGCGCCTACTGCTCACCCAGCGCGCAACACGCCGTCCGCCAGGCCAAGGTGCTGGCCGACAACATCCGCCTGGCCCTGCTCGGCGGCGCGCCCAAGCCCTACAGGCACAAGTACGCGGGCAGCGTCGCCAGCCTCGGCCTGCACAAGGGCGTGGCCCACGTCTACGGCATCAAGCTCACCGGCCTGCCGGCCTGGTTGATGCACCGGACCTATCACGTCAGCCGCATCCCGTCGTTCAACCGCAAGGCGCGCGTGGTGGCCGACTGGACCCTCGCCTTCGTGTTCCGCCGCGAGACGATCTCTCTCGGTCAGCTGCACCAGCCGCGCGAGGAGTTCAATGCCGTCACACCCCCGCTGACCAGCGATCGACCGGCCGAGCCGGTGGGTTCGGGCGTCCGGTAGGACAAGGGTGTACTCAGCCGTCCGGCGTCTTGTCGGGCGCTGGCCAGCAGATACGGTGAGCACAGCCCTCCGACGGCCCGGGTGGTGGAAAGGCAGACACGGCCGCCTTAAAAGCGGCTGCCCTCACAGGCGTGCGGGTTCGACCCCCGCCCCGGGCACCCTGAGCATCCGCACGGAGATCATCGGCAGTTGGTTGAGGTCCGTTGCGCGCCCCACTGGGGGCACGCAAGGGTTCCGCAACGCCTTCCGAGGCGAGGATCTCGTGCACGGTGGCGCTGAGCATGGTCGCGGTGTCTGCGGTGACGGTGACCCGTAGGTCCAGTTCGCTGGTGCGGTCGTGGTAGCGCAGCTCAAGGTGGAAGGCATCGAACAGGCGTCGCTGTTGCGCTTCCGGTAGTTGGCTGACGGCGAGGCTTGTCTGGGGTATCGCCTCCAGCAGCGCCGGGTCGGTCTCAGGCTGGAGCTGGCCTTGCTCGGTGAGTTCTGCGAGCAGATCGGTCTTCTTGCGCAGGTCGGCGAGGATCGTTCGGAATCGCTCCTGGATTCCGGAACGCCATGCCTGGTCGAAGCTGTCGTCCCCGGACGGCTCGAACTGCTCGAGCTCGGTGATGAGGTTGGTCTGGCGGCGCTGAAGAGCCGCGATCTCCCTGGTGAGTGCGGCAGCGCGTTCGTCGACATCGTTGCGGACCGTGGGTCGGTCTACCGCCGCGGCCAGGAAGCCGGCGCGCGCTTCGCCGAAGATCCGTCTCTCGAAGAACTGATTGACCAGCGGCATGATGTCGTCTTCCCGGACCGTCACGTGCGCCGGGTGGGCGTCGAACCACAGCAGGTGCCGGTGGTGGTCAGGTTTCGGGCTGCACCGGTAGTAGGTCAGCTGACGGACGGTGTGGCCCCACATGCGCCGGTCGCAGGGCGCGTGACGAAGATAGCTCCGGAGCAGGTAGGTCCGTTTCGCCAACGGGTTCGGCGTGGCGTCGGACCGCGAGCCTTGGCGGAATCGGCCGACCGTGCTGGCCGCTTCGAAGATCTCGCGGGTGACCAGGGGCTCGTGGGTCGGCATGGCGGACCACACCCACGCGGACGGCGGGTTGACCTTGCCGCGAATGCCGCGTTCCGGCCGCGGGCGTTTACGGCGGTTCCACACCATGTATCCGGTGTGCTTGGGGTTGTCGAGGACCTCGCGGACGTTGCTCGCCGTCCAGGCGCCGACCCGGTGGCGGCGGCCTTCTCCGATGATCGGGTCTGGTGGTGGGTACCGGTCGGGGTCACGATTGAGGCGGTCGGCTATGGCCTGGTAGCCAATGCGATCCAAGGCCCGTAGGAGAAAGATCCGGGTGACCACCGGCCCGCGGACGGGATCCGGGACGAGGCGGTGCTTGGTTCGGCCCTGCTCGGCCTTGTTCTTGACTGGGTGGCGGGTCTTGACGGCGGCGTAGCCGTACGGGGGCTTGCCGATGTTGAAGCCCTGGTTGGTGTGGGCTTTGGTGCCGCCCCAGGACAGCTCCAGCATGTTCAGCACGTACCACTCGGCGATGGCCTGCTTGATGCGCCGGGTCAGGGTGGGCGTGGCCCGGCGGAACGGTGCGGCGCGTTTGTCGAGTCCCGGAACCGCGGACGGGTCGATGCCCTCGTCGGCGGCCAGCAGAGCGACGCCGGCCTGCTCCAGCTCGTATTCGATCTTCGTGCTGAAGTAGGTGGTCCGCGCGACCCGCTCGATTGACTCGCAGACCACCGCCACGAATCGCCGGTCCGGTCGCTGAGCCTCCGCGAGTAGGTCCGCGATCCCACCGTCGCGAGGGATGGGGATGTCGAACTGCTCGTGTGCCGTGCCGGTGCCTCGGCGTTCGACGCTCTTGCGCCCGGACTCGACGTCGTAGAACTTCGCCACGATGACGAATCCGGGTGGCAGCGCGTTGCGCGAGTTCTCCAGTTGGCGGGGGAGGGAGAGGGTGGGATCCTGCGCGTCGTCAGTCGACGTGCGGCCCATCCACGCGACGGCCACCGCCGCCTGCTGGAGAGTCTCGGGAACGTTCTGGTCGGCAACGATACGAAGCCAGTCCAGCAGCGTCACCTCGTCGCCAGCTTCGATGGGCTGCGATACCTCAGGCGGCTGTGCGGTCAAGTCATCCTCCGTCTGTCTCGTCGGGTGGGTGGTGGGCAAACCACTCGAGCGCGTCCCGGACGGCTGCCCCTTGCCGCTGGATCAGTTCCTCGGCGGCGATTCCGTGAACCACCACGAACGTGATCTTCACGCTGAGCGGATCGGTGCCGGAGTGCTGCGTGGCGCCGGCCTGGGCCGCCGCACCGTAACGTGACTCATCTGCCGGCGGGCTCGGCTTGTCGGCTCTGTCGCCGTGCGACAGGGCGCTGTCGCGTTGATCGGTCGCGGTGTCACGGGTGACACGAAATTTGCGCGGATTCTGACGTCCCGGGCCGCGACCGCTGTCATGGGGTGTCACGGCCGCCGTCCCGGACGTCCGAATTTCACCGGCGTGGAGCGGGCGGTCTGTCGTGGGGTGTCGGCGTCGCTGTCGCGATCTGACGCCGGCGGCTCATGGCCTGCCGCGTGGGTGGAGGTGTCGTGTGCCGTCGCGGACGCCTCTGTCGCGACGGTGCCGCCCAAGGCGGTGCGCCAGAGGATGATCGATGCCGTGTCGTGAGCAGTCATCGGCGTGTTGCCCCGTGCCGACTGGCCGTGTTCGCACTTCACAAAGGCGTCGTTGCGGCCCGGTACGCGGCGTCCGTGGGGCCGTCCCTGGCCAACAGCCACCCAACAGAGCCCCGTTGTTGGGCGGTGCTGGTTCCAGCGGTCACCGGCCAACAGCGCACCGACCTGCGCTGTTGGCCATGTTGGATCACGTGACCATGCCCGACACGGTCAGGTGATCTCCTCGCGGTCCTGTTGGGTCGGTGTTGGGCGGCCCAGCCGCGACGGACGCCGCGTTGGGCACCCAACCGGAGGCATTGGCAGACAGGACATCAACCGCTCGGCGGCCTATGTCCGCGCTCGGGGGATCGCGCCGGCGTCGGCTTGAGCGAGCCGCGTTCGCTCCCGACCGCACCGCTTTCCACCTTGGTGGACGACCAATGCCCGGCCGCGGGGCTGACGTGCAAGTGCGAAAGGCGGCGCAGACCTCCCCGCGCCAGCCGCCGGTTTGAACCGCTGAACGCAACTGCCCGACCGGCGCTGCCGCCGCGGCGCTGGCCCGAAAATTGCGCTGTCAGCCTGAGCCCGGTCTGTTGGCCGGCCCACGTGTCGGCCCGGACCCGGCATCGCCGGGCCGACCCCAGGCCGGCCCTCCACGCCCAACACCGCAGCCAGGAGTTGCTGTGCTAGCTACCCGACCGACCCGACTCTTCCCTATAGGGGAAGTCTCCCGACCGGGGAAGTGACGTCGGCTCGCCCTCGCTGTGGGTGCCGTAGCAGACGCGACAACGGGCGTGCAGAGCATCGTCAGCCCGCCCGTCGCGTCGCGCAGTCGGCCGGAGCAGGCGGGTGCGCATCGAGCCAGCCGAGGATGCGGTCGTGGATCGAGTTGTCGCGGCCGCTGGCGGGATGCCCGTCGCGTCGGTCGTCGATCATGTCGATCGCGCAGGACTCGAGGTAGAGCCGCAGCGATCGGCGATGCACCGACCCTTGTTCGGCCAGCTCGACCTTGCCGGGTGCGCACGGCCATGGCTCACCGCAGGCCAGGCAGTCCCACGTTGGTCGGTCGGGCTGGTGTGGCGTCCTCGGAACGAGCATCAATGGCCGCCGTTCGCGCGGCGCCGTTGAGCCGGTGTGAGTGCTCCGGCTCGGCCGACCTGGTTGTAGGACTGCGTCGGCAGCGCCGACCAACTTGGCGTGCTCGGAGCTCGTGGCATGGTGGTCGCTGCGGGCAGATCGGCGGTGGTCATCGCGCCGCAGTGCGGGCACCACCGGCTTTTGACCTTGAAGCTGATCAGGCCCGCGAGGAACCCCAGCAGGAGTGCACTCGTCGCCGCTACTACCACCACTGGGGTTCACCTCCGCGAGAGAGGTGGTTCCTGGTCGTCGCCATGTCCTGCCTTCCGTGATAGGCGTGGGCACGCCGACCTGCGACGTAATGTCGCGGTGGTCCCGCCGGTCCGCAGGTGTTTGTCGTGGTGCGGCGGGGACCGCGTGCCCGGTCTCGATTCCAGGGTGGCGGTCGGCGTGATGCCGGTGGTCGCCGTGGGCTTCGCTGCTGTTCAGCAGGTGTTTCGGTCACAGCGTGGCGGTCCGGTGACCCGGAAATGAAGGCGACAGGCGTCAGCCGCTGTCAGCCGACGCGGCACGTGACGGAGTACAAACCGGAAGGCGTACGGCTACTGTGCGCGGATGAGCGTTGAGCCGAAACGGGCCAGTGAGTGGACCATCCACGGGGAACGCGTCGTCGACGACACGCGCCGGGCGGTGCTGAGCATCGCGGACGTGGAGCTACCCGACGGCGTCCGCTTCGAGCAGTACGTGCTGCGGATCCCGGCCGCCGCGATGGTCATCGTGCTCGACGACGACGAACGCGTGCTGATGATGTGGCGGCACCGCTTCATCGTGGACCGCTGGGTCTGGGAGCTGCCCGGCGGCTACCTCGACCCGGCCGAGGACTCCATGACCTGCGCCGCCCGCGAGGTCGAGGAGGAGACCGGCTGGCGGCCGCGCAGCATCGAGAAGCTGATCAGCTTCCAGCCGATGGTGGGCACCATCGACCAGGAGAACATGGTCTATCTCGGGCGTGGTGCCGACTTCACCGGCGCGGCCCCGGACATCAACGAAGCCGAACGCCTCGGTTGGATCCCGCTCGGCGAGATCCAGCAGCACATCGACAACGGCACTATCGTCGGAGCCGGCTCCGTCTCCGGGCTGCTCGCCCTACTACTGCGGAAGGCGACCGGCAAACTTTAGGCGCTGGCCAGGACCGGCCGTGCCCGCTCGGCGAACTCCTGCACCGCGGGTAGCCCGACGTGCTTGGAGAGTCGGTTGGCGAGGTCGGTCAGGTAGTCGCGGGCCCGTGAAGAGTGCAGCCCTTCCGCGGCTTCGACCGCGTCGACACCGACACGAGCAGCTTCCTCCAGCTCGCCGTTCTGCGCGTGCGCCACGGCGAGCAGAACGAGGTTGAACTGCCGTCCCCGCGCGTACTGCCGGCCGTCCATGTCCAGCGACCGGGTGGCGAACCGCGCAGCGATATCGCCCCTGCCCAGAGCGGTGAAGCAGTGACCGAACTTGGCCGCCAGGTACGACTCGTCAAAGTAACCGATCCACTGCGGCTCGCTAGTTCGGTCAGCCCTGTCAAAAGTTACTTCGGCTCGGCTCAGCGCCGATGCGCAGGCCTTCTCATTGCCGCCGACGGCGTGGCCCTGGGCCTCGAGAACCGCCGACTCTGCCTCGATCGCGGCGATGCCCGCCTCGGCCGCTGCGCGGCTGGCGGCCTTGGCCAGGTCGACCGCCTCGCCGGAGGCGCGCAGGAACGCGGCCTGATGGCTCATCGCCGCCAGAATCTCGGCTCCTAGCGCCCGGTCACCGGCGCCGGCCGCAAGGCGCAGAGCCTGGATCAGGTATCGCTGGGCCAGACCATGCATCCCAGCGTCGTACGAAGCCCAACCGGCCAACTGGGTCGTCTCGGCAACTGCGGACAGTAACTGACGGCCGGTCGCCGCGTCGTAGCGGCCACTGATCAGCTCGGTGACGTCGGCGTTCAAGAACCGCACCAGGCTGTCGCGGATGTGGCCGCCACCGAACTGGTTGTCCAGTATGCGGTACGTCGATGTCATCCGACGCACGGTCTCTATGTCGGCGGCCCCGATAAGCCGTTCACCGTTCCCGGTTGGACGCTCGTCGAGCGATGACATCAGCCATCGCATCGCCGCAGGCAGGAAGGCTGTCGCGCTGAAGCCCACCTGCCGAAGAAGGTTCCGCCGCTGCATATCGCCTCGCCAAAGATCAACAGCGACATCTATGCCGTGCCGCCAGTCCGGCGCGAACTCTAGCCCGGACGGCATGGACACAACTGCATGTTCGAGAGCGACTGGCCGGGCATCGGTGTCGGCTGACACCTCGGACACCATGGCGGACAGCTGCCCGCCCGCTTCGAGCGCCTGATCCAGCAGAACCGCCACGGAAAGGCTCGGCCGTTTGATCCCCGATTCGAGATCCCACAGATGTCCATGCGAACAATGGATCATCCCGCCCAGCCGCCGCAGCGACAATCCATGCTGCTCACGCAGCTCCTTGAGCTTGCGACCGAAGTCAGGATGGGCAACAACAGTCCGCCGCGGCATCGGCCACCCCCAACGGTAGGTGAATGGCGCCCCAGTAACCGGGCACACCGGACACCATAGCTCTCAGTTGGATGTTCAGAGCCCACACAACCGAGTGGATCAGGCGAGCGTGCCCAGCGGATGCAATCATGACCAGGACCTGCGCAATGACGGAGGGTAGCGGGACCGACTGCCGCCCACATTGCACGTCCCTGGGGCTGCAAGCTGGGCAGTTTCCAACGATCGGTTGATCGGCGTAACCAAAAGCATGGTTCTTGGAAGACGACCATGAATGGGTAGCGTGATCACTATCCGTACCACTACCGTTACCGACTACTAAGGGCCGCGTCAATCACTGTCCACTGTGGTCTCTCAT
Source organism: Actinoplanes sp. NPDC089786 (assembly GCF_040684855.1). Lineage (NCBI taxonomy): Bacteria > Bacillati > Actinomycetota > Actinomycetes > Micromonosporales > Micromonosporaceae > Actinoplanes > Actinoplanes sp. NPDC089786. The sequence goes on from NZ_JBFBGU010000003.1 coordinate 371,920, forward strand.
GCATGGCGCCGTGGGTTCGCGTCGCCGCTGGAGAGGGAGGGCTGAGGTGCGGCTGGATTCGCCCCGCTGGGAGGAGATCAACCCCAGCGCATTTGAGTGGGAGAAGGACGGACTGCGTGAGCTGGCCTCCTATCTGCCCGATCAGGAGCCGTTCCACGTCTGGGCGAACGTCGAGTTCACCGGCACCGACGGCTCCCTCAACGAGATCGATGCCCTGGTCCTAACCCGCAGCGCGCTCTACGTGATCGAGCTGAAGCACTGGCAGGGCGAGATCGAGGGTGGCGGTACCCAGTGGGTCCGTCGAATGCCGGGCCGCCGCCTGGAGCCGTGGGACAACCCGCTCATCCTGGCTAACCGGAAGGCGAAGCGGCTGGCCAGCCTGATCCGCTATTACGCGCGCCAGCAGAACAAGGAACACCTGACGCCGTACGTCGGCGCCGCGGTCTTCCTGCACGCCCGCGACATGCGCTCCCGCCTCGACCCGATCGGCGCACAGCACGTCTACGGCCTCGACGGCCATTCCGCATCCGGGCTAACCAGCCTGCGTGAACTGATGATGGAGCGTCCGCGGTCCGGGCATGCGGTCGACGCCCACCGCGGCCGGCAGATCGTCGACCTGGTCCGGGCCGCGAAGATCCGACCCTCGGTCGCCGACCGGAAGATCGGCCAGTTGTTGCTATTCGCCAAGCCGTTCGCCGAGGGTATCGGCTGGCAGGACTTCCTCGCCAAACACGTCATCGACCAGAGCATCACCCGCCGGGTGCGGTTCTATCTGACCAGTCGAGCGGCGGCCGAGGACGTGCCGGTCATCCGGCGGGCCGCCGAGCGCGAGTTCCGGCTGCTGCAGGGCATTCAGCACCCCGGCGTCTCGCAGGCACTCGATCTGGCCGACCATTCCCTCGGCCCGGCAGTGGTCTTCAACCACGAACCCGGGTCATTGCGCCTCGATCAATGGCTGCTGCAACACGACGCGACCATGACCATGGCGCAGCGGTTGCATCTGGTGGGCGATCTGGCGGAGATCATCGCGTACGCGCACAGCCGCCGCCTCGCCCACCGCGCCCTCACCCCGCAGGCCGTCTACGTCCGCGACCCCGACGCCTCCCGCCCGCAACTGCTGGTGACCGAGTGGCAGGCCGGCGGCCGGCTGGCCGGCTCAACCAGGACGGGGCGGCTCAGTTCCACCGACGGCGCCGGGCTGGAGCTGTTCTTCGACGACGACGTGCGCCGCTACCAGGCTCCCGAGGCGGCGCACCGGATCGACGTGCCGGGCATTCCGCTGGACGTGTTCTCACTGGGTGCGATCGCGTACCGGATCTTCACCGGTCGCCCGCCGGCCGAGACACCGGAGGAGCTGATCGCCGCCGTCAGCGAGGGCGGCCTGAAACTGTCCGCCCTGGTCGACGGTGTCCCGGGCAGCCTCGGGATGCTCGTCTACGACGCGACCAGCGGCGACCCCGCCTGCCGGCTCCGCAGCGTGGCGGAGTTCCGGGAGCAGCTGGAACAGGTGTGGGAGGAACTGACCGCGCCCGAGCCCGAGGTGCACATCGACCCGTTGCAGGCCCACAAGGGTGACCTGTTGGAGGGCGGCTGGGTGGTGCAGAGCCGGCTCGGCAGCGGCGCGACCGCCACCGCCCTGCTGGTCACCGGGCAGAACGGCACCGGCAATCGGGAGGTCGTCCTCAAGGTCGCCCGTGACCCGCAGTACGCCGACCGCCTGGACACCGAGGCCACCGTCCTGAAGCGGATGCAACGGCACTGGCAGGTCGCCGCCCTCATCGAAGGCCCGGTCACGATCAGCGGCCACCGCGCGCTGGTGCTGCAGAACGCTGGTGGGCGGACCCTGGCCCAGGATCTGGAGGGTGGCCGGCGGCTCGCGCTCGACCTGCTCGACCGCTACGGCCGGGACCTGCTCGACATCGTCACCTTCCTGGAAGGTGAGGGGATCTGGCACCGGGACATCAAGCCGGCCAACCTGGCCGCCCGGCCCCGGCCCAGCGACAGCCAGCTGCACCTGTGCATCTTCGACTTCTCGCTGGCAGCTACCCCCGCCGACCAGATCACCGCGGGCACCCCGACTTATCTCGACCCGTTCCTCGGCCCGCCCCGCCGGATGCGCTACGACGCCGCCGCCGACCGGTTCTCCGCCGCGGTCACCCTCTTCGAGATGGCCACCGGGATGCTGCCTCGCTGGGGCAATGGCGCGAACCCGGCGACGGTCAAGGACGAGGTGACCCTCGACCCGGCCATGTTCGACCCGGCCGTCGCCGATCGGCTGGTCACCTTCTTCGCCAAGGCACTTGCCCGCGAGGTGCCGGACCGGTTCGACACCGCCGAGCAGATGGCCGACGCCTGGCGCCTCATCTTCTTCGAGATCCCGGAGCTGTCCCAGCACGGTCCGGGCGAGGTGCCGCCCGTGCCGGAACCGCTGTCGCGCGGATCCGGCCTGGAGTCGGTCGGGCTTACCGCACGGGCACTGTCGGCGCTGCACCGGCTCGGTGTCGGCACGGTCGGCGAGCTGCTCGACTACGACCGGTCTGCGCTGCGCCGAGCCTCCGGCGTGCCGGACGCCACCCGTAAGGAGATCGTCGCCAAGGCTCGGGAACTGGCCGCCGAGCTCGGGGCCCCGGCACCCGAGCCGGAAGACGGCGCCCTGCCCTACGGCGTCGAGGCGGTCAGCGCGACGCTGCTGCCCACCACCCGCTCCCGCAATCGTGCGCCGCTGGCCATGCTGCTCGGGCAGGAGTCGACGCCGAACGGCCGCTACCTGCACTGGCTGCCGCAGACCGAGGCGGCCATCGCGATCGGCCAGACCCAGCCGCAGGTCTCCACCCTGATCAGCAAACACGCGAGGACGTGGCTGGAGAATCCCGGTCTCACCCGGGTACGGGACGAGGTCGTCGCCCTGCTCGACGCCCGCGGCCTGGTCATGTCCGCCGAGGAGATCGCCGAAGCGCTGATCGCGTCGCGCGGCTCCTACACGACCGAACCGAAGCGCACCGCGCAGGCGATCGGGCTGGTCCGGGCCGCGGTCGAGGCGGAGCTGCTGCGCGGCGGCGACGCCCGCGTCGCCATCCACCGCTTCCGCGTCTCCGACACGGTACTGGTGGGCCGCGAACCCGAGGACCCGGCGGCCGAGACCACCGCGGCGGACCTTCTCGCGTACGCCGTGCAGCTCGGCCGAGCCGCCGCCGAACTCGCCGCACTGGAGCCGTTGCCCACCCGGCAGCGCGCGGTGGAACGACTGCGCACCATCACCCAGGAGGGTATGCCCGCCCTCAGTGACCAGCGCCTGCTCCAGCTCGCCGCAGCAGCCACCCACGGCGTGGCCGACGTAAACGCGCAGGGCCAGCTCTATCCGGTGGGCATGTCCGCGGAGCGGGCGCTGCGCCTGGCGGTGGGCAGCCTGATCGGCCAGAAGCTCAGCGTGGAAGCCCTGCACGACCGGGTACGCGCCAGGTTCCCGCAAGCGGAACCGCTGCCCGGCCGGCCGGACCTGGACGACCTGCTGCGCGACTGCGACGTGCCGCTGGTGTGGGATCCGGCCACCCAGCGGTACGGGTCCATCGCGGCCAGCGGTCGATACACCAGTACCCGGATGATGAGTAGCGCGACCCCGCTGGCCGGCCCGGCGGCCGTCGCCGAGACCGACGTGAAGCTCGCCGCCACCATCGACAAGCGCGGCTACCTGGCCGTACTGGCGCCGCTACGGCAGCTCGCCGCCGCCCGCCGCACCCTGCTCGACCGGTTCGACCTCATCGAGGTCGACGTGACCGCGCTGCTGATCGACCGGCTCCGCAAGGCGCGGTTCGCCTGGGAGACCATCGTGGCGGCGGACACCGGCGCCCCGACCGACCCGAACTTCCGGGCTCTGCTGCTCATGGTGCAACGCGATGTCGTCCCGGCTCTGGAGGAGTCCCTGGCGGTCGACCGGCCGGTGCTGATCACCGAGGCCGCGCCGCTGGCCCGGTACGGCCAGATGCCGCTGCTGCAACGGCTCGCCGACCCCACCCGGCCGCGTCCCGCCGCCCGGCTGCTTCTGGCCGCAGCCCGCCGCGTCGAGCCGGCCATGTTAGACGGCGAGCAGATCCCCCTTACCTCCCCGGCCGGCCAGTCACTGTGGTTGCCGATCCCGTGGATCGACCGCGTCGCCGAAAGGACCGTCGGATGATCGAGCTCAAGCCGCTCCAGAACCAGGTCAAATCCCTGGTCGGCGACCTGCGCGGGCAGGTCGCAGCGGACGATTACGCGGATCTTCGGGCCTCGCTGGAGGTCGAGCACGAGGCGGCGAAAGAGGCTAGGCGTACGGCGGGGACGTTCGAGACGTGGCTGGAGGACGTACTCGACCAAGCCGCGGTGGCCTGGTTGCTGGGCTGCGTCTTCGTGCGCTTCTGTGAGGACAACGAGCTGATCCCGCGAATCTGGATCGGCGGGCCGACGGAGAAGGCGCCAGCCGATCGGGCGGTGCAGGAGCGCCAGGGCTATCTCGTGGCGCACCCGCTGCACAACGACCGGCATTGGCTGCGCAAGGCGTTCACGTACATGGCGAGCCTCGGCCCGACCGCGAAGATCTTCGACGGGCACAACTCGGTATGGCGCTTCGACATCTCCGGCCCGGTGGCCGAGGAGTTGTCGGACTTCTTCCGGCGCGGCGCCGGGTACGTGTCATTGAGGTCCGAGACCCTAGACACCCGGTTCCTCGGTGACCTCTACCAGAACCTCTCGGCGCACGCCCGAGAGACGTACGCGCTGCTACAGACCCCGGAGTTCGTCGAGGAGTTCATCCTCGAACGGACTTTCGAGCCGGCCTACAAGGAGTTCGGGCTGGCGGGCACGACGGTCATCGATCCGACGTGCGGATCCGGGCACTTCCTACTCGGCGCCTTTAACCGGCTGATCACACGCTGGAAGGAGCGGGAGCCGAACACCGAGGCGAACGTCTTGGTGCAGCGTGCCCTGGATCAGGTCACCGGTGTCGACATCAACCCGTTCGCGGTGGCCATCGCCCGGTTCCGGCTGATGATCGCTGCTCTCAAAGCCTGCGACCAGAAGGACCTGGAGGCCGCACGCGCCTTCAATCTGCGGTTAGCCGTCGGCGATTCCCTGCGGGAATATGGCGAGAAGTCCCGTGACCAGGGTGACATCTTGGACATGATCAAAGGAGGCACCGGCTTCGCCTACGCCACAGAGGACGCTGACCTGGTCGCTGCTTTCGTGAAGCCCGGTCAATACACGGTCGTGGTAGGCAACCCGCCCTACATTACGGTGAAGGACTCCGCGCAGAACGCCACCTACCGCGACATCTACAAGGACGTCTGCCACCGGCAGTACCAGTTGACCGTGCCGTTCGCGCAGCGGTTCTTCCAGTTGGCGCGCCACGGCGACGAATTCGGGCAGGAAGCCGGCTGGGTCGGCCAAATCACCGCCAACGCCTTCATGAAGCGCGAGTTCGGCACAAAGCTCATCAACGACTTCTTCGCCTCTGAGGTCGAACTGCGAGAGGTCATCGACACCTCCGGCGCTTACATTCCCGGCCATGGCACTCCCACCCTTATCCTTGTTGGCCGAGCCAACAGTCAAAAGCGTTCCGAGGTGGTTCGAGCGGCCCTCGGTGTTCGCGGCGAACCTGGCCAGCCGGAAGATCCCACCAAAGGAATCGTCTGGTCGGCCATCGTTGCCCAGATCGATATTGTTGGCTCAAACTCTGATTGGCTGACCGTCTACGATCTACCGCGATCCAGCTTTGCTGCGCACCCATGGAGCCTGGCAGGCGGCGGCTCGTCAGATCTTTTGCAAAAAATTACCTCAGAGCGCCAAAAACTTGGTGATATCGGCCCCGATATCGGCTACACCGGCCAAACCAACGCAGATGCGGCCATGCTGGCGAGCCGCGCGGCGATGACGCGATTCGGCGTCGAAGACGATGTACGCCGACAAGTAGTCATCGGGGAGGCCGTCCGTGATTATGTTATTTCTGATAGCGATCAAGCAATATTCATGTATGACGACAAGGGCTTGCTTCCAATAACCTCCAAGCCTGGTACCGAATTGCGACTATGGCCAACTAGGGCGATTTTGTGGGATAGGCAGACCTTTGCCAAAGTCTCCTATCGGCGCGAGGGCCGGACATGGTGGGAGTGGCATCAGGTTGCACTAAAGAGGTTGAAAACGGCCTTGTCGATTACGTTTGCTTTTGTGGCTACGCATAACCACTTTGTGTTGGATCGAGGCGGGAGGGTCTTCAACCGTTCGGCACCGGTGATCAAGTTGTCGGATGAGGCAACAGAGGACGATCACCTGCGGCTGCTCGGGGTGCTCAACAGCTCGACCGCCTGTTTCTGGCTGAAGCAGGTAAGCCACAACAAGGGTAGCCAAGGCGTCAACGAGGGTTTCAAGAGCCAGGAATGGGAACGGTTCTACGAGTTCACGGGGACGAAACTTCAGGATTTTCCTCTGCCCACGGCGTACCCCCTTGGGTTGGCTACGGAGTTGGATGGGAGCGCGGATCGCCTGGCAGCCCTGAGTCCGGCGGCGGTCGCGAATGACGCCACGCCGACGCGGGAACGGTTGACGCAAGCCCGCGACGGATGGCTGGCGACCCGGGCTCGGATGATCGCGCTTCAGGAGGAGTTGGACTGGGAGGTCTACCGGCTCTACGGGCTGACCGACGAGTCGTTGACCGTCGAGGAACCGCCGGAGATAAAGCTGGGTGAGCGGGCGTTCGAGATCGAATTGGCCCGGAAGATGGCCAACGGCGAGATCGAGACGCAGTGGTTCGCGCGGCACGGTTCCACGCCGATCACCGAGCTGCCGGTGGGCTGGCCAGCGGAGTATCGCGCGATCGTGGAGAAGCGGATCGCGGTCATCGGGTCGGACCGGAACGTCGCGCTGATCGAGCGGCCGGAGTGCAAGCGCCGCTGGTCGACGCCCGGCTGGGAGGCTATGCGGCAGGAGGCGCTGCGGGGCTGGCTGCTCGACCGGCTCGAGGCGCCCGGCCTGTGGGCCGGTGCTCCCAACCCAATGTCGGTGGCGCAGATCGCCGACCGGATGCGGCACGACGACGACTTCCGGTCCGTACTGGATCTGTGGGTGAGCTCGGACCAACACGATCTGACTAAAACGTTGGGCAAGCTGGTCGCCGACGAGCATGTGCCGTACCTGCCGCTGCAGCGTTACAAGCCGGCCGGGCTGCGCAAGCGGATGCAGTGGGAGCGGACCTGGGCGTTGCAGCGCCGCGAGGACGCCGGCGAGACGGTGCGGATCGACGTTCCGCCGAAGTACGGGTCCGGGGACTTCGTGAAGGCGAGCTACTGGCGCAATCGGGGCAAGCTTGACGTACCGAAGGAACGTTTCGTCTCGTACCCGAATGTGGGTCGCGACGGCGACCCGACGCTGCTGCTGGGGTGGGCGGGCTGGGACCACCTGGCGCAGGCCCAGGCGATCGCCGGCGCCTACCTGGAACGCAAGAACGTGGCCGGGTGGGAGCGGGAGCGCCGGGACGGCCTCCTGCCGCTGCTGGCGGGTCTCGTGGAGCTGGAGCCGTGGCTGACGCAGTGGTTCGGCGAGCAGCGGCCGGGCTTCAACGGCTCCCCAGCGCAGTTCTTCACCGGATTCATCGACGGCGAACTGGCCGCCCTCGGCGCCGACCGTTCCGACCTGGACCAGCTTCGTTTCGGGTTCGTCATGTGACGACCGGGAGCCCGGATGCCGGGCATGTGACATCGGACAGTGGGCATGGAGAGTGGCAAGGGTCCGGGGTGGCCCGAGCCGGGGGTAAGGAGCGGACGTTGACCTTGTTGCGCGATCTCATCGAGATCCCGGAGTCGGTCGGTGACACCGACTTTGTGGTCCGCGCGTCCGAGGCAGCCGACCTGGAGCATTACGTCGTCACTGACGATCTGCGGCGCAACTTCGACGAGGCGCTGGGCATGGTGGCGCACGCGGTGCGCAGCGGGAAATCGCAGGCAAAGTTCCTGCACGGCTCGTTCGGCTCCGGTAAGTCGTACTTCATGGCCGTGCTGCGGGAGATTCTGCGGCACAACTCGAAGGCGCGCCACGTGCGCCGGCTGGCCGAGCCGATCCTCAAGGCCGATCCGGCGATCAAGGGCCGTAGGTTTCTGACGCTGACCTTCCACATGCTCGATGCCCGGTCGGTGGAACAGGCTGTCCTCGAGGGATACCTGCGGCAGATCACCGCCTTGCACCCGGACGCGCCCGTCCCGGCCGTGCACCGCTCCGACGCCCTGCTCGACGACGCGGCCCGGTTGCGGAAACAGCTGGGTGACGACAGGTTCTTCGAGCTTCTCGGCGGGGACGGTTCCGGCGGCGGTTCGACCGGCCAGCTCGCGGTGGACATGGCGCAGGAGGGCGACTGGACGGCGGAGAGCTACGCCCAGGCGGCGGCCGAGCCGCCGGGCACGCCGCTGCGTGACGAGCTGGTCATCGCGCTGACCCGGACATTCTTCTCCGGCGCGGTGCGCAGCGGGGAATACCTCGACCTCGACACCGGACTCAAGGTGATCACCCGGCACGCCAAGGCGCTCGGATACGACGCGATGGTGCTCTTCCTGGACGAGTTGATCCTCTGGCTGTCCACGAAGATCGCTGACCACACGTTCGTGCAGACGGAAGGCGCGAAGCTGAACAAGCTGGTCGAGTCCTCCGACGAGGCCCGGCCGCTGCCGATCGTGTCGTTCGTGGCACGGCAGCGGAACCTGGAGGAGTTCCTCGGCCCACAGGTCGGCGGCACCGAGCGGGCCGCACTGGCGGATGTGATGCGTAGCGTGCAGGGCCGGCTGGGCACGGACATCGTGCTGGCCGACACAAACCTGCCGCAGATTACCGAGGAGCGGCTGCTCAAGCCGAACAGCGATGCCGCCCGCAAGGCCATCGACAACGCCTTCGCGGCCGTACGAAACCGGCGCGACGTGTGGGACGCGCTGCTGCTGGGCGCGCAGTACGGTGACGCTGGCATCGGCTCGGACGCGACCGCGTTCCGGCGGCTATACCCGTTCTCCCCGGCGCTGGTCGCCACGCTCGTGGCGCTGTCGCAGGCGTTGCAGAGGGAGCGGACCGCGCTGAAGGTGATGACCGAACTGCTCGTCGAGCGGCGGGACACGTTGCAGGTCAACGATCTGATCGGGGTGGCGGCGCTGTTCGAGCCGCTGGTCCTGCGCGGCGAATTGCCGGACCGGCCGCAGCTCAAACAGAAGTTCCAGGACGCGCGGGACACCTATCAGCGCAAGCTGCGCCCGTTACTGCTCGGCATGCACGGCATCGACGAGTCGCAGACCGCGACGCACGAGCTGTTCCAGATCGACGACAAGCTGGTCAAGACGCTGATCCTGGGTTACCTGGTCAGCGAGGTTCCGGCGCTGCACAACCTCACCGCGGCCAAACTGCACGCGCTCAACTTCGGTTCGATCGCCTCGCCGCTGCCGGGTTACGAGAACCAGATCGTGCTCGGTCGCCTGCGCCAGCTCACCGCCGATGCGGGTGAGCTGCACATGACCGACGGGCCCGATCCGGTGATCTCCATCAAGATCACCTCGGCGGACTACGACAAACTGCTCGACCTGGTGCCGGTCAACGAGACCGCTGCCGGGGTGCTGCAGCAGATGGTGCGCGACATGGTCTGCGGTGAACTGGGCTTGAGCGGCCAGTCCGGCGGTTTCGGCGAATACCCGTTCTACCGGGAGTGGCGCGGCCGCAAGCATCTGATCAACGTGCGGTTCGGCAACGTCCGCGATCGTGACAACATGCCGGACAACGCGGTGATCGCCGACGGCGACGCGTGGCGGGTCGTCATCGACTACCCGTTCGATCCGGGGCACCGGCGCAACGAGGACTTCTCGCGCATCGAGACCCTATCCCGCGGCTCCCGGACGGTGTTCTGGATGCCGCTGTTCCTCAGCCAGGAGGCGATGGGCCGGGTCGGGACCCTCGCGAAGATCAATTACCTGTTGGTCGGTCCGAACGGGGACCGGCTGAGCGTGCTCGCCGCCGACGAGTCCGCCGCGTACCGGCAGCAGGCGAAGGTGTATTTCCAGCAGCGCCAGCAGCAACTGAAGTCGGCGTTGCTGGCCGCGTTCAAGCAGGCCTACGGCGTGGCCAAGCCGGAACCGGCCAACGTCGAACCGGATGCGAAGGGGGTGCTGGATACGCTCGCCGAGGGGTTGCGGGTCGGTGACCCGCGTGGCGGCACCCTCGCGGACGCCTTCGCCAACCTCACCGCCGAACTGCTGAACTGGTCCTACCCGGGCCGGCCGGCCCTGCCCGAGGACGAGAAGGCACCCACCCGGCCCGAACTGAACAAGATCCTCATGTACGCCCGGCGGGCCGTCGCCGACCCGACCAAGGGGGTCGCGGTCGACGCCGCCGACCAACGGAACATCCGGCGGATCTGCAACCAGCTGCGCCTCGGCGAACTGGCCGAGCACCGGTACGTGCTCACCCCGAGCACCTGCCTGTGGAGCGGGCACCTGAGCCAGTTCGCCGCCCGGGAGAACTACACCACCCACTTCCCTGTCCATGTCCTGCGCCGGCTGCTCGACGAGCCCGCGGCCCGCGGCTTCGACCGGGACTTGCAGAACCTGATCATCGCGGTGTTCGCCGAGGAACAGCAGCTCGCCTGGTACCAGCACGGCTCACCGGCCCCGGTCGACACCGTCCAGGCGGTGACCGACCAGCTCGAACTGCGCCAGGTCAAGCTGCCCGACCAGGACGTCTGGGACCGGGCCCGCATGCACGCCGGGGGCATCCTCGGGGTGAGCACTCCGGGCTATCGCAGCGCCGCCGGGGTCGCCACCCTCGCACAGACCATCCGTGATGCCGCGAAACGCCACCGGGAGTCGACGGCGCTGCTGGTGAGCGGGCTGGAACAGCACGCGACGACGCTCGGCCTCGACCCGGACGCCGCGCACGGCCGGCTGCACCATGCCCGGCAGGCCGCCCGGCTGCTCACCGACCTGGCCGCCGAGAACGACGACCTGGTGCTGGTCGGGATCATGGCCGGCGCGGGATTCGACATCGAGGACGCCGCGGTCGGCAACATCTTCACCACGGCGGCTCAGATCGTCCAGGCGCTGAACGGCACGCACTGGGACATCCTGGAGATGTTCCGCAAGCGCGCCGACGGCGGCGATCCCCCGGCCAAGGACGTCCTCGACCGGCTGGCCACCGCCGCCCGGCACGACGCGCACGCCGCCGATCTGCCCGAAGCGCTGAAAGCCGCGATCAGCCGGGCCACCGCCCTGATCATGCAGACGCCTGCACCTGGATCCGGGAACTCCGACGGCACCCCGTCGACGACGGCGACGCCGTCGAGCGGAGCCGGTCCGGCTTCCGGCGGCGCGACGACTGGTGCGGCGACGGCGATGCGGGAGCCTGGCGGGACGACGACCACCCCCGGCGGCATCCAGATCCCTCGCCCCAGAAAGGATTCGGGCACCACCCGAATGGTCGTCCAGAGCCGGCAGGATCTCCAGAAGCTGGTCACCACCCTGCGGGCCGAACTGGACGCCGGCCGCCCTGTCGACGTGTCGTGGGAGATCCGGTGACCGTCGTTCAGCCTGCCGCGATCAGGCGAAAGGTCGAAGCCTGGCTCACCGACGACCGTGACCGGGCGCCGGCGATCGCCCTGCGGGCCGCACCGACCTGGGCCGGTGAACCGGTCCTCACCGTCGGCGGCACCGCCGTGCGGGTCGTGCCCTGCCTGACTCCACTCGCCGCCCGCGCCGCCCTGCACGACCGGGCCGACGGGGAACGGATCGTGCTGCTGACCGAGCTGTCCGACGACGAACTCGGCGAGGGCCTGCTCGCCCACCTCAGCGAGCAGCACGTCCGCAAGGTCGACATGTGGGACGTCGCCACGCAGATGTTCAAGGTGTTCGAGGTGGACCCCACCCTCGTGGCGGAGGGCCGTTGGGTCGCCGAGGCGCTGATCGACTACAAGCCCGTCGCCGAGTGGCCGCCGTCGCCGGGCGCCGTGCTCACCCGCGACCATGCCCTGCGCAGCCTCGCCACCGAACTGCTGGGCCTGGGCCGCGACGAGATCGACAGCGCCGGGCTGTTGCAGTGGAGCACCGACGCGGCTCGGGTCCTGCGGCTGGAGAAGCTGCCCGGCAAGCTGCTCGACGGGCTTGCCGGCTACCTCGTCGAGACGGCCGGGCTCGTCGCGGTGCCGATCATGGCGGCTACCCGGGGAGGGCACGGGGTCGACGCCGTACCGCTGGGTCTGCTGGTCGGGGTCCTCTGGCCGGACCGCACCGGACCGCGTGCCACCGCGATCGCGGTGGCACGGACCCGGCTGGAGCCGTGGTTCGGCGGAACCCGCCTCAGTGCGGCACACGCGCTGGCGCTCGGGTCGGCCGCGGAGATCTGGGTGGACCGGGTGATCGGTCTGGAAGGCGGTGCCGGCGAGGCCAACCGGATGCTGGCCCGGGCCGAGAGCATCGCGAAGGAGATCGACGCCCTCGGCCTGCTGGGCGCGAGCAGCCTCCTGCCCACCGGTTTCCTGCAGCGGATGCGGGACGTCGCCGCCGCCGTACGCCTCGCCGTGCCGGTGGCCGGCACCGCGGACCCTGCCTTGATCGCCTCGGCGCAGGACGCGCTGGCCCGGCTGGGCGAACACCGCAGCGGAGACCCAGACCGGCTGAAGATCATGCAGATGGCCGTCCGGCTCCTGCGCTGGCTCGCCACACCCGAGCAGCCCAAGCCCGTCACCCTCTACGCGGCCCTGCACCGCCAGGTGCGCTATGACGGCTGGGTCGACCGGGCCCGGCTGGACATCTTCGCCGGCGACACCGACCCGCAGGTCGCCGAGGCGCTGCACCTGTTGCACCGAGCTGTCGACGCCCGCCGGTCCCGTCACGACCAGCAGTTCGCCGAACTGCTCGCCGCTGACACACAAGCCGAGGCCGCCCCTGGGGAACTGATCCGGGTCGAGGACGTCCTCGACCGGGTGGTCCAGCCGATTCTCGACCGGGGTCGCCGGGTCCTGTTGCTGGTCATGGACGGGATGAGTGTGGCCGCCGCCACCGAACTCGCCGAGTCGCTCACCCGGGTCGGCATCTGGAGCGAGGTGACACCACACGGTGGGCCCCGCACGGGTGCACTCGCCGCCCTGCCCACCATCACCGAGGTCAGCCGGTGCAGCCTGCTCAGCGGCCGGATCGCGGTAGGGCAACAAGAGGCCGAACGCAGCGCCTTCGGCGCGCGTTTCCCCGGCGGGCAACTCCTGCACAAGAGCAGACTTCGTGGGCACGCCGGGGCGGCCATCGCCCCGGACGTCACCGCCGCCCTGGCCGATCCCGGCGTGCCACTGGTTGCGGCCGTGGTCAACACCATCGACGACGCGCTCGACCGCAGTGAACCCGGCATCACCGTCTGGAGCAGCGAGACCATCCCGAGCGTCAAGGATCTGCTGGTGTTGGCCGACGGGCGAACCGTGGTGATCGTCTCCGATCACGGGCACGTGGTCGACCGCGGTCCCGAAGCCACGCACCGGCCCAGTTCCAGCGACGAGAACCGCTGGCGGCCGGCCGACACGCCCGCAGGCGACGGCGAGATCCTCGTCCGAGGTTCCCGGGTCGCCAAGGGTGACGGCACTGTCATGCTCGCCTGGCGCGAGCAACTGCGCTACGGCCCCCGGAAAGCCGGCTACCACGGTGGCGCTGCACCCGCCGAAGTCGTCATTCCACTGATCGTGCTCACCGACAGCGACGATGCCGGCCATCCCGACTGGCAGCCCGCGCCGGTCGCCAGCCCGTCCTGGTGGCGGGAGTCGCTCGCCACCGGCCCGCTGACTCCCAGCCACCCGGTCCCGCCGCAGGCCGGTCGGCAGACGACGTCGAAGAGGACCGTCCCGGCCCAGGCGGAGAGCCTGTTCGACATGGCCACACCGCCCGCTGAGCCCACTGTCGTTCCGGTGCAGCCCGACCTGATCAGCGAGCTGCTGGCCAGCCCTCTCTACCGGCAGCGCCGCGATCCCCGGGCTCCGCTGGCCGACGAACGGGCCGGCGCGCTGCTGCGTACGCTGATCGACGGTGGCGACCGGGCGACCATGGACACGCTTGCCGCCCGGGCCGGCGTTCCCGCCGGTCGGATCCACGGGGCGATCACCGCGTTGCGTAAGCAGCTCCAGGTCGAGGGCTATCCGGTGCTGTCCATCGACCCCGACAACGTGACCGTCAAACTCGACCGGGTGCTGCTGATCGAACAGTTCCAGCTGGGAACGGCATGAGCGCGGAGATCTCGGCGCGGCGGCGCAAAGACATCATCGACGCTCTGCGCCGCGGCGTCGTACCCATGAACGGTCTGGACGCCCTGGCCGTCGGCCTCGATCGGTTCGAAGCCGCGCTCGACGACGACCTGGACCGGGCAGCCGGCGGCGGAAGCGTTTTCAAGGCGGTACGCGGCGAGTACGGCGCCGGAAAGACGTTCTTCACCCGCTGGCTCGCCGAACGCGCCAAACGTCGCGGATTCGCCGCGGCCGAGGTGCAGGTTTCCGAACTGGAAACGCCCCTGCACCGGATGGAGACCGTCTACCGCCGGCTGGTCGAGAACCTGAGCACCGAGCAGTTTCCCGCCAGCGCGCTGCGCCCGATCCTGGACGGCTGGATCTACGCCCTCGAAGAGGACGTCCTGAACGGCGGCGCTGTGGCCGAGGACGACGCCGCCGGGTTGGACACCTCCGTCGGTGCCCTGCTGGAGACCAGGCTCGCCGAGATCTCCCGGAGCACACCGGGCTTCGCGGCGGCACTGCGCGGCTACCGGGCGGCCACCGCTTCCGGCGCTCACGCCGTCGCGGACGGACTGGCCGCCTGGCTCGGCGGCCAGCCACATGTCGCCGCGGCCGCCCGCCGAGCCGCCGGCGTCAAAGGTGACCTCGACCACTTCGCCGCGATGAGCTTCCTACAGGGCCTACTCACCGTTCTACGCGACAGTGGACACCCCGGCCTGCTGCTGGTACTCGACGAGGTAGAGACCCTGCAACGGGTCCGGTCCGACGCCCGCGACAAAGCCCTCAACGCGCTGCGCCAACTCATCGACGAGATCTACGCCGGCCGGTTCCCCGGTCTGCTGCTGATCATCACCGGCACGCCAGCGTTCTACGACGGCGCCCAGGGCGTGCAGCGGCTCGCCCCACTCGCCCAACGGCTGGCCACCGACTTCGGGTTCGACCCTCGCTGGGACAATCCCCGGGCGACCCAGCTGCGGTTGCCGGGTTTCTCCCTCGACGCCCTCGTCGAACTCGGCAGCCGGGTCCGCGCCATCTACGCCAGCCCCGCTGCCGAAGGCCGGATCGACGATGGTTACCTGCGGGAACTCGCCGTCGCGGTGACCGGCAAGCTCGGCGGTCAGGTCGGTGTCGCGCCCCGCGTCTACCTCAAGAAGCTCGTCGCTGACGTGCTGGACCGGGCCGATCAGTTCGCCGACTGGAATCCGCGTGAACACTACGCACTGACCGTACGCTCGGACGAACTCACCGAGGTCGAACGCAATGCCGCCTCCGCCGACGACATCAGCTTGCAGCTGTAGGAACCCACCATGAGTTCCACGCTGGATCCGGTGCTGCTGCACCACATCGTCAATACACTCGGGTGGCCCGACCTGCGGCCTTTACAACGCGACGCTGTTGCGCCGCTGATCGCCGGTGAGGACGCTCTGCTGCTCGCTCCGACCGCTGGCGGCAAGACCGAGGCGGCGATCTTTCCGATCCTCACCCGGATGGCAGCCGAGCGCTGGACTGGCACTTCCGTGCTCTACCTGTGCCCGCTCAAGGCTCTGCTCAACAATCTCGAACCCCGGCTGGAACGCTACGCCGACTGGACCGGCCGCCGTGTCGCCCTCTGGCACGGCGACGTCACCAGTAGCAAACGCCGGGCCATCCTGGTCGCCCGCCCGGACATCCTGCTCACCACTCCGGAGTCCCTTGAGTCGATGCTGGTCAGCGTCAACGTCGACCACCGGGCGTTCTTCGCTGGCCTGCGAGCTGTCGTGGTGGACGAGGTCCACGCCTTCGCCGGCGACGATAGAGGCTGGCACCTTCTGGCCGTACTCGAACGGCTCACCCACCTGATCGGCCGGCCAGTGCAACGAGTCGGGCTATCCGCGACCGTGGGCAACCCGAACCGGCTCCTGACCTGGCTGCAAGGCTCAGGCACTGGTACTCGCCCGGCCCGCGTCGTCGCGCCAGAACTGCCTGTCCTCGTACCGGGAGAACCATCCTCCGCTGTGCCACCAGGAGAGATCGAGCTCGACTATATCGGTTCCCTCCAGAACGCCGCCAAGATCATCGCTGGTCTCCACGCTGGTGAGAAGCGCCTGGTCTTCTGCGAGTCCCGGCAAGCCGTCGAAGAACTCGGCAGCCTCCTGCGAGGCAAAGGCATCACCACCTTCCTGTCACACGCCTCGCTCTCCGCCGACGAACGACGCCGCTCGGAAGAAGCGTTCGCCGAAGCCCGCGACTGCGTCATCGTCTCCACCAGCACCCTGGAACTCGGCATCGACGTCGGCGACCTCGACCGCGTCATCCAAATCGACACACCGGCGACCGTGGCCTCGTTCCTCCAACGCCTCGGCCGCACCGGCCGCCGGCCCGGCAGCACCCGCAACTGCCTGTTCCTCACCCGCGACGGCGACGCCTTACTCGAAGCCGCTGCCCTGCTCCTCCTCTGGGGCCGCGGGTGGGTCGAGCCCGTCATCGCACCACCCGAACCCCGGCACATCGCCGCTCAACAGATACTCGCCCTCTGCCTGCAGGAACACCGGGCGGGAGATCAGACCTGGTCGCAGTGGTGGAACGGCCTGGCCCCGTTCGACCGCAGCGCCGACCCGATCCTGCGCCACCTGATCGACCAGGGCTATCTCGACAGCGACGGCGGCATGCTGTTCATCGGGCCCGAAGCCGAACGGCGTTTCGGGCACCGGCACTTCATGGGTATGACCGCCGTCTTCACCGGCGCACCTGAATTCACCGTGCTCGTCGGCCGCGAAGAACTGGGCCGCATCGACCCGGCCCTACTCACCGAAGAGGTCCAGGGCGACCGACGCCTCCTGCTCAACGGACGCAGCTGGCGCGTCACCTACATCGACTGGCGCCGCCGCCGCTGCTTCGTCGAACCCGCCGACAGCGGCGGCAAAGCCCGCTGGACGACCGGCGGCTGGTCCGGCCTCGGCTTCGAGTTGAGCCGTGCCATGCGTGACGTACTGCTCGGCGCCGACCCGCCGGTGAAGCTCACCCGCCGAGCCATCGACCGCCTCGCGCAGGTGCGTGAAGATGAATCCTCACTGGTGCACCCAGGCGGTAGCGTCATCCTGCGCGATCAACGCGGCGACGACCTCCGCTGGTGGACCTGGGCAGGCTTCCGCGCGAACGCCACACTCGCCGCAACACTCGCCGAGGTCGTCGACCCGGTTCAGCGCTTCGACGACCGGCACATCAGGCTCAGGGAAAACGTCACCCCCGCCGAATGGCGGGCCCTCATCGCCGATGCCAGCCAGCGGCTTTGCCTGCCCGAAGTCAACAAGAAGGCCCTGGATGGACTCAAGTTCAGCCAGGCATTGCCGGAGCGGCTCGCGATGGCCACGCTGGCCGCTCGACTCGCCGACCTCGGAGGAGCACGACAAATCCTGGTGGAACCGAGCCGCTTCGTCTCAGCCTGACCCAGCTTCTTCCACGATGATCTTGATTTGCATCTGACGTGTCGTCCGCGGATTGAGGATTCTCAACCTTCCGGCAGACGACCACGTCATGGCGAAGCGGGACTTTGACTGCGGCGTGTGCTGGTCAAACGTTCCGGCAGCGGGTCGCCGGTGACGGTGGCCGGGTGGTTCGCATGGTGCAAAGTCCGGCACCCCCCATGGCTGGTGAGCTGGGAGAATGTGTATGCGGGGGGAGTTCCAACCATCTCTATCGGAGTGGAGAGTCTGCGGCCAGAAGCCTGGCAAGGAGCGCTGAACACTTGAGGCGAAAGCCTGAAGTGAGCCGAGCGGCCGCCGATTTGTTGGAGCCTACCTTCGGGTCTCAGGCTCGCCGCGTGCGCAGTATTGGCGCTCCTTGACAGAGGTGTGGACGACGTTCACACTTGCTCGTGATGTCGTGAACGACATTCACAGGAGGTTCGATGGTTGCGGATGGGGCCGATCTTGTCGGCCTGGCGGAGATCGCCGAGCTAGCCCACGTCAGCCGCACCGTGGTCTCCAACTGGCGAACACGCGACGCGCGTTTCCCGGCCCCGGTGGCGGAACTTCGCGCCGGCCCAGTGTTCGCGCGAGATGCGGTCAGGCGATATCTTCGGAGGAGGAGCAGGCACATGGCGCACGTAATTTCGACGATCAACCTCAAGGGCGGCGTAGGAAAGACGACAACGACGATTGGGCTGGCCGAAATGCTATCGGCCGAGTTCGGTAAGAGGGTTTTGGTAATTGACTTGGACCCTCAAACCAACGCAACAACCGTCCTGATCGGCGAGGATAGATGGCGTGAACTCAACATTCAGGGCAACACTCTAGTTACGCTCTTTACGGACGCCTTGCGCACCGACGGCGAGGACGCCGAATTCGACCTCGACGCCACCCTTCAGCGAAAGGTCAGTCCAGTCGCCGAGGTGAGGACAGTTGACCTGTTGCCGTCCTCGCTGGATCTCATCGATGTCCAAGATCGGCTAGCGTCGATGCCCTCCGGTCGGTTCTACTCGAATAACCCCACCGACCTGCTCAGGAGGGTCGTCCGGCCAATCCTTGACGACTACGACTTCGTCCTCGTTGACTGCCCTCCGAACCTCGGCATCGTGACACTGAACGGTCTTCGCATCTCCGACGGATACATAATCCCGACGATCCCCGACGTTCTTTCGACGTACGGCATTCCCCAGATTCAGGCCCGAGTGAAAGCTTTCGCGGACAACCTTGGGGAAACGATCAGCGAGATCGGTATCATCGTCACTAAATACCGTGCCGCATCGACGGTTCATCGCACGACGATCGACCGGCTGCTGAACGACGAAGAGTTGCCGCCTGTCTTCGAGACCGTCATCCCCGAAGGTAATGCGATCGCCGCCTCGGCCGAGTTTTCCTCGACGTCCACCCTGCGCCAAAAGTACCAGTATCAGGGCGGCTACGAAGTTTTTCGTGACCTGGCCAAAGAATTCATCGACGCCGTAGAGGACGCCGTGTGACCAGCCAAATTCCTCCGGACGCCATCTCCGGCTCCTTGCAAGCAGCTTCCGACTCGCTGTCACGGCTCGCCGAAACGCGACCCGAGGTCGCCGTTCCGCTGGCCAGGATCATCTCGGCAGTCGCCGACGAAGCGATCCGCACGAGCCGATTTTCCACTGCACTGCAACGCGCACTGACCGCTGAGGTTCATCAGTCAGCACCCGGAAGTCCCGTACGACGAAGCGGACGCCGGGCTCCGGGAGCCCTCGATCCGTTCGCCGTATTTGGGGAACAAGGTGAAGACGGCCTGCGAGCGCGCCTAGCCGAACTCGACTTGGAACAACTTCGCGACATCATCGCTGAATACGGCATGGACCACGACAGGCTCGCGATGAAGTGGAAGGACCCATCCAGAGTCATCGATCGTATCGCGGAGAAGGTTGGATCACGGACAGCCAAGGGCTCCGCCTTCAGGCAAACGTCAGCTGACTGAGATGAGACCCGGTAACGACGCTCGAAGTTGCTGAGGTGATGGACCGGTCCGGTCCGGTCCGGACCGGACAACTGCCGGAAACCTCATGATCTGCGACAGCCAGCCAGCAGTCCTGCTGGCAGCCGGTCGCCCGTCACCAGGGTGCCGTGGTTTGCATGGTGCAACGTCCGGCCCGCCGGGTTCGAGTCCGGCGAGCTATCACATTTTGCGGTCCATCGCTACGCGTCCGAACCCGGCAGCGAACATTCAGAACAACCGCGACCGAGGGGTGTGGGCTGAAGCCTTCAACTCTCGGTCGCCCTTATCGAGGGGGCAGGACGATTCGTTCCTGGATGACGAGCTGCGAAGTTCGTCCGGCCGTAGCCGGCGTTTGGGGTGCTTCGCGTGACCCGCCCCGGGCACTCCGAGGACTAGTGGACACCGGCCCCCGTTTCCGCAGGTCGGAGCCGCTGGCCGAACTTCCGGCTCTCAGCCTGCTCACAGCCGGCGGGCACGGCACCATGAGCAATTTGCGCCTACTCTTGAACGGCACAATCATGCGTGCCGCAACCTCAGGGAGGCTGGACACAGTGAAGACTTCGAACCCGGTGCTCTCGCGCCTCGGCCAAGCGGCCGAGCGAGAGCGGGCTGCTGGGTATTCCCCGGCTGGGCCATACGGACCGGCCGCCGGTCAGCCGGGTTACGGTCAGCCGTACCCGTCGGCTGACGGCGGCTACCCGTCGGCCCCGCCGGCCGTACAGCCGATGACCATCGATGACGTCGTCGTCAAGACCGTCATCCTGCTCGGCATCGTCGGCGTCTCCGGCGCGGCGGCGTGGAACCTGGTGCCCGACGCTCTGGTCGGCGCCGCCTGGATCGGCGCGGCGGTCGTCGGCCTGGTGCTCGGCCTGATCATCTCGTTCTCCCGGGTGGCCAACCCGGGCCTCGTGGTCGCCTACGCGATCGTCGAGGGCGCGTTCGTCGGCCTGGTCAGCAAGACGTTCGAGAGCTTCTACCACGGCATCGTGCTGCAGGCGGTGCTCGCCACGTTCGGCGTGTTCTTCCTGATGGCGGTGCTCTACCGCGCCCGGGTGATCCGCGCGACGCCGAAGTTCGCCCGCGGCCTGATCGCCGTCATGGGCGGTCTGTTCGCGATCATGCTGATCAACTTCGTGCTCTCGCTGTTCGGCGTGAACACCGGCCTCCGCGACAACGGCATCCTCGGCATCGGCTTCAGCCTCGTCTGCATCGTGGTCGCCTCGCTGAGCTTCATCCTCAGCTTCAACGAGGTGGAAGAGGGCGTCCGCCTGGGCCTGCCCGCCCGTTACGCCTGGACCGCCTCGTTCGGCATCCTGGTCAGCCTGATCTGGCTCTACCTCGAGGTCCTGCGCCTGATCAGCTACTTCCAGGGCGACGACTAGTCCCCAACTCACGACGACGGCCGGCTATTGGCCAGCCGCCAACAGCGCCCGAGCCGTCTCCCCACGGCCCGGGCGCTGTCCCTTCGCCGGGTAGATTTCGGCCCGTGACCGACTTCAGCACGGGCGTGGAGCGTCTGCTCAAGCAGATCGCCCACTGGACGGAGTCGCGTTGGCGCGGCCGGGACGACCACGTGCACGCCCTGGTTCAGCACCTGGCTGACCTGGCCGCGGACGCCGAGGGCCGGCCCCGGCGCCCGGTGCCGCGCCTGCACCCGATGGTCCTGCCCGATCAGCTGCGGGTCATGGCCGACGACCTGATCGGAAGCGGCGCCCCGCTGGAGGGCGCCGCTTCGCTGGTCGACGAGACCCGCCATCGCCTCTCCTGACCCGCAACCACTCACGCAGGTGGAGCGAAGCGACCCTCGGCGGGAGCGACGGTCTGCACCCACCACCCAGCTACGACCTCGGGATCTTGATTTTCAGCTGAGGCGCTCGATGACCATGGCCATGCCCTGGCCACCGCCGACGCACATGGTCTCGAGGCCGATGCTCTTGTCGTGCCAGTCGAGCGAGTTGATCAGGGTGCCGGTGATGCGGGCGCCGGTCATGCCGAACGGGTGGCCGACCGCGATCGCGCCGCCGTTCACGTTCAGCTTCTCCAGCGGGATGCCCAGGTCACGGTAGGACGGGATGACCTGCGCGGCGAACGCCTCGTTGATCTCGACCAGGTCGACGTCGTCGATGGTCATGCCCGCGCGGGCCAGCGCCTGCTTCGACGCCTCGACCGGGCCCAGCCCCATGATCTCGGGGGAGAGCGCCGTCACGCCGGTCGACACGATCCGGGCCAGCGGGGTCAGGCCCAGCTCGCGCGCCTTCGTGTCGCTCATGATCACGACCGCCGCGGCGCCGTCGTTGAGCGGGCAGCAGTTGCCGGCGGTGACCCGGCCGTCCGGGCGGAACACCGGCTTGAGCCCGGCCACGCCCTCGATCGTCACACCCGGCCGCGGGCCGTCGTCGACCGACACGACCGTGCCGTCGGGCAGCGTCACCGGGGTGATCTCGCGCTCCCAGAAGCCGTCCGCGATCGCCTTCTCGGCCAGGTTCTGGCTGCGGACGCCGAACTCGTCCATCTCCGCCCGGGAGACGTCCTTGAGCTGGGCCAGGTTCTCGGCGGTGTAGCCCATCGCGATGTAGACGTCGGGGATCTTGTCGTCCTCGCGGGGGTCGTGCCACACCCCGCCGGTCGCGGCCGACTCCTTCGTCCGCGCCTCGGCCTCGGCGAACTCCGGGTTCTGCCAGCCGCCGCCGACCAGGGCCTGAGCCTCGGGCGGGAGCCCGTCGGAGCTGCCGCGGGCGTATCGGGAGACCGTCTCGACCCCGGCCGAGACGAAGATGTCACCCTCGCCGGCCTTGATCGCGTGGAAGGCCATCCGGGTGGTCTGGAGCGAGCTCGAGCAGTAGCGGGTCAGCGTGGCGCCGGGCAGCCCGTCCAGGCCGAGCTTGACGGCGACCACCCGGGCCATGTTGAAGCCCTGCTCGCCACCGGGCAGGCCACAGCCCAGGTAGAGGTCTTCGATCAGCGTGCGGTCGAGCTCAGGCACCTTGTTCAGGGCGGCGTCGACGATGGTGGCGGCGAGGTTGTCGGCCCGCAGTTCCCGCAGCGAGCCCTTGACCGCGCGGCCGATCGGGGAGCGGGCGGTGGCGACGATGACAGCTTCCGGCATGAGCCTCACGTTACGCGGCGGTAACATGCCGTGGAAAGTGTCGGTTCGTCACACCCGCCGCGTCAGACCGCGGCGATCAGGGCGGCTTCCTCCACGGCGGGGAACAGGGCGTGGGCCCAGACGCGGTAGCCGTCGGCGGACGGGTGGAAGCCGTCGTAGCAGAGGGTGCCCGCGTCGGCCCGGAAGACGGCGCCGGTCTCGCGGCCCAGTTCGACCACCACGCCGCCGGCCTCGGTCACGGCTCTGGCCTGGGCCTTGGCCACGCGGCGGCCGAGCAGCCCGGCGATCTGGCGCAGCGGCGGGGCGATCGAGCGGACCGCACCCAGGTCGGGGCAGGTGCCGACGACGACCTCGACGCCGGCGTCACGCAACCGGCGGACGGCCGCACCGAGATGGTCGGCCGATTCCTCGGGAACGCGCAGACCGGTCGCGTCGTTCGTGCCGATCAGCACCACCGCCACGTCGGGCTTGTCGCCGAGCAGCGCACGGGCCACCTGAGTGGCCAGGTCGGTGGAGCGGGAACCGGCCACGCCGACGCTGGACAGCAGCACATGGCGCTCGCCGGTGTCGGCCGAGCCCTCGGCCAGCATGCGGGCGAGCTGCCCGCCGACCGTCTCGGAGAGCCACTCGACCCCGACACCGATCGCCGCCGAGTCGCCGAGCAGCACCAGGCGCAGTTTCGGCGCGTGGGCCGGACCCATGCTGGTGCGCAGGGCGAGGCCCATGGTCGGTTTGGCATAGCGTCGGCCGCGCGCGGCGATCGCCTCACCCGCGATCAGCGCGACGCTGCCCACCGCGCTCGCGATCAGCGTGGTGGCCGCGGCCTTGCCGATGCGACCCGTCAAACCCGTCATACCTGGCCTCCCTCCGGTGTCCACCCTACGGCCGTGGCCGACGAACGGCCGCTCGGAACCGCCCCATCGGTAGACGCCGCCGGAGCCGGAGAGGTTGTGCCGGGCAACTCGCCGGGGCGCGCGGCGCGGTGGCTGAACCGGAATCGCTGCTCGCCGAACCACGGGTGGTGGCGCAGCTGGGCCCAGACACCGGCCGGACCGCGGGCGCGTCCGTTGACCTTGGTCGGGCGGACCTCGGTGCCGGCCGCCCGGACCGCCTCCTGGGCCGCCTCCTCGAGGCTGCGCACCCCCTCGGCCCCGCTGGGCGCGACCCGGTCGTCCTCGCCGAGCGCGGCCATCAAAGTGGGCATGATCACGGCGGCCGCGCGGGCGTACCCCACCGCCGAGGGGTGGAAGTGGTCGGAGCCGAACATCCGGATCGGGTCGGCCTCGAACTGCCGGCCGAGCAGGTCACCGATCGACACCGTGCTGCCGCCGGCCTCGACCACGGCCACCGTCTGGATGGCGGCGAGCTGACGGCTCCAGTGGCGGGCCAGCCAGCGCAGCGGCCGCTTGATCGGCTGGATCGCCCCGATGTCGGGGCAGGTGCCGACCACCACCTTGCAGCCGGTGGCGCGCAGCCGCCGGACCGCGTCGCCGAGGTGTTTGGCCGCCGCCCCGAACCCGGTCACATGGGTGACATCGTTGCCACCGATCAGGATGACCGCGACCTCAGGCGCGTACTCCAGCGCGTCGTCGACCTGGAAGGGAAGACCGGCCGACATCGCGCCGACCACCGCGACCCGATGAAGGCGGACCGGCCGGCGCAGCCGCCGGGACACGCCGGTGGCCAGCAGCGCGCCCGGCGTCTCGCGCGGGCGGTGCACGCCGTAACCAGCGGCGGTCGAGTCGCCGAGAACCACCATGCTCAGCGGCTTGCCGGGGAACTTCGGACCGTACAGACCGTCACCACGCGGGGGCGGCGCCTCGGCCATCGGGATGATCCGCCGGGCGTCGGCCGCCTGATGAAGCAGCAGCGCCAGCGACAGACCGGCCGCGCCCGCGGCGCCGCCGGCCACTCCGCCGGCGATTCGCCCGGCCCGGACCCAGTTGATCCCCTCCACAAGCTCCAAGCTAACTCGCAGGGGCGACAGTTCGCTGTCTACTTAAGGCCTGTTTCGTGACCCGCTCCCGACCTGTCGCACGCTTGGCACTGGCGCGTACGAGTCATATTGGGCTGATCGGGGAAAGGAAGAGGTATGGCTAAGACGCTCAAGCGCGCCTCGGCGTTCAGCGCCCTCGGGCGGGCCCTCATGCGTGGCTCGCGCGGGGGACCGTCTCTGAGCAAACGACTGGCCGCGCTACCCCGGATGATCAAGGCAAGTGCCAAACGTGAGTACGACGGCGGCTGGCGGGTGGCCGCGATGGCCGCCGCGACCGCCTACGTGGTGTCGCCGTTCGACTTCGTCCCGGAGGCGGCCCTGCTGGTGGTCGGCCTGGCCGACGACGCCGTGATGATCACCTGGCTGGCCGGCGCGATGCTGGCCGAGACCGAGCGCTTCCTGGAGTGGGAGCAGGAACGAGATCGCGTCGTCGTAGTCTGACGGCGTGCGCTACTACGACAACGTCGTCGAACTCATCGGCAACACGCCCCTCGTGCGTCTCCGCAGCGTGACCGAGGGCATCTCGGCCACGGTGCTGGCCAAGGTGGAATATTTCAACCCCGGCGGCTCGGTCAAGGACCGGATCGCGCTGCGGATGGTCGAGGACGCCGAGAAGGCGGGCATCCTCGGCCCCGGCGGCACCATCGTCGAGCCGACCAGCGGCAACACCGGCGTCGGCCTGGCCCTGGTGGCCCAGCTGCGTGGCTACCGCTGTGTCTTCGTCTGCCCCGACAAGGTCAGCGAGGACAAGCAGAACGTGATGCGGGCGTACGGCGCCGAGGTGGTGGTCTGCCCGACCGCGGTGGCGCCGGAAGACCCACGCTCCTACTACAACGTGTCCGACCGGCTGGCCCGGGAGATCCCCGGCGCGTGGAAGCCCGATCAGTACAGCAACCCGGCCAACCCGCGCTCGCACTACGAGGAGACCGGGCCGGAGCTCTGGGACCAGACCGGCGGGCGGATCACCCACTTCGTGGCCGGCGTCGGCACCGGCGGCACCATCTCCGGGGTCGGGCGCTACCTCAAGGAGCGGGGCAGCGTCCGCGTCGTCGGCGCCGACCCCGAAGGATCGGTCTACTCCGGCGGCACCGGGCGGCCGTACCTGGTCGAGGGGGTCGGCGAGGACTTCTGGCCGGAGACCTACGACCGGTCGATCTGCGACGAGGTCGTCGAGGTGTCCGACTCGGACTCGTTCGACATGACCCGCCGCCTGGCCCGCGAGGAGGGCCTGCTGGTCGGCGGCTCGTGCGGCATGGCCGTGGTAGCGGCGCTCGAGGTGGCCCGGCGGGCCGGCCCCGACGACGTGGTGGTCGTCCTGCTGCCGGACGGTGGCCGCGGCTACCTCTCCAAGATCTTCAACGACGACTGGATGGCCCGCTACGGCTTCCTGCACACGTCGGCCGGGACGCCCACGGTGGCCGACATGCTGGCCGGCAAGGACGGGCGGATGCCGCCCCTGGTGCACGTCCACCCGACCGAGACGGTCCGTGACGCGATCGACTACATGCGGGAGTACGGGATCAGCCAGCTTCCCGTCCTCAAGGCCGAGCCCCCGGTCGTCACCGGCGAGGTGACCGGCTCGATCGCCGAGAAGGCCCTGCTCGACGCCATCTTCACCGGCCAGGCCCACCTGCACGACACGATCGAACGGCACATGGGCGACCCGCTGCCGATGATCGGCGGCGGCCAGCCGGTCGCCGAGGCGGTGGCCCTGCTGGAGAACGCCGACGCCGCCATGGTCCTCATCGACGGCAAGCCGGCCGGCGTCCTGACCAGGCAAGACCTCCTGGCCCACGTCTCGTAGGCCGTCCACCGCCCGGCTCGCCTGCCCCCGCCTGTGGACAACGCCGCAAAATCGTCGCCCGCGTCCGCTACCTTTCCGCCCACCCAGTGCCGGGGTGGGGGAGGTGGCGGTGCGCGCGCGAAGATCATTTCGAGCGCCGACGCGTGCCAAGATTCCGGCGGTTGGCGATGGCCGGTCCGGCGGTCGGGCCGATCGGCGCGGAGCGCCGTCAGGGTGACCAGTCACGCAGGTGGAGCGAAGCGACCCTCGGCTACTTAAGAGGATTGGTGTTACGACCGCGGCCGGGCCGGGCTGGGTCGAGGTGACCGGCAGGGTTCTCTGGCCTCGGCTTCATGGCTCGGTTGATCATCGGTGTCGACCCGCACAAACGCTCGGCCACCATCGAAGTCCTCGATCAGCGTGAACGGCCGGTCGCGACCGGCCGCTACGGCACCGACCACGCCGGCTACCGGGCCATGCTCGCCGCCGGCCGTTCCTACCCCGACCGCGTGTGGGCGGTCGAAGGCTGCGGCGGCATCGGCCGGCACGTGGCCCAGCGCCTGGTCGCCGACGGTGAAACCGTGCTGGACGTACCCGCGAAGCTGTCCGCACGGACCCGCGCGTTCGCGACCGGCAACGGCCGTAAGACCGACCCGGCCGACGCCCACCACATCGCCGTGACCGCGCTGCGCACCCCGGGGACTGCACCACGTCGGCGCCGATGACGTCACCACCGTGCTGCGGCTGCTGATCGACCGCCGTGAACAACTCGCCGTGACCCGCACCGAAACGATCAACCGGCTGCACCAGCTACTGCTCGAACTGATCCCCGGTGGAGCGAAGAAAAACCTGAGCATCCACCAGGCCCGCGACCTGCTGGCCGGTATCACCGCCCCCGCCCGCACCACGACCACGGACTGGGTCACGGCCACCCGCCGGCACCTCGCCGAAGACCTGCTCGACGAGATCACCACACTGGACACCAAGATGAAAACCGCGGAGAAACAACTGTCCGCCGTCCTGGCCGGCACCGGCAGCCGACTGCAGAACCTCCGCGGGATCGGCCCGCTCGGCTACTCGCCGACGTCACCGACATCAGCCGCTTCGCCAGCCGCGGACACTTCGCCTCCTACAACGGCACCGCACCCATCGACGCGTCCTCCGGCGACAACATCCGCCACCGCCTGTCCCGCAAAGGCAACCGCCGCCTCAACCGGGTCCTGCACATCGCCGCCCTCGCCCAAATCCGCCACAACAGCGAAGGACGCGACTACTACCAACGCAAACTCGCCCAAGGCAAAACACCCAAAGAAGCCACCCGCGCCCTCAAACGACGCCTGTCCGACCTCGTCTGGCGACAGATGACCACCGACACCACCAAAACCACACCCAACGACACAACCCCGGACGGGCCCGGGAGGACACCCGGGGGCGACTCTGAAATCCAGCGCGGCCGACTCAACCCCGAAATCGACACTTCGGACAAGTCACAACCCGAACCCGCCACCCCAAGCCTAAACCACCCCACACTCCCAGCACCCCTTGACAAAGGGGTACCGGGAGCGACGGTCCGTACCCACCACCCAGCTACGACCCCCAGCTCTTGATCTTGATTTATGAACGCTCCGGCGAGCGACCACCGATCGTGATCATGGAAGCTCCTGGGGGATCGCGACCACGTCGACGAAGGCGTTGCGGCGGAGGACGGTGATCGGGAGGTCGGCGCCGATGGCCGGGCCCAGCATCAGCCGCTGCAGCGCCTGCACCGTGCCGGTCGGGCGGCCGCCCGCGGTGACCAGCACGTCGCCCAGGTAGATCCCGGCCAGGCCGGCTGGGCTGCCCGGAACCACCTCGACGACCCGCAGGCCGTGCTTCTGGCCGAGGCGTTCGGCCAGCGGTGGCGGCAGCGGGACCGGCACCCCGGCGACGCCCAGCCAGGCCCGGCGGACCCGGCCGTGTGCGAGCAGTTCGCCGATGATGTGCCTGGTCGGCTCGTTGATCGGCACGGCCAGGCCCAGCCCGTACCCGGCGACCGCGGTGTTGACACCGACCACCTGGCCGGCCGAGTCGGCGAGCGCGCCACCCGAATTGCCCGGGTTGAGGGCGGCGTCGGTCTGGATGACGTTGTCGATGATCCGCAGCCGGCGGCCGTCCCGGGCGGGCAGCGACCGGCCCAGGCCGGAGACCACGCCCGCGGTGACCGAGCCGGCCAGGCCCATCGGGTTGCCGACGGCGACGACCAGCTGGCCGATGCGCAGCTTGTCGGCGTCGCCGAGCGGGGCGGCCGGTGCGCCCGGGTGATGCACCCGGACCACGGCCAGGTCGGAGAGGGGATCCGCGCCGACCAGGTCGAAGCGGGAGTCGGTGCCGTCGGCGAACGCGGCCGTGCCGCCGTTGCTGCCGCTGACGACGTGAGCATTGGTGAGCAGGAAGCCGTCGTCGGTGAAGGTGACCGCCGATCCGGCGCCACCCCCGCGAGGGGTACGCACGGACAGGGCGGCGACGGACGGCAGGAGGCTGGTGGCGACACCGGTCACCACGCGGCTGTAGGCGTCGAGGGCCTCTTCGGTGTCCATGTTCGGAGTCAACGCCGCGCTGACCGGCGTCCATGTCGCCTGGCCGTACGCCCTGGGCGAACGGGCCTAGTTACGGTCCGTGGGGACAATCGCACAGAAAGTCCGATCGGTGCGGGGGCGGCGGCGGTTGTATGTGTCGTGACGGAAGTCGCCACGACCGTTGAACTACGGAGGGGGAGGAATGGTCACAGCCGACCGGACTGAGCTCGCACCGGCCGATGTGGTGGACCCTCTGCTGTGGCAGGACGCGCAGCAGATGCTCGGCCGGCACCAGGAGCCCGACCCGGACGGCACCTGCGTCTGGTGCGGATGGCGGTGGCCCTGCGCACCACGCCGCCTGGCCGAACGCGCGGCGGCGGCGTCCCGGCGCCCGTGGCGCGAGGCCTGGACCCTGCGGCACGACCTGAACAGCATCCGCGCCATGCCCGGCGTGGACGACACCCGCCACCGGCGCAACCGAGGCTCTTTCCGCTGACACAACTCCACACCAGAGTCCGCGGACGGACCGTCCCGGGGATGCTTGACCGTCCCCCGGCAAGGACCGAACCCTTTCGGCCCCGGGACCCCGTCCAACGGCGGTGAAGCCGTTGTGCCCCGCCAGCACAACGGCCTCCCGCACCCAGACCCGCCCACAACGGATACGACCGGCACGCCTCCGCCGGTCCGCGCCTCCGGCCAGGCGCAACCCCCGGTTTGGGCGGGCACGGTTGGCGGGGACGCGTGACCAGGTTCCCCCGCATTCACGGTCACGCGCCCCCGCCATCAAAACTTCCGGCCCGCTGCCGGCCCCGCTAGGGGCGGCGCAAGGTGTAGCGGATGTGTTCGACCTTTTCGTTGCCCATCGTTTCCACTCGGGAGGCGCCGTCGGGGTGCCAGCCGCCCTGTTCGTAGAAGCGGCGGGCCCGCGTGTTGCGGGGCAGGACCCAGAGGACGGCGTGGGGGCCCAGGTGGGTCAGGGCGTCCTCCATCAGCAGACGGCCGACGCCGGTGCCGACGTGAGCCGGGTCGACGTGGATGGCGTACAGCTCGAGGACGCCGTCGTCGTGGGTCGGGCCGATGTAGGTGAAGCCGACCAGCTCGTCGTCGGCGGTGGCCACGGTCAGGCGGTGGGTGGTCTGCTCCCATTTCCAGCGTTCGGTCCACCACTCGCTCAGACGGCCGTCGCCGCCGAAGGTCAGCGTCTCGGGGCGGAGGATGTCGCGGTAGGCGGCGGCGCGGGAGCGGTAGTGCAGGTCGCCGACCCCGGCGAGGTCAGAGTTCCGTCCGGCTCGCAGCTGCACGTTCGTCATCGTTCGAAACTAGCCGCGCCGGAACCGGGACCCGCATCAGGTCGTCGGCCACCACGATGGTGCCGTCGAACTGCTCGGCGGCCTCGTCGAGGAAGGCGGCCGGCTCGGTGTAGCGCTGCGAGAAATGGGTCAGGACCAGCGTGCGTACGCCCGCCTCACGCGCCACCGCGCCCGCCTGCCCGGCCGTCAGGTGACCGACCTGGGCGGCCAGGGTGGCGTCCTCGGCGAGGAAGGTCGACTCGATGACCAGCAGGTCGACGCCCTCGGCGAGTTCGTAGACGGCGTCGCACAGGCCGGTGTCCATGATGAACGCGAAGCTCTGACCGGGGCGCGGGGCGCTCACGTCGTCGAGGTGCACGGCCCCCAGCCGGCCGGTGCGCTGGAGCTCGCCGATCGCCGGGCCACGGATGTTGTACGCGTCCAGCAGCGCCGGGATCATCCGCCGCGAGTCCGGTTCCTGCAGGCGGTACCCGTACGTGTCGATGACGTGCCGGAGCGGCAGAGCCGTGAGCCGCCCGGCCCGGGTCTCCACCGCGAAGCCCGCGTCGACCGGCTCGACCAGCAGATCGGCCTGGTCGTAGAAGCTGGTGGCGTGCCGCAGCCGGTCGAAGAACACCCGTCCGCCGGCCGGGAAGTGCACGGCCACCGGGTGCGGGACGCGGTCGAGCGAGATGCGCTGGATGACGCCGGGCAGGCCGAGGCTGTGGTCGCCGTGGAAGTGGGTGACGCAGATCCGGGTGAGCGGGGTGACGGCCAGGCCGGCGTGCAACATCTGCCGCTGGGTGCCCTCGCCCGGGTCGAACAGGATGATCTCGTCGTCCCAGCGCAGCACGTACCCGTTGTGGTTGCGGTAGCGGGTCGGCACCTGGCTGGCGGTGCCGAGGACGACGAGCTCGCGCATGGCACCCCGATCCGGACCGGACATAGAAGCGACCCCTGGGGACTTCCACGCCGCAGCATGGTCCGGTCGGACTAGGCCGGATCCCCAGGGGTCGGGTGGCTATCTTGAATTCGCCGCACCGCTGCCACACGGTCTCGACGCACTACAGGCTGCCAGAAAAGCAGCCGACGAAGCTGTCAAGGACAGCGGCTAACGGACAGCCACCTCACGAGTCCCGTTGCTATACAACTTCGGACCACCTCCCTTCACGTGTACGGCCACGTTAACCACCGGAGAGGCGTTCCGACAACGTCTTTAGGACCACTAAAGCCGCGGGAATGCGCGGGGGGACATGTCGCCGCCCTCGACCGCCATCGCCGCCGGGCCGACGAGCTGCGGGTCGGGGGTGCCGACCACCTCGTGGTCCTTGCCGGTGTAGTCGAAGCGGTTCAGCACGTAACGCATCGCCTCGAGACGGGCGCGCTTCTTGTCATTGCTCTTCACCACGGTCCACGGGGCGTCGGCGGTGTCCGTGTAGAAGAACATCGCCTCCTTGGCCTCGGTGTAGTCGTCCCACTTGTCCAGCGAGGCGAGGTCCATGGGTGACAGCTTCCACTGGCGGACCGGGTCGACCTGGCGGATCGCGAACCGGGTCCGCTGCTCGCTCTGCGCCACCGAGAACCAGAACTTGACCAGGTTGACGCCCGAGCGGACGAGCATCCGCTCGAGCTCCGGGGCCTGCCGCATGAACTCCAGGTATTCCTGGCGGGTGCAGAACCCCATCACGCGCTCGACGCCGGCCCGGTTGTACCAGGACCGGTCGAACAGCACGATCTCGCCGGCCGCGGGCAGGTGGTTGATGTAGCGCTGGAAGTACCACTGGGTGCTCTCGCGCTCGCTGGGCTTGGCCAGGGCCACCACCGAGGCGCCACGCGGGTTGAGGTGTTCCATGAAGCGCTTGATCGTGCCGCCCTTACCGGCGGCGTCCCGGCCCTCGAAGAGGACCACCAGACGCTCGCCGGTCTCCTTGAACCAGTTCTGCAGCTTGAGCAGCTCGATCTGGAGCAGGCGCTTGTCGTGGTCGTAGTGGTGGCGGGCGAGGCGCTCGTCGTACGGGTAGTCCTCGCGCCAGGTGTCGACCGGAGTGCCGTCGGTGTTCAGCAGCACCGGGTCGTCATCGTCGTCGTCGGCCACCCGGTAGCCGCCGAGCGCCTTGTTCGAACCGTGGTAGGGCTCGGTGGTCCCGTCGTCCGGAATCTCGGTGCCGTTGTCTTCCGCCTCCGCCTGCATACCCGCTTCCTACCCAGTCGTGGCGACCCCACGCCGACCGGAAGGTGGCCTGGAGGTTAACTAGCCCAGCCAGGAGCGCAGCGAGCGCTTCCGGGACAGGCGGGTCACGTACGGCAGCTCGCCCAGGGTGTCGTACCCAATCCGTTCCTGCCGCGCCCAGAGCACCCCGTACTCGAAGGTGTCGCCGAGGTCGCGCAGAATCTCCCGGGCCACCACCGAGTCCTGGTGGTTGCCGAGCACGTCCTGCAGGTCGGTCAGCCGCTTCACCAGTAGCTTGCCCGGCTTCCCGGCGCCCGGTGCGAACACCTCGACCGCGTAACGAGCCTGCTTGTACGCCTTCCGCGCCTCATGCAGCGGCTCGTCCTGGCCCTTGAGGGTGGCCTCGTCGAGCAGCCGGTCGGCCTTGTCCAGCGCCTTGCCGACCCGGCGGATCGGCTTGGACTCGCCGCCGTCCCAGCCGGCGATGAGCCCGTCGATCGCGTCCAGCAGCCGGTAGAAGCGCTCGCCGTTCAGGTCGTCGTCGAGCTGCCGCCGGCCCTCGGCGATCTTGGTGTCGAGATGGTCGCGGACCCGCTCGGCCACCGGGGCGAACTCCTCGCCCTCGGCCTCGACCGCGGCCAGCAGCTTGCCCTCCAGCACCTGCCCGTCGCGGACCTCGCCGAGCGACCCGGCCAGCCACTTCAGCTCGCCCTTGAGGAACTCGACGGAGTCCGGCGGGAACGAACGCTTGAACGTCTTCAGGGTGCTGCGCAGGCGGCGGGTGCCGACCCGCATCTTGTGCACGGCCTCGGCGTCGCCGCGGCGGACACCCGGATCATGTTCCAGGATGGCTTCGCGCTGCTCCCGTACGTACCCGAGAACCGGGTTCGGCTTGATCTTCTTGCGTTGCGTCGTGGCCTTGAGGCGCCCGGCCAGCGCCCGCGCCAGCTTGGACGGGCCGTCGGCGGGTGAGGCGCCGGCCGCGAGCAGGAGGCGCTCCATCTCGTCGAGGAGCTTGCGGTCGCCCTGCTCGGTGAGCTCGACCTCGACCTCCTGCCAGGTCTGGGCCACCCCGTCGGTCTCCGCGGTCACCGTGTCCTGCGCGATCAGGGCGCGGGTGCGGCCCTTGTCGTCGCGCACGGGCGTCTCGAGGCGATGGGTACGCAGCCGCGCGACCGGCCGCAGCGGATTGTCCCGGACCAGCGCCCGGACCTCCTTGAGCAGGTCGGTGGGCACATCGTCGGCGCTCCGCCCCAGCGGCAGCCGATGTTCGGTGCGCGACGAGCCGTGGCCCGGCGTCTTCAGATGCCAGCCCGCGTCCGACCCGCCGGTGCGCCGCCGCAACGTGCGCTCATGGTGGGCGAGCCGCAGGTCGGCCGTGTCGAAGTAGGTTGCGTCCAGCTCGTGCGTCGCGCCGTCCCCCGCCCCCGGCAGGTCCGGCAGCACGAAGTCGGCCGGCACGTCGTACTTCCGCTCGGTCTCCGTACTGATCTGCATCCTGTCAATGTTGCCCGCCGCGCCGGGCGCGACACAGCCCATCCCAATTTCTCAGTTGTTCGTCCGGTGGCCCTCAGCGGAATCACAGTTATCGCTCGCATCCTTGGACACAGACCCCTCGGGGTCGTCCGGCCGTCCCCCGTGCGTGCCGGGCGGCCCCGAGGCTCACACGAGCGCCGCTCCGACCGCCGCCCCGGCCGGAGCGGCGCTTTGCGTCCCCCTCAGACCGCCAGATTGCTCTTGGCGCGCAGGTCTCAGACCGGCAGGTTGCTGCGGCTGCGCAGGTAGAGCGCCCGTGCGTAGTAGGCGTTGGCGGCCCCGAAGTACATCGTCGCGAGGCCGGTGTGAAACGAGTTGTCGGTCAGCGCGTTCTTGGCCCGGGCGTCAGCCGCCCACCGGATCTCGGCGTCGGTCTCGTTGATACCGCGCCGCGCACAGACCTGCCGGTTGATCTCTTTCCCTCGTTTGAACCGCTCCAGCGCGGACTCAGCCTGCCGCATCATCGCCCGCGCCTTCTCCAGCAGCGACTCCGCAATCGCCCAGGCGACCCGCTCGTCATCATTGTGAAACCCGGGCATATCGCACCCCCCGGTCGTCCGTTCTCTCCATCCCAAGTCTCATCGCGATGTCCGCACATGTCGATCTTTTACCCCCACAAGGGTCAAAACCTTCTCCGGGTACGCCCAACGCCCGCAAAGCCTGCCGCGACGCGGCAGCGCCAGCCGAGCAGGGCGCGTAACCCGCCACACCACCCCGTGCGGGGCCGCCTGACGCAGGCCGACCCTCACGGCGGCACCCACGTCAGCCGGCGCCCCGGAAGGCGCTCAGCTGGCGTCGTCGGCGCGCAGCGGGACGATCTTGGCGGGTGCGGCCTCGGCCAGCTGGCGGAGCGCGTAGACGATCTTGTCGGCCGGCAGCGGCTGGCAGAAGTGGTAGCCCTGCGCCACCGTGCAGCCCAGTTCGAGCAGTGCCACCCGCTGTTCGGCCGTCTCCACGCCCTCGGCGACCACCCGGGCGCCGAGCCGGCCGCCCAGTTCGACCGCGCCGCGTACAGCCGCCTCGGCCGCCGGGGAGTCGATCATGCCGTCGACGAAGGAGCGGTCGATCTTGAGTTCGTCGACGCAGACCCGGGTGAGGAAGGTCAGGGACGAGTAGCCGGTGCCGAAGTCGTCGACCGAGAGCTGCACCCCGAGGTCCCGCAGGCCGGCCAGCACCTCGTCGACGACCTCCTGGTCGCTGACCGCCACCGACTCGGTGATCTCCAGGACCAGCTGGCCGGGCGGCGTGTGGTTGCGGCGGAGCAGGTCGGACACCTGGGCCGGCAGGGTCGGGTCGAGCAGGCTGCGGGCCGAGATGTTGACCGAGACGGGCAGGTCGAAGCCGGCCCGCGCCCAGCTCGCGGCGGCCGCCAGTGAGCGGTCGAGGACATAGCGGGTGAACGCCCCGAGCAGCTCGCTGCGTTCGACCATGGGGATGAAGTCGTTGGGGGAGAGGTGGCCGCGCCGGGGGTGCTTCCAGCGGGTCAGCGCCTCGACGCCGGTGGGCGCGCCGCTTTCCAGGTCGACGGCCGGCTGGAGGGCCAGCACGATCTGGTCGGTGGCCTGGAGGGCGTCGCGGAGGTCGGCGAGCAGGGCCAGGCGGTCGGTGGAGCCGAGGTCGCGGGCGCTGTCGTAGGTGCCGACGGTCAGCCCGAGCTCCTTGGCGTGTTGCAGGGCCAGGCCGGAGCGGCGGATCAGCTCGGCCGCGTCACCGAGGCCGGCGGGGGTGACGACCACGCCGATGGTGGCTTCGACGGAGAGGCGTACGCCCGCCACCTCCATCGGCTGGGCGATCTGTTCGGCCAGGTCACGGGCCCGGCGGACGACCTGGGGCAGCGGGTTGGGCGCCTCCTGGAGCCGGGACGCCGAGTCGGTGAGGGCCAGCAGCGCCGGCATCAGCACCGCGAACTCGTCGTCGCCGACCCGGGCCACCAGCTCGCCCTCGCGGGCCAGGTCGGTGATCCGCTCGGCGATGACGGTGAGCACCTCGTCGCCGGAGCGGTGCCCGAGGGTGTCGTTGACCTCGCGGAAGCGCCGCAGGTCGAGCAGCATCAGGGCGACGTGCCGTTCGCGGGCGACGGCCCGCAGCGCGCGGTCGCCGTCGCCGAGCAGCGCCGACCGGTTGAGCAGGCCGGTGAGCTGGTCGCGGACGTCGTCGCGGGCGACCCGCGCCTCGAGCTGGGTCAGGCGCTCGTGGGAGGCGGCGTCGTGCAGGGCGCCGGCCAGCGCGTCGCCGTACGCGGACACCGCCAGCTCGTCCCGGGTCACCGGCAGGGTGGGCTCGGACAGCCAGACGGTGAGCTCGCCGACGGTGGCGCCGGCCACCATCATGGTCCGGGTGATCACCGGGCCGGGCAGGCCGGAGGCGGCCACGTCCTGACCGGGGGCGTCGTCGTAGTAGCGGCGCAGCCCGCCGCCGGGCCGCCGCAGCTCGATCTCGACCCGCCGGGCGCCGAACACGTCCATCGCCCCGCTCAGCCCGGCCGCCACCACGTCGGCCTCGACCAGGCCGGGCAGCGCGGCGGTGGCCTTGGCGAACGCGGCCCAGACCCGGCGCTCCTCCTCGGCGACCAGGTGGTGCCGGTAGGTGCGCTGGAGCAGCCACAGCGCGGGCGGGAAGGCGAGCAGCCAGAGCGGCTCGTGGAGCAGCACCCAGAGCCCGAGCAGGGCGATCAGCACGTTGCCGACCAGCATCGGGATCTTGGCGTTGAGGGCCCGGCCGAGGATCTGGCCGGCCGAGGCGTCGCGGTGCAGGGCCAGGGTCAGGGTGGCCAGGCCGAGGGTGATGACCAGGTAGGTGCAGGCGCCCGCGACCATGCCGACCAGCTGGCGGGTGTCGTCGAGCCCGGCCCCGGCGCCGACCAGGGTGGACACCAGCGCCGCGCCGGCCGCGCCGACGGTGAGCGAGGCGGCCAGGTGGACGATGTCGGCGATCGAGCGGTGGTCGCTGAGCCAGGAGATCAGCAGCCAGGCCCCGGCCGCGCCGACGAAGGTGGCCAGCGGCAGCCAGCCGGACGGCACCAGCGCCGAGCCGATGATGAACGCGGCCTCGCCCCAGGAGACACTCACCGTGCCGCGGCCGAGCCGGAACCGGAGCCGCGCGAGTTGTCCGCCGGCGACGACGGCGGCGGCGACACCGAGCCCGCCGAACGCCGACATCGGTGCGCCGTCGGGCGCCGGGCCGGTCGTGAGGAGCCCGGTGGCGATGAGGGTGATCGCGGCGATGAGGACGGTCGCGTACAGCGCGAGAACCTGTCGCGGCCGGCCGGCGAGACCGAACCGATCGGCCGCCGGAGCCGTATTGGTCAGGGAGGACATCACCATCGGAGCCCCCCGACCACCTGCTCCGGAGTGCTGATCAACATCGGCACTCGCGGATGCACGTGCATCTGCAGTGGAGGAAGCGGCGGGCGGAATGTGGTCGACATCGGCGCCCCCTTCCGCACAGGGTCCCGGGGCATTCAAGCCCCCGGCGGAAGGCTAAGCCAATCCTCGGGAAGACAACAGGGGTCGGCGGAATGTGATCGTCGATCTCCGCTGTGTAACGGAGGGTGATGACCGTCCATGAAGGCCGTCCGGCCACTGTGGACGGCTGATCACCCCGTCGTCGCTACTTCGCCCCGCCGTCCGATGCGGCCGGTCGGTCGTCCGGCTCGACGCCTCTGACCTGCGGTTCTGTCTCTACGATGGTCGAACGCGATCGATCATCGTCAGCGGACGGAGCCGTTTCGACGTTCTCGTCGCCGGGCTCGGCGGCCGCCGGTTCGGCCGCGCCGGGCTTCCGCTTCGATGCATCGACGTTGTCGAAACTGTCGGGAAGCCGACGCAGGCGCTTGTTCATGTTGCGAATCAGCAGAACAGTCGCTATGGCCATCAGCACAATGATGAAGGCGCCCATCGGGCCGGCCAGGCCGCCCTCGCGGGTATCGCCGAAGTTGTTGACCGCTACGAAGTCCACGTACTGAGAGTAACCCTGTTTATCTGGTGGCGAACGCGGTGCCCCGGATGCCCGCGAACAGGTCGGACTCGGGGACCGGGCTGTCGACCAGCGAGCGGGCCAGTTCGAAGTCTTCGGTCGGCCAGACCTTCTGTTGCAGGTCGAGCGGCACCTTGAACCAGAAGCCGTCCGGGTCGACCTGGGTGGCGTGGGCGCGCAGCGCGTCGTCGCGGACGCCGAAGTATTCCCCGCACTCGATCCGCGTGGTGATCTTGTCGCCCCGGTCGTCGCGGTCGACCCACTTCTCGAGCATCTCGCCGTACGGGGACTCGAGCCCCTGCTCGATCATGCCCTCGTGCATGGCCATCATGCGCGCCTTGATCCAGCCGGAGTTGTAGTAGAGCTTCAGCGGCTGCCACGGCGCGCCCAGCTCGGGGTGGGCCTCGGGGTCGCCGGCCACGTCGAAGGCCACCACCGAGATCTTGTGGCACATGATGTGGTCGGGGTGGGGGTAGCCGCCGTTCTCGTCATAGGTGGTCATGACGTGGGGCCGGAACTCGCGGATCAGCTTGACCAGGGCCAGCGCCGCCTCCTTGGGCTCCTGGAGGCCGAAGCAGCCCTCGGGCAGCGGCGGCAGCGGGTCGCCCTCGGGCAGGCCGGAGTCGACGAAGCCGAGCCAGTCCTGCTTGACGCCGAGAATCTCGCGCGCCCGGTCCATCTCGGCGCGGCGGATGTTGGTGATGTCGGCCAGCACCTCGGGCCGGTCCATCTTGGGGTTGAGCACGCTGCCGCGCTCGCCACCGGTGCAGGTCGCCACATGCACGTCGACACCCTCGGCGATGTACCGCGCCATCGTCGCCGCGCCCTTGCTCGACTCGTCGTCCGGGTGCGCGTGCACCGCCATCAACCGCAACTGCTCCGTCACCGCAAAGACCCCTCAGACCGGCCGTCGAGACTGAATCGACGCCCTGGAAGAATGAACACCTGCCATTCTGGCCGATCGCTAGGACAGAAATCGCACGAGAGGCGCCCCAGGTGAACGAGACGCGCGCCACAAACCCGGTCTTCCCGCCGGGCCGGTACGGCCATCGCCGCACGCCCGGCGCCCGCCGCCGGATCGTGCCGATCGTTTTCGGCGTCCTCGTCCTGGTCGCCTCGGTGCTGCTCACCGTCCAGCTCTACGGCCGGTACGGGCAGACCGACTACCAGTCGCGCATCGTCGGCTGGAGCAAGGACTCGGACACCCGGTTGACCGTCGAGTTCGAGGTTCGGGTCCCGGCCGGCGGGACGGCGACGTGCGTCCTGCGTGCGCGCTCGTACGACGGCGCCGAGGTCGGCCGGCGCGAGGTGCGGGTGGCCAACCCGGGGGCGGAAGGGCCGATCACGGCCCGCGAAGACGTCCCGACCAGGGCTCGCGCGTCGCACGGCGACGTGGTCCGGTGCCGTGCTTCGAGCTGAGCTCGGTGCGCGTGACGCTGGTAGAGTTTGGGATTCGCTACATTCCGTGCCCTTCACCGAGGAGATCGACCGTGTCCAGTTCAGAGGCCTCGAAGACCTGGCTCTCGCAGGAGGCTTACGACCGGTTGCAGGCCGAGCTCGACGAGGCGATCGCTGCTCGTCCGGCGATCGCGGCCGAGATCAACGCCCGCCGCGAGGAGGGCGATCTTCGTGAGAACGGCGGCTACCACGCCGCCCGTGAGGAACAGGGCAAGGCCGAGGGCCGCATCCTCTATCTCAAGGAACTGCTGCGCACGGCCGAGGTCGGCGAGCCGCCGGCGTCCGGCAACGTCGCGCCGGGCAGCGTGGTCACCATCTACTTCGACGACGACCAGAGCGACACCGAGACGTTCCTGCTCGGCTCGCGTGAGATCGCCGCGACCACCGACCTGACCGTCTACAGCCCGGAATCGGCGCTGGGCACGGCGATCCTCGGCGCCTCCGAGGGTCAGACCGTGACCTACACCGCGCCCAGCGGCTCCGACATCAAGGTCACCGTGGTCAAGTCCGAGCCGTACGGCGGCTAGGACCTACGGCACCGAGTACTGCATGGCGGGGTGCTGCCCGGGCAGCATGGTGATCTGATAACCGCTGTCCCGCAGCGCCCCGATCAGCGCCTTCGAGTGGTCCGGTCCGCGGGTCTCCACGGACAGGGCCACCTCGACCTGGCCGAAGGCGAGCCGCGGGTTCTGTCGCGAGTGCTCCACATCGACCACGTTCGCCCGGTGCTGGGCGATCTTCGACAGCACCCCGGCCAGCTCGCCGGGCTGGTCGCCGCAGCGCACCGTGAGCCGCAGGAAGCGGCCGGCCGCCGCGAGACCGTGCTCGATCACCCGGAGCAGCAGCATCGGGTCGATGTTGCCGCCGGAGAGGATCGCCACCACCGGCCCGGGTGTCGCCGGCCGATGCGTACGAAGGGCGGCCACCGCGGCCGCGCCGGCCGGCTCGACCACCATCTTGTGCCGTTCCAGCAACATCAGCAGCGCCGCCGACAGGTCGTCGTCGGTGACCGTGACGATCTCGTCGACCAGCTTGCTGACGTGGGCGAAGGTGAGATCGCCGGGCCGCAGCACGGCGATGCCGTCGGCGATGGTGTCGGAGGCGGCCAGCTTCTGGGGCGCGCCGGCGGCCAGTGAGGGCGGGTACGCCGCCGCGCCCGCCGCCTGCACCCCGATGATCCGGATGTCCGGCCGCAGCGCCTTGGCCGCCACCGCCACGCCGGAGACCAGCCCGCCGCCGCCGACCGCGGTGATGATCGTGCCGGCCTCGGGGCACTGCTCGAGGATCTCCAGGCCGACCGTGCCCTGCCCGGCGATCACGTCCGGATGGTCGAACGGGTGGATCAGCACCGCGCCGGTCCGCTCGGCGAAGGCGGTCGCCGCCACCAGCGAGTCGTCGACGGTGTGTCCGGCGTACTCGATCGAAGCGCCGTATCCCTTGGTCGCGCTGACCTTGGGGAGCGGCGCGCCCTCGGGCATGAAGACGGTGGCGTGGGCGCCGAGCATCCCGGCGGCCAGCGCGACCCCCTGGGCGTGGTTGCCGGCGCTGGCCGCGACCACCCCGCGGGCCCGTTCCGCCTCGCTGAGCCGGGCGATCCGGGTGTAGGCGCCGCGCACCTTGTACGACCCGGCCCGCTGCTGGTTCTCGCACTTGAGGTAGGTGGGGACGCCCAGCATCGAGGTCAGCAGCCGGGACTCCTCCAGCGGGGTCCGGAGGACGACGCCGGAGAGCAGGTCACGGGCCTTCTCGATGTCTTCCAGCCGCAAAAGATCAAGGGCAGACATGCACCGATCGTCGCAGAACACGCACGATCGGTGCAGTCTCGTGGATCACTTACGCGTCGGTCGACGCCACCCCGACCGGGCAGGTCATGCCGTTGGGGCCGTGGTTGCAGTAGCCGTACGGGTTCTTCGCGTCGGACAGGTACTGCTGGTGATAGTCCTCGGCGTAGTAGTACTGGCCCAGCGCCGCGATCTCGGTGGTGATCTCGCCGTGGCCGGCCTTGGTCACCACCGGCTGGAAGGCCGCCAGCGACGCCTGCGCGATGCGCGCCTGCTCGTCACTGGTGGTGTAGATCGCCGAGCGGTACTGGGTGCCGACGTCGTTGCCCTGGCGCATGCCCTGGGTCGGGTCGTGGTTCTCCCAGAACTCCTTGAGCAGGCGCTCGTAGCTGATCTTGGCCGGGTCGTACACCACCTGGACGACCTCGGCGTGGCCGGTCCGCCCCGAGCAGGTCTCCTCGTAGGTCGGGTTCGGTGTGCTGCCGCCGGCGTAGCCGACCGAGGTCGAGTACACGCCCGGCAGCCGCCAGAAGATCCGCTCCGCACCCCAGAAGCAGCCCATCCCGAAGACCGCGACCCCGAAGCCGTCCGGCCACGGGCCCTGCAGCGGGGTGCCCAACTCGGTGTGCTTGTCGGCCACCGGCATCCCCAGCAGGCGGCCGGGGAGGGCGGTCTCGGCGGTGGGCAGGTCGAGCTTCTTGTGCCGTAGGAACACGGTCACTCCCTTCATCCGGCAGGTGTAACGCCGGCGGCGCC
This sequence comes from Actinoplanes sp. NPDC089786, assembly GCF_040684855.1. Classification (NCBI taxonomy): domain Bacteria; kingdom Bacillati; phylum Actinomycetota; class Actinomycetes; order Micromonosporales; family Micromonosporaceae; genus Actinoplanes; species Actinoplanes sp. NPDC089786. The sequence continues at coordinate 413,997 of NZ_JBFBGU010000003.1, forward strand.
CAGTTCCTTACCGATGCGCCCGGCGTACTCAGCAGCCTCGTCGTCGGACGCGTACTTGGTCCGCGGCCAGAAGAATCCGCGTAGTCCGTCACCCTTTGTCCGGGGTACGACGTGTGCGTGCAGATGTGGCACCGACTGTGACACGACGTTGTTCATCGCCACGAACGTCCCCTGCGCGCCCAGGGCCGCGGGCACGGCCGCCGCCACCTCTTGCACAAACGCGAAGAAACCGGGCAGAAGATCAGGATCAAGATCAATGAGCTGGGGTACGTGCGGACGCGGCACGATCAACACATGCCCCTTGAACACCGGGCGGATGTCGAGAAACGCCACGCCCGAAGGACGCTCGACCACCCGGAAGGCGGGCACATCTCCCGCCACGATCCCACAGAACAGGCAAGCCGCCACGGGTGAAGACTAGCCTTGCCGGTCATGAGCGCCGATCAGCACGGATTCGACACCCTCGCGATTCACGCCGGGCAGGAGCCGGACCCGCGGACCGGGGCGGTCGTCCCGCCCATCTACCAGACCAGCACATATGCGCAGGATGCGGTCGGCTCCCCGCGGCTGGGCTACGAGTACAGCCGGTCCGGCAACCCGACCCGCGACGCGCTGCAGGAATGCCTGGCCGCGCTCGAGGGCGGCCGCCGCGGCCTGGCCTTCGCCAGCGGGCTCGCCGCCGAGGACACCCTGCTGAGGGCGGTCTGCCGGCCGGGTGACCACGTGGTGATCCCCGGCGACGCGTACGGCGGCACCTTCCGGCTCTTCGCGAAGGTCGCCGAGACCTGGGGCCTCGACTGGACCGCGGTGCCGCTCGACGACCTGGACGCGGTCCGGGCCGCCTTCCGCCCCGGCCACACCCGGCTGATCTGGGCCGAGACGCCGACCAACCCGCTGCTGAACATCGCCGACATCCCGGCGCTGGCCGGCCTGGCCCACGAGTACGACGCCATGCTCGTGGTCGACAACACGTTCGCCTCGCCCTACCTGCAGCAGCCGATCGCGCTGGGCGCCGACGTCGTCGTGCACTCCACCACCAAGTACCTGGGCGGCCACTCCGACGTGATCGGCGGCGCCCTGGTCGCGGCCGACGACGGGCTCGGCGACGAACTGACCTTCTACCAGAACGCCATGGGCGCGGTCGGCGGGCCGTTCGACGCCTGGCTCACCATGCGCGGCATCAAGACTCTGGGCGTACGCATGGACCGGCACTGCGACAACGCCGAGCGGATCGCGCAGTACCTCCTCTCGCACCGCGCGGTCGCGGAAGTTCTGTATCCGGGTCTCGAGTCGCATCCCGGACACGAAACCGCCGCCAAGCAGATGAGCCGCTTCGGCGGCATGGTGTCGTTCCGCCTCGCCGGTGGCGCTGAGCAGGCCATCGACGTGTGCAACCGGACGAAGCTGTTCATTCTCGCCGAGTCGCTGGGCGGCGTGGAGTCGCTGATCGAGCACCCGGGACAGATGACACACCTCAGTGCTGCGGGCTCTGCGCTTGAAGTCCCCTCGGATCTCGTGCGACTGTCTGTCGGCATCGAGACGCTTGAGGACCTGCTGGCCGATCTGGACCAGGCTCTGGGCGCCTCCTGAGGCTCATTCCGGCGAGAACGGGATACGCGATGGAATACGTACCGACCACGTTGGTGGGCGCCACCGCGAAGCAGATCGCGCGGGCCGTCCGCCGCGGCGACACCACGGCCACCCAGGTGGTCGCCGACCACCTGGAGCAGGTCGCGATCAGCGATCCGGAACTGCACGCGTTCCGGGTGGTGCGCGGCGGCGAGGCGATGACCGAGGCCGAGAAGGTCGACGACCAGGACGACCTCTCCAACCTGCCGCTGGCCGGGGTGCCGGTGGCGGTGAAGGAGAACACCGCGGTGGCCGGCCTGCCGACCTGGAACGGCTCGGCCGCGGTCCGCACCGCCGTGGCCGAGGAGGACCACGAGGTGGTCCGTCGGCTGCGCGGGGCGGGCGCCGTCGTGGTCGGCGTGACCCGGGCGCCCGAGCTGAGCCTGTGGCCGTTCACCGACGACGAGGACCACGCCACCCGCAACCCGTGGGCGCTCGACCGCACGCCCGGCGGCTCGTCGGGTGGTTCCGCCGCGGCCGTCGCCTCCGGCCTGGTGCCGATGGCGACCGCCAACGACGGCTTGGGCTCGATCCGCATCCCGGCGGCCTGCTGCGGGCTGGTCGGGCTCAAACCGGGCCGCGGCGTCGTCCCCTGCGACCTGGGCATCGACGGCTGGTACGGGATGGCCGAGAACGGCGTGCTGACCACCACGGTCGGCGACGCCGCCGTCGGCTTCAGCGTGCTCGCCGGCCGCCGCCCGGTGAAGCTGACCGAGCCGTCCCGACTGCGGGTGGGCGTGTCATTGCGGTCACCGGTGGCCGGCAGCAAGGCCGACGAGCCCAACCGCAACGCCGTCGGCACGGCGGCCAAGCTCCTGGTCGACGCCGGCCACAGCACCCTGACGGCCGAGCCCGGCTACGGCGTCAAGCTGGGGCCCCAGGCCGTGGCGACCTGGCTGGCCTCGGCCCACCGCGAGGCCGAGGCGATGGGCGTCGACCTGTCGACCCTCCAGCCCCGCAGCCGCATGCACGCCAGGCTGGGCAAATTCATCCACAACCGAGGATGGGTACGCCAGGAGCAGCGCGACGCCTGGCGCGAGCGGGCGATCGCGTTCTTCGCCGACCGCAAGGTGGACGTGCTGCTCACGCCGGCCCTGGCCGGCCCGCCCCCGCCGGCCGAGGGCTGGGCGACCGGCAGCTGGCGCAAGAGCTTCCAGGCCAGCGCCCAGTACGCGCCGTACAGCGCGCCCTGGAACTTCGCCGGCCTGCCCGCCATCGTGGTCCCGGTGGGCACCCGCCCCGACGGCCTGCCGCTGGCCGTCCAGCTGGTCGGCCCGCCCGACTCCGAGGTGCTCCTGCTCTCGATCGCCGGCCAGTTCGAGATCCAGAACCCCTGGCAGCGCCTGGCCATCGTCTGACCGCACGAACGAGCGACCCCGGCCCAGGGCCGGGGTCGCTCGCGTGTCCGGGGCGGACCGCGGTCGTTTACCGGTGTGGCTCGGACATCTCGCGCCGATCAGACCTGGCTCTCACCCCGTCGAGGCGCCCCATGCCGTATCAGTCGAACAAGCACGGCGACAACTTCATGCAGAACATCTTCAAGTCGAAGACCGTTGTCGTCGGTTTCGGATCTCTCGCTGTCGCGGGGGTGATCATCACCGCTCTCCTGCTCTTCGGAAGTTCGATTCCCGCGGCCGCGAGCGAAGTGTGGTCGGCGATCACCGCCGACGTGACGGACGACCCCACGCCCGGCACGAAGGAGAAGAGCGGCGGCTGGGCGCCGCCCGCGTTCAAGCAGCCGGCCCGCGCCGAGGTGAGCCTCAGCCCGTCGAGCGGCCCGAAGGGCGCGCGGATCAAGGTCTCCGGCCGCAACTTCGAGCCCGGCGAATCCGTCTCGATCGAGGTCCACATGTTCGAGGCCGCGGTGGTGACCGCGAACAGCGAGGGTTCCTTCTCGACCCGCATCACCATTCCGCCGGACACGTTCTGCCCGCAGGGCCAGTGCACCGTGACGGCGAGCGGCAACAGCAGCATCAAGTGGAACAACGCCCGCTACACGATCTCCTGACAGGAACCTCGCCATGGCTCGTGACAACCGGACCGCCGTCAAAGCAGGGCGGGTCGTCGCCCTCCTCGTGCTGGCCGTCCTGGCCGCCTACCTCTACACCGTAGGGCTGGAGAAGGCCAAGACCCTGGCCGCCATCGGTGGCGGGTTCATCGCGCTCGCCGCGCTGCTCGGCCCGTACCTCATGCCGGCCCGGCCGCCCGCCGTTGCGGACCGTCGTGACCCCGGGCCGGGGCTCGGCGGATCCGGCCCGTACGACATGCGTAACTGGCAGGCGGTTCAGATCAATCAGAGTGGTGACAACCACCAGAAGAACGAGTTTCGGTAAGGGTCGTATGCTCTCGCACCCGGTTCGCAACCCGCGTTGTGCTCCGGATCATCGGTGGGCGGCCGATGACAGTCTTAGTCGAGAGGAGCTTCCCGTGCTGAGCAATGCCCCCGCCGCGCCCGCCCTGTTCCGGTCCCGTTCCCACCCGGACGGCGAGATCACCCGCCCGCCGACGGCGCCGTGCATCGTCGTGGTGGACGACGACGACGACATCCGCGACCTGCTCGCGATCAAGTTGCGGGCGGCCGGCTACCGCACGCTGACCGCGTCCGACGGCGATGCCGCGCTGGAATTGGCGGCCCGTGAGCGGCCCGACCTGATGATCCTCGACGTCTCGATGCCGGGCATGGACGGCCTGGCCGTGTGCACCCAGGTGCACCGCCAGGACGGGATGGCCGACGTGCCGGTGCTCATCGTCAGCGCCCGGGCCATGCCGTACGACATCGACCTGGGCCTGGCGGTCGGCGCCGACGACTACCTGACCAAGCCGTTCAGCCCGAACGAGCTGCTGACCCGGGTGCGAACGCTGCTCAACGCGGCCTAGGTTCGGCCCCGCTCGCGGCGGGACATCAGGTAGAGCACCGTCGCCGCCACGGCACCGGCGGCCACGGCCAGGATGAGCGCGGCGGTGGTCGGGGCCCGGAAGGTTCTCAGCAGGATGAACGTTGCCACGCTGACCAGGGCGGATGCGATCAGCTTGAAGTGGTCCATGCGGTGCTCAACGTGGTGTCCGCGGCGGGGGATGCGACCTGGTCGTCATTGATCACCCCGGTGCGGGAGGCAAGGAGTGGTCTGGCGTACCTCCGTCTGGTGAAGTTGATCGTCGGTGGCGGGATACGGTGAACGTATGGCCCGGCTTTCGGATGCGACCAGCCCTTATCTGCTTCAGCACGCGGACAACCCGGTCGATTGGTGGCCCTGGTCGGAGGAGGCGTTCGCCGAGGCACGGCGGCGGGACGTGCCGGTGCTCATCTCGGTCGGGTACGCGGCGTGCCACTGGTGTCACGTGATGGCGCACGAGTCGTTCGAGGACGAGGCGGTCGCCAAGCTGATCAACGACGGCTTCGTGGCGATCAAGGTCGACCGCGAGGAACGGCCCGATGTGGACGCCGTCTACATGACCGCCACCCAGGCGATGACCGGGCAGGGCGGCTGGCCGATGACCGTGTTCGCCACCCCCGAGGGTGACCCGTTCTTCTGTGGCACGTACTTCCCCAAGGTGAACTTCACGCGGCTGCTGCAGTCCGTCGGCACGGCCTGGCGCGATCAGCGGGAGCAGGTCGTGACGCAGGGCGCGGCCGTCGTCCAGGCGATCGGCGGCGCGCAACTCGTCGGCGGGCCGACCGCGCCGATCTCGGCCGAACTGCTCGACCAGGCCGCGGCCGGGCTGATCGCCGAGCACGACACCCAGCGCGGCGGCTTCGGCGGGGCGCCCAAGTTCCCGCCGCACATGAACCTGCTCGCCCTGCTGCGACACTTCCAGCGCACCGGCTCCGACGCCGCCCTCGAGGTGGTCCGGCACACCGCCGAGCAGATGGGCCGCGGTGGCATCTACGACCAGCTGGCCGGCGGGTTCGCCCGGTACGCGGTCGACGCGACGTGGACGGTGCCGCACTTCGAGAAGATGCTGTACGACAACGCGCTGCTGCTCCGGGCGTACACCCAGCTCTGGCGCCTGACCGACGACCCGTTCGCGCGACGCGTCGCCGACGAGACCGCCGAGTTCCTGCTGCGTGACCTGGGAACGCCCGAGGGCGGGCTGGCGTCGGCGCTCGACGCGGACACCGACGGTGTCGAGGGCCTGACCTACGCCTGGACGCCGGCCCAGCTTTCCTCCGCGCTGGGGTCAGCTGACGGCGAGTGGGCCGCTGACCTGTTCGGCGTGACCGCCGGGGGCACGTTCGAGCACGGCAGCAGCGTGCTGGTGCTGGCCCGGGACATCGACGCGGCCTCGCCTGAGCTGGTCGCCCGCTGGCGGGACGTCCGGGCGCGGCTCCTCGACGCGCGAGCCCAGCGGCCGCAACCCGCTCGCGACGACAAGGTGGTCGCCGCCTGGAACGGGCTGGCGATCACCGCGCTGGTCGAGTATGCCCAGCTCACCGGTTTGTTCGGGGACGAGGCGGTGGCCCTCGCGTCGGTACTCGCCGAGCGGCACATCGTGGACGGCCGCCTGCGTCGCGTCTCCCGCGGCGGCGTGGTGGGCGCCCCCGCCGGGGTGCTCGACGACTACGGCTGCGTGGCCGAGGCGTTCTGCGCCGTGCACCAGCTCACCGGCGACGGGAAGTGGCTGACCCTCGCACGCTCGCTGCTCGACGTGGCGCTCACCCGGTTCTCCACCGGCTCGGGCGGGTTCTACGACACCGCCGACGACGCGGAACGGCTGGTCACCCGGCCCGCCGACCCGACCGACAACGCCACGCCGTCCGGCTTGTCCGCGGTCTGCGCGGCGCTGGTGTCGTTCGCGGCGCTGAGCGGCGAGGAGCGCTACCGGGCGGCGGCCGACGCGGCCCTGGCGACGGTGGGCCCGCTGATCGGCGGTCACCCGCGCTTCGCCGGCTACGCGGCCACGGTCGCCGAGGCGGCGCTGTCCGGCCCGTACGAGATCGCCGTGGCTCTGGCCGAGAGTGATGAATTGCTCACCGCGGCGCGGAAGCACGCCCCGCCCGGTGCCGTGATCGTGGCCGGCGCCCCCGACCGCCCCGGTGTGCCCCTGCTGGCCGAACGCCCCTTGCAGAACGGCGCGACCACCGCCTACGTCTGCCGCGGCTTCGTCTGCGACCGCCCCGCCACCACGGTCCCCGACCTCCTGGCCCGCCTGAACCCGTGACCGCTGGGCCCGCCCGTCCGCCGCCGGGCGCCCGCGCTCGCGTCGGGGTGATCAGTCGCATGATCAGATGCCGCCCAGACCGTTGCCGTTCACCGCACACCCCCCTCCCACATCGACGGATTTACCTCACTCTCACCCGGTTCGCGCAGCCAGGGCAACGCAAGAGTCGCCTCATTGACACCTTCATGCCTGCTTCGTCCGGCTGCCCCATTTCAAGATCCAGAGCGGCTTCCGCTTTTGCCGAGGCGCTTTCTCCGGCTCGCCAATTCGAGATCCGGAGCGGCTTCCGCCGAGGCGCAATTGCCGGCCTGCCACCCCAGATCAAGATCAAGAGCTTGATGTCGTAGCTGGGTGGGGTGTGCTGACCGCAGCTCCCGCCGAGGCCGGGCGCGCGGCTCCAAGGCCGTGGCCGGCCAGAACAGAGCCGCGCACCCTTCGTTCTGCGTAAGTGGTCACCCTCCGGGCGCTCCGCGCCCAGCCGCAGCCCCGTCTCGCCGTTTCCGGGCCTTGCCGGTCCGGGCCACCGCTCTGCGCCGAGCCGCACGGCTTTGCGTCGAGCCGCACGGCTTTGCGCCCAGCCGCACGGCTTTGCGCCCAGCCGCACCGCTTTGCGCCCAGCCCCTCTGCTCTGCCCAGCCGCTCCGCGCCAGACCCCTTCACGGGCGCTTTGCTCTGAGCGCATATAGGCACCACTTCGATGTTGGCGGTATCTGGATGTCGCGCCCATCCAAGTGGTGCCTATACGCGCTCAGAGCAAAGGGGGGCGAGGAGACGTTGGCTGGGGCGTGGCGGCTGGCGGGGTGGCTGGTCTCCAGGCAGGGATCGCGGCGTTTCGTCGGGCGGTGGGCCGCGCGATTCAGGTGCGGCGGGCGAAGAGCGCGGCGGGTGGAGGTTGGGTTGGGTGGGGTGGGGGTTGAGCTGGGGCGGGTCGCTAGGCTGTTCGGGTCATGGATGGTCGAACTGGGTTGCCCGTTGTGGGCATGGTTGGTGGCGGGCAGCTGGCGCGTATGACGCATCCGGCTGCTATCGCTTTGGGGCAGTCGCTGCGGGTGCTGGCGGAGTCGGCCGATGACGGGGCGGCTCTGGTGGCCGCGGATGTGCGGCTCGGGTCGCATCTTGACCTTGCGGCGTTGCGGGAGTTCGCCGACGGGTGTGACGCGGTCACGTTCGACCATGAGCATGTGCCGGGTGAACATATCCGGGCGTTGGAGAAGGACGGGTTCAAGGTCTATCCGTCGGCCGACGCGCTGATCTTCGCCCAGGACAAGGGGCGAATGCGGGAAAGGCTGGCCGCGCTGGGCGCGCCGATTCCGAACTGGCGGCGCCTGACCAACCTGACCGACATTTCGGAAATGTCGGAACGGCACGGCTGGCCGGTGGTGGCCAAGGCCGCACGCGGCGGGTACGACGGGCGCGGCGTCTGGATGTTGCACAGCCTTGAGGACGCGGAACCGCTGATCGGCAAGGACATTGTGCTCGAAGAGCGCGTGCCCCTGCGGCGGGAGTTGGCGGCACTGGTCGCGCGGTCGCCGTTCGGGCAGGTGGCGGCCTATCCGGTGGTCGAGACCGTGCAGCAGGACGGCATCTGTGTCGAGGTGATCGCGCCGGCGCCGGGGCTGTCCGACCAGCGGGCGCTCGAGGCGCAGCAGCTCGCCATCGACCTGGCCACCTCGCTCGGCGTGGTGGGGCTGCTGGCGGTGGAGCTGTTCGAGACCGACGCCGGACTGGTCGTCAACGAGCTCGCCATGCGGCCGCACAACTCGGGGCACTGGACGATCGAGGGCGCTCGTACCTCGCAGTTCGAACAGCATCTGCGCGCGGTGCTCGACTATCCGATGGGCGAGACCGCGCTGACCGCCCCGGTCGTCGTGATGGCCAACGTGCTCGGCGGCGCTCCGGGTGGCATCTCGATCGACGAGCGGCTGCACCACCTGTTCGCGGAGGACCCGGGAGCGCGGGTGCACCTCTACGGCAAGCAGGTCCGGCCCGGCCGCAAGATCGGTCACGTGACCGTGCTGGGTGACGATCTTTCTTCGGTACGGGCGCGGGCCGCCCGGGCCGCCCGCTGGTTGCAGGAGGGCGAGTGATGAACCCGGTCGTCGGCATCATCATGGGCAGTGACTCGGACTGGTCCACGATGGAGGCCGCCGCGGTGGCGCTGGCCGAGTTCGAGATCCCGTTCGAGGTGGGCGTGGTGTCGGCCCACCGTACGGTCCGCAAGATGGTCGACTACGCCACCTCGGCGGCCGACCGGGGTCTCCGGGTGATCGTCACGGGGGCGGGTGGCGCCGCGCACCTGCCGGGCATGGTCGCGTCGATGACCCCGCTGCCGGTGATCGGCGTACCGGTCCCGTTGAAGTATCTGGACGGCATGGACTCGCTGCTGTCGATCGTGCAGATGCCGGCCGGCGTACCCGTGGCGACGGTGTCGATCGGCGGCGCGCGCAACGCGGGCCTGCTGGCGGCGCGCATCCTCGGCGCGTCCGACCCGGTGATCCGCAAGCGGATGACCGACTTCCAGACCGGCCTCGAGCAGATGGTCACCGAGAAGGACGCCGCGCTGCGCGCCAAGCTGATGGGCTGACGGTTCGCCCGCCGGCCCATCATCGCCGGATCAGTACCAGCCGAGGAGCTGGGCGCCGTTCAGGCCGCCCGGTTCGGTGCGGGTGTCGAGGATCTCGGCGCCGTCGCGGGTGAGCCGGTGCAGCTTGCCGTTCGCCCGCAGCAGCAGGTCGCTGCCCGGACATGAAGGTGATGTCGGCGGCCTTGGGGTTCGGGCCGGTCACCGCCGGCGGCAGGTCGATGTCGCGGCCGGTCTGCGCGTCGACCAGCCGGAAGCCGGTCCGCACGATGTCCGGGTCGGTGTTCAGCAGGCCGACCACCACGCGCTTGCCGTCGTCCGAGACGCCCTGCACGCTGAACCCGCCGGTCGGGCTCTCGTCCTTGTGGTCGAAGCTGCGCTCCAGGGCGCCGTCCGGCCCGGCGACCACGATCTGGCCGTTCTGGTCGCGATAGGCGACGTGCTGTCCGTTCGGCGAGAAGGCCAGGTAGCCCTGGACGTTCGTGAACGGGGTCGCCCCGATCCGGCCGGTCACGTCGACCGTCACCCGCCGGCCGGCGTTGCCCTGCTTGACGACGAGCTTGCCGCTGCGGCCGGCCCACACCGGGCTGGTGCCGCCCATGCACGAGACGTTGCGCAGGATCGTCTTCGGGCTCTCACCGGTCAGGCCGCGGCCCACGATCAGGTCGCCGGTGGCGCCGCCGCCGTCCGAGACGACGTAGGCGACGTGGCCACGGTCGGGCGAGACGACCAGCCCGCAGGACTCGGTGCGCGCCTCGAACAGGGGGTCGGTCGTCCCGTCGGCGTTGAGCCGCTGGAGTTCCTTGTGGTCGAGGTAGATGAGCCGGTCGGGGACGGCCGGTCCGGGCGGGTCCGACCGAGGCGACGCGGGCGGCTTGCGCCGGCGCCACCAGGAGACCTGCAGGTGGTACATGGTGCGACGGGCATACGCCTCGGCGTTGCCGGTGTCGGCCAGCCGTTTCCAGGACTGGTGGGTCTTGGCCAGCGCCGACTGCACCAGGTCTTCGGCGTGCTGCTGATCACCGGTCAACAGATAGGCCGAACGCAGCAGAGCGTGCGTCCGGGCGCGAACAAAACAGTCGAACTCCTCCTCGGCGGAAATCACCCGCGGGTTCCCCGTTCGGTCGTGGCGAAGGTGGCTGTGAAGCAATGTCGCCACCCAAGACGCTCACCCGGCCGCGATGGTTGCCGTCATCGACCGTCAGCAATCCGTCATGGCACGAATCGGGGAGATGGCAGCAGAATGGCCGGGCGATGAGCCCGGCCATTCAACAAAAGAAGCGCGAAGGAGTCGTCAGCCGTTGAGCAGCTGGCGGGCCATGACGATGCGCTGGACCTGGTTCGTGCCCTCGTAGATCTGGGTGATCTTGGCGTCGCGCATCATCCGCTCGACCGGGTAGTCGCGGGTGTAGCCGTAGCCGCCGAGGAGCTGGACGGCGTCGGTGGTGATCTCCATGGCGGCGTCGGAGGCGAAGCATTTGGCGGCCGCGCCGAAGTAGGTCAGGTCGGCGTCGCCGCGCTCGCTCTTGCCGGCCGCCGCGTAGGTCAGCTGGCGGGCCGCCTCGAGCTTCATGCCCATGTCGGCCAGCATGAACTGCACGCCCTGGAAGTCGGCCACCGGCTGGCCGAACTGCTTGCGCTCCTTGACGTACCCGAGGGCGAAGTCGAGCGCGCCCTGCGCGATGCCCAGCGCCTGCGCCGCGATCGTGACCCGGGTGTGGTCGAGGGTCTTCATCGCGGTGGCGAAGCCGGTGCCCTCGTCGCCGATCATCCGGTCGGCCGGGATCCGCACGTTGTCGAAGTAGACCTCGCAGGTCGGGCTGCCCTTGATGCCCAGTTTCTTCTCGGGCGCGCCGAAGCTGACACCTTCGTCGGCCTTCTCCACCACGAAGGCCGAGATGCCGCGGCTGCGGGCGGCCGGGTCGGTGACCGCGAACACCGTGTAGTACTCGGACACGCCGGCGTTGGTGATCCAGCGCTTCACTCCGTTGAGCACCCAGTGGTCGCCGTCGCGGACGGCCCGGGTGGTCATCGAGGCGGCGTCGCTGCCGGCCTCGGGCTCGGAGAGGCAGTACGAGAACATCGCCTCGCCGGCCGCGACCGGGCGCAGGTAACGGTCCTTGAGCTCGGGCGAGGCGGACAGCAGCAGCGGCATCGTGCCCAGCTTGTTCACCGCCGGGATCAGCGAGGACGAGGCGCAGGCCCGGGCCACCTCCTCGATCACGATGGCCGTGGCCAGGGCGTCGGCCCCGGCGCCGCCGTACTCCTCGGGGATGTGCGGGGCGTGGAAGTCGGCCGCCCGGAGCGCGTCGTAGCTGGCTTTCGGGAAGGTGGCCGTCTCGTCGGCCTCGGTGGCGTTCGGCGCCACCCGCGCGTCACACACCTCGCGCACCGCGGCGCGGATGATCTGGTGGTCCTCGGGCAGCTCATAGACGTCGAATTCGCTCATCCGCAATCCCCTCCAGGTGGTTCGCACCCCCATGTTACTGACGCGTAGGGTACGCCTGTCATCCGCCGTGAACGACGCATGAGAAGGTGAAGCACCCCGTCCGGCCCCGTCCGACTGGAGACCATCTCCGTGACGATCCCCTATCCGACCCAGCCGTCGCCCATGGCGTTCCCCGCCGTGCGGCCGCCGTCGGGCGCCCCCCGCCCCCGGCTCGCCTTCCTCGGCACCGGCTATCTCGGCGCGACCTATGCGATCTGCTTCGCCGAGCTCGGCTACGAAGTCCTGGGCTTCGACGTCGACGAGGTCAAGATAGCCAAACTGGCCGCCGGTCAGGTCCCGTTCCACGAGGCCGGCCTCGACGAGCTGCTGCGCGCCAACCTGGCCTCGGGCCGGCTGCGGTTCACCACGTCGTACGCGGAGGTGGCCGATTTCGCCGACGTGCACTTCATCTGCGTGGGCACCCCGCAGCGCGCGGACGGCATGGGCGCCGATCTCACGTACGTGGAGACCTCGGTGTCGAACCTGGCCAAGCACCTCAGCCGCCGGGCGCTGATCGTGGGCAAGAGCACCGTGCCCGTCGGCACCGCCGAGTGGGTGGAACAGCTGGTCGCGAAGCACACCGACCCGGCGCTCGAGGTCGAGGTGGCCTGGTCGCCCGAGTTCCTGCAGGAGGGCTTCGCGGTCGAGGACGTGCTGCGGCCGAACCGGATCGTGGTCGGCGTGAAGACCGACTGGGCCAACGGCATGCTCTACGCCGCTCACAAGGGCGTCTTCGACCTGGCCGCCACCGAGGACCGCGAGGTGCCGCTGGTGGTCACCGACTTCGCCACGGCCGAGCTGGTCAAGGTCGCGGCCAACGCGTTCCTCGCCACCAAGATCAGCTTCATCAACGCGATGGCCGAGGTCTGCGAGGTGGCCGGCGGCGATGTGACCCAGCTCTCCAAGGCGATCGGGTACGACCCCCGGATCGGCAACCGCTTCCTGCAGGCCGGCGTCGGCTTCGGTGGCGGCTGCCTGCCCAAGGACATCCGCGCGTTCCAGGCCCGGGCGCAGGAGCTGGGCGCCGGCGAGGCGCTGCGCTTCCTGCACGAGGTCGACCTGGTCAACCAGCGCCGCCGCACCCGGGTCATCCAGTTGGCGACCGAGCTGCTCGGGCGGCTGCCCGGCCCGGCCGGCCCCGATCTGGCCGGCACCCGCGTCGCGGTGCTCGGCGCGGCGTTCAAGCCGAACTCCGACGACGTCCGCGATTCGCCCAGCCTGGCCATCGCCGCGACGCTGGCCAAGGCCGGCGCCGACGTGCGCGTCTACGACCCGCAGGGTATGGCCAACGCCCGGCTCGCCATGCCGGCGCTGCACTACGAAGAGTCGATGTCCGCCGCGGTCACCGGCGCCGATCTGGTGTGTGTGCTGACCGAGTGGGCCGAGTTCCGCAACGCCGACCCGGTGACGCTGGGCGAACTGGCGGGAGCCAGGCGTGTCATCGACGGACGGAACTGTCTGGACGCTACGCTCTGGGCCCGGGCGGGCTGGGAGTACCGCGGGATGGGCCGGCCGAACCCGTCGGTTTGATGGGGTTGGCGCCTGTTTCCGGTGATCTCGTCCGCGGTGAGCCTGTTCTAATGAGGTGTCTAACCGGCATGCTCAAATAGGGGACAGGCCCCGCAGCGGTCGAGGAGGTCCCGTGGCGCAGGCGAACGAGCCCGACAGCTACGCCGACGAGCTTGCCCGCATCGATGCCTCGATCGCGGAACTGAAGATCCAGGACATGCGGGCCGCCAAGACGCGCGGCGAGATCGCCAGCAAGATCCAGGCGGCGCAGTTCCAGCGCGACATCCTGGCCCACGCGAATACCCAGAAGAAGGCCAAGGGTCCGAAGGCGCGTCGCCCGCGCCCGCCCGAGCCGGCAACGGCGCCGCCGCCTCCACCCCCGCCGCCGGGTGCGTCCGCGCCACCCTGGGCGGCGCCGGCCACGCCGGCCGGGCGCGGCGTGGCCACCGACGGCAACACGCTGCTGGTCGACGACCCCCCGCCGGTCGAGAAGCCGCCACCGCCGCGCCGCCCGCCCTCCGCGCCACCGCCGCCGGCCCACCAGCCCCACCCGCCCGAGGCCTCTTCCCAGTCGGTGCAGAACGTCCTGCTGGTGCTGGGCGCGCTGCTGATCGGCGTGGCGGCCGTCGTGTTCGCCACGGTCGCGGTCACCAACCCGGCCGCCCGGGCCGTCGTGCTCGCCCTGTTCACGACGATCGCGCTGGTCAGCGCCCCGTGGATCGCCAGGCGCGACCTGTCGTCGACCGCCGAGACGGTGTCCGCGGTCGGCCTGGTGCTGCTGCCGATGTCGCTCTACTCGCTGAGCGTGAACGTCAACAGCGCCGTCTTCCTCGGCGTCACGCTGCTGATCACGGCCGTGGCCGGCTTCCTCTACGCCGGGTTCACCCGCCTGAACGCGCCGCGGTACGCCACCATCATCGCCGTGCAGCCGGTTCCGCCGCTGCTCGCGTACCCCCTGATCGAAGGCCCGGCCGGCTGGGGCCTCGCGCTCGCCGCGGTGGCCCTCCTCGACCTGCTGCTGCTCACCACCGTGATCCGCACCGGACGGCTGGTCCCGCGCTGGCCGCTGCGGCGACCGGGCCCGGGCGACCGCGAGGGGATGGCCGAGGCGGACGCCCAGGAGGCCGGCCGGCGGGACTTCGACGAGCGCGACCTCGACCCCGAGCTCACCCCGGCCCGGCCCGAGACGGCGCCCGAGGAACCCGACCTGATCATCTCCGGACTGGCCGGCCGGCGGCGGCGCTGGCTGCCGACCCGGATCTTCCCCGGCCCGCGTCCGGCCGGCGCCCCCGCGGCCGGCACCGTCCCGCTGCGGCCGCCGGTCTCCCCGCCGTCCGCCGACTGGCTGCGCGAGCTGACCTTCGCGCTGCTCTGCGCGGCGGTGGCCGGCTCGCTGCTGTACGCGGGCGGCGCGCTGATCGGCGCCGACGCGGTCTACCACGCCGTACGCTCCGGTCTGCTCCTGGTGCTCGCCGCGTCGATCGCGTACGCCGCCGCCTGGATGCTGAAGAACATCACCGCCCGCAACATCGCCGGCGCCGTCCTCACCCTGGCCGTCATCGGGGCCAGCGCCCGGATCGCCGCGGTCGCCGACCCGGGCTGGACGCTGATGGTCGCCGCCGCCGCGGTCGCCTGCACCGGCGCCGTGGTCGGCCTGATGCCGGCCGAGGACCGGCGCGGCCCGCAACTCGCCTCGGCCGCCGCGCTCACCCTGATCGGCCTGCTCGTCGCGGTCGACGCGCTGCGGGCGGCGCTGGCCCCGGTGCAGGCGGCGCGGCCGGTCTGGAACGCCGACACCGCCGCGTACGCCGGGCGCCTGGCCGAGGCCGCCGGCCCGTCCGGCTGGCTGCTCGCGGTCAGCGCGCTGCTGCTCACCATCGCCGCCGCGCTGGCCCTTCCGGCGGAATACCGGCACGAGGGCGCCGTCGTCGGCGTGGCGCTGACCGCGCTGGCCGTACCCGCATCTTTCGGGCTGCCCTGGTCGACCGCGCCGTGGCCGCTGGTCATCGCCGCGATCGGCATCGGCGGCTACGGCATGCGGGCGCCGTCGCTGCGGGCGGCCTACTTCCACGTCGGCGCGGCCGGGGTGGTCGGCCTCTTCGGGGCGGGCGCCGCGCTGAGCGCGACCTGGCTGACCGCGGCCGTGCTGACCGCGATCGCCGGCGCCGGGGTGATGGTGGCGATCGCCGCCCGCCAGATCCCGGCCAAGATCTACAGCTGGGTGATCGGCGACTGGGCGTCCGGCGCGGCCGCGCTGGCCCTGCCCGGGGCCGCGGTCATCGCCGTGCTCGCCGTCGCCGACCAGGGCGGGGGACCGCCGCCCACCGAGGACGTCACGGTGCCGGCGCTGGCCGTCGGTTTCCTCGCGGTGGCCGGCACGCTCACCTACGCCGCGGTGTTCCAGGTGGCCCGCCGCGAGATCAGCCTCCCGCTGACCGCCGGGGCCGGCCTGGGCGCGGTCGCGATGGCGCTGGCCGCGCTGCTGTCACCGGGCGCCACCGCGCCGGACATCTGGGTCGGCGCCCTCCTGCTCGCCTCGGCCGGTCTGCTCTTCTTCGCCAAGTCGCTGGACAACGGCCGCCGCGCCGACCGGATGCTGGACGGCCCGGACATCGCCGCCGCGGGCGCCACGGTCGCGATCTGCGGCGCGCTCGCCCGGGTCGCCGCGCTCGCGTTCCCGAACGCGCCGCTGGTGGTCGCCGGGATCGTGATTCTCGCGGTGGCTCTGGGCGTACGCGCGCTGCCGGACGACTGGCGCCGCGGCCCGGTCCGGGGTCTCGCCGTGGCCGGCCTGGTCGTCGGGCTGATCGCCGCCTGGCTGGCCCTGAGCGCCGGGCTGCGCATCCTCGCCGCGCCCGGCTCGATCTGGTCGGCCGACCTGAGCGGTTACCCGGGCAACGTGCCCGAGATGGCCTGGCAGGCGCCGCTCGCGCTGCTGTTCGTGGCCATCGCCGCGGCGGCCGCGCTCCCGCCGCCCTTCTCCTACGACGTGGGCGCGGTCTGCGCGACGCTGGCCACGATCGGCGCGCCGGCGGCCTTCGGCCTGCCCTGGTGGTCACCCTTGCTGGTCGGCGGCGCGGTGATGCTGGGGTACGCGGTGGCCGCCGTCACCGCCTGGGACCCGCGAGCCGCGTACGCCCGAACCGCGGTTGCCGTTGTCGTGGCCCTGCACTTCACCGCGGTCGGCCTGGCCCGGCCGTGGTCGACCGCGATGGCCATGCTGCTGATCGTGCTGACCGGTCTGCTCGTCGCGGTCTTCAGCCGCACCGGCGGCCCGGCCTTCCCGCCCGCCCAGGAGACCGACGCCGACGCCACCATGCAGGCCCGGGACGACACCGGCATGCCACGGCACCGGGCGCTGATCGGCGGCGCGGCCACCCTCGGGGTGCTGCTCGCGCTGCCCGGCATCTTCGCCGCCCTGGCCGCCGGCGGGGGGCGCAACGCCGAGATCGTGCTGACCGCCGCGCTGGCCGCCTCGGCGCTCAGCCTGGCCGTGGTCTGCGCGACCGGCAAGTGGATACCGCAGTACCTGCCCTGGGCCACGTTCGGCCTGGTGGCCGGGGCCACGGTGACCGCGATCGCCTCCATCCCGTCCGACTACCCGACGGCCCTCTACGCCGCCGCGGCCGCCCTGCTCGGGGTGATCTCCGAGCTGATGCGCGGCGCCACCCAGGCGCCCGGCCTGACCATCTCGCCCGACCGCTACTGGGTCGAGCGCCGCCGCTGGACCGAACTGCGCCCGAGCGGCCTGCGCGGCCGCTGGCTGGTCGACCCGGCCACCGGCGCGGTCATCGTCGCCATCGTGCCCACCCTGCTCGCCCTGGTCTCCCTGGGCCCGGCCCTGGCCGGCGCCCTGACCGACCCGTTCGCCCAGCTCTCGGCCATCTGGCAGGGCCCGGTGGCGGAACTGACCACACCGGCGGCCGGGGTCGACGGCACCAGCGTGCTGGCGGCCCTGCTGCTGACCGTGGCGGCGGCGCTGGCCGCGCTCGGCTTCGGCGGCAAGGCGGCCGAGTCGGTGCCGGTGATCCTGCCCGGCCTGGCGATCACCCTGCTGGTGGCGCCGATCGGTCTCGACCTGGCCTGGCCGGCCTCGACCAGCGCGGCGCTGGTGGTGTTCACGGTGGCGATGCTGGGCCTGGCGCTCACCCCGCCGCCGGTCGCCACCCGCGCCCCGCTGCTGCGGGCCACCCGCGTCGCGGTCTTCGTGATCGGTCTGATGGCCGGGGGCGCCGGCCTCGCCGGCAGCCTGGCCGCCAAGCCGCTGACGCTGTTCACGCTCGGCGCCGCGGTGGGCGTCGGCCTGGTGGCGGCGCTCGCCGGGCGTTCCGCCCACGCCCGCATCCTGGGCTGGCTGTTCACCGTGTCGATGGGCCAGGGCTTCGTGCTGACCGCGGCGGCGGCGGCCGGCCTGGAGCGGGCCTGGGCGTCGTTCGGCGTGCTGGCGGTGGGCGCCGGCCTGCTCATGCTCGAGGCGTCGATGCCCCGCCTGGGGCTGCCGCAATATCGGCGCGAGGCGCTGACCGTCGAGTGGAGCGGCTACGCGTCGGCCGTCCTGGCCGGCCTGCTGGCCTTCGACTCGCCGGAACACCTGGCCGCGTTGTTCGCCGCCTGGGGCGCGGTGCTCGGCCTGACCGCGACCCGGCCCGACCGCTCGCACCGCCAGCGGCGCAACCTGTTCTGGCTGGCGGTCATCTTCGAGGTGGTCGGCTGGTGGCTGTTCATGACACTGTCCGACGTGGTGCTGCCCGAGGCGTACACCCTGCCGTTCGCCGCCCTGGCCCTGGTGGTGGGCATCATCGAGGCCCGCAACCGCCCCGACCTGAGCAGCTGGTCGGCCTACGGCCCGGCGCTGCTGGCCGCCTTCGTCCCCACGGTCGGCATCGTCCTGACCACCGACGGCGGCGCCCTGCGCGAGGTCCTGCTCCTCTGCGGCGCGGTCGGCACCCTGATCGTCGGCGCCCAGTTCAAGCAGCAGGCCCCGGTGGTCGTCGGCGGCGCGGTCACGGTCATCGCGGCCGTCCACTTCGCGACGACCCTGGTCGGCGCGTGGGGCCCATGGCTGATCCTGGTGCCCCTGGGCGCCGTCCTGCTGGTGCTGGGCGCCACCAACGAGTCCCGCCGCCGAACCCAGGAGCGGGTGCGCGGCGCCCTGACCCGAATGCGCTGACCGGCGTCACCGGCGGCGGGGGCGCGCCGAGAGATAGTGGAGCCACAGGAGACGCGCGGGCCACGCGTTCTGGCGGCGTAGGGCAGTCAGCCGATAGGTGCTCGACGTCCACCCCTTCAGAGTTGCATCTTGCGCAGGGCTCGGACGCTGGTCTCCAGGCACAGGCCGTAGGCGCAGAAGGAGGAGCGCTCGAAGCCCTTCTCCAGGCGGCCGGTGTCCCGGTGTTCCGACATGGCCACGAAGTTTTCCACGTCGGCCCAGACCAGAGGCCTGTAGGACGCCGTCTCGGGCGGCAGGTGCTCGTCGCCCTTCTCGACCCAGACCACCGCGTTGAACATGGTCAGGCTCTCGGTGCGCGGGCGCCCGTCCTCGTGTTCACCGATGACGCTGATGCCCTGGGCGGCGCTCAGCGACTGCACATGGAAGCCGATCTCGGCGCGCTCCTGCCGGTCGGCCAGACCTAGCTTGCGGCTGAAGATGTTGGCCACCTCGTCCCGGAGGTCGGCCCGAGCGGCGGCTGACGTCTGTCGCCCGGTCCGCAGCGCGCGCAGCCAGTGCCGGGCGATCGCGTGCGGCACCCGCCGGGTCGGCACGCTGGCCACGTTCTGGTGGTAGCGGTTCGACCCGGGATCGCGTACGCCGACCACGATCTCGGGCCGGTTCGTAGCGTGCCGTAGCACGGTGAGCGCGAGCACCGGCTGATAGACCACGAGCGGCCGGTAGAGCCCGGGCAGCAGCCGTGCCCCGCCCCAGGTCGCCGGGCCGGGCGCCGATACACCGAACCGCCACCATGTCCCTGGAGCACCGGCAGTCATCATCGTCGCGCCACCCCCAACCTCTCCAACAGGTCGATCAGGAATCCGTTGGTCCTGGCCGCGGCCAGGAAGCCGTTGAGCTGGTCGCTTTCGGCGATGTCCTCGATGCCGACCACCTCGCTGTCGCCGGCGTCGAAGAGCACGTCCAACTCGGTCGTCGAACCGGCCGGCTCCAATTCGAGAATGAAGAGTTTCGGAGCGATCGCAGCACGGCGGAGACCGTTCTTGTCCGGTTTGCGAACCAGCCTCAGCTCCGACGGCAGCTTCACCTCCCTCAGCCGCTCGGGCTCGACGACCAGCCCGAACATCGCGAGTTCTCGCGCCGCGGAGATCTGGAAGGCCAGGTCGGGGATCACGCCGCCGGCGGGCGACAAGAACGTGTCGGTGTCCAAGGTGGCCGCCAGCGCGCCGCGGGTGGAGCGCCCTCGTTCCCGCGCCAGACCCAGTCGCTTCGCGCGCGCGGCATCGATGTCGGAGTCATCGACCGGATTACTGAACAGGGAGACCATGCCGCGGTCGTGCCGGGAGCTCGGTCGCTTGTACACGACCACCCGCCGGCCGACGCCGTAGTGCTTGCGGGGGCAACGCGCCGTAGCCAGCACCAGGGAGACGGCGAGTCCTTCGTTCTCGGCCACGTCCTCTTCCTCGTCTATTCCCTGCGCGAAGTAGCGAGTGAAGGTCGCGTCGGGCGAGTTGTTGTCGAACCGGCACAGCGCTTCGTTGGTGCGCAGGTGTTCACGCCCGGCCAGCAGGTGCTCGACATGTGCTCGAAGGCGTCCGATCGTCTCGGTGTCGGCCGCCGTCACCACGGGCAACCGGCTTCCCTCGATCCGCATCGCTCCTCGGGGACCGACGACAGGAACTGAGGGCCAGAACGCCGTCTGAGTGCCCGTGCGGGTGTCGGCTGTGACGATCGAGCAGGTCACCTCGTCTGATTCGTACACCTGGAACGCTCCGGCATGGCCGCTTCGCCAAGCCTGGAGTGCGGCGAGGCGCTTGATCTGCTGCTCCCAGAAGCCCCAGAGCGGACTGCCGCCGAACAACACACGCTCACGCTCGAAGGTGGGGAACACGACACGGATCTCACGAGCGTCGAGCCGCATCGCCTCGGCGTCCTTGTCGAACAGGATGCCGAAAACATTGAGATCATCGGCGACGACGATGGTCACCGACTCCAGCGCAGGCGTTTGCAGTAGTTCCCGCACGACATGATCACGCTGATTGCCGGTGTCCCCAGTGGCCTCGTGCAGTTGCGCGACCAGGTCGGCGAGCTTGTCCAGATCAAGAGCTTGGTCAAGGCTTCTTGCCTCATCCAGGGTGACGTCCCGCTCGCCTTTCTCGATCCGGATGATCAAGAATCGATTGGAACCGAGCATCGAACCGAGTTCGGCTTGACTGATGTTGCGGTCTCGGCGGGTGCTCCGGATGAGATCGCGAATCTCGGTGCGTAGCCGGCTGGCGTGGAGATCCGGGCCGTCCGCCTCGGGCATTGTCTGGCCCCCGCTCCTGTGCTGTTGTGCAGGACTTCCGCACATTTGCCCATGCTAGCGCAAACCAAGCCCTTCGAGTCTTGCCAAACGTTCAGGATTGACTGATGTGCGAATGAGCATCACACTCTGCACATGGGGCGCGGCTGCGCATGGATGCGCTGATGCGACGCACTGAGGCGGGTGACCGATGTGTCCGAGGACCTATTCAAGATCCTCTTTGCGACAATGCCGTGGGCGAGCCTGATCAGTGCCATCAGTGTCGTGCTGGTGAAGTTCTTCGGCGTCCTGCCCGTGCTCTTGAAGGAGCGGAACAGAAGATTCGTGCTGAAGGCGTTTGTCGCGGGCAAATTGCGCGATGAGAGTTCAGGACGCCTGGCGATCACATTGGTGATCAGCGAGCCGCCGGTTGTTCGATCCGATGCGGACGACTCCACTGCCGCTCGAGGCCAGGAAGCGGATCCGGACGGCATTGAGTAGCTACGGCACCGGATTGAGAGGAAGCCTTGAGGCTCTCGTCAACGCCGATCTCCGCGCAGCGATGGACTGCTCGCCGGGCGGACCTAGGTCCACGCCTTGCTGCCGGCCCGGACCAGCTGGCCACCGAACTTCTCGCGGCTGGTCTCACCGAGGACGAGATCGAGCTGATCGTGGCGGCCGACCCGCGGGTCCGGCACGGCGAGCCGAACGGTCACCTGTCCGACGTGACCAGGGGGCTGAGCCTGGCGGAGACCGTCGAAACGATCCTCCGGTACGTGCCGCCGGTTTTCGGGAGCGCCAACGGCCACGCCGACGGTGTGACGCTGGCGCTGCTGGACAGCGTGTTTCGGCACCAGCCTCTTGAACTGTCCAGCGTGACGCGGCCGTGGGCCGCCCTCATCACGCCGGACGACGCCGATCGGCTGGCAGGGCGGAAGGCGCTGGCCGGAGGCGAGGTGGCGGTGCTGGTTCCGGCCGGTGGCACCGGTGGCCGGTTCGGCCGGTACGACTTGCCGGAGCACGACCCCCGGCGGCAGAAGGCGCTGGCCAAGGTGCTGCGGCTGGCCGGCTGGCCGGTGAGCGCGCTGGACATCCGGATGGCCAACGTCCGCCACTGGGACGCCCGGATGCCGGTCGCGGTGATGGGCTCGGCCACCGGGGCCGACGCCCTGCACGCCTGGTGGGACGGGCTGGACGAGCCGTACCGGAGCTCGACGCATCTATTCCGGCAGCACGGCGTCTATCGGGTGGACCGGGACCTGCTGGCCGGCGACCCGCGGCGGTGGGTGGACGCGATCGTCCGGGACGAGCGGGGTGTGCCGAGCCGGAAACCACACGGGAGCATGGGCCTGTTCACCGCGTCGATCATCTCCGGGCTGTTCGACCGGTGGGCCGACGCCGGCGTCAAGTATCTGGTCATGGCCAACGCCGATGATGTGCTGTTCCGGCTCGACCCGGGGACGATCGGCCATCTCGAGCGCCATGCGACGGTTGATGCGGTGGTGCATGCCGTGCCGTGGGCGTACTCGGCGGGTGAGGGTGAAGGGACCGTTCGCGCGGACGCGGAGGGCTGGTCGTCGGATCAGCGGGGGCGTCCGCTCGCCGCGACGGTCCCGGCGGAGCTCCGGCGGTACGACCGCGGTGGCGCCCTGCGGATCCGGGGCGGCCGGCTCGCCGTGGCCGAAGGCGCCTGGGTCGCCGACGCGATGTACAGCACCAACCGCCTCTACCTGCGAGTGGACGCCGTCAAGAGGTTGCTGGGCGGTAGCGACCGGGTGGCGGCGATCCGGCGGATGATCGCCGAGCTGCCGGTGTATGCCGAGGACAAGACGGTGCTGGTGGACGGGGCGCCTCGGCCGGTGCGGCAGCTCGGGCAGCCGCTCAACGGGCTGCTCTACCTGCTGGGCCGGTGTGATGTGCGGCTCGGGTCGCGGCTGGATCGTGACGGGTACTCGCCGCTCAAGGTGCCCGAGGATGTGCGGTTCGCGCAGCTGGAGCTGGATCGGCGCGGGGCGGGGGACGAACTGAAGTTGCCCTGAAGTCGTTGAGTCGGGTGGGCCGGTGCCGATTCTTCGGCCGTGAGCCTGGTCAGCGGGTGGTGGCGTAGCGCCTGGAAGGTGCTGCGGGATCCTGGCGTGGCCGGGACGCTCGGGTTCGCGTTGCTCGCCTCGCTGGTGCCGCTGGTCGATGTCGGGGACACCGTCTTCAAGCTCCGGTTCATCTGGGGTGCGCAGGTGCCCCTGGATGTGCTGCTCGGGTGGTTCTGCCTGCGGGCGGCCCGGGTGCCGGGGGTCGATCGGATCGTCCGGAGCTACATGCTCACGCTGTCGGGGACCGCGGTCGCGTTCCTGATCGGGGACGGTTACCAGTTCGTGCGGTCGATCGGGTGGCCGGTGGTGGCCGAGATCAACGGCGGTGTGGTGCCGACCGTCATGTACCTGGCCGGTTGTTCGCTGGTGGTCGGGCGGATGCTCAGCCACAAGTCGCCGGGCGGCTCGCGCGGCGAACGGCTCCGGTTCTACCTGGACGCCCTCGCCGTGCTGCTCGGCGGCGGCGTGATGGCCTGGTGTTTCAGTCTCAACTCGCAGAGCGTGGCCGGGCTGGAGCTGATCAGCACGCTGATCGCGGCCAGCGTGCTGCTGCTGGCCGCGTTCGCCGCGGTGCGGATGGTGCTCAGCGGGACGGCGCCGATGACCAAGGGCGGCTCGATCCCGATGATCGTGGCCGCCGGCCTGCTGGCGCTCACCACCGCGGTGCCGATCCTCGGATCCGACGGCCGGCTGCATCCGGTGCTGATGGCGCTGCGGATCCTGGCGGCGGCGCTGTTCGCGGTCGGTCCCCGGGTGCAGGAACTGCAGACGAGGGTACGGCCGGACTTCCGCCGGGAGCACCGGCGCCGGCCGTACAACGTGCTGCCGTACCTGGCCGTCGCCGCGACCTTCGCCACCTTCCTCGCCGTGATGCCGCGCGACCTGGGCTACCGGGCGTGGGGCGGGGTGGTCGGTGTGATCGCGGTGACCGCGATCGTGGTGATCCGGCAGCTGCTCGCCTTCCTGGACAACTTCGACCTGATCAACAAGCTCGACGCCACCCTGCTCGACCTGCGCGGCCACCAGGCGATGCTGCACGAGCAGGCCACCCGGGACGGCCTGACCCAGCTGGCCAACCGGACCTCGTTCGCCGAGGCGGTGGCGGCCGACCTGGCCGACCCCCGGGCCGTGGCCCGCGGGCTGGCCGTCCTGCTGATCGACCTGGATGACTTCAAGGCGGTCAACGACACCCTCGGCCACGGTGTCGGCGACGGGTTGCTGACCACGGTCGCCGATCGGCTGCGCAACGCGGTCCGGGCCGAGGACCTGGTGTCCCGGCTGGGCGGCGACGAGTTCGCGGTGCTGCTGCGCGGGGTGAGCGAGCCGGAGGCGGCCGCGATGGCCGACCGGATCCTGGCCGACGTGGTGCAGCCCGCCCGGGTCGACGGCCACATGCTCGTGGTCAAGGCCAGCATCGGGGTCGCGCCGGCCGCGCCCGGTGATGACGCCGAGGGCCTGATGCGCAACGCGGACATCGCGATGTACGCGGCCAAGGACGCCGGCAAGGGCGGCATCCAGCAGTACGCGGCCGACATGGGCGCCCGCATCATGGAGACGGTCGAGCTCGGCACCCGGTTGCGGGAGGCGGTCGGCACCGACCAGTTCGGCCTGGTCTACCAGCCGGTGGTGGAGATGGCCACCGGCCGCGTGACCGGCGCGGAGGCGCTGGTCCGGTGGCATCCGCCGGGCCGGGACGAGATCTCGCCGGCCGAGTTCATCCCGACCGCGGAGCGTACGGGCGAGATCGTGCGCCTGGGCCGGTGGATCCTGCGCGAGGCGTGCCGCCAGCTCGCCGAGTGGCGGCGGGACCATCCGGCGGCCCGGGACCTGGCCATGGCCGTGAACGTCGCCGGCCGCCAGCTCCAGGCGCCCGGCTTCGTCGACGAGGTGGCGGCGTTGCTGGCCGAGCACGACATCCCGCCCGACCGCCTGGTCATCGAGATCACCGAGTCGGCGACGCTGGACGAGCCGATGGTCCTGGCCGCGCTGCACGGCCTCCGCGGGCTCGGCCTCGACCTGGCCCTGGACGACTTCGGCACCGCCGCGTCGTCGCTGGGCCTGCTGCTCACCTGCCCGATGTCCGGTCTCAAGCTGGACCGGTCGTTCGTCGAGCGGCTGGGCATCGACTCCCGGCCGACCGCGGTGGCGACCGCGGTCAGCCAGATCGCCCGGGCCCTCGACCTGACCACGGTGGCCGAGGGCGTGGAGTCGACGGAGCAGGCGGAGCTGCTGCGCGACCTGGGCTATCGGCGGGCCCAGGGCTTCCTCTACTCGCCGCCGCTGGAGCCGTCCGCGTTCGCCGCCGGCTGGAGGGTCTCCTCGACCGTCAGCTGATCGGGGAAGACCGGCACCAGGTCGCCGGCCACCCAGAGCGGCAGCTGGTCGGCGAAGTGCTGGTCGCCCGGCCGGCCCGAGGCGCCGAACGGCACCACCCACCGCGACGCCGACCGATCAGACAGGTCCCACACGTACCGCGCGACCGACCCCTTCCAGCAGGCATCGGTCACGCCCACCATGCTCGAGGTGGAGCGCACGCAGTCGTTGTCGCCGGGCAGCGGTACGACCTGGTCGAGCGCGGTCTCCGGAACGACGACAACTGGTGTGAGCACGTGCGTCTCACCCCAGGGCCGTGCTGAAAGGCCGGCGAGGGCGGCGACGGCGATCTCGTCGGTGAGCAGGGTCGGCAGGGCTCGCCCGACCCGCTGGTAGGGGTCGAGCCACGGCGCGAACAGCGGGTCGTACCCGGTCTCGGTCAGCAACGCCGGCAGCGACGCCACGATCAGCCGGGTCGCCGCGTGCCGCCACGCGGCGAAGAGGCCCGCGTCGAGCGAATCGGCGTCCATCCGCCGGTCCCAGTCGAGCAGCCGGCGGGCCGCGGGGTGGGCGGACACCCGGGCGAGCACGTCGAAGAGCCGGGGGTCGGCCAGCACATCGGTGTGGATCTCGGCCGGTGGCGTCGCGGCCAGGAGCAGCGCGGCGATGCGGTCGGCCCGGGCCGGCGGCGCGAAGTCGTTGCCCAGTTCGGCCGTGTCGCCGGGGCGCGGGTCGTTGGCGTTGACCACCACCTCGCGAACCGACCGGGGGAGCGGGGCGTAACCCTGCCATTCGTACCGCGGCTCCCAGGCCGGCACCGGCACCTGCCGCACCCGATCGTCGCGCAGCGGCACCTTCCCGGCGACGAAGCTGACCAGCGTGCCGCCGGAGTCCATGGCGATCACCGAGTTGACCGGCTCGACCCAGCCCGCCAGCGCGGCCACCACGTCGTCGACCGTCTTGGCCCGGAGCAGCGGCAGCAGCGCGCCGAAGCCGAGGTCGAACTCGACCCGGGCCGGCACCCGCAGCGCCAGGTCGCGGTCGATGATCGGACCGCGGGGCGTCTCGATCACCTCGACCTCGACGGCGGGCTCATCGCGTACCGCAACGGTCTCGACGTGCCGCGACACCTCCTCCCACCCGGAGGCCGACCGGGCCTGCACCGAGCCGGCCGACCGGCGCAGCTCCTCCTGGTAGAGGTCCTGGTAGTCGGACATCGCGTTGGTGATCGCCCAGGCCACCGACCCGGCGTGGCCGAAGTGGGGCACCCCCGGGACGCCCGGGAAGGCGAAACCGGCCACGTCGAACTCCGGGCAGGTCAGCCGCACCTGCTGGTAGACGCCGGGTAGTTCGAGGATCCGGTGCGGGTCGCCGGCGATGTACGAGCCGGCGACGGCCCACGCGTTGCTGCCGGACGACGGATCACCGACGACCGGGAGCGAGCCGATCGTGGACTCGACGTGGGCCCGCCACATCTTGCTGGGGAACGTGCCGAAGAGGATGTGCTGCACCAGGAAGATGCCCAGCGGAGTCCAGGGTCGCCACGGCGACGGGCGCACGCCGTACGCCACGAACTCCGGCGCCTCGGCCGCCGGCAGCTCGCTGTTCACACCGTCCACGTAGGACCGGAGCCACTGCTTCGTGGTGTCGTCGAGCTTCTCGAACGAGCGCCGGGCGGTGTCGTCCAGGCGTACCCGGCGGGCGAAGCGGTCCCACCCCACCTCGGCCGCGCCGATCCACTCGGCCAAGCGCCCCTCGGATCTCCGCCGCTCGACCTCGATCTGCCACGCCCGATCACGCGCGGCCGCTCGGCCCTGAAGAAACGCCAGGTCGAGCACGGAGTCGGCGACGAGGTGTGGGATACCCCATTCGTCGCGGTTGATGAAGCTCGTCATGGTCCTCTTGCTTGTCGAGATGGTTAGGTTACCCTCACCTAAGCAACGGTCGCTGGGGAGGGTGGCGTGAAGAAAGGTTGGGAAGGTCTTGTCATCAAGGCCTTCGGCGGGCGTGACTTCCGGTTGACCGTACTCGGCGCCGAGTCCGTCAACGACCACTATCACCGCCTGCACATCGACGGCGGTGACCTCCTCCAGGCCTGCGACGTGCACCCGACGATGTGGCTCCGGCTCTGGTTCGAGCTCGACGGCAAGCCCCATCAGCGGGCGTTCACGCTGGTCGACCCCGACCCGTCGACCGGGCGGTTCCATCTCGAGTTCGTGCTGCACGACAGCACCGCGGCCGGGTGGGCGCGGGCCGCGAAGCCGGGCGACACGATCGAGGCGACCCTGCTGGGCAGCGACTGGAAGCTGCCCGACCCGAGCCCGGCCCATCTCCTCGTGGTCGGCGACGCCACCGCGATCCCGGCCGTCAACAGCATCTTCGACGCGTCCGCGGAGCTGCCGGCCACGGTCTGGCTGGAGTACGCCAACGACGACGAGAAGTCCCTGCCGCTGCGCAACCGTCCGGACCAGGCGGTCACCTGGGTGCCGCGCGAGCGCGACGGGCAGCTGCTCGTCGAGACCGTGACCGCCGAGCTGCCGCGCCGCGACGACGCGTTCTACTGGGTGGCCTGCGAGGCGGGCAGCACCCGGGCGATCGCCAAGCACATCCGGCGCGACCTGGCGGTCGACAAGCACCGGGTCAGGTCGCTGGCCTACTGGACGGCCGCTCGATGAGGAACCTGGGCTAGCCCGACGCGGCACGGCCACCGGCGCCCGTGCCACCACCGTCCACAATCGACCATTGAGGACCCGCCATGAGTATCCCGGGTGATCCCCGCGACCATCTGCTCACCAACGGCTCGGCCGACGTCTATCGAGAGGTAGTGGTTCAGGGCGTCGACCGGGTGGCGTACCGCGTGGCCGGCACCACGGCGCCGTTCACCGGCGTCACGCCGGAGGAACTGACGGCCGACGTGGCCGGCGTCGACCTGGACCGTCCCCTCGGCAGTCCGGCCGCGGCCCTGGACGAGCTGGAGAACGTCTACCTGCGCGACGCGGTGTACTTCCACCACCCGCGGTACCTGGCCCACCTGAACTGCCCGGTGGTGATCCCGGCGCTGCTCGGCGAGGCGGTGCTGAGCGCGGTCAACTCCTCGCTGGACACCTGGGACCAGAGCGCCGGCGGCACGCTGATCGAGCGGCGGCTGATCGACTGGACGGCCGGCCGGATCGGGTTCGGCCCGGCCGCGGACGGTGTCTTCACCAGCGGCGGCACCCAGTCGAACCTGCACGCCCTGCTCCTGGCCCGCGAAGAGGCCCGGGGAGAGGCCCGCGAAGAGGCTCGGGGAGAGGCCCGGGAAGCGGCCCGGGGAAAGGCCGGCCCGGGCCGGAAGAGGATCATCGCATCCGCCGCCGCTCACTTCAGCGTGCAGAAGGCGGCCAAGCTGCTCGGCCTGGACGCGGACGCGGTGATCGTGGTGCCCACCGACGACCAGCGCCGGATGTCGGTCAGCGCGCTGGCCGGTGAACTGGTCCGCTGCCACCGGCGCGGTGACACCGTGATGGCCGTGGTGGCCACCGCCGGCACCACCGACTTCGGCACCATCGACCCGCTGCCACGCATCGCCGACCTGTGCGAGACCTTCAAGACCTGGCTGCACGTCGACGCCGCGTACGGCTGCGGCCTGCTCGCCTCGCCCACCCGCCGGCACCTGCTGGCCGGCATCGAACGGGCCGACTCGGTGACCGTCGACTACCACAAGTCGTTCTTCCAGCCGGTCAGCAGCAGCGCCCTGCTGGTCCGGGACGGCGCCACCCTGCGGCACGCCACCTACTACGCCGACTACCTGAACCCGAAGCGGATGGCCGAGGCGCGCATCCCGAACCAGGTCGACAAGAGCCTGCAGACCACTCGCCGGTTCGACGCGCTGAAGCTCTGGATGACGCTGCGGATCATGGGCGCGGACGCGATCGGCGCGCTCTTCGACGAGGTCGTCGACCGGGCCGCCGAGGCGTACGAGCTGCTGGCCGAGGACCCGCGCTTCGAGGTGGTCACCCGGTCCGACCTGAGCACGGTGGTGTTCCGCTACCTGCCCGCCGACTCCGACCGGGCCGACCTGGTCAACCTGTACGCCCGGGAGGCGCTCGCCGCCTCCGGCGAGGCGCTCATCGCCGGCACCACCGTGGACGGCCGCCAGTTCCTCAAGTTCACCCTGCTCAATCCGCTGACCACCAGGGAAGACATCGAGTACGTGCTGGAGCGGATCGCCGAGCACGCCGCCAGCCGGACGACGCCGGTCCTGCTCGGCTGAAGGGGAGCATCCATGTACGACTTCATCGCGATCGGGCTGGGCCCGTACAACCTGGGCCTGGCCTGCCTGACCGCGCCGATCGAAGACCTGGATGGGCTGTTCCTGGAGGCCCGCACCGACGTGAGCTGGCACCCGGGCATGATGCTGGACGGCACCCGGCTCCAGACGCCGTTCCTGGCCGACCTGGTCACCCTGGCCGACCCGACCTCGCCGTACTCCTTCCTGAGCTACCTCAAGGAGTCCGGCCGGATGTACTCGTTCTACATCCGGGAGAGCTTCTACCCGCTGCGCGGCGAGTTCAGCGACTACTGCCGATGGGCCGCGGCCAAGCTGCCCAACCTGCGCTTCGGGCAGCGCGTCACGGAGATCACCCACGACGGTCAGGGCTATCGGGTACGGGTGGGAAGCACCGAACACCGCGCGCGCCGGCTGGTCCTCGGCACGGGCACCCCGCCGTACGTACCCGAGCCTCTCCGCGGCCTGGACGGCGACCTGCTGCACAATTCGTCCTACCTGGACCACCGTCAGGCCTTGCGCTCCAAGCGCAGCATCACGGTGCTCGGCAGTGGGCAGAGCGCCGCCGAGATCTACGCCGACCTGCTCGGTGACATCGGCGCCTACGGCTATCGGCTGAACTGGGTGACCCGGTCGCCGCGGTTCTTCCCGCTGGAATACACCAAGCTCACGCTCGAGATGACCTCCCCGGACTACATCGACTACTTCCACGCCCTGCCCGAGCAGCGCCGCTACGACCTCGAGGCCGGGCAGAAGGGGCTGTACAAGGGGATCAACGCCGACCTGATCAACGACATCTACGACACCCTCTACGCGAAGAGCATCGAGGGGCCGGTGCCGACCCGGCTGCTCACCAATTCCGAGCTGCTGACCGCCGCCTATGCCGATGGCGTCTACACGCTCGGATTGCGGCATGTCGAGCAGGACCGGGACTATTCGCTGGACACCGAGGGACTGGTGCTGGCCACCGGCTACAAATACGACGTGCCGGCGTTCCTGGCGCCGATCCGCGACCGGATCCGCTGGGACGGGCACGGCCGGTTCGATGTGGCCCGCAACTACTCGATCGACCACGACGGCCGGGAGATCTTCCTGCAGAACGCGGCCACCCACGCGCACAGCCTGACCTCGCCCGACCTGGGCATGGGCGCCTACCGGAACTCGTGGATCATCCGCGAGATGCTCGGCCGGGAGGTCTATCCGATCGAGAAGAGCATCGCTTTCCAGGAATTCGGGGTTGCCTCATGAGTTCCTATGCCCGCGCTGACGAGAATCTCGGCACCTTCTCGTTGCGGCTGCTTTCCCTGGAGGCCGATGTCGAGCTGCTGCATTCGTGGGTCACGCATCCCAAGGCGGCGTACTGGATGATGCTCGACTCGTCGGTCGATGACGTCGCCACCGAATACCGCCGCATCGCCGACGATCCCCATCACGATGCCTTCCTCGGTTTCCGGGACGGGACGCCGGCTTTCCTGGCCGAACGTTATGACCCGCGGTTCGTGGAACTGCCGGGACTGTTCGACGCGGCCGACGGGGACGTCGGGATGCATTTCCTCTGCGCGCCGGCCTCGCAACCGCTGCACGGCTTCACCCTCGGTGTGATCACCACGGTGATGGCCTGGCTCTTCGACGATCCGGCGGTGCGTCGCGTCGTGGTCGAGCCCGACGTCGGCAACACCGCGGTGCACGCGCTCAACGCCGCGGTCGGCTTCGAGGTGGTCCGCGAGATTCAGAAACCGGAGAAGAAGGCCTTGCTGAGTACGTGCACCCGCGAACAATTCCTGACCCGGATCGGAGCGGCGGCGTGATCTCACATCTGCACCAAGAAGCCTGGGAAGAGGTGAACCGCCGCCTCATCGCCAAGGCGATCGCCGAGTTCACCCACGAGAGACTGTTCACCCCTCGCTACGCCAACGGCCGGTTCGAGATCGTGGCCGGCCCGGTGGTCTACCGCTTCGCCGCGACGCACGGCCCGCTCGACCACTGGACCGTCGACCCCGGGTCGATCGTGCGTCACCCGGCGGCCGCGCCCGACGCCTTGCAGTTCGTGCTGGACACGCGGGAGGCGCTGGAGATCAGTGACGCCGTGCTCCCGGTCTACCTCGAAGAGCTGAGCTCCAGCCTGGCCGGCATGGCCTTCAAGGACGCCAAGCCCGACATCCCGGTCGCCGAGCTGGTCGACGCCGGCTTCCAGACGATCGAGACGTCGATGACCGAGGGGCACCCGTGCTTCGTCGCCAACAACGGGCGGCTCGGCTTCGGCCTCGAGGACTACCACCGGTACGCGCCGGAGGCCGCGCGGCCGGTCCGGCTGGTCTGGCTGGCGGCGCATCGCGACCACTCGACGTTCACCTCGTGCGAGGACACGTCCTACGCCGACCTGCTGGCGCCCGAGCTCGCCTTCTTCGCCGGCGATCTTCCCGACGACTACCACCTGTTCCCGGTGCATCCGTGGCAGTGGGACAACAAACTGTCCGTCACCTTCGCCGCGGAGCTCGCCACCGGCCGGCTCATCCACCTCGGCGAAGGTCCGGACGAGCATCTGGCCCAGCAGTCGATCCGCACCTTCTTCAACCTGTCCCAGCCGGCGCGGCCCTACGTCAAGACGGCGATCAGCGTGCTCAACATGGGTTTCACGCGCGGGCTGTCGGCGGCCTACATGGCGGCCACGCCGGCCATCAACGACTGGCTGGCCGGCCTGATCTCCTCGGACGAGGTGCTCAAGGGAACCGGCCTGACGATCCTGCGGGAGCAGGCCGCCATCGGGTACCACCCGGCCGCCTACGAGGCCGCGACCGATCGCTACTCCCCGTACCGGAAAATGCTTGCCGCTCTGTGGCGGGAGAGCCCGGTCGCCGGCCTCGAGCCCGGGCGTCGCCTCGCCACCATGGCCTCGCTGCTGCATGTCGACCGGGCCGGCGGCTCGTTCGCGGCCGAGCTGGTGCGGCGCAGCGGGCTCGACCCGGCGGTCTGGCTGCGGCGCTACCTGGACGCCTATCTGACGCCGTTGCTGCACAGCATCTACGCGTACGACCTGGCGTTCATGCCGCACGGCGAGAACGTGATCATGGTCCTGAAGGACCACGCGGTCGAGCGGGTGATCTTCAAGGACATCGCCGAGGAGATCGTGGTGATGTCCGACTTCACCGAGGTGCCGGAATCCGCCGCCCGGATCCGGGCCGACGTTCCCTACGAGATGCGGATGCTGTCGATCTACACCGACGTGTTCGACTGCTTCTTCCGCTTCCTCGCCGTACGCCTCGAACCGGTCCTGCCGACCGACGACTTCTGGCGGGTGGTGTCCGAGTGCGTCGCCGACTACCTGGCGACGGTGCCGCACCTGGCCGATCGCTACGACATCTTCCAGCCCGAGTTCGCGCTGTCCTGCCTCAACCGGCTCCAGCTGCGCAACAACCAGCAGATGGTCAACCTGGCCGACCCGTCGGAGGCGCTCCAGCTGGTCGGGACGTTGCGCAACCCGCTCGCGTTTTCTAACGCAAGTCGTTGATCTTGGTGCGGACGTCGTCAGCCTCGTCGTGGCCCAGCTCGGTGAGGATGTCGAGCGCGCGCTGCCAGGCCTTCCGGGCCGCGGGCACGTCGCCGGCGGCGCGGTGGGTCTCGCCGAGCCGGGTCAGCGTGTCCGCCTCGAAGTAGCGGTCGCCGAGGTCACGGACCACCGCGAGGGTCTGCTCGTACCGGTCCACGGCCTCGGCGTACCGGCCCAGGTGGTGGTTGGCGAAGCCGAGGCTGTCCAGGCTGGACGCCTCGCCCCAGCGGTCGCCGATCGCGCGGTGGATCGTCCGGGCCCGCTCGCAGGTCTCCAGCGCCGCCTCGTGCTCGCCGACCAGGCACTGGTCCCAGCCCACCGAGTTCAACGCGTCGGCCATGCCCTGCCGGTTGCCGGCCTCCTCGAACAACGCGAGCGCCAGCCGGTCCTGATCGAGCGCGCCCCGCAGATCGCCGTGCGCCTCGCTCACCCAGCTCAGGGCGCGGTGGGCGTGCGCCTGGCCGATCGCGTCCCCGCGTTCCTCGAAGAGCGCGAGGGCCCGGCCGAGGTGGTTCTCGGCGTCCGCGTGCCGCTTCAGGCGGTTGTCCACCCGGCCCAGGTTGAGGTACGCGTGAGCGGCCGCGTTCGTGTCCTCGGGGTGGTCGACGGCCACCTGCCACGCGTGCACGCGGTCGTGCCACAGGCCGTTGAAGTGCAGGAAGTTGTCCAGGCACCAGGCCAGCTGCCACGCCTCGCGCCGGTGGCCGGTCTCGGCGGCGCGGGCCTGCAGCGACAGCAGGACGCGATGTTCCTGCTCGAACCAGTCCTTCGGCGGTGTGCCCTCATGCACCTTGTCGATCGGGAACGTGATCGGGTCGCGGACCGGGTCGAGCTGCTTGTCGGCCGCGTAGGCGATGGCGAGGTAGTGGTCGAGCAGGCGGGTCAGGACCTGCTGTTCGGTCTCGCCCTTGGTCTCGCCGTCGCCGTCGACTTCACTGAATTCACCCTGCTCCCCGGCGATCTCGCTCGGCGCGGCCGGCTCCGTGGCGGTTTCGCTGAGTTCGGCGGCGTAGGCGCTCAACAGGTCGTGCAGGATGTAGCGGCCCGGGCGGTGCTCGGTGGTGAGGCTCGCCGCGGACAATTCGGTCAGCAGCGGCTGGGCGTCGCCCATGATCAGCGCGTCGGCGGCGGCCACCGAGATGTCCGGGCCCGGATGCAGGCCCAGGAGCCGGAAGAGCCGCGCCGCCGGCCGGCTCAACGCCCGGTAGGACCAGGAGAACACCACCCGGACCTGGGTCAGCGGGTCGCCGGCGTCCAAGGTGTCCCACGGCTGCTGTTCCAGCTCGTCGATCAGGCTCCGCAGCGGCGCCCCCGACTGCAACGCCCGGGCGGCGGCGATGCTCAAGGCCAGCGGAAGGCGGGCGCACCGCTCGATGATGCGGTCGACCGCCTCCGGCTCGGCGGCCACCCGCTCCTTGCCGAGCCGGCGCTCGAGCAGCCCCCGGGCCTCGTCGGCGGTCATCAGGTCGAGCGTCACCGGGGTGGCGCCCTCGGCCGCGACCAGCGACGTCAGCCAGTTGCGGCTGGTCACCACCGTGAACGTGGACGACGCGCCGGGCAGCAGCGGGCGCACCTGCTCGGGGTCGCGAGCGTTGTCGAGCAGCACCAGCATCCGCCGCCCGGCCAGCAGGCTGCGGTAGAGGGCGGCCATCGAGGCGCGGTCGTCCGGAATCTGCTCGGCCTTCGTACCCAGCGCCCCCAAGAACTGCCGCAGCGCCACGGTCGGGTCGAGCGCCTGCCCACCCGGGTCGAAGCCGTTCAGGTTCACGTAGAGCTGACCGTCCGGGAACCGCTCGGCCACCCGCTGCGCCCAGTACACGGCCAAGGCGGTCTTCCCGATGCCCGCCGTACCGGAGATGGCCGAGATGACCGCGGTCCGGGCCGGTTCGTCGATCATGGAGTCGAGGGTCGCGAGAGCGGTTTCCCGGCCCGTGAAACCGGCCACCGGGGTCGGCAGCTGGCGGATCGGTGCCCGGGTCTCGGTCGCGGCCCCGCCGGCCTGCAGCGTCGCCACATGGATCTTCTGCAGTTCGGCGCCCGGGTCGGCGCCCAGCTCGTCACGCAGCCGCACCTTGAGCTCGGCGAAACCCGCCAACGCCTCCGCCGTACGCCCGGTCGCCGCCAGCACCCGCATCAGCGCCGCCGCCAGCGGCTCGGCCAGCGGATATTCGTCCAACAGGGCCCGGATCCCCGGCACCACCGAGGCATCGTTGCCCGCCGCCGACGCCCAGGCCACCGCGGCGTCCAGCCGCTGCTGACGCCACGTCACCCGGACGTTGTCGGCCCAGCGCCCCCGGATGCCCGCCAGCGGCTCACCGCGCCACAGGTCGAGCGCTTCCCGCAACTCGGCCGTCGAGGCCGGCAAGGTGGTCAGGCGGCGGAACCGGTGCAGGTCGATCGCGTCCGGATCAAGGTCGAGGACATAGCCGGCCGGGCGGCGTACCAGCGGATTCGCGGTGTCTTCGGTCTGCAGCGCGGCCCGCAGCCGGGTGATGTGGGAATAGAGCACACTCTGGGCGCCCTTCGGCGGTTCGTCATCCCAGACCCGGTCGATCAGGGTGGCCGCGGACACGGGCCGACCCAGATCGACGGCAAGCGCCGCCAGCACCGCGCGTGACTGCGGGCGCCGCATCTCGACAGGCTCACCCGCGATCACGATCTCGACCGCGCCCAGGAGCCGAACCTCCAGCATCGGGCCGAGTCTACTGAGGCCGGTCGGCGTCAAGAAAACGGCAAGGCTCAACGAACACCCTGGACGGGCCGACACCCGACCCCCAGGGGCCCAGGTTCACCGGCCCGGTCCCCCGTTCCGGGCCCCGGACCAGGGCCCCCGGTTGCGGGGGAGGCCGGTGGCTGGCGGGCCACCGGCCTGACGTCGTGCGGGCGTCCCGGCCTTCGACCGGTCGGTTCCGCGGTCGCGATCGGGCGACGTGACCGCGGGACCGGCTGCCGCTCTAACAGATTGGTGGGGTGATCGGCCATGCTGTGGGGCGGAGATGTCACAGACACCGGCTGGTCATGGGGCGTCGTCCGAATCCGCTGGGGCCTCGTCTGGGGCAGCCGGGTGGGCCCACCGATCCGTTCCTGGGCCGACTGGCGCTAGCCGGCCTCTTTGCCTCGGCCTTTGACCGCGGCGTGCCTCTGACTGCGCCACCCTGATCGGCCGGGCTTCTGGCCGCGCCCTCCCTGACCGGCCGGTCTCGCTGAGCCGACGAGAAGCGATCTGACCTGCTCATCCTTCGTCGGCCGGCCGTTCCATGTCCATCAGGCTGCGCGGACGCGCTGGTTGCTGACGCTCCAGGTCTCGCTCCGATTCCCCCTGCTGGTCCCGGTCTCTGTCCTGCGCCGGGTCCCGCTCTCGGTCTCCCGCCGGTTCATGCTTTTCGTCTCGCGCCAGCCCTCGCTGCTGGTCTTGCGCCGGCCCCCGCTGCTGGTTTGGTACCGGGTCCCGCTGCACCGGGATCAGTCGCGTGGTCGGATCGGCCGCCGGATCGGGCCGCTCCTGATCCACGATGGACCGAGCCCGCCGCTCCCCACCCACCCCATCAACCAGCGCCGGCATAACCGTCGCGTGCCGCAGGAGCGTGGTGTTCTCGCCCCCGCCGTCATCAACCCTGCTCAGCAGTGTCGTCTGCTCATCCTCATCACTCCCCGGCGTGACAAGCAAGGTTGTCTGCTCGTCACTGCCCCGCGTGCCCAATGATGTCGTCTGGTCATCATCACCTGGAGTGATCGACGACGTCGTCCTGTCGTCAGTCCCGGCCGTCGCGAGCAGGGTCGTCTTGTCGTCGTCGCTTGGTGTGACGACGGACGTTGTCCCTTCGCTGCTCCCGCGTCCACCCTGCGGCGTGGTCTGGTCGTCGCTGTCCGGCCTGATCAATGTTGTTGTCTGACCGTCGTCGCCGGGCGCGGTGAGCAGAGTCGTCTTGTCGTCATCGCCTGGTGCGACGAGTGACGCCGTCTGGTCGTCACTGCCCCGCGGGCCCAGTGATGTCGTCTGGTCATCATCACCCGGCGTGACCGGCACCGCCGTCTTACCGTCGTTTTCGCTGCCTTGATCTCCGCGATCTCGACCTTCGCCGCCGAGATCCTCACTGCCGTGGTCCCGGTCTGCGGGGCCTTGCTTGCCCAGGAAGGGGAGTTTGATGATCTGCGTTTCCTCGCCGACGCTGCGGGCTTCGGCGGCTGCTCGTTCGTTGAACGCCTGCCGCGCCCGTTCGAGAGCCGCGCGATCCCGGAACGCCTGCCGTGCCCGTTCCTGAGCAGCCCGATCCCGAGCTTCCTGCTCAGCGACGCGGGCCTTGGCCGCCTGCTGAGCGGCATGCTCCGCGTTGGTTGGCTCCAGCAGGTAGATCACCTGCGTCTGCTCCCCGGGCCCGTCCAGGTAGGTCTTGCCCCCACCCCGGAAGTCCCGAGTCGGCCCGGCACCCACCTCCCGATCCTTCGGAGCCCGGATGACCTGCGTCTTCTCGCCGTCCTTCTCAGTGGCCAACGCGGCCGGTATGACGGTCTCCGCGTCATCCTCCTCGGCCGGCGTCTCGCCCTCGGCGCCGGCGGAGTCGCCCACCTCGGCCGCGGGGACCGGTTGTTCGGCTTGACCACTCGCGGGTTCGCCCGCCTCGGCGGCGGTCGGTTGGTCGGTGGGCTGGTGGGAAGCCGTCAACTCCTCGGCGGGGTGTTCCTCGGAGACACCGTTTGGATGCGTGACGAAGATTCGCTCCGGCTGGCTGGCTGTGGGCTCTTCGCCGGTGATCACCGCGGTCGGTTCGCCCGGGTCCGCCGCGAGGGTTGGTTCATCAGCGTGTGCCGCGAGGGTGGGGTCGTCTGCGTCCTCGCTGGTCGCCGCGGCACCTGGCGGCTCCTGCACGGCGACGACTCGGTCGGTCGGTTCGTCCTTCTTGCCGGCCGTGACGAACGGGCGGACCCCGGTTCCGGGAGGTCGCTGGGCCGGGTCGGTCGGCTGGCCCTGCCTGGCCGGCCGCCTCGCCGAGTCGGTTGGCCGCTCTGGCGAGGCAGGCTGCATCGGGGCGGATCGCTCCGACGTGGCGGGCGGCGGCGACGCGGTGGGCGGCGGCGACGTGGTGGGCGACGGCGACGTGGTGGGCGACGGCGACGCGGCAGGTGGATGGGATGCGTTCGGCCGCGGTGTGGTGGTCGGGCCCTGGAATGCAGCGGGTCGCTGGAAGGCGCCGGGCGTCTGGAAGGTGGCGTTCGGCTGCGCCGGGAAGAAGGTGGTTGGCTCGTCGCCCTCGGTGGGCGTGCCGGCGGGGACGCCGGCTGAAGGTGGGTAGCCGGCGGCGTGGGGATGACCGGCGGAGGGGTTCGTGGCGGCGTAAGGGTGGGCGGCCGGCGGGGCGAAGGTTCCCGCGGGAGTGGAGGCGCTGGGTGAGCGGCCCACCGTACCCAGGAAGGGGAATGTGAACGGCTCGTGGCGCGCCCAACGTCGCCCGTTGAGCGCCGTCCCCAGCAGCGGGATCGCGAGCAGGGCCGCCACCGCGTACCCGGGCCTGAATAGCACCCCCGAACCGTACGAATCGGGAAGAAGCGCCGACCACGCGCTCAGCGCGAGAAAGAGACCGCCGGCCAGCACGGGGCCGGCGGGGGAGATGGGCGACAGAAGCAGGAAGGCGTAGGCCGCGCCGGCGAGCAGCAGCCACCCGGGATCCGAACGCGCCCCGCCGAGCCCGAGCCCGCACAGCACCCACACGGCGGGAGCGAGGACGAGGGCGTACAGGATCGATCGGAGGTGGCGC
Source organism: Actinoplanes sp. NPDC089786 (assembly GCF_040684855.1). Lineage (NCBI taxonomy): Bacteria > Bacillati > Actinomycetota > Actinomycetes > Micromonosporales > Micromonosporaceae > Actinoplanes > Actinoplanes sp. NPDC089786. The sequence goes on from NZ_JBFBGU010000003.1 coordinate 452,785, forward strand.
ACGTCGCGGACGCTACCTGCACCTATCGGTCCTGAGGAACCGGCTGATCTGTCATTAAGGTGAGCTCATGACGGGTGCGGTGTTGTGGAGTCCTCCGGCTGACGTACGCGAAACGGCTCGCATCGGGCATTACCTTCGGTGGCTGCGGGACGACCGTGGGTTGGATTTTTCGGATTACGGCGACCTTTATGCGTGGTCGGTGTCGGATCTTCCGGGGTTCTGGCGGTCGATCTGGGACTACTTCGCGATCGTGGCGCATGACGAGCCGACGGCCACGCTGGGCGATCAAAATATGCCGGGGGCGCGCTGGTTCCCGGGGGCGACGCTGAACTATGCCGAGCATGTTCTGCGGATGCCGGGGCTGGCTGATGACGATCCGGTCGTCCGGGCGTACTCGCAGACCCGGAGCGCGACCACCCTCACGGCCCGGCAGTTGCGCGACGAGGTCCGGCGGGTCCGGGCGGGGCTGAAAGGTCTCGGCGTGGGCAAGGGTGACCGAGTTGCGGCTTATGCGCCGAACATCCCCGAGACCTACGTGTTGTTCCTGGCCACGGCCAGCCTCGGCGCGGTCTTCTCGTCGTGCGCCCCGGAGTTCGGCACCCGCAGCGTCACCGACCGCTGGCGGCAGATCGAGCCGAAGGTGCTGGTCGCGGTGGACGGCTACCGGTACGGCGACAAGGACATCGACCGGCGCGAGGAGGTGGCCGCGATCCGGGCCGCGCTGCCGTCGGTCGAACACCTGGTGACGATCGGCTACCTGCACGGCGGCGGCGATTTCGAGGAGCTGAAGAAAGACGAACCGATGGCGTACGAAGCGGTGCCCTTCGACAGCCCGCTCTACGTCCTCTACAGCTCCGGCACCACCGGCCTGCCCAAACCGATCGTCCACGGGCACGGCGGCATCCTGCTGGAACACCTCAAGATGTTGGCCCTGCATCACGACCTGAGCCCGGGGGACCGCTTCTTCTGGTTCACCACGACCGGCTGGATGATGTGGAACTTCCTGGTCAGCGCCCCGGCGGTGGGCGCGGCGATCGTGATGTTCGACGGCAATCCCGGGTACCCCGCGTTGACGAGCCTGTGGGAGCTGCCGGACGTCACCTATTTCGGGACGTCCGCGCCTTTTCTGATGGCCTGTCGCAAGGCGGGAATCGAGGTGCCGGCCAATCAGATCAAAGCCGTCGGCTCGACCGGGGCGCCGCTGCCGCCGGAGGGCTTCGACTGGGTGTACCAGCACGTCGGCAAGGATCTGCAGCTCCAGTCGCTGTCCGGCGGCACCGACGTGTGCACCGGCTTCGTCGGCGGGGTGCCGCTGCTGCCCGTGGTGTCGGGGGTGATCTCCTGCCGTGCGCTCGGGGCCAAGGTCGAGGCGTACGACCCGACCGGCAATCCGGTGATCGGCGAGCTGGGCGAGCTGGTGATCACCGCGCCGATGCCGAGCATGCCGGTCGGCTTCTGGGGCGACACGGACGGCAGCCGCTACCGCGAGGCGTACTTCGACGTCTTCCCGGGCGTCTGGCGGCACGGCGACTGGATCACGATCGGCGCGGACGGCAGCTGCGTGATCACCGGGCGTTCGGACGCGACGCTGAACCGGGGCGGCGTCCGGCTGGGCACGGCCGAGTTCTACTCGGTGGTGGAGAACATCGACGCGATCACCGACTCGGTCGTCGTGCACCTGGACGAGCGTGGCGACGAGCTGCTGCTCTTCGTGGTGCTCGCCGAGGGTCTCGAGCTGGACGACGAGCTGCGCGGCCGGATCCGGCGCGAGCTGCGTGCGGCGCTGTCACCGCGGCACGTCCCGGACGAGATCCATCAGGTACGCGCGGTGCCCCGCACCCTGTCCGCGAAGAAGCTGGAGGTCCCGGTCAAGCGGATCCTGACCGGGACGCCGGCGTCGTCGGCCGCCGCGGCGGGCGCGCTGGCGAACCCGGCGTCCCTTCAGGAGTTCGAGGAGTTCGCCCGGTCACGACAGCAGCAGTGAGCACTTCTCGGTGGTCATCCGGTGGTCGACGCCGATCGGGTCGAGGTTGACGCAGAGCACGACCGTGGCGCCCCGCTGGATCGGCGCGAACAGCCAGTCCAGCGGGTCGGGGTGGGCGAACGCGTCGACCAGCACCCGGTCGCCGGCCTTGAGGCCCAACTCCTCGGCCCGGGCGGTGGCCGCTTCGGCCAGGTCTTCGTGGCTCATCTCCATCGGACCGGCCAGCGCGGCGTCGTTGGCCAGGACCGGCTGAATCGGGCGGAAGTGGTCGCCGTGCGTCCGGACCTCAGTCGGATAGTCGACAAAACCCGGCGGCGGGGTGTGTAAACCGAGCGCGAACGGTAGCAACCCGGTGACGTAACGTTCCGACGTCGGCCACGCCGACGCCCGCTCGGTCAGCTCCAGCGAGGTGAAAACCGCCTCCACGGGTTGTGGGTCGGACCCCAGGTCGACGGCCAGGCCGGCGGTGAACGCCCCCAGCGTGATCGCCGCAGCCTGCCAATGCGGTGGCAGCACCACGGCCACCGTGTCGCCCTGGCCCAGACCGACCCCGTCCACCAGCAGATTCGCGGTCTTCGAGACCCAGTTGTCGAGCGTCGCGCCGGAGAGCTCGACGCGCTCGCCGGAGTGGTCGTCGTAGTAGGTGATCAGCGGGGCCGTGGCATCGCGGCGGACGGCGTCGGCAAACGCGGCCAAGAAGGTGTCGGTCATCGACATTGACGATAGCGGTGTCACTCTCCGTCATCGCGTACCAACCCGTGGACAACGCTGTCATCCGAACGGCCATACCGTTGCCTCGACGCGCCACCGCCGTCATCCGGGTGATGCATTTCGGGCGTACTCTTGCGAGTGATTTGGCCGACAAATTTGGGAGTTGCCTCGTGACCGCCGGTCGCCCCCCACGAGTGCTCGTCGACGCCACCAGCGTCCCCGCCGATCGCGGAGGTGTCGGGAGATACGTCGACGGACTGCTCGGCGAGCTCGGCCGGCTCACCCCGGAGCGTCTTGATCTCGTCGTCATCGCCCAGCGGACGGATGCGGAGCGTTACAGCCGCATGCTCTCCGCAGCCGAGGTCATCGCCGGCCCCGCGGCGATCGCCCACCGCCCGGCCCGGCTGGCGTGGGAGCAGACCGGCCTCCCGCTGCTCGCCCAGCAGGTCGGCGCCAGGGTGATCCACTCGCCGTTCTACACGTGCCCGCTGCGCGCCGGCTGCCCGGTGACCGTCACCGTCCACGACGCGACGTTCTTCACCGAGCCCGAGCACTACGAGAACACCAAACGCACGTTCTTCCGCAGCGCGATCAAGACCTCGCTGCGCCGCGCCGCCCGGGTGATCGTGCCCAGCAAGGCCACCCGCGACGAGCTGATCCGGCTGCTCGACGCCGACCCGACCCGCATCGACGTGGCCTACCACGGCGTCGACCCGGCCGCCTTCCACGCGCCGAGCGGTGAGGAGAAGGCTCGCGTCCGGGCCCGGCTCGGCCTGAGCGACAGCGGCTACGTCGCGTTCCTCGGCGCCAAGGAGCCCCGCAAGAACGTGCCCAACCTGATCCGCGGCTGGGCCCGCGCGGTCGCCGACTGGCCCCGCCCGCCCGCGCTGGTGCTGGCCGGCGGGCAGGGCCACGACGACGACATCGACCGCGCGGTGGCCGAGGTGCCGTCCCACCTGCGGCTGCTCCGCCCCGGCTACCTGCGCTACGCCGACCTGCCCGGCTTCCTCGGCGGCGCCCTGGTGGCCTGCTACCCGTCCTTCGGCGAGGGCTTCGGTCTGCCCATCCTCGAGGCGATGGCCTGTGCCACCCCGGTGCTGACCACGCCGCGCCTGTCCCTGCCCGAGGTCGGCGGCGACGCGGTGGCGTACACCACGGAAGATCCTGATCGGATCGCCACCGACCTGGCCGACCTCCTGCAGGACGAGCCCCGCCGGACGACCCTGGCGAAGGCGGGCGCTGACCGTGCGAAGGAGTTCACCTGGGCCTCCAGTGCCGACGTGCACGTCAACACGTGGAACCGGGTGTCGGCCAGTCAGTCATGACCAACCATCATTACTATCGGTGCGCATGACCGACCAACGTGACGGCCTCTTCGCCGTGATCCCGGCTGGAGGCAGCGGGACCCGACTGTGGCCGCTGTCGCGCGCCGGTCACCCCAAGTTCCTCCACCCGCTCACCGGCACCGAAGCGTCACTGCTCCAGGCCACCGTGGACCGGCTGGCCCCGCTGGTCCCGCCGGCCGACATCTATGTGGTCACCGGGGTCTCGCACGCCGCGGCGGTGTCCCGGCAACTGACCACCGTGCCGGTGCAGAACATCCTGGTCGAGCCGTCACCACGCGACTCGTGTGCGGCGATCGCCCTGGCCGCCGCCGTCATCGCGCGACGTGACCCCTCGGCGATCATGGGTTCGTTCGCCGCCGACCATCTGATCGCCGACAACCCGAGCTTCATCGACGTCGTCCGGCAGGCGATGGTCGGCGCCCGGCAGGGCCTGCTGATGACGCTGGGCATCACGCCGACCCGCCCCGAGACCGGCTACGGCTACCTCCAATGCGGCGCCGTCGTCGACGACGGGCCCGTGCTCGGGGTCGAGGAGTTCAAGGAGAAGCCGTCGTACGAGGTCGCCGAGGCGTACCTCAAGCAGGGCAATTATCTCTGGAACGCGGGCATGTTCGTCTGGCAGGTCGACGTCTTCCTGGCCGAACTGGCTCGCCAGCAGCCACAACTGCACGCCGGCATCAGCCGCATCGCCCAGGACTGGGAGACGCCACGCCGCGAGGAGGTCCTCGGCGAGGTCTGGCCCACGCTCCCACGCATCTCGGTCGACTACGCCGTGATGGAGGGCGCGGCCGCCGTCGGCCGGGTCGGCACCGTACCCGGCGACTTCGGCTGGAACGACGTCGGCGACTTCCACACCCTGGGCGAGGTGCTGGCCGCCGACACCAACGGCAACGTCGTGCTGGGCAAGGAGAGCCTGGCCAAGCCCGGCGTCCTCCTCCGCGAGACCCAGGGCCTGGTCGTGGTCCCGAACTCCGGCCGCCTGGTGGCCGCGCTCGGCGTCACCGACCTGATCATCGTGGACACGCCCGACGTGGTGCTGGTCTGCCCCCGCGACCGCGCCCAAGAGGTGAAACACATCGTCGACGAGCTCAAGGAACTGGGCGAACTCGGATACATCTAGATGTCGTAGCCGGGTGGGTGGTGCTGACCGTCGCTCACGCCGAGGCCGGGCGCGAGGCTCCAGGCCGCTGGCGCGGCCAGAACGGAGCCGCGCACCCTTCGTTCTGCGTGAGTGGTATCTGATCTGATGTGGTCATGAACGCGGTCGCACAGGTCTTCGCCCTCATCGCCGGTTTGCTCCACGTCGTCTTCTTCATGCTGGAAAGCGTCCTGTTCCGCCGGCCCTTCGTGCAGCGCGCCTTCCTGGTCCGCCCCGAGAACGCCGACGCGGTCCGGTCGTGGGCCTTCAACATGGGCTTCTACAACCTCTTCCTGGCCGCGGGCACCATCGCCGGCGTGATCCTCCTGCACACCGGCGACGAGCCGACCGGCCGGGCGCTGGCCCTCTTCGGGTGCGCCGCCATGTTCCTGGCCTCCATCGTCCTGTTCGTCTCCGACCCACGCCGGTCCCGCCTCCGAAGCGTCGCGCTGCAGGGCGCGGCCCCTCTGATCGTGATCCTGACAACGGTCCTCTGAAAGGCCTGGCGGCCGTGCGATCGGCGCGGAGGCCGTGGGATGGCGCGAGCCCGGCCGGATGGTTCCGGCCGGGCTCGCGGTTTCGTCTGTCGGATGCGCCCTGGGCGCCGTGGTCAGGAGCGGGGCGGCTCCTGGTTGGCGGGGCCGAAGCCGGGGCGGTCGTTGCCGACGATCTGAGTGCGGTCGTCGGAGGACGGGTCGGGGGCGGCCGGAGACTGCGGGGCCGGCGGGGATGACGTCGGCTGGCCGTAGGACCCCGGGGACTGGCCGGGGCGCGGGACCGCCTGGGTCGGCTCGGCGAAGGCCTGGCCGGGCGCCGGCGGCGGCGGCGGGAAGGACGGCCCACCGCTGGACGGTGGCGGGAAGGACGGCCCACCGCTGGACGGTGGCGGGAAGGACGGCCCACCACTGGCCGGCGGGTTGAAGGGCGACGGCGGGGCGCTGCTCGGCGGAGGGAAGGAGCCGGGAGCGCCGGACACGGGCGGGCCGCCATACGTGCCAGGGGCGGGAGGCCCGGAGGACGGCTGCCCCCACGCCGGAGGCTGGCCGTAACCAGCCGGCGGCTGGCCATGGGAGGGCGGCTGCTGGTTCCACGTCGGCTGGGGCTGACCGGGCTGGGGCTGGGTCGGCTGGCCGGGGTGGTAGGGGCCGGGCGCCTGGCCGTAGCCGGGCTGGCCGGGGTAGGTGCCGGGCACGCCGTAGGCCGGCTGGCCGTACATGCCGGGCTGGGGTTTGGGCTTGGCCACGTGGAAGAGGCCGCGCCAGACGTTGTACATGGCCCAGCCGGCCACGGCCAGCAGGCCCAGCCACGCGGCGCGGGCGAGTAGCTCCTGGAGGGCGCTCTGCACGCTGAAGCCGGCGATGTTGATCAGACCGACGAGGAAGCCGAAGATCACCCCGAAGAAGGCGGCCGCAGCGTACTCGGCCAGGGCGATGATCGTGATCAGCTGCGCCTTGGGGTGGCGGGGCTCGACGAGCAGCGCGAGCAGCACGGCGGCCAGCGGGAGGAAGATCGTGGCCAGGTTGATGAAGTCGTAGAAGCTGGCCTGTGTCCGGGTGGTGAACGTGTCGCCGTCGCCGAACGGGATGAGGTCGATGATCGACACGAAGATCAGGACGGCCGGCAACCCCACCAGGGCCCAGGCGGCGATGTCGCGCAGCGGCCGGAGCAGCTGGAGAACCGAGCGGGTCTCCGGTTGGCTGGTCACGGTGGGTCTCCTCGTTGAGTGATCGGTCCGACGGGTCGGCCTAGCGTAGTCGTAAGGGGCCAGGGAGGCCCGGTAACCACAGGTGCGCGAGGATGAACTCATGCGGATCACGGTCCTGACCGGCGGCATCGGCGGCGCGCGTTTCCTGGCCGGCGTACGGGCGTACGCGGGAGAAAACAAAGCCGACGTCACCGCCGTGGTCAACGTGGGTGACGACGTGCGCATGCACGGCCTGCAGATCTGCCCCGACCTGGACAGCGTCATGTACACGCTGGGCGGGGCGCACGACCCGGAGCGCGGCTGGGGCCGGGTCGGCGAGTCCTGGGCGGTCAAGGAGGAGCTGGCGGCCTACGGCGCCGAGCCGACCTGGTTCGGGCTGGGCGACAAGGACATCGGGACCCATCTGGTACGCACCCAGATGCTGACCGCCGGCTTCCCGCTGTCCCAGGTCACCGCCGCGCTCTGCGACCGCTGGCAGCCGGGCGTCACGCTGCTGCCGGCCACCGACGACCGGCTCGAGACCCATGTCGTGGTGGACGTGGAGGGCGAGCGCAAGGCGATCCACTTCCAGGAGTGGTGGGTGCGTTACCGCGGTGACGTGCCGACGCACCGGTTCGTCTTCGTGGGCGCCGACGCGGCCCAGCCGGCTCCGGGCGTCCTCGAGGCGATCGAGAAGGCCGACGTGGTGCTGCTGGCCCCGAGCAACCCGGTGGTGAGCATCGCGCCGATCCTGGCCGTGCCCGGCATCCGGGAGGCGGTGGCCGGCGGCCCGGCGCCGGTGGTCGGGGTGTCGCCGATCATCGGGGGCTCGCCGGTGCGCGGAATGGCCGACAAGTGCCTGGCCACGCTGGGTGTTGAGGTCACGGCGAGCGGCGTCGGCGCGCTCTACGGAGCCGATCTGCTCGACGGCTGGCTGGTCGATTCGACCGAGACGAATAAAGATGTGCCAGGTGTCACCACCCGCGCGGTGCCGTTGTGGATGACGGACGAGGAAGCCACGGCCAAGATGGTTGCGGAAGCAATCACCCTGGCCGACGTGAGGTGACCATGGAGGGCCTGGAGGTTCTGCCGGTCCGCGGGATCGGTGACGTGACCGCGGGCGACGACCTGGCCGAGCTGATCACCGCCGCCGCGCCGTGGCTGCGGGACGGCGACGTGCTGGTGGTGACCAGCAAGATCGTGTCGAAGGCGGAGGGCCGGCTGGTCGACGTCCCGGCCGACGGCCCCGAGCGTGAGGCGGCCCGGCAGGAGATCCTGGCCGGCGAGACCAGCCGGGTGGTGGCGCGGCGGGGGCCGACGGCGATCGTGCAGACCCACCACGGGTTTGTGATGGCCGCGGCCGGCATCGACGCCTCGAACGTCGACAAGACCCACCTGGTGCTGCTCCCGGCCGATCCGGACGCGTCGGCCCGGGCGTTGCGGGCGGCGCTGGCCGGGCGGGGGCTGCGGGTCGGTGTGATCGTCTCGGACACGATGGGCCGCGCCTGGCGGCTCGGGCTGACCGACGTCGCGCTGGGCGCCGCCGGGATCGCTCCGCTGCGCGACCACAAGGGCGAGATCGATCCGTACGGCAATGAGCTCCAGCTCACCGAGATGGCCGTGATCGACGAGCTGGCGGCGGCGGGCGAGCTGGTCAAGGGCAAGTGTGACGGGGTGCCGGTGGCGGTGGTGCGCGGCTACCCGGGCGTGGGCGAGGCCGAGACGCCGGGCGCGGTCACGCTGCTGCGCGACGCGGCGAGCGACATGTTCTCGCTGGGCACGGCCGAGGCCCGGGCCGAGGGCCTGCGCGCGGCGGCCACGCTGCCGGGCGGCGGGGCGGTGCGTATGAGTGCGCAGAGCCAGGACGGTCCGGTTGCGGCGCGACCTGGGGCGGCGGTGGAACGGGCGTTGGCCACGGTGGCGGAACTGGTCGAGGCGGAGGTCACGGCCAGGGGGATTCGGCTGACGCCGGCGGAGAGGTCGCCCGCCGGGTGGGTCGCGCTGGGGATCGACATCCATCGGGTACGCGCGGCGCTGGCCGCCGAGGGCGTGGCGTCGAGCGTGCGCACCGGCGAGGACGGCGTGGTGATCGAGCCGCACGACGCCGGAAAGGTCGAGCCGCACGACGCCGGATAGAGCCGGATAAGGGCCCCGCGCTGCCTCCTCGCGACCGATCCAGCACAATCGGTTCCCATGACCGATCATGAGCGTGATCACGACCTTGTCGTCTACGGCGCCACCGGGTTCGTGGGTGCGCTGGTCGCCGCGTATCTCGCCGATCACGGGCCGGACGGGGTGCGGATCGCCCTGGGCGGCCGGTCGCGGGAGAAGCTGGAGCAGCTCCGTGGCCGGCTGGGCGTCGACTGGCCGCTGATCGTGGCCGCGGCCGACGACGAGATCGCGATGGCCAAGCTGGCCGCCTCGGCCCAGGTGGTGGCGACGACCGTGGGCCCGTACCTCAAGCATGGCCGGACCCTGGTCCGGGCGTGCGCCGCGGCCGGCACCGACTATGTCGACCTGACCGGCGAGGTCGCCTTCCACCGGCAGAGCATCGACGACAACGAGGAGATGTCCCGGTCCACCGGCGCCCGCATCGTGCACTCGTGCGGCTTCGACTCGATCCCGTCCGACCTGGGCGTGCACGTGCTGCATCAGCTGGTGCGCGGTGACGACGCCGGGCAGCTGACCGACACCACGCTGGTCGTGACCAGCCTGCGGGGCGGGTTCAGCGGCGGCACCATCGACTCGATGCGGACCCAGGTGGATGTCCTGCGCGCCGATCGTGACCTGCGGCGGGTGGCGGCCAGCGCGTACTCGCTGAGCCCGGATCGCAAGGCCGAGCCGGAGCTGGGCCGGCAGGAGGACGCGGTCTCGATGCCGGGCCGGGCGGTCGACCGGTCGCTGAGCGGGCATGTGGGGCCGTTCATGATGGCGTCGTACAACAGCCGGGTGGTGCGGCGCAGCAACGCGTTGCGCGGCTGGGCGTACGGCCGCTCGTTCCGCTACCGCGAGGCGCAGAGCACCGGCACCTCGCCCGCCGCGCCGATCATCGCGGCCGGCCTGAAGGTGGGGCTCGGTGCGCTGCTGGCCGGTCTGTCGCTGCCGCCGACCCGGTTCGTGCTCGACCGGGTGCTGCCCAAGCCGGGCTCCGGGCCGGACGAGAAGACCCGCCGCAACGGTCACTTCACGATGGACATCTTCACCACGACCACGACCGGCGCGCGCTACCGGTCCCGGTTCCGGGCCAAGGGCGATCCGGGGTACGCGGCCACCGCGGTCATGCTCGGCGAGTCGGCCCTGGCGCTGGTGCTGGACCGCGACAAGCTGCCCCCGTCCGACGGCGGCGTGCTCACCCCGGCCACGGCGCTGGGCGACGTGCTGGTCGACCGGCTGCGCGCGACCGGCGTCGAGATCTCGGCGAAGAAGCTGGCATGACCGCGCTGTACGAGGACGCCGTCCGGGTGTTGCGGGGCTGGGACCAGACGCCGGCCGGCCGGGAGACGCTCGACCTGCTGGCGGCCGGCCCGGTCGCGATGACCCGTCGGCACGCTCCCGGCCATGTCACGGCCAGCACGATGATCCTGGCGGATGGCGGAGCTTCAGCCGAGCACCGCCGCCTGCTGCTCTGCCTGCACGGCCGGCTGAACATGTGGATGCAGGTCGGCGGCCACTGCGAGCCGGGGGACGATTCGCTGGTGGCGGCGGCCGCCCGCGAGGCGCGCGAGGAGTCCGGCATCCCCGACCTGGTGTTCGATCCGGTCCCGATCGACCTGGACATCCACCCGGTGCCGTGCCGGCCCACCGGGCAGACCCGTCATTTCGACGTACGCTTCCTCGCCATCGCCCCGCCCGGCGCGGTCGAGCGGATCAGCGACGAGTCGGCCGCCCTGGGCTGGTTCCACCCGGGCGCGCTGCCCAGCCCGCTGGCCGACGGCGTGACCGGGCAGATCGAGGCGGCGCTGACACGTGTCGCCCGTCACTCATGATCGCGACCGATACGACCTAGGCTGCATTGGTGACTGAGGTTACCGAGGCAAGTGTTCGCCGTGCCCTGCGCCGGGCGTCGGACGGCAAGGCGATCGACCCGGGCGAGGCTGAGGCGTTGCTGGCCGCCGCCGGGGAGCAGTTCGACGAACTGCTGACGATCGCGGGCGGGGTGCGTGACGCGGGACTGCGGGAGGCGGGGCGGCCGGGTGTCGTCACGTACTCCAAGAAGGTCTTCATCCCGCTGACCCGCCTGTGCCGGGACCGCTGTCACTACTGCACGTTCGCGACCGTGCCCCACCGCCTGCCGGCCGCGTTCCTGGAGCGCGACGAGGTGCTGGCGATCGCCCGCGAGGGTGCGGCCCAGGGCTGCAAGGAGGCGCTCTTCACGCTGGGCGACCGGCCCGAGGAGCGGTGGGACGCGGCCCGGCAGTGGCTGGACGAGCGCGGCTACGACTCCACCCTGGACTATGTGCGGGCGTCCGCGATCGCGGTGCTCGAGGAGACCGGTCTGCTTCCCCACCTGAATCCCGGCGTGCTGAGCTGGGCCGACCTCCAGCGCCTGAAGCCGGTCGCGCCGAGCATGGGCATGATGCTGGAGACGACCGCGACCCGGCTCTGGTCCGAGAAGGGCCAGCCCCATTTCGGCTCGCCCGACAAGGAGCCCGCGGTCCGCCTGCGGGTGCTCGACGACGCCGGCCGGGTGGGCGTGCCGTTCACCACCGGCATCCTGATCGGCATCGGGGAGACGCCGGCCGAGCGGGTCGACGCCATCTTCGCGATGCGCCGGACGGCCCGCGAGTACGGGCACATCCAAGAGGTGATCATCCAGAACTTCCGCGCCAAGCCCGACACGGCGATGCGCGGGATGCCCGACGCCGAGTTGCGCGAGCTGGCCGCCACGGTCGCCGTCTCGCGGATCATCCTGGGGCCGCGGGCCCGCATCCAGGCGCCGCCCAACCTCATCGACGCCGAGTTCGATCTGCTCCTCCGCGCCGGTATCGACGACTGGGGCGGCGTTTCCCCGGTCACCCCCGATCACGTGAACCCGGAGCGGCCGTGGCCGGCCATCGACCACCTGCGTGAGCTGTCGGAAAAGTCCGGGTTCATCCTTCGGGAGCGCTTGACGATCTACCCGGAGTACGTCCGAAGAGGAGAGAACTGGCTCGATCCTCGCCTGGCCGCGCACGTGGCGGCGCTGGCCGGCCCCGACGGGCTGGCGAACGAAGAGGCGATGCCGGTCGGTCTTCCGTGGCAGGAGCCGGACGACGCGTACGGAACCGGCCGGACCGACCTGTTCGAGACCATCGACACCGAGGGCCGGACCGGCGACCGGCGCGGCGACTTCGACAGCGTCTACGGCGACTGGGACGAAGTGGCGGCCCACGTCGCCGTGGCGCCCAAGCTGCCGACCGACGTGCTGGCCGGCCTCAAGCTGGCCGCCGAAGACCCGGCCGCGCTGCTGCTGGAGGCCAACGAGGACAAGGCCCTGGCCCTGTTCAACGCGGATGGCTCGGCGCTCGACGAGCTGGCCCGGCTGGCCGACGACGTGCGCCGCGACGTCAACGGCGACGACATCACGTACGTGGTGAACCGGAACATCAACTTCTCCAACGTCTGCTACGTGGGCTGCCGGTTCTGCGCGTTCGCCCAGCGCGAGCGAGACGCCGACGCCTACCGGCTGTCCGTGTCGCAGGTCGCCGACCGGGCCGAGGAGGCGTGGCGGGACGGCGCCTCCGAGGTCTGTATGCAGGGCGGCATCGACCCCAAGATGCCGGTCACCGCGTACGCCGACCTGGTGCGCGCGGTGAAGGAGCGGGTGCCGGGGATGCACGTCCACGCGTACTCGCCGATGGAGATCGTGACCGGGGCGGCCAAGGCCGGCGTCTCGGTGCGCGAGTGGCTGACCGCCCTCAAGGAGGCGGGCCTCGACACCATCCCGGGCACCGCGGCCGAGATCCTCGACGACGACGTGCGCTGGGTGCTGACCAAGGGCAAGCTGCCCGCGGCGGCCTGGGTCGACGTGGTGACCACCGCCCATCAGGTCGGCATCCGGTCCAGCTCGACGATGATGTACGGCCACGTCGACCACCCGCGCCAGTGGCTGGGCCATTTCCGGGTGCTGTCCCGCATCCAGGACGAGACCGGCGGCCTGACCGAGTTCGTGGCCCTGCCCTTCATCCACACGAACGCACCGATCTACCTGGCCGGCATCGCCCGCCCGGGCCCGACGCCGCGGGAGAACCGGGTGGTGCACGCGATGGCCCGGCTGCTGCTGCACGGCCGGATCGACAACATCCAGTGCTCCTGGGTGAAGCTGGGCGACGACGGCACCCGCCAGATGCTCAACGGCGGTTGCAACGATCTCGGCGGCACCCTGATGGAGGAGACCATCTCCCGGATGGCCGGCTCGGAGCACGGCTCGGCGCGCACCGTCGCCCAGTTGAAGGAGCTCGCGGCGACCGTTGGTCGCCCGGCGGTGGAACGAACGACGGTGTACGGGCGACGCTAAGTCACAAATTGGGTAAAATCGGACGGGACGCGCCGCGTCGGCGTTACCAAGGCGCGGCTCTGACAGATAGGGCTGGAACGGGACCACGAGGTGTGCGGACGCCTCGGGGAAACGGGCCTATTTATCAGGTTCGGCTTGACGACGCACGCATTACACGCGTGTAATTTCGGGTGGGGTTGCGGGGGAGGGCGGCGCGAGCCGCGTCCCGCCCGCAAGAACACGCCGCGTGCGTGGGGGGTCGCGCCGGGTTGACGCTCGGCGCAGGAATTGGAGGCACGCCGATGGAAGCGCAGGTGGAAGGGGTCGACCTGCTCGGGGACGCACCCGAATGGCAGGAGCGGGCGCTGTGCTCGCAGACCGATCCGGAGGCCTTCTTCCCGGAGAAGGGCGGCTCGACCCGCGAGGCGAAGCGGATCTGCGGTCGCTGTGACGTCAAGGGCGAGTGCCTCGAGTACGCACTGGGGCACGACGAACGCTTCGGCATCTGGGGTGGGCTGTCGGAGCGGGAACGCCGCAAGTTGAAGCGCCGGGTGGCCTAGCGGCCACACGCCCCCGAATAGTGGGCGCGGTGGGCGCGCTAGGCGAGCTCGTCGGGATCGACGCCGAGCAGGTTGGCGACCTGCTCGATGATCACATCGTGGACGAGGTCGGCGAGGTCTTCACGATCCATCGCCCGGAACTCCAGCGGTCGGCGGTAGAGCACGATCCGCGGTGGCAGTTCCTGGCGACCGGGCCGGCCCGGCAGCAGCCGGGCCAGTGGGACCTCGCCGTCCTCCAACACGTCGGAGTCGTAGACGTTGAGTTCCGGCGGCACATCCTCGACCGCGAACTCGACGCCGGCCAGCTCCTTGGCATAGCGCCGCTCGAGCGCCTCGACGGTGTCGAGCACCAGGTCGTCGAAGATCTCGGCCTTGGTGCGGGCCAGCGGCACGGTGGCGGGCACGAGCCGGCCCCGCAGACCACGGCCGTGCCGGTCGCGGCGGGCGGGACGGCCCGGCCCGGCGGAGCGTGCCGCGCGGCCCGGTTCGGCGGTCCGGCGGCGGTCGGGGCTGGTGGTCACGTGTGAACTCTAGTCCGGTCGCCGCCGATCTAGCGCTCTTGCTGGTCGCATGGAGTTTCTTCGCGACGAATTCGCCTATAAGGGGCGGCGTGTCGCCCGGTCATGGCCGAATCGTGATGCATGGTGGTACGGCGTGTCGCGACTTCCGGCGTCTCGGGGGAGATAACGTGCCGCCGTGAGGTCCCCACGGCGCTGCTCCCGAAACGGCTGTCCTCGACAGGCCGTCGCCACCTTGACCTACGTCTACAACGATTCCACCGCCGTGGTCGGGCCGCTCGCGGCCTTCGCCGAACCCCACACGTACGACCTCTGTGAACCCCACGCGCGCAGCCTCACCGCCCCCCGAGGCTGGGAACTCGTCCGCCACGACGGCGAGTTCGCCCCGCCCCCGCCCACCACCGACGACCTCGTCGCCCTGGCCGACGCGGTTCGCGAAGCGGCCCGCCCGGCGCCCCCGCCCCGCCCCGACGAGCACGACCACATGCCCGGCCAGCAGACCGGCCGCCGCGGCCACCTGCGGGTCATCCCGCCGGGTTAGAGAGCCCCCACCGCACCAGGTCCCGGCGGACGCCGGCGATCAGGTCACCCTCTTGCGTCCAGGCCAGCGCGGTCGCCGGGTAGGCCAACGTGAGAGCCTCGGTCACGTCGCCGGACGATGGGTCCACGACTGACAGCGAGCAATCCGCCCGCGCGATCGCCACGAGCGTGTCGCTGCTCGCGATCGCCGTGATCCGGCCGTCGCCGCCCTCGTCCAGTGCCGTGGTCTCGCCGGTGCTCAGGTCGCGTACCCGAGCCTGATCGTCGAGGGCGACCACCACCCGGCCGTCGCCGCACCACCCGACGACCCGCTCGCCGAACTCGGCCGAGTCGACGGCCGCGGTCGGGATCGGCCGGTCGGCGGCCAGATCCCAGAGCTGGAACGGACCCGGGAAGCGGCTGACCGCCGCGCGCCCGCCCCGGATCGCGATGCCGCTGGCGTGGTTGTCGCCCGGGATCACCGAGGTGCGCGTGCCGGTCACGAGGTCGATCCGGGCGATGGTCCGGTCGCACCCGGCCGTGTACGCGGTCGTGCCCAGCATGGCGATCACCCTGATCTCACCGCCCTGATCGGCGATGACGCCGTCGACAACGCCGTCGGAGAGGGGCAAGCGATGCAGGACGTCGTCCGGCGAGCCGTTGACGTCGCCGCCGCCGGCCAGCACCTCGATCCGCCCGTCCACCTCGACCGTGGCCACCGCCCGCACCGGGCCGTGCACCGCGCCGTCCTCAGCCGACAAGAACGAGCCGTCGGCCAGGGACCAGGCGGCGACCGTCCCGTCCGATGCTCCGGCGATCACCCGGCCGTCGGGGCTCAGCGTGAGGGCGGTGATCGTGCTCGTGGCGCCGTGCCCGATCGGCGGCAGGTCGGCGCCGGCCGCCCACACGGCCACGGCCCGGTCCTCGGGCGACGCGGTGATCACCTCGCCAGGCTCGCCCGGGCGGACGTCGGCCCAGCCGGTCGGCCCGGCCAGCACCGGACCGGCCGCACGGTCGGCCTCGACGTCCCAGAGCGTCACGGCCTCGTCGTCGGCGATGGCCAGCAACCGCCGGCCGTCCGGGGTGACGAGCCCGGCGAGGTGGGTGGCCCAGCGCCGCCAGGGCACGCCGAGCACGGCCCGGCCGGCGATCTCCACGGTCCCGTCCATGCCCAGCACGGCCAGCCGATCGGGCACGTCCGGCCAGGTCGCCAGCGCGCAGGCGCGGCCGCTGATCGGGGGCGTGGCGATCGGTGAGCCGGTATGCAGGTCCCAGGCGTGCAGGGCGTCGCCGGCCCCGAACGCGGCCAGGTGGCCGTCCCAGGAGAGGACCGCCACCGCGTTCAGCCGGTCGCCGCCGGCGTCGAGGACCCGTACCGTCTCGCGGGCGGCCAGATCGACCACCCGTACCTGACCGCGCAGATCGGCCGTGACCAGCGCGGGCCCGCCCTCGAGGCCCGCGATGGCCAGGCCCTGCACGACGTCACCGGCGCCCGGCAGCGGCGTCGCCGAGCCGGTGAGCAGGTCGACCAGCCACGGCGTGTCGCTCCAGCCGCAGGTCACCGCGACCGGTCGCCGGTCGAGCTCGGTGACGACCAGCGAGTCGCCGCCCACCCCCGGAACCTCCCGAAGCAGCTCGCCGGTCCCGGCGTGCCAGATCTGCAGAACGGTCTCGGCGTCGTCCTCCTCGACCACGTCGTCGGACGTGGTGACCAGGACCGGGACGCCGTCCACGGCGGTGGCCGCCACCGCCACCGTGAACGTCGCCGGGAAGAGCCGGAGCAGCCGCGGGTCGTCCCCGGCCGTGGTCCACCGCACAAACATGCGGACGACCCTAACGAGTGGCGAGCTCCGCGATCTCCTCCTCGCTGAGCAGCCGGCTGCGGATCAGGAACCGTACGCCTTCGGGCGCCTCCAGCGAGAAGCCGGAACCGCGCCCTTTGACCACGTCCACCGTGAGGTGCGTGTGCTTCCAGAGCTGGAACTGGGACTTGGACATCCAGAAGGTCACCGGCTCGGCGATGCCGTCGATGCGCAACGCCTCCAGGAGCACGTCCGACGCGCCGGTACGGAACTCACCCTCGAGGTAGCACATGGGTGAGCTGCCGTCGCAGCAGCCGCCGGACTGGTGGAACATCAGCGGACCGTGTTGCACCCGCAGCGACCGCATCAGGTCGGCCGCCGCGGGTGTCACGTCGACTCGTGTCACTGTCATTCCTCAGCGGCCTAGGCCGGTTTTTCAAATTTGTTCGTCATCACGGCGCCTCCAGGGCAAATTTGAAAAACCGGCCTAGAAAAAGCCCAGAGCCTTGGGCGAGTACGACACCAGCAGGTTCTTGGTCTGCTGGTAGTGGTCCAGCATCATCTTGTGGTTCTCCCGGCCGATGCCGGACTGCTTGTAGCCACCGAACGCGGCGTGCGCCGGGTAGGCGTGGTAGCAGTTCGTCCACACTCGACCGGCCTTGATGTTGCGGCCGGCCCGGTACGCCGTGCTGCCGTCCCGGGTCCACACGCCGGCGCCCAGGCCGTACAACGTGTCGTTGGCGATCTTGATCGCGTCGGCGTAGTCGGAGAACGAGGTCACCGACACGACCGGCCCGAAGATCTCCTCCTGGAAGATCCGCATGGTGTTGCTGCCCTCGAAGATCGTCGGCTGCACGTAGTAGCCGCCGGCCAGGGTGCCGCCGAGGTCGGCCCGGCCGCCGCCGATCAGCACCTTGGCGCCCTCCTGGCGACCGATGTCCAGATAGGACAGGATCTTCTCGAGCTGGTCGTTGGAGGCCTGCGCGCCGACCTGGGTGTCGGTGTCCAGCGGGTTGCCCTGCTTGAGGTTCTCCACCCGCTTCACGCCGGCGGCCAGGAAGTCGCTGTAGTGCCCCTGCTGGATCAGCGCGCGCGACGGGCAGGT
The DNA here is from genome assembly GCF_040684855.1 of Actinoplanes sp. NPDC089786. Taxonomy (NCBI): domain Bacteria; kingdom Bacillati; phylum Actinomycetota; class Actinomycetes; order Micromonosporales; family Micromonosporaceae; genus Actinoplanes; species Actinoplanes sp. NPDC089786. The sequence continues at coordinate 470,627 of NZ_JBFBGU010000003.1, forward strand.
GCAGACCTCGCCCTGGTTGAGCGCGAACATCGCGAAGCCCTCGAGCGCCTTGTCCATGAAGTCGTCGTCGGCCGCCGAGACGTCGTCGAAGAAGATGTTCGGGCTCTTGCCCCCGAGCTCGAGGGTGACCGGGATCAGGTTCTCCGAGGCGTACTGCATGATCAGCCGCCCGGTGGTGGTCTCGCCGGTGAACGCGACCTTAGCGACCCGGCTGGACGACGCCAGCGGCTTGCCCGCCTCGACGCCGAAGCCGTTCACGATGTTCAGCACGCCCGGCGGGAGCAGGTCGCCGACCAGCGACATCAGGTAGTGGATGGAGGCCGGGGTCTGCTCGGCCGGCTTGAGCACGACCGCGTTGCCGGCGGCCAGGGCGGGCGCGAGCTTCCACACGGCCATCAGGATCGGGAAGTTCCACGGGATGATCTGGGCGACCACCCCGAGCGGCTCGTGGAAGTGGTAGGCGACGGTGTCGTCGTCGATCTCGGCGAGCGAGCCCTCCTGGGCGCGGATGGCGCCGGCGAAGTAGCGGAAGTGGTCGATCGCCAGCGGCAGGTCGGCGGCCAGCGTCTCGCGGACCGGCTTGCCGTTCTCCCAGGCCTCGGCGACCGCGAGCTTCTCGAGGTTCGCCTCCATCCGGTCGGCGATCTTGTTGAGGATGTTGGCGCGCTCGGCGGGCGAGGTGCGGCCCCAGGCGTCGGCCGCGCCGTGCGCCGCGTCGAGGGCGCGCTCGACGTCCTCGGCCGTGCCGCGGGCGATCTCGCAGAAGGTCTCACCGGTGACCGGCGTGGGGTTGTCGAAGTACTGACCCTTGACCGGCGGCACGTACTCGCCACCGATGTAGTGGTCGTAACGGCTCTCGTAGTTGACGATCGCACCGTCGGTGTTGGGCGGTGAGTAGATGGTCATGCTGGTCGCCTCCGTGTTGGGGGACTCACGATGAGTGCGACGCTAGTTACGGGAACGTTGCAAGGACGTTGCAAAGTCAAGGTCAAGAGCTTTTGCGGGTACGGGCGCAGAAGAGTCCCGTGGTTTCAGCGGACCGCCGTCGTGGTCAAGGCCGCACGCCGCCGCCGGGTCGGCGGGTGCGGAGGCCGAAATCGGCGGCGAGCCGGCCGACGCGGTTCAGCGCCGCGCCCCGGGCCGGCGAGCGGGCCGGGAGCAGCGCGGCATACATCTCCCACATCTCCAGATCGTCGGCACCCCACGAGGAACGGACCCACTTCTCCAGGAGGGTGTGGTCGGCCCGCCGGAGCAGCGTGTCGCGGAGCCGGGTCTCGAGCGCGCGCCGTAGGCGGACCACGCCGGGGGCGTCCGAGGCGGGCAGCAGCGGGCCGGCGTACTCGGACAGGGCTTCGGCCACCCGGCCGGCGTCGAGGTGGTCGGTGACCGTGCTGAAGTCGGCGCTCAGGTCGGCGTGCAGCCGGTAGGGGCGGGAGTCGAGCAGCTCGGGCCCGAGGATCCGGCGCAGCCGGGAGAGCTCGGCCCGGACCGTGACCGGGTTCAGATCGTCGAGATAGAGGTCGAGGCCCAGCTGGTCCCCGGTGCGTCCCTCGGGGTGCGTCAGCAGCAGGACCAGCAGCTCGGAGTGGCGGCGGCCGAGCCGGAGCCGCCGGCCGCGGTGGGTCAGCAGGGCCTCGTCGCGGCCCAGCACCGCCACCGTGGGCGTGACCCCGGACGAGCGGCGTTCGGTGGCGAGGAACGCCTCGGCGGCCAGGGCGGTCGCGCGTACCAGAGCCAGGCTGTGGGGGTTGGCGAGGTGGTCGCCGCCGGTCACGTCGATGGCGCCGAGCAACCGGCCGGTGGCGGGGTCGTGGATCGGGGCGGCCGCACAGGTCCAGCGCTGCACCGGCCGGCTGAAATGTTCGGTGGCGAAGATCTGCAGCGGGTGGTCGACGGCCAGCGCGGTGCCCGGGGCGTTGGTGCCGGCGTGCGCCTCGTCCCAGCGGGCCCCCGGCACGAAGTTCATCGCGTCGGCCGCGCGCAGCACCGTCGGCGTCCCCTCCACCCAGAGCAGCCGCCCGTGCGCGTCGCAGACCGCCATCAGGTGGTCGCCGTCGTCGGCCAGCCCGCCGAGCAGGTCGCGGAAGATCGGCAGCACCCGGGCCAGCGGGTGGGCCGCCCGGTAGGCCTCCAGGTCGCCGTCGGCGATCTCGATCGGGGCGGTGCTCTCGGGCGTGATCGCGTCGGCCGAGCGCCGCCACGAGTCGGCCACCACGCTGCGGATGGCCGCCGGACCGCCGATCTGATGGTCCCCGGTGACGAACCGTTCGTGGGCACGGCCGACCTGCCGGATCCGCTCAGCCGGATCGGCACCCAGGTCGAGGGCGAGCCACGGGTTGGCCATGCCCCCATCGTGACCCGCATCACCGCTCTGGACAACTGGCCTAGCCTCTGGTGCGTGGATTGGCCGTCAACTCCCAGCGAAGCCTTCGCGATTCAAGACGAATTGCGCCCGCAACTGCTCGATGGGCCGGTGCCGATAACGCCGTCGACGTTCGCCGGGGTGGATGTTGCCTACGGCGAGGACCGGCTGGCCGCGGCTGTGGTGGTGCTCGAGGCGGACCTGTCGGTCCGGGAGACCGCGGTGGTGATCGGTGAGCCGGCCTTCCCGTACGTGCCGGGGCTGTTCGCGTTCCGCGAGCTTCCCGCCGTACTCGACGCGTTTTCGCAGTTGAAAGACCAGCCGGAGGTGGTGGTCTGCGACGGGCAGGGCCGGGCTCATCCGCGTCGCTTCGGTCTGGCCTGCCACCTGGGCGTGCTGCTCGACCTGCCCACCCTCGGCGTCGGCAAGACCCGGCTGGTGGGCGAGGCGGACGAGCCGGGGGAGCGGCGGGGCGACCGGTCGGCGCTGATCGACCGTGGCGACGAGGTGGGCGCGCTGTTGCGTACCCAGGATCGGGTCAAACCGGTGTACGTCTCGGCCGGCCACCGCATGGACCTGGACACCGCCTGCGCGCTGACCCTCCGCCTGACGTCCCGCTACCGCCTGCCCGAGACCACCCGGGCCGCCGACCACGCGTGCCGCGCCGCGTTGAAAAGCGCCACGCGTTGAGAAGCGCGCCGCAATGAAGATGCCTCGTTGCAACGAGGCCGAGACGCATGCTGCGCGGTTGCGGCCGTTCCGCTACCCGTGCTCCGTTAGTCTCGCGACAGGATCCCCAGGGCTGAGGAGCGAGCATTGTCTGATCTGTCGCAGATCGTCAAGGCGTACGACGTCCGTGGCGTCGTCCCCGACCAGTTCGACGAGGCGGCGGCCCGGGCGCTGGGCACCGCGTTCATCGAGATGCTGCGGGAGTCCGGCGACGACGCCGACCGGGTCGTGATCGCCCACGACATGCGGGCCAGCGGTCCCGGCCTGGCGGCGGCGTTTGCCGAGGGCGCCAACGCGGCCGGCTCGGCCGTCCTGCACATCGGCCTGGGCTCCACCGACCAGCTCTACTACGCCTCCGGCGCGCTCGGCCTGCCCGGGGCGATGTTCACCGCGAGCCACAACCCGGCCCAGTACAACGGCATCAAGCTGTGCCGGGCCGGCGCCCGCGCGATCGGCCAGGACAGCGGCCTGGCGATCATCCGCATCCGGGCCCAGGAGCTGCTCGACGACCTCGACCGGGTCGCCGACGGGCCCCAGCGGGTGGAACACCTCGACCTGCTCGCCGACTACGCCGCCCACCTGCGCTCGCTGGTCGACCTGTCCGGCATCCGGCCGCTCAAGGTGATCGTCGACGCCGGCAACGGGATGGGCGGGCACACCGTGCCGGCCGTGCTCGGCGACCAGGTGCTGCCGGCGCTGCCGCTGACCATCGTGCCGCTCTACTTCGAGCTGGACGGAACGTTCCCCAACCACGAGGCCAACCCGCTCGACCCGGCCAACCTGGTCGACCTGCAGGAGGCCGTGCGGACCCAGGGCGCCGACCTCGGCCTGGCCTTCGACGGCGACGCCGACCGCTGCTTCGTGATCGACGAGAACGGCGACCCGGTCTCGCCGTCCGCGATCACCGCGCTGGTCGCCAAGCGTGAGCTGGCCAAGTTCCCGGGCAGCACGGTCATCCACAACGTGATCACCTCGCTCGCGGTGCCCGAGATCATCGCCGAGAACGGCGGCAAGCCGCTGCGCAGCCGGGTCGGCCACTCGTTCATCAAGGCCGAGATGGCCCGCACCAACGCGGTGTTCGGCGGCGAGCACTCGGCGCACTACTACTTCCGCGACTTCTGGTTCGCCGACACCGGCATGCTGGCCGCCCTGCACGTGCTGGCCGCGCTGGGCGAGCAGGACCGGCCGCTGTCCGGCTTCGCCGCCGAGTTCGAGCGCTACTCCGCCTCTGGTGAGATCAACTCCACGGTCGCCGACGCCAAGGCCAAGACCGCCGAGGTACGCGCGGCGTACCCGGACGCCACCTTCGACGATCTGGACGGGCTCACCGCCACGCTGGCCGACGGCGCCTGGTTCAACCTGCGGGCCTCGAACACCGAGCCACTGCTGCGGCTCAATGTGGAGGCGCCCAAGCCCGACCGCATGGCCGCCCTCCGCGACGAGGTGCTGGCCATCGTCCGAGGTTAGGATCTGCAGGTTGCCTCCGACCGCCACCCCATAAGGGAGCCTTCTCCGTGGCCCTCGATCCGCAGTTGCTGGACATACTGGCGTGCCCGGACACGCACCACGCGCCGTTGACGCATGACGCCGACGCGCAGACGCTGACCTGCACCGAGTGCGGTCGCGTGTTCGAGATCCGGGACGACATCCCGATCCTGCTGCTCGACGAGGCCCGGCTGCCGGGGGAGGCCCGATGACCGTCCCGCTGGAGGGTGCGGCCGGGGTCAACGGCCACCGGCACGTCGACGAGTCGCTGCTGGACGACGAGCAGGCCATGCTGGCCAGCGACCCGGGCGGCATGCTGCGGGCCACCGCGTCGGCCGGCGCCCAGGTGCGCGAGGCGGCGGCCCTGGCCGCCGAGGCCGACCTGACCGGGCTGGCCGAAGAGGGCCGGCCGCGGGCCGTCGTGGTCGCCGGCATCGGCACCGCCGGCCTGACCGGCAACATCCTGTCCACCGTCGCCGGTCCGCGCTGCCCGGTGCCGATCGTCGGCCACCGCAGCTCGGCGCTGCCGGGCTGGGTCGGCGCGGCCGACGTGGTGATCGCCGTCTCCGGCAGCGGGCGCAGCCCCGAGGCGCTGGCCGCGGCCGACGCCGCCGCCCGGCGTGGCGCGCGCCTGGTGGCCATCGGCAGCCCCGACTCCGAGTTGCAGGCGATGGCCGAGCGCGCCCGCGCGCCGTTCATCCCGGTGCCGCGCCGCGCGCCGGCCCGGGCCAGCCTGTGGGGGCTCACCGTGCCGGTGCTGATCGCCGCCCGCAGCCTCGGCCTGGTCAAGGTCAACGAGGCCGATGTGGCCGAGACCGCGACCCGGCTCGACGCCGACGCCGAGCGGTCCCGTCCCGGCGCCGAGTCCTTCGTCAACCCGGCCAAGGCGCTGGCCCTGGGCCTGGCCGGCTCGGTGCCGGTCATCTGGGGCTCGTCCCCGCTGGCCACGGTGGCCGCCCGCCGGTTCGCCGACACGCTGGCCGCGAATGCCCGCTACCCGGTGATGGCCGGTTCCCTGGGCGAGGCCGGCCGGGGCCGGGTCGGCCTGCTCGACGGCGTGTTCGGCGGCCTGGCCGAGTCGTCCCGGGACATCTTCGCCGACCCCGAGGACGAGGCCGACGAGGTCGCGTCGACCCGGCTGCGGCTGGTGATCTTCCGCGACGGTGGCCTCAACCCCGAGGACGACGCGGACGAGCCGATCGCGGTCGAGGAGCGCCGGGCCGACGCCGTGCAGACGTTGGCCGAGCGCCGCGGCGTGCGCTGCGACGTGCTGGTGGCCGAGGGCGGCTCGGCCCTGGAACGGCTGGCGTCGCTGGTCGCGGTGCCCGACTTCGCCTCGCTCTACCTGGCCCTGGCCCACGGGCTCGACCCGATGGCGGTGCCGGCGATCGACGAGATGAAGGAACTGAGCAACCCGAAGCCGGAGGGCCGAGCGTGAGCGCGGGCGGCGGCACCCGGGCGATCATCGCGGCCCTCGCGGCCAACCTGGGCATCGCCGTCACCAAGTTCATCGCCTGGCTGCTGACCGGGTCGTCGTCGATGCTGGCCGAGTCGATCCACTCGGTCGCCGACTCCGGCAACCAGGCCCTGCTTCTGCTCGGCGGCAAGCGCTCGCGGCGCAAGGCCACCCCCGACCACCCCTTCGGGTACGGACGGGACCGCTACATCTACGCCTTCATCGTGGCGATCGTGCTGTTCAGCGTCGGTGGCCTGTTCGCGCTGTACGAGGCGTACCACAAGATCTCCCACCCCGAGCCGATCGAGAGCTGGCAGTGGGTCCCGATCGTCGTGCTGATCATCGCGATCGGCCTGGAGAGCTTCTCCTTCCGCACGGCGATCAAGGAGTCCAACCACACCCGCGGGAACATCTCCTGGGTCCAGTTCGTGCGCCGGGCCAAGGCGCCCGAGCTGCCGGTGGTGCTGCTCGAAGACCTCGGCGCCCTGATCGGCCTGATCTTCGCCTTCTTCGGCGTGGTGCTCACCCTGCTGACCGGCAACGGCGTCTGGGACGGCATCGGCACCGCGGCGATCGGCCTGCTGCTGGTGTGCATCGCGATCATCCTGGCGATCGAGACCAAGAGCTTGCTCCTCGGCGAGGGCGCGACGCCCGAGGACATCCGCAAGATCGAGCAGGCCTTCCTGGCGGGCGAGGGCGTCGAGCGCATCATCCACATGAAGACCCTCTATCTCGGTCCGGAAGAGCTGCTGGTCGCGGCGAAGATCGCGGTGCCGCGGTCGGAACGGGCCGACGAGATCGCCACGCACATCAACGAGGCCGAGTCCCGGATCCGGGCGGCCCTGCCGATCGCCCGGGTGATCTACATCGAGCCCGACATCTACCGGCCGGCGGCCACGCCCGCGGCCGAGGCGGCACCCCCGGCGCACGCGTCATGAGCGGCGTGCACGGGCTCGTCGGCAACGTCCGGCCGTACGCCTGGGGTTCGCGCACCTTCCTGGCCGAGCTCCAGGGCCGGCCCGCCCCGACCGACCAGCCCGAGGCCGAGATGTGGCTGGGCGCCCACCCGGGCGACCCGTCGACGCTGCGTGGGCACGACGGCCCGGCCAGCCTGGCCGACGTCATCGAGGCCGACCCGGCCGGTCAGCTCGGCGCGCCGGTGGTCGAGGAGTTCGGCCCGCGACTGCCCTACCTGGTGAAGGTGCTGGCCGCGTCGGCGCCGCTGTCGCTGCAGGCCCACCCCGACCTCGCGTACGCGCGGACGGCGTTCGCCGCGCAGGAGGCCGACCCGTCGCTGCCGCGCAACTACACCGACGCCAACCACAAGCCCGAGATGCTCGTGGCGCTGACCGAGTTCCAGGCCCTGTGCGGCTTCCGCGATCCGTCGGTGTCGGCCGACGTCCTGGAGTCCTTCGGCGTGCCCGCCCTGGCGCCGGTGGTGGCCGCCCTGCGTACCGGGCCCGCCGGTCTGGCCGAGGCCGTGCGGCTGCTGCTCAGCTGGCCCGCCGACGACCGGGCGTCGCTGGTGGCCGCCGCCGACACGCCGCTCGCGCGCGGCCTGGCCAAGGGCTACCCGTCCGACCCCGGCGTGTTGGTCGCGCTGCTGCTCAACCACGTGACGCTGCGTCCGGGCGAGGCGATCTGGATGCCGGCCGGCAACCTGCACGCCTACCTCGAGGGCGCCGGCGTGGAGATCATGGCGGCCAGCGACAACGTGCTGCGTGGCGGGCTGACCCCGAAGCGGGTCGACGTCGACGAACTGCTCCGGGTGTTGCGCTTCGAGGTTCTGGCCGACCCGATCCTGCCGGCCACCGAGGTCGCGCCGGGCGTCTCCACCTGGGAGGTGCCGATCCGCGACTTCCGGCTCTACTGCCTGGAGTTGTCGGGGACGCGGCCGCCCACGACGGTGCCGGCCGAGGGCCCGCGCATCATCCTCGGCGTCGAGGGCGACGCGTTTGTTGCCGAGGGGCACGGGACACCGGTCGAGATCACGCCGGGGACGGCCGCGTTCGCCCCGGCGTCGGCCGGCCCGATCTCGGCCGCCGGCACCGGCACGATCTTCGTCGCCGCCCCGGCCTAGCTCGGCCTCATTCGGCGAACGCCTTCCGCTTGCACTCCTGCATCTTGGGCGAGCCGGCGTCACCGTTCGGGCCGATCTCGGTCAGGCCGAATTCGGCGGTGTCCGGGTCGGGGGCGGTCAGCTTGTAGCCGGCGTCCTGGGCGCAGCGGTACCAGGCACGCTGGTTGTCCTTGAACGTCGCCGGGTCTGTCCGTTTCTGGTGGTCGTCGTACGCCTCCGGCTGCTTGGCCAGGCAGGCTTCGAGCACGTCCTTGCCTTCCGGGTCGTCGGCCGGCGTCACGCCCTTCAGGAGCAGGGCGTCGGCGTCCCGCTTCCACTTGGGGCCACCCTTCGCCACCAGGCAGGCGACCCAGGGCTCGCTCACCGCCCGCCGTTCGTCGTCGGTGGCGTCGACGGGGTACACCGGTCGCTGGCCGGCGGCCGCGGCCGGCGCGCTCGACGGCGCCGCCGAGGTCCGGAGGGAGGCCACCTTCGGCGGTTCGGTGTCCGTTCCGGAACAGCCGGCGAGGAGGAGGACGAGCCCGGCGGCACAGCGGCTCAGCCGCATCTGAGGAGACATGGCGAGGACCCTCACAGGGCGATGTCAGATTCCTGTTGGGGTGGCGCGCTGGATCTCGGATCCGCGCTACTCAAACTTCTCGAATCGGAAATTTCCGGATTTGCTTGACATGAGCGTTCGCGGAGTGTGAAGCTACAAACACGCAGCGTCATTGGTGATCGGGGGGTCCCACGGACGCGCGCGGTACCAAACCGGGGGGATGAACGGGGCGGCGGGTCTTTGACCCGTCGCCCCGTTCGCTGTCCAGGGGTTCATGCCGCCGACCGTTGAAGAAGGCCCCGTCCACGCCGCTGGACGGGGCCTTCTCACAAGCCCGGCGGTTGCCGCCACCGGTGGTGCTTTCGTTTTCATTAAGCACCCGGTCACCTCCTGTCTGCAAGTGCATATGGCGCTATGCAAGTTGCAGAACGTATCCATCCCGGTACGGTGTTCGCGTGGCAAGGCCGACATCAACGGCACGACGGGAACTGGGTGACGAACTACGTCGCCTCCGGGGGGAACGGCGCGGCGCGTCGGTGGCTCGCCTGCTGGGCTGGTCGGAGTCCAAACTGAGCCGGATCGAGACGGCGCGGACCGGCATCAGCGAGCCCGATCTCGACCGCCTCCTCAGCACCTACGGCGCCCAGTCCGACATCCGCGACCGGCTCCATCACCTGGCCCGGCGCGGCCGCGATCGGGTGTGGTGGACGCCGTACCGGTCGTCGGTCCCGGCGCCCTACGACGAGTACGTCGCGCTCGAGGCCGAGGCCGTCGCGCTCCAGGAGTGGGAGACCCAGATCGTCCCGGGCCTGCTCCAGACCGACGAGTACGCCCGGGCCGTGATCGAGGTCGGCGCCGACATCGGCGACCCTGAAACGATCCACCGCCGTCTGGCGCTGCGGATGGCCCGGCAAGCGGTGCTGGTCCGCGACCCTCCGCCGCGGCTGACCGTGGTGCTCGACGAGGCCGTGCTGCACCGCGAGGTCGGTGGCCGGGGCGTGTTGCGCCGGCAGTTGCAGCGGCTGCACGAGGCGAGCATGCGCCCCGGCGTCGAGCTGCTGGTGCTGCCGTTCTCGGCGGGCGCGCACGCGGCGCAGTCGGAGTCCTTCATGATCTTCGAATTCGCCGGCAACGCCCGCGGCCCGATTGTCCACAGCGAGGGCCTGACCGGGGGTTCCTTCCACCTCAAGGAGGATGAGGTGAGCGTCTTCCGGGAGGCCTTCGACGACGTCCGCGCCCGGGCCCTCGACGCCGAGGCGAGCCGCGACCGCTTCACCCGATCGAGCGACTACCTTCGCTGACCGCTGGATCGTTCCCCAGGATGGATCACAAATCTCCGGGGAGGGGATGTCTTGACCGATAACAAGCTGGTCTGGCACAAGAGCAGCCGCTCCGGCGCCGCGGGTCATTGCGTGGAGGTGGCGGAGACCACCGCGACCGTCTACGTGCGGGACTCCAAGGACGCCGCCGGACCGATGCTGCGCTTCACGGCGCCCGAGTGGGGCGCCTTCATCAAGGGTGTGCGTGACGGCGAGTTCGACCGTCAGTGAGCCCTCTCGTCCGACGGGCGGTCCCGGATAGATCCGGGGCCGCCCGTTCGTTTACATCACAAGCTCCTTGACGGACAGGGCCTCGCGATGCCTAAGGTATGCCGAACCTAAGTTAGGAATGCCTTAGCAAAGGAACCGTCATGCTCGCGACCTACCTCATCGGTCTGCGTGAGGGTCTGGAAGCCACGCTGGTGGTCAGCATCCTGATCGCGTTCCTGGTGAAGTCCGAGCGCAAGGACCGGCTGATCCAGGTCTGGGCCGGGGTCGCCCTGGCCGTCGCGTTGTCCGTCATCTTCGGCTGGCTGCTCAGCTACACCGAGACCACGCTGCTCCAGAAGTACGAGCACCGCGAGCTGTTCGAGGCGATCACCTCGATCGCGGCGGTCGGCTTCGTCACCTGGATGATCTTCTGGATGCGCCGCGCCGCCCGGTCCATCGCCGGTGAGCTGCGCGGCAAGATGCAGGACGCGCTCGGGGTCGGCTCGGTCGCGGTCGGCGTGATGGCCTTCCTGGCCGTGGTCCGCGAGGGCCTCGAGACCTCGCTGATCTTCTACTCGGCCGTCCAGGGCGCCTCGAGCAACAGCGGGCCGTTGCTGGCGCTGCTCGGCGGGATCGGCACGGCCGTCGTCATCGGATTCCTGATGTACGCCACGGCGATCCGGATCAATCTGACGGTCTTCTTCACCGTGACCGGCGCCCTGCTCATCCTGGTCGCCGCCGGCATTCTCAAGTACGGCGTGCACGACCTCCAGGAGTCCGGCGTGCTCCCGGGCCTCAACAACCTGGCCTACGACATCAGCGGCACGCTCGACCCCAGCGCCTGGTACACCGCGCTGCTCACCGGCATGTTCAACCTCACCCCGACGGCGTCGGTGGTCGAGGTGATCGCCTGGGTCGCGTACGGCCTGCCGGTCCTCTTTCTCTTCCTCCGCACAAGAAAGTCCACCCCGGCGCCCGTGGCCGCGCCTCAGCAATAGGAGAACCATGCGACGCCTCATCGTGATCACCGCGGCCGGCGCCCTCGCGCTGGCCGGCTGCGGCAGCGGCGACCCGGACACCCCGGCCGCCGGTGGCGAGAAGGGCGGCCCGATCCCGGTCGCCGCCGACGACAGCGCCTGCAAGGTCGCCCGCGCCGAGGCCGACGCCGGCACCAGCGTCTTCAGCGTGACCAACAAGGGCCAGAAGGTCACCGAGTTCTACGTGTACGCCCCGGGCGACCGGGTGATGGGCGAGGTCGAGAACATCGCCCCCGGCCTGTCCCGTGAGCTGCACGTCGAGCTGCCCGCCGGGTCGTACGAGACCGCCTGCAAGCCGGGCATGATCGGCAAGGGCATCCGGGCCGCGTTCACCGTGTCCGGCTCGTCGGCGCCGCTGACCGACGACGCCGCCCTGGCCGCGGCGACCGGCAGCTACTCGCGGTACGTGAAGTCCCAGACGGACGCGCTGCTGGTCAAGACCGAGGAGTTCGTGACCGCGGTCAAGGCCGGCGACGTGGCCAAGGCCAAGACCCTGTTCCCGATCGCGCGGACCTACTGGGAGCGGATCGAGCCGGTCGCCGAGATCTTCGGCGACCTCGACCCCCGGATCGACGGCCGCGAGGAGGTCACCGAGGAGGGCATGACGTTCGGCGGCTTCCACCGGATCGAGAAGGACCTGTGGGCGGCCAAGCCGGACATCTCGAAGGACGGCCCGATCGCCGACCAGCTGCTCACCGACGTCAAGGAGATCGTGGCCAAGGCGCAGGCCGAGAAGCTCTCCCCGCTCCAGCTCGCCAACGGCGCCAAGGGCCTGCTCGACGAGGTCGCCACCGGCAAGATCACCGGTGAGGAGGACCGCTACTCGCACACCGACCTGTGGGACTTCAACGCCAACGTGGAGGGTTCCAAGGCGGCCATCGCCGCGCTGCGGCCGGTGCTCGAGGAGCGCGACGCCGCGCTGGTCAAGACGCTGGACACCGAGTTCGCCAACGTCGACACCGCGCTGGCGAAGCACCGGGCCGGTGACGGCTGGAAGCTGCACGACCAGCTCTCGCAGGCCGACCTCAAGGACCTGTCCGACGCGATCAACGCGCTGGCCGAGCCGATCAGCAAGGTGGCCGCGGTGGTGTCCAAGAAATGACTGACGAACAGGGCGTCTCCCGCCGGCGGGCGATCGCGCTCGCCGGCGCCGGCGTGGCCGGGGTGACCGGCGCCGTCGCGGTCGGCGGCGCCTTCCTGGCCAAGCGGGACGACACACCCGGGCCGGACGCGCGCGGCGCGATCCCGTTCGACGGCGTGCACCAGGCCGGCATCACCACGGCCGCGCAGGACCGGCTGCACTTCGTCGCCTTCGACGTGATCACCAAGGACCGGGAGCGCCTGGTCCAGATGCTCGCCGACTGGACCGCGGCGGCCCGCCGGATGACCTCCGGGCAGGACGCCGGGCCGATCGGGGCGATGAACGGGATCGCCGAGGCGCCGCCGGACGACACCGGCGAGGCCACCGGGCTGCCGCCCTCCCAGCTCACCCTGACCGTGGGGTTCGGGCCGTCGCTGTTCACCCGGTTCGGCCTGGCCAAGCGGCGGCCGGAGGCGCTGGCCGACCTGCCCGCGTTCACCGGCGACGCGCTCGACCCGGCCATCTCCGGCGGTGACCTGGCCGTGCAGGCGTGCGCGAACGACCCGCAGGTGGCGGTGCACGCCATCCGCAACCTGGCCCGGATCGGTTTCGGGGTGGTCAGCGTGCGCTGGTCGCAGCTGGGCTTCGGGCGTACGTCGTCGACCTCGACGTCGCAGGCCACGCCCCGGAACCTGTTCGGCTTCAAGGACGGCACCAAGAACATCAAGGCCGAGGAGGCCGGCCTGCTCCGCGACCACGTCTGGGTGCAGGACGGCGACGGGCCGGCCTGGATGACCGGTGGCTCGTACCTGGTCGCCCGGAAGATCCGGATGTTGATCGAGACCTGGGACCGGTCGTCGCTGGCCGAGCAGGAGATGATCGTCGGCCGGCACAAGAGCAACGGCGCGCCGCTCGGGATGGCCCGCGAGTTCGACGAGATCGACCTGACGGCGGTCGACGATCAGGGCGAGCCGCTGGTCGCCGAGACCGCGCACGTGCGCCTGGCCCACCACTCGACCAACAACGGCGCCCGGATGCTGCGCCGGGGCTACAACTTCGTCGACGGCTCGGACGGGCTGGGCCGGCTCAACGCCGGGCTGTTCTTCATCGCGTACCAGCGGGATCCTCGCAAATCGTTCATCCCGGTGCAACGAAGCCTGGCCCGGATGGATGAGATGAACGAATATCTGCGACACGTCGCCAGCGCGATCTTCGCCTGCCCACCGGGTCCGGCCGGGGCCGGGGAACACTGGGGGAGCCGGCTTTTCGACGCATGATCACCCCCCGGGTACCACGTCGTCGAGGGAGACAGTGCAATATTGGACCGCATGAGAGCCCGTGTCCTCGTTGTCGATGACGATCCGGCGCTCGCGGAGATGCTTGGCATCGTTCTGCGCAGCGAAGGATTCCTGCCTTCGTTCGTGGCCGACGGCGAGCGTGCGCTTGCCGCGTTCCGCGAAAGCCGGCCGGACATCGTCCTGCTCGACCTGATGCTGCCCGGCATGAGTGGCATCGACGTGGCCCGGGCGATCCGCACCGAGTCGGGCATCCCGATCGTCATGCTGACCGCCAAGAGCGACACCGTCGACGTGGTGCTCGGCCTCGAGTCGGGCGCCGACGACTACGTGGTCAAGCCGTTCAAGCCCAAGGAACTGGTCGCCCGCATGCGGGCCCGGCTGCGCCGCGGCGAAGACGCCGCGCCCGAGATGCTGACCATCGGGCCGCCCGGCAACCAGATCACCATCGACGTCCCGGCCCACACCGTGTCCCGGGACGGGGCCGAGGTGAAGCTCACGCCGCTGGAGTTCGACCTGCTGGTCGCCCTGGCCCGCAAGCCGCGCCAGGTGTTCACCCGCGAGGTGCTGCTGGAACAGGTCTGGGGTTACCGTCACGCGGCCGACACCCGGCTGGTCAACGTGCACGTCCAGCGGCTGCGGGCGAAGATCGAGCCCGATCCGGAACGCCCCGAGATCATCCTTACCGTCCGCGGGGTCGGCTACAAGGCGGGCACTGGGTGAGCGCCGCGGAGCGCTAATGTTGCTTCGCGATGCGCGCTCCAGCCTGGCTTCCGATGCCCGCACGCCGCGCCCTCCGGGTGGTGCGGCGTTACTGGCGCGCGCTGCTGCGCCGCCTCCGCGTGCTGCTCGCGCCGGCCCGCCGCCAGTGGCGCCGCTCGCTCCAGCTGCGCGTCGTGGCCATCACCCTGGTCGCGTCCAGCCTGCTGGTCGGCGCGTTCGCCTGGCTGGTGGCCTACCGCAGCGCCGACATCCTGCTCGACCGGGCGCAGGACGAGGTCTTCGCCCAGGGCCGCAACAAGCGGGCGGTGGCCCAGGAACAGCTCAGCGTGCACACCACAGCGGTCGACGCCAAGCTGCCGCGAACGCTCGACGACACCATCCCGCTGCTCGCCGACGGCGGTGACCCGGCGGCCGGCAGCGGCGCGGTGGTGACCATCCGCTCCTCGCGCTACCTGACCATCCGGCCGGTCACCTCGACCAACATCGACACCAGCGAGCTGATCACCCCCGACATGGTGCAGGAGGTCGGCCGCAACCGGGTCGAGGCCAGCCAGATCCGCACGGCGGCGGTCAACGGCGTCGAGACCAAGTTCCTGGTGTACGGGACCCCGGTGCCGACCAACTTCGGTCAGCTCGAGCTCTACTACCTCGTGCCCCTGACCACCGAGGACCGGGCCGCCAACCAGATCCGCGCCACCGTGCTGGCCACCGGCTTCGCGCTGGTGCTCCTGCTCGGCGTGGTGGCCGCCCTGGTCACCCGCATGGTGGTGACGCCGGTGCGGGTGGCCGCCCGCACCGCCCAGCGGCTCTCGGCCGGCCTGCTCGACCAGCGGATGAAGGTGACCGGCGAGGACGACCTGGCCCTGCTCGCCGCCTCGTTCAACCAGATGGCGGCCAACCTCCAGCGTCAGATCGTCCGGCTGGAAGAGATGTCCCGCCTCCAGCGGCGGTTCACCTCCGACGTGTCGCACGAGCTGCGGACGCCGCTCACGACCGTACGCATGGCCGCCGATCTGCTCTTCTCCGAGCGCGCCGACTTCGACCCGGCCGTGGCCCGCAGCGCCGAGCTGCTCCAGGCCGAGCTGGACCGCTTCGAGAGCCTGCTCACCGACCTGCTCGAGATCAGCCGGTTCGACGCCGGCTTCGCCGCGCTCGACGCCGAGCACACCGACGTGACGCCGATCGTCGAGCGGGTCGCCGAGGGCCTGGCCGGCCTGGCCGAGCGGGTCGGCGTCGAGGTCGAGCTGCGCCTGCCGGAGGCGCCGGTGATCGCCGAGATCGATCCGCGCCGGGTCGAGCGGGTGCTCCGCAACCTGGTCGGCAACGCGGTCGAGCACGCCGAGGGCCGGCCGGTGCAGGTCACCGTGGCCAGTGACGACGCCGCCGTGGCGATCACCGTGCGCGACCACGGGGTCGGCCTCAAACCGGGCGAGGAGCGGCTGGTCTTCAACCGGTTCTGGCGGGCCGATCCGTCCCGGGCCCGGCAGACCGGCGGCACCGGCCTGGGCCTGTCGATCAGCGTGGAGGACGCCCGCCTGCACGGCGGCTGGCTGGAGGCGTGGGGCGCGCCGGGCGAGGGCGCCCAGTTCCGGCTGACCCTGCCCGTCCGGGCCGGCGACCGGCTGGTGGCCGCGCCGCTGCCGCTGATCCCGCGCGACCGCGAGGTGCCGCCGGTCGCGGCCGAGCCGGTCGAGGTGACCCGATGAGGCGCCCGCTGATCGCCGTCGTCCTGGCCGGCACCCTGCTGGCCGGCGGCTGCGGCATCCCGGACAACACCGTGGTGCGGCCGATCAACCCCGACCCGGTCGGCGGCGAGGTGAACACGACGCCCCAGGCGCCCGGCCGGGTGCTCCGCTCGGACACCACCAACATCAAGGAGTTCGCCACCAACTTCCTGCTGGCCGCGGCCGGTGACCAGGGCACCGCGGCCGATCGGGTCAAACAGTTCCTCAGCCCCGACGTGGCCGCCACCTTCCGCCCGCAACCGGACGGCATCAAGGTCATCCGGCTGGTCGGCGAGCCGCAGAACAATCCGGACGACCCGAACGTGACGATCCCGTACCGCGAGGTCGGCATGCTGCGGGCCAAGGGCGTTCTCGAGCCCACCACCAACCCCGAGACCGAGCAGCTCAAGCTCGAGATCGGCGAGGTGAACGGGCTGGACGGGCTCTACGTCCGCAAACCCGTGACGTACGTCTTCCTCGATGTCGACGCGCTGGACAACTACTACCAGAAGCAGACCATCTACTTCTGGAACCAGGAGCACTCCGGGCTGGTGCCCGACACCCGCTACCTGCCCCGCGACCTGCCCGCGACGCAGCGGCCCAACCAGATCATCGACTGGCTGACCAGCGGGCCGCAGGGCTGGCTGGGCAGCGTCGTCGAGCCGCTGCCGGAAGGCACCAAGGCGATCGGCAACGTGCCGGCCATCAGCAACTCGACGCTACAGATCAACCTCAGCGGGCAGGTGCTGCCCGAGAAGGATTCGGCCGGCGCGCTCCAGCGGCTTCAGCAGCAGCTGCGCTGGTCGATGCGCCCGCTGCCGAACACGCTGGCGCTCTCCATCGAGCACGAGGACCACACCTACACCGGCGACGACTACCTGCCGGCCAACCCGGCCTACCAGACCGAGGGGCCGGAACGGTTCGCGATCTACAACAAGCAGATCGTGCGGCTCGCGCACTCCGAGCGGCCGGGTCAGGCGGTGCCGATCGTCCGCCCGCAGGACAACAAGAACGTGCTCTCGGCGGCGCTGGCCATGTCCGGCTCCCGGTCGTACGCGGCCCTGGTGGTCGACGAGGGGAACCGGAAGCAGTCGCTCAAGGTCGGCGCGGCCGGGGCCGGTGAAGCGGTCACGCTCACCCGCAAACGGCTCCCGGCCGGCGCTGACGTCGGGCATCCGGTCTGGGCGGTGTCCCCGATCGGCGCCGACCCCGGCACCAACGGGCTGATCACGATGAACGGCGGGCTCTACAGCTTCCCGGCCGAGGGGTTCGGCTCGGCCGACGCCGGACTCACCGCGGTGCAATGGCCCGGCGGGGCGCCGGGCGCCATCACCGCGGTGGCCGTGGCGCCCGACTCGCACCGGGTGGCGCTGGTGGCCGGCGGCGCGCTCTACCTGTCCGGGCTCAGCTTCGGCGACGGCGGCCTTCAGCTGACCTCGCCACACGTCATCCGCACCGAGCTGCAGGACCTGACCGCCGTCACCTGGAGCAACGAGGAGTCGCTGGCGCTGGCCGGGCTCGAGCGCGGCACCGACCGCCGGTACGCGACCATGGAGGTGTCGATCGACGGCGCCTTCCAGTCCTACCGGCAAGACAGTCTGAGCTCGATCCCGGTCACCAACATGACCTCCCGTCCGGCCAGCCCGACCCGGGACGACTCCGGCGCCGTCGCCTACCTGATCGGCGACGCGGCCTACGACGAGCAGAAGGCCCAGAAGATGACGGTCGGCGACCTGGCCGTGAAGGTCGACAACCCGACCAAGGGCATCGTGCCGACCGCGCCGTTCTTCCTCAGTTGAGCCTGCTCCGCGACCTGGCCGACCTGGTCCTGCCGGGGTCGTGCGGCGGGTGTGGCGCCGAGCGGGAGCCGTTGCGCGACGGGGCCTGTGCGGCCTGCGTGGCCGAGGTGGAAGGGCTGCGGCCGTACGCGGCGTCGCCGGAATCGCCGCCGCCCGGGATGCCGCGCTGTGTGGCGGCCGGGGCGTACGAGGGCGCGGTGCGCGGGATGCTGCTGGCGTACAAGGAACGGGGCCGGCACGGCCTGGCCCGGCCGCTGGGCGCCGTTCTGGCCGCGGCGGTGGCCGAGGTGGCGCCGGACCGCTCCCGGCCGTTGCTGATCGTGCCGGTGCCCTCGACCGCCGCCGCGCAGCGTGAGCGGCTCGGTGATCACATGGCGCGACTGGCCACCCGGACTGTCCGTCGCCTCCGCGCCGCGGGCTGGGACGCTGCGGTGGCGCGACCGTTACGCGCGGCGCCGCGCCCGGACTCCGCGTCACTGGACGCGTCGGCACGGCGTGTCGCGGCTGAGAGTTCGCTGCGAATCCGGCCGACCCGAATCGGCGTTCCGACCCGCCGGACCACGATGAGGAGCACGCTGGTGGTGGTGGATGACATCGTCACCACCGGGGCCACGCTGGCCGCCGTGACGGCCCGGCTGGAGGAGGCGAACATGCAGGTCGCGGGGGCCGCGGTCGTTGCCGCCACCCGATTGCGGAGAGCCCTGCCCCACCCGAGCCCCGCCCGGCCGGCCCGAACCGGGGTCTGGACCTCTCGCCATGCGGGTGGTTCTGCGAACGAGGGGTGACGCGCGGGCGTCGGCAGGTTAGCGTCGTCATGACCAGGGTAGGCATCTTCGCCTACCCACCACCCGAAACGAGGTTGTTCCGCAGTCACATTTCTGCACCAACGTTGGGGGAGGTCACGAGTGGACATTGTCGTCAAGGGCCGCAACGTCGAGGTTCCCGAGCATTACCGGGAACATGTCGCCGACAAGCTGAGCAAGGTCGAACGCTACGACCAGAAGCTGATCCGGGCCGACGTGGAACTCTTCCACGAACGGAACCCGCGGCAGGCCGAGAAGTGCCAGCGCGTCGAGATCACCGTCATGACCAGAGGTCCCGTCATTCGCGCGGAAGCCTGCGCCAAGGACTTCTATTCAGCTCTGGATGCCGCCATCAGCAAGCTGGACGCCCGGTTGCGCCGCGCCGCCGACCGCAGACGCGTCCACCGCGGGCGTCACGCGCCCGTCTCGGTCGCCGCCGCCACCGCCGGCCTGCCGACCGATCTGCCGAACTTCGACCCGCCCGCCCAGGAGGCGGAGCCGGTTGCCGCCGCGCTCGTGGAACACGACGACACGCAGCCGTGGCGCATCGTCCGCGAGAAGGAACACCCCGCGGACCCGATGACCGTGGACGACGCCCTGTTCCAGATGGAGCTGGTCGGCCACGACTTCTACCTGTTCCACGACAAGGAGAGCGGCCGGCCGAGCGTCGTCTACCGCCGCCGCGGCTACGACTACGGCATCCTCTCCCTGGAACAGACGGGCTGACTGAGCCCCTCCGCTCCGCGGGATTCAGGTGTCAAACCCGCCTGTTCTTCACGGCTGGGTCGACACAGCGTTCAGTACGTCCTCCGGGAGGAGGACGTACTGGAGGTCGTCCTGGCGGGTGTCGTCCTTACCGGGCAGCCGGGAGCGCATGAACGCCTCCTGGCGGAACCCGGCCCGCTCCAGCACCCGCTGGGAACCCAGGTTGGTCGGCGTCGTGCCCGCGATCAGGCGGGCGATGCCGGTCTCCGCGAACACCCACAGTGAGATCAGTTTGGCCGCCCGGGTGGCGTAGCCGCGGCCGCGCCACTCCGGCAGCATGCTGTAGCCGATCATCGCCTGACCGGTGCCCGGCTCCATGTAGAACAGGCCGATGTTGCCGGTCGGGGTGCCCGTCGCCACGTCGGCGATGACCAGGTCAGCGCGGATGCCGGCGAGCCAGTGGGCCTCGGCCGCGGTGCACCGGTGCCTGATCTGCGCGGTGCTCGGCGGCGTCGGCGGGACGGTCGTCTCGACCACGTCACGCACCAGGTGCAGCGCGGTGTAGAAGGGGATGTCGTCCGGAACGAGGGGACGCAGCGTCACCACCCCGTCGGTCAGCTCGCCGCCCGGGAAGTCGGGCAGCAGCCGCGGCACCGGGCCGGGCGCGTCGCCGGCCACCCGGGCGAAGGCGACCGCCTCGGCGCGGGTGCCGTCGTCGTCGGCCAACACGCCGCGGCGTACCCCCTCGCGCGCGAAGCCGGCGGCCAGCGCGACCCGTTGCGCCGGCGCGTTCTGCCACGGGATCAGCAGTTCCAGGCGTGCCCAGTGGCCGGCGTCCAACGCCCAGCCGGCCAGCGCGGTCAGCGCGGCGGTGGCGACACCCCGGCGGCGGTCGTCCGGCCGGACCCAGAACAGCGCCTCGGCCTGCCCCCGCGCCGGGTCCTGGTGGTCGAGCGCCACGGCGCCCAGCAGCCGGTCGGTCGCCGGGTCGGCGATCGCCCAGGCGCCCGCGCCGGCCGCACCCCACCGGCTCGCCGGTTCCGGCCAGCCGGCCACCACGTCGTCCAGCTCGGCCTCGGCGAGCGCACGGAGGCGTACCCCCGTGCCATTGATCTCCGGAACGCTCACATCGCCGCCCTGTCGTCGCTCAACATCGATCCCAGCAGTCGTAACGGCGGCCGTCCTCCCGCGGTGACTGTCGCGGCCAGCCTTCCACGGCGGAGCCGGGCTTTGCCGCGACCCGCCCGCGAAGATCGACACTCCCGGGAAAATCGCCGTCCGTGGTGTTCACCACTACCACCGCGCCCGCCGCCGATCCACGGCGATCCTGCCCAGCGGCGCGCCCGGCTCAGCTTTCAGCGAACTGACAGGGTGGTTTCGCGGTGTTTGCGCGGTTAACGGGAGGCTCGGCTCACGCCTGGCAGGATGGGACGCCTACCATGGTTCGGCAGACTGTTTAGGGGAGCGCTGACCCGTGTCGATATTGGAAAAGGTCCTGCGCGCCGGCGAAGGCCGCATGGTGCGCAAGCTCAAGGCGATCGCTGACGCGGTCAACTCGATCGAGGATGACTACGTTGATCTGACCGACGATGAGCTGCGCGACCTCACGCAGCAGTACAAGGAGCGGTTCGCCGACGGCGAATCGCTCGACTCGCTGCTGCCGGAGGCGTTCGCCACGGCCCGCGAGGGCGCGCGGCGAGTGCTGGGCCAGCGGGCGTACGACGTCCAGCTGATGGGCGGCGCCGCGCTGCACTTCGGCAACATCCCCGAGATGAAGACCGGTGAGGGCAAGACCCTGACCGGTGTGTTCCCGGCCTACCTCAACGCGTTGAGCGGCAAGGGCGTACACATCATCACGGTCAACGACTACCTCGCCCAGCGTGACGCCGAGTGGGTCGGCCGGGTGCACGTGTTCCTCGGCCTCACCGTCGGCGTGATCCTGCCGAACCGCCCTTCGGCGGAACACCGCGAGGCCTACCTGTGCGACATCACGTACGGGACGAACAACGAGTTCGGCTTCGACTTCCTGCGCGACAACATGGCGTGGTCGAAGGGCGAACTGGTGCAGCGTGGCCACAACTTCGCCATCGTCGACGAGGTCGACTCGATCCTCATCGACGAGGCACGCACCCCGCTGATCATCTCCGGGCCGGCCGAGCACTCGCAGCGGTGGTACGGCGAGTTCGCCGCGATCGTCGGCCGCCTGCAGAAGGGCAAGGACGGCGAGGGCGACTACGAGGTCGACGAGGCCAAGCGCACCGTGGCCATCACCGAGCGCGGCGTCGGCCGGGTCGAGGACCGGCTCGGCATCGACAACCTCTACGAGTCGGTGAACACCCCGCTGGTCGGCTACCTGAACAACGCCATCAAGGCCAAGGAGCTGTACCGCAAGGACAAGGACTACATCGTCAACGAGGGCGGTGAAGTCCTCATCGTCGACGAGTTCACCGGCCGCATCCTGCACGGCCGCCGCTACAACGAGGGCATGCACCAGGCCATCGAGGCGAAGGAAGGGGTGGAGGTCAAGCAGGAGAACCAGACCCTGGCGACCATCACCCTGCAGAACTACTTCCGGCTGTACGAGAAGCTCGGCGGCATGACCGGTACGGCCCAGACCGAGGCCGGCGAGTTCAACACGGTCTACAAGGTCGGCGTGGTGAGCATCCCGACCCACCGGCCGATGATCCGCATCGACCACCCCGATGTCATCTACAAGACCGAGAAGGCCAAGTTCAACGCGGTCATCGAAGACATCGCCGAGCGCCACGAGACCGGCCAGCCGGTCCTCGTCGGCACGGTCAGCGTGGAGAACTCCGAGATCCTCTCCACCCTGCTCCGCCGCCGCGGCATCCCGCACAGCGTGCTGAACGCGAAGTTCCACGCGCAGGAGGCGACGATCATCGCCCAGGCGGGCCGCAAGGGCGGGGTCACCGTGGCCACCAACATGGCCGGTCGAGGCACCGACATCCTGCTCGGCGGCAACCCCGACTTCCTGGCGGCGGCCGAGCTGAGCCAGCGCGGTCTCGACCCGGTGGAGTCACCCGAGGAATACGCCAAGGCGCTCGAAGAGGTCATGCCCTCGGTCAAGGAGCGGTGCGAGGTCGAGGCGTCCGAGGTCATCGCGGCCGGCGGGCTCTACGTCCTGGGCACCGAACGGCACGACTCCCGCCGCATCGACAACCAGCTCCGAGGCCGCTCCGGCCGGCAGGGCGACCCGGGCGAGTCCCGCTTCTACCTGTCCCTCCAGGACGACCTGATGAAGCGGTTCCGCGCCGGTGCGGTCGAGGCGGTCATGGAGCGCTTCAACATCCCCGAAGACGTGCCCATCGAATCGAAGATGGTCACCCGCCAGATCCGCGGCGCCCAGACCCAGATCGAGGCCCAGAACGCCGAGATCCGCAAGAACGTCCTCAAGTACGACGAGGTCATGAACAAGCAGCGCCAGGTGATCTACGCCGAGCGCAAGCGTGTCCTCGACGGCGAAGACATGCACGAGCAGGCCCAGCACATGATCGACGACGTCATCACCGACATCGTCTCCGCGGCCACCGCCGACGGCTACGCCGAGGACTGGGATCTCGACCAGCTCTGGACCGGCCTCAAGCGGCTCTACCCCGTCACGGTCACCATCGACGACATCGTCGAGGAGAGCGGCGGCGAACGCAGCACCGTCGACCGCGACTTCCTCATCGAGCAGATGAAGCAGGACGCGCAGGCGGCCTACCAGACCCGCGAGGACGAACTGGGCGAGGAGGCGATCCGCGAGCTGGAACGCCAGGTCCTGCTGGCGGTGATCGACCGCAAGTGGCGCGAGCACCTGTACGAGATGGACTACCTGCAGGAAGGCATCAGCCTGCGGGCGTACGCGCAGCGCGACCCGGTGGTCGAGTACCAGCGCGAGGGCTTCGACATGTTCAACCAGATGATGGAGGGCATCAAGGAAGAGGCGGTCGGCTTCCTCTTCAACCTCGAGGTGCAGGTCGAGGAGCAGCCCACCATCACGGTCGACCCGAGCAAGGCGGTCGCCCTGCCCGACTCCGTCGCCTCCGGGCAGGAACACCAGGTCGAGGTCCGGGCCAAGGGCCTGGGCGGCGACCGCCGCCCGCAGAACCTGCAATACACCTCACCCGCCATCGACGGCGAAGCGGGCGACGGTTCCCCCGTCATCCAGCAGCAGCCGTCCGCGCCCGCCCTGGGCATCGGCGCCGGCGGCTCGCCCGTCCCCGCCGGCCCCGCCCACGCGGCCGCCAGCCGCCGGGCGCCCCGCACCAACCCGGCGCAGGCCGAATCGAACGGCCCGTCCCGCAACGCCCCGTGCTACTGCGGCTCAGGCAAGAAGTACAAGCGCTGCCACGGCGCCCCCGGCGGCGCCGCGTGACCCGCTCCAGCGGCTGACGCAGGACAACGGACAGCAGCGCCCGGCCAGATTGGCCGGGCGCTGCTGCCTTGTGGCGCCGGTGTCGCGCGAGGCATCCCTGCGTGCTGCCGCGCGCGCCGGCCCGGTGGTGTGGTGGCCCCCCTCGCCGTCAGGGACCACGCCCGGGCATCCCGGCGCCGTCCGCCCCGGCGCGACCCTCGGACGTCTGTCGCGCCGTGCGGTGGTTCCCGCCGCGCTGATTTCGGGTGAACGACATCGGCGCGGTGGTTGAGACCCAGGACGTCCGCCGCCCCTGTGCACGGCGGCCGCCCCGGGTGACCTGGGGTCAGAGCAGACGCAGGGCCGCCGCCATCCACCTCCGGCCCTGCAACTCCATCCGGAGCGCCAGCGCGCAGGTGCGGTCGCCGGCCAGCAGCAGAACCGTGGACTCGACGGCGCCGGGGCGCGGCTCGCAGAAGTGGAACTTCAGAACACCCACCGCACCCGGGCGCCGCGCGAACCGCCTCACCGACGCCGACCGGCTCGGTCCCTGACCGGTCACCTGCGCATCCCGCGCCGGCTGAGCACCTCGCGCTGGCCGGCCGGGCGTTGGTGCGTCTCGAGGTGTCGGCTGCGACGCTTGGTCAGTTGCGGCCGACCGCGCCGATGTTCTGTGGGCTGCTCGCGGGTCCTGGTCGGTGCTGTTCGGCCTCGTGCAACCACCCCGTTGCACGCCGCCGTCCTGATGCTCCTCATCGGCCGGATGGCCGCGCTCTCTATGAGCGATGCCGCCCACGCTTGTGGTCGTGCCGTTCGCCGTCGTGGCCGGGCTGCCGCGGCCGTCCGGATGGACGCAGTTTGGTCTCGTGCTCGGGTTGCCGCCGCTTGCGCTAGGCGGTGGGTGATCAGCGATTGCGAGGGCGGTGCCGCCGTTCGGTGGGCGGCGTTGGCGGAGGGTGCTGCTTGAGGAGCTGCCGCTGCGTAGCGCCGAGACTCGGCCGGTGCCCGAGACCGCCTCGGAGACCACCTTGGCGGCTTCCTTCGGCACGGTGAGCTTGGCCAGGTGGCCCGCGGGGCGGTAGCCGTTCAGGACCTCGACGAACATCTGCACGAACAGGCGCACGGCCAGTTTGGCGTCGCCGGCCGTGCCCGACGCCACCCGGGCGGAGGCGACCCTGCGGGCCAGGTGTTCGGCCGCCGGGGTCGGGGGTGGCTGCCTGGATCGGTCGGGGGCCGGCCAGTCGAGTGCCAGCTGGTTGGCCGTGTCCCAGCGCTTCGGCTCGATCTCGTCGTCGTAGGGCGGATCGCAGCTCGGCAGCGGGCGCACCCTCAGCGGCGGGTGCGGGCCGTGCGGAGCCACCTCGACGGTCGTCATGTCGCGCCACCAAACCCTTCGTTTGCCTACGTTTGCCTCTGACAGCGAGTCTTCACGGCGATGCGCGGACGCGTCAACGCCTGTGGATAACTCTCGATTGCTGCGGCTAGAACCGGCAAAAGTGGCAAAACAACGTGAGGGAGGGCCCAGGGAAGAGCGGTTAGTGGAATGGGCAGGCTGGAAAGGAGTTCCGCGCGGAAGGGAATTCTGCGGGGAGGGGCGAGCGCCAGATCAGTCGGGCTCGGGGGTGGAGAGGGGGTTGTTGGTCACCCAGTCGGCGGTTTCGGCGTACTTCTGCTCGATGTATTCCTCGAGCTTGGCCCGCTCGACCCGCCACTGGCCGCGGCCGCCGATCTTGATTGCGGGGAGTTCGCCGCTGCGGACCATGTGGTAGACCTGCGAATCGGAGACGTTCAGCTCGGCCGCCACGTCGGACAGCAGCATGAACCTCGACTCCACCGGACCCGTCTCCTCGCCGCAGCAATCCTGGAAACCCAGTTTGCCACCGTTTGCTTTCGATGGCTGTGCCGAACCTTGACGCAAGACTAGTCGACCGCGATGGCCCGCCCGGTGAGGGGGCTCGAATAGACCACGCTGGTCGTCACCGCGCCCAGCCCGCCGATCCGGCCGGTGACCTCTTCGAGGTGGCGCATCGAGCGCGCCAGCACCTTGAGCACGAAGCAGTCCTCGCCGGTGACGTGGTGGGCCTCGACGATCTCGGGCGTGCTGTCGAGCAGCGCGTGGAACGGCCGGTAGTTGCCCGTGGGGTAGCGCAGCCGCACGAACGCCATCACGCCCAGGCCGACCTGCTCCGGCGACACCACCGCGCGGTAGCCGGCGATCACCCCGGCCTCCTCCAGCCGCCGGACCCGCTCGGCCACCGCGCTCGGCGACATCGACACGGTGCGGGCCAGGTCGGCGAAGCTGGCCCGTCCGTCTTCCTGCAGCGCGCCGAGCAGCGCCCAATCCGTCCGATCCACGGTCACGCGCCCAAACTACCGTCGATTCCCCGGCCCGCAACAGCCCACGCCCTCGTGAGGACATGTCCAACCCGAGATCAACCCCATAATTTGGTACGCATGAAAGCAACCGAATTCTTCGAAGCTCGCCTGGCGTTCCAGACCGACGTCGCCGACGTACACACCGACTTGCCTTTGAAGAAAGTCAGGCTGGTCGACACCCGCGGCGACCACGCCTGGGACCAGGCCCATATCCCGGGGGCGATCCGGCTGGCCGACCTTCGGGCCGACGACGGGACGCCGGTCGTCACGTACTGCTGGGGTCCGGGCTGCAACGGAGCGACCAAGGCCGCCCTCGCTCTCGCCCAGCGGGGTTACGACGTGCGCGAGATGATCGGCGGCATCGAGTACTGGATCCGGGAGGGCTTCCCGACGGCCTCGAAGGACGGCGAGTCGCAGCGAGAACCGGACCCGCTCACCGCGCCGGCCTGCGGTTGCTGATAATGGCTGCGTGCCGATCACCGATCTGGTCCGTGTCTACCTGCCGGCCACGCTGCCCATGCTGGCCGCTCTGAAGGCCGCGGGTGAGCTCGGCGAGGGTCCATCGGTGGCGCACGCGGTCACTCCGGCTCTGCGGGAGTGGTACGCCGAGGGCGACGAGGAGGAACTCGAGTACGTCGCCTTCACCCGCGCCGCCCAGGCCGCCCTGGACCTGCTGCGGCAGGACCCGGACGCCCCGCGCCGCCGGGTCGTGGTGTCGGCCGACGTCGCCGCCTCCGCGATTGTCCGGGAGGCGGGCGAGCTGGGGTCGAGCACCGTGCGCCTGCCCCAGCCGGTGTCCCTGAAGGAGGTCGCCGCGGTCCACGTCGACGACCCGGACGCGGCCGAGGACATCGCCGCCGCCGTGGCCGTGGTCGAGGAGGCCCGGGCCGGCGACGAGGACGCCCAGTTCACGGTGGACGGCGCCGAGGACCACGAGCTGGCTTGGTACGCCGCTTCCGAGCTGGACGACCTGCTCCAGAAGTAGCCGCTCGCCGCGCCTGTGGACAGCGCGCCGAACTTGTCGTACCCCACGCCTACGTTTGCGCCCACCCAGTGGAAGGGGTGGGGGAGGCGGCGGTGTGCGCGCGCGACCAAAATTGATCTTGAGGGCGGTCAGGCGAGGAAGCGCAGCAGCCAGGGCAGGGTGTCGCGCATCGGGCTGGGGTCGCCGGCGGCGGCCAGTTGCTCGCCCAGGTAGTCGCCGTGGGTGCCGGGCACGATCATCAGCCGGGCGCCGGGGATCAGGGCCGCCATCTCGACCGTGTGGGCGTTGGTGGCGACGTCCCGGTCGGCGGCCAAGATCAGGGTCGGCGTGGTGATCGCGGCCAGGTCGGCCGGTGGCCAGTCCTGGAACGCCCTCATCTGGCCGCTGTCCAGGTCGAACAGCTGCTGCTGGTGGGCCGGGTCGGGGTTGAGGGCGGCGTCGGCGTCGCGGTAGAGCTGGGGCATCGACTCCAGGGTGGCCTGGGCCATGCCGTCCCAGAAGCCGTCGACCAGGCCGTCGCGGCGGTAGAACGCGGATGCCACGATCTGCCGGCGCACCAGGTCGGGGTGGCGCATGGCGAGCCGCAGGGCGACGTTGCCGCCGTTGCTGAAGCCGAGCACGTCGACCGGGCCGATGTCGAGCTCGCGGAGCACGGCCGCGACCTCGTCGGCCGAGTTCTCGAAGGTGATCGTGCCGCCGGCGTAGGGCGTCCGCCCGTGCCCCTGGAGCTCGACCGCGATGACCTGCCGGGTGTCGACCAGCAGGGGGATGAGGGCGCCCCAGTTGGTCTCGATCGTCGAGCCGCCACCGTGGATCAGCAGCAGTGGGGCAGCGCCGGCGACGGGCTGACCGTGCACCTCGCGGTAGAGACTCATTCGGCGTCCTTGGCGGCGGCGGGCGAGGCCGCGGGGGAGGAGGGAGCGGGATCGGCGGGTACGGCGGGCTTGAGGGTGCGGCCGACCGCGATCGTCGCGGTGATCGCCCCGACGAAGAGGATGATCATGGCGCTGTTCAGGCGGGCCCCGCTGAGCATCTGCTGGACGGTCTTCTCCAGCTCGGACACCTTGCCGGCGAGGTCGAGGACGCGGGCGCCGGCCGTACGCGTCAGAATCTCACCCACCATCTGGAGCACCCCGGGCCCGGCCCCGGCCAGCGCGAACCACGGCCAGCGCAGGCCCGACCCGCGGAGCAGGCGGTGGACCAGCACCCCGGCCACCACCCCGCTGACCACGGCCTGGGTCAGCGAGTACCAGTTGGCCGCCCCGACCTGTGACGAGGGCGAGTCCCCGGCGCCGAACATGCCGAACAGAACGCCCTGGGCGAAGGTCAGCAGCACTCCCACCACGAACACCGCGATGGCCGCCCAGCACAGCGCGGCCACCACCCGCGGGGGGCGGATGCCGCCGAGCGCCCCGCCGATCGTGGCGGCCGCGGCCACCGAGCCGGCGACCACGGCGTACACCCAGCCCTCGGTGTTGATCGTGAGCATGACCAGCCCGCCCAGCAGGCCCAGGATCAGTCCCGCCCCGGTGGCGATCGCGAAGCGGGCCGACGCCCCGCTGAAGCGGGAGAGCAGACGGACCGCCAGGAGGCCGGCCGAGGCGCCCGCGACCAGGCTGGCCGAGATGACGCCGGGCAGCGCGTACGCGGTGGAGGTGACCTCGAGGTAGACGTCCGAGCGGCCGGTGATGGTGGCCCGGGCCGACCACAGCAGGACGCCCATCCACAGCAATCCGGCGAAGGCCAGCGCGACGGACGAGAACCAGGCACGCTCGGTCGTGACGGTTGTCTCCTCCTGCGCGCTCATGAGGCCTCAGGGTACGCGCCACCGGGTCCGCGCCGGTGCGAGGATGAGTCGATCCCACAAGGAGTTAGGAGAACGCGCAATGGACGCGCAGATCTCGGTCCCCAGGCCGCACAACGAGCCGGTGCGTGGCTACGCCCCCGGCAGCCCCGAGCGGGCCTCGCTGCAGGCGCGGGTCGACGCGATGAAGGGCGAGCGGCTCGACCTGACCATGACGGTCGGCGGCAAGCAGACGATGGCCGGCGGAGAGCGGATCGACGTCGTCCAGCCCCATCGCCGGCACGAGGTGCTCGGCCAGACCGGCAACGCGACCAAGGCCGACGCCGCCGCGGCGGTCGAGGCCGCCCGCAAGGCCGCGCCGGGGTGGCGGGAGCTTCCGTACAGCGAGCGCGCCGCGGTCTTCCTGCGCGCCGCCGAGCTGCTGGCCGGGGGCTGGCGCGACACCCTGAACGCGGCCACCGTGCTGGGCCAGTCCAAGTCGGCGTACCAGGCCGAGATCGACGCCGCGTGCGAGCTGATCGACTTCCTGCGCTTCAACGCCGCCTTCGGGCAGCAGATCCTGAGCGAGCAGCCGGAGTCCTCCACAGGCGTCTGGAACCGGTTCGACCACCGGCCGCTGGAGGGGTTCGTCTACGCGATCACGCCGTTCAACTTCACCGCGATCGCGGGCAACCTGCCGTCCGCGCCGGCGCTGATGGGCAACACGGTGATCTGGAAGCCGTCGCCGACCCAGCAGCTGTCGGCGCACTGGACGATGCGGCTGTTCGAGGCGGCGGGCCTCCCGCCCGGCGTGATCAACATGGTGACCGGCGACGGGCTGGCGGTGTCCGACGTGGTGCTCAGCGACCCCGACCTGGCCGGCATCCACTTCACCGGCTCCACCGCGACGTTCCGCCACCTGTGGCGGACGGTGGGGGAGAACATCGACCGCTACCGGTCGTACCCGCGTCTGGTCGGTGAGACCGGCGGCAAGGACTTCGTCTTCGCCCACCCGAGCGCCGACGCCGACGCGCTGCACACCGCGCTGGTCCGGGGCGCCTACGAGTACCAGGGGCAGAAGTGCAGCGCCGCGTCCCGCGCCTACGTGCCCCGGTCCATCTGGGAGGGCGGGCTGCGCGACCGGCTGGCGGCCACGGTCGCGAGCGTGCGGTACGGCGATGTGAGCGATCTGTCGACGTTCGGCGGCGCGGTGATCGACGGGCGGGCGTTCGCCAAGCACGCGTCCGCGCTGGACCGGATCAAGAACAGCGCCTCGTGCACCGTCCTCGCGGGTGGGACGGCCGACGACCGGGAGGGCTGGTTCGTCGCGCCGACCCTGGTGGAGTCGACCGACCCGACCCACGAGATCTTCACGACCGAGTTCTTCGGACCCATTCTCGGTGTGTACGTGTATGAGGACGGTGACTTCGACGCTGCCATGGCCCAGGCGGAGGCGGTGTCCCCGTACGCGCTGACCGGCTCGATCTTCGCCACCGATCGGACGGTCCTCGATGGTGCCGCGGCGGCGATGCGGTTCGCGGCCGGCAACTTCTACATCAACGACAAGCCGACCGGCGCGGTGGTCGGGCAGCAGCCCTTCGGCGGCGCCCGGGGCAGCGGCACGAACGACAAGGCCGGGTCCGTTTTGAACCTGTACCGGTGGGTCTCGCCGCGGACCATCAAGGAGACGTTCGAGCCGCCGGTCGACTGGCGTTACCCCCACATGGGGTGATCGTCCCTTTTCGGCGCTGCTGCGTTAATTCGCAGAAGGCTGACGCGGCAGCGCCGCCCTTTTGGTCCGAATCCTCACCCGGATCGCCGTCTGGGCGAATCACTGTGCCATCTTATCGCGTGACACTGATCCACATGGGTAAAACGCCCGGTCACGACCCTCGTGGTCGGACTGTCTGTGCGGGACAGTCGCTTGTGGAGACGCAAAATGGACGGATCGGGCGATATCCTGGACGCCGGGCGAACAAAGTGGCAGCTTAGAAGCCATGCCCGACACACAGATCAACCCAACGGCTGCCGCCCTTTTGGGCCTGCTTCACGAGGGCCCGCTGACCGGCGGTCAGCTTATGGCGGCTGCCGAACGCCGCCTCGGGCCGTACTGGTCGATGACGCGGAGCCAGGTCTACCGCGAACTACCCGTGCTCGCCGAATTGGGCTTTGTCCGACTAGGCAAGCCCGGCCCACGGTCCAGCCAGCCCTATGCCATCACCGCCGCCGGCAAGCGTGCCTTCAGCCGGTGGCTCGCCGAGTCGCCCGGCCGCGATGCGATCCGTAACCCGGTCGCCCTGCGGGTCGCCTTCGGCCAGCAGCACTCCGGCAACCAGCTGAAGTCGCTCTACACCGGCGCCAACGAGTACCACTCGGAGGCCCTCGCGATGGCCCGCGAACAGGCCAAGGAGGCGAAGAAGGCCGGCGACCAGTACGGCGCCGCCGCCCTCGAGTTCGCCGTCGCGTACCACAAAGCCGCCCTGAGCTGGCTCAAAGTCGCACCCGCAGAGTGAGGCCGTACTGAACGTCCAGGTGCCGCTCGGCCGGGTCACCGGCCGGGCGGCGTAGTCTTACCGGTTGTGAGTTCAGCCGACTTTCCCGAACAGCTCAAGACCCTCGACGCCACCCTGCGCAACATCGAGAACGTCCTCGACGTCGACAAGCTGCGGCGGGACAAGGCCGAGCTCGAGGAGCAGGCCTCGGCCCCCGACCTGTGGGACGACCAGGCCCGGGCTCAAGAGGTCAATTCACGTCTGGCCTACGTGGGCGGCGAGATCGCCCGCATGGAGAAGCTGCGGACCCGGCTCGACGACGCCGGCCTGCTGCTCGAGATGGCCGAGGACGCGTCCGACGAGGCGTCCATCGCCGAGGTCGGCACCGAGCTGACCTCGCTGGCCAAGGCCATCGAGGAGATGGAGGTCCGCACCCTCCTCTCCGGTGAGTACGACTCCCGCGAGGCCGTGGTGGCCATCCGGGCCGGCGCCGGTGGGGTGGACGCCGCCGACTTCGCCGAGATGCTGATGCGGATGTACCTGCGCTGGGCCGAGCGCCACGGCTACCCGACCGAGGTCTACGAGACCTCGTACGCCGAGGAGGCCGGCCTCAAGTCGGCGACCTTCGCGGTCAAGGTCCCGTACGCGTACGGCACGTTGAGCGTCGAGTCCGGAACGCACCGTCTGGTCCGGATCAGCCCGTTCGACAACCAGGGCCGCCGGCAGACCAGCTTCGCCGGCGTCGAGGTGATGCCGGTCGTGGCACAGACCGACCACATCGACATTCCGGAGAACGAAGTTCGCATCGACGTGTACCGCTCGTCGGGGCCTGGTGGACAGAGCGTTAACACCACCGACTCCGCTGTACGGCTCACGCACATTCCGACAGGCATCGTGGTGACCTGTCAGAACGAGAAGTCGCAGCTGCAGAACAAGGCCTCGGCGATGCGGGTCCTGCAGGCCCGGCTGCTCGAGCGCAAGCGGCAGGAGGAGGAGGCCAAGATGGCCGGCCTCAAGCACGACACCACCGGTTCCTGGGGTGATCAAATGCGCTCCTACGTGCTGCATCCCTACCAAATGGTCAAGGATCTGCGCACCGAGCACGAGGTCGGCAACCCCACCTCGGTCTTCGACGGCGACCTCGACCAGTTCATCCAGGCCGGCATCCGCTGGCGGAAGACGAGCCAGCTCGCCGAGTGATCCTCCCCCGGGGCCCCGGGCCGCCGGTGAACATGAGTGCAGATGATGCCGACCAGCCGACTTGGCGTTTTCGTTACACCGCGTAGACTCTGCTCCCGTGATTCAGCTCGAGAACGTGACGAAGACGTATCCCAAGGCGTCTCGCCCGTCGCTGGACAACGTCAGCGTCGGGATCGAGAAGGGTGAGTTCGTCTTCTTCATCGGCCCCTCCGGTTCCGGCAAGTCCACCATCATCAAGTTGCTGCTGCACGAGGTCGCGCCGAGCAACGGCAAGGTGGTGGTGAACACCAAGGACGTGACAACCCTGCGATCCTGGAAGATCCCCCACTTCCGGCGCTCGATCGGCTGTGTCTTCCAGGACTTCCGGTTGCTTCCCAACCGGACGGCGTACGAGAACGTCGCCTTCGCCCTCGAGGTCATCGGGAAGACCAAGGCGGTGGCGCGTCGCGTCGTCCCCGAGGTCCTCGAGCTCGTCGGCCTCGGCGGCAAGGAACACCGCTACCCCCACGAGCTCTCCGGTGGTGAGCAGCAGCGCGTCGCCGTGGCGCGGGCGTTCGTCA
Source organism: Actinoplanes sp. NPDC089786 (assembly GCF_040684855.1). Lineage (NCBI taxonomy): Bacteria > Bacillati > Actinomycetota > Actinomycetes > Micromonosporales > Micromonosporaceae > Actinoplanes > Actinoplanes sp. NPDC089786. The sequence goes on from NZ_JBFBGU010000003.1 coordinate 503,726, forward strand.
ACCGGCCGCTGATCCTGCTCGCCGACGAGCCCACCGGAAACCTCGACCCGGACACGTCGATCGAGATCATGCGGCTGCTCGACCGGATCAACCGCACCGGCACGACGGTCGTGATGGTCACCCACGACTCCAACATCGTGAACCAGATGCGCCGCCGGGTGATCGAGATCGAGAGCGGGCGGATCGTCCGCGACCAGGCGCGCGGCGTCTACGGCTGACCTGCGCACCTACTCCGTGCCCGCCCTGTTCTCCCACTGAAGGAAACCCCCGATGCGGTTGAAATACGTCCTCAACGAGGTCCTGGTCGGTCTGTGGCGCAACGTCACGATGACCGTCGCCATGATCATCACCATGTCGGTCTCGTTGACGATGCTCGGCGCGAGTGTCCTGCTGTACATGCAGGTCGACCAGATGAAGAACTTCTACTACGGCGAGATCGAGGTGTCGATCTTCCTGCGGGACGACGTCACCGAGCCGCAGCGCGCGGCCATCGATCAGGCGATCGCCGCGAACCCCCTGGTCGAGTCCAAGCAGTACGAGAGCAAGCAGCAGGCGTTCGACAAGTTCCAGGTGATCTGGCGTGATTCGCCGGACTTCATCAAGTCGGTCACCCCGGACAGCCTCCCCGAGTCGTTCCGGGTGAAGCTCAAGGACCCCGAGCAGTACGCCACGTTCGCCGACCAGATGCGCAGCATGCAGGGCATCCAGGACATCGTCGATCAGCGCGAACTGCTCAAGAAGGTGTTCGACATCTTCAACTCGATCCAGGTGATGGCCCTGGTCGTGGCGGGGGTGATGGCCTTGGCCGCGTTGCTGCTGGTGGGTAACACCATCCAGGTCGCGGCGTACAGCAAACGGCGCGAGGTCGCGGTCATGAAACTCGTCGGCGCGTCCAACTGGTTCATCCAGGCGCCGTTCGTGCTGGAGGCGGTCGCGGCCGGCCTGATCGGCTCGATCCTCGGGTTCGTCTTCCTGTTCGTCAGCAAGGTGGCGCTGCTGGACGGCCGGCTCCAGGCGCTCACCAACGTGCTGACGCCCATCCCGAACGGCAACGTGTGGCTGATGCTGCCGCTGCTCGCCGGGGTCGGCGCCCTGGTCAGCGCGGTAACCGCCTGGGTCACGCTGCGGTTCTACCTGCGCGTCTAGCGCTGCCCGCCACCCAATAGCCGCATCCAGCCGTGGATGTGGCTATTGGTCGTTTTGGGCCTTAAAGGCATTTGGGCGGAGTACGGTGCGGATGTGGGGTCCAGTCGAGGTAACCGTCGTCGCGGCATCCGCACTCGGAACAGCGCCAGAGGACTCCGCGGTCTGCTGGCCGTGCTCTCCGTCCTCGCGGTGACCCTCTCCGGAGCGCCGGCGGCCGCCGACCCCAAGGGCGACGCGCGGAAGGCCGCCCGGGCCGTCGACCGGGCCGAAGCCGTGCTCGAGGACGCCACCGTCCAGGCCCGCGCCGCCGCCCAGCGGCTGGAGATCGCCACGGCCGCCCTGCCCGCGGCCCAGCAGAAGGTCGCCGCCGCGCGGGGCGTCGTCGCCGCGGCCCGGGCGCAGGCCAACACGGCGCGGCGGAAGGCGGACGCGGCGCGGACCGCGTACCAGAAGATCAAGGGTCGTTTCGCCAAGGCGCAGGACCAGGTCGAATCGGCCCGTGACCGGGTCGACGAGATCGCGTCGGCGAGCTACATGGGCGGGGACATCGCCGCGATCAACGTGCTGGTCGGCGCGACCGGCCCGCAGGACGCGATGGACCGGCTCGGGCTGGTCGACCAGGTCATGCGCAAGCAACAGAAGACCGTGGACGTGGTGGTCGCGGCGCGGCGCGATGTGCGGACCGAGCAGGACCGCGCCGGGCTGGCCGAACGCGCCGCCGAGGCCGCCGAACAGGACGCCAAGGACAAGTTCCAGGTCGCGCGCCGGGCCGAGGACGCCGCCGAGGACGCCCAGGCCGCGGTGGCCGCGCTCGCCGCCAGCCGGCGCCAGGCCATGGTCGTCGCCAACACCCAGCGGGCGATCGTGCTCGCCAAGTACCGCGACGCGCAGGCCGACGAGCAGCGGGTGGTCGCCGCGCTGCAGGCCTGGGAGACGCGCAACGGCGGCGGTGGCTCGTACGCCGGCTCCTACCATGGCGGAACCCTGCTGATGCCGGTGCACGGCTGGAAGTCCAGCGACTTCGGCACCCGCTACGACCCGTACTACCGCGTCTGGCAGTTGCACGCGGGCACGGACATCGCGGCCGGCGACGGCGCACCGATCCGCGTGGCGGCCGACGGGCGGGTCATCCGCGCCGGATACGCGGGCGGATATGGCAACTACACCTGCGTCAGCCACGGCAACAAGCTCTCCACCTGCTACGGACACCAATCCGAGATCGATGTGTACGTCGGGCAGCACGTCCGCCGCGGCCAGGTGATCGGGAAGGTCGGCACCACCGGCGCCTCCACCGGCAGTCACCTGCACTTCGAAACGCGGGTGAACGGCGTACCCAAGAATCCCTTGAAATACCTGCCGTCCTGCCTCTGTTAGATTGAGCGGTCGATTTCCGTTCTTGGTCAGGAGTGCAGTCATGCCGCGCGAACAGGGGCGCAAGGTCGTGGCCTCGAACCGGAAGGCGCGGCACGATTACGCCATCACCGACACCTACGAGGCCGGGATGGCCCTCACCGGCACCGAGGTCAAGTCGCTGCGGGCCGGCCGGGCCTCGCTGACCGACGCGTTCGGCCACGAGAACAACGGCGAGATCTTCCTGCACGGCATGCACATCCCGGAATACACACAGGGCACGTGGACCAACCACGAGCCGCGCCGGGTGCGCAAGCTGCTGCTCAACCGGGCCGAGATCCTCAAGCTGCAGGGCAAGCTGCGCGATGACGGCGTCACGCTGGTGCCGCTCTCGGTCTACTTCCACAACGGGTACGCGAAAGTCGAACTTGGGCTGGCCAAGGGTAAGAAGGCGTACGACAAACGTCAGGACCTGGCCAAACGGGACGCCCAGAAAGAGATCGACCGGGCCATGGGCCGACGTGGCAAAGGAATGTCCTGACCGATAAGGTGCCTGCGTGCAATTAGTTGCCCGGCATCGATATGTACTGGTCGTGGCCCTGGTACTCGCCAGTATCGGGGTGACCGGTCTGGTGGTCCGCCTCAACCGCGACCCCGCGCCGGGCAAGCCGCTGATGGTCTCGCCGGCCCTGCCCTCGGTGGCCGAGTCGCCGCCACCACCGGCGGTCGTGGTCGGCGCCGCGCCGCCGTCGACGCTGCGTAAGTCGCCCGTGGCCTCAAAGTCACCGTCGAAGTCGGCGTCCCCGTCCCGAACACCCTCCAGGTCCCCGTCGGCCAGGCCCACCAGGACCACGCCGCCGGCGGCGTCCTCGATCTACGCCCGGTACTCGGTGCAGCGCGGCCGCGGCGACGACGTCCGGGGCTTCGGGGCGGTCCAGAACACCGGGAACGGGGCCGGCAGTTGGACCATGACGCTGACCTTCGAGTCGGGCGTCGACATCACCGGCGCCTCCGGGGCGACGCTCTCCTCGGGCGGAAACGTCGCGGTCTTCCGCGGCGGCTCGCTCGGACCCGACCGGACGACCATGTTCTCGTTCCGCGGCGACGTCGGCCGGGGCGCCTCCATCCGCCCCCTGAGCTGCTCGATCAACGGCAAGAGCTGCTCCGGCGGCGGACGCCGCTGATACCGGGATGATCCGCGGGGCGGGAAGCGTTATCCTTAGGGTTCGCGCCCACCACGGGCGCGGCATGTCCAGGGGGTGACTGGTTTCGACTTCGTACGTGGAGACAGGGGAAGCGAGCCGAGGAAGCCGACGTCGTCTCGAGAATCGGTCGTCGGAAAACTATAAGCGCCAAGAACGATAGCGCTGACTCTTACGCTCTCGCCGCCTGAGGCGAGTAGCTGAGTCTGGTGGTCTGGGAGTACCTCCGGCCCAGTAACCGCCATCAGCTAGGAGGTTGGCCAACCGGACCCGGTCGCGGGGTCCGTGCGGCGAGATTAATCAGCGACTGGGCCCGTCACACCAACTTGCTCACGTGATTGGTGGGGCCGAGTAGAGGCACAGTGAGCTGCGCTCGGAGAAGCCCTGACGAAACACCGAAGGACCCGGGTTCGATTCCCGGCACCTCCACCGCAAGATCAAATGATGCCCCGGGCCCGTTGGGCCGGGGCATCATTTGATCGACGTGCTTCGCGCACGGCGACCGGATCTGGGTTCGGCTGAAGTCCCCGGTGGGATGAGCTCGCCGAGATTTGACACGGCATCGATGCCGTGCCTGGCGGCGAGCCGTTCGACAAGTTCTAGTCGTTGACGCTCGGTGCGGTGCTGAACCAGCAGGCGTCCGATGCTGGCCAGCGCTGTTCCGAAGGACGCGGCAAGTCCCATCACCGCGAGGAACGTTGACACTTCAGTGCTCTGCGCCGAGCGGGCGTATGGACTGCAACGGTTCCCTTGAGCCGGCGCCGTTTTCGATCTGCCAGAAGATCCAGCCGTTACGGTTGTCGGTGACGGTAGGGTTGTAATGTCTCACGACGGCACGAGCTGCGCCTGTTGGCGTCTGGAACGACTTCCCAGCGAGCGGTCCGTCCATGATCTCAACCCGGGCCGGCTTGAGGTATCTCGCTCGTACTCGGTGGCCCTCATAATCCGCATAGATTTCGACACCTTGTTCCGCTGGCTCAGGCCCGTCCCTAAGTGGCGCACCTCCTCGCTGTACTCGTATCTGTTGCCCTCGACTCGATGTGGGATCCTCAAGAGCCTCTACGGCGGCGTATCCGTACTCCTTCACGCCGCCGACCGCAAACTGGCCTTTCTCGCGGTTAGCCTTGCCTGTGATGCCCTCCCACGGGTACCTCTCCTCTCCTGCGGCGTTGAACACCATGCGGCGCCACTCCACGTCGGCGAGGGCAGCTCGAATCTCGGTCAGAGTCCAGCGCGGCTCGATGCGCAGCTTCGGATCCGAGAGGGTGTGATTCGCCAGAACGCCCAGGGCGAACATGACCGTCGGGCTGGAGACGACGGAGTCAGTGCGGCTGTCGCCCTCGAGGTGCGGTCGTATTGCCTCCACGATCACGCTCCACGTCGCAGTGACTTCCCTAGCGAGCAGGTCGGTGTCGATCCTCGGCGGGAGATCGATCGGCTTGGTTCCCAGCTGGGCGGCCGATCGCCCGATCACCGTTGCGGCGATGGCCTGGCGCCATGCTGAGATGGTCACGTGCTCGTCAGTGTTCTTGCCGACCTGCCGGCCTTGTCCCAGCGTGAGACCGACCTTGTCCGCGACCTCGCGAGCCAGATTCGTGATGGGGTCGCGGGTGTCCCGGACAAGTGCGGTACTCGCGGCCATTTTGACGCCATAGAGGTTGCGGTCGGCGAGTTGCTGCCTGGCCCACTCACGCGAGCGGTTGTGAAACAGCGTCACTGGTAGCTTGTAGTCGGCAAGTGCTGGGAAGAGGTCCTGCTCGTACAGACGGAACAGCGCCATCAGCTGGGTATCGCCGTCGAAAGCGATCAGTTTCGTTCGGAAGGGGACGTACGCGTACCCGTCCTCGACCGCGACCTCTTGCTCCACCCAGGCGTCGACCGTGGGCATGGACCCATTGATTTCGCCCTTGACTACACCGCGGATGTACGCGGCGTACGAGGACACGTTGTCTTTCTTGGCCTTCGTGAGGCGCGCGAGCCGCTGCACGAACTCGCGGTCCGCCGCCGCCTCCTTGATCGCGCTGTCCTGGTTGGCCAGCAGCCGGGTGTTCTCCGCAACATTCGGGTTGAGGAAGAGCTGGACAGCACGGGAAACCGGCATCGATGTCATGAACCGGTGCTTGTCCAGGACAGTGCCGGGTAGCGGGTTCCCGATGTCCATCAGGGCTGCGTTGATCGTTCCCATGTTTGGTGACCTCGTGGTCTGGGCCAGTCACCGCGGAGTCCTGTGGTTGTGCCAAAAGTGGAGGATCCGGGCGTCTGGGTCTGCGTGGTGTTAGCCGTCGGTCCGCCAGGTTGGCGACCGTTGCGCCTCAACTCTACCAACTCTAGCCTCGAGGCTGTCAAGAACAATCTCGAGGCTATTCTGTTAGGGGCATCTCGAGCCTCGAGGCAATCCACGAAAGGTTACCGGCGTCTCGCGCTGGGGGGCAGGCGCAAGGATTCCTGGCTATCCGTGTAGCAGGGTAGCTACGATGTAGCTATGACGACGACGCCTCGGTCTATACGGTTCGACGATGCTGTGCTTGCCAGGCTTCGGCACCAGGCATCCACCGAGGTTGGCAACAACGTGTCCGCGCTGGCCCACCGGCTCGTCGATGAGGGCCTGCGGATGGCTGAACATCCCGGCATCATCTTCAAGCCCGGCCCGTCTGGCCGTCGTGCAGCTCTTGCCTATGGGCCCGATGTGTGGGAAGTCGTCAAGTTTCTTCGAGAGATCGATGAGCGAGGACCGGTTGCCCTTGTTGCCGCTGCCGAGACGTTCGCGGTTGATGTCGGCCGTATTACCTCAGCCGTCAGCTACTACAGCGATTACAGCGCAGAGGTTGAAGGAGAAATCGAGGCAGCAGAGGAGGCCTCGATGCGTGCGGAGCGAGCTTGGGCTGTCCAGAGGAAGCTGATCGCGTGACTGAGCCGGTGGAACTGGTTCAGTTGCTACTGGATGAGATGTTCTCGCCGACGGTCGCCGAGGCGTTGCGTGCGCACGGGCATCGGGTTGCTGCCTTGGTCGAGAGGCCGGAAATGCGTGCCATGCCGGACGAGGAGGTCTTCGCTTGGGCCGCTGCCCAGCGATGCTGGCTGCTGACTGAGAATATCAAGGACTTTCAACCGATCAAATTGCGCGCCCTGCAGGCGAACGCGCCGATTGCTGGGTTGCTGTTCACGAGCAGTCGAACCTTCCCGCGTTCTCGGCAGCAGATTGGTCCTCTGGTCGAGGCGCTCAACGAGTGGCTGACGAAAGGGCCGCCAGAACCACCGATCATTGAAGATTGGCTGCAAAAGGTCTGAATGATTCTGTATGGAGCATCCCCACGGAACTCCCAGCTCGCTTCGATGGGTTCAAGTAAGCGGTCACCATCTCCACGAGTTCGGCGGAGGTCCCGACCCGCGGAAAGCGCGGGCCGGGGCCTCTTCGATTCTGCTCCGGGGGCCGAGCCCCCGGACGCCCCGCGTTATCTGATGGTCGCGCTCGGCGGTGGGTTGCCCTGGCGCTTGGCGTGGCACCGCGGACGCTTCCCTCAGAATTGGGTCGCCCCGGTTCCGCGGTGTGAGGTTGAAGCCGTCAGGCGACGAGGATGGGGACGTCGTACTTCTGAATCTCCGCATCTCGGGTGACCAGCGTCAGCCCCTCAGTCTGCGCTTGAGCCACCAGCATGCGGGCGAAGGGGTCCCGGTGGTGCAAGGGCAGCCGGCCGGCCGCAATGCTGTGTTCGGCGTTGATGGCCAGATGCTGGAGGTCGCAGTCGCGGAGGCGCTCGGGAAGGTCGGGCGGCCCCACCTTCCCCAGAGACTGCTTGATCGTGACCTCCCAGATCGTTGCCGCACTGAGAAACACGACCGGTTCACGGTCGATGTGGTCTTTGACATCGGCCGCGAGGGTGGCGTCATCGGCCAGCCACCAGAGCGCGATATGAGTGTCGAGCAGCAGGCTCACGGTGCCAGACCGAAGTCACGACCGATGGAGTCGTTGACTTCACGAGAATTCCAGTCGTCAGACATGGTGAGGCCGACCAGAGAACCCCGACCGGTCCTGTTGACCCGGGGCTTGAGGGGGATGACCTTGGCGACTGGAGCGCCGGCTCGGTCGATGATGATTTCCTCACCGTGCTCAACCCGGTCGACGATGCGCGACAGGTTGACCTCGGGGTCGTCAATGCTGATGTGCGCTGCCGGCTCCGACATGGCCACCTCCTTGAGAAGGAGGTTAGTCGAGTTGGCCGGGGCACGGTCACCGGTGCAGTGAGCGAGGCATACGGTGGATGACGCTCGAGTGCGCTTGTTCGGTGCTAACACCGATTGCAGGCGTGCAGATTAGGACTTGTAAGCCTCGAGGTCGCATCCCCTCTGGATCGCGTCGACCGCCCGGCTCGCCGCCAGAGTCCTGGTTAAGGCGGGCGGGGTTGAAATCAGAGCTGGCGGAAGAACGTTGTTATATCGGTGGCCAGGAGGTCGGGCTCCTCGAGGGCGGCGAAGTGGCCGCCTCGGGGCATCTCGGTGTAGCGGACGACGTTGTAGAAGCGCTCGACCCAGGCTCGGGGCTGCCGGCCGCCGATGTCGGCCGGGAAGAATGCGACCGCGGTCGGCACGGTGACCCGCTCGAGGCGGGGGACGAGCTGGTGGTAGCGCTCGTAGTACGGGCGGAACGACGTTGAGATCGTGTTGGTGAACCAGTAGAGCGACGCCTGGGTGAGCAGGAAGTCGTCGCCGAACTTGGCTGACACGTCGCCGTCGCAGTCGCTCCACGCGCGGTACTTCTCCAGGATCCAGGCGAGCAGGCCGGACGGTGAGTCGGACAGGCCCTGCGCGGCGGTCAGGGGGCGGGTGCGCTGCTCGTGGGAGTAGCCGCCCTCGTCGGCGTGCCAGCGCTTGTTCTCGGCCAGCCACGCGCGTTCGTCGTCGGTCAGGTCGGCCGGCTCGGACGCGGCCGGGCCGGTGACATCCAGCACGTGCAGGCCGGTCACCGCCTCGGGGTGGGCCTCGGCCAGCCAGCCGGCGTCACCCGCGCCGATGTCCGAGCCGTGCACGCCGTAGCGTTCGAAGCCCAGCTCGTCGTGCATGAGCCGGTGCCAGATCTCGTGGACCGGCACGCTGCCGAGGGCCGGCCGCTGCTCGGACAATCCGTAGCCGGGCAGGGACGGGACGATCACGGTGAACGCGTCCTCGGGCCGGCCACCGAACTTCGACGGGGTCGACAACCGTTCGGCCAGGCCGGTCAGCTCCAGGAACGAGCTGGGCCAGCCGTTGATGAGCAGGAGCGGCGGCGCTCCCTCGCGTTCGGCGTCGTAGCGCAGGTAGTGGACGGTGGCGCCGGCGATGTCGGCGAACCGGGACGGCAGGGCGTTGATGGCGGCCTCGTGCTTGCGCCAGTCGTACGACGAGGCCCAGTAGTCGACCAGCCGGCGCAACTCGCCGCCGTCGGTGCCGGCCGCCCACGGGTCGACGGGCCAGGACTTCGCCCAGCGCGTACGGCCCAGGCGCTCTCGGAGGTCGGCCAGGTCGGCATCGGACACGTGCAGAGTCATCGGATCCTCCTGAAATCTGTGCGACACCACTGAACGATAATACTGGTGTCGTCGTTGAGTCAACACCAGTAAAGCGATATGGTGGTGTCGTGCCCGGACTGAAGCTGATCGAGGAGTTCCTGAACACCGTCGACGAGCGGAGGTTCCGGCGGCACGGCGAGAACCACGTGGCCCGCGACCAGCTGAGCTCGCCGCAGGCGCTGTCCGACTGGCTGGAGGCGCACGACCTGGGTTCGCAACCGGCCGACCTGGCCGCGGCGACCACCCTGCGCACGGCCCTGCGGCAGTCCCTGCTGGGCGGAAGCGAGAGTAAGAACGGGGCGGTCTTAGCCGACTATCCCTTGCGACTGGCCCCGGGCGACGCGGGCGAGCTGCGCCTGGCGTCCGACTCCGGCCGCCCGTGGCTGGACGCCATCGTCGAGACGGTGGCGGCCGGCGCGGCCACGGGCGACTGGAAACGAATCAAGCTCTGCGCGGCCGAAGACTGCCGCTGGGCGTTCTACGACACCTCACGCAGCGGCCGCGGCCGCTGGTGCTCGATGGAGGTCTGCGGCAACCGCCACAAGACCCGCACCTACCGGGAACGCCGGTCGGCGTCAGGTGGTCCAGACCTCGGCTCGGTCGATGCTGATGAACGTGCCTGAGGACGCGGCGTTCTTCTCGCCGGTCACGCGTACGCGCAGCGTGTGGGTGCCGTAGGCCAGCTTGGGCGACAGGTAGTTGAGGGCCTCGCCGACGCGGATGGCGCCGTAGAAGTCGGCGCGCTGCTCGGTGCCGCCGTCGACGCTGACGGCCGCGATGCCGTTGCCGGTGTCGCGGACCGAGAGCAGGGCGATCTGGGTGCCGGTGAACGAGTAGGTGGCGGTGGCGCCGGTCTGGTTGGTCCAGTGGTCGTCGCCCCAGAAGCACTGGGCGGCGCAGCCGGTGCCGGAGCTCCAGGTTCCGGCGTACGAGACGGTGGTGTCGTTGATCCAGCCGGTGGACGGGCCGGGGTCGCCGGACGGCAGGTCCTGGGTCGCGCCGATGGCCAGCGGCTGGCCCAGGTTGGGGCTGCCGTCGGCGTTGAACGAGATGCGCTGGATGCGGGTCGTGCGGTTGGTGTAGGTGAACACGCTGGTCGTCTTGGCGTGGTAGACGATCCACGTCTCCGCGCCGTCGGGGCTGGTGAAGAAGCCGTGGTGACCGGGGCCGAAGACGCCGCGGGAGTCCTGCCGGGGGAAACGGTTGCCGTCGTGCTGCTGCCAGCTCGCGCGGTTCAGCGGGTCGGCGGTGGCCGCCACGCTCATCATCCAGATGCCGTAGTCGGGCTTGCCGGTGTCGCAGACCGAGTACGTCATCCAGGTGCGGCCGCCCCGGTAGAGGAACGCCGGCCCCTCGCGCACCTCGGGGCAGTGGCCGCCGGCGTTCAGGCTGACCGCGTTGCCGGCGACCGTCCACGGGTTGGACAGCGACGCGATGTTGATGCCGTTGTGCTGGAACTCGTTGAGCCCGCTCCACATCAGGTAGAGGCGGCCGTTGTGCTGCATGATCCCGGGGTCGATGGCGAAGACGTCGCGGTTCGGCGGCACCAGGCGGGCCTTGAAGTGGTACGGGCCCATCGGGTCGTCGCCGCTGGACTCGGCGACGTACAGCCGGTGGCTCTCGTCGACGCCGTTGTCGGCGGTGTAGTAGATGTACCAGCGGCCGCCGCTGCGGAGCAGCTCCGGCGCCCACATGTGCTGGTTGCGTGAGGCGTCACTGTCCCGCCACACCTGCACGGCCGGCGCGCGCAGCAGGCCGGCGACGCTCGGCGCCCGCCGGATCCGGATCGCGTCACCCTCGGTCATCGCCAGGTAGTAGCTGCCGTTGAAATACGTCATGGCCGGATCGGGGCCGGTCCCGATCTGGTTGCGGAAGGTGCCGGCGGCGGCGTGTGCGGGGGCGGGGAAGAAGAAGAGCAGGCTGAGTACGGCGACCAGCGCCGCCCATCGCTGCCGTCGGGGAACGGGGCGCAGCATGGGAACCTCCACGTGGGGATGAGGAGTGAGCCCCGACCCTACATCGAAGATGTTAGATATAGCGCTGCTGTGTTCGAATGTGGTGGTTCCGTCCCCTGGGAGCCTCGGTTCAGATCGCGGGCGAGGTGCCCGCCGCAAGGTTTGATGTCACCGATGAGATGACACTGATGCCGGTGCGACATCATCCGGCTCACGCGAGATCGAGATCAACCTCAGCCGGACTCGCGCCGCCAACGGAACTCCTCGGCCGACGATAAGTCCGAGGGTAGCCATCCCGATGATCAGGCCCAACGTGCCCCACAGGATGTTCTCTCCTGCGGTAAGGAACCAGATGCCGATTCCGACGATGGACAGACTTGTGCCGATCACCGAGGCGATGGCGAGAGCCTCACTCCTCGACGTCTGAGCAAGGCCCATGAGACTCACGAATGCACCTTGGAGAGCCAAGGCCGCGGCCGCAAGCGGTTGCCCGGCAAGGCCTGAGGAGGCACCGACGAAGAACATCACCTGCCCGAGCGCGAAGATCATGGAGCTGAAGTACCTCGGCATCCGAATGATGAGGGATTGATCCCAGGTCCAGCGCTCCGTGGTCCGCGTCATCAGCCTGTCGACGAACGCGGCCATCGCGACGGATGAGACGCCCACGATGATCAGCCATGTCCCCGCGGGCTGCTGGCCGTTGATAACGAGTTTCAGGCCGGACCCCAGGGAGCCGGCCAGGAGCCCAGCCATGATCATTCTTAGCAACAGGTGTATCGCTTTGGTGAGATCTCTCTGTGTCGCCACAGTCGCCGCACCGATGATCACTGATATGGCAGTGGCGATGCCGGCGGCTGTCGACGACATCATTGATGCCGTGAGCGAGCCGATGAGCAGCAGGCAGAGCGCGAAACGCAGGCTGTACTGCGCGATGAGAGCTCGTGGTCTCTGCCGAAGCCACCATGCGGCCGCGAAGCTGCAGGCTGTAACGGCGGAGATCGCCAAAGCTTTCAGTCCTGCCGCGTCGCTGACAACATTGGTGAAGACGGCCACTGCCACGAAGGTTGCGGCATGAGTTGTTCTTTTTATCCAACTCGGTCGAGACGTGGAGTGGTGATCGTCCTCGCGTGGGCCCACCGCCGAATTCTGACAGCCACGGGCAACATCAGACCGCGCCTAACCTCGAAGAGCCATCGAACCGGTCGTCATCGCTCTGCCCATGGGTTGATTACCACGACTGCGATTGCTGCGATGTGACAGCGACGAGGGCGTCTGGGAAGGTGTGCCGCCAGTTGACGTAGTCGTGGCCGCCGGAGAACTCGGCGTAGCTCACGGCGTACCCATGACGACGCAGTTGATCTCTCATCTCGCGGCAGACGCTGAGCTGGGACGGGGCGCCGCCGGGGCCCGGCATGGTCTCCATCCGGCCGACGTCGAGGAAGACGCGCACGTCGCCGCCGGCGAGCCGGGGCACGTCACGGATCAACCGGCGTGGCTCACCGTCGCCGGGGGCCGGCCACCAGAAGCTGCCGGAATGCGCGATCACCCCGCTGAAGAGATCGGGACGGCGCAGGCCGAGGTACGCGGCGACGAGGCCGCCTCGGGACATGCCGGCCACCACGTTGCCGCCGGTCGGCGCGCCGATGCCCAGCGAACGGGCCCACGGCAGGAGGTCGTCGACCAGGCCCTCGATCGCCGGGCCGGGCATCAGGTCGTCGTCGCGGCTCGCCTCGCGGGCGTGCACGAAGAGGGCGGTCATCGGCGGGATCCGGCCGTCGGCGATCAGGTTGTCCAGGGCGGTGGGCATGGCCATCACGGTCTGCGCCAGCCAGCCGTCGAACACGACCAGGGTGGGCCGGCCCGCCGGGTCGACGCCGTGCGGGCGGTAGATCGTCACCGGCAGGTCGTGACCGGGGAGACGCTCCAGGGACAGCTCGCCGGGGATCACGCCCGGTCGCGGCTCGGTCCACGGCGACACCGGCGCGTCCGGCAGCTCCAACAGGGACAGGTAGCTGTCCCGGTCGCTGGGGTCGTACGGGTCGGCGGCGAATCGGACGACCGCCGGGTTGCCGGGGTCGAGGTGGGACGGGCCGTCGTACGAGAGGGTCGACGGCGCGTCGGCCACGCCGTCGTGCGTGATGCAGTAGATCGTCCGCAGGTCGCGGGGGAAGACGCGGGAACCGTGCCAGACGTCGGTGCCGGGGATCCGGGCCAGGTCAACCTCGATGTTCCACCACGCCCGGGTGGTCTTCGCCTCGCCCCGCCACAGGAAGGTGACCAGGACATGGTCGTCGTCCCAGGGCTCGACGAGCGGGGCCGAAGGGTCGTCCATCAGTCGCGCCACCAGTGGACTGCGTAGATCGTCGGACAAGAGATCCCTCGCCAACAAAAGGTGATCAAGCCGCAACGGAGGGTTCCACAAAGGACGACTGTCGGTCAACCCATCGTCACACCGGCGCCGAGCCGACCAAGATCGGCGCGGGGGCGGACGGCGTCAGCTGCGTGTTCGCGGACTCCGACATCACGTACGCCTGAGACGCGGACGGGCCACGCCGACCCTCAGCCCCGGCGTGGCCCGTCCGTTCCGTCAGTACTTCTGGGTGACCCTGATCGTCCAGTGGCAGTCGGTCTGGGTCCGCAGCGTGAAGTAGCCCGAGTCCGAGGACGGGGCGTTCAGGTAGTCCGTGCCGGACATGTAGTTCCCGTCGTCCTCCCAGACGTAGTCGTAGTCGCCCGGGTCCCCCTGCCAGCTCAACCCCAGGAACGGGAAGTACGAGTCGCAGTCGGCCGTGTACTTGACGGTCATCGGGACGCCGCTCTCGGCCGCGACCGTGCCACTGGTGTACGGGCCGGTGCCCGACCGGGAGACGACCGTGTGCGTCGTCGGCTGGTACTTCGGGCCCTTGGCGCCCTGGTTGCCGGTCGGGCCCTTCGCGCCGAGCGGACCACGCGGACCGGCCGTCGTGTTGTCCTTGCCGTCCGCACCGTCCCGGCCGTTCGGCCCGGCCGCTCCGGCCGCACCGGTCGCGCCCACCGCGCCCTGCGGGCCGACGCCGGCGACCGCGGCGACCGCGAACCCGCTCGCGCCGCCCCAGCCGAGCACCCCGGCGACGAGCACCACCATCACGCGTCGGGTGACCCTCATCCGCGGTCTCCCTGCGGGCCGCGCGGGCCGGTGGCGCCCTTCGGTCCCTGGGGACCCTGCGGGCCGGCCGGACCGTCGCCGCCGTCCTGGCCGTCGGCGCCGTTCTGCCCGGCCACGCCGTTCGAACCCGGCGCGCCCGGCTCTCCCTGCGGACCCTGCGGGCCGAAACCGGCGAACAGCGCCACCACCAGCGCGGCGGTCAGCACCCAGCCGGCCGCCACGAAGAGCGCCAGCTTGCGCAGCGGGATCTCGCGGCCGGAGGGTGCCGGCGGGGCGATGGGGGCGGGCGGGGTCACCAGGTAGGGCTGTGGCGCCGGGGCCGGCGTCGCCCACGGGTTGGTGACTTCCGGCTTCTGCTCGTAGTCGAGCGACATGGCACTCCTTCGGTGCTCGGCGGGGGGTGGTGCGCCGGAATAATCGGTCGCCCGCGGACCGGAGATGAGAACTACGATCCCGCTTTCATGGAGAGCCTCACGAAGAACCGGCAACCGGTCGCGACGCTGCGGGCCATGGCCGAGCGGGCGTACGGCGCCGGCCTGGTGCCCGCGGGCGACGACTGGGTCAGCGAGCTCGGGCACGGCTGGTTCAACGCGGCCTACCGGATGCGGCTGCGGGACGGGCGTCAAGCGGTGCTGAAGGTCGCGCCGCCGCCGGGTGTCGAGGTCATGACCTACGAGCGGGACGCGATGGCCACCGAGCTGGCCGCCCTCGAGCTGATCCGCGAGCACACCGGCGTGCCGGTGCCCGCGGTGCACTTCGCCGACCGCGGCCGGGACCTGTGCGACGCCGACTGGTTCCTGATGGACTTCGTCAACGCCGACAACTACGGGATGATCCGGGACACCCTGGCGCCGGCCGAGCAGAACGGCTACGACGAGGCCGTCGGCGCGGTGAACCGGCAGCTCAACCAGATCCGGGGCCGGCGGTTCGGCCGGCTCGACGGGCCCGGCGCGGCGAGCTGGCGTGCCTTCTTCACCCAGATGGTCGAAGACCTGCTGGGCGACGGGTCGCGGCGGGACGTCGACCTCGGCTTCGCGTACGCCGACGTCAGGGCCGAGATCGCCGAGCACGCCGGCTGCCTCGACGCGGTGACCGAACCGCGCTTCGTCGAGTGGGACCTGTTCCCGAACAACGTGATGATCCGCGACGGCCGGATCGCGAGCGTCATCGACCACGAACGAGCCTTCTACGGCGACCCGCTGATCGAGGCGATCTTCATCGGCACCGGACTGCCCGCCTTCGGCGACCCGGCGGCCTACCTGCGCGGGTACGGCCGGACCGAGCTGACCGCGGACGAACACCGGCGCCGTCGTCTGTACAACGTTCACCTCGGGCTGATCCTGGTCATCGAGACCGCGTACCGGGGATTCGGCTCGGACCACGCCGACTGGGCCCGCGCCCGCCTGGCCGAAGCCATGACGGCGGGCGCGATCAAGGGCTGACCCTCAGTTGCCCTCGTTGATCCACTCCACCAGGGCGTACAGCTCGGTGTCGTTCGGGCCGTGCGGCAGCTTGGTCGGCTCCTCGCCGGTGCGGCGTTCCGGGTCGGCCGACAGGTAATAGTTGCTGCCGTGGTGCGTCCAGGTCAGGAAACGCCCCACGCCCTCGTCGGTCGCCTGCAAGGTCACCGTCACGGGTACGCCGTCCAGCGTCACGGTCGTCGGCGGCGCCAACGGCACGTCGACGGTGTCCGGCAGCTTCTGTGGCACCTTGACCCGCGAATACTGGGCCGTCGCCTGGAACCGGGCCTCGCCGGGCACCGCGAGATAGGTGAACGCCCGGGTGTGGACGCCATTCTCCGCCTCCAGCTCCCCAGTCGCCTCGAAGAGCTGCTCGATCGGCACCACCGCGGTCGTGGCCCGGTCGGTCGGCGCCGACATGACCGGCGGCCCGGCGAGGTTCGGCCCGGTCAGACCGAAGGCGAGACCGGCCGCCACCACGAGCGTCGCGCCGCTCACGGCCATCACCCGGCGCCGGGTCCGGAACCGCCGGCCCGCGCGCAGCATGTCGTCCGACGACAGGCCCGGGGTGTCGGCGGCCAGATCGTTCAGGGCGGTACGGAGATCATCAACGGTAGGCATGAGAGGCCTCCTCCGTTTCCGGTTCGGACACCGCGACACGCAGTTTGCGCAGCGCCTTGTGGCAGGTCGACTTGACCGAGCCGACGCCCATGCCGAGCAGGTCGGCCACCTCACGTTCGCTGCGGTCGTCCAGGTGGCGGAGCACCACGATGGCGCGTTCCCGGGCGGTGAGCTGGGCCAGCAGGTCGCGCAGGACCTGCCGGTCCTCGTACGCGCCGATCGGGTCGGGGGCGCTCGGCTCGGGCAGCGACTCCGACGCGGGCGACTCGTGCCGGCGATGGGCCCGCCGCCACCAGTCGGTGACCGCGTTGGTGACGGCCCGCAGCAGATACCCGTACGGATCATCGTGCTCGATCCGATGCCACCGCGGGATAGGCCCGCGTCAGCACCGTCTGCACGATGTCCCGAGCCTGCTCGGCATGCCCGCACAACAGCTCCGCGTGCGCGATCAGCCGCCCCGACCGAGCCGCCACGAACGCGGCGAAGGACTCGTCCGTTCCGCTCTTCATGCCCCTCCAGACGTGACGACCCCGCTAAAGGTTGCCGTCGGAGAAGAGGGAGCGTTCAGGGGAGGTCGAGGGGGAGCTTGATGCCGTCGAGGGCGTGACCGCACGGGCAGGTGCGCTCGGCGGGCAGGCGGGTCACCGCGTCGAGGAGGACCTCACGCAGGCGGGCGGTGTTGTCGGCGAAGACCTTGAAGACCTCGTCCTGGGTCACGCCGTGGTCGCCCTCGACGCCGGCGTCGAGATCGGTGACCAGGGCGATCGCCGTGTAGCAGAGGGCCAGCTCGCGGGCCAGGACCGCCTCGGGGTGACCGGTCATGTTCACGATCGTGCCGCCGATCGAGGTGAACCACCGCGACTCGGCACGGGTGGAGAAGCGCGGGCCCTCGATCACCACCATCGTGCCGCCGTCGACCGCGTTCACCCGTTCGGACGCGGCCAGCACCGCCACCCGCCCGTCGGGGCAGTAGGGGTCGGCGAACGACACGTGCACGGCGCCCTGCTCGTAGTAGGTCTGCGCCCGGCCGCTCGTACGGTCGATCAACTGGTCGGGAACCACGAACGTGCCCGGACCCAGCTCGGGCCGCAACCCACCGACCGCACAGGGAGCGACCACCTGGCGCACGCCGAGCGACCGCAGCGCCCACAGATTGGCCCGATAGGGGATCTGGTGGGGCGGGAAGCGGTGATCACGGCCGTGTCGTGGCAGAAAGGCGACACTCCGGCCGCCGACCTCGGCCACGGTGATCGGGTCGGACGGCGGACCGTAGGGCGTGGACACCTCCACCTCGTGAGCGTTGTCGAGCAGTGCGTAGAGGCCGGATCCGCCGATCACGCCGATCTCCGCCGCTGAGGGTGGATGGTTCATGCGCAGACCTTATCCGTGGCCGACAGCAGCGGCTATCGTGCGTTGCATGGCGTTGCTCTCAACCACTCCGCTTCCGGCCACGCGGCTCCCGGCCGCGCGCGTGGGCGGTGCGCGACTCCCGGCCGAGGGCGCCGGCCGCGCGCGGTTCCCGGCCGGGAGCGCCGGCGGTGCGCGGCGCGTGGCCGGTGGGTGGCGGAGGCATCGTGTATAGCGAGGGACAGCGGATCGGAGGTCGGTCGATGGAGTCGATGACCGGTCAGTTACTGGTTGCGACTCCGACCCTCAAAGATCCCAACTTCGACCGTACGGTCGTGCTCCTCGTGGCGCACGAGACCGGCGGTGCGCTGGGTGTGGTCCTCAACCGGGCCACCGAGGTTCCGGTCGCCGAGGTGCTGGGCACATGGGGCGAGCTGGCCGGCGATCCCGCGGTCCTGTTCGAGGGCGGCCCGGTGCAGCCCGAGTCGGCGATCTGCCTGGCCCGCACCCGCCCCGAGGTGAAGAAGCGGTTGACCGGGTTCCACCAGGTGGCCGGGGCCCTGGGCACGGTCGA
The DNA here is from genome assembly GCF_040684855.1 of Actinoplanes sp. NPDC089786. NCBI lineage: Bacteria > Bacillati > Actinomycetota > Actinomycetes > Micromonosporales > Micromonosporaceae > Actinoplanes > Actinoplanes sp. NPDC089786. Next base: position 522,069 of record NZ_JBFBGU010000003.1, read on the forward strand.
TCTGTCGGCCGACCCCGACCGCCTGCGCGACAGCGTGGCCGGCATCCGGGTGTTCGCGGGCTACTCCGGCTGGTCGCCCGGCCAGCTCGAGGACGAGATCAGCTCGGGCTCCTGGTTCGTCTTCGACGCCCTGCCCGGCGACCCGTTCGTCACCCGCCCGGACGACCTCTGGGGCATGGTCCTGCGCCGCCAGGGCGACATCCTGGCCGCGGTGGCCCACTTCCCGCCCGACCCGAGCCTGAACTGAGCCCCCTCCGCCCGGTGGACCCGGCGAGGTGTGTACTATTCCGTGAGTGCCCGGGGAGACCTGAGGCGAAGCAAGGGGCTGTGGCGCAGCTGGTAGCGCACCACACTGGCAGTGTGGGGGTCAGGGGTTCGAGTCCCCTCAGCTCCACCAGGTGAGGCATTGAGCGAACCGTGTCCGGTTCGCTTGCCTCGGTGGTGGTCTCGTCGGTCTCTGCGGTGTCAGGGCCGGGGATTTTGAAGACCGGGATGATCTGTTCGTCGTCGGTGATGCGGATTTCCGCGATGAGGTCTTCGATGGTGGCTTTGCGTTCGGCTGAGGTGCCTTCGGCGATTACGTGGCCGAGGTGGGCGCGGATGCGTTCGATGGTGCTGGGCGACGGTGCGGCGGGCTGTTCTTGGATGGTGTCGGCGATGTCGTCGCGGCGGACTTTGAGGGCGTCGATTTCGGTGCGGAGTTCGCGGAGGCGGTCTCCGGCGTCGGCTTCGTCGATGGTGCCGTTTTCGAAGGCGGTGCGGTAGCGGTCGCGTGCGGCGGTTTTCGCGGTGATGACGGTTTCGATGGCGTCGAGTTCGTCGCGCCGGTCGGCGTAGGTCTCGTGGTGTTGTTGCTGGGCGCGGGTGATGGCGTCGGCGATGAGGGTGTCGGCGTTGCGGTAGAAGTCGTGGAGTGCTTGCAGGGTGGCGGCGTCGATGGCGGCGGGGGCGTCGAGGCGGGGTGCTTGGCAGCCGTGCGCGCCGTAGCGGACGCAGGTGTAGTAGCGGTAGGTGCGGTTGCGGCCTCTGGCGGAGGTGCCGATGTATTTGTTGCCGCATTCTGGGCAGGTGATCAGGCCGGTCAGGTGGTAGTCGGATTCGCTCATGGCTCGTTGGTGGTGTGCGTCGGAGCGGGTGTCGGCGATGGTGCGGACTCGCCGCCAGGTGTCGCGGTCGATGAGTGCTTCGTGTGCGTCGGTGACGTGTGCGTCGCCGTAGACGATGTCGCCGACGTAGGCGGGGTTGTCGAGGATCCGGCCGATGGTCATGCCGGACCATTTCTTGCCGTTCCGGTTGGTGATGCCGCGCCGGTTCAGTTCATCGGCGATGCCTCGGGTACCGATCCTTTCTTCGGTGTAGAGGCGGACGATCTCGCGGACGATCGGCGCTTCGACTGCGTGTGGAACGAGTTTTTGCGTGAGTGGGTCGATGAGGTAGCCGTACGGGCGGGTCCCTCCGACCCATTTCCCTTTTGCTGCTTTGGCGTTCATGCCGTTGATGACGCGGTCGATGATGGTTTCGCGTTCGAATTCGGCGAACACGCCGAGCAGTTGCACGAGCATCCGGCCGATGGAGGTGGAGGTGTCGAACGGTTCGGTCGCGGACGCGAACGCGACACCGGCGTCGTCGAGGTCGCCCAGCAGGTCCAGTAGATCGGACAAGCGGCGGGAGAACCGGTCGACGCGGTAGACCAGCAGCACGTCGTATCGTCCGGCTTTCGCCGCGCGTAGGGCGCGTTGCAGGCCGGGACGGTCGGTGGAGGCACCGGAGGCGTCATCGGAGAACGGCTCGGCCAGCATGGCCCAGCCGGGTTGCGAGTTGACGTAGGAGGTCAGCGCGGTGACCTGCGCGTCGATGGAGAACGGCTGGTGTTCGTCGTCGGTGGAGCGACGCACGTAGAGAGCGACACGACGCGTTCCGGCCGGTGTGTCACCGAACCCCGGCCGAGGTCGGCGACGTTTCGTTTTCGGGGTGGTCGCTGCCATGAGGGCGTTCCCCTTTTCGCGGATTAGTTGGGGCCGGTGGCGGCCTGGCCGCCACCGGGTGCGAGGGCGTCTGATATGTAGTTATGCGGCTTTGCGGGGTTGCTCGGGGTGGTGCCGTTCGTAGCGCGCGATGAGTACGGCGAGGCTTTCCACGGCGTCCGCGTACTCATCAACTGTCATGATGACCGTTTCAATGTGTGCGATACGGATATCGGTGATCGCGGGTTTCCCGCGCCCCGGCGTCTTTTGCCGGTCACGGGAACCGGATTCTGTGTCGGGAGATTTGAGTTCATGATACCCGAAATCAGGGTGGTCGCGTTCGCGGCTGCCCATATACCTCCATCAAATGCTGTGTTGATTTCACATGCCGAAAGGCTGAGGTGCATTTCGGGTCGTCCTCCTTCCAAGCCCATGTCGCAATAGGATTCGAAATCGATGTGCGGTGCGCGGATGCCGGCCGGGGCCGCCCGTTGGGCTCCCGTCAGGTCGTCTGTTGGGTGCCTGTTGGGTTCAGTTGGGCTTGCTCTGACCGACCCCGTCCTGGCGGGAGGGGATCCACCCGCCGCCGCGCTGCCGGCGGTGGCCTGTCAGACATCGGCGACTGTCTGACAGAAGCCGATGACAGTCGCCGGTCATGCGGCGGTGTCGCGGGTGCGGGCGGTGATGGTCGCGTTCAGAGCGGCCAGGGGCAGGGTGGGGCCGTCGTGGTGATGCAGCCACCAGACCGGACCGGCCGGGTTGTTCACGTGGCTGTCAGACGGCCTCGATGGGTCACCGGCGGGCGGGCGGCGGGCGTAGGCGCCGCGATGGTCGTGCACGGCGGTGGCGCTCGGGTAGCCGACGCTGGCGTCGGTCAGGGCGGTGTGCAGGTGGCGTTCCCGGGTGGGGTTGGGGAGCCAGAACAGCACCGGCCAAAGGTTCCCGGTGATCCGGGCGAGACGGTGGTAGCCGTCGAGTTTGCCGACCAGGCGGCCGATCGGTTCGGTGCCGGTGTCGTACTCCAGGAAGAACGCCGTGCTCTGTCCGCTGCTGGTGAAGATGCCGTGTCCGTCCGGGCGGACGGTCGGGATGTAGGCCAGCGCGGCCGGGTCGAGGCGTCCGTCCGGGACGGTGACATGACGGGTGAACGCTCCGGTCTGCTGACAGCGCGAGGCGGACCACCAGCGTTGCAGGTCGGCGTCGGGATGGGTGCGGGCGTGCGCGGCGAGGCTGGTGAAGAAGTCGTTGACACCGAGCAGGTGTGGCAGGTTCGCCCGGCTGGTCAACGCCCAGCGCCGTTCGCGGGCATGGGTGCGGCGTGGCACTGGTTCGCCGCGCTGGGCGGCGATCACGTCGACGCCGAGCTGGGCGAGTAGCCAGTGGTAGGGGAACGAGCCACCGTCGGCGCGTTGCGGCCGGAACCGGTCGACCAGTCGCATCGCCAGCAGGGCGCGTAGGCGGCGCTGGGCGAAGTTGACCGACGGGAACAGCCCGGCGGCGATCTGCTCGGTGGTCAGCACCGCGTGATCGGCCAGCCAGCCCAGCAGGATCAGGTCCCGGCCGGTCACCGCGGACTGCACCCGCAGGATCGGCTCACTCACCGGCCACCCCCAGGTTGCCGGCAACCACGCCACGGCCGGCCTATAGCCGCGACACCCCACCCGGGGATCCCCAGGAAGGGATCAGTCGTAGCAGCGGCGATTACTGACAGGGCGGCGCTGAGCTGGGCTGTCAGACCGGGCAGCCCGTCCGGTTGGGTGTCCTCATCAAGCAGGACCCCCGCCCGCACACCCGGCGGGACCGCCACCAGGACACTGGAAACACCAGCAGACCGGCACCCAGTTGGGTGCCGGTGACAGACATGATCGACACGCATCGAAAGACTCCACAGCGGCGCAGGGCAACGGGGCGAGCAGCGGCCACCCGGCAACACCTGAACGCCCACGGATTCGCCCGTGACGCACACCCACGATCTGAACCAGAGGGAGTGCGCGTCACAGTGCCCATGGCGCTGGAAGTGCCGCATATCGGAATTTGTCAAGATCGGTGAGACCAGTGGGTGTTAAGCAGCGAGGATCAGGGCCTCGTTCTGGTCGGTGGCGGGTTCGGGTTTGTTGATCCAGGCGGTGTCGGCCAGCCGCAGGGATTTCGGTTGGGGCCTGCGGGTGAACCGTTCGGGATTTTGGGCCCAGGCGGTGTCCAGGATCTGTTGGCGGGCAACGGTTACCGCGTCGGCGTGGCCGTAGTGGACCGCGGCCGGGGTGTGCAGACCGATCCCGGTGTGGTGGTGTTCGTGGTTGTACCAGGTGAAAAACGAGTCGCAGAACGCCCGGGCGTCTTGCAGTGACCCGAAGCGCCCCGGGAAGCTGGGATGGTATTTCACCGTCTTGAACGCCGCTTCGGAGTACGGATTGTCATTCGATACGTGCGGACGTGAGTGTGACCGCAGCACGTGTAGGTCGGCGAGCAGATCAGCGACCCTCTTCGAGGTCATCGAGGTGCCCCGGTCGGCGTGCACGACCTGCGGGATGCCATGGACCGTGAACACGTCGGCGATGAACTGCTCGGCCAGCACCGCGGACTCGGTGGCGGCGACCTTGTAGCCGACGATGTAGCGGCTGTAAATGTCGATCATCACGTAGGCGTCGTAGTAGACGCCCCGGCTCGGGCCGGGCAGCTTGGTGATGTCCCAGGAGAACACCTGCCCCGGCCCGGTCGCGATCAACTCCGGCCGGGCCCGAGCGGGATGCCGGGCCAGGCGGCGCCGTTCGGCGACCTGCCGGTTGGCGCGCAGGACCCGGTAGAGGGTGGCCACCGAGGCCAGGTAGACGCCCTCGTCGAGCAGGGTCGCGAACACCTCGATCGGGGTGGTGTCGACGAACCGGTCGCTGTTGAGTACCGCCAGCATCTGGGCCCGCTCGCCGGCGCTGAGCCGGTTGGCTGGTGCCCGGCGCGGCATCGGGGGCCGGCCCGGGCCCAGGACGGCCCGGCGGTGCGCGGTGGCCCTCGAGACCCCTGCCAGGCCGGCCGCCGCCCGGTGGGAGACGTGCACCCGTAGCGTCGCGGGTCCGGCGCCACTCACTGATCAACGACGAGTACAAGCCGTTCTCCCGCAGGAAAGCGTTACCCGTGCCCGACTGCACCGCCGTCTCGTAACCGGCGAGCAGCCGGAGTTTCTCCGCCGGACTGAACGAACGCCGTCGTGGCCGATCCGTACGCGGTTTCTTGGCCATATCCCTATCGTCGCCTACCAACGGGTCCAGCGTGTTGAGCGTCAACGTGATCAATCCATCCTCGCCCCGGGCGGGCTACACCTGTGAACCGCTGGTCTCACCGAACCCTGACACCCAGGGTATGGCCGCGAGGAGCAAGGTGCCGGCTCATGCGCACGACTGCGTCTGTCACCCGCGACAGGCGGCGACAGACGCATCGACGATGTGTCGGACACCGGGGCTCAACTCACCGGTGTGGGTGCCTGATTGGGGGTACGCCCGACCACCGGAGCCGCCCGATGCCAACCAGCCGCCCTGATCAGTCCTCAGACCCGTGAACCGGCTTGCACACTGAAGGCTGCATAGGCACGGGCCCCTGCGGACGGGCGACCGGCCACACGGGATACAACTCCCAGGAAGCACAGCCAAGGTCCGAACGGGCAACCCCTCCGCCCGAGCTTTCGCACATGACGAACACTTTCGACCCCATGCGTTCGGGAGGCCGATTCGACGGCTGTAGGCGTCCAAGATGCAGTGCCGAGGCGGTACGCCACCGAGTACAAAAAAGCTCAATATCGGAAGGAAGTTCGCCGTGACGCTTTTCGTTATGTTGACAACTCAAACGTTTGGATCGAGGGGCAGCGGATTAGTGCGGTGCGACGGGGTCAAGCGCGCGACGTTTATGAGGCAACGCGGGGACGAATCGTCGACCATGAGTGGGGGTACGACTTCGGCTATCTGTATGAGGTCGCGTGCCCAATCGATGCACATATTGGGCGATCTAAGTTATGGGGATCTAGGCCGCCTGCCAACGACTCTCTGTGGAAGCGTGCACGCGATGAAGGCTTCGAGGTGGAAACGTTCCTGCGTAATCAATCAAACAAGGAGAAGAGGGTGGATAACGCGATTGCGGCAACGATGCTGGAAGACGCGTTCTTGTGGATGAAACCAGAACGCGGAGACACCGCAGTGCTAGTTGGAGGCGACGGTGACTTTCTTCCGACATTCGAGGTATTGCGGCGTCGAGGTATTAAACTGCGTGTTGTCTTCTGGAGGCATGCTACTAGCAGAGACCTTCGAGATTTCGCCGACGAATTTGTCGAGCTCGACCCTCATTTCGACAAGCTCAGCCGGCGTCTCTCCAGGGCAGAGGTCAAGGTGTTCGAACACGGCGGTTTCGGTGACCTCGACGACGAGGTTGCAGGCGCCGAGGCCGGTCCAGGCCAGGACTTCGGTGACGAGCTGGGTGAAGCCGGGTTCGGCGAGCTGGCGGGCGGAGACGTTGACGCTGATCCGCTGCGGCGCGTCGTCGCCCGTGGATGCCTCGCCAGGTCACGGCCTGAAGCCGCCGGGTTCTCGACGATGACCCCGCACGCGAAGACCGCGATCGGCGGGCCGGCCGAGCTGATCGAGGTGTTCGACCGCGAGGGGCAGCGCGCGCACGTCCACCATTGACCGGCGAGAGGCGGCGTGGTCGCTTCAGCTCTTCGCGCCGGGCACGATGTACCAATGGCCGTCGAGACGGGCGAGCGACAGAGAATCCTTGTAGACCGTGGTGTCACCCGCGTCACCGCTGCGCAGATCGAGGTCCACAGTGGTGAGACCGGCGACGCCGACGCTGTGGAACTGCAGGGATTCGTAACTCAGGCTACGTCCGCCAAGGCGTTCGACCCGATCGGCGGCCAATGTCGGCGCGTCGGCGTCGGGAGCCACCATGTCATCGATGGCATCCACGTCCCGGGCGTTGACGGCGTCGATGTAGGACGTCACCACATCCCAGGGATCGTTGTCGTCCGGCCGGGGACCTCCGCCACATCCGCCTGCTGCGAGCAGTGCCGCGGCGGCGAGTGTCACGAGCGGTCCCCGGCCTCGCGTCGTCATGGATTCACCATACCGAGTGAGTCAACCCGTACACCTGCATTCTCGGGTATTTCACGGACACATCGGCGAGAATCTCGGACAACGGACGATACGAGTAATCGTTGTCGTGCTGGGTCATGTACAGCTCGACCGTGTGCTCGTCGTAGTAGTTGTTCGAGACAAATTGCGTGTGATTGATTTTGTCGTCGGCGGTGATGTTCCAGTCGTACTGGACCACATCGGAGTCCTGGCAGTAATAGACGTTCGAAACCGCCTCGAATCTGGCGGCATAGAGGGTGGCGAACGAGTGCCAGTTGGCGGCGGCTCCCCACGTGTAGCTGCACGTGTTCACCGTTGATCCGTAGAACCATTTGGAGAGGGTGGACTGGCCGGGCGGCCCGATCTGGGCCCATCCGCCGCGGAACATGATCTGCGAGACGAAGCTGGTGCAATCCCCGCCGTTGTTGTGATAGTCGGGGAAATCGGGATTCCGGCTCGTCGCCCACGTGGCGGCGTACCGAATCATCTCATCGTGGTTGTACACGGAGTCGAGGCGCTCCCTGCGGGTCGCGACGTGGACCGGCGCGACCTCCGAAGCCGGGCCCGCCGCCGGCCCGACGATGGCGGACGCCGCGGCCGATCGCCGACCGGCCCGGTCGAGACGCGGCTGGGTCAACGGCGGAAGAGCGCCGTCGCTCTCGACCCGTGCGTCGGCGAGCAACCATCCGCGCGACCGGTCGCGGACGAGCCGGACCTCGTGGACGAGCCGATACCGGCTCTCCGGGATGTGCGGGGGATGGGCGCCCGCAAAGCCCAGGCTGGTCAATTCCTCCACACCCAGAACGACCTCGTGAGCACTCGCGGAACGAATCGTCAGGCTTACGGTTGCGTGGGCGCCGGCATAGCCGCCGTGCGCCTTGCGGGCGAGGTCGCCACCGGCCAGGATCTCGGGCGCCTCGTCATCGGTCGCAACGCCGAAGGCGCTGATGGAAGATTGCCGCCAATCGGCGGAGGTCAAGCGCTTGCCCGCCTGAGTGATACCGATCGCGCGATTCTGGAAATACGACTGAACGATACCGCGGAATGCCGTCAGATCGTCTGCCGCCAGGGCGGTCGCGGCGTGGGCCGCATACGGCTCCAAGGCGACCGCGCCGACTCCGGCAGCCATTGCGGACAGCATTGAACGACGCCTCATGATCCCCCCCGTGGGAAGTAGGTCCATCCACAGTGTCATAGACAATTGCCTATGTCTACGGCGGCTTGGCGCCTTTCGTCCGCGACCAGGACCCGCCCCGTCTCACCGATCGCGGCTTGGCTGTTCGGCGGGGGCATGGGCGAGTGTAGGGCCCGCCACACCGACCAACCCGCCGCAAAGCTGCGGGCCGCCGCTTCCTGGGCAAGGCGGGTCTTGCCATGACCGCCCGGGGCGTGTACTAGCCTCAGTCTGACCTGCCCCGGAGAGTCGAGCCAGCGGCACACGTCGGCCAATTCGTCGTCTCTGCCAACGAGCGGAACAATCTGGTGCCGGGCAAGCAACAGCCTGCTCGGTTGCCGCCGGGCCTGGCCAGCTGCCAGCGGCACCGCGTCCATTGGGAAGCTCTCGAAGCGGTAGGGCGGACGCTGTTTGCTGATGATCACGTCACGACCGACGTGCTCCACCGAGATGACGTCGCCGAACACGATCGTTGATGGGCCCTTCGACCGGAGTGCCATCCAGCTCAGCCGCTGATCTCGAGGTCGCCGCCGACACCGTCGATCAGGTGGGCCGGGCCCTCGATCCGCGATTTGGTGACCGACTGACCACCCGGTTGTCGTTTGCGCGGGTGGTCGGCAGCTGGCTCGGCGGCGGGCGCCAGCCGCACACCGATTCCTACATTTCCGTCGACGTTCCTGACCAAATCCACGCTGCCGCCGACCTGGACGTTCGCAACTTTTTGACCACCGACTGCCGGCTCGTTCCGGAGGTGCGCCAGGCTGTAAAGGGTCAGCGGTAGTCCGAGCAGGGCTACCAGGCCACCGGCCACGCTGCCCCACTTGTCGGCACTGTCGAGATGCGAACCGCGTAAAAGAAGCCTGATCCAATTAACAGCGGGCCGGCACCAATCGACATCGACCAGCCGAGCACTCTCCGAGTACGCGTCATCCCTCCACCTTGGGAGACCACCACGTCGCGAGCAGCCATGCATCGACAACCCCGCGCCTTCTGTAAGAAGGCGCGAAGTGTCGCCCACGCACCTTCACCGGGATCGCCAGGTGCCGGCCAGGGGTTCGCAACGAGATGATGACCGGGTCACAGCTTGTGGGGCTGAACGGTCCGACACCGATAGGAGGCTGTCGTAGCCATTTCCTGCATATGGGCGTGGATTCCGTTGTGGAGATCGACTTGCGGGTGCCAACCGAGGACCTTGCGGGCGCGGGTGGGGTCAGCACGGGTGAGCAGGACGTCACCACTGATTGCCTCATCCTGCTCAATATGGATGTCGTGGCTGATGAGCGTGGTCACGATGTCGATCACGTCCAACAGCGAAGCCGTTGAGCCTCCGCCGACGTTGATGGTGCCATGGGCGGTTGGTACGACAGCGGCGGCGATGGTGGCGGCGACCGCGTCGTCGATATAGGTGAAGCCGCGCTGTTGGCGGCCGTCCCCATAGAGATGCAGCGGCTTGCCGGTCAGGCCAGCGTGGAGCGCGCAGTGGGTGAACATGTCGGAGCGTTGGCGGGGGCCGTAGACGGAGAAGTACCGCAGAGCGACGACGTTTGGGCCGCCCGGGCGCTCGGCGTAGGCGAGGCAGAGTTGTTCCTCGGCGAGCTTGGTGATCGCATATGGGGAGGCTGGCATGGGCCGGTCGTCTTCGGCGCTCGGGGCGCCGTCGGTCGCCCCGTAGACGCTGGAGGAGGAAGCGACGACCAGCCGCGGGACGCTGATGCGGGTGCAGGCTTCCAAGATTCGGTGGGTAGCGAGCACGTTGGACGCGAGGTAATCACCGAACTGCGGCCCCCAGGAGGGCCGCACGCCGGGTATCGCGGCGAGTTGAAAAACCGCATCCGCGTCGATCAGCAGCGGATCGATCGCGCAGTTGCACAGGTCAGCAGTGACGTGGTGATAGCGCGGATGCCCTCGCAGGGCGGCGAGGTTGGCGGCGCAGGCCGGGTCGGTGGATGAGTCACGGCGGTCGACGCCGATAACCGTAGTGCCGGCTTGGGCGAGTGCCTGGGCGAGGTGTGAGCCGATGAAGCCCGCTGAGCCGGTGAGCACGGCGCGGCGAAGGGTTGAGGTCGTCGGGAATTGCTCGCGTTGCGACATGGAGTCTCCACGAGTGATCGAAGGTGGGACGTCGGCTGATGCGTGTCCGGCCAGCGTGGTCGTGTGCGCCCGATGCGCCAGATGTCCAGTCCGGCCGTCGCGGGAAGCGCGCTCGGATGCCCAGGGCCATGTCCCGCATTCGTTGGGCTGCATCAGCTAGCCTCCGTCTTTCATTAAGTGGCGTGGGTCGTTGCGTTTGTTTGGTTGGGGATAGGTTTGGTGGCCGGGGCAGGCGGTGTCGCCCGGCTGTTGGCCGGGTTTCTCCGTGGTCCTGTGGTTGGTGCGGCGGATTCCGTTGTTAGGTAACGGGTTCGGGTAGCGCGGCAAGGCGTTCGAAGGCTTGGACGAGGTCGCTGGTCCAGGGCCAGTCGGCGGCGATGCGCAGGGTGGTGGTCCGGGCGGTGCGGGTGAGTTTCGCGGCGACGTGTAGCAACCGGTAGCGCAACTTCTTCGGTTCCGCGGCTGCCAGCGGCCCGTCCAGGAGCAGGTGCTGGGTC